>NZ_LQIT01000049.1 GCF_001499965.1 Mycobacterium sp. GA-2829
CGACAACGGTGGACGTGGCATAGCAGCACTTCCCATCAGAATCAGCTGCTATTGCAACGACGCCTTGAAACCGCCGCCGAAAACTCGTGCACGAGTTCACGTTCGGCGGAAGTCACACCCGGTCAGCCAGCGCGCGGCCCGCCGCGCGACCCGAGAAGATGCACCCGCCGAGGAACGTCCCCTCCAGGGCGTTGTACCCGTGGACGCCGCCACCGCCGAAACCCGCCACCTCACCGGCGGCGTAGAGCCCGTCGATCGGCGCTCCGTCCAGGCCGAGCGCCCGGGACGCGAGGTCGGTTTGGATGCCGCCCAACGTCTTTCGCGTGAGGATGTGCAGCTTGATACCGATCAGCGGTCCGGCTGCCGGGTCGAGGATGCGGTGCGGTGCGGTGGTGCGGCCGATGCGGTCGGCCAGCGCACGCCGCGAATTGTGGATGCCCTGGATCTGGGCGTCCTTGCTGTACGGGTTGGCGACCTGCAGGTCGCGCGCCTCGATCTGCCTGCGGATGGCGGCCGGGTCGAGGAGCGGTTCGTCGGTGAGCCCGTTCATCTTCGCGACGAGGTCCTCGAGCCGGTCGGCGACCACGAAGTCCACCCCGTGGCGTTTGAACGCCTCGACCGGGCCGGGTGCCCCCTTGCTGAACAGCCTCTCCTGCAGGAACTTCCGCCGATCCTTCGCGGTGATGTCCGGGTTCTGTTCCGACCCCGACAGCGCGAACTCCTTCTCGATGATGCGCTGGGTCAGGATGAACCAGGAGTGGTCGTACTCGGCGATGTCGGGGGTGGTGCGCAGGTGACGCAGCGTGCCCAGGGTGTCGTAGCCGGGCAGATACGGTGCGGGCAGTC
Source organism: Mycobacterium sp. GA-2829 (assembly GCF_001499965.1). Lineage (GTDB taxonomy): Bacteria > Actinomycetota > Actinomycetes > Mycobacteriales > Mycobacteriaceae > Mycobacterium. The sequence continues at coordinate 847 of NZ_LQIT01000049.1, forward strand.
TGCGGCCCAGCGCGTCGAACCACATCGACGACGGTCCGGGCAGGATGCGAATCGCGTGGTTCGGCCAGATCGGAGCCCAATTGACGATGCCCTCGGTGTAGTGCCACATCCGGTCCCTATTGACCAGCCGCACACCGGAATCCGCGGCGATGTCGAGCATCCGGCCGTCGACGTGGGCGGGCACCCCGGTGATCATCGACTTCGGTGCGGTGCCCATGCGTTCGGGCCAGAACCGCCGCACGATCTCGTGATTGGCGCCGATACCGCCGGTCGTCACCACCACCGCCTGTGCGGACAACTCGAAATCTCCGACGGCGTCCCGGTTGGACGGTTCCCCGCGGTGCGCGTGGTCGGCGGCGAGCAGCGTGCCGCGCACCCCGGTGACCGCGCCGTCGGTGAACACCAACTCGTCGACGCGGTGCCGGTGCCGGAACCGCACCAGCCCGCGCTGTGCGGCGGCGAGCGCCGAGTCGGTGAACGGCCCGACGATCCCCGTGCCGGTACCCCACGCGACGTGGAACCGGGGCACCGAGTTGCCGTGGCCGGTCGCGCGCAGATCGCCCCGTTCGGCCCAGCCGACCGTCGGCAGGAAGGAGATGCCGTGCCCGGTGAGGTAATCGCGCTTCTCGCCGGCGGCCCACTCGACGTAGGCCCGCGCCCACTTGGCCGCCCACACGTCCTCGTCGTCGAGGCGGTCGAACCCGGCGCTGCCCTGCCAGTCGTTCCACGCCAGGTCGAACGAGTCCTTGATCCGCATGCGGCGTTGTTCGGGACTGTCGACCAAGAAGATGCCGCCGAACGACCAGTACGCCTGACCGCCGAGGTTCGCGGCGTTCTCCTGGTCGACCACGATCACCCGCTTACCGCGCCGGGTGAGCTCGTGCGTCGCGACCAGACCGGCCAGCCCGGCGCCCACGACGATGACGTCAGCGTCCATGGACTTCAACATATCGGTTGCTGCCGGTGCGTCGGCCTGGATGAATGACAGCCGTGACGACATCCCCGCTGAGCCGGCTGACGCGTAAACCGGACCGCCTCGCAGACCTGGCGGTGCTTCACGAGGTCTTCGACACCGTCGTCGTGGCGACCGTGTCCACGGTGCTCGACGACGAGCCATGGGCGGTGCCGATGCTGGTGGCCCGCGACGGCGATCGCCTGCTGCTGCACGGATCCACCGGTGCCGGTGCGCTGCGCCACCTCGCGGCGGGGGCGAAGGTGTGCGTCAGCGCGTTCGTGTACGACGGGCTGGTTATCGCCGAGCGGCAGTTCGACCACTCGGCGAACTATCGCTCGGCGGTGGTCCGCGGGGTATGCCGGGTGGTGCCGCGCGAGGAGGCGCCCGCGCTGCTCGACCGGTTCACCGAGACGCTGATCCCCGGCCGGGCGGCCGAATGTCCGCCGCATTCGAGCAAGGAGATCGCGCAGACGTTGCTGCTCGAGGTACCGATCGTCAACGGGGCGTGGGTGGCCAAAGCGCGAAGCGGGCCCGCGGCCGTCGGCGACGCGTGGACCGGGGTGCTCCCGGTGATCACGCGGTACGGGGATCCGGTGTCGGATTCGCCGCAGCCGGTGCCGCCGTCGGTGCAGCGGCTCATCGACGGGTGAGGCTCGATTCGGCGTCGACCTTGATCGTGGCGAGCGTCGCGCGCAGGATGTGGCCGACGAACGGCCGGATCAGACACCAGTAGCGCAGGAAACGACGTCGCGATTGCGGATCGGTGGTCACCGTGCGGCATTCGTAGGTCAGCAGGGCGGCGTCCGCGCCGTACGGCAGGACCGAGAAGTTCGCGGCGATCCTGCCCCAGCCCGGTTCGGTGAATCGGCTGAACTCCGCCGCGGGCACGTCGCGCCACTCGATCGCGGCCTGCCAGAACTTGCCCACCGCACCGAACGCGATCTCCCGGCCCGGCCGCTCCCCGAGGACCAGCCAGCCCGGCATTCCGACACCGTCGGCGATCACCAGCGCCGGCGGCGGCGATGCGGCACCGCGCAGGCGGTCGGGCAGTCCGCGCAGCCACATCGACGCGACCACCATGGGTGAGCGCACGGTGAGCAGGTCGAGGTTGCGTGCGGCGGTGAAGGTCGTGACGGGATCGGCGTCGACGACCAGATGCTCGACGATCCGCGCGTCGAACGTGGGCATCAGGTCCTCTATGAGCATCCTGTCGGCGTCGGACATGAGCCCATCGTCGGTGCCCGGACCGGCGTCCGCAAACGCGGCCGGACTGTGCGCGCGTCATCGCACGCGATCTGCCACAGTGGCCCGGTGGAACTCCTTCCGGCCGATCCGCTCGACGGCCCGGGCACGGCGCTCGACCACGCGACGACGCGGGTCCCCACCGCCAGACCCTCCGATCCGGTCGGCGAGATCCTGGACAGGCTGCGCGGGGGTGAGTTCGTCAGCGCCGCGGCCGTCGCGGTGCTCGACGAGGACCGCCTGGTCGGGGTGGCCACGATCGAGCAAATGTTCGCGGCTCAGGAGGGCGCTTCGGTGCGGGACGTCATGGACGCCGCGCCGCCTGTCGTCGCACCCGAGATCGACCAGGAGGAGGCGGCCTGGCAGGCGGTGCAGCGCGGGGAACCGGGCCTGGCCGTGGTCGACGAGGACGGCCGCTTCCGCGGTTTCATCCCCCCGCAGGCGCTGGTGGCCGTGCTACTGCAGGAACACCGTGAGGACATGGCGCGCCTCGGCGGGTTCCTCGATTCGGTCGACGCGGCGCGGGCCACCAGCGTGGAGAGCGTGGCCCGGCGGCTCTGGCACCGGACGCCGTGGCTGATCGTGGGGCTGCTCGGCGCGATGGTGTCGGCGGGCCTGATGGCGGCGTTCGAGGCGCAGCTCGACGCGGTCCTCGCGGTGGCGTACTTCGTACCGGGCATCGTGTACCTGGCTGATGCGGTCGGCACGCAGACCGAGACCCTGGCGATCCGCGGCCTGTCGGTGGGGGTCGGCATCCGCCGGGTGATCCTGCCGGAGAGCATCACGGGGTTGTCGGTGGGTGTGGTGCTGGGCGGGCTGATGGCGCCGGTGGTGGCCCTGATGACCGGGGACTGGATGCTGGCGGGGGCGGTCGCGGTCGCCGTGTTCGCGGCCAGTGCGATCGCGACGCTCGTGGCGCTGGCGCTGCCCTGGCTGCTGAACCGTCTCGGGATGGATCCCGCGTTCGGATCGGGCCCGCTGGCGACGGTCCTGCAGGATCTGTTGTCGATCGTGATCTACCTCGCCGCGGTCACCGCGTTCCTGGGCTGACGCGCCCTGCCCCAGGCGGCGGACAGCGTGCAGCGGTATGGTGACGCTTTCCGGGGGGAGTGCGGCCGACGCGTCGCGTCTTCAGTCATGCAGTCAAAGGAGCAACCGTTGCCCCTGAACACCGTCGCGCTCGAACTCGTGCCGCCCAATGTCGACCGCGGCCGCGAGCATGCGCTCGAGGACGCCCAGAAGGTGCTGCGCTGTTCGGCTGAAGCGGGGATCGAGGGCCGCATCGGCCACGTCATGATCCCCGGGATGATCGAGGAGGACAGCGGTCGTCCCATCGAGATGAAGCCCAAGATGGACGTGCTGGACTTCTGGCGCATCATCGCACCGGAACTACCCGGTGTGCGCGGCCTGTGCACGCAGGTCACCGCGTTCCTCGACGAGCCCGCGCTGCGGTATCGGCTGACCGAGCTGAGCTCCGCCGGATTCGACGGCATCGCGTTCGTCGGCGTCCCGCGCACGATGAACGACGGCGAGGGCAGCGGTGTCGCCCCCACCGATGCGCTGTCGATCTACGAGAACCTCGTCGACAACCGCGGCGCGATCCTGATCCCCACCCGGGACGGCGAACAGGGCCGCTTCACGTTCAAGTGCAAGCAGGGTGCGACGTACGGGATGACGCAGCTGCTGTACTCCGACGCGATCGTCGACTTCCTCACCGAGTTCGCCGCGAACAACGAGTTCCGGCCCGAGATCCTGCTGTCGTTCGGGTTCGTCCCGAAGATGGAGAGCCGCGTCGGGCTGATCAACTGGCTGATCCAGGACCCGGGGAACGCGGCCGTCGCCGCCGAGCAGGAGTTCGTCAGGACCCTGGCGGCCAGCGAGCCCGCCGACAAGCGCCGCATGATGGTCGACCTGTACAAGCGGGTGATCGACGGCGTCGGGGAGCTGGGCTTCCCGCTGAGCGTGCACTTCGAGGCCACCTACGGCGTCTCCACCCCGGCCTTTGCGACCTTCGCCGAGATGCTGGAGTACTGGTCACCGTCCTCCCCATAGGCGTTGACTCTGCGCCTGCGCAGAGTGAACGACGGAGTCGCGGCAGTATCCTGGCGCGAGTGTCCGAACCGTCTCTGCGCGAGCTGCGCAACCGCCTGGACGGTCTGACCTACCGCGACGCCGCCCGACTCGGCCGCAAGCTCAAGGACCGGCGCGCCGATCCGGCCAAGCTGGCCGAACAGATCGCCGCCGCCGAGGCGCTGGTCGCCACCCGGCTCGCCGCGGTCCCGTCGATCACCTATCCCGACCTGCCCGTCAGCGAGCGCCGCGACGACCTCGCCAAGGCCATCACCGAGAACCAGGTGGTCGTCGTCGCCGGGGAGACCGGATCCGGTAAGACCACGCAGCTGCCGAAGATCTGCCTCGAACTCGGCCGCGGGATCCGCGGCACCATCGGCCACACCCAGCCCCGGCGGCTGGCGGCCCGCACCGTCGCCCAACGCGTCGCCGACGAACTCGGCACCCCGCTCGGCGACGCCGTCGGCTACACGGTCCGATTCACCGATCAGGCGTCCGACCGCACGCTGGTCAAGCTGATGACCGACGGCATCCTGCTCGCCGAGATCCAGCGCGACCGCAGGCTGCTGCGCTACGACACGCTGATCCTCGACGAGGCCCACGAGCGCAGCCTCAACATCGACTTCCTGCTCGGCTATCTGCGGGAACTGCTGCCGCGGCGGCCCGACCTGAAGGTGATCGTCACCTCGGCGACCATCGAGCCCGAGCGGTTCGCCGCCCATTTCCACGATGCCCCGATCGTCGAGGTGTCCGGCCGCACGTATCCGGTGGAGATCCGGTACCGGCCGCTGGAGGTGCCGATCGTCTCCGACGACGCCGACGACCCCGACGACCCCGACCACGAGGTGGTCCGCACCGCTGAGGCCCCAATTGTCGGCTCCGCCGACGTGCGCGACCCGACCGACGCCATCGTCGACGCCGTCCGCGAACTCGAGGCCGAACCGCCCGGCGACGTGCTGGTGTTCCTGTCCGGCGAGCGCGAGATCCGCGACACCGCCGAGGTGCTGCGCGGGGAACTCGGCCCGATGACCGAGGTGCTGCCGCTCTACGCGCGTCTGCCCACCGCCGAACAGCAGAAGGTCTTTGCACCCCACACCGGGCGGCGGGTGGTGCTGTCCACCAACGTCGCCGAGACCTCGCTGACGGTGCCCGGCATCCGCTACGTCGTCGACCCCGGCACCGCCCGCATCTCCCGCTACAGCAGGCGCACCAAGGTGCAGCGGCTGCCGATCGAGCCGATCTCGCAGGCGTCGGCGGCCCAGCGCGCCGGCCGCTCCGGCCGCACCGCCCCGGGTGTGTGCATCCGGCTGTACTCCGAGGAGGACTTCGACGCGCGACCGCGCTACACCGATCCGGAGATCCTGCGCACCAACCTCGCCGCGGTCATCCTGCAGATGTCCGCGCTGAACCTCGGGGACATCGAGAACTTCCCCTTCCTCGACCCGCCGGAGAAGCGCAGCATCCGCGACGGAGTGGCGCTGCTGCAGGAACTCGGCGCCTTCGACCGCACGGGTGCGCTCACCGACATCGGGCGACGCCTGGCGCGGTTGCCGCTCGACCCGCGCATCGGCCGGATGATCCTGCAGGCCGACACCGAGGGCTGCGTGCGCGAGGTGCTGGTGCTGGCCGCCGCGCTGTCCATCCCCGATCCGCGCGAACGGCCCGTCGACCGAGAGGAGGCCGCACGCCAGAAGCACGCCCGCTTCGCCGACGAGCATTCGGACTTCGTCTCGTACCTGAACCTGTGGCGCTACCTCGGCGAGCAGCGCAAGGAGCGGTCCGGCAGCTCGTTCCGCCGGATGTGCCGCGAGGAGTTCCTGCACTACCTGCGCATCCGGGAGTGGCAGGACCTGACCGGGCAGCTGCGCAGCATCGCCCGCGATCTGGGCATCCGCGAATCCGACGAGCCCGCGTCCCCGGCGAGCGTGCATGCCGCGCTGCTGTCGGGGTTGCTGTCCCACGTCGGGCTGCGCGACGGCGACGGCCGCGACTATCAGGGTGCGCGCAACTCGCGGTTCGTGCTGGCGCCGGGGTCGGTGCTGACCAAGCGGCCGCCGCGGTGGATCGTGGTGGCCGATCTGGTGGAGACCAGCCGGCTGTTCGGCCGCATCGGCGCGCGCATCGACCCCGACACCGTCGAGCGGATCGCGGGAGATCTGGTGCAGCGCACCCACAGTGAGCCGCATTGGGACGCCGAACGCGGTGCGGTGATGGGCTTCGAGCGGGTGACGCTCTACGGGTTGCCGCTGATCGCGCGCCGCCGTGTCAACTATGCGCAGATCGACCCGGAATTGGCGCGGGAGTTGTTCATCCGGCACGCCCTCGTCGAGGGGGACTGGCAGACCAAACACCACTTCTTCCGCGACAACGCGCGGCTGCGGGCGGAACTCGAGGAGGTCGAGGAGCGGGCCCGCAGGCGTGACCTACTGGTCGGTGACGAAGAGGTGTTCGCGTACTACAACTCGCGCGTCCCCGAAAATGTCGTCTCCGCACGGCATTTCGACGCGTGGTGGCGCAAGCAGCGGCACAAGACGCCCGAGCTGTTGACGATGACGCGCGATGATCTGCTGCGTCAGGACGGCGCCGACGAACTGCCCGATGAGTGGCAGGCCGGGGATCTGGCGCTGCCGCTGACCTACCGGTTCGAACCGGGTGCGGCCGACGACGGCATCACTGTGCACGTGCCGGTCGAGGTGCTGGCCCGCCTCGGCGGCGACGAATTCGCCTGGCACGTACCGGCTCTGCGTGAGGAGCTGATCACCGCGCTGATCAAGTCGCTGCCCAAGGAGCTGCGGCGCAACTTCGTTCCGGTGCCGGACACCGCGCGCGATGTCCTGCGCACGATGGATCCCGGTAGCGGCCGGTTGCTGGAGAGCCTGCAGCATGAGCTGTGGCGGCGCACCGGGGTGACGGTGCCGGTCGACGCCTTCGACTTGGAGAAGATCCCCGCCCACCTGCGCGTGACGTTCGCGGTCGAGAAGGACGGCGCCGAGGTCGCGCGCGGCAAGGATCTGGAATCGCTGCAGGAGCAGCTCGCCGCGCCGGTGCGTGCGGCGGTCGCCCGGGCAGTGGCCGACGGGCTGGAACGCACCGGATTGCGTTCCTGGCCGGACGATCTCGACGAACTGCCGCGCACCGTTGAGAACGCCAGCGGTGGCCACAAGGTGCGCGGCTATCCGGCGTTCGTCGACGCGGGCGCCGCGGTCGACGTGCGGGTGTTCGCCACGCAGACCGAACAACTCGCGGCGATGCGGCCCGGGCTGCGGCGGCTGCTGCGGATGGCGGCGCCGTCGCCGGTGAAGAACGTCGAACGCGCGCTGGACACCCGGCGCCGGCTGACGCTCGGCGCCAACCCCGACGGGTCGCTGGCGGCGCTGATCGACGACTGCGCGGACGCGGCGGTGGACGCGCTGGTGCGTGAAACTGTCTGGACGCGCGCGGATTTCGACGCGCTGCGGCAGCGGGTTGCGGCGCAGTTGGTGCCGACGACGTTGGACATCGTCGGCCGGGTGGAGAAGGTGCTCGCCGCCGCGCAGCAGGCGCAGGTGGCGCTGCCCGCGTCGCCGCCGGCCGCGCAGGCCGAGTCGATCGCCGACATCCGCCGCCACCTCGCCGCGCTCCTGCCGAAGGGTTTCGTCTGCGCGACGGGCGCCGCTCATCTGGCGAACCTCACGCGCTACCTCACCGCGGTGGCCCGCCGGGTCGAGCGGTTACCGCACGCGATCGGCGCCGACCAGGAGCGGATGGACCGGGTGCACGCGGTGCAGGCGGCGTATGAGGAACTGCGACAGTCGCTTTCGCCATCACGGGCCGCCGGCGAGGATGTGCGCGATATCGGCCGGATGATCGAGGAGTTGCGGGTCAGCCTGTGGGCGCAGCAACTCGGTACGCCGCGGCCGGTGAGCGAGCAGCGGATCTATAGGGCGATCGACGCGATCAACCGGTGACTTGTGCACGATTTCGCGCGGTGGGCGCGCGTTTTCGTGCACAAATCGCCGATCACTCCGGCGGGTAGGGCATCCCGAACTGCTCAGCGAGCAGGCTTTGGGCGATGATCATCGCCGCCTGTGCACCCGCGGCGATCGACCCCGCGACATAGGGCTGTTCGGTGCACACGTCGCCGGCGGCGAACACCGTCGGCGCCGACGTGCGGTGCAGCGCATCGATCCCGATCGTGTCGACCGCCAACGGACCCGGCGTACAGGAGGCGCCCAGCTGCTCGGCGAGCTTCGACCGCTGCCGCAGCGGCGCCTCCACCAGCAGACCGTCGCGTTCGAGCCGGCTGCCGTCGTTGAACGCGATCGCCTCGAGTTGCCCGCCGGTGCCGATCAGTTCGGTGATCCTGCGGTCGTCGATCGTGATTCCGGCGTTGTGCAGTTGGTCGAGGTCTTTCCCGCCGAGTTGCGGATGCCCGTCGGTCAGCAGCACCACATCGTCGCTCCACCCGCGCAGCATCAGCGCTGCGTGCACGGCCTCGTCACCGGCCGCAAGCGACGCCAGCCGCTTGTCCCGCATCTCCCAGCCGTGGCAGAACGGACACTGGAACACCGACTTTCCCCACAGCGGCTCCAACCCCGGCAGCTCCGGCGGCTGGTACTGCATCCCGGTCGTCAGCAGCACGCGTTTGGCGGTGACCTGATCGCCGCCGTCGAGGGAGAGCACGAAACCGTCGTCCTGCGGCGCCCCGTGCACGACGCTGCCGTGCCGGTACTCGACCGTCGGATACGCCTCGAGTTCGCGGCGGCCGGTCTCGTACAGTTCGGCCGGCGGCCGCTGGTCGAATCCGAGGAGCCCGCCGATGCCGTCGGCGAACCGGTTGCTCTGCTCGCCTGCGTCGACCAGCAGGGTCCGCCTGCGCGCCCGTCCCAGGACCAGCGCGCCGCTGAGCCCCGCGGCGCCACCACCGACGACGACGCATTCCCATTCGTGTGTCATTGCCCCGACGATTCCCGGGCGGCGGGATGATCAAACAAACGGCTATTTCGTCCCGAAGATCCGGTCGCCCGCATCGCCCAGCCCGGGGACGATGTACCCGTGCTCGTCGAGCTCGCGGTCGACAGCCGCGGTGTAGATGGGCACGTCGGGGTGGGCCTCCTGCATCGCGGCGATGCCCTCGGGACAGGTGAGCAGGCAGACGAACTTGATCGACTTCGGTGCGCACTCCTTGACCCGGTCGACGGCGGCGACCGCCGAGTGCCCGGTGGCCAGCATGGGATCGACCACGACGACGTCGCGCTCCTCCAGGTCGGCGGGCATCTTGAAGTAGTACTCGACCGCCACCAGCGTCTTGGGGTCGCGGTAGAGGCCGATGTGCCCGACGCGGGCGCCGGGCACCACCGCGAGCATCCCGTCGAGGATGCCTGTGCCCGCCCTCAGAATCGACACGAACACCAGTTTCTTACCGTCGATGACCTTGCCGACCGTCGTCTCCAGCGGCGTCTCCACCTCGAACTCCTGCGTCGGGATGTCGCGCAGCACCTCATAGGCCATCAGCGCGGAGAGCTCGTGCAGCAGTTGCCGGAAGCTGTGCGTCGAGGCGTCCTTGCGGCGCATCAGCGTCAGCTTGTGGGCGACCAGCGGGTGGTCGACGAGGTGGACTTCGCCCATGTCTGCTCCTGTTCTATTCAGAAGACGGTGCCGTCGCTGTCGATGGTCAGCGGGGGTCTGCCGTCGCGCCGCTGCTGCGCCAGCACCCGACCCGCGGCCCACGTCCCGCCCTCCAAGACACACGCCAGCGGCATCTCGGCCCCGAGCCGTGCGCACACCAGCGGGGCGAGTTCGTCGAGCAGGGCCACGGTCAGCGCGCGCCATTCGACCACCAGTTCGTCGCCGACCTGCCATGTGCCGCTGGCGGATTCGGGATCCCGCAGCGTCAGCACGCCGGTGTCGAGCAGCAGGCCGCCGTTGCGGTACTCCGGCAAGCCGGTCAGCGCGTCGACTCCCGTCACCGCAACCCCCGCCCAGGTGAACGGTTCGAGCAGCGAGTAGGTCAGCCACTGCGAGAGTTTGTGGAACGGCACCCACCCGCCGGTCACCGCGGGGTGCCGCCAGCAGTCGCCCAGCGGCTCGCCATCGATCACGTTGCCGCTCAACCAGATCGGCGACAGGGTGTCGAGCAGCAGTCGGAGGATGTCGTGCGCGTGCACCGACGGCGCCGACGCGGTGAGCGCATCGAACAACCCGCCGGGCCGCCCGCCGTACACCTGGGCGCTCAACGCCGAACCGAGGCGGTGCAGCAGCGCCACGCGACCGTCGAGGCCCACCAGCGGATTGTCCTGCGACACCGCGAACGCCGCGCCCAGCCGGTCGACCGTCAACGCCCCCAGACCCGCGGCGTCGACGCGCAGCGGGTCGGCCGGATCCGACGAGAAGGCACCGTCGGCGAACGCGTGCCAGCTCGCCACCGCCAGCCCCTCGGAACGCGAAAACCGTTGGCCAGTGGCAGCTTCGGCGTATCCCCAGTCGGGCCCCGCGCCCGCATCGAGCAGCACGCTGACTACCGCCAGATCGATCATGGCCCGGGGGTCGCCGTCGAGGCGTGCGGCCCGATTCACGCCGCCCGCCTCGAAATGCCGCCACCGGCTGTGGAACGGGATGTCGAGATCGGGATAGCGGTCGCGGGTGACCTCGGCGACCACGTCGGCGGCCCGGTCGAGAGCGTCGTCGGCGACGGTGAACCACGCCGAGTCGCCCGCGCGGGCCCGGCGCAGCAGTTCCCCGGAGCGGTCCCGGACGGCGTCGGTGCTGCGCAGCGCGGCGGCCGCCGTCATGGCGTCAACCCGCGGCCCTTGACCTTCTTGAGCTCCTCGGCGTCCGGCACCGGACCCGGGGTGAAGTAGCCGGCGGCCATCTTCGCGTCGATCTCCACCCGCGCATCGGCCGGGATCAACTCCTCGGGGATGTTGATGCGTTCTCCCACTTCGATTCCCGAGCCGGTGATCGCGTCGTACTTCATGTTGCTCATCGACACCAGGCGGTGGATCTTTCGGATGCCGAACCAGTGCAGCACGTCGGGCATCAACTCCTGGAACCGCATGTCCTGCACGCCGGCCACGCATTCGGTGCGGGCGAAGTACTGGTCGGCGGTGTCGCCGCCGACCTGGCGCTTACGGGCGTTGTAGACCAGGAACTTGGTGACCTCACCGAGCGCGCGGCCCTCCTTGCGGGAGTAGGCGACCAGACCCACCCCGCCGTTCTGCGCGCCGCGGATGCACTCCTCGATCGCGTGGGTGAGGTACGGGCGGCACGTGCAGATGTCGGAACCGAACACGTCCGACCCGTTGCACTCGTCGTGCACGCGGGCGGTCAACTCGACCGATGGGTCCGCGAGATCGGTTGCGCTGCCGAAGATGTAGACGGTCTGCCCGCCGATCGGGGGAAGGAACACCTCGAGGTCGGAGCGGGTGACCAGCTCGGGGTACATGCCGCCGGTCTCCTCGAACAGCACGCGCCGCAGATCGTTCTCGGTGCAGCCGAACCGCGCCGCCACCCCGGGCAGCCACCACACCGGTTCGACGGCCGCCTTGGTCACCAGCGCGGCCCCGTTGGGCAGCAGGGTCCGCCCGTCGGGCACCAGCCTGCCCTTGGCGATCGCGTCGGCGATCTCGGGCAGGATGACGTGCGCCTTGGTGATCGCGATGGTGGGCCGGATGTCAACGCCTGCAGCCAGTTCGGCGGCGAACACCTCGGCGACGCTGGCGCCCCACGGATCCAGGCTGACGATCGCGGCGGGGTCACACCACTGCGGATAGGGGCCGATCGTGTCGGTGGGGGAGGTGTCGGTCAGGTCGGCGCGGTGTTCGCGTTTGAGCGCGCCCGCCGCCACGGCCAGCGCCCGGTAGACGCTGTAGGACCCGCTGTGGGTGCCGATGACGTTGCGGTGCGCGCGCGTGGCGGTGGTCCCGATGACCGGTCCGCGCTCGGCGGCGGTCGGGGCGCCCCACCGAATCGCGGGGGTGCCCACCGCACCGCTGTGTGACGTCAACCGGATGTGTCCGGCCATGGTCGCCTCCCGTCATCAGCGGAAAGGCGCCAGCATAGCGACTTCGCAGCGATCGCGCCGGGCGTCCGCTCAGCCGGGGATGCCCGCGGCCACCTTCGGGACACGGTCGGCCGCGGTGTCGAGGACCAGCGCGGCGACGCGGTCGCGGTGCTCCTCGGCGGTGCCGAGCAGTGCGGCGTTCGTGGTCGCCCGTTTGAAGTACAGGTGCGCCTGGTGCTCCCAGGTGAACCCGATGCCGCCCAGCACCTGGATCGTGTCGGCGGCGATCCGGCCGAGCGCGGCCGAACACACCGCCTGCGCGATCGCCGTCGCCAGCGCGGGATCATCGGAGCCGTCGGCCAGCGCCCACACCGCGTGATACGCCGTCGACCGGGCGTGTTCAGCGTCGACCAGCATGTCGGCCAACCGGTGTTTGACGGCCTGGAACGAGCCGATCGGCCTGCCGAACTGCAGCCGCGACTTCGCGTAGTCGACCGCGAGGTCGAGCAGATGCTGTGCCGCCCCGACCTGTTCGACCGCGAGCAGCGCCGCCGCGACGTGCTGTGCGTGCTCGATGATCCGGGGTGCGTCGTCGGGTCCGGCGATCAGCGTGGCCGGCGCCTGTGAGAGCGTGACCGCGGCCTGCGGGCGGGTGAGGTCGAGCGTGACCAACGGCGTCCGGTCCGCGGCGGACGCCTCGACGGCGTACAGGCCGACACCGTCGGCGGCGGTGGCCGCGACGAGCAGGACGTCGGCGGCTCCGGCGTCCACGACGGGTCCGAGGTCACCGGTCAGGGTGTCGCCGTCGGCGGTGACGCATCCGGCGTCGGCGGAAAAGGCGGCGGTGCGGGTGCCCTCGACGAGGTCGGCGAGCAGACCGTCGCGCGCGGGTCCAGAGGCGGCGGCCACGAGCGCGGGGACCGCGAGGTACACCGTCCCGAACAGCGGACCGCACACCAGCGACGCCCCGAATTCCTCGACCGCGACCGCCTGGTCGACCAAGCTGCCGCCGACACCGCCGTCGGCCTCGGGCACCGACAGGCCCAGCACGCCGAGCTCACCGCCGAGGCGCGCCCACAGCGCGGGGTCGAACGGCGGGTCGGATTCCATCAGCCGGCGCACGGTCTGCTCGTCGAAGTGGTCGGCGCAGAAGCCGCGCACCGCATCGCGCAGCTGCCGCTGCTCGTCGGTGAACACGAAGGCACTAGCCACCCTGTCGGGCTGATCCGCAAGCTCCTCAGCCACGCGGCACCTCCTTCCACGCCATCCCCGCATCCGCCCGCAGGTCACCCGGCAGCCCGAGCACCCGTTCCCCGAGGATGTTGCGCATCACGTCCGATGTCCCGCCTTCGATGGTGTTGGCGCGGCTGCGCAGGAAGCGCTGCTGGATCGGGCCGCGCCAGTCGCTCTTGTCTCCGCTGTGCATCGCGTAGCTGTGGTACAGCAGGCCCTCCGGACCGAGAAAGTCCATGCACCACTGGTAGATCCGCTGATTGAGCTCGGCGCCCACCAGCTTGCCGATCGAACCCTCCGGACCCGGCCCGCCGACCGTCGCCGCCGCCCGTGACCGCTCCGAGGTCAACCGTTGCGCCTCGGCGCGCAGCCACAGCTCGGTGAGCCGGTCACGCAACACCGGCGTCTGCCGCTCGGGCCGCGACGCCCACAGCGCGACCGCGTCGGCGATGGTTCCCGCGCCGCGTCGAGAACCACTGGCGCCCAACGCACTTCGCTCGTTCATCAGCGTCGTCATCGCGACCCGCCACCCGTCGCCGACTCCGCCGAGGCGGTGCGCATCGGGGATGCGGGCGTCGCTGAAGTACACCTCGTTGAACTCGGCGTGCCCGGTCAGCTGGCGCAGCGGCCTGGTCTCGACGCCGGGGGCGTGCATGTCGATGACGAAGTACGTCAGCCCTTTGTGTTTGGGCACATCGGGATTCGTGCGCGCCAGCAGCAGGCCCCACCGCGCGCGGTGCGCCAGGCTGGTCCACACCTTCTGCCCGTTGATCACCCACTCGTCGCCGTCGGGTACCGCGGAGGTCGCCAGTCCCGCGAGATCCGACCCCGCGCCGGGTTCGGAGAACAGCTGACACCAGATGTGCTCGGTGGTCGCCAACGGCCGCAGCCACGACTTCTTGACGTCGTCGCTGCGGGCGTGTTCGCGGATGGTCGGCGCCGCCATGCCGTAGCCCATCGGGTTGAGCCCCAACGGCACCGGCCCGCCCGCACCCTGCAGGACGCCGTCGGCGACGGCCTGCAGCCCGCGCGACACCCCCAGCCCGCCGAGGCCCTCCGGGAAGTGCACCCACGACAGGCCGGCGTCGTAGCAGGCGCCCAGGAATTCGGGGATGGGGACGGTGGTCGGATCGTGTTCGGCAACGACCCGCTGGGCGAGTTCGGCGACCCGATCGGCACCGGCGGCGGTACTCATCCCAGTCACGATAAGCAAGGGACGATCGTGGCCGTCGGGCAGGGCCAGCGACCGTGCGGCCACAAGACTGGAACGTGTTACAGTCCGATTTGCTGTGGCCCACGTCACTCGTCGAGGGAGTCGCCTGTGCCCGTACGGCGGAGCAAGACCGCGTCGCTGGCGATCGTCGCCGTCGCCTACGTGGTCGCGCTGGCGGCCGCCGTCGCGTGGCTGGTGTGGGGGCCCGCGACCGGCCGGCTGTGGCTGGACACCCTGATCGCCGACGTGGTGGCGACCGTGGTCGTGTTCGCGTTCAGCCGCGCCTACCGCAATTCGAGTTTCTACGACGCCTACTGGAGCGTCGTGCCGCCCGTGCTGTTCGTCTACTGGTGGAGCCAGACACCGGACGCCGATGTGCTGCGCTGCCTGCTGATCGCGATCGCGGTCGGGTACTGGGCGGTGCGGTTGACCGGCAACTGGTTGTACGCGTTTCCCGGTCTGCACCACGAGGACTGGCGCTATCCGATGTTCCGGGAGCGGGCGGGCCGGTGGGCGGCCGTCGTCGACCTGGTGGCCATCCACCTCATCCCGACCCTGCAGGTGTTCCTGGCCATGCTGCCGATCTACGTCGCGGTCACCACACCCGGTGCGGGCCTGAGGTGGCTCAGCGCAATCGCGTTCGTCGTCGCCGTCGCCGCGGTGACCCTCGAGTTGGTGGCCGACGTGCAGATGCACCGCTTCGTCGCAGGCCGCAGACCCGGTGAGGTGATGGACCGCGGGCTGTGGGCGTGGTCGCGGCATCCGAACTACTTCGGCGAGTGCGGCTTCTGGGCGGCGCTGGCGCTGTTCGGGGCGGCCGCCTCCCCGGGTGACGCGTGGTGGCTGTTCGCCGGGGCCGCGGCGATGCTGGCGATGTTCCTGGGCGCGAGCATCCCGATGATGGAGGCGCGCAGCCTCGAACGCCGCCCCGGCTACCAGGACGTGATGGACCGCGTTGCGCGGTTCGTGCCGCGGCCGCCCCGCAGGGCGCGGGTGTGAGCCGCCCGCGGGTCGTCGTCGCCGGGCTCGGCGACAGCGGTGTGCTGACCGCGATCCGGCTGGCCCGGCACTGCGATGTCGTCGGCATCGCGGCGCGACCGGGTCTGGTCAGCGGACAGGAACTCGGGGTGCGTCTGGCCCGCCCCGACGACTGGGCCCGCGACTACTGGATCTCGTTCGACCGCTTCCGCGCCCTGGACCGGGTACGCACCGAACACGCCACCCTGACCGGGGTCGACCTGGCGGCCCGAAAGGTGTTCGCGCAGAGGGTGACCGGGTCGACGGTCGCCGAGGGGTACGACGCGCTGGTGATCGCCACCGGCGTCACCAACGGATTCTGGCGCAGACCCGGATACCGCTCGGCCGACGAGGTCACCGCCCAGTTGCGCGCCGACCACGAACGATTGGCGGCCGCCCGATCGGTGCTCGTCATCGGTGGCGGCGCCGCGGCGGTGAGCAGCGCCGCGAACCTGGCGTTGACCTGGCCCGCCACCCGGGTCGAACTGTGCTTCCCAGGGCCGCGGCCGCTGGCGCAGCACCATCCGCGGGTGTGGGTGAAGATCGCCCGACGGCTCGCCACGCTCGGCGTACTGATGCGTGCGGGTCACCGCGCCGTCGTCCCGGACGGCTTCGCGTGCGATCGCATCACCTCCGGACCCGTCGAGTGGAGCACCGGACAGCCGGCGTCCCCGGCCGATGCGGTGCTGTGGGCGGTCGGGCGGGTGCACCCCAACACCGGGTGGTTACCCGCCGAGATCCTCGACGACGACGGGTTCGTCCGCGTCACACCGCAGCTGAAAGTCACTGGCCAGCAACAGGTTTACGCGATCGGCGATGTCGCGGCCACCGATCCGCTGCGCAGCAGCGCACGCAACCGCGCCGACAAACTGCTCGCCCACAACGTGCGCGCGGATCTCGCGGGGCGCCCGCTGCGCGCCTACCGGGCGCCGACCCGCCGTTGGGGTTCGGTACTCGGCGGACAACCCGACGGCCTCGAGGTGTTCGCCCCCAACGGCACGGCGTTCCGGTTCCCGGCGTGGTCGGTCGACCGGGTGCTGCAACCGTGGATCGTGCGGCGCGGAATCTACCGCGGCGTGCGCCCGTCGCCGTCGGTCAGCCGGCCGTCCCGGTCGTGACCGTTGCGCATCAACGCCTGTTCGACGGTCGGGTGGGTCTGCAGCACATGGTCGAGGCGGGTGATCTCGATCGGTTGCAGGACGTAGGGCTGATCCGCGACGAGTACCACCACTGTGCCGTCGGCAGCGCCGTCCTCGTAGCAGGACAGCACGGCGTTCAGCGCGGCGCTGCCGAAATACGTGACCCCGGACAGATCGACGACGACGAGGTGGCTGGACTGACCCAGTGCGTCGTCGCGAGCCTTCGCGAGGTGAGTGTTCAGCGCATCGACCGACAGCGAGTCGACGTCACCCTTCACACTGACGAGGATCGCGTCCCCGCGTACCTCGTGCTCGACCTCCAACGACTGCATCCGTGAAAGCCTGCCTCGAATCCCATCTGGTGTATGCCGCGGCTGACGGCGCCGACGGATGTGCCGGCCCGGACAGTCCGGACCGACACGCGAAGTTTAGTCCGCCGCGGCTGGGGCGGGCATCCGTTCAGCGCATCGTTACGCACCGATACGTGCGTGAATTGTCAGCAGCAGGTGGTCGAACTGGCTCTGCGTCGCCGACGGGGCCGGCGGCAGCGTACTGATCTCGGAGACGAGCTGGGCGGCCAGCGCACGCAGTTTGGTGTTGGTCTCCTGGGAACGCCACTGCAATACGTTGAACGCCTGCTCGGCGCTGATCCGGTAGGTCACCATCAGCGCGCCCTTGGCCTGTTCGATCACCGCGCGGGATTCGAACAGGCCCGGCAGCTGCTCGTCGAGCACTTCCTGGCGCACCTCATCGAGGCTCGGGGTGAGGTCGATGTAGTAGCCCGTCGAGCCGATGACGGCCCCGCGGTCGTCGTACATACGGTCGGCGACGACGAGCACATCGTGCAGGTCACCGCGGGTGTCGAGGAACCTGTGCCTGCTGGAGAACGCGTCCCCGGTGTGCAGCGCGTGGTCGAGCAGATCCTGCACCAGCCTGCGGTCGTCGGGGTGTTTGTGCGACAGCAGCAGATCGGTGGTGGGTTCGACGGTGCCCGGCTCGTACCCGTGCATCCTGGCGACCTCGTCGGACCACTCCCACCGTTGTCCTACGAAGTAGAACTTGAAGCTGCCGATGTGCGACGGCTGACCGTCGGCGGCACCGTCCTCGAAGCGTCGTCTCCCACCCGTTCGCGGCATCAGCCGATTATTTCACCCGTACCTGTGGGGAACTCCGCGTTGATCCGGTCCAGCAGGGCGGGGTAGCGGTTGGCCTCGCGGTGCCTGCCCGGCTTACCGCTGCTGACCACACCCACCGCCAGGGCCCGGCTCGGATCCGCCCACACCGCGATGTCCACCAGGCCCGTGTGCCCGAACGCCGCGGGCGCGTCCCGGCCGAACGGCCCGAATCGCTTGGAGCCCAACATGTATCCGGTGCCCCACCGCAGCGGCATCAGCCCGGTGGCGAGATCCGGTCGCAGCCGCCGGCATTCGCGGGTGGCCGCGCGCAGGGTGTCGGGTGACATCACCCGCACCCCGTCGAGTTCGCCGCCCCGGCGCAACAGTTCGGCGAACCTGGACAGTTCCTGCGCATTCGACACCGTGCTCGACGACGGCACCACCCCGGTCAGGAACAGCGGGGTGTTGGTGAACGGGATGATCTGGTGCAGCGTCCCGCCGACGGCCGTGCGGAACGCCGCCGCGATCGGCGGGGGCAGCGGTTTGCCCGTCGGGTGGCTCGGCGCCACCAGCGGCACGTCCCGTTCGGCGACGCCGAAGTTGGTCCACCGGAAACCGAGCGGTTCGAGGATCTCAGTGGCCAGGATGTCGCGGATATTGCGGCCGGTCGCGGCGGAGACGATCTCGCGGACGAGCGGCCCCCAGGTCAGCGCGTGGTAGATGTGTACCAACCCCGGCCGGTACAGCGGTCGCAGGTCGCCGAGCATCTCGCGGGCGTACTCGCTGTCGTTCATCCGCTTGAGGTTGGGCCGCTTACCGGTGGGGAACGGCACGCCCGCACTGTGGGTCATCACGTGGCGGATCGTCGTGCGGTGCTTGCCGTGGCTGGTGTAGTTCGGCAGGTATTCACACACCCGGTCGTCGAGTGAGAAGTGCCCGCGTTCGGCCAGCATGTGCACGACCGTCGTGGTCATCGCCTTCGCCGCGCTGTACACACAGAACGGGGTGTCGGGGGTGACCGGGACCTTCTCGGCGTCGGGCGGATCGTCGGGTCCGTTACCCCACCCGTGGCCGATCGCCCGGTTGAGCACGACGCGGCCGTGGTGCCGGACGCACACCTGGATCGCGGGGTGCATCCCGGCCGTGTACCAGTGCCGCGCCGCCTGCCAGATGCGCTCGACGGCGGCGGCGTCCACCCCGGAGTGGTCCTCGGCCCCGACGGCGGTGACCGCGTCGAGGTCGGCCGGCACGCGGATGCGGCCCTCCTGGGGCTCGGTGCTGGTCATCGAGCCAGGGTAGGTCACGCCGGCAGGCCGGCGATGAGTCGAGGGCCCGCAGGCCTCAACTTCGCCGTCGACGATCTGGAGGCCCATCTGGCCGAGATCGGCGCGCGTGGCATCGAGGCCGAACCGATCGCCGACGCGGCCAAGGGGGTGCGCCTGGCGACCCTCACCGATCCCGACGGCAATGTGCTGCGGCTCGTCGGCGGTTTCCGCGTCGAGTACTGACCGGCGCATCGCTGACCTGGAAGGATCAGGCTTGCAGCGGGGCCCGGCTGGGTACCTGGTATCGCACCGTCGCCGGAAGAGTCGCTTTCGGCGCTGCTGCGGGAGGTATCGATGTCATCGCAGGCGACTGACGAGGCGCAGGGCGAATCTGCCGGCGCCGAGAAGCTCAAGCGCAAGATCACGGGGCCGTTGCTGTTCCTGTTCATCCTCGGCGACGTGCTCGGCGCGGGCATCTATGCGCTGATGGGGGTGCTGGCCGGCGACGTCGGCGGGGCGCTGTGGGCGCCGCTGGTGGTGGCGCTGCTGCTGGCGCTGCTCACCGCCGGGTCGTACGCCGAACTGGTCACCAAGTATCCGAAGGCGGGCGGCGCCGCGGTCTTCGCCGAACGCGCCTTCAAACGGCCCTTGGTGTCGTTCCTCGTCGGGTTCAGCATGCTTGCGGCCGGGGTGACCAGCGCCGCGGGCCTGTCGCTGGCCTTCGCCGGGGACTACCTGTCGACGTTCATCGACGTACCCACAGTGCTCGCCGCGGTCGTGTTCCTCGCGTTGGTGGCCGCGCTCAACGCGCGCGGCATCAACGAGTCGGTGAAGAGCAACGTCGTGATGACGGTGATCGAGTTGAGCGGTCTGCTCATCGTCATCGTCACCGTCGCGGTCATGCTCGGGGGCGGGCGCGGCGACATCGGCCGGATCACCGAGTTCCCGGACGGCGCGACACCGGCGCTGGCGATCCTGGCCGGCGCGATCGTCGCGTACTACTCGTTCGTCGGGTTCGAGACGTCGGCCAACGTGGCCGAGGAGATCCGCAGGCCGAGCAAGGTGTACCCGAGCGCGCTGTTCGGTTCGCTGATCACTGCGGGCGTGGTGTACGCGCTGGTCGGTATCGCGAGCGCGATCGCCCTGCCGCCGGACAAGCTGGCGGAGTCGTCGGGCCCGCTGCTCGATGTGGTGGCCGCGACCGGTGTCGGCGTCCCGGACTGGCTGTTCAGCGCGATCGCCCTCGTCGCCGTCGCCAACGGCGCCCTGCTGACCATGATCATGTCCAGCCGCCTGACCTACGGCATGGCCGAGCACGGTCTGCTGCCCAGTGTGCTCAGCCGGGTGCTGCCCGAGCGTCGCACGCCGTGGGTGGCGATCGTCGCGACGACCGTGGTGGCGATGCTGCTCACGCTGGTGAGTTCGCTGTCGACGCTCGCCGAGACGGTGGTGCTGCTGCTGTTGTTCGTGTTCGTCTCCACCAACGTCGCGGTGCTGGTGTTGCGGCGCGAACCCGTCGAGCACGAGCACTTCCGGGTGTGGACCGCCGTTCCGGTGCTCGGCGTGGCGTCGTGCGTCCTGCTGATGACCCAGCAGACCGCCAAGGTGTGGATGTTCGCGGCGATCATGCTCGGCGTGGGTGCGCTGCTCTACGGACTCGCCCGGCTGGCCACCAAGCGTGAGGGCTCTGCGGCTTGAGAACCCGGGCAGCAACGACGAAACCCCGCAGCCGGAGCTGCGGGGTTCGTCTGTGTCGGGCGGCTAGCTGATGCCGACGACCTCCTGCGCGATGGCGGCCAGCCGCGTCTGGGCGGCGGACACGACGCGCGAGCGGTTCTTGTGCGCTTCCTCCCACGCGACGATCGTCCGGATGTCGGACGCATCGGTGAGGTCCTTCACCGCGGCCACGGCGTCGGCGACCGTCAGCTCGTCGTAATCGCTGATCGGCAGCTCCGAAGCGTCCAGCACACCGGCACCGTCGCGGACCGAGTGCAGCGCGTCGGCGGCCTGGCCCGCGCCTTCGTCACGGGTGACCTTCTCGGCGGCGGACAGCGCCGCGTCACGCGATGCGCCGATGGCCTTCGAGGTGATCTCGCTGACACGGGCACCTCGGCTGACGAGCTCGTTGAACGCCGGGCCGGTGTTCCGCAGCGCCTCGACGGTGCGGTCGACACCGCGGGTGGTCCAGTTCAGCGGCAGGTTGACCGCCTTGACCGCGGCACCGGCGGCCGCCTGCAACGGGGTCCGACGCAGCGCGGCCGGGCCACCGAGGGCGTCCTCGGCCAGCACGGTGGTCAGCCACTCCACGGTCGCCGAATGCGCCGTGATCAGTCGCTCGGCCAGCGCCTGGATGTCCTGTTCCTTGGCGGACACGGCCAGCGCCTTGAGGTAGCGCGACCGGTCGAGGAGCTGGTCCTCGAGCGCGAGGTCGCCCAGCAGCGCCTCGTCGAACGGCTCGGCCTGCTCGGTCAGCGCCTTGACGGCGGCCGCGGCACGGCCCAGGAACGGCCCGATGACATCGGGGTAGCCGCCGAGGTCGCGGATGGCGCCTTCGATGGCCTCGGCACGGTCGCGCCCGTTCGCGGCGTTCTGCTCGAGTTCGGTGCGGACCGCTTCGGTCCGGGCCTGGGCGACCCGGGTCTCGGCGACCTGGATCTCGGTGTTGGTGAGGTCGAGGATCGCGCGCAGTTGCGCGAGCAACTTCGTAGTGTCTGTGTTCGTCACGTATTCGCTCCCATTTCGCGTTGACTTAATCCCTGTCGGCGCTCGGGTGCACCGTTGAAAGGGTTGCCGTTCGGGGGAGCGAGTAACCCGGATCCGTCCCGATGTGACCTATGTCATCATCTGCCCGCCGCTCTGGGTGCGCTGCCCATAACAATTTGATATCGGAGCAAATCACGATCATTTAAGAAATCGCGTTCGACTCTGAGGAAAAAGAACCCGAGATGGCCGTATTCCCGCAGCATAAGCCCGATTATGAGGGCGATATCACACCGAATTCCTGTAACACGACCTATGGGCGTCGGGGCGACGTGAATTGCTTCGGAAAGCACCATTCACCTTCCGGTACTTTCGGTTCAGGACGGGGGAAAGCGCAATTGCAGCGCACCATATACCGAAATCCGAAGAGGAAGTGATCATGAATTTCAGTGGTAATGCAGCTCGCCGGGGGATCGCCGGTGCGTTCGCCGGAGTCCTGTTCGGCGGAGTCGCGGCAGCAACCATCGCGGCGCCGACGGCGTCGGCCGCGGTCGACTGCTCGGCCAGTGGGGTCGCCAACACGGTCAGCAGCGTGACCGGCTCGGCGCGCCAGTACCTCGACGCACACCCGGGCGCCAACCAGGTGGTGACCGCGGCGATGCACCAGCCGCGTGCGCAGGCGGAGGCCGACATCCGCGGCTACTTCACCGCCAACTCCCAGGAGTACTACGAACTGCGCGGCATCCTCGCCCCGATCGGCGAGACGCAGCAGCAGTGCAACGTGACCGTGCTGACGCCGGAACTCGCGTCGGCCTACGACCAGTTCATGGCCGGCTGACACAGCGCGGACCGACGGCCCGTCATCGCGACCTCAGTGTCGCGGGGCGGGCCGCCGTCGTCTCCGGAGTCGTTTGAGCGCGGACGGCACGGGTAACAGACCTGCCAACAACCGCAGGACGAACGAGGAGATCCGATGGGCGAGCGCGTGTCAGCCCCAGCCGACGCGACCACCGAGGCGATTGCCACCACGGCGTTGTTCCTCAACTTCACCGCGGTCATCGCTCTGGCGGTATGCCTGGCCAGCGCCGGGACGTCCGACACCGTCGTCGCGGTCATCGCGGGCGCGATCGCCGTCCTGAGCTTCGGGGCCAGCCTGCTGTGCTTCAGCGCCCAGGCGCGCGAACGGCAGCGCCAGGAGATGGCCACCGCGGAGGTCGCGGCCGCCGTCAGCTGAGGTCGGTCAGGGCTTCGGGCCCTTCGCAGCGCCGAGCATCGGGGTCAGCTGTCCGAGTATTTCCAACGGTCCTGGCGGCGGAGGCGGTGGCGGGCACGCGGTTCCGCAGGCGCTGAGCGTCCACGTCTGGCACTCGTTCGTGGTGAAGGACGCGTCCGTCGCCTCGATCCGCACCGACGCCGGCTTCTTCGTCAGCGCGTTGTCGACGAGCTTGCCGTCGCCGCCGGTCCGCTTCCAGTAGCACGCCGAATCCGGAATCGGCCCGCTCGAGGTGTAGGTCCCGGGCAGGATGTCGACGCCGATCTTGTAGGTGCCGTCCTTGTCGATCGTCGAGGCCGGAGCCGGCGCCGGCGCCGGGGAGGGCTCCGGTTCGGCACTCGCGATGCCGGCGCCCAGGAATCCCGCGGTCAGCACGGCCACGGCTGGAGTCACGGCGACCGAGGCGAGTCCCCCCGGGGGCCTGGTTACCTTCATGCGGGCGATCGTACCTCTAGCTAAGCTAAGCGTCACAGGGCTTCATTGCGGCCCGGGTCACGTCGGTGACGATGATGTGACGGGCATCTCTGCTGGTCCAAGCGTTGCTGCGCGGAGCGTTTAAATCATCTAAGGTTCCTGCTTATACTGGCTAAGTTCTTAGCGAGGGCGAGGAGGAACCGGCGTGCACACAGTGGCCTTGAGCTGCGGTGATGCGTCTTCCGCCACGGCTTCGCTGGTGCGCGGAGCGGAAAGTGGGTTCACGCCCGCCCGTTCTGTAAGAGAGGATACGGCCGGTTCGAGCGGCACGGCCGTGTTCCGTGTAGCCGGTTGACCGAGACGACGAGCCAGCGACTGTCGGGGATATAGCACATGTTGAGTGTCGCCAAAAAGGCGTGGATACCACTGTTGATCGTGGTCGTGGTGTTGGTCGCGGGGTTCACCGTGCATCGCATCCGCGGGTTCTTCGGATCTGACGGAATCACCGTGACGCCCAGGGTCTTCGCCGACGATCCGGAACCGTTCGACCCCAAGGTGGTTCGGTACGAGGTCAGCGGTAACGGCAGCTACGCCAACATCAACTACCTCGACCTCGATTCCAAGCCGCAGCGCCTCGACCAGACGGCCATTCCCTGGGGGATCACCCTCGAGACGACGGAGGCGTCCGCCGCCCCGAACCTCGTCGCCCAGGGCGACGGCGATTCGATCACCTGCCGGATCATCGTCGACGACGAAGTGAAAGACGAGAGGACCGCGACCGGCGTGAACGCCCTGACCTACTGCTTCGTGAAGTCCGCATGAGCGCGCCGACGACCGACGCGCCCAGCGACGCGTTTCCCCCGCCCAAACCGCACAACCGGTCCTTCATCCCCAGGACGATCCGCGCGCTCGCCGTGCCGATCATCCTGGTCTGGATCGCGATCATCGCGGTCCTGAACGTCATCGTCCCGCAGCTCGAAGAGGTCGGGCAGATGCGTGCGGTGTCGATGAGCCCCGACGACGCGCCCGCGATGATCTCGATGCAACGCGTCGGCGAGGTCTTCGAAGAGGGCGACTCCGACAGCAACGTGATGATCGTGCTGGAGGGCGAAGAGCCGCTCGGTGACGCCGCGCACGCCTTCTACGACGACATGATCGACAAGCTGGAAGCCGACCCGAAGCACGTCCAGTCGGTGCAGGACTTCTGGAGCGATCCGATGACCGCATCGGGCTCCCAGAGCAACGACGGCAAGGCCGCCTACGTCCAGGTCAAGCTGGCCGGTAACCAGGGCGAGGCGCTGGCCAACGAGTCGGTGGAAGCCGTCCAGCAGATCATCGACAGCCTCGAGCCGCCTCCTGGCGTCAAGACCTTCGTGACCGGACCGGCGGCGCTGGCCGCCGATCAGCACATCGCCGGCGACCGCAGTATGCGGATGATCGAGATGGTCACGTTCACGGTGATCATCGTCATGCTGCTGCTCGTCTACCGCTCGATCGTCACCGTGGTGCTGATGCTCGTCACCGTCGTGCTGTCGCTGGCCGCGGCCCGCGGTGTGGTGTCGTTCCTCGGCTACTACGAGATCATCGGGCTGTCCACGTTCGCGACGAACCTGCTGGTGACGTTGGCGATCGCGGCGGCCACCGACTACGCGATCTTCCTGATCGGCCGATACCAGGAAGCGCGAAGTCTGGGCGAGGACAAAGAGACTGCCTACTACACGATGTTCCACGGCACCGCGCACGTCGTCGTCGGTTCCGGTCTGACCATTGCCGGCGCCACGTTCTGCCTCAGCTTCACCCGACTGCCGTACTTCCAGACGCTCGGTGTCCCCCTGGCCATCGGCATGGTCGTCGTGGTGCTCACCTCGCTCACCCTGGGTGCGGCGATGATCACCGTCGCCAGCAAATTCGGTCTGCTCGAACCCAAGCGGGCGATGCGTGTGCGGGGTTGGCGCAAGATCGGTGCCGCGACCGTGCGCTGGCCCGGACCGATCCTCATCGCCACCATCGCGCTCTCGCTGATCGGCCTGCTGACGCTGCCCGGGTACCGGACGAACTACAACGACCGCAACTACCTGCCCGCGGATCTGCCGGCCAACGAGGGTTATGCGGCGGCGGACCGGCACTTCTCCAACGCCCGGTTGAACCCGGAACTGCTGATGATCGAGACCGACCACGATCTGCGGAACTCCGCGGACTTCCTGGTGATCAACAAGATCTCGAAGGCGATCTTCCAGGTCGAGGGCATCTCGCGGGTGCAGTCCATCACCCGGCCGGACGGTAAGCCCATCTCGAACACGTCGATCCCGTTCATGATCGGCATGCAGGGCACTCAGCAGAAGCTGACCGAGAAGTACAACGAGGACCTCACGGCCCAGATGCTCAAACAGGCCGATGACATGCAGACCACCATCGACAACATGACGGAGATGCAGGCCATCACCGTCCAGATGGCGGGGGTGACCCATGACATGGTCACCAAGATGAAGGATATGACCGTCGACGTCGAGGAATTGCGCGATCACATCGCCAATTTCGACGACTTCTTCCGACCGATCCGCAACTACTTCTACTGGGAACCCCACTGCTACGACATCCCGGTCTGCTTCGCGATCCGGTCGGTGTTCGACACCCTCGACGGCATCAACGTGATGACCGACGACATCAAGGCGATCATCCCCGACATGGAACGGCTCGACGCGTTGATGCCGCAGATGGTCGCGCTGATGCCGAAGATGCTCGAGACGATGAAGACCATGAAGGTCATGATGCTGAACATGCATTCCACCCAGAAGGGGATGCAGGATCAGATGACCGCAATGCAGGGCGATACGACCGTCATGGGCGAGGCCTTCGACGCGTCGATGAACGACGACTCGTTCTACCTGCCGCCCGAGGTCTTCGACAACGCCGACTTCAAACGCGGTATGGAGCAGTTCATCTCGCCCGACGGCAAGTCGGTGCGGTTCATCATCAGCCATGACGGTGATCCGCTGACCCCGGAGGGCATCGCCAAGATCGACAAGATCGAGACGGCGGCCAAGGAGGCGGTCAAGGGCACGCCACTGGAAGGGTCGACGATCTACCTCGGTGGTAGCGCGGCCATGTTCAAGGACATGAACGACGGCAACACCTACGACCTGCTGATCGCTGCAATCGCCTCGCTCGCACTGATTTTCATCATCATGCTGCTGATCACGCGAAGCGTGGTGGCGTCGGCGGTGATCGTCGGCACGGTGGTGCTGTCGCTGGGCGCGTCGTTCGGTCTGTCAGTGCTGATCTGGCAGCACATCATCGGTATCGAGTTGCACTGGATGGTGATGGCGATGTCGGTCATCATCCTGTTGGCGGTCGGTGCGGACTACAACCTGCTGCTGGTCTCCCGGCTCAAGGAGGAAATCCACGCGGGCCTGCGGACCGGCATCATCCGCGCGATGGGCGGCAGCGGCTCGGTCGTGACCGCGGCCGGTCTGGTGTTCGCGTTCACGATGATCTCGATGGCGGTCAGTGAGCTGACAGTGATCGCCCAGGTGGGCACGACCATCGGTCTGGGTCTGCTGTTCGACACCCTGGTGATCCGCGCGTTCATGACGCCGGCGATCGCGGCGCTGCTCGGCAAGTGGTTCTGGTGGCCGCAGCGCGTGCGCAACCAGCCGGTGCCGTCGCCGTGGCCGTCGGTCGGTCCGCCGCCGCCCCCGCGGGAACCCGTCCCGGCACCGTGAGCCAGTGAAAGTCGGCGCGCTACGCGAGTAGCGCGCCGACTTTTTGCGCCAGGGCCACCCCGAGGTCGCGGTTGTTCTGCTCGGTGAAATGGATGCCGTCGACGCCGTCGGTGCTGATGACCGAACCCGCGTCGAAGAAGTCGACCTTCATGTGCGAGGCCAGCGCCGAATAGGCGGTCGCCAGCGCGTCGGTCTTCTCCTGCCCGCCGGCGAAGATCAGGTCGAACCACGGGTGCGGGATCGTCGCCAGCGGCGGCGGGGAGACGACGAGGACGCGCGGCGCCGGGTACACGGTGCCCACCCCGCCGGCCGCGGTGAGCACGTGGTTGATCAGGATGCCCATGCCCATCGCGATGTCGAGCGGCTCGCGGTGGAAGTACGCCTTCGTGTCGTTGGTGCCGAGCATCAGGATGACGAGGTCGAGGGGGAGGTGGCTGGCCAGGCAGGCCGGCAGATAGGCCGCACCGTTGAGGCGCGGGTCGCTGGGATCGTCGGCGTTGGTGGTGCGTGCGCTGAGGCCCTCTTCGATGACGGTGTAGTCGGCGCCGAGCTCGTCGGCCAGCACTCCGGTCCAGCGCACGTCGCGCGGATAGCGCTCGGTGGGGACACCGTCCTCGACGGGCACCCAGCCCCACGTCAGCGAGTCGCCGAAGCACAGAACACGTTTCGCAGCCATGCCTCACCGTAGCCCGGTGATGGTGCACCGGACGGTGATTCCCGTTCGGGTTACCCTCGAGGAGTCGACGAGAGGGGCATGGCCCATGGCCGGAAGAACGATCGTCATCACCGGTGCCAGCGACGGTGTGGGTGCCGCGGCGGCGAAGCGGCTGACCCGCAGCGGTGAACGCGTCGTGGTGGTGGGGCGCTCACCGCAGAAGACCGCGGCCGTCGCCGAACCGCTGGGTGCGGATTCGTACGTCGCCGACTTCGCCGATCTGGCGCAGGTGCGGGAGCTCGCGGCGCGACTGCTCGAGAAGTACCCACGCATCGATGTGCTGGCCAACAACGCCGGCGGCATGATGAACAGCCGCGAGACCACCGTCGACGGCTTCGAGAAGACCTTCCAGGTCAACCACCTGGCGCCGCTGCTGCTGACCACGTTGCTGCTCGACCGGCTGGTCGAGAGCCGGGCCTCGGTGCTCAACACCTCGAGTATGGCCAACAAATTCGCGCGCGTGGACTTCGACGATCTCGACGCGGTGCAGAACCAGAACGGATCGGTGGCCTATGGGTCGTCGAAGCTGGCCAACATCCTGTTCACCAAGGAACTGCACCGCCGCTACCACCGGGCCGGAATCTCCACGGCCGCATTCCATCCCGGACCAGTGGCGTCGAACTTCAGCGCCGAGGTGCGCAATCCGCTGTTCGGGGTGCTCTACCGCACCCCGCTGCGGCACGTCGTGCTGATCGGGACCGAGCAGGGCAGCGACGAACTGGTGTGGCTGGCCTCGTCCGAGCCGGGGGTGGACTGGCAGTCGGGGCAGTACTACGTCAAGCACAAGGTGGCGCGGGCCAACAAGATCGCCGACGACGCGAAGGTCGCCGAGCGGCTGTGGGACCGCAGCCTCGAACTGCTGGGTGCGAAGGTGGTGTCATGACGGTTTCGGTGGTGGACAACGGGCCGGGGCAGGTGAGCAGGGCCGTCGAGGTCTCCGCGCCCGTGGCGGAGGTGTTCGCGTTGGTCGCCGATCCGCGGCGGCACCACGAGTTCGACGGATCGGGCACGGTGGGATCCAACATCGACGCACCGACGAAACTGGTTGCAGGGTCGCGGTTCTCGACGAAGATGCGGATGTACGGGGTGCCGTACCGGATCACCAGTACGATCACCGCGCTCAACCCGGACCGCCTGGTCGAGTGGCGGCACCCGTTCGGCCACCACTGGCGGTTCGAGTTAGAGGAGTTGTCGCCGACGCGCACGCGGGTGATCGAGACCTTCGACTACCGCGACACCGGGGCGCTCAAGGACCGGGTGCGCTACTACGAGCGGACCGGCTTCGCCAAGCGCAATGCGGCGGGTATCGAGGAGACGTTGCGACGGCTGCAGGACCGGTTCGCCTGAGTCAGCGCGCGGCTTGTTGGGTGCGGCGTGCGGGTTTCGGAAGCGGTTCGGCGGCAGGCGGATTGAGCGCGTCGAACATCATGCTCAGGTAGCGACGGCGCATCGCGCGGGGTTGGTTCATCGCGACGGAGGCGGTGGTGACCATGGCCACGAACGTCGCGACGTCGTCGGAGGTCAGGTCGGGGCGGAGTGCGCCGGTGGCTTGGGCCTGCATGATCATGTCGTCGAACTGTTCGCGGTCACGGGTGAACAATTGGGCGGTCAGGTCGGCGAGGTCGCCGATCGAGGTGAGCAACGGCCGCTGACGAAACATGACCTCTTCGAGATGGGCCAGCGCGTCGATGAACGCGGCGCGTGGGGCGTCACGACCGAGGGCGAGGATCGCGGGTTTGATGTCGGTGACGACGATGTCCTCGTACACGGCGGCGGCGAGGGCGCGGCGGTTCGGAAAGTGGCGGTAGAGCGTGGCATTGGCGACGCCTGCGGCTTCGGCGACCTGGCTGAGGGTGGCGTCGCCGTCGCGGCCGAACACCTCGCGGGCGGCGGCGACGATCCGGTGGACATTGGCGAATGCGTCCGATCGCCGGTTCCGCGGAGTCGCCACGCGAAAATGGTAGCGCGCTCCCAGTTCGCTGCGGTGATCTTGGGAGCTCCCGTTTCGCGTTTGTGACCGCAGGGCGGGATTCTGGGCCCGGAAACCGCCGTCTGGTTACGAACGTGGGGGGCGGGCGCGGCTCGGGTGTGTGTGGGTCCTCAGTTCTGATATCGCCGGCGATAGCACTCGGGGTGGTGGGCGAGGTTGCGTAACGCTGTGGCGGGATTTCGGGTCGAGAACCGCCACGGCGTTACGCAAGTCGGGGGTGTGGGTTCGCGTTTGTGACCGCAGGGCGGAATTTTGGCTCGGAAACCGCCGCCTGGTTACGCACGTGGGTGGCGGCCCGCGGCCCGGGTGTGTGTGGGTCCTCAGTTCTGATATCACCGGCGATAGCACTCGGGGTGGTCGGCGAGGTTGCGTAACGCTGTGGCGGAATTTCGGGTCGGGAACCGCCACGGCGTTACGCAAGTCGGGGGTGTGGGTTCGCGTTTGTGACCGCAGGGCGGAATTTTGGCTCAGAAACCGCCGCCTGGTTACGAACGCGGATGGTGACTGCGTGCGGGAGGTACTTCTTGCGGGGCAGTGTCACGGGCCCGGCGCTGAATCGCATCGGTTCGGTAACCGCCCTGAATCTGCGTTTGAGCCGAATCCGCCGTTGACTAGGTTCTTCATCAAGATCAAGTCGTAGAGGTCGGGGATCCCTTGTCGCGGAACGCGAATCGCTTCACCACGAAGGTTGTGGCCGTTGCCGGTCTGATGTCGGCGGGCCAGGTGCTCGCACCGCCGGTATTGGCAGAGCCCAGTCCGGGCGTGCCGTGCCTGGCGATGGTGCAGGAGTTCGCGGCGTCGCCGCCCGACCTGGGGAAGTCCTTCGCAAACGCGGCGACGGCGCTCGCCGAACAGGCCGCCGCGCCCGCAGCGGAGGCGGCGCCGGTGGTCGAGATGTCCGCGCCGGTAGAGGGGATCGCGCCGCCCGCAGAGGCGGCAGCGCCGGTCGCCGAACTGGCAGCACCCGCGGGGGACGCTCTGCCGATCGCTGAAGTGGCGGCGGACGCTCCGCAGGCCGCACTCGTCGAAACCGCGGCCGCAGCCGCCCCCGCGCCCGCTCCGGCCGCGCCCCCTGTGCCGTTGGCCGCCGCGCCTCCGGTGGCCGCGCCTGCCTTACCGCCGGTCCCCGCGGTCGCTGTTCCGAGTCCGCCGGCCCCGCCGCTGCCGCCCCCGGCCGCACCGCTGGTGCAGGGGGCTGAAGTGGTGCCGCCTGCCCCGGTGGAAGTGGCGCCCCCGGTAGAAATAGTGCCGCCGGTCGACGTAGCGCCGCCGGCCGAAGCGGTGCCGCCTGCCCCGGTGGAAGTACCGGCCCCGCCCGTGGAGGCCCCGCCGGTCGAGGCGGTCCCGGTCGAAGCGGTGCCGCCTGCGCCGGTGGAGATAGTGCCCCCAGCGGAAGTAGCGCCAGCGGAAGCGGTGCCGCCCGTCCCGGCGGAAGCAGCCCCGCCGGCCGAAGCAGCACCCGTCGAGCACCTGTCCGCACCGCTGCCGGCACCCGTCGACGCCGCCGAAGCCGCTGGTGCCGCGGCCTCCGCGCTCGCCGCCCCGCCCACGATCACCCTCCCGACGGTTCCAGGCTTTCCCGTCCAACTCCCCAACGAGCTGTCGATGCCCCGCGACCTGGTCTGCGAAGGCACCGCCTTCTAGATCACACGGGCCACAGGTGTGGAAACCGCCGCCGGGGGTAATCCACGCCGGATATGACTGCCGCAGGAACCCGCCCCGATCAGCAATCCCTCGTCGAAACCCAGCGCGTCGTGCGGGCGGTCGGCGAAGCCTTCGCGGCCAAGGTCGTCGGCCAGCACAACCTGCGAGAATCGCTGCTGATCGGCCTGCTGACCGGCGGGCACGTCCTCATCGAGAGCGTGCCGGGCCTGGCCAAGACCACCGCCGCCCGCGTCGTCGCCACCGCCATCGACGGCTCCTTCCAGCGCATCCAGTGCACCCCCGACCTGCTGCCCAGCGACATCATCGGCACCCAGATCTACGACGCAGCCACCAACCGCTTCGTCACCCAACTCGGTCCGGTGCACGCCAACATCGTGCTGCTCGACGAGATCAACCGCTCCAGCGCCAAGACCCAGAGCGCCATGCTCGAAGCGATGGAGGAGCGCCAGACCACGATCGCCGGCCAGGTGTACCCGCTGCCCGAACCGTTCCTCGTCATCGCCACGCAGAACCCCGTCGACCAGGAGGGCACCTATCCGCTCTCGGAGGCGCAGACCGACCGCTTCATGATCAAGGACCTGCTCGACTACCCGACCGTCGACGAAGAGGTCGAGGTGATGGCGCGTATCGACGCGGGCCTGTTCGACGCCGACCACTTCACCGGCCCGGTCGTCGGCCTCGACGACGTCCGCCGCGCCCAGCACGTGGTCCGGCGGGTGCACATGGACCCGGTGCTCGTGCAGTTCGCGAGCCGCATCGTCGAGGTGACCCGCCGACCCGAGCAGTACCTGCCCAAGCAGATCGCACGGTTCGTCACCTACGGCGCCAGCCCGCGCGCCACCATCGCGCTCTGCCAGGCCGCCCGCGCACTCGCCGTGCTGTCCGGGCGCGCGCACGTCCTGCCCGAGGACGTCGCCAAGGTCACCCACCGGGTCCTACGGCACCGCCTGATCCTGGGCTTCGAAGCGGCCAATGCCGACGTCACCTCCGACCGTGTCGTCGACGCCGTGCTGCAGGTCGTGCGGGTGCCCTGAACCCGTGGGCACCCATCTCAACCGCGCGCGGGCGTATTTCGGCAAGGACGTCCGCGGACTGCTCGACGGCGGCCGCTACGCGTTGTTGCACACGCGCAGTCTGGAATTCGACGATCTGCGGCCGTACGTCCCCGGCGACGACGTCCGCGACATCGACTGGAAGGCCTCGGCGCGTTCGGGCAGCGTGCTCATCAAACGCTTCGTCTCCGAGAAGCACCACAAGATCTTGCTGGTCGCCGACGCCGGCCGGAACATGTCCGCGCAGGCGCCCAGCGAGGAGTGCAAACGTGACGTCGCCGCGCACGCGATGGGCGCGATCGGATTGGTCACCCTCAACCGCTCCGACGAGGTCGGCATGGTCCTCGGCGACGCCCGTGGCTGCGCGAACATGCCCGCCCGCCGGGGTGAGAATCACGTCGAGAGCCTGCTGCACCGCTGGTACGCCCAAAGCCTCGCCGACCCGGGCCCGAGCGACATCACCGCGCAACTCGATTACGTCGCAACGCATTACGGGCACAGCCGACTGGTCGTCGTGGTGTCCGACGAACCGGACAGCACCCCGCGACTCGACGAGGTGCTGGGCCGGCTGTCCGCCCGCCACGACCTCATGTGGCTGATGGTGTCGGACCTCTCGCCGCTCGGCGGACCCGAGGACGCCGACGGCTACGACGTCGCGACCGGCAAGGTGGTGCTCACCGGCGCGACGCTGGGGCGCCGCGTGGTCGCCGCGTACCGCCGAGCCGAGAAAGCCCGCCGGAAACGGCTCGACGCGCTGCTCACCCGACATGGTGTGCCCTACACGATGCTCTCCGGCAGCGGCGATATTCGCCGCGAACTCGTCGCGCTCAGCGAGGTCCTGACCCGTGCCGGATGAGTTGTTGCGCCACGTGATCGGTCCAACGCCGTACTCGACGTGGTGGCTGTGGGTGGCGATCGTCCTGCTGGTGATCGTGATCGCCTGGTACGTCCTGGTTTTCGTGGCGACGCTGCCGTCGGAGAAGCTGCGTGGCCGCCGCGTCGTCGGACCGCTGCACGCTAAGGTGCTGCGCCACCGGTACGCCCGGCGGATCACGGCGGTCACCGACGGCCATGCGGCCGGCCGGCTCACCGACGCCGACGCGTATGCGGCGCTGGCCCGGACGCTGCGCAGCTTCCTGCACCAGGCCACCGGGGTCCGCGCCCAGTACATGCAACTCGACGCGCTCGCCGACAGCGTTGCCGCACCGGCGGTCCCGGTGCTCGCCGAGATCACCGACATCCGGTTCGCCGGGGCCCGCGGTGACGTCGGCGCCCTGGCCGCCCGCGCACAGGAACTGGTCCGCACATGGACCTGAGGTGGTGGCTGATCGCGGTGGCCGGAATCGTCGCGCTGGCCGCGTGTTTCGTGCTGGGCGCGGTGCTGCCGCTGGCGCCCGACCGGCGTGCGCTGCGGCCGCTGGCCAACGTCGCGCGCCTGATCCGGCTATCCGAGTACGCCCGTGCCGCACGGCTGCGGTCGATCTCCACGGTCGCCACGCTGGTGCTGCTGATCCTGCTGTTCGGGGCGGCGACGGTGGCCGCGGCGCGGCCGAGCGGACCCGACGAGGACTTCGCCCGCACGCACCCCGAAGACGTGATGCTCTGCGTCGCCGACCCGGCCACCGACCCGCGCACCGCCGCGCTGCTGCGCCGCACCGCCGAGCAGGTCGACGGGTTCCAGACCGAACGCATCGGCCTGACGTCGACCAACCGCCGCGTCATCCCGCTCACCCGTGACTACCAGTACGCCGCGGAACGGTTGGGCAGCCTCGCGCAGGGGACCGGCCGGCTCACCGCGCCGGTCACCTACACCGACTACGCGCCCAGCGTCGACGACGTACTGGCGTTGTGCCTCACCGGGTTTCCGGACTTCGAACAGAAGACCGCGCACCGCCGCTCGGTCGTCTACCTCGGCCCGCCCACGTTGCGCGCCGACGGCGAAGAGCGGCCCGCCCTCTTCGACGCTCAGCGCGCCGCCGACCTCGCCGACGCCGCGGGCGCGCAGGTCAACGTGATCACCTCAGGTGACGACGCCGCACTGCGGAACCTCGCCGACCGCACCGGCGGGCAGTTCACCGTCGCCACCACCCCCGCCGAGGTGCGCACGGCTATAGACCGGATCGACGACCACCCCGCACCGCTCGTGCTCGACGACGGCACGCGGGTCACCGGGGCGCGCCAGGATGCGCCGACGCCGGTACTGGCCGTCGTCCTCGTGGTCACCGCCCTGCTGAGCGTCACGTTGGTGGTGCTGCGCCGATGACCTTCCAGCCGATCGTCCCGTTCGCGATCCTCGCCGTCGTCGCCGTCGCCCTGCTGGCCGCGCGGCTGGTGACGCTGCGTCAGGTCCTGGCGGCGACCGGCGCGCACCGCAGGCGGGCGTTGGCCCATTGGGGCGCAACGACCTCCATCGTCGTGCTGCTGCTGTTGGCCGTCACCCGGCCGGCACTCACCGCGGCCGGCGACGACCCCGGCGAACGGGCGAGCGGCGCTGACACCAACGTCTTCGTCGTCGTCGACCGGACCGTCGATGCGCGCGCCGACATCGAGGCGCTGCTGGACCGCTATCCGCAGGCCCGGTTCGCGATGATCACGTTCGCCCCCGAACCGTCCTTGGCGTGGCCGCTGTCGCAGGACGTATGGAGCTTCGGACCCGCGGTCGACGCCCTTGGGGCGCTGCCGCCCGGCGACCCGGCCCGCACGGATGCGGCGGCGCCCGGAAACATCTTGCGCTACCAGCTGATTCAGGCCACCCAGCAGTACCCCGGCTCGCAGAACCTCGTGGTGTACGCAGGGGCGGGCGCACCGGGGGCGACGCTCGCGCAGGGCAGCATCGACGTACCCGCCGATTCGGTGAGCGGGGGAGCGGTCCTCGGCCACCCCGCCGACGGCGCACTCGACGAGGCGACGCTGCAGGAGATCGCCGACGACCTCGGCGTGCCCTACGTCGACCGGCGCGACGGAGGTGAGCTCCCGCAGATCGAGACCACCGCAGGCGAGGCGACAGAACCCGCACCCGCCGGTGCGCGCACGGAGCTCTACTGGCTGCTGTGCCTGGCGGCCGCGCTGCTGCTGCTCGGCGACATCTGGTTCAGTGTGCGGGAACTGCGGCAGAGCCGGGTGGCCCGACGGGACGTGTTGTCATGACGCCGTCGCGACTGCGGATCCGGCGGCGGCTGCTGTTCTGGAGCGCGCCGCTGGTGCTGGCGCTGGTGCTGGTGGCGTTGAAAAGCCTGTCGGTCGTGATCGTCGGCGACGCCGCGGTGCGCGACCACGCCGACCGCGACGCCGACGCGCTGGGCACCGATGCGGCGATCCTCGGCATCGCCAACATCATCGAACCGGAGAAGCTGCCGTTCCTCGAGGGCACCCGGGCCGTACTGGAACGCCGGCTCGACGACGCCGACCGATTGTTCAGCGGCGTGCTCGACGAGACCGCCGCCGACGAGTCCTGCCCGGTGCGGGTCAACCTCGAACTGGTCCGGGAACGCCGCGGTGACGACGCCGCGTTCATCGGCCGCAACGCCGACGCCCGCGACCTGTACACCCAGGCGCTGGCCCTCGTCGACCAGGCGCCACCGGGGTGTTTCACGGGGAACCAGGACCCCGACGAACAACGCCGCGCCGTGCGCGCCGACGCCGGAGCCCGGCTGCAGGCGAAGATCGACGGGTTGCGGGACGCGCCGCCGGTCGCGCCACCGCCCCCGCCACCACCGCC
>NZ_LQIT01000050.1 GCF_001499965.1 Mycobacterium sp. GA-2829
CGTGCTATATGAACACGATGGTTACTTCAGCGGCCACTTCCGCGCATGCCGAACTCACGGCCGCCGCGCGGGGGGCGCACGCGCGGCGCGACTGGCACGGTTCGTACGCCGGCTACGTGCGGGCCAACGCGATCGCACCGCTGTCCACCGACGACCTCGACGCGCTGTCGGTGGCGGCCTGGCGGATCGGTGAGGCCAAGGAGGCGGTCCGCATCGCCGAGCGGGTCTTCGCCCAACTGGTGCGCACCGATCCGCACGCCGCGGCCCGAAAGGCCGTCGAGTTGGCGCTGGCGTGGCTCACCCGCGGTGACCTCAACATCGGCGCGGGGTGGATGAACCGGGCGCGGCGGCTGCTCGACGGGGTGCCCGAGAGCCCGACACACGGCTACCTGGTCTATCTGGACGCGGTCGTCGCGGTGCTGGGCAACGACTTCGACGCGCTGGCCGGACGGGTGACCGAGTTGCGGGCGATGAGCGCCCGCCTCGACTTGCCCGCGCTGACCGCGCTGGCGATGGTCGCCGAGGCGATCGAGGCGGTCTACGCCGGACGGATGGCGCAGGCCGGGGGACTGCTCGACGAGGTGATGCTGCCGCTGCTGGCCGACGACGTGCCGATCGACTGGGCCGGCGACATCTACTGCATCGTCCTGCATGTCTGCCACAAGGCCGCCGACCTCCCGCGGATGCGGGCATGGGTGCACTCGATGGAGCGGTGGTGCGCGGCGGCGGGTTCGGACACCTACGGCGGGGTGTGCGATGTGCACCGGTTGCAGCTGCGGGCGGCCACCGACGACTACACGATGCTGGAGAACCAGTTGGTCGACGCCAGCCGGCTACTCGAGAGCGTCAACTCGTGGGCCGCCGGCGAGGGGTTCTACCAATTGGGCGAGGTGCGCCGGCTGCGCGGCGACGCCGACGGCGCGTCGGCGGCCTACGCGCGGGCCCGGGTCTGCGGGGTCGAACCGCAGCCCGGCGAGGCGCTGTTGCGCTGTAGGCAGGGACACAGCCAGGCGGCCTGGGCCGAGCTGCGGGTCGCGCTGTCGACCGCCGATCGGCTCGACCGGATGCGGTTGTTGCGGGCCGCCGTCGAGATCGCTTTGGCGCGTGGGCAATTCGACGAGGCCGACCGGTACTGCCGGGAACTCTCCGACGGTGCGGCGCGGTTCGGCACCGCCGGTTTCCGGGCCTGGGCGGCCCATGCCCGCGGCGCGCTGTGCGTGCGGCGGGGCGACCACGCCGAGGGGCTGGACCGGCTCGCCGCGGCGCTGCGCGAGTACCGCGTGCAACAGTCCCGCTACGAGACCGCCGAGGTGTACGAGTGGATGGCGGTCGCCCACCGCGCGCTGGGTGACGATGTCACCGCCGATGCCGACGCGGCCACCGCCGAGAGCATCTACGCCCAACTCGGCGTGGCGCCCGCGGGGGTCTGCGGCGCGCCGACCGGTGGGCTGACGAACCGCGAGACCGACATCCTGCGCCGCATCGCCGCGGCCGGGGCGAGCAACCGCGAGTTGGCCCAGCAGCTGTGCATCAGCGAGAAGACCGTCGGCAGGCACCTGGCCAACATCTACCTCAAACTGCAGGTGTCCTCGCGCGCGGCGGCGGTGGCGTGGGCACACCAGCACGGAATCGTGTAGACGGCGCGGGAGAAAGATACATCGTTCACCCGATCCGCCGGGGCCGCTGAACTGCTTGGCTTCGACCATGACCACACTCCACGAGAACCCCACCGAAGAGTCCACCGAACAGTTCGCCGAACGCATCGTCGGCGCCATCGACAGTGCGAGCCTGGCGATCCTGCTGTCTATCGGGCACCAGACCGGCCTGTTCGACACCATGGCCGGACTGCCCCCGGCCACCAGCAGTCAGATCGCCGACGCGGCCGGTCTGTCCGAACGCTACGTGCGCGAGTGGCTCGGCGGGACGACCGTCGCCCGCGTCGTGTCCTATGACCCTGTGACACAGACGTATTCGCTGCCCGCCACCCACGTCGGGGTCCTGACCCGGGCAGCAGGTCCGGACAACCTGGCGCGCGTCGCGCAGTTCATCCCACTGCTCGGCGAGGTCGAACAGCAGATCATCGGGTGCTTCCGCCACGGCGGCGGGCTGCCGTACAGCGCCTATCCGCGGTTCCACACCCTGATGGCCGAGGAGAGCGGTGAGGTGTTCGACGCCGCGCTCGTCGACGCGATCCTGCCGATGGCGGAGGGTCTGCCCGCGCGGTTGACCGCCGGCGCCGACATCGCCGACGTCGGGTGCGGCAGCGGGCACGCGATCAACGTGATGGCGCAGGCGTTCCCGGCCAGCCGATTCACCGGCCTCGACTTCTCCGACGAGGGGCTGGGCGCAGGCCGCGCCGAGGCGCAGCGCCTCGGCCTGACCAACGCGCAGTTCGTCGCCACCGACGTGGCCACCCTCGACGTCACCGACGCCTACGACGTCATCACCGCCTTCGACGCGATCCACGACCAGGCCCAGCCCGCGCAGGTGCTGGCCAACATCCACCGGGCGCTGCGGCCCGGTGGGATCTTCCTGATGGTCGACATCAAGGCCTCCAGTCGGTTGGAGGACAACGTCGGAGCGCCGCTGGCGCCCTACCTCTACACGGTGTCGGCGATGCATTGCATGAGCGTGTCGCTCGGACTCGACGGGGCGGGCCTTGGTACCTGCTGGGGCCGCCAGGTCGCGGCGTCGATGCTGGCCGACGCCGGCTTCACCGAGGTCGACGTGCGCGAGATCGACAGCGATCCGCTGAACTTCTATTACGTCTGCCGCAAGTAGCATCTGCCCGGTGGGCGTACTGGACGGGATCGCGGACTGGCCGGTCGACACCGCGGCGGCGGCGGTGGTGGGGCGCGACGGCGTCCTCGCCGAACACGGCGACCAGCGGCACCGGTTCCGGCTGGCGTCGGTGACCAAACCGCTCGTCGCCCGCGCCGCGCAGATCGCGGTCGAGGAGGGTGTCGTCGACCTCGACACCGATGCGGGGCCGCCCGGTTCGACGGTGCGGCACCTACTGGCCCACACCTCCGGGCTGTCCATGCACTCCGACGAGGCGATGGCCGAACCCGGCCAGCGGCGCATCTACTCGAACTACGGGTTCGGGGTGCTGGCGCACACGATCGAGCGGGCGGCTGACATCGAGTTCGGCCGCTACCTCGCCGAGGCGGTGTTCGAACCGCTCGGCATGTCCGACAGCACGCTCGACGGGGGCGCGGACGCCGCGGGTTACGGCGTCCACGCCACGGTCGCCGACGTCGCGGCCTTCGCCGGCGACCTGCTGCGGCCACGGCTGGTGTCCCAGCAGATGCACGACGAGGCGACCAGTGTGCAGTTCCCGGGGCTCGACGGGGTGTTGCCCGGGTTCGGCGTGCAGCGGCCCAACGACTGGGGGCTGGGCTTCGAGATCCGGGACGAGAAGTCGCCGCACTGGACCGGGGCGGCGAACTCGACGCGTACGTACGGGCATTTCGGCCAGTCAGGGACATTTCTGTGGGTCGATCCGGAGGCGGGGCTGGCGCTCGTCGTGTTCGCCGACCGCGACTTCGGGAACTGGGCGTATGAGCGCTGGCCGGCGATCTCTGATGGAGTCCTGAGAGAATTCGGGGCACACTAGCGCAACACCCGCCACACAAGGCACAATAGACACGCACGACACAGTTGTAATTCGGTTTCAAGAGGCCGCTTGGGGAAGACGTCCCTCGTGGAGCCGAAGGAGCAACTATGCGTGCGTCGAACCAGTTCGCCGACGCGACGACAGGCGTGGTGTACGTGCACGCCTCACCCGCGGCGGTGTGCCCACATGTCGAGTGGGCGTTGTCGTCGACCCTGTCGGCGCGCGCCAACTTGAAGTGGACCCCCCAGCCCGCCATGCCCGGGCAGCTTCGCGCTGTCACGAACTGGGTGGGCCCGGTGGGGACCGGGGCGC
Organism: Mycobacterium sp. GA-2829; assembly: GCF_001499965.1. Taxonomy (GTDB): domain Bacteria; phylum Actinomycetota; class Actinomycetes; order Mycobacteriales; family Mycobacteriaceae; genus Mycobacterium. The sequence goes on from NZ_LQIT01000050.1 coordinate 3,929, forward strand.
AGTTGGCCAACGCCCTGCGCTCCTGGTCGGTGCTGCGCTTCGAGGTCACCGAAGATCCGAGTCCCGGTGTCGACGGGCACCGCTGGTGCCACACGCCGCAGCTCGGTCTGTGGAGCGGGCCGATGAGTGCGAACGGCGACATCATGGTGACCGAGATGCGGTTGCGCGCGCTGATGGCCGAGGGCGCCGACGTGCTGGCCGCCGAACTGGACACCGTGCTCGGCACCGCATGGGACGAGGCGCTGGAGCCCTACCGCGACGGCGGTGCGGGTGCGGAGGTCAGCTGGCTGTCCCGCGGAGTCGGGTAGCCGACGACATTCAGCCGCGGAGTCGGGTAGCCGACGAGCAGACACAGAATCGCCCTTTTCCGACCGGAAAAGGGCGATTCTGTGTCTGCTCGCGCTAAGGGGTTGGGGTCAGGATGCGCAGCGCGCCCGGCACCGCCGACACGGTGACCGGCAGCGGGCAGGCGTAGTCGCCGTCGGCGTAGGCGTTGATGCCCGGGCAGTCCACTTCGATGACCCGGGCGCGGGCGGTGGTCACATCGTCGAGGTCGACGTGGGTGCCCTTGAACACCGTGGGAAACAGCCGGACCAGCCTGCTGCGCGAGGCCGAGTGCACCATCGTCACGTCGAGCAGCCCGTCGGTGTGGTCGGCGTCCGGGCAGATCAGCATGCCGCCGCCGTAGCTGCGGGTGTTGCCGAACGCGGCGAGGGTCAGCCGGACGTCCTGCGGCGGTCCGTCGTCGAAACGCAAGCGGAACGGCAGCAGTCGCAGCTTCGACAGTTCGGCGACCATCGCGACGTTGTAGCGCATCCGGCCGTGTGGCCACCGCATCCGGTTGGTGCGGTCGCTGACCAGGGAGTCGAACCCGGCGGCCATCACCGTGCCGAACCATTTGTGCCCGCCCGCCGCGTCCTCGATGCGGCCGAGGTCGACGGTCTCGGTGTGGCCGTCGGCGATCACGTCGGCGGCCGCTTCCGGATCACCTGTCGGGAGCCGATATTCGCGGGCGTGGTCGTTGCCGGTACCGGCGGGCACGATGCCCAGCGGAACGTCGCCGTCGGCCAGAGCCTGCAACGCCAGCGAGATCACCCCGTCGCCGCCGACCACGACCAGCGCGTCGGTCCCGCCGGCGAGTGCCTCGTCGACCAACCGGCGTGCGTGGGCGGCATCGGTCCCGACGATCGCGGTCACGTCGACGCCGCGCTGCTGAAACCGGGTCACCGCGCGTTCGGCCGCGTGCGGGGCGTTGCCGTGCCCCGACAGCGGATTGGTCAGCACCGTGACATGGCGGATCGCGGTCATGGGATCAGCTTGCCCGGGTTGAGGATTCCGGCCGGGTCGAGTTTGGCCTTGACCGCGCGCAGGATCTCGACGCCGAGGTCGCCGACCTCGTCGCGCATCCACGGTCGGTGGTCGGCGCCCACCGCGTGATGATGGGTGATGGTCCCGCCGGTGCGCATGATCGCCTGTGACGCAGCGGTTTTCGCGTCCTTCCACTGCTCGATCGGGTTGCCGCGCTGGGCGGCGACGACGGTGAAGTACAGCGATGCGCCGGTCGGGTAGACGTGGGAGATGTGGCAGAGCACCAGCGCCGGTGTCCCCGACTCGCCGAGCGCCCCGGTCAGCGCCTCGGTGACCGCGGCCTTGAGCGCCGCGAGATTCGACCAGGTGGTTGCGGTCTCGAGCGTCTCGCACAGCGCGCCCGCCGACAGCAGCGAATCCCGCAGATAGGGTGCGCCGAACCGGCCGTGCTCCCACGCCCGGGCCGGGGCCTCGCCCAGCGACGTCCCGCCGTGCGCCTCGAGCAGCGCGCGGGTCTCGGCGTGCCGGCTCTCGGCGTGTGCGGCGGTGCCCTCGAATACGGTCACCGCCAGGCACCCGCCGGTGATGGTCTGTTCGCCGATGGCCTCGGTGGTCGCCAGGTTGACGCCGGTCTCCGCCTCGTCGGACAGCCGGATCACCGTCGGCCCACTGCCGGTCTGCGTCACCGCGCGCAGAGCCGTTGCGCCGGTTGGGAAGTCGGGGAACGACCACGCCTCGTACCGGGCGGCCTCCGGAACGCGGTGTACCCGGACCCGCACCCGGGTGATGACGCCGAAGACCCCTTCGGAGCCGACGAGCAGTTGCCGCAGATCCGGTCCGGCGGCCGAGGCCGGGGCGCGGCCGGCATCGAGGACACCGGCGGGGGTGACCGCGCGCAGTCCGCGCACCATGTCGTCGAAGCGGCCGTAGCCGGCCGAATCCTGACCTGAGGACCGCGTCGCGGCGAATCCGCCGATGGTCGCGAAACAGAAGCTCTGCGGGAAGTGGCCGAGGGAGAACCCGTGGGCGCCGAGCAGTTCCTCGGCCCGTGGGCCGGTGACCCCGGCGCCGAGTTCTGCCTCACCGGAGACCTCGTCGAGCCAGTGCAGCGCGTCGAGGCGGCGCAGATCCAGCGAGACCACGGCTGCGAAGTCACCGCGGACGGGGTCGAGGCCGCCCACCACGCTGGTGCCGCCGCCGAACGGCACCACGGCGATCCGCCGGGCGCTGCAGTGGTCGAGGATCGCCGCGATCTGTTCCTCGTCGGCGGGGAGCAGGACGGCGTCGGGGGCGTCCTGCGGTGCGCGGTCGCGCCGACGCAGCAGGTCGAGAGTGGATTTGCCGCCCGCGTGCAGCAGCCGGCCGTGGTCGTCGACGACGCAGTACCCGTCGCCGACGATGCGGCTCAGCGCGGCACGGTCGCTCTCGGCCAGCCTCGACGGACGCACGGTCACCTCGTCGAGGTCCAGCGAATCCGCGCCGCCCGTGACGCCGAGCGCCTGTTCCAGCAGCCTGCGGATGCCGTCGGAGAGCGGTTTCGCGGCGTCCGGGTCACCCCAGGCGTCCCACTTCATCGGCGGGAGCAGGGCGGTCGGGTCGTCGGATCGGCCGATCATGCGTTACAGTATTACACATGGTGTCAATCCGTAAGCCTGCGCCGCGGACGGTGGAGGAGCGCATCCTCGACGCCGCCGCGGACTGCGTGGTGGCCTACGGCGTCAACCGGGTGACCCTGACCGAGATCGCGCGCCGCGCCCGGGTCAGCCGGCCCACCATCTATCGCCGCTGGCGCGACACCGACGCCGTCCTGGCCCAGCTGCTGACCGCACGGATCGCGGGCGTGCTCGACGCCGTCCCCGGTGACGGGGTCGGCCGCGAGTCGCTGGTGCAGCGGATCGTGCGGGTGGGGGACCGGCTGCGCAACGACGAGATCGTCAGCGCTGTCCTGCACAGCGCGCCGGAACTGGCGATGGTCTACATCACCGAACGGCTCGGCACCAGCCAGCAGATCCTCATCGACGCGCTGGCCGGCGAGATCAAACTCGCCCAGGACGAGGGCAGCGTCCGCTCCGGCGAACCGCGCCAACTCGCCGCGATGTGCCTGCTCATCACCCAGTCGACCATCCAGTCCGCCCAGATGGTCGCGCCGCTGCTGGACGCCGAGGCGCTCGACGGCGAACTGGCGCGCTCACTGAACGGATACCTGCGCCCGTGACGTCTGCTGATGACGCGGCCCGCCGCGGCGCACTCGACGCGGCCCGCCGGGCCAGGGAACTGACCGCCCTCGCCGAGGGTGCGCCCGTCGACGTCCTGGTGATCGGCGGCGGGATCACCGGCGCCGGTATCGCCCTCGACGCGGCGAGCCGCGGGCTGTCGGTGGCGCTCGTCGAGAAGCACGATCTGGCTTTCGGCACCAGCCGCTGGAGCTCCAAACTCGTCCACGGCGGACTGCGCTACCTGGCCACCGGCAACGTCGGGATCGCCCGCCGAAGTGCCGTCGAACGCGGGATCCTGATGACCCGCAACGCCCCGCACCTGGTGTCCGCGATGCCGCAACTGGTGCCGCTGCTGCCCGACATGCCGCCGTCGGCAAGGAAACTCGTGCGCGCCGGATTCCTCGCCGGCGACGCGCTGCGCCGGTTGGCGGGCACCCCGGCCGCGACGCTGCCGCGCTCTCGCCGGGTCACCGCCGCCCGCGCCGCCGAACTCGTCCCCGGCGTGCGCCGCGACGGTCTGGCCGGGGCGTTCCTCGCCTACGACGGTCAGCTCGTCGACGACGCCCGGCTGGTCACCGCCGTCGCCCGCACCGCCGCCCAGCACGGCGCGCGCATCCTCACCCGGGTGAGCGCGTCGGCCGCCACCGCCACCACCGCCCGGCTCACCGACCACCGCACCGGCGAGGAGTTCGACGTGGCCGCCCGCGCGGTGGTCAACGCCGCGGGCGTGTGGGCCGCCGACGTCGACGACACCCTGCGGCTGCGGCCCTCGCGCGGAACGCATCTGGTGTTCGACGCCGCCGCCTTCGGTAACCCGGCCGCCGCGCTGACCATCCCGATCCCCGGCGCCCGCAACCGGTTCGTGTTCGCGATGCCCGAACAGCTCGGCCGCGTCTACCTCGGCCTCACCGACGAGGATGCACCCGGCCCGATTCCTGATGTGCCGCAACCGGATTCGCAAGAGGTCGACTTCCTGCTCGACACCGTCAACACCGCGCTCGCGACCGCGCTCACCCGCGCCGACATCCTGGGCGCGTACGCCGGACTGCGCCCGCTCATCGACACCGGCGGCGGCAGCACCGCCGACCTGTCCCGCGACCACGCCGTCACCGAATCCCCGTCCGGCGTCATCAGCGTGATCGGCGGCAAGCTCACCGAGTACCGGTACATGGCCGAGGACGTCCTCGACCGCGCCATCGCCCTGCGCGGCGTGAGCGCCGGACCGTGCCGCACCCGCAACCTGCCGCTGATCGGGGCGGTGGGGCGGATTCCGCCGGGGCTGCCGCCGTCGCTGGTCGCCCGCTACGGCGCCGAGGCGCCGCACGTGCTGGCCTGCGCCCGCTGCGACCGGCCGACGGACCCGGTCGCCGACGGAATCGACGTCACCCGGGCGGAATTCGAGTTCGCCGTCACCCACGAGGGCGCGCTGACGGCCGACGACATCCTCGACCGCCGCACCCGTATCGGTCTGGTCGCCGAGGACCGCGAGCGGGCCGAAGCCGCCGCGCAGGAGTTCGCCGCGCTCGTGGAGTGACGCCACTCACATCTGGGTATTCCGCTCGGATGACAGCTGCACCCACCCTCAAAAAGGCGCTCAACCAGCGCCAACTGCGCATGATCGCCATCGGCGGCGTCATCGGTGCCGGCCTGTTCGTCGGGTCCGGCGTGGTCATCGCCGACACCGGGCCCGGCGCCTTCCTGACCTACGCCATGAGCGGCGTCCTCATCATCATGGTGATGCGGATGCTCGCCGAGATGGCGGTGGCGAACCCGTCGACGGGTTCGTTCGCCGACTACTCGCGCAACGCGCTCGGCGATTGGGCCGGGTTCTCGGTCGGCTGGCTGTACTGGTACTTCTGGGTGATCGTCGTCGGCTTCGAGGCGATCGCCGGGGCGAAGATCATCCAGTACTGGATCGACGTCCCACTCTGGGTCTCCGCGCTGGTGTTCATGGTGCTGATGACGGCCACCAACCTGTTCTCGGTGCGGTCCTACGGCGAGTTCGAATTCTGGTTCGCCGGTATCAAGGTCGCGGCCATCCTGGCATTCATCGCGATCGGCGCGTTGTTCGTGGTCGGCCTGTGGCCGGGCAAGGACGCCGATTTCTCGAACCTCACCGACCACGGCGGCTTCATGCCGATGGGCGCGGGCGTGATCACCGTCGGGATCGTCACCGTGATCTTCTCCATGGTGGGCGCCGAGATCGCGACCATCGCCGCCGCGGAGTCATCGGACCCCGAACGCGCCGTCGCCAAGGCCGCCAACTCGGTGATCGTGCGCATCCTGCTCTTCTACGTCGGCTCGGCGCTGCTGCTGGTGACGATCCTGCCGTGGAACGACGAGGGCATCGCCGCGTCGCCGTTCGTCGCGGCGTTCACCGAGATGGGCATCCCGTACGCCGACCACGTGATGAACGCCGTCGTCCTGACCGCCGTGCTGAGCTGTCTGAACTCCGGGATGTACACCGCGTCGCGGATGATGTTCGTCCTCGCTGCGCGCCGTGAGGCGCCGCCCGCGCTGGTCCGGGTGACGCGCAGGGGAGTGCCCGCCAACGCCATCCTCGCGTCGTCGGTGGTCGGCTTCCTGTGCGTGATCGCCGCGGCCGTCTCACCCGACACCATCTTCGCGTTCCTGCTGAACTCCAGCGGCGCCATCATCCTGTTCGTCTACCTGCTGATCGCGGTGTCGCAGATCGTGTTGCGCCGCCGCACACCGGATTCCGATCTCCGGGTGAAGATGTGGCTGTTCCCGGTGCTGTCGGTGCTCACCGCGGCGGGCATCGTCGCGATCCTGGTGCAGATGTTCCTCGACGACGCACTGCGCTCGCAGCTGGTGCTGAGCCTGCTGTCGTGGGCCGTGGTGCTCGGCCTCTACCTCGCCAACCGGGTGTTCCTCAAGCGGCGTCCCGCCGAGCCGGGCACCCGCGCCCCCGGCGAGGCGCACCGGGTGCTGGTGATGGCCAACCAGACCGTGGACTCGAACGAACTGCTCGAGGAGTTGCGCAGCATCGGCGCCGACCGCGCCACCCAGTTCTATGTGGTGGTGCCGGTCAGCGCGGTCGAGACGGGGACCGCCGAGACGCACGGGCCGCTCGACGTGGCGGAGGCCACGCGCCGGGCCGCCTCCGAACGGCTCGACCGGACGCTGGAGACGCTACGGGGACACGACTTCACCGCCGACGGTGTGCTCGGCGACCAGCGCCCGCTGCGGGCGCTCGCCGAGGCCGTCGACGAGTTCGGCCCGGACCAGATCGTCATTGCCACGCTGTCGCCGGAGAAGTCGGTGTGGCACCGCTACGACCTGGTCGACCGGGCGCGGGCGCAGCACAAGGTACCGGTGACCCATGTCGTCGCGGCCAGTGTGGAGCCCGCGACCCGCCGCTAGGAAACCCTACGACGCCATCGCGTCGTAGAGGCGTGCGATGTCGCCCGGCGCCACGTCGACCTGGCACTGCTGCCGCAGCGTGCGCAACGGCTGCGCGATGCGCTGCAGGTCGGCCCACTCCTGCGGATGAGCGACGAAGTAGGTCCGGATTGCGGCCTCGCCCTCCGCGCCGGCGTTGGTGATGGCGTCGTTCGCGCCCGGGTGACTGTTCAGGTAGTCGCCGGTCTGCGCGGAGACGGTACCCAGTGCGCTACTCAATGCTGCTGCGGTGCACTGGGGTTGGGCGGTGGCCGTCGGCACGGCGATGGTGGCGGCGGCCAGTCCCAGCAGCGCGCCGGTGACGACGGCGCCGCCGACTCCACGGCGCACGGTGATACCAGATGTGTGCATGATGCGAACCCCTCGGTCAGTGATCTCCTCCCCGACACCACTGGCCACGCTACGCCGACGGTCGAGCGGCTTCGGTGCAGACGAAGAAAATCCCCGGTACGCCGTCGGCGCCCGGGGAATCTTCCGTGGGTGTTTCGACCGCTTACAGCGGGATGTTCTTGTGCCGGCCGCGGCGTGCGGGGGCCTCGGCCAGCGCCTGGGTCAGCTTGCTGCGGGTGTGCGACGGGTCGATCTTCTCGTCCACCACACCGATCTCGATCGCGGAGTCCACCCCACCGGCGATGCGCTCGTGCTCGGCGGCGAGTTCCTCGTGCAGCGCCTCGCGCTCCTCGGGAGCCGCGGCGGCCAGCTTCTTCTTGTGCAGGATGCCGACGGCGGCCTTGGCGCCCATGACGGCGACCTCGGCCTCCGGCCACGCGAACACCTTCGTCGCGCCGAGGGACCGCGAGTTCATCGCGATGTAGGCGCCGCCGTAGATCTTGCGGGTGACCAGGGTGACGCGCGGAACCGTCGCCTCACCGAACGCGTGCAGCAGTTTGGCGCCGCGGCGCACCACGCCACCCCACTCCTGGTCGACACCGGGCAGGTAGCCCGGCACGTCGACGACGACGACCAGCGGGATGCCGAACGCATCGCACAGGCGCACGAAACGTGCTGCCTTCTCGGCGCTTTCGGAGTTCAGGCAGCCGCCGAGGCGCAGCGGGTTGTTGGCCAGCACGCCGACCGTGCGACCCGAGAGCCGGCCCAGGCCGACCACCATCGACGGGGCCCACTTGGCCTGGAACTCCTCGAAGGGCACACCCTCGTCGAGCAGCGCGGTGATCAGCGGGTGCACGTCGTAGGCGCGCCGCGCCGACTCCGGCAGCAGGGCCTTGAGATCGGTGTCGCCGGACTCGGCCTTGCTGCGGTCGAAATGCCCCTGCTGGCAGAACAATCCGACGAGGCGGCGGCCGCGTTCGTAGGCGTCGAGCTCGTCGTCGGCGACGATGTGGCAGACGCCGGACTTCTTGTGGTGGGCCTCGGGTCCGCCCAGCGACACCATGTCGACGTCCTCGCCGGTCACGCTGCGCACCACGTCGGGGCCGGTGACGAAGACCTTGCTGTCGGGGGCCATCACGATGACGTCGGTCAGAGCCGGACCGTAGGCGGCGCCACCGGCGGCGAAGCCGACGACGACGGAGATCTGCGGGACGTAGCCGGAGGCGCGGATCATGGCCTCGAACACCAGGCCGACCGCGTGCAGCGCCTTGACGCCCTCGGCGAGGCGGGCGCCGCCGGAGTGCCAGATGCCGACGATCGGGCTCTGCTCCTCGATCGCGGTGTCGTAGGCGTTGACGATGTGGCGGCAGCCTTCGACGCCCATGGCGCCGCCCATCACGGTCCCGTCGGTGCAGAACGCGATGCTGCGCACGCCGTTGACGGTGCCTGCGGCGGCGAGCACACCGGAGCGGTCACGCTCGTGCAGCAGCTCGACGGTGCCGTCGTCGAAGAACGTGCTCAGGCGCAGCAGCGGATCGCGCGGGTCGAGCGACTCACCGACTGCCTCGGGGGCCATGATCGTCATCCATATCCTCCTGTTGCCCGTTCCGATGTCGGCTGACCGTCGAGAAGCGCTGGGTCTCAGTACTTTCCGAAGGCGAGCGCGACGTTGTGCCCACCGAATCCGAACGAATTGTTGATGGCGTATTGGTAGTTACCGGGCCGGGGAGAGCCTGCGACGACGTCGAGGTCGATCTCCGGATCCAGGTTCTTCAAGTTGAGGGTGGGCGGGATGACGCCGTTCTTGAGCGCCATCACCGTCAGGATCGATTCCACCGCACCGACGGCGCCGACCGAGTGGCCCAGCGCTCCCTTGGGCGCGTAGACCGCGGGCTTGTGGCCGCCCATCGCATTGTTGATCGCCTTGCCCTCGGCGACGTCGCCGACACTGGTGCCGGTTGCGTGCGCGTTGACATGGTCGATGTCGCTGGGCTGCAGACCGGCCAACTGGATGGCTCGGGTCATGGCCCAACCGGCCTGCTCACCGTTGGGGTCCGGCGCCACGATGTGGTAGCCGTCCGAGGTGACGCTCGCACCCATGATGCGGGCCAGGATGTTCGCGCCGCGGGCCTTGGCGTGCTCCTCGGTCTCGATGACCAAGAGCGCGCCGCCCTCGCCGAACACGAAACCGTTGCGATCCTTGTCGAACGGGCGGCAGGCGCCCGCGGGATCATCGTTGGTGGTCGAGAGCACGATGCGCATCTGCGCGAAGCCGGCGATCGGCACAGCTTCGATCCGGGTCTCGACTCCGCCGCAGATCGCGATGTCGGCCTCGCCCAGCACGATGTTGCGCCAGGCCTGCGCGATCCCTTCCGAACCGGAGGCGCAGGCCGAGACCGGGGTGATGACCCCGGCCCGGGCCTTGCGCTCCAGCCCCACCGCGGCGGCGGCCGCGTTGGGCATGTACATCTGCACGGCCAGCGGTGACACGGCCCGCAGCCCCTTGGCCCGCATCCCGTCGTAGCTGAACACGAGCTCCTCGGTGGAGCCCATGCCGGTGCCGATCGACACCATCAGCCGACGCGGGTCGACCTCGGGGGAGCCGGCGTTGTCCCAGACCCGCCTGCCCAGCACCGTCGACATCTTCTGCAGGTACGACAGCCGGCGCAGCTCGACACGAGTCAGCTCACTGTCGAAGTCCTCCAGCAGATGACCGCCGATGCGCACCGGGAGGTCGTACTGCTCGACGAACGGGTCATCAAGGGTGCGGATACCACTCTGGCCGTCGAGTAGACGCTGCCAGGTGGTCTCCGCATCGGTAGCCAGCGCGGTCGTCATGGCAACGCCCGTGACGACCACGTTCGGGAATCCGTTTCCCGTAGCTAACCGTGCCATTGCTGCTCCGTTGATCTATCTGTCGGCGTGCGTTGAACTCAGTATCGACCGAACGCCAAGGCCACATTGTGGCCGCCGAAGCCGAACGAGTTGTTGATGGCGTACTGGTAGTCGCCGTACCGTGGCTCGCCCGCAACGACATCGAGATCGATCTCGGGATCCGGTGTCTCGTAGTTGAGTGTCGGCGGAATGACGCCGTCACGCAGCGCGAGCACCGTGAGGATCGACTCGAGCGCGCCGACCGCACCGATCGAGTGACCGAGCGCGGACTTCGGCGCGTACACCGCGGCGTGCCCCACACCGGCCACCCGGAGGGCGTTGGCCTCGGCGGTGTCACCGATCGGTGTCGCGGTGGCGTGCGCGTTGACGTGGCTGATGTCCTTGGCGGACAGGCCTGCCGTCTCCATCGCACGTTTCATCGCCTGCCCGGCGCGGGCACCGTCGGCGGCCGGGGCCACCATGTGGAACGCGTCGGAGGTGATACCCGCACCCATCAGGCGGGCCAGCGGCTTGGCGCCGCGGGCCTTGGCGTGCTCCTCGGTCTCGATGATCATCATCGCGCCGGCCTCACCGAAGACGAAACCGTCGCGGTTCTTGTCGAACGGCCGCGAGGCCTTCTCCGGCTCGTCGTTGCGGGTCGACATCGCGCGCATCATCGAGAACGCCGCGATCGGCAGCGCCTCGATACCGCCTTCGACACCGCCGCAGACGGCGAAGTCGGCATCGCCCATGACGATCGAACGCCATGCGTGGGCGATGGCCTCCGAGCCGGACGAGCACGCCGACACCGGGGTGATGACCCCGGCGCGGGCGCCCAGTTCCAGACCGGCGACGGCCGCCGCACCGTTGGGCATGATCATCTGAACGGCGAGCGGGGACACCTTGCGGGGCCCGCCCTCGTTCATCGCGTCATAGGTCTCGACGATCTTCTCGCCGCCACCCAGACCGGTGCCGATGACCACCGCGAAGCGGTCCGGATCGACCTCCGGCTTACCCGCGGTCTCCCAGAGCCGGCCGGCGAGCAGCTTCGACATGCGCTGCACGTACGACATACGACGCATGTCGATGCGGGTCATGTGATCGTCGACGTTGTCGACCAGATGACCGCCGATACGCACGGGCAGGTCCCACTTGGTGACGAACTCGTCTTCGAGCACGCGGATGCCGCTCTCGCCAGCCAGCAGGCCCTTCCACGTGCTCTCGATGTCCGCAGCAAGTGACGTGGTGGCCTCGACGGCAGTCACGACTACGCTGGGGAAGCCTCCGTTAGCCGTGGAAGGACGGGTCACTGTCCGAACTTCTCACGCAGCGCGGCGGCAGCCTCGGGGTTCTCTTCCTCGAGCTTCTGGATGTAGGAGACGACGTCACCCACGGTGCGCAGACCGGCGAGATCCTCATCGGGGATCTTCACGCCGTACTTGTCCTCGGTCTGCACGGCGATCTCCACCATCGACAGCGAGTCGATGTCCAGGTCGTCGACGAACGACTTCTCCGGGGTGACCTCCGACGGCTCGATGCCGGTGACCTCTTCGATGATCTCGGCGAGACCGGCGATGATTTCTTCCTGACTTGCGGGCACGGTGGCTCCTTCTATATGTGGTGAACATGCCTCCGCGGAAGGCGGAGAACTCTTGAGATGACGATCGATATGCGGTTGTCCGTCGCGGACTAGAAAGTCAGTCCGTCCAGGTCGGCGGGGGATTTGACGGCATGCGTCGGTACCCCCCGGAGTTCGCGTTTGGCAATGCCGACGAGTGTGCCCGCGGGCGGGAACTCGACGATGGCGGCATTCTCGGCGTTGTCGAAGCGCTCCCGCATCGTTGCGGTGCAGAGATCCCAGCGCACCGGACGGGTCAGCTGGGCGACGAGTTTGTCGATGGCGTCCGCTGCCGAGGCTACCGGCTGGCCGTCGGAGTTGGACAGCAGCGTGAGCGTCGGCTCGGCGGTGGCGACACCGCGGGCGGCGGCTTCGTAGCCTTCCAGCGCGGATGCCATGTAGTGGGTGTGGAACGCACCGGCGGTGGCCAGCTTGCGGACCCGGGCCTTGGCCGGGGGATCCTCGGCAAGCTTGTCCAGCGCCGCCACCGCGCCCGCGGCGACGATCTGGCCGACGGCGTTGCGGTTGGCGGGGACCAGGTCGAGCGCCTCGAGCCGGGCGAGGACCTCGGCCTCGTCGCCACCGAGCACCGCGGCCATGCCGGTCGGTTCGAGCGCGCAGGCGCGTGCCATCTCGGCGCCGCGGGTGGCGGCCAGCTTGATCGCGTCGTCGGCGGAGATGACGCCGGCGATCGCGTAGGCGGCGATCTCCCCGACGGAGTGACCGGCGACGATGGTGTCGCTGCCGGAGCTGAACAGATTGCGCTGGGCGGCTTCCTCGTGCGCCAGCAGCGTCGCGGCGACGACCAGCGGCTGGGTCACCGCGGTGTCGGTGATCTCCTCGGCGTCGGCGGTGGTGCCCAGCCGGGCCAGGTCCAGGCCACTGATCTGCGACCAGGTCGCCAGCCGCTCAGCGGCGCCGGGCAACTGCAGCCACGGCTCGAGCATCCCGGGGGTCTGGGACCCCTGGCCGGGCGCGAGCAGCGCGATCTGGGTATGCGATTCAGGCACGTCTTTAAGAGAACACTGTGAAGACGACTTTGCGCCGTGTAAGAGATTATGAACCTCGTCTTATCTTTTTGTAGCAAGTCCACAAAACGGCATGTGATGGGACACCAGCGATACCGGACCGCGATGTGTCACGTGGTGCCGCCGAGGTCCGACAGCACTGCCCGCACCGGCGCGACCTGCACCGATGGTGCCGTCGCGGCCCTGGGCTGGGCGGCCTGGCGGTTCAGCCTGCCGACCGTGGCGGCCACCCGCAGCACGTACGCGTCGCGGGGCAGGGTGGGGTCGCGACCGGTGAAGTCGGCGATGCGTTTGAGCCGGTATCGGACGGTATTTGGATGAACGAACAATTGACGCGCGCATGCCTCGATCGCACCGCCGGCGTCCAGATACGCGTCGAGGGTTTCGGTGAGGGTCGGTCCCGCGTCCCCGAGTGGGCGCATCACCTCGGTTTCCAGCGCGGCGATCGCGGTGGCGTCGCCGAGCAGGGCGCGTTCGGGCAGCAGTTCGCGGGCCGAAACCGGGCGCGGCGCCCCACTCCAGCCGGCGACCGCGTTCATGCCCGCGATCGCCTCGGTGGCCGACAGGTGGGCCGCCGACAGCGTCGGCGCGGTGGGTCCCACCACCACGGGCCCGTCGGCGAACACCGTCACGATCTCCTTGAGGAACCGGTCGGTGGGGGAGATCGGACCCGACACGATCGCCACCAGCCAGGAGCCGTGCACATCCGACAGCGCCGCCCGGTCGCTGCGCGTGACGACGTCGCGGACGTCGTCGGCGGCCAGGTCGATGCGGTCGGGGTGCGGCAGGCCGACGATGACGGTCGCGGGGGCGGTGGCGTCCCAGTTCAGCGTGGCCGCCTGCGACTGCAGTTCCGGTCCGATGTCACCGCGGACCACCGCGTCGACGACGTTGGCCTCCATCCGGGTGTCCCACGCGCCGCGGGCCTCCGCGGCGTCGGCGTAGGCCGAGGCGGCGGCGAAGGCCAGGTCGCGGCTGTAGCGCAGGATGCCCGCGGTCAGCGCGGTGACCTGTTCGTCGGAGCGGGCCAGCAGCGGCACCGCCTCCTCGAAGAACTCCATGGTCGTGCGCACCATCTCGACGGTCTGCCGCAGCGCGATACGCCGGGTCAGATCCTGTGGGACGACCTCGAACGCCTGCGCGGTGTAGCTGACGTTGCTCTGCGGGTCGCGCATCCACTCGACGAAGTTGACCACCGCGGTCTGCACCACCAGGTGCACGCTGGCGCGCTGGCTGGCCTCCAGCCCCGCGAAGAACGGCAACCGATCCTGCATGGAGGCGACCGCCTCGGTGGCCAACCGGCCGGAGTACTGCTTCAACCGGCGCAGCACCGAGTCCGGCACGGTCTGCAGGACCTCGACCGTCGAGGCCGGAGGAACGTACCGATTGTCGGGCATGACTAAAAGCTACCCGGCTTTTCTGGCAGCAACCTCCAAGTCGCTTTTCGCGACCAGTCACAGATTCGCGTGATCGGAGGCCGAATCACGCGAATCTGTGACTGCTCGCGGCGACTCCCAGGCCCGATGTCGTCGCTACGCGACTCCGGGGTCCGACGTCTGCTCCGGGGCGGCCAACACGTCGTCGATCTCGTAGCGCCGAGCCGCCTCCACGGCCACCGACATGTCGAGGTTGCCGTCGCGGGCGAGTCCCTCCAGCACCGCCACCACGATCGACTCGGCGTCGGTGTTGTAGAACCGCCGTGCCGCCGGGCGGGTGTCGGAGAACCCGAACCCGTCGGTGCCCAGCGTGATGTAGGTACCGGGCACCCAGGGCCGGATCTGCTCGGGTACCGCGCGCATCCAGTCCGAGACCGCGACGACGGGACCCGCCGCATCGGCCAGCGCCTTCGTGACGTACGGCGTCTCCGCCTCCCGGTCCGGGTAGCGCAGCAGCTGCTTCTCCACCTCGACACCGTTGCGGTTGAGTTCGTTCCAGCTGGTCACCGACCACACGTCGGCGGCCACGTCCCACTCCTCGGCGAGCAGTTCGGCGGCTTTGAGCGCTGACGGCATCGCCACCCCCGAGACGAGGATCTGTGCGGCGTTCGACTTCTTCTCCGGGGCCCGCCGGTACCGGTAGATGCCCCGCAGCAGCCCCTCGACGTCGAGGCCGTCAGGCTCGGCAGGCTGCACGTACGGCTCGTTGTAGATCGTCAGATAGAAGTAGACGTTCTCCGGGTTCTCGCCGTACATGCGCTCGAGGCCCGATTCGACGATGTAGGCGACCTCGTACGCGAACGCCGGGTCGTAGGCCACGACGGCGGGGTTGGTCGACGCCAGCAGCAGCGAATGCCCGTCGGCGTGCTGCAGACCCTCACCGACCAGCGTGGTGCGCCCGGCCGTCGCGCCCAGGACGAACCCGCGCGCCATCTGGTCCGACGCGGCCCAGAAGCTGTCCCCGGTGCGCTGGAACCCGAACATCGAATAGAAGATGTAGATCGGGATCATCGGCTCGTTGTGCGTGGCGTACGACGTGCCCGCCGCGATGAACGTGCCGACCGACCCGGCCTCGTTGATGCCCTCGTGCAGGATCTGGCCGGCTTCGCTCTCCCGGTAGGCGAGCATGAGTTCGGCGTCGACCGAGGTGTACAGCTGACCGTTTCGGTTGTAGATCTTCAGGTTCGGGAACCACGAGTCCATCCCGAACGTGCGCGCCTCGTCGGGGATGATCGGCACGATGCGGTGGCCGATGTTCTTGTCCCGCAGGATCTCCTTGAACGTGCGGACCGTCGCCATTGTGGTGGCGACCTCCTGCTTCCCGGAGCCCTTCTTGAGCGCCTTGTAGGCGTCGCGCGCCGGCAGGGTGAGCGGTTTGGACTTGGTCCGGCGTTCGGGCACGAACCCGCCGAGAGCGCGCCTGCGGTCGAGCATGTAGCGGATCTCGGGCGCCTCGGGACCGGGGTGGTAGTACGGCGGCAGGTACGGGTTCTCTTCGAGCTGCGCGTCGCTGACCGGGATCCGCTGTACATCGCGGAAGTCCTTGAGGTCTTGCAGCGCAAGCTTTTTCATCTGATGGGTGGCGTTGCGGCCCTCGAAGTGCTTACCGAGGGTGTAGCCCTTGATGGTCTTGGCGAGGATGACCGTCGGCTGCCCCTTGTGCTCCATCGCCGCGCGGTAGGCCGCGTACACCTTGCGGTAGTCGTGCCCGCCGCGCTTGAGGTTCCAGATCTCGGCGTCGGACATCTTCTCCACCAACGCCTTGGTGCGCGGGTCGCGGCCGAAGAAGTGGTCGCGGACGTAGCCGCCGTCGTTGGCCTTGTAGGTCTGGTAGTCCCCGTCGGGGGTCACGTTCATCAGGTTGACCAGTGCGCCGTCGCGGTCGGCGTGCAGCAGCGCATCCCACTCGCGGCCCCACACCACCTTGATGACGTTCCAGCCTGCGCCGCGGAAGAACGACTCCAGTTCCTGGATGATCTTGCCGTTGCCGCGCACCGGCCCGTCGAGGCGCTGCAGGTTGCAGTTGACGACGAACGTCAGGTTGTCGAGCGCCTCGTTGGCGGCCACCTGGATGAGCCCGCGGCTCTCCGGTTCGTCCATCTCGCCGTCGCCGAGGAACGCCCACACGTGCTGATCGGAGGTGTCCGTGATGCCGCGGTCGTGCAGGTAGTGGTTGAACCGGGCCTGGTAGATCGCGTTCATCGGGCCCAGCCCCATCGACACCGTGGGGAACTCCCAGAAGTCGGGCATCAGGCGCGGGTGCGGGTACGACGGGATACCGCCGCCGGGGTGGCTGTGCTCCTGGCGGAAACCGTCGAGCTGATCGGCGGTCAGCCGGCCCTCGAGGTAAGCGCGGGCGTAGATGCCGGGCGAGGCGTGGCCCTGGATGAACACCTGATCGCCGCCGCCGGAATGGCTCTTGCCGCGGAAGAAGTGGTTGAAGCCCACCTCGTAGAGCGCCGCCGAGGACGCGTAGGTCGAGATGTGGCCGCCCACACCGACTCCCGGCCGCTGCGCGCGGTGCACCATGATCGCGGCGTTCCACCGGATCCAGGCGCGGTAGCGGCGCTCGACGTCCTCGTCACCGGGGAACCACGGCTCGAGTTCGGTCGGGATGGTGTTGACGTAGTCGGTGGAGGTGAGGGCGGGTATCGCGACCCGCTGCTCGCCGGACCGCTCCAGCAGCCGCAACAGCAGGTAGCGCGCGCGGGCCGGGCCCGAGCGTTCGAGCAGTTGGTCGAATGACTCCAACCACTCGTTGGTCTCCTCCGGATCGATATCCGGCAGATACGATGCAACACCCTCTCGAATCACCCGAACGCGGTCGTGTTCGGCTGTGGTAGAGGAGTTTTGGGCCAGATCCTGGCGCACGAACTCGGTCGTCAACTTCCGCTCCTTGTCAGGCGGTATCGGTACGTCACGTTCGGGAAGGGTTTGTGACCCCGCACGCGCGTGACGCCTCTATCCTTCCCTCATCGTGCCCGCGACGCACTGGTGGGGGTGGGTGCCCGCAATGAACCCGCGATCGGGCCGGTCAACCGGTAACGTCTGCAGACCGTGCTGATGGGTGGACGGCGGCGGGGGAGGCGACTGCAGACGCTCGCCCGGGTCGCAGGCAGCATCGCCGCGGGCGCCATGATCATCGTCGGCTGCACGTCGGTGACCTCGGGGAGCGGCGTGGTGGACCGGGAGGAGGCGCCGGTGTACCGCGCCTCGGTGTCGGCCTCGATCGAGGAGTCCATCGCCCAGTCGAGCGCCCGCGAATCCAAACGTCAGCAGTCGCTGACCACCGCGGCCATCCACACCTCCTGCGAGGACCTCAGCAGTTCGAGTGTGAACGCGATCAATGCCGTCAACTCCTACGTCGACGCGGTCAACGAGGACTCGGCGGAAGTGGGCGTGCGGGCGGGCCCGGCAGTCGACGCGCTCAACGTGAGCGCCAACCTGGTCTCCAGCGGGATCAACGACATGCTCAAACCCGAATTGCGCGACGCGCTCAACGCCTGGGTGGGCGCCGCGCGCGACGTCGCGGGCACGATCAGCCGCGACGGCGGACCCGACGAATTCAACGCCGCGGTGAACCGGTTGAACGATTCCAGGGAGGTCGCACTCGAACTGTGCGACGCGTCATATTGACGAACCGGGGCAGCGGCCGCACGTAACCAGTGGGGTGCATGCAACGATAGGGGCTCGAAGTACGGGCAGCACGGCAGAAGGAGGACCGACGGTGGTGGCGGCGGCGGACGCCCCGAACTACGCCCAACGGCTGGGCATCCAAAAAGATCAGGTTGTGCAGGAACTGGGCTGGGACGAGGACGTCGACGACGACATCCGGGCCGATATCGAGGACGCGTGCGGTGGCGAGCTGCTCGACGAGGACGCCGACGAGGTCATCGACGTCGTGCTCATGTGGTGGCGCGACGACGACGGTGACCTGGTGGACGCGCTGATGGACGCGATCACCCCACTGGCCGACGACGGCGTCATCTGGGTGGTCACCCCGAAGACCGGCAAACCGGGGCACGTGCAGCCCGCGGACATCGCCGAGTCGGCGCCGACCGCGGGGCTGATGCAGACCTCGTCGGCGAATCTGGGGGACTGGATCGCCAGCCGGCTGGTGCAGCCCAAGTCCAAGGCAGCGGGGCGGCGTTAGATGGCCGCACTCGAACCCGGCGCTGAAGCGCCCGACTTCACGCTCAAGGACCAGAACGGCCAGGCCGTCACGCTCCGGGACTTCCGGGGTGCCAAGAACGTGCTGCTGGTGTTCTTCCCGCTCGCGTTCACCGGCATCTGTCAGGGGGAACTCGACGAGATCCGGGACAACCTGCCCACCTACGAGAACGACGACACGGTGACGCTGGCGATCTCGGTCGGCCCGCCGCCCACCCACAAGGTGTGGGCGACCCAGAGTGGGTTCACCTTCCCGGTGCTGTCGGACTTCTGGCCGCACGGTGCGGTCGCCCAGGCCTACGGGGTGTTCAACGAGGACGTGGGCATCGCCAACCGGGGCACCTTCGTGGTGGACCGGGAGGGGATCGTGAGGTTCTCGGAGATGAAGGGCCCCGGCGAGCCGCGCGACCAGAAGGTGTGGACGGACGCGCTGGCCGCGCTGCGTTCCGCCTGAGCGATTTCCGCCTGCGGCGGGGTGCCGGGTAGCCTGCCCGGCACGGGGCGTGTAGCTCAGTGGTAGAGCTCTGGTTTTACACACCAGCGGTCGGCGGTTCGATACCGTCCACGCCCACTTTCACCTCAGCACTCCACCACGTTGACGGCGACGTTGATCGCCAGCCCACCCATGGCGGTCTCCTTGTACTTCGTGCTCATGTCCTCGCCGGTGGCGCGCATGGTGTCGATGACCTCGTCGAGGCTCACGTGATGTGAACCGTCCCCGCGCAGCGCCATGCGGGCGGCGTTGATGGCCTTACCCGCCGAGATCGCGTTGCGCTCGATGCACGGGATCTGCACCAGCCCGCCGATCGGGTCGCACGTCAGCCCCAGGCTGTGTTCCATCGCGATCTCCGCGGCGTTCTCCACCTGCGCGACGGTGCCGCCCAGCACCTCGGCCAACCCGGCGGCGGCCATCGCGGCCGCCGATCCGACCTCACCTTGGCAGCCCACCTCGGCCCCCGAGATCGACGCGCGCTCCTTGAACAGCGAGCCGATCGCGCCCGCGGTGAGCAGGAACGTGACCGCGCTGCGATCGGGGTCCGCGCGGCCCGCCCGCGTGTAGTGGGTGGCGTAGTGCAGCACCGCGGGGACGATCCCCGCGGCGCCGTTGGTCGGCGCGGTGACCATCCGCCCGCCCGAGGCGTTCTCCTCGTTGACCGCCAGCGCGACCAGGTCGACCCAGTCGTGCGCGAATTCCGGTGTGCGGTCGGGGTCTTCGGCGCGCAGGCGGTCGTACCAACGCTTGGCGCGCCTGCGTACGCCGAGTGGTCCCGGCAGCAGTCCGTCGCGGGCCATCCCGCGCGCCGCGCAGTCGACCATGACGTCGCGGATGTGGAGCAGTTGGGCGCGGATCTCCGCTTCGGCGCGGCGGCTCGTCTCGTTGCGCAGCGCCACCTCGCTGATCGTCAGACCGTGGGTGTCGCAGATCTCCAGCAGCGCCTGCGACGACGAGTACGCCAGCGGCGGTGCGAACACGTCGTCGGTGGCCTCGTCGTGCTCGCCGACGACGAAGCCGCCGCCGACCGAGAAGTAGGTCGCAGTCGCGACCGTCCGGTCGCCTGCGGTCGCGGTGAACGTCATCCCGTTGGTGTGCCGGGGCAGCACCTCGTCGGGGTGCAGGCAGATGGCGTCCTCGGTCAATGGCACCGGGGTCACGCCGCCGATGCACGTGCAGCCGGTGCTGCGGATGCGCGCCAGCGCCTCGTCGTACTCATCGGTGGTGACCGTCTCCGGACGCAGCCCCTCCAGGCCGAGCAGGACGGCGGCCATCGTCCCGTGGCCGGCGCCCGTCGCGGCCAGCGAGCCGTACAGATCCACGCGCACACCGGACACGTCGCCCAGCACTCCGTCACGCCGCAGGGCGTCGGCGAAGCGCGCGGCGGCGCGCATCGGCCCGACGGTGTGGGAGCTCGACGGGCCGATGCCCACCGAGAACAGCTCGAACACGCTGACGGTCAAGGTGACTCCGGTTTCGTCGTGTCCGGCGGTGACCGGACCTGGAACTAGCCTCCCCGCTCTGTCCTGAAACCTGAGAGTTTGGCGCGTGGGCGCATTCACCTTCGGTACGGCACCGGCGGGTTCGCGCCGATGCCGTTCTCCAGAGTTGCCTCCTCGCTGCGGTACTGGGCCTGAGAGATTCCCGGGGAGGATGTTGCTCCTTCGGCGCCTCCGGTTCGGAGGTTCTCCCGCTGCGTGTCGACGGCGTATGGAGTTGTTCCGCCCAGTGTGGTCGAGGACACCGGACGCGTCAACGCGAGTGCCTACTGCTGGGCTGCGGCCTGCTTGGTGCCGTAGACCTTCTCCATCAGCGCGGTGTCGGCGTGGATCTCGACGCGGACGGTCTTGCCGTCGCGCAGCGTGAACACGTCGGCATCCGTGGTGTGGTTGCCGTCCATGACGACATCGGTCAGGGCGACCACCGTGTCACCGTCGGCGAGCAGCCGGTTCACCCGAACCTCGAGAGGTTTGTCGGCCATCTTGGCCAGGAACGAGCCGAGCTCACCCTTGCCGTGATACGTACCGCTGATTGTGCTGTTGCCGGGCTGTACCCATTCAATGTTGTCGTCGAAGACGCTCATCACCGTTTCGATGTCACCGGCGCTGAACGCGTCGTAACCCCTCTTGACGGTCTCGATGTTGCTTTCCTGTTCGGACATGGCCCACACCCTTTCGTGCCGTTCCATCGGAATGGCTGCGCTGGTCGGGTCCACGGGAGGCGGTCAGACCAGACACCGCCGAATCGATTGTGGACCCGTGACCGTCATGGGGAAAGGGCGCGGGCGGACCGGTAACGCCTGTTATGAGCGCTTTCAATGACAGTGCGCCACAACAGCAAACGCGTGCTAGCCGGCGGGCGGGGCGAAGAATTCGAGTGCGACGCCGTCGGGGTCGCGGAAGCTCAGCCCGGATCCGTAACCGGCGTCGACGATTCCGCCGTGGGCGACGCCGAGTTCGTCGAGGCGGCGCACCCACTGTTCGAGTTCGCCGCGGTCGGCGCAGCCGAAGCCCACATGGTCGAGACCCGGCTCGAATTCGCTGAACTGTCCGTCACCCGCGGGCCGGTCGTGCTGGTGGATGCCGAACAGCGTGCCGTCCCCGAACGCCCACACCAGATGCCGGAAACCCGCGTCGGTGTGCTCGTCGAGTACCGGGTCGGCGTCGAACAGCGCGCGGTACCAGGGACCGCTGGCTTCGACGTCGCGCACCGTGACGGCGACGTGGTTGAGTCCGTTGATCGCCATGGTTCCGTCCTTCCGACTCACGTGGCCACATCGAGTGAAGCACCGTGTGAGACGCTCCCGGCATGGTTTCGCCGATCATGCGTGCCCCTGCCACCGGAATCGCGGTCGGCGTCCTCGCCGATGCGGTGTTCGCGGATCCGCGGCGTTGGCATCCGGTGGCCGGATTCGGTCTTCTCGCAACGCGTTTGGAGCGTCACACCTACCACGACGCCCGGTGGGCCGGCGCGGGGCACACCGTTGCGTTGTTGAGCACCGTCGCGGTCGCGGCACTGGCCGGTGAGCGGGCTGCCCGCAGCGGGCCGTGCACGTCCGTGGCATTCACCGCGGCAGCCACGTTCGCCGCGCTCGGCGGCACGTCGCTGTGCCGGGTCGGCGTGCGGCTCGCCGATCTGCTCGACGACGGCGATGTGGCCGGCGCCCGCCTCCTGCTGCCGTCGCTGTGCGGACGCGACCCGTCGGTCCTCGACGCCGACGGGCTGACCCGCGCGGCCACCGAGTCCCTCGCCGAGAACACCTCCGACGCCCAGGTCGCGCCGCTGGTGTGGGCCGCGGTCGCCGGTGTGCCGGGTCTGCTGGTGTACCGCGCGGCCAACACCCTGGACGCGATGATCGGCAACCGTTCGGAGAGGTACCTCCGGTTCGGTTGGGCCGCAGCACGATTCGACGACCTGCTGAACTACCTGCCTGCGCGGGTGACCGGGGTGCTCACCGCGGTGTGCGCATCTGTGGTGGGCGGTTCGGCCGTCACCGCGCTGCGGGCCTGGCGGCGCGATGCGCACCGGCATCCCAGCCCGAACGCCGGGGTCGCCGAGGCGGCGTTCGCCGGCGCGCTGGGCGTGCGGCTCGGCGGGCCGACGCAGTACGCGCACGAACTGGAGATCCGGCCGACGCTCGGCGACGGCCGCCACCCGGTGCCCGCCGACCTGCGGCGCGCGGTGCGGCTGTCGCGGGCGGTGCAGGTCGCGGCGGCGATTCTCGCGGTGGCGGTCAGCGCCGCCGGCCGTAGCGGTCGGCCAGTTTGTCCTCGGGGGTCGCGGGGGCGGTCGACTCCGCGGCGGCCTTGTCGCGGCGGCGCTGCCGGATCTCGGCGTAGATGAAATAACCGAGACCGATCGGCGCGATGACGCCGAACGCGATCCACTGGATGCCGTAGGACAGGAACGGCCCGGCGTCCAGATGCGGCAGCCCGATCACGCCGAGCCCACCGGGCTGATCCTCGACCAGCTGCAGATACGAACCGGCCAGCGGCACTCCGGTCAGCGCGGACACCTGGCCGGGGTTGATCGCGTACACCTGCACGGTGCCGTTCTCCCGCAGCGGCTCCTTACCCGGGGGCACCGGTTCGGCGTCGCGCAACCGTGCGGTGATCGACACCGGCTCGGTGGGGGCGGGATCGATCGGCGGCACCTCGGTGCCCTGTTCGGGTTTGACGTAGCCGCGGTCGACCAGCACGGTCGGGCCGCCCTCCACGGCGAACGGCACCAGCACCTCGTAGGCCGGGTCGCCGTCGATCACCCGCAGCCGGGCCAGCACTTGGGCCTCGGGCAGGTAGCGGCCGGTCGCGGTGACCCGCTGCCACTGTTCGTCGGGGGCCGCGGAGTCCTGCCGGGGCAGAACCGAGGTCAGGGGGACCGGTTCGGCGGTCACCGAGCGGGCGATCTGGTCGTTCTCGCGCGAGGTCTTGGTGTTCTTGCCCAGCTGCCACGGCGCCAGCACCGTGAAGCACAGGTAGGCGAAGGCGAGCACCACCACGAACAGCGCCAGCCACGCCGGCCGCAGCACGAACGCCCAACGCTTCATCAGCTCGCGATTCCCCGCGTGGCCAGCTGCTCGTCGACCCAGCCGTGCAGACCGGGCAACGCCGCCTCGATGACCGTGAACACGTCCTCGAAATCGTCCTGGGTGCCGTAGTACGGATCCTCGACGTCGAGCGGGTGCGCTGCCGAACGCGGATCGAACGAGCGCAGCATCCGCAGCCGGCCCGCGGGTACCCCCAGGTCGGTGAGGATCCGCACGTGGTTGCGGCCCAGCGCCACCACGAGGTCGGCCGCCAGGTGGTCCTCGTCGAGTTGGGCGGCCTCATGAGCGGTGGGGTAGCCGTGGGCGCGCAGCACGTGCACGGCGCGCGCGTCGGCGGGGTCCCCGGTGTGCCAGCCGCCGGTACCGGCGCTGGTGACCCGCACCGCCTGCGACAGCCCGCGCTCGGCAATCTGGTGGGCGAACATCTTCTCCGCCATCGGGGAGCGGCAGATGTTGCCCGAGCAGACGAACGTGACGTGCAGCGGGTCAGACACCCAGCACCTCCCGCAGGTCGGCGACGGTGTCCACATGCGCGTGCGCAGGCACCCCGACCGCCTCGACGAAGTCGGCCCGGCCGTAGCCCCAGCCGACCACCACGGTGTCGATGCCGTGCACGGCGGCGCCCTCGACGTCGTGGCGGCGATCACCGACCATCAGCACCCGGTCCGGCAGCGGTTCCAGCCGGGACAGCGCCGATGCGACGACATCGGCCTTGGCCGCGCGGGTGCCGTCGGGGCTGGCGCCGGCGATGACCTCGAAGAATTCGTCCAGACCGAAGTGGGCGAGGATCCGCTGCGCCGTCGGCTCGACCTTCGAGGTGGCCACCGCGAGCCGGACGCCCGCGGCCTTCAGATCCGCCAGCAGCGCCGGGATGCCGTCGAACGTGCGGTTCATCGCCCAGCCCCTGGTGGTGTAGTCGGCGCGGTAGGCCGCGATCGCGGCGTCCGCCCGCTCACCGAGACCGAGGGAGCGCAGCGTGTCGGGCATCGGCGGGCCGACGATGCGGCTGACCAGATCGCCGTCCGGGACCGGCGCCCCGACCTCGCCCAACGCATGCCGGAAGCTCGCCACGATGCCCTGGGCGGAGTCGGTCAGCGTGCCGTCGAGGTCGAACAGCACGAGCTGCGGGCGGGTGGCGGTGGGGCGGTCCAGCGTGTCGGTCACGGCACCATTCTCCCCGAAGCCCGCACCGGCCTTCGCGGGGTCGTGCGGCGGCGCCCACGGCACCGCGCACTACTGTCGTGCTGGGTGTTCGACGAGGCCTGCGAGAGGCCCCTGACGGAGGCGATGGGATGAGCGTGCGGCTGGGCGAGGTGATCGATGTGCTCGACGCCGCGTATCCGCCGCAACTGGCCGCCGACTGGGATTCCGTCGGGCTGGTCTGCGGCGATCCGGACGAGCCCGTCGAGTCGGTGACCGTGGCCGTCGACGCCACCCCCGAGGTTGTCGCCCGGGTGCCCGACCGCGGGCTGCTGCTCGCGCACCACCCGCTGCTGCTACGCGGCGTCGACACCGTCGCGGCGAGCACCCCCAAGGGTGCGCTGATCCACTCACTGATCCGCAGCGGGCGGTCGCTGTTCACCGCACACACCAACGCCGACTCCGCCGCCCCCGGGGTCTCCGACGCGTTGGCCGCCGCGCTCGGCCTGACCGTCGAGCAGGTGCTCTCACCCGTGGACTCCGGCCCCGATCTCGACAAGTGGGTGGTCTACATCCCGGCCGAGGACGCCGACGCGGTGCGGGCTGCGCTGTTCGACGCGGGGGGCGGCCAGATCGGCGACTACTCGCACTGCAGCTGGAGCACCGCGGGCACCGGACAGTTCCTGCCGCACGAGGGCGCCTCGCCGGCGATCGGCAGCGTGGGGACGGTGGAGCGCGTCGCCGAGGAGCGCGTCGAGGTGATCGCCCCGTCGGCGCGCCGCCGCGACCTGCTCGCCGCGCTGCGCAGTGCCCACCCGTACGAGGAGCCGGCCTTCGACATCTCCTCCATCGCGCCGATCCCCGGCGATGTCGGGATCGGGCGGATCGGCTCGCTGGCGCGGCCCGAACCGTTGTCCCAGTTCGTGTCCCGGGTCGCCGAGGCACTCCCGGAGACGAGTTGGGGCGTGCGCGCCTCCGGCGATCCGGACGCCGTGGTGTCGCGGGTGGCGGTGTGCGGGGGAGCGGGGGACTCGCTGCTGTCGACGGTGTCGCGCGCCGACGTGCAGGTCTACGTGACCGCCGATCTGCGCCACCATCCCGCCGACGAACACCGCCGGGCCTCACCCGTGGCGCTCGTCGACGTCGCGCACTGGGCCAGTGAGTTCCCCTGGTGCGCCCAGGCCGCGGGCATCTTGGGCGAGCACTTCTCCGATGCGTTACCGGTGCGGGTCTGCGACCTGCGCACCGACCCATGGAACCTAGGTAGGTAGATTCGTGAAAGCTGATGTCTGGCAGCAACATTCACTGCTGCAACTGGTCGAGGTCGACGCCGCGCTGACGCGGGTCGAGCACCGCGTGCGCAAACTGCCCGAACAGGAGGAGCTCGACCGGATCCGCGCCGAACACGGTGCGGCCAACGATCGGGTGGCGACCCTGGGCATCGCGATGGAGGACCTCGACGACCAGGTCGCCAAATTCGAGTCCGAGATCGACGGCGTCCGGCAGCGCGAGAACCGGGACCGCGCCCTGCTCGACGGTGGCAGCGTCGCGGCCAAACAGGTCGTGGAACTGCAGCACGAACTCGAGACGCTCGAACGTCGCCAGGCCAGCCTCGAGGACTCGCTGCTGGAGGTGATGGAACGCCGCGAGGAGCTCGCCGCCCAGCGCACCGCGGAACTCGCGCGCGTCGCCGACCTCGACACCACATTGGCGGAGGCGCAGCGCGCGGTGGCCGACGCGGTGGCCGACCTGGACCGCACCCGGCAGGAGAACCTCACCCGCCGCGAGGAACTGCTCACGGCCCTGCAGCCCGACCTCGTCGAGCTCTACGAGAAGCAGCGCGCCCGCGGCGGTGCGGGTGCGGGCCAGCTGCAGGGCCGCCGGTGCGGCGCCTGCCGGCTCGAGATCGACCG
Organism: Mycobacterium sp. GA-2829; assembly: GCF_001499965.1. Lineage (GTDB taxonomy): Bacteria > Actinomycetota > Actinomycetes > Mycobacteriales > Mycobacteriaceae > Mycobacterium. The sequence continues at coordinate 30,424 of NZ_LQIT01000050.1, forward strand.
TGGGGAGATGTCCCGCATCACCGCCGCCCCCGCCGACGAGGTGCTGCGCTGCCCCGAGTGCAACGCGATCCTGGTGCGCGCGGAGGGTTTCAAGAAGTGAAGGTGATCGTCGAGGCCGACGGCGGCTCGCGCGGTAACCCCGGCCCGGCCGGCTACGGGTCGGTGGTGTTCTCCGAGGACCGCGCGACGGTGCTCGCGGAGGCTCGGCAGTCGATCGGCCGTGCCACCAACAACGTTGCCGAATACCGCGGACTCATCGCGGGTCTCGAGGAGGCCGCGGCCGTCGGCGCCACCGAGGTCGCGGTGTCGATGGACTCCAAACTCGTCATCGAGCAGATGGCGGGCCGGTGGAAGGTCAAACACCCCGATCTGGTGCCCCTGCACCGGGAGGCGCGCTCGCTCGCCGAGCGGTTCGAACGGGTCACCTACACGTGGATCCCGCGCGCGCGCAACGCCCATGCCGACCGGTTGGCCAACGAGGCCATGGACGCCGCCGCGGGGATCGAGACCGCGCCCGCACCGGTCGAGGCGCCCACCGCCAAGACACCCACCTCGCCCGCCGGCTGGTCGGGTGCGCAGGGGGCGCCGACGCGGTTCCTGCTGCTGCGCCACGGTCAGACCGAATTGTCGGTGGAGCGGCGGTATTCCGGCCGGGGCAACCCCGCGCTGACCGAGGTGGGACGCAAGCAGGCCGACGCGGCCGCCGCCTATCTCGCCGCGCGGGGTGGAATCGACGCCGTCATCAGCTCACCGCTGCAACGCGCCTACGACACCGCGGCCGCCGCGGCCAAGGCGCTCGGCCTCGACGTCACCGTCGACGAGGACTTGATCGAGACCGACTTCGGCGCCTGGGAGGGCCTGACGTTCGGGGAAGCGGCACAACGGGATCCGGACGTACACAGCCGTTGGCTGCGCGACACCAGCGTGGATCCGCCCGGCGGGGAGAGCTTCGACACCGTCGCTCACCGCGTGCGCCGCGCCCGCAACCGCATCATCGCCGACCACGGCGCCGCGACGGTGCTGGTCGTCTCCCATGTCACGCCGATCAAGACCATGCTGCGCCTCGCACTCGACGCCGGCGAGGGCATCCTGTACCGACTGCATCTGGACCTTGCGTCGCTGAGCATCGCCGAGTTCTATCCCGACGGTGGCGCGTCGGTCCGCCTGGTGAACCAGACCGCTTACCTCTAGGTATGCAGGTGGACGCGCTCGCCGTGCGGTCCGAAGATGACGATCGCCTCGGCAGGCCCGTCGACGACACCGAACCAGTGCGGGGTCCACGTCGAGAACTCGACGGCCTCACCGGCTTTGACGATGAAGTCGCGGTCGCCGAGGATCAGCCGCAGTTGCCCCGACAGCACGTACATCCAGTCCTGACCCTCGTGCACCGGTAACTCGGCGGGCGGTTTGCGCCTGCGGGCACTGACGCGGATCTTGAACGCGTGCAGACCGCCCGGCGAACCCTGGCGGGTCAGCGGCCAGTACGTGACGCCGTGGCGTGTATGCGAATCCGACCGCACCCGCGGGTCTTCGGCCTCCTGGCTGCGCAGCAGCTCGTCGGTGGTGACGCCCAGCGCCGCCGCGAGCCGGGGCAGATGGTCGAGCGCCAACCGCCGCTTCCCGGATTCGAGCCTGCTCAGCGTCGACACGTCGATCGACGACCTGGCCGCCACCTCCTCGAGGGTGAATCCACGCCGCCGCCGCAGCTCCCGCAGCCGCATGCGCACCCGCGCGTCGACGCTGTCCTCTTTCGGGCCGTTTGCCTGCATGGCAAAAGAGCTTGGCACTTTCGGGGCGGTCGCGGCAACCTCATGGCATGGACGAGATCTGGGATGGTGTGGTCGTCGGAGGCGGCGCGGCCGGGCTGAGCGCCGCGCTGGTGCTGGGCCGGGCGTGCCGTCGCACCCTCGTGGTGGACGCCGGCGAGCCGAGTAACGCCGTGTCGCACGCGATCGGCGGGCTGCTCGGGCACGACGGGCGCCCGCCCGCGGAGCTCTACGCCGCAGGCAGGCGGGAGCTCGAGCGGTACGGGGTCGAGGTGCGAGCCGGCGAGGTGGCGCGGATCCGGCGTGGCGACGTGTTCACCGTCGAACTCGGCGACGGCACCGTCGTCGCGGCACGGCGCATCGTGCTCGCCACGGGTATGCGTTACCGGCTCCCGGAGGTGCCCGGACTGGCCGAGCTGTGGGGCGGTGCAGTGTTCCACTGCCCGTTCTGCCACGGTTGGGATGTCCGGCGCCAACCCCTGGCGGTCCTCGCCGACGGCGCAAGGGCGGTGCACGCGGCGCTGCTGCTGCGCGGCTGGAGCGACGACATCGTCGCCCTCACAGGCGATCTCGGCGACGAGCGGGCGCTGCTCGAAGCGGTGGGCGTCCGCGTGGAGAACCGTGAGGTCGTCGCGGTGCGGGGCGCCGGGGACGGCGTCGACATCGTGTTCGCCGACGGCGCGGTGCTTACCCGCCGCGGGTTGATGGTCGCCGCGGCGGTGCAGCAACGTTCGCCGCTGGCAGAACAGCTCGGGGTGCGGTTCGGGGAGCCCAATCCGCTGTCCGCCGAGGCGGTGTGGGTCGACGAGTTCGGCCGCACGTCGGTGCCGGGGGTGTTCGCCGCGGGCGACGTCACCGTGCAGTTGCCGCAGGTGGCCGCGGCGGTCGCGGCGGGATCGAAAGTGGGTGCGGCGGCAGTGCAGAGTCTGCTCGCCGACGAGTTCGGATTGCCGGTTCCGGCATGGAAGGAGGACGTCAATGTCTGAGACGGTGCGGTTCTGGGAGGAGCACTACGGCGCCAACGAGCGGGTGTGGAGCGGCCGGGTGAACGTGCAACTGGCGAAGATCGTCGAACCACTCGCGCCGGGACGGGCGCTTGACCTCGGCTGCGGTGAGGGTGCGGACGCGATCTGGCTGGCCGGTCGCGGCTGGCAGGTGGTGGCCGTCGACGTCTCGAAGACCGCACTGGACCGGGCCGCGGAGGACGCCGCGGCCGCCGGTGTCGCCGAGCGCATCCGCTTCGAGTGGCACGACCTCACCGAGACGTTCCCCGAGGGCGGGTTCGATCTGGTGTCGGCGCAGTTCTTCCACTCGCCGCTCGACGTGGACCGCACCGCCGCGTTGCGGCGTGCCGCGGGCGCGGTCGTCCCCGGCGGGTCACTGCTGATCGTCGACCACGGCGCCACCCCGGAGTGGACGTGGAAGGACGGTCAGCCCCACGATCTGCCGACGCTGCAGGAGACCCTCGACTCCCTGGCGCTGGACCCCGGGCAGTGGGAGCGGTTGCGGGCCGACGAGGTCGAGCGCGCCGGGACGAGCCCGGACGGGCAATCGGTGACGTGGGTGGACAACGTCATCCTGCTGCGCCGCCGCTGACCCGGCCCGCGGTGTGGCCGGTGAGGACGACGGCGAGCACGAACGGCACCAGTGCGAGACATAGCAGCACCGTCGTCCCCGTGATGCCGACGGCGTCGCCGAAGACCGTCAGCATGCCCAGCGAGGCGACCATGTTCGCGCCGGCGTGCAGCATCGCACCCGGCCACACCGAGCCCGTCTCCGACCACAGCCAGCCGATGAGGAATTCGAGCAGGATGCTCAGCGGGAGCCACAGCGCCATGCCCCACACCGCGTCCGATACCGGGGCCTCGCCGCCGAAGTAGCCCACCCAGGGCAGCGGCCAGTGCCACACACCCCAGATCAGTCCGGTCAGGAACGTGGTCAGGATGGGGCGGCCGGGGACCAGGCGGTCGCGCAGGTAGGCCGTCCAGCCGTACTCCTCACCCCAGAAGATCGGGGACAGCGCGATGCAGATGAGCGGTCCGGCGGCGAGATAGAGCCAGGCCGAGCCGGTCAGGTCCAGCGTCCGCGGTGACCACATCCCGGTCACGGCGGCGATGCCGACGGCCAGCAGCAGCACACCCCACGGGATGGTCACCGCCGCCGCGTAGTGCCACCACGAACCGCGCAGGTTCAGCCGCAGGCCCGAGTCGCGGAAGCCCTGCCGGGTGATCCAGCGGCGCACCACGCAGGCGGCCAGAGCCGGAACGAAGGCGGCGGTGAGCAATTGGATCACCGGGTCATCGAGCGATCCACCGGCCAGGTACACCCCGAACCAGGGCACCCAGGCGCATCCGAACGCGAGGATCAGGAACCAGCGGACACCCCGGCGCCGCATGGCGCGGGGTTCGGCCCACGCCCTGGCCGCGGGATGCTGTTCTCGGACTTCGGCGTCGGGGAGTGGGCACACCCCTACATGCTTACCGCCAGAACAGGTGGTGGGTCACGCCGCTCGGGCTCGGCACCACCTCGTGGTGGAAACGATCCTCCAGTTCCTCCGGCGATTCCCACAGCCGGGACCCGCCGCCGATCTCGACGTCGTCGGAGACCGCGACGTGCAGCGTGTCGACGAGGTCGGCGGCCAGGAACTCGCGGACGACTGTCGCCCCGCCACCCAACCGGACGTCCTTTCCCTGTGCGGCCGCGCGGGCCTGGGCGAGGACTTCGGCAGGGTGTCCGTCGACGAAGTGAAACGTCGTGTCGGACAGTGTGAACGACGGACGCGGATGGTGGGTCATGACGAAGACCGGGGTGTGGAACGGCGGCGTGTCGCCCCACCAGCCCTGCCAGTCGTGGTTCTCCCAGGGGCCGCGCTGGGGGCCGAACTTGTTTCGGCCCATGATCTCGGCACCGATGTTGTGGGAGAAGTCGCGGGTGAAATAGTCGTCGAGACCTCGGCTGCCACCGGGTTCGGTGCGGTTGGGCCAGCTGGCGGTGGCACCCGCCCACGCGAACATGGTGGCGGGGTCGGCGTGGCCGAAGGGCCGGTCGAGCGTCTGGTTCTCACCGGCGCCGTAGCCGTCGCGCGAGACGTTGAAGTTCTGCACTTTGAGGAGTTGGGGCACAACACTCTGACCGGTGGCCGGGCCGGAACTCATCGCCGACCGCACGGTTGTTGTACGCAAACGCCGAGAAGGCCCGGGGCGGTTTCAAGGCGTCGTTGCAATAGCAGCTGATTCTGATGGGAAGTGCTGCTATGCCACGTCCACCGTTGTCGAG
>NZ_LQIT01000051.1 GCF_001499965.1 Mycobacterium sp. GA-2829
GACGCCGGGGGCGGGCACCTGCTCACCCACCGGCGGCGGGGGGCCGACCGGCACGGTCGTCGGCGGGCCCAGCGGGATCGTGATGCCGGGGGCGACCTCCAGCGTCGGCTGGATGACCGTCTCCGACGGCGTCGGCACCAGGGTCGAGGTCTGGACCGGTCGCGGCGCCTGCGGAACCCCGGCGTAGCCGCCGATCTCCTCCGGCTTCGGGAACGACTCGTTGTCGGTGTCCTCCAACGCGCCGTCCATCGTGGCCTTCCAGATGTCCGACGGCAGCCCCGAGCCGTACACCGGGGAACCCCACTTGTTCTCGAGCGGTTTCGTCCCGTCGACGGTGCCGACCCACACCGCGGTGGACAGCGACGGGGTGAACCCGACCATCCACGCGTCGCGGTTGTCGTCGGTGTCGCCGAGCTGGTTGGTGCCGGTCTTGGCCGCCGACGGCCGGCCGCCGGCGAGCGCGTGCCCGTTGGAGTACGCCGCGATCGGCTGCATCGCCGCGGTGGCGTTGTCGGCCACCGCCTTGTCGATGCGCTGCTCGCCGTCGTTGTTCTCCTGCGAGGCGTCGAACAGCACGTCACCCTCGGAGTTGACGACCTTCTGCACGAAGTGCGGTTTGTGGTAGACGCCGGACGCGGCGAGCGTGGCGTACGCCGAGGCCATGTCGATCACACGGGACTGGTACTGCCCGAGCACGACGCCGTTGTTGGGCGGACCGCCCTTGCCATCCTCGCTGAGAGTGTGCTCGACGCCGGGGAAGCTCTCCGGGATCCCCGCCTCGTGCGCTGCGTCGGCGACGTCCTGCGGACCGTTCTTCAGCTTCAGCATCAGCCGGTAGTAGCTCGTGTTCAGCGACCGCTTGAGCGCCTCGGCGATGTTGCAGGTGCCGCAGCTGTTGCCCTCGACGTTGGAGATCTTGATGCCGTCGACCTCCAGCGGGGAGCTGTCGACCTGGTAGCCGAGGCCGATGCCCTGCTGCAGTGCGGCCACGAGCGCGAACACCTTGAACGAGGAGCCGGTGGGCAGACCCGCCTGGGCGAAGTCGAAGCCGTTGGCGTCGGATCCGCCGTAGTACGCCTTGACCCCACCGGTCTTCGGATCGATCGACACCACCGCGGTGCGCATGTCGGGATCCTGGCCGTCGAGGTACTCGGCGACGGCCTCCTCGGCGGCCTTCTGCGCCTTCGGGTCGATGGTCGTGGTGATCTGCAGACCCTCGGTGTTGAGCTGCTGTTCGCTGATGTTGAACAGCTCGAGCAGCTCCCGCTGGACCTGACGTTCGATGAGGCCGTTGGGACCCGTGGTCTGGTTCTGGGTCTGCGCGACGTCGGGCGGCACGGTCGGCGGGAACACCTGCGCGGCCCGGTCGGCCTCCGACAGCGCCCCGATCTCGACCATCCCGTCGAGCACCCAGTTCCACCGCTCGGCGGCGCCGTCGGGATCCACCGCCGGATCGAGTGCCGACGGCCGCTGGATGAGCGCCGCCAACAGCGCACCCTCGGCGACGGTGAGCTCCTCCACCGGCTTGTTGAAGTAGGCCTTCGACGCCGCGGCCACACCGTAGGCGCCGCGCCCGAAATAGATGATGTTCAGATACGACTGCATCACCTGGTCTTTGGACCACTCGCTGGACATCTTCGTCGAGATGACCAACTCCTTGGCCTTACGCGTCAACCCGCCGAGGCCGCCGCGCTCGGAACCGACCAGCGCGTTCTTCACGTACTGCTGGGTGATCGTCGAGCCGCCCTGCAGGTCGCCGCCGAAGATGTTGTTCTTGAAAGCGCGGGCGAAGCCGGTGAACGAGAACCCCGGGTTGGAGTAGAAGTCGCGGTCCTCGGCGGCCATCACCGCATCCCGCACGTGCACCGGGATCTGGTCGATGTTGACGTCGACGCGATTACCCTCCGGCGGCACGATCTTCGCGATCTCGCTGCCGTCGCTCGCCAGGATCGTCGACACCTGGTTCGTCCGGATGTCGCCCGGATTCGGTACGTCGACGATCATGTAGGCCATCCCGAAGGTGACCAGGGGCAGAACGATCAGCACGGCCGCCGCGGCGATCAGTCCGCGCCGCACCCACTTCCAGTTGATCTGTTCGCGCCAGTGCGGGCGCCGGCCCGGCGGCGGACCCCCTGGCCCGTCACCGCCACCACCGCGCCCGCGCGGCGGCGGGGGTTTCTGCGGCGGGGTGCCGTCGAGCGCGGCCTTGACCACGTCGATCGGATCCCGCAGATGGGCGGGTGGTTCGTCGCGGTACTGCGGCAGGATCGCGGTGCGGTTGTCGTCCGGCGCCCGGTGCTGACGGGGCGGCTCGGGCGGGCGACGGCCCGGTCCGTCGGCCGGACGGGGCGGGCGCCCGCGATCCGCGTGGCGGGGACCCTGCTCTGACCTCGGGGGCGGCGCACCGACACCGTCAGCCGCCTGTCCCCTACGGACATCGCCGGCCGACCGTTCGTGGCGCCCTTCGCTACTCACTCGCCGTACGCGCGCTCTTACGCGCCGTCCGGGTACCGCGCGGGGCCTTGGGCGGCCGCACCGCGCCGAGCACATACGACTTCACCAGATGATTCCATTCACAGGTTCGGCATACCTCCACCACATGTACGGAGAACTCGTCGAACTTGGTGGCCAGCAGAACCAGCTCCTCGGCGGTTCGTGCCGACCCGGACACCGGCCCCAGATGATCTCCGAACACCCAGGACACCAACGTCAGCTGCTCTTTACGGCAGATCGGGCACATCACCTGGCTGGGCTTGCCATGGAACTTCGCGGCGCGCAGCAGGTAGGGGTTGGCGTCGCAGACCTCCGATACGCCCGTGCGGCCCGAGTAGACCTCGGCCAGCAGGGACCGGCGCCGCAGCGCGTAGTCCACCACCTGTCTCTGCAATCGCACGCTGACCAGAGTACGTCGGCGCCTGCGGCACCGGACGGCTGACGCCGTTTCGCCACCCCGGATTCCGCGTCTGGTCTGCGACGTTGCCGGTCGAACTCTTACGATCCTGGCGTGGCAGTGAGCAGCACGGGGCGGCCGACCGCGGGAACCCGGGCAAAGGACAGCGACCGCAATGACATCTGCCAGGTGCTCGACACCGCGCTCAGCGAGGGTCAGCTGTCGATGGCCGAACACGGCGAGCGGGTCAAGGCGGCCACGCACGCCGCCACGCTCGGCGAACTCCAGGCGCTCGTATCGGATCTGCAGACCGCGAACGCTCCCGTCCAACTGCCGGATCTGCGCGCCCCCAAGGTGCGACGGGTGCCGCTGCGCACCGGCTGGGGCATCAAGGTCGCGATGGCCGTCGTGCTGGTGCTGCTCGGCATGGGGATCGGCTGGGGCCTCTACGGCAACACCAATTCCCCGCTGGACTTCCAGAGCGACCCGGGTGCCAAATCCGACGGCATCGGACCTGTCGTGCTGACCCCGCCGCACCAGCTGCAGTCGCGGGGCGGTTTCAACGGGTTGTTCGAGCAGATGCGTCAGCGCTTCGGCAACACCATGGGCTACGAACTGGACATCCGCACGGACTGGGCGTCGCTGGACCGGCCGGATCCGTCCGACAACCGGCGCAAGCAGGACTACGACTACCGCGGCGGCTGGAGCGATCCGTGGGGTCCAGGAAGCACGCTGTCCGACGACGATCGGTTGGTCGACCTGGCGAAGTTCGACTACGAGAAGACGCTCGGCGTGCTCCGCGGCGCCCCCGAGACGCTGGGGATGAAGCGCGCGGACATCACCGACACCTGGGTGCGCATCGGGCCGTCCGGGGATCCCGCGACCCCCGACATCGTCAGCATCGAGATCGTCGCCAACAGCGACTTCGGCACCGGCCGGATCGAGCTCTACCCGGACGGTTCCACCAAGGCGATCTGGCCGCCCCGCACCTGATTCGCGGAGCCGGGTGACCGGCAGGCGAACAGCAGGCAACGCCCTCGTGTAGCGTCGAATATATCGGCGCGATACAATTTCGCGAGGTGTCGATGTGTCGTAGCGACGACGCAGATCAACGAGGAGGTGCTACCGGGTGCTGGAACTCGCCATCCTCGGATTGCTCCTCGAATCGCCGATGCACGGCTATGAACTGCGGAAACGCCTGACCGGTCTGCTGGGTGCCTTCCGCGCCTTCTCGTACGGTTCGCTCTACCCGGCACTGCGCCGGATGCAGGTCGACGGGCTGATCGTCGAGGACGCCGCCCCCGCCGGCACGGTGACCCGGCGACGGGCCCGGCGGGTCTACCAGCTCACCGACGCCGGCAAGCAACGCTTCGCCGAACTGGTGGCCGACACCGGCCCGCAGAACTACTCCGACGACGGCTTCGGTGTGCACCTGGCCTTCTTCAACCGCACCCCGGCCGAGGCCCGGATGCGGATCCTGGAGGGCCGCCGTCGTCAGGTGGAGGAACGTCGCGAAGGTCTGCGTGAAGCAGTGGCGCGGGCCAGCAGCTCATTCGATCGATACACCCGGCAACTGCACCAGCTCGGGTTGGAGTCCAGCGAGCGCGAAGTCAAATGGCTCAACGAACTCATCGCGGCGGAACGTCTCGGGCAGGGAAGTCCGGACAACACGTGAGCACAGCCTTGAACCGGCGACCACAGACAGCACTACGAATTCCAGTAGGAGAGGGAGAGAACGGCCATGACTGAGCACGCAGGAGACATCCGGGTCGCCATTGTCGGCGTTGGGAACTGCGCGTCGTCGCTCGTACAGGGCGTGCAGTACTACAAGGACGCAGACGAGAACGCGACCGTGCCCGGTCTGATGCACGTCCGCCTGGGGCCCTACCACGTCCGCGACGTCAAGTTCGTCGCCGCCTTCGACGTCGACGCCAAGAAGGTCGGCTTCGACCTGTCCGAGGCGATCTTCGCGTCGGAGAACAACACCATCAAGATCGCGGACGTTCCGCCGAGCGACGTCATCGTCCAGCGCGGCCCGACCCTCGACGGCATCGGCAAGTACTACTCCGACACGATCGAGGTGTCCGACGCCGACGCCGTCGACGTGGTCAAGGCGCTCAAGGACGCCAAGGTCGACGTCCTCGTGTCCTACCTGCCGGTGGGTTCGGAAGAGGCCGACAAGTTCTACGCCCAGTGCGCGATCGACGCCGGTGTGGCCTTCGTCAACGCTCTCCCGGTCTTCATCGCCTCGGATCCGGTGTGGGCGAAGAAGTTCGAAGACGCCGGTGTGCCGATCGTCGGTGACGACATCAAGAGCCAGGTCGGCGCGACCATCACCCACCGCGTGATGGCCAAGCTGTTCGAGGATCGCGGCGTGCAGCTCGACCGGACCATGCAGCTCAACGTCGGCGGCAACATGGACTTCCTCAACATGCTCGAGCGTTCGCGGCTCGAGTCGAAGAAGATCTCCAAGACGCAGGCCGTCACCAGCAACCTGCAGCGCGAGTTCAACACCAAGGACGTCCACATCGGCCCGTCCGACCACGTCGGCTGGCTCGACGACCGCAAGTGGGCCTACGTGCGCCTCGAGGGTCGCGCGTTCGGTGACGTGCCGCTGAACCTGGAGTACAAGCTCGAGGTGTGGGATTCGCCGAACTCGGCCGGCGTCATCATCGACGCGGTGCGCGCCGCGAAGATCGCCAAGGACCGCGGTATCGGCGGTCCGGTCGAGGCGGCCTCGGCCTACCTCATGAAGAGCCCGCCGAAGCAGCTGCCCGACGACGTCGCGCGTGCTCAGCTGGAGACCTTCATCGAAGGCTGATCTACCTCCTTTCTCGTTGACTCTGCGCCCAGGGCGTGCGGCACTCGCACTTCGTCGCCCTGGGCGCATAGTCATTTCGTGGGTAGGGTCCGTCCCGTGATCTCTGACGACGAACTCGTGGGCCTCGACGAATTCGCGCTCCTGCCCGAGAACGCCGAGCAGATCGGCACATCGGACATACCGCCCGCGACACGTGTCGATTCCGGTCCGATCAGTGCGATCAAATGGGGCGACGCCGATCCGCAGGTGGTGTTCCTGCACGGCGGCGGTCAGAACGCCCACACCTGGGACACCGTGATCCTCGGCCTCGGCATGCCCGCGCTGGCGGTCGATCTGCCCGGGCACGGCCGCTCGGCATGGCGCGAGGATGGCGACTACGGACCGAAACTCAACGCCGAGACGCTGCGCCCGGTCCTGCGGGAGTGGGCGCCGCAGCCGCGGTTGGTGGTGGGAATGTCGTTGGGCGGGTTGACCGCACTGCGCATCGCGGCCACCGGACCGGCCCTGGTGCCCGAGCTGGTGCTCGTCGATGTCACGCCGTCGGCGCCCGAACGCCATGAGCAGATGACCAAGGCGCAGCTCGGCGCGGTGGCGCTGGTGCAGGGCGACCGCACCTTCCCGTCGTTCGAGGCGATGCTCGACGTGACCGTCGCCGCCTCACCGCACCGGGACCGGAACTCGTTACGGCGCGGCGTGTTCCACAACAGCAAGCAGCTCGACGACGGCACTTGGACGTGGCGGTACGACTCCTTCCGCAAGGGCGACGGCTTTGAGGGGCTCTGGGACGACGTCCCCGCGATCACCATGCCGACCACGCTGGTGCGCGGAGCCAAGTCCTTCTTCGTCAACGACGAGGACGCCGACGCTTTCGCCAAGGGGGCGCCCGGTTTTCGGCGCACCCACGTGGTCGAGAACTCGGGCCACTCCGTGCAGGGTGACCAACCGCAGGCGCTGGTGGAAATTCTGCGCGGGGTGCTGGCCGGTCAGAGCAGAGCCACCGGGTCCACCCGGTAGCCGAGGTCGCGCAGTATGCCCAGCTCGACCGGGCTCAACACCCGAACGACGAAGCCGGTGCCGGTGTTGGCGTTCATGACCTTCTGATCATCTCCGCTGAAGGTGTCGTCGTCGAGGTGCGAGATCGAACTGCCTTGTCGCCACGGACCCGGGCTGTAGACCGGAACGAGACCGCCGTATGCGGCGACGGCGTGGACGCCGCCGAAGTACAGCCCGCCGTCGACCCCGATCAGATAGGGGTCGTAGTCGACGTTGAAGGTGCCGTCGCGGTTGAACGGGTCCTCGCGGTCGCGGGTGACCAGGAAGCTGTCGTAGACCGTCCAGAAGTCCTCGTCGCCGTTCTGGCCCGGCGCTTCGAGATAGGACAGGAAGCCGAACGAGTGCAGGAGTTCGTGGACCGCCGTCGAGTTGAAGTCGAACTCGTCGGGCCCCACCGTGTCTCCCAGCGCCCACTCGTTGCCGAAGTTGAACCTGATCCGGCCGTCGGCTGCCGAACCGTTGGCATCGACGCCGGTGAGCAGTTTGTGTTGGACCACCGTTGGCCAGAAGCCCGGATCGTCGGAGATGAGATCGCTGCCGGCCGACGCGAGCGTGGGAGAAATCGGGTCTTCCATACCCCTTACGTCGTACGTGAGCACGACCGGTTTGGTGACGAGGAAGTAGACAATCAGGTCGTCGGTCGCGGTTCGCAGCGCGTGTACGCGTTCGGGCGTCCAGTACTCGGTGCCCTCCACGAACGTGAACTCGAACTTGATCGCCCGCTGGTTGATCAGATTGTCCGCGCGGGCGCCGATCGGCCGGAACGGGTCCACGAGGTTGAGGTGTGGACCCACGTCGATCGCGACGACGCGGAAGGTGTCGACCCCCTCGAATCCCTCGCCGGGGGTGTAGGTGTAGGTGCCGTCCGAATTCACCTGCACCGAACCGTATTTCGGGCCCCGGGTGACCACATAGATGAGCCGGTCGCCGTCGGGGTCGACGGCACGCACCGTACCGGTCACCGGGCCGTCGAGCTTGCCGCTGATCTGGATCGGCGCGACGGTGGGCGCCTGGTTGAACAGTGTGCGGCGGGTGGCCCACAACGCACCCGAGAGGTGATACTTGGCCTGGCCGTCGACCGGCAGCGAATTGATCCAGCCCTGCGACGAGCCGGTCCAGTTGTCGATCGCCTGACCCGTGAAGGCGCTCCAGTCGGCCGGCGACGGCTTCGGCGTCACGGCGCGGGGATGCGGGGCGGGCGCAGGTGGATCATCCTGGGTCGTGACGAGGTTCGCCCGCTCAGCAGTGTCGGCGTGCGGTTGGGCTTCGGGTTCGGCGTCTTCGGCCGGCCCTTGCGTCTCATCGGCCTCGGCCTCCGCGTCGGCCAGGTCGGCCTCATCGGCGCCGGGTTCGTCGGTCAGTTCGTCGGCCTCATCGGATTCGTCGTCGGTCTCGTCGGGTTCGTCGTCGTTCAGGTCGTCAGCCTCGTCGGTGTCGTCCGCCTCTGGGCTGTCGTCGTCGTCATCGGGTGAGTCCGTGCCGGTGGAGTCCGTCGCGGTGGAGTCCTTGTCGTCATCCGACGTCGATGCGCCCTCCGCCGGACCCGACGACGTCGTGCTCTCCCCCGCCGTGTCCGCCGCGGCCGTCCCCACCTGCGGACCCATCAGCGAGAACCCGAGCAACCCCGCACCGACACCGGCCGACGCCGCTCCCAACTGCAGCCAGCGCCGGACCGCAAACCCTTCTGCACGCCGGGCGCGTCGATGAACCGCCATGTATTGACTCCCTCGTTATTAATTGGCGGTGACGTTATCCGCCCGGCGTGTCACCGCGCAGCAAATTCGTTGAACCTGCAAGCGCGTGTCGCGGTCATCGCACCCGGTTGTTCACCTGTTGCTCGCCCACCGCTCGCCCGGCTGCCGTATCTTTCGGCCCGATCGGCCGCTCCGCCCGCGGCCGTGCGGACGGAAGGACCCGTGCTGGCCATGGCACTACTGCCCCTGAATCTCCTTGTCGCCCACGACGGCAAGTCGAAGCGGCAACACATCACCTGTCGGTACAAATGCGGTGACGCCTGCTCGAAACCCGTTCCCAACACCAGTGGTAACGCCTACTTCGGCGACATCGTCAAGCAGATGTCCCGCCGGAGCGTCCTGCAGGCCGGCGGCGTCACCGTCCTGGCCGTCGGCGCCGGTTCGGTACTGGCGGCGTGCGGCAGCGACGACGCCGCGTCGGCCGCCCGCCCATCCGAGGCCGCACCGGTCCCACCCAACCCGGGCATGGAGTTCACCGCGGTCGCGCCCAACAGCGACGACGCCGTCGTGATCCCCGACGGTTATCAGCAATCCGTGGTGATCAGCTGGGGCGACCCGGTGCTACCCGGCGCCCCCGCCTTCGACGTCACGAGGCAGAGCGGGGCCGCCCAACGCGGCCAGTTCGGGTTCAACAACGACTTCGCTGCGCTCCTGCCGATCGACGGATCTGCTGACCGCTTCCTGCTCGTCACCAACTTCGAGTACGTCACCCCGCAATTCATGTTCCCTGGCTATGACCCCGGCGCCCCCACGCGCGAACAGTTCGACATCGAGATCGCCGCCGTCGGCATGGGCGTCGTCGAAGTGCGCCGCACGGCCAACGGCCTCGAGCCGGTGATCGGCCGCTTCAACCGTCGCATCACCGCCGACAGCCCGTTCGCCCTCACCGGACCCGCGGCGGGCACCGAGTTCGTCAAGACCTCCGCCGATCCGGCCGGCCGCACCGTCGCGGGGACGTTCGCCAACTGCGCCGGCGGCGTGACCCCCTGGGGCACAGTGTTGTCCGGTGAAGAGAACTTCCACGGCTACTTCGGCGCGGCGGAGGGGTCACCGCCTCCCCCACCGGTCGTCGCCGACCGCCACGACCGCTACGGCGTTGCGCTGGAACCGTCCGAATTGCGTTGGGAGACCTTCGATCCCCGCTTCGATCTGACGCGAGAAACCAACGAGGTCAACCGGTTCGGCTACGTCGTCGAACTCAATCCGTGGGCCCCGGAGTCGACGCCGGTCAAGCACAGCGCACTGGGCCGCCTCAAACACGAAGGCGCCAACATCCACGTGACCGACGACGGGACCGTCGTCGCGTACACCGGAGACGACGAACGGTTCGACTACCTCTACAAGTTCGTCTCCAGCAAGAAGATTCGGCCAGGACGCGACGCCGCGGCGATGGCGCACAACATGACCATCCTCGACGAAGGCGCCCTCTACGTCGCCAAACTCACCAGCGACATCCCGGCCGAGGAGATCGACGGCTCGGGCAGACTGCCTGCGCAGGGCTCGTTCCGCGGGACCGGCACCTGGCTGCCGCTGCTGCGCTCCGGTCCGGGCGGGCAGGCCGAGTCGCTGGTCGACGGCGTCACCGCCGCGGAGGCCGCGGTGTTCACCCGCATGGCCGCCGACAAGGCAGGCGCCACCAAGATGGACCGCCCCGAGGATGTCGAAGCACACCCGCAGACCGGAAAGATCTACGTCGCGCTGACCAACAACGACGAACGCGGGGCACCGGGCGAAGCGCCCGTCGACGCGGCCAACCCGCGCAACGACAACAAGAGCGGCCAGATCCTCGAGATCACCGACGACCACGCGGGCACGGCGTTCACCTGGGATCTGCTGCTGGTCTGCGGTGACCCGGCCGCGGCCGACACCTACTACGCGGGGTTCGACAAGACGAAGGTCAGCCCGATCTCGTGCCCGGACAATCTGGCGTTCGACAGCCACGGCAACCTCTGGATCTCCACCGACGGCAACGCCCTGGACTCCAACGACGGCCTGTTCGCGGTGGCACTGGACGGGCCGAACCGCGGCGAGACCAAACAATTCCTCACCGTGCCGATCGGCGCCGAGACCTGTGGACCGGTGGTCGCCGACGACTTCGTCACCGTGTGCGTGCAGCATCCCGGCGAGCACGACGACAACAGCATCGACGATCCGGTGTCGCGGTGGCCCGAGGGCGGCAACGGGACGGCGCGGCCGTCGGTGGTCATGGTGTGGAAGGCCTGACCACTTCCCGCGAGCAGACACAGAATCGCGCTCCTGGCCTGAATTTCACACGAATCTGTGTCTGCTCGCGACGGGTTAGATTGGGCTGATGACTTCCTCGTCGGCACCCACACATCCCGTCCGCATCGGTGTCCAGCTGCAGCCCCAACACTCGACCGAGTACCGGCACATCCGCGATGCGGTGCGCCGCTGTGAGGACATCGGCGTCGACATCGCCTTCAACTGGGACCACTTCTTCCCGCTGTACGGCGATCCGGACGGCGCGCACTACGAGTGCTGGACCATGCTCGCGGCGTGGGCCGAGCAGACCTCCCGCATCGAGTTCGGGGCGCTCGTCACCTGCAACTCCTACCGCAACCCCGAACTGCTCGCCGACATGGCGCGCACCGTCGACCACATCAGCGACGGCCGGCTGATCCTCGGCATCGGGTCCGGCTGGAAGCAGAAGGACTACGACGAGTACGGCTACGAATTCGGCACTGCCGGAAGCCGACTCGACGACCTCGCCCAGGCGCTGCCGCGTATCAAGTCGCGCCTGTCGAAGCTCAACCCGGCCCCGACGCGCGACATCCCGATCCTCATCGGCGGGCAGGGCGAGAAGAAGACGCTGCGGTTGGTCGCCGAGTACGCCGACATCTGGCACGGGTTCACCGACCGCACCACCTACCCGGGTAAGGCCGAGGTGCTCGACCGGCACTGCGCCGACGTGGGCCGCGACCCCGCCGCGGTCGAACGTTCGTCCGGCGTGCCCGAGGGCAACAGGGATGAGATGCTCGCCGAGGCCGAGGCGCTCGTCGGGCTCGGGGTCAGCCTGCTGACCGTCGGCGTCAACGGTCCGGACTACGACCTCACCGCCGCCGAGGCCCTCTGCCGCTGGCGGGACAGCCGCTAGCCCGCCGCGGGCGGCCGGATGCCGAAACGCTACGGAGTCAAGGAGAAGGACCAGGTCGTCGCGCACGTGATCGACCTGGTCCTGACCGGACGGCTGCGCGGCGGACACCGCATCGACCGCACCGCGATCGCCGAGACCCTCGGCGTGAGCCGAGTCCCCGTGCAGGAGGCGATGGTCCAGCTCGAACAGGACGGCATCGTGTCCATGCGCTACCACCGCGGCGCCTACCTCGAACGCTTCGACGCCGCCGTGCTGCGCGAACACCACGAGCTCTACGGCGTCCTCAACGGGATAGCCTCCGCACGCGCGGCCGTCGACCCGGAGCCCGATCTGCTCACCGGACTCGACGAGGTGATGCAGCACATGCGGAAGGGCAAGAGCCGCAGCGACTTCCACGACTGCTGCCAACGGTTTCGCGCCGCCGTCAACGGTGCGCACGCCGGACCGCGGCTACAGGCCGCGATCCGCGCCTCCCAGGCGTTCGCGGCCTCGGACTTCTGGCTGTCCTATCCGCGGGTGCAGGCCGAGCTGCTGCCGAGCTATCAACTGGAGACCGCCGCGATCCACGCCCACGATCCGGACGGGGCGCGGGCCGCCTGCCTCGAGCGCTCCGAGCTCATGGCCACCATCATGGTCGCCGAGCTGACCCGCCGCGGTGTGCTGCCCAGCCCCGGTTGACTAGGTTCGGTGCATGAACGCCGGACGGATCGCCGCAGTCGTCACGACGATGCTGATGGTGCTGACACTCTGTTGCGCCGGACCCGCCGCCGCGCAGACCGACCAGTGCGCACCACCGGGCGAGGAATCGGCCAGTGCGCTGCCGACCAACCTCGCCGCCGCCGCGCAGGGTCCCGAAGCCGACCGGTACACCACCGCCAACGTGCGCCCCCTCGACAGCATCGACGTCAACGCGCTCGGCCTCGGCACGCCCGGTGTGCTCACCGTCGGCACCCTGTCCGACGCACCGCCGAGCATCTGCATCGACTCCGCCGGCCAGTTCACCGGCTTCGACAACGAACTACTGCGCGCGATCGCCGACAAGCTGGGATTGCGGATCAACTTCGTCGGCACCGAGTTCTCCGGTCTGCTCGCCCAGACCGCCGCCCGCCGCTTCGACGTCGGTTCCTCGTCGATCACCACCACCGACGCGCGCAGGCAGACGGTCGGCTTCACCAACGGTTACGACTTCGGCTACTTCTCCCTCGTGGTGCCCAGCGGCTCCCCGATCGACGGCTTCGACAAGCTCGGACCAGGGCAGCGCATCGGCGTGGTCCAGGGCACGGTGCAGGAGGCCTACGTCGTCGACACGCTGGGCCTGCAACCGGTGATCTTCCCCGACTACAACACCGTCTACGCCAGCCTGAAGACCCGCCAGATCGACGCCTGGGTGGCGCCGTCGGCTCAAGCCGAGGGCACCGTGCAGGCCGGCGACCCGGCCGAGATCATCGAGAACACGTTCAGCCTCGACAACTTCATCGCCTATGCCGTCGCCAAGGAGAACCAACCGCTCATCGATGCGCTGAACTCCGGCCTCGACGCGGTGATCGCCGACGGCACCTGGGCGCGGCTGTACTCCGACTGGGTGCCGCGCGCACTGCCGCCGGGCTGGAAACCCGGGTCGAAGGCCGCCCCCGTACCGCAGCTGCCGGACTTCCAGGCCATCGCCGAACAGCAGCAGGAGACCGACGACGCCGGCCCCGCCGCCCCGAAGTCGACGCTGCAGCAGCTGTCCGACTCGTTCCTGAACTGGGACCTCTACAAGCGGGCCGTTCCGGATCTGCTCAAGACCGGCCTGCCGAACACGCTGATCCTCACCGTCAGTGCCGCGATCATCGGGCTGGTGCTCGGCATGGGGCTCGCCGTCGCCGGGATTTCCCGATCGCGGCTGCTGCGCTGGCCCGCGCGCGTCTACACCGACATCTTCCGAGGGCTGCCCGAGGTCGTGATCATCCTGCTGATCGGGCTCGGCGTCGGGCCGATCGTCGGCGGATTGACCGGCAACAACCCGTTCCCGCTCGGTATCGCCGCGCTGGGCCTGATGGCCGCGGCCTACATCGGCGAGATCTTCCGGTCCGGTATCCAGAGCGTGGAGGCCGGGCAGCTGGAGGCCTCCCGCGCGCTGGGGTTCAGCTACTCGTCGTCGATGCGGTTGGTGGTGATCCCGCAGGGTGTGCGCCGGGTGCTGCCCGCGCTGATGAACCAGTTCATCTCGCTGCTCAAGGCCTCGTCGCTGGTGTACTTCCTGGGGTTGGTCGCCGATCAGCGCGAACTGTTCCAGGTCGGTCGTGACCTCAACGCCCAGACCGGCAGCCTGTCCCCGCTCGTCGCCGCCGGCTTGTTCTATCTGCTGCTGACCATCCCGCTGACCCACCTGGTGAACTTCGTCGACGCCCGGCTCCGCCGCGGGCGCCGACCCACCGAAGAGTCCGCGCTGCCCCCGGCGACCACCCAGGAGATGATCTGATGGCCGACGCTTCGATCGAGCCGGTGTCCTTGGCCGCGAACGACATTCACGTCGCCTTCGGACCCAACAGGGTGCTCCGCGGCGTCGACATCGACGTCCCCGCCGGGACGACTGCCGCGGTCATCGGCCCCTCGGGGTCGGGCAAGTCGACGCTGCTGCGCACGCTCAACCGGCTCTACGAACCCGACCGCGGCGACATCCTGCTCGACGGGCGCTCGGTGCTCAAGGACAACCCCGACCAGCTGCGGCAGCGCATCGGGATGGTGTTCCAGCAGTTCAACCTGTTCCCGCACCGCACCGTGCTCGACAACGTCACGCTGGCACCGCGGCGGCTCAAGAAGCTGCCCGCCGAGGAGGCCAGGGAACTCGGCCTCGCTCAACTCGAGCGGGTCGGGTTGCGGCAGAAGGCCGACGCGCGGCCGGGCACTCTCTCGGGTGGCCAACAGCAGCGGGTCGCGATCGCTCGGGCACTCGCGATGGCCCCGCAGGTGATGTTCTTCGACGAGGCCACCTCGGCGCTGGACCCCGAACTGGTCAAGGGCATCCTCGCGCTGATGGCCGACCTCGCCGCGGACGGGATGACCATGGTCGTGGTCACCCACGAGATGGGCTTCGCCCGGTCGACGGCGGACTCGGTGGTGTTCATGGACCAGGGGCAGGTCGTCGAGGCCGGACCCCCGCAGCAGCTGTTCGACGCCGCGGAGACCGAGCGCTTGCGGCGGTTCCTGTCCCAGGTGCTATGAATTCGTCTTCAAAGCCAAACCGGCAGGCTCCGACAGGTTAGACTGGCGAACTATGGCAGAGACGCAGACGCAGGTCACCGAGCTCGCGGGTGAGCTCCAGCGGGTGCTGTCGAAGGTGTTCTCCGTCCTGCGCCGGGGTGACGCCAGCCGCACCAACGAGGGCGGCGATCTGACGCTGGCGCAGCTGTCGATCCTGCTGACGCTGCTCGACTGCGGGCCGATCCGGATGACCGAACTCGCCGCCCACGAACGCGTCCGCACACCCACCACCACCGTGGCGATCCGCCGCCTCGAGAAGCTCGGGTTGGTGAAACGCTCGCGGGACCCCTCGGATCTGCGGGCCGTGCTCGTCGAGGTCACCCCCGAGGGTCTGGTGCAGCACCGCGAGGCGCTCGCCACCCGCCGTGCCTACCTGGCCAACCTGCTGTCGAAGCTCAGCGAGGATGAGCTCGAGACGCTGTCGCGGGCGCTGGCCCCGCTCGAGCGCCTCGCCGACCCGCCGCCCCAGCAGTCGGATAACTGACCGCTACCCCAGCCAGTCCAGCACCGCCGCGGCGGTCCATGACTGCTGCATACTGCCCAGCGGTTCACCGGTGAACGGTTCGTAGTACTCGGCGAAGCTGCCGTCGCTGACCTGGCGCAGACCCTCGTGCCGCAGCAGCCGGGCGCGCTCGGCCCAGCCGCGGCGGGCGAAGCACCAGGCGAACAGCCACGTCAGCACCGGCCACACCGGGCCGCGCCAGTACTCGCGGGTCCGGAAGTCCCGTGACACCGGAGACGTCGACGGGATGCAGGCGTACTTCAGATCCGGATGGCCGCAGAACCGAGGGCCCTCCAGCAGCCGCAGCAGGGCCCGCTCCCGCTGGTGCGGTAGGCCACCGCAGAGCAGCGGCGCGAACTGCGCGACGGTCTCGGTGGCCACCCACTTCTCCGCGCGCACGTCGAAATCCTTTGCCGCACCGGTGCGTTGGTCCGTCGTCTCGATGACACCGGTGCGGAACCGGTCCGCCCACGAGTACAGGTCGCGGACGTCGGCGTTCGGGCGTTTGTAGTCCTCGCCGATCTCGGCGAGCACCTGACACGCGACCGAGAAGATCGCGGAGACGAACACGTCCTCGACGGCGAAACTCATCACCTTGGGCAGCAGATGGTCGTCGTAGCGGGCGGACTTCATCTCCTCGAGCAGCCACAGGTAACGGTCGTACTCGTGGTCGGACGGCCGTTGGGTGGCGTCGGTGTTGATCTTGTTGTCCTCGCGTTGGTACTCCGGCACCACACCCGGAATCACGTTGGCGTAGGCGGCATCCCAGCGCGGTGAGTTGTCCATGCCGGACTCCCAGCCGTGGTAGAGCGTGATGCGGCCGCGGTCGTTCTGGTCGCGGCATTCCGCCAGCCAGCGGTGCCAGCGCACCAGATCGCCCCAGCGGCGGTCGAGGAAGGCCTCGGCGACCTGGCGGGTGGACCGGCCGCGGGTGCGGGCCTGATCGAGGATGCGCTGGACGGCGATCGCGTGGACGGGCGGCTGGGTGATACCCGAGGTGTGACGGGTGCGCGGGGCGTCGGCGGCCAGCGCGGAGGTCGCCCAGCGGGCCGGGCCGGGGAAGTATCCGTCGACGCCGTTGGCGAACACGATGTGCGGGATCATTCCGTTGCGCCACTGCGCCGACAGCAGCGTATCGAGTTCGACGACGGCGCGTTCCACGCTCAGCGGCGCCAGCCCGATCGCGACGAATGCGGCGTCCCAACTCCACATGTGCGGGTACAGCAGCGGCGCGGCGGTCGTCATCGACCCGAGGTCGTTGCCGCGCAGGAGATACGCGGCCCGGGCGGCAAGCTGCGTGGGCGCGAAGCTGGGATCGTGTGGCATCCCTCCCATCATGCGACGGCCGGGCGTCGCGCGCAGGTCGGTAGGGTTGCCGACATGCCGACCGCGATGATCACAGGCGCCGGACGCGGACTCGGGGCGGCGATCGCCACCGCGCTGGCGCCCACGCACACGCTGTTCCTCGCCGGCCGGCCGTCGGCGCAACTCGACGAGGTGGCGGGCCGGCTCGGGGCCACCACCTGGGAGATCGACTTCGACGACGTCGATGCGATCCCCGCCACCGTCGAACCGATCGTCGAACTCGACGTGCTGATCCACAACGCCGGCGTCGCCTATCCGGCGCGGGTGGCCGAGTCGTCGGTCGACGAGTGGCGGGCGACGATGAACGTCAACGTGATCGGACCCGTCGCGCTGACCCTGGCGCTGCTGCCCGCCCTGCGGGCGGCCGCCGACGGGCAGGTGGTGTTCATCAACTCCGGCTCGGGCATCAACGCCTCGCCCGGGCTGGCGTCGTATTCGGCGAGCAAGTTCGCGCTGCGGTCGTTCGCGGACTCGCTGCGCAACGACGAGCCCGGACTGCGGGTGACGTCGGTGCATCCTGGTCGGATCGCCACCGAGATGCAGCAGGATCTGCGGGCGTACGAGGGCCGCGACTACAACCCGACCGACTTCCTGAGCGCGGAGACCGTCGCGCAAGTGACTGCCGACGCGGTCAACGCGCCTGCGGATGCGCACATCCACGAGGTGATCGTCCGGCCCCGCTAGGTTTCTGCGATTTGGGTGTAGTTGGTTGCGGTGGGCGCAACGAACTACACCGAAATCGCTGCGTGGAGGGTGGCGATGACGCGCTCTGGATACTCGGTCAGGTCCAGCCAGGTGAACCGCAGCACCTGCCAGCCGAGCAGGGCGATATTGTTCTGCCGCAGTCGGTCTCGATGGAAATCGTCCGAACTGGTGTGGAATGCGAACCCGTCGATCTCGATGGCCACCTTCTGGCGGGGAAATGCCACGTCGACGACATAGCCGCCCACGGGATAGTTCGCCCGCCACCCGGTGATGCCCGCCCGTTTGAGTAGCCGGATGAAGAGGCGCTCGGCTTCGGATTGTGCGCCGTCTCCCGCGGCCTGCAGCAGCAGCCGGGCCGCGGGCGAACCGTAGCGGCTCTTGTTCCGCATGTGGGCACGCCAGAGTTCGCGCAGCTCCACGTCGTTCTGCAGCGCACGGTCCATGATCTTCGCGCCGCCGCGGATCCGCACCGCCGCTTCGATGACCGTAAGCGGAACGGCAGTGAGACGCAGACCGCGCAGCTCGACGATGTCGGCGGAATCCAGATCACGCCTCCGCAGCTTGGATCCCGGTCGGTTCCTTCCACTGGCGGTGCGCGGCATCGTCACCTCGACGACATCCGGCGCGAACATCGTCAGACCATGCCACCACGCAGCAGCCAATCCACTTGCCACGGCTTGCTCGCCGTACCCCCACACCGCAGCGCGAAGGCGGGCCGCATCGGTGAACGGTCGGCCTTCAACGAAGTAGACGCCGCGGGAACATCGTCGCCAGAGACCCGATGCCACCCGCCTGTTGACGGCGTACCGACTGAGCCCGACTTCGAGGGCCTGACCCAACGTCAGGACGCCATCGTGCCGACGGAGATAGTCGTTGATCACAACCAAAGGACGCCATTGCGCCCTCGAGCGGTTCCATCTTTAGTGATTTCGGTGTAGTTGGTTGCGGCCAGCGCAACGAACTACACCGAAATCACAACTAGACGACGAGGTTGACCAGGCGGCCGGGGACTACGATCACCTTCTTCGGCGCCTTGCCGTCGAGGAAGGCCTGCACCTTCTCATCGGCCAGCGCCGCCGACTCCAGCGAGCCCTTGTCGGCGTCGGCGGCGACCGTGATCCGGCTGCGCACCTTGCCGTTGACCTGCACCGGGTACTCGACGGTGTCGTCGACCAGGTACTGCGGATCGGCCACCGGGAACGGCCCGTGTGCCAGCGACGTGCTGTTGCCCATCCGCCGCCACAGCTCCTCGGCCAGGTGGGGAGCCAGCGGCGCGACCATCAACACCAGCGGTTCGATCGCCGCGCGCGCCGTCACCCCCTCCTTGGTGAGGTGGTTGGTGTACTCGATCAGCTTCGCCGCCGCGGTGTTGTTGCGCAGGGCCGCATAGTCTTCCGATACCCCCGCGATGGTGCGGTGCAACACGCGCAGGGTGCCGGTGTCGAGCGCCTCGTGGTTGGCCACGCGCACCGCGCCGGTCTGCTCGTCGACCACCAGCCGCCACACCCGCTGCAGGAAGCGGTGCGCGCCGACGACGTCCTTGGTCGCCCACGGCCGTGACGCGTCGAGCGGGCCCATCGACATCTCGTACACGCGCAGGGTGTCGGCGCCGTAGTCGTCGCAGATCTCGTCCGGCGACACCGAGTTCTTCAGGCTCTTGCCGATCTTGCCGAACTCCTGGTTCACCTCGATCTCGCCGTCGGGACCCGGCCAGTAGAACTTGCCCTGCCGTTCAACGACTTCCGCGGCGGGCACATAGGACCCCCGCGAATCGGTGTACGCGAACGCCTGGATGTAACCCTGGTTGACCAGACGGCGGTACGGCTCACGGGAAGTCACGTGGCCCAGGTCGTAGAGCACCTTGTGCCAGAACCGGCAGTACAGCAGGTGCAGCACCGCGTGCTCGACGCCGCCGACGTAGAGGTCCACTCCACCGGGATCCTGCGGGCCGTGCACGTCGGGCCGCGGGCCCATCCAGTACGCCTCGTTCTCCTTGGCGCACAACGCATCCGGGTTCAGCGGATCGGTGTAGCGCAGCTCGTACCACGAACTGCCCGCCCACTGCGGCATCACGTTGGTGTCGCGGGTGTAGGTTTGCAGCCCGTCGCCGAGGTCGAGTTCGACGTTGACCCAGTCGGTGGCCTTGTTCAGCGGCGGATTCGGCTCGCTGTCGGCGTCGTCCGGATCGAACAGCACCGGCGAGTAGTCCGGCACATCCGGAAGCTCAACGGGCAGTGCCGATTCCGGCAGCGGATGCGCTCGGCCCTCGCTGTCGTAGACGATCGGGAACGGTTCGCCCCAGTAGCGCTGACGGGCGAACAGCCAGTCGCGCAGTTTGTACTCCACCCGGGCGCTGCCGCGCCCGTCGGCGACCAGGCGTTCGGTGATCGCGGCCTTCGCCGCCGCGACGTCCAACCCGTCGAGGTAGTCCGAGTTCACCAGTCGGCCGTCACCGGAGTAGGCCGCCTCGTTGATGTCACCGCCGGCGATCACCTCGACCACCGGCAGGCCGAACTCGCGGGCGAACTCCCAGTCACGCTGATCGTGTCCGGGCACCGCCATGATCGCGCCGGTGCCGTACCCGATGAGCACGTAGTCGGCGATGAAGATCGGAACCCGTTGCCCGTTGGCCGGATTCACCGCGTAAGCACCCAGGAACGCGCCGGTCTTGGTCTTGTTCTCCTGGCGTTCCAGATCGCTCTTGGCGGCGATCGACGCCCGGTAGGCCGTGACCGCCTCACCCGGGGTGGCGGCGCCGAAGGTCCAGCGCGAGTCGACACCGTCGGGCCACTGCGCAGCCGTCAACTGTTCGACCAGCGGATGCTCGGGAGCCAGCACCAGATACGTCGCGCCGAACAGCGTGTCGGGGCGGGTGGTGAACACCTCGATGTCCCCGGCGTCAGTACCGAACAACACGTTGGCGCCGGTCGAGCGGCCGATCCAGTTGCGCTGCATCGTCTTGACCTTCTCCGGCCAGTCCAGGACGTCGAGGTCCTCGAGCAGGCGGTCGGAGTAGGCGGTGATGCGCATCATCCACTGCCGCAGGCGTTTCCGGAACACCGGGAAGTTGCCGCGGTCGCTGCGCCCGTCGGCGGTGACCTCTTCGTTGGCGAGCACGGTGCCCAGCCCGGGGCACCAGTTGACCATCGAGTCGGCGCGGTAGACCAGACGGTAGGAGTCGATGACGTCGGCGCGCTCGCCCTCGGAGAGCTGCGCCCAGGTGCGGCCGTCGTCGAGCGTGCGGGCACCGGAGGAGAACTCCGCGATCAGTTCCGCGATCGGACGTGCCTTCTGCGCGTCGCGGTCGAACCACGCGTTGTAGATCTGCAGGAAGATCCACTGCGTCCATTTGTAGAAGTCGACGTCGGTGGTGGAGAAGCTGCGCCGCGTGTCGTGGCCCAGGCCCAGCCGGCCCAACTGGCGGCGGAAGTTGACGATGTTGGCCTCGGTGCGGGTCCGCGGATGGGTGCCGGTCTGCACCGCGTACTGCTCGGCGGGCAGGCCGAATGCGTCGAAACCCAACGCGTGCAGCACATTACGGCCGGTCATCCGGTAGTAGCGCGCGTAGACGTCGGTGGCGATGTACCCCAGCGGGTGGCCGACGTGCAGCCCCTCCCCCGACGGGTACGGGAACATGTCCTGCACGAACATCTTGTCCGCGGGGACCGAACCGTCCGCGGCGGCCAATTCGCCGACCGGGTTGGGCACGTTGAAGGTGCCCTTGTCCGCCCACGTCCGCTGCCACGCGTCTTCGATCCGGCCGGCCAGCTCAGCGGTGTAGCGGTGCTGCGGAGTGTCGGCGTCGGCGGCGCGGTCGGACTGCTCGGTCGGGGTTTCGGTCACCTCACCAGGGTATAAGGAGTGTTTCGGCCGGATTCGGGCCCCGTCGGCCGCGCCGTCGGAAACAAGTCGGTATCGGTTGCGTTGCGGCGATGTCAGGGCTTGATCCCAGGTGTGTCCCAACCCTGGTGACCGCCATCGAGGCGTGGATACAGTCGGCGCCTGACCTACGGGCGACAGGCCCGACCACCACGGGAGAAGGACGCGTCGATGATCGAGAAAGCCCGTCACTGGCGGGTTCTGGCAGGAGGTGTGGCCGCGGGCATGGCCGGACTGCTCGGCTTCGCCGGTGCGACCGCAACGGCACAACCCGTCTACCCACAACCACCGGTGCCCGGGCCCGGCACGGTCGCCGTGGCCCCCGCCGCCACACCGGAGGCGGCAGTGCTGAGCCCCAGCGCGGCCACCGCACCGGCTGTCGCCGCCATCCCCGCCGCACCGAGCATCCTGCCCGCCACGTCCGGCACGATCAGCGAGTTCCTGAAGTCCAAGGGCGTCACCATGCAGCCACAGGTGGCGAACAACTTCAGTGCGCTCAACATCACGCTCCCGATGCCGCGGGGCTGGGCCTACATCCCCGACCCGAACGTGCCCGAGGCGTTCGCAGTGATCGCCGACCGGGTCGGCGGCGACGGGCTGTACTCGTCGAACGCGCAGCTCAAAGTGTACAAACTGCTGGGCGACTTCAACCCCGACGAGGCGATCAGCCACGGCTTCATCGACAGTCAGATGCTGCCGGCCTGGCGGTCCACCGACGCGTCGCTGGCGCCCTACGACGGGATGCCGTCGTCGCTCATCGAGGGCACCTACCGGGAGAACTCGATGATGCTCAACACCTCGCGGCGGCACGTGATCGCATCGTCGGGGCCGGACCGCTACCTGGTGTCGCTGGCGGTGACGACCACTGTCGATCAGGCGATCCCCGCCGCGGACGCGACCGACGCGATCGTCACCGGCTTCAAGGTGAAATCGCCCACACCGCAGCCGGCGATCGCACCGCCGCCACCCGCGCCCGCCGGACCGCCCGCACCTGGCCTGGCGCCGCTGCCGACACCGCTCGGGTTGCCCTGAGTCGCGGCCCCTGAACGACGTCCCCCGGGCGATGCCTGGCGCCCGGGGGACGCCTCTCATGAGCGCGCCTCGTATTCTTGGACCCCATGGTCTTCGTTGCAGTGCTGTGCCTGTGTGCGGCCGTCGCGGTCGGCGCCCTCGGGCTGTGGCTGCTGACGCGGCCGCGGTCGGCCGACCCACGCCAGCAGATCCTGCGGGCGGTCGCGCCCACCCAACTGGCGGCGGCGGTGATGCTGGCCGCAGGCGGGGTGGTGGCCTTCGCGGCCCCGGCCGAGACCGGGATCCTCGCGGTGGTCGCGTGTGGTGTCGGCGCCGTCGGCACGGTGGCCGCGGGCTGCTGGCAGAGCGCCAAGGTGGTCGCCCGGGCTGAGACGGCCTCGCCCGCCGACGCCGACTGCGCGGGTTCGTGCGCGGCGTGCGTGCTGTCGTGCCGGTGAGCTAGTTGCGGCTGACGTCGATCGGGTGGGTCGCGAGCAGCGACAGCGGCAGCGGCTGACGCCGCAGCACCCGGCCCCACAGGTCCACCCGCGGTTCGATGAGCACGTCAGAAGGCAACGCGGACAACACGATCCAGTCGTCGCGTTCGATCTCACCCTCGAGCTGACCGATGGTCCACCCGGAGTAGCCCGCGAAGATCCGCACTCCTTCGAGCACCGGGGCCAGCGGCTCGGGGTCGGCGTCCAGGTCGACCATCACCATGCGGCCCTGCACATGCCGCAACCCCGGCACACCCGTCGCCTCGACGCCGACGCGCAGCGTGGCCAGGCACAGCGCGGCATCGCGTTTCACGGGCCCGCCGATGAACATGGTCTTGGGTTTGGCGGCCAGTTTCGCCCACTGCGGCAGCACGTTGTACACCGCGGTCTCGCTCGGCCGGTTCAGCACCACACCGAGGGTCCCGCCGTCGTTGTGCTCGACGATGTAGATGACACTGCGCCGGAACGTCGGCTCGAGGAGATCGGTGTTGGCGAGCAACAGCGTCCCCGCCCGCACCCGCTGAGCCGCCGGGGCGATGAAGTCCTCCGGATCCTCTGACTGCGCCACGGTGTCCATCATGTCACCGGCCCGTCGCCGATGTGGCGGACCAGCGCGGCCCGCCGGGAGATTTGTAGGGTGAATGCGGTGCCGCCCCCCGCGGCCCGTCTCTCAAACTCCGCGCCAGAACAGGACGTGATCTTCGGTGCCCGATGCTCGTGCGCTCAAGGGCGTCTGGCAGTCGGTGCGCGGGCTCAACGAGTTCCGCAGACTCCTCGAACTGCGGGCGGTCAGTCAGTTCGGCGACGGCCTGTTCCAGGCGGGTCTCGCCGGGGCGATCCTGTTCAGCACCGACCGCGCCGCCGACGCGTGGGCGATCGCCGGCTCGTTCGCGGTGCTGTTCCTGCCGTACTCGGTGCTTGGGCCGTTCGCCGGTGCGCTGCTCGACCGGTGGGACCGGCGCCTCGTGCTCATCGGCGCCAACGCGGCGCGGCTGCTGATGGTGCTCACAGTGGCCGCACTGCTCTCCGCGCGGGTCGCGGATCTACCGATCCTGTTCGGCGCGTTGATCGTCAACGGGTTCACCCGGTTCGTGTCCTCCGGGCTGTCGGCGGCGTTGCCGCACGTCGTCCCGCGCGAGCAGGTGGTGACCATGAACTCCGTCGCGGCCGCCACCGGAGCGGCGGCAGCGTTCCTGGGCGCGAACTTCATGCTGCTCCCGCGGTGGGCGTTCGGCGCCGACGACGCGGGCTCCTCGGTCGTCATCCTCATCGCCGCGCTGCCGGTCGCGCTGGCGCTGCTGTTGTCCGTTCGGTTCGGCAGGCACGTCCTCGGACCCGACGACAGCGTCCGCGCGGTGCACGGATCGGTGGTGTACGCGGTCGCCACAGGTTGGGTGCACGGGGCGAGGACGGTGCTGTCGGTGCGCACGGTGTACGCGACGCTGGCCGGGCTGGGCGCCCACCGCGTCGTGTTCGGGCTCAACACGCTGGTGGTGCTGGTGATGGTCCGGCACAGCGACACCGCTGCCGTCGCAGGGTTGGGCACCGCGGTGTTGTTCCTCGCGGCCACCGGCACCGGTTCGTTCCTCGCGACGTTCGCCACCCCGGCGCTGATCGCCCGGTGGGGCCGCTACCGCACCGCCAACGGCGCACTGCTGGCCGCGGCGGGCGTCCAACTCGCCGCGATCGGTCTGCAGCTGCCGGTGATGGTGGTCTGCGGCGCGCTGCTCGGCGCGGCAGGACAGATCGTCAAACTCTGCGCCGACACCGCGATGCAGATCGACGTCGACGACGCGCTGCGGGGCCACGTGTTCACCGTGCAGGACTCGATCTTCTGGATGACCTACATCGGCGCCATGGCGGCGGCCGCCACGGTGATCCCGGCCGACGGCCGCGCGCCCGGGTTGGCGGCCGCCGGTGTCGGCGTCTACCTGGCCGGGTTGGCGATGCACGGCATCCTGGGCAGGCAGCGCAACTAGTCTGCAGGCCATGTCCGCCGTAGCCCCCGTCGTCGCCGACCTCCGCGCCGAAAGCGACGACCTCGACGCCCTCGTCGCCGAACTGCCCGCCGAGGGCTGGTCGACGATGACCCCGGCGCCGGGGTGGACGATCGCCCACCAGATCGCGCATCTGTTGTGGACCGACCGGGTCGCGCTGCTGTCGGTCACCGACGAGGCCGACTTCAACGTCGTCCTCGGGGCCGCCGCCGAGGACCCGTCCGGGTTCGTCGACCGTGCCGCCGAGGACCTCGCGGCCACCGAACCGGGCGAACTGCTGGCCGACTGGCGGGCCACCCGCGCCCTGCTGCACGACGCGCTGCTGACCGTCGCCGACGGCCGCAAACTGCCGTGGTTCGGCCCGCCGATGAGCGCCGCGTCGATGGCGACGGCGCGGTTGATGGAGACGTGGGCGCACGGGCTCGACGTCGCCGACGCGCTCGGCGTGCGGCGGGCGCCGACAGCCCGGCTGCGCTCGGTCGCCCATATCGGGGTGCGCACGCGGGACTTCGCATTCGCCGTGCACGGGCTGCCCGTTCCGACCGCACCGTTTCACGTGGAACTGAACGCACCCGACGGGTCCGTGTGGTCATGGGGTCCGGCCGATGCGGCGCAACGGGTCACCGGATCGGCCGAGGACTTCTGCTTCCTGGTCACCCAGCGCCGGCCGCGCGCCGAACTCGACGTCACTGCCGACGGCCCCGACGCCGAGCGGTGGCTGTCGATCGCGCAGGCTTTCGCGGGACCGCCGGGGCCCGGCCGCTAGTCCCGCTTGCCGTTCCCGTTGCCCCTGCCGTTGTTGCCCTTGCCGGGGTTGCCTTTCGGGTTCTTGTGCCCCGGTGGCGGCGGCTGTTCGACGATCGGTGCGACCTCCTGCGGCGCCGTGGTGGGCGGGGGGGGGGTGGTCGACGGCGGCGGTGGCGGCGCGACGGGAGTGCTGGTGCCGACCGGCGTCTGCGCGGGCGCCGACGTTCGCGGATCGGCCGCGAGCGCGATCGCGAGCACGGCCACGACGACCGCCGCCACGATCGCGGCCGCCGCGAGGGCCACCCGGGTGCGCATCGACCGGCGGCGTGCGGGTGCCACGGTCATCGGCAGCGGGGCGGGCATCACCCTGGTGGCGGGCCGCGGCGGTGGGGTGACCGGGACGGCGCCGGCGAGCGCGGCGCGCATCTGTCCGGCGCTGCCGAACCGCTGCTGCGGATCGCGGGCCATCGCCCGCGCGATCACCGCGGCGAGGACCGGATCGACGTCGCCGCGGAACGCGGTCACCGGGGGCGGCGGGTCGTCCATGATGGCCCGCGCGATCGCGGCCGGATTGTCCTGCGGGAAGGCCGGCCGGGCGAGCAGCGCCTCGTAGGCCATCACGCCGACGGCGTAGAGGTCATCGGCGACCGAGGCCGGGGCGCCCGCCACCCGCTCCGGGCTCATGTACGCCAGCGTGCCGATGATGTGGCCGGTCATGGTGTGCGCGGCGGCGCCGCCGGTCTTGGCGATCCCGAAGTCGGCGACCTTGAGCGAGTTCGCGTCGGCCGACAGCAGGATGTTGCCCGGTTTGATGTCGCGGTGCAGGACCCCGGCGGCGTGCGCGACCTCGAGCGCGGCGAGCACCTCGTCGAGCATCGAACGCACCTGCGCCGGGGACATCGGTCCGGCGGCGATGACGTCCGCCAGGGTCCGGCCCGGCAGCCGTTCCATGACGATGAACGGGACGCCGTCGTCTTCGCCGTAGTCGTGCACCGCGACGACGTTGGGATGGGTGAGCGCGGCGGCCGATCGTGCCTCGGCTTCGAAGCGGCCGCGCACCTCCGGTTGGGCGCGCAGCGCCGGGTGCAGCAGTTTGATCGCGACCGCGCGGTCCAGGCGGGTGTCCCACCCGCCGCGTACCTCGGCCATCCCGCCGAGGCCCAGCACCTCGCGCAGTTCGTAACGGCCGACGAGAATCTCCGGCCCGGTCATCTCGAAGCGGTAACCCGGTTTACCCGGACGTAAACGGTGCGCCGGTCAGAGCTGCGCGGCGGCGTCTGCCCTGCCGTCGCCGTCCCCGTCGGAGAGCCGCACGTCCCAGCGCCCGTCGCCGTCGAGGTCGGCGTAGGCGGTGTCCCCGCCGAACACCCGGTCGGCCAGGC
Organism: Mycobacterium sp. GA-2829; assembly: GCF_001499965.1. Lineage (GTDB taxonomy): Bacteria > Actinomycetota > Actinomycetes > Mycobacteriales > Mycobacteriaceae > Mycobacterium. The sequence goes on from NZ_LQIT01000051.1 coordinate 26,965, forward strand.
CGTCGCCGTCGGTGTCGACCAGCCGGTCGTCGACCTGTCCGTCGGCGTCGAGGTCGACCAGCGGACCACCCGTCTGCTCGACGCCGTCGAGGCCGAACCAGCGCAGCTGACCGCTGCGGTCGACGCTGAGCATCCAGGTGCCCGACCCGTCGTCGGTGAAATAGGCCTCGGCCGCATCGTCGTCGTCGAGGTCGCGTCCGGCGAGTTCGGCCAGCCCGTCACCGTCGCGGTCGGCCAGGACGTCGTCGATCCGGCTGTCCCCGTCGAGGTCGAGCCCCACCGCGTCGAACACCCCGTCGGCATCGGTGTCGACGTCCGGTTCGGCGGTCCACATGGTCGCCGAACCGTCGGGCTCTCCCAGGCAGTACTCCATACCGGGTCAGACGTCGGCGGGCCTGTGGCGGTTCCGACGGGGTACGAGCGTGCGCAGTTGCCGGTCCAACAGTGGCGTGTCGAGGAGCAGACACGCACGCTCGCGGAAAGGGGTGAGGGGCTCACGACGGGTTGGCGGTGTTCCACCACTTCAGCAGTTCCGCGACGGCCTCGTCGCGCGACAGCGGGCCACGGTCGAGCCGCAACTCCTTGAGGTACTGCCACGCCTTGCCGACCTCCGGCCCGGCCGGGATGCCGAGGAGCTCCATGATCTCGTTGCCGTCGAGGTCCGGGCGCACCCGCTGCAGATCCTCCTTGGCGGCCAGTTCGGCGATCCGCCGCTCGAGGTCGTCGTAGTTGGCCTGCAGCAGGGCCGCGCGCCGCTTGTTGCGGGTCGTGCAGTCCGCGCGCACCAGCTTGTGCAGCCGGTTCAGCAGCGGACCGGCGTCGGTGACGTAGCGGCGCACCGCCGAATCCGTCCACTTGCCATCCCCGTAGCCGTGGAACCGCAGGTGCAGGAACACCAGCTGCGAGACGTCGTCGACCATCTGCTTGGAGTACTTCAGCGCCCGCATCCGCTTGCGCGCCATCTTCGCGCCGACCACCTCGTGATGGTGGAAGCTGACGCCGCCGTCGGGTTCGTGCCGCCGCGTCGCCGGTTTGCCGATGTCGTGCAGCAGCGCCGCCCAGCGGAGCACCAGATCGGGGTTGCCCTCTTCGAGATCGATCGCCTGGCGCAACACCGTCAACGAATGCTGGTAGACGTCCTTGTGCTGATGGTGTTCGTCGATGGCCATCCGCATCCCGCCGACCTCGGGCAGCACCACGTCCCCCAGCCCGGCGCGCACCATCAGGTCGATCCCGGCGACCGGGTCGGCACCCAACAGCAGCTTGTCCAGTTCGGCGGCCACCCGCTCGGCGGTGATGCGCTCGAGCTGCCGCGCCATCTCCGTCATCGCGGTCAGCACCCGCGGCGCGACCTCGAACCCGAGCTGTGAGGTGAACCGCGCCGCGCGCAGCATCCGCAGCGGATCGTCGCCGAAGGACACCTCCGGCGCCGACGGCGTGTCCAGGGTGCGGCTGCGCAGTGCGGCCAACCCGCCGAGCGGATCGTGGAACTCCCCCAGCCCCGCCGCGGTGATCTGCACCGCCATCGCGTTGACCGTGAAGTCGCGCCGCACCAGATCGTCGTCGAGGCGGTCGCCGAAGCGCACCTGCGGATTGCGCGACACCTGGTCGTAGCTGTCGGCGCGGAAGGTGGTGATCTCCAGCCGGTGGTCACCCTTGCCGACGCCGATGGTGCCGAACTCGATGCCGGTGTCCCACAGGGCGTCGGCCCACGGCCGCAGAAACGCCTGCATCTGTTCGGGCCGCGCATCGGTGGTGAAGTCGAGGTCCGGGCTCACCCGCCCCAACAGTGCGTCCCGGACGCTGCCGCCGACCAGATAGAGCTGATGCCCGGCCGCGGCGAACACCGCCCCGATGCCGCGGAGGAGTTCTCCGTCGCGGTTGAGTGCCACCGCGGCGCGCGCCAGCAGTTCGGCGTCGGCTCCTGCGTCATGGTCGTGGTCGGACACGTTCGTTGAGCCTAGAGGGTCACGGTACGGCTGCGACCGGCGCGTGTGGGCGGAGGGAAACATCGTGGCAGCTACTATCGCTTGGGTGTCGGAAGGCGAACAGCCCAAATCACGACGCCGCCGCGGGCGACGTCGTGGCCGACGCGCGGCCGGACCGCCCCAGGCCGGAACCGACCAGCCCACCCCGTCGACCGACGCCGCGGTCACCCCGGATACCCCGAAGGCCGCCGCCAAACCCACCGACCAGGCCCGCAAGGCCAGGCCCCGCCGGCCCCCCGAGCGGTTGCGCACCGTGCACGAGACGTCCGCGGGCGGTCTGGTCATCGACGGTATCGACGGACCGAAGGAAAGCCAGGTCGCCGCGCTGATCGGCCGCATCGACCGGCGCGGCCGGATGCTGTGGTCGCTGCCCAAGGGACACATCGAGATGGGTGAGACGGCCGAACAGACCGCGATCCGCGAGGTGGCCGAGGAGACCGGTATCCGCGGCGACGTGCTGGCCGCACTCGGCAGCATCGACTACTGGTTCGTCACCGAGGGCAGGCGCGTGCACAAGACCGTGCACCATTACCTGATGCGATTCCTCGGCGGCGAACTGTCCGACGAGGACGTCGAGGTGACCGAGGTGGCGTGGGTGCCGCTCAAGGAGCTGCCCGACCGACTGGCCTACGCCGACGAACGCCGACTGGCCGAGGTCGCCGACGAACTCATCGACAAACTGCAGACCGACGGCCCAGGGGCGCTGCCGCCGCTGCCCCGCACGGCGCCGCGACGACGGCCGCAGACCCATTCGCACACCCGTAACCGTCGACGCGACGAGTCCAGCCAAACCCCTCCCGGCCGGCGGACGAACGGATGCGGACAAGGCCAGTGACGACCATGGCGGCGCCCCCTCGGTGCCGGGTGGCGGTGCCGCGGCTGCTGGCTGCGCTCGTACTGCTCCTGCTGACCGCGCTGTCGACCGCACTCCCCCAGGCCGCCGCGGGCGAGCCGGGCGCGTCGCCGTTCCTGCAGCTGCGCATCGACCGCGTCACCCCCGACGTCGTCACCACCACCAGCGATCCCGTCGTCACGGTGTCCGGGGTGGTCCGCAACGTCGGCGACCGCACCGTGCGCGACGTGGTGCTCCGCCTCGAACACGCCCCGGCCGTCGACTCGTCGACGGGGCTGCGCACGAATCTGGCGGGCAACCTCGACCAGTACGACCCGGTCGCCGACTTCATCACCGTCTCCCCCGAACTGGACCGCGGTAAGGAGGTGCCGTTCACCCTCACCTATCCGCTCCGCGGGGGTGCCGGACCGTCGCTGCGCATCGAACAGCCCGGGGTCTACCCGGTGCTGGTCAACGTCAACGGCACCCCGGACTACGGCGCCCCGGCGCGGCTCGACGACGCCCGCTTCCTGCTGCCGGTTCTGGGCGTCCCGTCCGAACCGGGCGCCGATTCGACCGAGGAGGCACTGGACTCGGTCGTCACGCCCGACACGTCGAAACCGGTGGGGCTGACCATGTTCTGGCCGCTGGCCGACCGCCCGCGGCTGGCCGCGGGCATCCCCGGCGGCACCACACCGGTGCGGCTCATGGACGACGAACTCGCCGCCTCGCTGGCACCCGGCGGCCGGCTGGAGACCCTGCTCGCGGCGGCGGATTTCGCGACCGGCCCGACCGTCGACCCGGGCGGCGAGGTGGGGCGCGCCCTCTGCCTGGCCGTCGACCCCGACCTGCTGGTGACCGTCAACGCGATGACGGCCGGCTACGTCGTCAACGACGGTCCCGACGCCGGACCCACCACCCCGACGCGGCCCGGCACCGGCCAGGAGGCAGCCGTCGGATGGCTCAACCGGCTCAAGGTGCTCGCCAAGCGGATGTGCGTGGTCGCCGCGCCGTACGCGCAGGCCGACCTCGACGCCTTGCAGCGAGTGGGGGACCCCGCGCTCAAGACGCTGGCCACCAACGGGTCCGGCGATATCGTCGACCGGATCCTCGGGGTGACCTCCACTCGCGGCGTCACGCTGCTCGACGATGGACCGCTCACCGGCCGGGCCGCCCAGCTGCTGTCCATGCAGGGCCGGACGGTCGCCGTGTCCGCAGCGCCGCTGAGCACCCAGGACGACACCACCGGCCTGGGCTCCACCGCAGACCTGACGCCGACGCGGTACGGCCCCGGGCTGGTCGCGATGCCGTTCGATCCGACCGTCGGGGCCGCGCTGGCCGCCGCGGGCACCGACCCCGCCGCGCCCACCTACCTCGATTCGACGCTCGAGATCCCGCTGCGGCACGATTCGGCGGTCGCCCGCCGGCAGAACGCCGTCGCCGCGCTGCTGTGGCGCGGTCTGCGACCCGATGTCGAACCGCGCACCCAGCTCGTGGTCCCGCCGCTGGTGTGGAGCCCGCGTCCCGACGACGCCCAGGCCGTGCTCACCGCGGTGGGCACCGCGATCCGCGCCGGGCTGGCCGCCCCGCGTCCGCTGACCGAGGTGATCGCCGAGGGCGATGCGGTTCCGGCCCGACCGGACGCCGGTTGGCCGCCCGACGACACCGGCGATACGCGCGGCCGCTTCGACGACACGGTCACCGCGGGCATCGCGGGCACCAACGGCAGGCTCGCCGGCCTGACGGCCGCCCTCGGCGTGGACGAGCGGACCGGGCTGACCGGTGTCGCGTACACCGCCCCGCTGCGCGAGGACATGCTGCGCGCGCTGAGCCAGTCGGTCCCCGCACCCGCCCGCAACGGTCTCGCGCAGCAGCGCATGGCGGTGGTCACCGGCACCGTCGGCGACATGTTCAACGCGGTGCGGATCATGAACCCCGGCGGCGCCTACACCCTGGCCACCGAACGCAGCCCGCTGCCGCTCGCGCTGCGCAACGACCTGCCCGTGCCGATCCGGGTGCGGCTTTTCGTCGACGCACCCCCAGGCATGACGGTCGAAGACATGGGCGAGATCAGCCTGCCGCCCGGATACCTGCCGCTACGCGTGCCG
>NZ_LQIT01000052.1 GCF_001499965.1 Mycobacterium sp. GA-2829
GTGATGGCCCCGGTGGCGGGGCGGGCTGCGCACCCGCCACCGGGGCCATCACGAGGGCGGCTGCGGTGGCGCCTGCCGCCGCGGCGGCGGCCAGCGTCTTCGACAGGCCCCTACGTCGTGTCGACGTCACGTCCGGCGTATCCATGGTCAGAGAAACTACCGTGTCACAGCTGTGACGCAAGTGTGAATTGCTGTGAATGTGAGTAGAACCATGGTTGCTGCCTCCTTGATTGTGCAGGTGAAGGCGGGTTGCCTACATTGCTGAGCGCAGGCCGTCGCGGCCGCCACGCCGGGGCGGTGCAACACTGCGTCTGCTCCGGGAATCGGACGTCGCGGCGCGGCCGTTACGGCGCCGGGTGCACCGCCACCTCCTGCGCCTTCACCGCCATGTAGACCCGGTCACCGGGCGCCAGGCGCAGGTCGGCTGCCGATTCGGCGGTGATGTCGGCCGCGATGCCCGGCGCACCCCCCTCCTGCTCCCCCGCACGCACCCGCACCGCGGGGCCGCTGCCGTCCACTTCGGCGACGGTCACCGCGACGGTGTTGCGCGGACTCCCGTGCGGCCACTCCCGGTAGACGGCCACCGCGGCGGGCCGGAAAATCGCCACCGCGGGCTCCCCGACGACGACATCCTCGGCCGGGACGCCGTGCCACGAGATGGGTCCGGCCGTCACGGTCCCGCCCTGGCCGGCGACGCCCGCCACGAGGTTCACCCCCGCGAAGCGCGCCCCGAACGGGCTGCGCGGAGTGGTCAGCACGGCCGCTGCCGACCCGGACTCGACGACGCGGCCACCGTCGACGACGACCACCCGGTCGGCCAGCGTCGCCACGTCGACGAGGTCGTGGGTGACCAGGACCGCGCAGCGGCCGTCGCGGGTGAGCACCTGCCGCAGCACCCGGCGCATCGCCCCGGCGACCGCGACGTCCAGACCGGCCAGCGGTTCGTCGAGCAGCAGCACGTCGGGTTCGGCGGCCAGGGCGCGCGCCAGCGCCACGCGTTGCGCCTGACCGCCGGACAGCTGCCGCGGCATCCGGGCAGCCAGCTCGGCGGCGCCGACCTCGGCGAGCCAATGACGCGCTCGGGCAACGGCTTTCGCTCGATCGCCGCCAGTGCCGCGGGCGCCGAACGCGACGTTGGCGGTCACCCGCATGTGCGGGAACAGCAGCGGATCCTGCAGCAACAAACCCACGCGGCGCCGGTGCGTGGGCACCTGCACCCCGGCCGCGGTGTCGGTCAGGAGACGCTCCCCGACCCGGACCGTCCCGTCGTCGGGGCGCACCAGCCCCGCGGCCACGTGCAGCGCGGTCGACTTGCCTGCGCCGTTGGGGCCCAGGACCGCCAGCACCTCCCCCGCACCGACGGCGAACTCCACGTCGACGCCACGGCGCTGCACGCGCGCCCGCAGCCGCAGCCCGGTCACGTCCAGCCCTGCGCGCGCAGGCGCCTGCTGCCCAACCCGAGCACCACCACCGCCGCGACCGCCACCAGCAGCACCGACAGTGCCACCGCCGCCTCCGGATCGCTCTCGCGCTGCAGGTAGATCTCCAGCGGCAGGGTCCGGGTCACGCCCTCCCGGGAGCCGGCGAAGGTCAGCGTCGCCCCGAACTCGCCGAGGGAACGCGCGAACGCCAGTACCGAACCCGAGGCCAGCCCGGGCGCCAGCAGCGGGAGCGACACCCGCCACCACACGACCGAGGGGCGGGCGCCCAGCGTGGCGGCGACCACCTCGTAGTCGGCACCCGCGCTGCGTGCCGCCCCTTCCAGCGCGATGACCAGAAACGGCAGCGAGACAAAGGTCTGCGCCAGCACGACGGCCGTCGTGGTGAATGCGATCTGGATGCCCGCGACCTCGAGGTAGCGGCCGAGCAGGCCCAGCCGGCCGAACGCGTACAGCAGCGCGATCCCACCGACGACCGGCGGCAGGACCAGCGGCAGCAGGATCACCGGGCGCACCGCCCGGACCGCCCGCGACGGGCTGCGGGCGAGCACCATCGCCATCGGGACGCCGAGCAGGACGCAGACCAGCGTGCTGAGCGTGGCCGTCTGCAGGCTCAGCCGCAGCGCGGCGACCGACGACTCGCTGGCGACCAGTTCGACGAACCGGAGCCAGTCGACCTTCGCGGCCACCGCGACCAGCGGCACGGCGACGAACAGCGCACCGGCGAGGGCCGGAACGTAGACCCACCGGGGTAGCGCGGCACCCCCGGACAGCCCGGAGACGGTCACGCGATGCACCTTAGGTCACCGGCGCGTACGGATACCGCATCGTTCGCGCGTCGGATTACCCAACATAGCTACCGTCCAGTAACATCGGCGGGTGACCGTGGCCCACGTGTGCGGCGGTCGAGCCGAACGAGGAGGTCATGGCGATGGAGGTGCTGGTCACCGGCGGCGATACGGATCTGGGTAAGACGATCGCCGAGGGCTTCCGCGACGACGGTCACCGGGTGGTGATCGGCGGTGCGCGACGCGAGGATCTCGAGATCAACGCCAAGGAACTCGACGTCGATTTCATCGTGTTCGACAACACCGATCCCACCAGCCTCGAAGAGGCCCGCTCCTCGTTCCCGCACCACCTCGACACCCTGGTCAACGTGCCGGCACCGCAGTTCGCGGCGTCCGATCCGCGCACCTTCAGCCTCGCCGACCACGCGACGGCGTGGCACCGCGCCGTGGACACCACGCTGCTGTCGGCGGTGCTGACCGTGCAGATCGTGGGCGACCACCTGCGCTCCGGCGGGACGATCGTCAACGTCGTCCCCGACAACGTCGTGGTCGCGCAGTCCCGTGCGGGCAGCGTCGACGCCGCGATGAAGGCCGCGTTGTCGGACTGGACCGCCGGACAGGCCGAGGTCTTCGGCACCCGCGGGATCACCGTGAACGCCGTCGCCACCGGCAAGAGCGCCGAATCGTCCTACGACGGGCTGTCGAGCACCCCGCCGTCCGTGGCCGCCGAGATCGCCCGGTTGTCGCTGTTCCTGTCGACGCCGTCGGCCCGCCATATCACCGGCCAGACGATGCACGTGAGCCGAGGGGCGCTCGCCAACTTCGGCTAGTTCGTTAGGGTTGGTGGAGTGACGATCCGACTCGGACTCCAGATCCCGAACTTCAGTTACGGCACCGGCGTCGCGGAACTCTTCCCGACGGTCATCGCGCAGGCGCGTGAGGCCGAGCAGGCGGGGTTCGACTCCGTCTTCGTGATGGACCACTTCTACCAACTGCCCGGTCTCGGCACCCCGGACCAGCCGATGCTGGAGGCCTACACCGCACTCGGCGCGCTGGCGACCGCCACCGAGCGCATCCAGCTGGGCACGCTGGTCACCGGCAACACCTACCGCAACCCGACGCTGCTCGCGAAGGCCATCACCACGCTCGACGTGATCAGCCAGGGGCGGGCGATCCTCGGTCTGGGCACCGGCTGGTACGAACTCGAACACGAGTCACTGGGGTACGAGTTCGGCACCTTCACCGACCGGTTCAACAAGCTCGGCGAGGCGTTGCAGATCATCCTGCCGATGCTCGAAGGCGAGCGTCCGACCGTGGACGGTTCGTACTACCGGGTCAAAGACGCGATGGCAGAGCCGCGCTTCCGCGACCACATCCCGCTGATGATCGGCGGCAGCGGCGAGAAGAAGACGATCCCGCTGGCCGCCCGCCACTTCGACCACCTCAACATCATCGCGGGGTTCGATGAACTCCGCCGCAAGGTCGAGGTCGTCAAACAGAAGTGCGAGGAGATCGACCGCGACCCGTCGACGCTGGAGACCAGCATGCTGGTGGTGGCGATCATCGACGAGAACGTCAGCGGCGACGTCATTCCCGACGATTTCAAGCAGCAGGCCGTCTACGGCGGCCCCGAGCAGATCGTCGACCAGATCAAGTCCAAGGTGCTCGACGCCGGCGTCGACAGCGTCATCCTGAGCCCCGTCACCAACCTGAACGGCTATCAACCGGGCGGCATCACCGACGTCGCCGCCCTGCTGAAGCCGGTGCTCGGGGTTTAGTCCCGCGCACAGGGTGGCATAAGCCACAACCGACCGAGTGCCCAACGCCGGGCACCGCCGACTACCGTAGAGGGCGAGAAACCGCATGTCCCGCCCGTCGAGGAGCCACTGATGAGCCATCCCGGAGCCACTCCAACGGATCGGCACAAGGTCGTCATCATCGGGTCGGGGTTCGGAGGCCTCAGCGCCGCCAAGACCCTCAAACACGCTGATGTCGACATCAAGCTGATCGCCCGCACGACCCACCACCTGTTCCAGCCGCTGCTGTACCAGGTGGCGACCGGCATCATCTCCGAAGGGGAGATCGCGCCGGCCACCCGTGTGGTCCTGCGCAAGCAGAAGAACGTGCAGGTGCTGCTCGGCGACGTGACGCACATCGACCTGGAGAACAAGCTCGTGCACTCCGAGCTGCTGGGTCACGACTACGCGACGCCGTACGACAGCCTGGTCATCGCCGCGGGCGCCGGTCAGTCGTACTTCGGCAACGACCACTTCGCCGAGTGGGCGCCGGGTATGAAGTCGATCGACGACGCGCTGGAACTGCGCGGCCGCATCCTCGGCGCGTTCGAACAGGCCGAACGCTCGAGCGACCCCAAGCGCCGCGAGAAGCTGCTGACGTTCGTGGTCGTCGGTGCGGGCCCGACCGGTGTGGAGATGGCCGGACAGATCGCCGAGCTCGCCGACTACACGCTCAAGGGCACCTTCCGCCACATCGACCCGACCAGCGCCCGGGTGATCCTGCTCGACGCCGCGCCCGCGGTGTTGCCGCCGATGGGCGAGAAGCTCGGTAAGAAGGCCCAGGCCCGGCTGGAGAAGATGGGCGTCGAGATCCAGCTCAACGCGATGGTCACCGACGTCGACCGCAACGGCATCACCGTCAAGGACCCCGACGGCAAGCTGCGCCGCATCGAGTCGGCGTGCAAGGTGTGGTCGGCCGGTGTCTCGGCCAGTCCGCTGGGCCGCGACCTGGCCAGCCAGTCCGACGTGGAGGTCGACCGGGCCGGGCGCGTCAAGGTGCTGCCCGACCTGTCGATCCCGGGGCACCCGAACGTGTTCGTCGTCGGCGACATGGCCGCCGTCGAAGGCGTGCCGGGGATGGCGCAGGGCGCCATCCAGGGTGGCCGCTACGCCGCGAAGCTGATCAAGAACGAGGTCAAGGGCGCCAATCCGAAGTTCCGGCAGCCCTTCGAGTACTTCGACAAGGGTTCGATGGCGACGGTGTCGCGGTTCTCGGCCGTGGCCAAGGTCGGCCCGCTGGAGTTCGGCGGTTTCATCGCCTGGCTGGCGTGGCTGGCGCTGCACCTGGTGTACCTGGTCGGGTTCAAGACCAAGATCGTCACGTTGATCTCGTGGACGGTGACGTTCCTGTCGACCAAACGTGGTCAGCTCACGATCACCGAACAGCAGGCGTACGCGCGAACACGCATCGAGGAACTCGAGGAGATCGCCGCGGCGGTCACCGAGACCGAGCGCGAGCGGGAGCAGGCGGCTAGCTAGTCAGCCGCTCCCCCTGCCAGGTCGCCAGGCAGCCGCCCGCGGCCAACGCGAGCACCGTGGCCTTTGTCGCGAACGACGGCTCGGGATAGCGCAGTTCGCTGATGCATGCCAGCGGGCGGCCGAGCACGTCGTCGGCGACCGAGCCGGTGCCCAGTTCGACGCGGTGCCGCAGCAGCGGCGCACCGTCGAGGTCGGCGTGCAGGGCACCGGACCAGAACCCTTCGCGCTCACCGGTTCTGCCGATCTGCACCCGTTCGCGCAGCCGGAACCGGCCGTCACCGCTGATCTGCACCCGGCTCTCGGTGACGTGCCGGGCGGCCGCGGCGACGACCGTCGGCTCGGGAGCGATGTCCAGGTCGCCCGCCGACTCGATGTCCCAGCAGGCGTGCGACTCCCGCGTGGTGGCCCCGGGCAGCGCCACCGTCGCCGCGGCGCTGCGCACCGCCAGCCGGGCGCGCGCGGCGACCACGACGCGCACGCGGATGACATCCCCGCCGAGTGGGGTGGCCGCGGCCGACACCAGGTGCACAGTGTGAGCGCCGGTGCGGCGCACCGCGATACCGCCGGTGTGTTCGATGTGGGGTGCGCGCCCCGGCGCCGCGACGAGGAGGACGTCGGAACGCACTAGCCCTGCACCGGCACCCGCAACTGAGCGCGCACCCAGTCGAGCACCGGTCCGGCGGTCGGGTCGTCGGTCAGCGAGATCAGCACGAACGGCCGCTCGCCGCGCACTGCCGCCGAGTCGCGCCGCATCACGTCGAGGTCGGCGCCCACCATCGGCGCCAGGTCGGTCTTGTTGATGACCAGCAGGTCCGAGAACGTCACACCTGGACCACCTTTGCGGGGCACCTTGTCCCCGCCGGCGACGTCGACGACGAAGATCTGCACATCGATCAGTCCGGACGAGAACGTCGCGGTGAGGTTGTCGCCACCTGATTCCACCAGGATCAGGTCGAGGTGGTCGTGACCGGCGATGAGGTCGTCGATCGCGTCCAGGTTGGCGGTGATGTCGTCGCGGATCGCGGTGTGCGGGCAGCCGCCGGTCTGCACGGCCGCGATCCGGTCGTCGGGCAGCACCGCGTGGCGGCGCAGGAAGTCCGCGTCCTCGGTGGTGTAGATGTCGTTGGTCAGCACGGCCAGCGACAGTTCGTCGCGCAGCTGCCTGCACAGCGCCGCCACCAGCGCGGTCTTACCGGAGCCGACGGGTCCGCCGACGCCGATGCGCAGCGGCTCGCCCGGCGTGCGTACGCGTTTGGGGCGGTCGGCATGGTCGTGGGGTTGACCGTCCAGGAAATGCGGGGGCATGGTGGCCTTTCAGGAGGCGAACAGTGGGCGGTCGCGGTCGGCGTGCCGCTGGGCGAGCACGTCGAGCAGCGGGTCGGACAGGTCGGCGGGTCCGTCGGCGGCGGCGGCCGCGACGTCGTCGCACAGATCGGCGAGTGCGAACGTGAGCGCGGCGACGTCACCCGGGTCGAGGGCGAGCAGCCGCTGGGCGGCGGTGGCCGACCCGGTCATCGTGGTGTAGACGACCGAGAGCGCGGTCTGCACCGGGGTCAACGCCGCGGCGGCGCCGACCGCGCCCGCGGCGACGGCCAGGTGCGGGGTGCGCCCGAGTGCGGTCCAGTCGTGGTCGGGCCAGACCCGCCGTGCCAGCCGCGCCAGTCCCCTGCCCTGCGCCCGGGACGCCGCCCGCGCCGCAGGCGCCGGGGTGCGCGCATCGGTCTCGGCGTCGGCCTCGGGCACCGTGAGCGTGCCCGCGTGCACGGCGGCGGCCAGCGACGCCGCCACCAGACCCTGGGTGCGCACCCGGCGGACCAGGTAGGCGTGCAGCGTGTCGACATCGCGGACCAGTCCGCTGGTGACGGCCTCCTCGACTCCGCCGGAGTGCACGTGCCCGCCGGTGGGCAGGCGGGAGTCGGCGAGGGCGAGCAGGGTGGACAGCGCAGGCATCAGAACAGGAAGTACCGCTGCGCCATCGGCAATTCGACGGCGGGCTGCTCCTGCCACACGTCCCCGTCGATCCGCACCGTGAACGTGTCCGGGTCGACCTCGATGTGGGGCCGGGCGTCGTTGAGCGGCATGTCGGCCTTCCCGACACCGCGCACGTCCTTGACCGCAACCAGCCGCCGCCGCACGTCGAGCCGCTCGGCGAGCCCGTCCTCGACGGCCTGCGGCGACACGAAGTGCAGCGACGTCGCGGCCGCCGCCGCGGGCGCAGCGCCGAACATCGGCCGCGGCAGCACCGGCTGCGGGGTGGGGATCGACGCGTTCGCATCGCCCATCGCGGCCCAGGCGATCATCCCGCCCTTGAGCACCGCATGCGGACGCACACCGAAGAACGCCGGCTCCCACAGCACCAGATCGGCGAGCTTGCCGACCTCCACCGAGCCGATCTCGCCGTCCATTCCGTGCGCGATGGCCGGGCAGATCGTGTACTTGGCGACGTAGCGCCGGGCGCGCAGGTTGTCGGCTCCCCCGGAGCCTGAGCCGTCGCCGTCGAGCGCACCGCGCCTGCGCTTCATGACGTGGGCGGTCTGCCAGGTGCGCAGCACCACCTCGCCGATGCGGCCCATGGCCTGGGCGTCGCTGCCGATCATCGAGATCGCCCCGATGTCGTGCAGCAGGTCTTCGGCGGCGATCGTCGACGGGCGGATCCGGCTCTCGGCGAAGGCGAGGTCCTCGGGGACGCTGGGGTTGAGGTGGTGGCAGACCATCAGCATGTCGAGGTGTTCGTCGAGGGTGTTGACGGTGTGCGGGCGGGTCGGGTTGGTCGAACTCGGCAGCACGTTGCCGTGGGAGACGACGGTGATGATGTCCGGTGCGTGCCCGCCGCCGGCGCCCTCGGTGTGGTAGGCGTGGATCGACCGGCCCTTGATGGCGGCGAGGGTGTCCTCGACGAAGCCCGCCTCGTTGAGGGTGTCGGTGTGGATGTTGGCCTGCACGCCCGCGGCATCGGCGACGGTCAGACAGGCGTCGATCGCCGCGGGAGTGGTGCCCCAGTCCTCGTGGAGTTTGAATCCCGCTGCGCCGCCGCGCAACTGCTCCCACATCGCCTCGGCGCTGACGGTGTTGCCCTTGCCGAGCAGCGCGACGTTGAGCGGCCAGGTGTCCAGCGCCTCGAGCATGCGCGCGAGATGCCAGGCTCCCGGGGTGACGGTGGTGGCCTTGCTGCCCTCGGCCGGGCCGGTGCCGCCGGCGACGATGGTGGTGATGCCGCCGCCGAGCGCCTCCTCCATGATCTGCGGGCAGATGAGGTGGACGTGGCAGTCGATGGCGCCCGCGGTGAGGATGCGGCCGTTCCCCGCGATGACTTCCGTCGACGGCCCGACCACCAGGTCGGGGTGCACGCCGGACATGATGTCGGGGTTGCCTGCCTTGCCGATCGCGACGATGCGCCCGTCGCGAATCCCGATGTCGGCTTTGATGATTCCCCAGTGGTCGAGGATGACCGCGCCGGTGATGACGGTGTCGGGGGCGCCGTCGGCGCGGGTGGCGCGCGACTGCCCCATCGATTCGCGGAGCACCTTGCCGCCGCCGAACACCGCCTCGTCGCCGGCCAGTCCCGGTCCGCCGCTGCGGTCCTCGGTGATCTCGATGAACAGGTCGGTGTCGGCGAGCCGGATACGGTCGCCGGTGGTCGGCCCGTACAGCGCGGCGTACCGCTCGCGGGACAGCCCGCTCACGCGTCCAGCCTTCCCGGCGGGGTCAGCGACAACCCGTGCACCTCGCGGCTGCCGCGCAGCGGTACCAGCGAGACCCGTTGGGCGACACCGGGTTCGAAGCGCACGGCCGTACCCGCGGGCACGTCGAGGCGGCGACCGTGTGCGGCGGCGCGGTCGAAGTCCAGTGCGGCGTTGGCCTGCGGCAGGTGGACGTGGCTGCCGACCTGCACGGGCCGGTCGCCTGCGTTGACGATCTCCATCTCGATGCGGTCGGCGCCGGCGTTGATCTCGATGTCGCCGTCGCCGAACACGACCTCGCCGGGGGTCACGGGATCGGGTGGTGGACGGTGACGAGTTTCGTCCCGTCCGGGAACGTGGCCTCCACCTGCACGTCGTGCAGCATCTCCGGCACTCCCTCCATGACGTCGTCGCGGCTGAGCACGTCGCGCCCGCTGACCATCAGCTCGGCGACGGTGCGACCGTCCCGTGCACCCTCGAGCAGATGGTCGGTGATCACGGCGACGGCTTCAGGATGGTTGAGGCGCAGTCCGCGGGCGCGGCGGCGCCGCGCCAACTCGGCGGCGTAGGAGATCAGCAGGCGATCCTGCTCATGCGGGCTCAGACGCATAGTCGGCGATCCTGCCACGGCGCACGGCCTTCGGCAGCGCGCACCGCGTCAGCTGTCGATGTTCTGCAGCCGCACCTGACCGCGCGCCACCAGCTTGTCGTTCTCGTCGGCGATCGTGACGAGCCACAGTTGCTGGCGTCGGCCGCGGTGGATCGGCGTGGACACCGCTGTCACGGTGCCCGAGGAGATCGCCCGCAGGAAGTCGGTGTTGTTGTTCACCCCGACGACCGTTCCTGCGCCGCCGTCCCGGGTGAGCCACGTCTGACCGGAGACGCTGGCGAGGCTCTCGACGACGGCGCAGTAGACGCCGCCGTGCACGATGCCCCACGGCTGCAGGAGCGTGTCCTGGATGGTCAGCTGCGCGCGGACGCCGTCGGGGGTCACCTCGAGATATTGGAGGCCGAGCACCTTGTCGTAGCCGTCGTTGAGGCCGTCGGGAACCTGAGTCGTCACAGCTGACGTGTCTACACCCGCCGCGGACGTGCCGAAAAAGCGGGCGGGCCCCGCACGATGTGCGGGGCCCGCCCTTTCGATGGACCGGGGGTCTCTGCAGCCCTCAGGACTCCGGCGCGGTCCGGTGGAACTCGTCCAATATAGGCAAGGCTGCCCTAATTACACAAGACCTTCCCCGCCGAGCCGCGGACCGCGCCGCGCACCGGGAGGCCGAATCCGACCAGCGCGTCGAGGACGGCCTGGCCGCGGCGCATGCTGGTCCACTCACTCGAACCCGCCAGCAGCGGCACCTGGGTCGCGGCGCCGACCACCGCCCCGCCGACGAGGTGCCACATGGCCGCCACTGACATCGCACCGCCGCTGATCTCGGCGAGCTTGCCGAACAGCGGAGCGAGCGCGCGGTGGCTGCGGTGGGCGACCCACGTCGTCAGCGCGGCCTCGTTGGGCAGCGCGACGATGCCGTGCGGTGCCCCCAGCCGCAGTCCGGGCCGGGAGGTGAAGCAGGGATCGTCCGGCAGCGCGCGCAGCGTCGGATCGACGACGCCCACCCAGTCGATGGCGCCCTCGGAGTCGACGTGCACCCACAGGTTCTCCAGGCCGGTGTCCCAGGCCCGCCCCTCGAGCACCAGCAGCGGGATGACGCGACCAAGGACGACGTGCGCGAGGGTGGCGGCCAACTGCTGGGCGACCGCACCGCGGTTGTCGGTCTCGGCAGCGGCCAGCTCGAACATCGCCTGCAGCCGGTCGCCGGTGAGCGCCTCGGCCAGCGGCCACCACCGGCGCCGGGACAGATCGCCCATGACCGCGACGCCGTACACCCGCGGGCATTCCGGATACAGCTCACGCAACCGGCGGCTCGACTCGTGCAGCGGCAGTACCCGCTTGATGGCCATGCCCGCGATCAGCGGATCGTCGATCAGTACGGTCACTGCACCTCCCGGCGTCTCGGAGTTAGGTTAGCCTTACTATAACTACGAGCCCAGGGAGGGCCACCCCCTGTGATCGGTCTCACAACGCCGACGGGTGACCAGCGCGGGAATGCCCGCACTGAGGAAGACTGTTGCTCCTCAGCGTCGGATACGACGCGCGGTAGTACCCTGGTTCTACTGTTCAGGAGAGTGACGGAGACATGGCCAAGTTGACGCGTCTGGGTGAGCTCGAGCGCGAGGTGATGGACCACCTGTGGTCTGCCCGCGAGCCCCAGACTGTGCGCCAGGTGCACGAGGCGCTCGCAGCCCGCCGCGACCTGGCCTACACCACGATCATGACGGTGCTGCAGCGACTGGCGAAGAAGAACCTGGTGGTGCAGCACCGTGACGACCGTGCCCATCGTTATGCGCCCACCCACGGCCGCGACGAACTCGTCGCCGGGCTGATGGTGGACGCCCTCGACCAGGCCGCCGACTCCGGCAGCCGCGAAGCCGCGCTGGTGCACTTCGTCGAGCGGGTCGGCGCCGGTGAGGCCGCCGCGCTGCGCCGAGCCCTCGCCGAACTGGAAGGTAAGGAGCGTCTCGACCAGCCCGCTGGCGATTCGGGTGCCGTCTGAGCGACAATTGAGGCGTGTCCGCGCTGGCCTTCACCGTTGTCGCGCTGCTCCTCGTGGGGCCGGTGCCGGCACTGTTGGCTCGGGCGACGTGGCCACTGCGTGCCCCACGTGCGGCGATAGTGCTCTGGCAGTCGGTCGCGCTGGCCGCGGTGCTGTCGGCGTTCTCCGCGGGTATCGCGATCGCCAGCCGGCTGTTCGCCCCCGGCCCCGACGGACGGCCGACGGCCACCATCACCAGTGAGATCGACGTCCTCGGCTGGCCGCTGTGGACGCTCTACGTGGTGGTCTTCGCGATCACGCTGATCATCGGCGCCCGATTGATCGTCTCGGTGCTGCGCGTCGGCGTCGCCACCCGACGCCGCCGCGCCCACCACCGGATGATGGTCGACCTGCTCGGGGTGTCCCGCGATGCGGTGCCCACCGACGTCCGCAGGAAGGCCGCCGGCCTGCGGGTCCTCGACGTCCGGCAACCGCTGGCCTACTGCCTGCCCGGAGTCCGTAGCCGCGTCGTGGTCAGCGACGGCGCCCTCAAGGAGCTCGGCCACGACGAGATCGCCGCGATCCTCACCCACGAACGCGCCCACCTGCGGGCCCGGCACGATCTGGTGCTGGAGATGTTCACCGCGGTGCACGCCGCCTTCCCGCGCTTCGTCCGTAGCGCCAGCGCGCTCGACGCGGTCCGCCTGCTGGTCGAACTGCTCGCCGATGACGCGGCCGTGCGCACCGCGGGCCCGACCCCGCTGGCCCGGGCGCTGGTCGCGTGCGCGGCGGGCCGCGCTCCGTCGGGTGCCCTGGCCGCGGGCGGGCCGACCACCGTCATCCGGGTCCGCAGGCTCGGCGGCAGGCCCAACAGCCTGGCCCTGGCCGCCACCGCCTATCTCGCCGCCGCCGTGGTGCTGGTCGTACCCACCGTCGCGGTGGCCGTGCCGTGGCTCAACGAACTGCACCGGCTGTTCGCCCGCTAGATCCCGCTCTTCCCTGCGCCACAACAGAACACGAAAGGCTGCGCCTATGAGCTCGTCCGAGAAGTCCACCGCAGGCACCGCGCAGATCGGGGTCACCGGCCTTGCGGTGATGGGCTCGAACATCGCCCGCAACTTCGCCAGGCACGGCTACACCGTCGCCCTGCACAACCGGTCGGTCGCCAAGACCGATGCGCTGCTGGCCGAGCACGGGTCCGAGGGCGACTTCGTGCGCAGCGAGACCATCCCGGAGTTCCTCGCGGCGCTGGAGAAACCGCGCCGGGTGCTGATCATGGTCAAGGCCGGTGCGGCCACCGACGCCGTGATCAACGAACTCGCCGATGCGATGGAAGAAGGCGACATCATCATCGACGGCGGCAACGCCCTCTACACCGACACCATCCGCCGGGAGAAGGCGATCCGCGAACGCGGCCTGCACTTCGTCGGCGCCGGCATCTCCGGCGGCGAGGAGGGTGCGCTCAACGGGCCGTCGATCATGCCCGGCGGACCCGCCGAGTCCTACGAGTCGCTGGGCCCGCTGCTGGAGGAGATCTCCGCGCACGTCGACGGTGTCCCCTGCTGCACCCACATCGGCCCCGACGGCGCGGGCCACTTCGTGAAGATGGTGCACAACGGCATCGAATACTCCGATATGCAGCTCATCGGCGAGGCCTACCAGCTGCTGCGCGACGGCCTCGGCAGAACCGCCCCCGAGATCGCCGACGTCTTCGACGAGTGGAACTCCGGTGACCTGGACAGCTTCCTGGTCGAGATCACCGCCCAGGTGCTGCGCCAGACCGACGCCAAGACCGGCAAGCCACTGGTCGACCTGATCCTCGACGAGGCCGAGCAGAAGGGCACCGGCCGCTGGACGGTGAAGTCCGCACTCGACCTCGGCGTGCCCGTCACCGGTATCGCCGAGGCGGTGTTCGCCCGCGCGCTGTCGGGTTCGGTCGCCCAGCGCCAGGCCACCACCGGGCTGGCGTCGGGGAATCTCGGCGAGAAGCCAAGCGATGCTGACCAATTCGTGGAGGACATCCGCCAGGCGCTGTACGCGTCGAAGATCATCGCCTACGCCCAGGGCTTCAACCAGATCCAGGCCGGCTCCACCGAGTACGACTGGAACATCGCCCCCGGCGACATGGCGAGGATCTGGCGCGGCGGTTGCATCATCCGGGCGAAGTTCCTCAACCGGATCACCGACGCGTTCGACAACGACCCCGATCTGCCGACGCTCATCGTCGACCCGTACTTCCGCGACGCGATCGAGAACGCGATCGACGGCTGGCGTCGCGTGGTGGTCAAGGCCACCGAACTGGGCATCCCGATCCCGGGCTTCTCCTCGGCGCTGTCCTACTACGACGGGCTGCGCACCGAACGCCTGCCCGCCGCCCTGACCCAGGGGCTGCGCGACTTCTTCGGCGCGCACACCTACGGTCGCATCGACACCGACCGCGACAAGCGCTTCCACACCCTGTGGAGCGGCGACCGCAGCGAGGTCGAGGCCTAACTTTCTTGCCGCGACCAGACACAGATTCGCGTTCTTGACGCGCTCATCGCGCGAATCTGTGTCTGCTCGCGCCACTAGACTGGCCCCCGATGAGATTCCTCGACGGCCACCGCCCGGCATACGACCTGACCTACGACGACGTGTTCGTCGTACCGCAACGGTCGGATGTGCCGTCGCGTTTCGACGTTGACCTGTCGACCGTCGACGGGTCGGGCACCACGATCCCCGTCGTGGTCGCCAATATGACCGCCGTCGCCGGTAGGCGGATGGCCGAGACCGTGGCCCGCCGCGGCGGTCTGGTGGTGCTGCCGCAGGATCTGCCGACCTCGGCGGTCCAGCAGACCGTCGACTTCGTCAAGAGCCGCGACCTCGTCGTCGACACCCCCGTCACGCTGGCACCCGACGATTCGGTGTCCGATGCGATCGCACTGATCCACAAGCGCGCGCACGGGGCGGCCGTGGTGGTATTCGAGGGCAGGCCGATCGGGCTGGTCACCGAGGCCACCTGCCTCGACGTCGACCGGTTCACCCGGGTCCGCGACGTCGCGGTCACCGATTTCGTCACCGCGCCGGTGGGCACCGAACCGCGCAAGGTGTTCGATCTGCTCGAACACTCCCCCGTCGGAGTCGCGGTGCTCACCGAACCGGACGGCACCCTCGCCGGTGTGCTCACCCGCACCGGTGCGATCCGGGCCGGCATCTACTCCCCGGCCGTCGACCGGCACGGCCGGCTGCGCATCGCGGCGGCCGTCGGCATCAACGGCGACGTCGGCGCGAAAGCGCGGTCACTGGCCGAGGTGGGCGCCGACCTGCTGGTGATCGACACCGCGCACGGCCACCAGACCAAGATGCTGGATGCGATCCGCGCGGTCGCCGAACTAGACCTGGGCCTGCCGATCGCCGCCGGCAACGTCGTCTCGGCAGAGGGCACCCGCGACCTCATCGCCGCAGGCGCGTCGATCATCAAGGTCGGCGTCGGCCCCGGCGCCATGTGCACCACCCGGATGATGACCGGCGTGGGCCGGCCGCAGTTCTCCGCGGTCGTCGAATGTGCCGCCGCGGCATCAGAACTCGGCGCACATGTCTGGGCCGACGGCGGCGTGCGCCATCCCCGCGACGTCGCGCTGGCACTGGCGGCGGGCGCGTCGAACGTGATGATCGGCTCCTGGTTCGCCGGCACCTACGAATCCCCCGGCGACCTCATGCGCGACCGCGACAACCAGCCGTACAAGGAGAGCTACGGAATGGCGTCCAAGCGGGCGGTCGCCGCGCGCACCGCCGGGGACAGCCCGTTCGACCGTGCGCGCAAGGCGCTGTTCGAGGAGGGCATCTCCACCTCGCGGATGGCGCTGGACCCGGCGCGCGGCGGCGTGGAGGACCTGCTCGACCACATCACCTCGGGCGTGCGCAGCACCTGCACCTACGTGGGCGCCGCGACGCTGCCGCAGCTGCACGAGAAGGTGGTGCTCGGCGTCCAGTCGGCCGCCGGGTTCGCCGAGGGTCGCCCGCTGCCCACGGGGTGGTGAGCGTCCGGTTACGATTGGGCCACCGCGCCGTCATTCGCTGACGGTCGACGTCCAACCGAGGAAGGGATCACGTGCCGCAGGCACCCGCCGAG
The DNA here is from genome assembly GCF_001499965.1 of Mycobacterium sp. GA-2829. Lineage (GTDB taxonomy): Bacteria > Actinomycetota > Actinomycetes > Mycobacteriales > Mycobacteriaceae > Mycobacterium. The sequence continues at coordinate 15,882 of NZ_LQIT01000052.1, forward strand.
GCCCGGTGTGCACCGGAGGCCTGCCGGGCCGAGCACCCGTCCACCGAGCCACCCGACGCCGAGCCCTCTTCTAGTCGGCCGGGCGCACGGCCCGGCTCACCGGTGAGAACGCGATGAGCGTCGCCTACACCCTGTTGTCGCTGCTGGCGATCGTCGTGCTGACGGCGGGGACGGCGGTGTTCGTGGCCGCCGAGTTCTCGCTCACCGCGCTGGAACGCAGCACCGTCGAGGCCAACGCCCGCAGCGGCGGCCGGCGCGATCAGCTGGTGCGCCGCGCCCACCGCACCCTGTCGTTCCAGCTCTCCGGTGCCCAGGTGGGCATCTCGATCACCACGCTGGCCACCGGGTACCTGGCCGAACCGGTGGTGGCCCGATTGCTGCACCCGCTGCTCGACGGCATCGGCCTGCCCGACGACGCGGCAGCCGCGGTCGCACTGTTCCTGGCCATCCTCATCGCCACATCGGTCTCGATGGTCTTCGGCGAACTGGTGCCCAAGAACCTCGCGGTGGCCCGCCCCGCGCCCACTGCGCGCGCCGCGGCGCCGCCGCAGCTGATGTTCTCGGCGATCTTCACCCCGCTGATCCGGCTCACCAACGGCACCGCCAACTGGATCCTGCGCCGCCTCGGCATCGAACCGGCCGAGGAGCTGCGCTCGGCGCGGTCGGCGCAGGAGCTGATGTCGCTGGTGCGCAACTCCGCGCGCAGCGGTTCACTCGACCCGGTCACGGCGCTGCTGGTGGACCGGTCGCTGCGGTTCGGCGACCGCACCGCCGAGGAGTTGATGACCCCGCGCACCGAGATCGAGGCACTGCAGTCCGACGACACCGTCGCCGACCTCATCGCCGCGGCCATCGAGACCGGCTACTCCCGGTTCCCCATCGTCGACGGGGACCTCGACGCGACCGTCGGCGTCGTCCACGTCAAACAGGTGTTCTCGGTGCCGCGCGAGGACCGGGCGCGCACCCGGCTCGCCGCGATCGCGATCCCCGTCGCGACCGTGCCCTCGACACTCGACGGTGACGCGGTGATGACCCAGATCCGCGCCAACGGGTTGCAGACCGCGCTGGTCGTCGACGAGTACGGCGGCACCGCGGGCATGGTCACCGTGGAGGACCTGATCGAGGAGATCGTCGGCGACGTCCGCGACGAACACGACGACGCCACCCCCGACGTCATCGCCGCCGGCGAGGGCTGGCAGGTCTCCGGGCTGCTCCGCATCGACGAGGTCGCCACCGGGACCGGGTTCCGCGCCCCGGAGGGCGAGTACGAGACGATCGGCGGCTTGGTGCTGCAGGAGTTGGGGCACATCCCCGAGGTGGGCGACTCCGTCGAGCTGACCGCGTTCGACCCGGACGGTCCGATCGAGGACCCGATCCGCTGGCAGGCCAAGGTCGTGCAGATGGACGGCCGCCGCATCGATCTGGTGGAGCTGATCGAGCTCGGCCGCCGCGGCGACACCGATGGCGACACGGCCGACGATGACGAGCCGGAGGAGGACCGCTGATGGGTGGCGATCTGTTCGGCGTCGTGCTGACCGTCCTGCTGCTGGCGGCCAACGCATTCTTCGTCGCGTCGGAGTTCGCGCTGATCTCCGCGCGCCGCGACCGGCTCGAGGCCCTGGCCGAACAGGGTAAGAACAGCGCCGTCACGGTGATCCGCGCCGGTGAGCACCTGTCGCTCATGCTGGCCGGCTCGCAGCTGGGCATCACGATCTGTTCGATCCTGCTGGGCCGCGTCGGCGAACCCGCGGTCGCGCACCTGCTGGAGAAGCCGTTCGGGCTGCTCGGCATCCCGGACGCGGTGTTGCACACCGTCTCGTTCGTGGTGGCGCTGAGCGTGGTGGTCACCCTGCACGTGCTGCTCGGCGAGATGGTGCCGAAGAACATCGCGATCGCCGGGCCCGAGTCGGCGGCGATGCTGCTGATCCCGGTCTACCTCGTCTACATCCGGGCGGCGCGACCGTTCATCGCGTTCTACAACTGGTGCGCCAACGCGACCCTGCGCGCGGTCGGGGTGGAACCGAAGGACGAACTCGACGTCAACGTCTCGACGGTCGAGCTGTCGGAGATGATCGCCGAATCGGTCTCCGAAGGGCTGCTCGACCCCGAGGAGCACATGCGGCTCACCCGCGCCCTGCAGATCCGCAACCGGACGGTCAAGGACGTCGCGATGCCGCTCGACACCATCCACGCGATCCCGGCCCCGTCCCCCGGACAGGGACCCACGGTCGGCGCGGTCGAACGCGCGCTGGCCGAGACCGGCTACTCCCGGTTCCCTGTGACGGCGCCGTCGGGTCAGTTCCTGGGCTACCTGCACATCAAGGATGTGCTGCCGCTGGTCGACGACCCCGACGCCGTGCTGGACCGGACCATGGTGCGCCCGCTACCGCAACTGCCCGCAGCGCTGCCGCTGCCGGATGCGTTGTCGCGGCTGCGCCGCATGAACAGCCACCTGGCACTGGTCACCTCCGACGGTTCGATCACCGCGATGGTGGCCTTGGAGGACCTCGTCGAGGACCTCGTCGGCACCGTGCGCGACGGAACCCACCGGCGGTGATGGCGGAAGTCGTCGACGAATCGGTCTGGATGCGGCGCGAACGCATCCACCGGGACCGCGTGGACGCCTTCTGCGCACCGCATCTGGCGCGACGCAGCACGGGCCGGTCACACCCGGTGTGGGACTTCCTGTTCACCTACTACAGCCTGCGGCCGCGTCAGCTGCGGCGCTGGCATCCGGGTTTCGGCGTGGTGCTGTCGGGTCCGGCGGCCCGCACGTATCTGGACCGCCCCGGCTACGGCCCCGTGTCCGGCGGCGTCACCGTCACCGCGGAGTATCTGCGCTCGCGCGCGGCCACCGTGGAGTTCGTCGCGGCGCTGCTGCGCGCCACCGCGGCCAGGCCGGCTCGGCTGAACTGCTTCGGGCTGCACGAGTGGGCCATGGTGTACCGCGACCCCCATCCCCGCCACGACGCGGTCCCCCTGCGGCTCGGCCGCGACGGCACCGATGCGGTGGTGGAGTCGATGCCGTTGCGCTGCAGCCACTTCGACGCATACCGCTTCTTCTCCGACGCCGCGGTGCCCCGCAATTGCGAACCGTTGAGCCGCGACCGGCAGATCGACACCGAGCAGCCGGGCTGCCTGCATGCCGCGATGGACCTCTACAAGTGGTCCTACAAACTGTCGCCCCTGGTGAACGCCGAGCTGGTGATGGACTGCCTGGACCTCGCCGCCGATGCCCGGCTGCTCGACATGCGCGCGAGCCCATATGACCTCAGCGGCTACGGATTCGACCCGATCCCCGTCGAAACCCCGGCGGGGCGGGCGGAATACGTGCGGGCCCAACAGGACATCGCCGATCGGGCGGCGCCGCTGCGCGCCACACTCGCGGCGCGCTGTGACGCACTGCTCACCGCACTCGACGGCGACGACTCGGCGGCGGAGCAGGTTGGATTCGCAGACTTTACCCATGGGTAAGCTGGATCGACGGCGGCGTGCCGGATGGTGCGCGTGATGACGGCCGAGGAGGAAGACGATGACTGATCGCGTGACGGTGGGAAACCTGCGCGTGGCCCGCGCGCTCTACGACTTCATCACCGATGAGGCCCTGGCCGGTACCGACCTCGACCCCGACAGTTTCTGGTCGGGCGTGGACAAGGTCGTCGCCGACCTCACCCCGCGCAACCAGGAGCTGCTCGCCCGCCGCGACGAGCTGCAGGCCCAGCTGGACAAGTGGCACCGCCAGCGCGCCATCGGCCCGCACGACGCCGCCGAGTACAAGCAGTTCCTCACCGACATCGGCTATCTGGAGCCGGACCCGGGTGACTTCACGATCACCACAGCCGATGTCGACGACGAGATCACCACGACCGCCGGCCCGCAGCTGGTGGTGCCGATCCTCAACGCGCGGTTCGCGCTCAACGCGGCCAACGCCCGCTGGGGTTCGCTCTACGACGCGCTCTACGGCACCGACGTCATCAGCGAGGAGGACGGCGCCGAGAAGGGGTCGAGCTACAACCGGGTGCGCGGCGACAAGGTGATCGCCTACGCCCGCGAATTCCTCGACGGCGCAGCGCCGTTGGCGTCCGGCTCGTACTCCGACGCCACCGGCTTCAAGATCGACGACGGACAGGTGCTGGTGACCCTCGGCGACGATCTGTCGACAGGATTGGCCACCCCCGAACAGTTCGTCGGCTACTCCGGCGAGGCGGACAATCCGTCGGCGATCCTGCTGCGCAACAACGGTCTGCACATCGAGATCCTCATCGACCCCGACTCTCCCATCGGCTCGACCGACAAGGCCGGCGTGAAAGACGTCGTGCTCGAATCCGCCGTCACCACCATCATGGATTTCGAGGATTCGGTGGCCGCTGTCGACGCCGAGGACAAGGTGCTCGGCTACCGCAACTGGCTGGGCCTCAACCGCGGCGACCTCAGCGAAGAGGTCAGCAAGGGCGGTGAGACCTTCACCCGCGTGCTCAACCCCGACCGCACCTACACCACCCCGGACGGCTCCGGGGAGCTCACCCTGCCCGGGCGCAGCCTGCTGTTCGTCCGCAACGTCGGCCATCTGATGACCAATGACGCGATCACCGATGCCGAGGGTAACGAGGTCTTCGAGGGCATCCAGGACGCGCTGTTCACCGGCCTGATCGCCAGCCACGGCCTCAAGGAGAGTGACGCGAACGGGCCGCTGCGCAACAGCCGCACCGGTTCGGTGTACATCGTCAAGCCGAAGATGCACGGCCCCGACGAGGTGGCGTTCACCGTCGACCTGTTCAGCCGCGTCGAGGATGTGCTCGGGCTGCCGCAGAACACCCTCAAGGTCGGCATCATGGACGAGGAACGCCGCACCACCCTCAACCTCAAGGCCTGCATCAAGGCCGCCGCCGACCGCGTGGTGTTCATCAACACCGGCTTCCTGGACCGCACCGGCGACGAGATCCACACCTCGATGGAAGCCGGCCCGATGATCCGCAAGGGCGCGATGAAGAGCCAGCCGTGGATCAAGGCCTACGAGGACCAGAACGTCGACGTCGGTCTGGCCGCCGGGTTCTCCGGGAAGGCCCAGATCGGTAAGGGCATGTGGGCGATGACCGATCTGATGGCCGACATGGTCGAGCAGAAGATCGGCCAGCCCAAGGCCGGCGCCACCACCGCGTGGGTGCCGTCGCCGACCGCGGCCACGCTGCACGCGATGCACTACCACCAGGTCGACGTGTACGAGGTGCACCGCGAACTGGCCGGCCAGACCCGGACCAGCATCGACGATCTGCTGACCATCCCGCTGGCCAAGGAGTTGGCGTGGGCACCCGAGGAGATCCGCGAGGAGGTCGACAACAACTGCCAGTCGATCCTCGGCTACGTGGTGCGCTGGATCGACGCGGGCGTCGGCTGCTCGAAGGTGCCCGACATCCACGACATCGCGCTGATGGAGGACCGTGCCACCCTGCGGATCTCCAGCCAGCTGCTGGCCAACTGGCTGCGTCACGGCGTCATCACCGAAGAGGACGTGAAGGCCAGCCTGCGCCGGATGGCGGCGGTGGTCGACGAGCAGAACGCCAAGGACCCGGATTTCAAGCCGATGGCCACCGATCCGGACAACAGCATCGCGTTCCAGGCCGCGCAGGAGTTGATCCTGGCCGGGGCGGCGCAGCCGAACGGCTACACCGAACCGATCCTGCACCGGCGCCGTCGTGAGTACAAAGCCGCCGTCGCCGGCGCCTGAGGGTAGGCATGGGTAGGCACAGCATCCCCGACCCCGAGGACTCCGACGACGACGCCGGCATCCCCGAAGACGAGATCACCGACGACGGTGATGATTACGACTCCCGGCCGGGTGGTCGGCACAGCGGCGAGTTCCCGATGCAGTACTTCGCCCGGCCGGAAGACGGCCGGCCGGGCGACGAGTCGGCCCACCCGGACGACTATGAATACGACGCCTATGCCGGCGACGTGCGGGATGACGTCAGCGACGACGACGCCGACGACCGGCCGACGACCGCCATCCCCCGGCCGCCAACCGATCCGTCCGGACCCGCGCACGGCGGAACCTGGGACAGCGGCGAATGGACCGGTAGCCATCGGGCGGTGACGCCGGGACGCCGCGGCGTCAGCGTCGGGGTCATCGCCGCGCTCGTCACCGTCGTGGTGGTGGTCGGTGCGGTCATCCTGTGGCGTTTCTTCGGCGACGCACTCTCCGAGCGAGGCGACGTCGCGTCCGCACGGTGCGTCGACGGCAACCTCGACGTCGCCGTCCTCGCGGACCCGACGATCGCCGACACCATCCGCGGCCTGGCCGACCAGTACAACGAGAACGCCGCCCCGGTCGGCGACCGGTGCGTCAAGGTCGGCGTCAGACCGGCCGGCTCCAACCAGGTCATCGACGGCTTCCGCGAATCGTGGCCCGGTGACCTCGGCGAGCGCCCGGCGCTGTGGGTACCCGCCAGCGGTGTGTCGGCCGCGCGCCTCGAGGCCGCCACCGACCAGAAGACCGTCAGCGACGCGCGCACCCTGGTCAGCACCCCAGTCGTCCTCGCTGTGCGACCGGAGCTGAAAACCGCGCTTGCGCAGCAGAACTGGGGCACCCTGCCCGCTCTGCAGTCCAACCCTTCGGCATTGGACGGTCTCGGCCTGCAGGGGTGGGGCGCGTTGAAGCTCGCCCTGCCGAGCAGCGGTAACGCCGACGCGTCGTACCTGGCCGCCGAAGCGGTGGCCGCGGCGGCGGCACCGAACGGCGCACCGGCAACCGACGGGATCAGCGCGATCAACACGCTGGCCGCAGGCGCCCCGGAACTGTCCTCCGACACCGCTGACGCCGCGATGACGGCGCTGCTCGACGCCGACGATCCCGCCAGGGCCCAGGTACACGCCGTGGCGACCACCGAACAGCAGGTCGTCAAACGCGCCGCGGACCTGTCGGACGCGAAGTCGGCGCTGGCGTCGTGGCTGCCCCCCGGCCCGGTCGCGACCGCCGATTATCCGACGGTGCTGCTGTCGGGTGACTGGCTGTCCCGTGAGCAGGTGACCGCCGCCAGCCAGTTCGCGCGGTTCATGCGCGAACCCGACCGCCTCGCCGAACTCGCCAAGGCCGGGTTCCGCACCCAGGGGGGCACCCCGCCGCCGAGCGACGTCACCGACTACCCGAAGCTCGGGGCACCGCTGTCGGTCGGCGACGGCGCCGCCCGGGTGAAGCTGGCCGACGCGCTGACCTCACCGGCACAGGCGGCCACCACCACGATCATGCTCGACCTGTCGATGCCCACCCCCGAAGGTGACAACACGCGGATGGGCAACGTCGTCAACACGCTTATCCCGCGGGTCGAGGCGCTCGCCCCGTCGACGGCGGTGGGCCTGTGGACGTTCGACGCGGCGGCCGGCTCCTCGCAGGTGACCACCGGACCCCTGTCCGAACAGGTCGGCGGCCAACCACGCTCGGCCGCGCTGACCTCGACGCTGGACAACCTGTCGTCCACCTCCGGTGGGGCGGTGTCGTTCACCACGCTGCGGCTGGTCTACAACGAGGCACTGTCGAGGTTCCGCGAGGGCCAGCCGAACTCGGTGCTGGTGATCACGGAGGGTCCGCACACCGACCGCACGCTGGACGGTCCGGGCCTCGAGGCGTTCATCCGGGACGCGTTCGATCAGGCGCGGCCGGTGGCGGTCAACGTCATCGACTTCGGCGATGATTCCGACCGGTCGACGTGGGAGTCGGTGGCCCGCACGACGGGCGGTCAGTACCAGAACCTGGGCACTTCGGCGTCGCCGGAGCTGACCGCCGCGATCACCGCGATGCTGCGTTAGCGGCTGGTCAGCAGGCCCAGCGCGCTGCGAGCGAACACCTCGGGCACCTCGACCTGCGGGTAATGGCCGACCCTGGGGAGTTCGACCACCTCCGCGGTGGGCCGCAGCTGGCGCAGCCCGTCGAGGACGGCGGTGGTGGCGACCGGATCGTCGAGGGCCCACAGGAAGTTGAGCGGTTTGGCCCAGTCCCGCACCGCGCCGTGCCAGCGTGAGGCATAGCGTTCACGTTCGTCGAGGTAGGACGCGAGTAGGTGCGCGATGCGGTGCCCGTCGTGGTGCGCCAGTAGCGCCCACTGGGCCGCCGCCTCCTCCTGATCCAGGGGGTGGTCGGTGCCGAACAGCTTCCCGAAGCCGCGGATGAAACCGGCGCGATTGACACTCCGGGCGGCCAGCGCGCCGAGCGGGCTGCGCAGGATCTTCTGACCAGGCCGCAGGCTCGCGCGGTCCAGCATCACACTGCCGTTGGTCAGGACGACGCGGCGCAGGTCGAAGTCCAGGCGGCCCTGCAGGTCTCGCGCCACCAGCTCGGTGGCCACCGAGGTCCCCATGTCGTGCGCGATGAGGTCGACCGGACCCGCGACCGCGGCGTCGGCGACGGCCGCTTCGACCAGATTGGCCTGTTCGAACAGGCTGTAGCGGTGCGGCCGCGGTTTGTCCGAGAGGCCGAAGCCGAGGAAGTCGAGTGTCAGCCATCCCCGGCCGTCGAGATGTGGGACCACACCCCGGAAGTCGTACGAACTCGACGGATAACCATGCAGGAGCAGCACAGTCGGCCCGTCGCCCGGTGCTGAGCGGACGAACACCGACCCGACGCGCGTGGTCACGAAGCGGCCGCCTTCGCGCCACTGCCGCACTCTGGCAGGCAACATGGCGGCACATTACCAACGCGGAGGTGTTGGCCATCGCAACGACCTCCGCGGTGAGGCTGCGCAATGCCCGCCGCGTTGCCGAAGGCCGATGTTAGATACGGACCATGGGGCGGGCGAGCAATGACACCATCGTCGAGAATGCGACCGGCGCGGACAGCGCACGAGACGATGCCGCGGTGCGCGCCTACGCGCGGGCCGGTGGCGACCGACGACTGATCCTCGCGTCGGTCGTCGGGTTCGTCGCGTTCAACGCCGGATCAACCTGGCTTTTCGGGATTGCCGAGAAGTGCGGGATCCTGCACTTCGCCTCCCAGTTCTCCGGCAGCGGTGAGCGCTTCGACTGGCTCGTGCAGGGCTGCACGGTACCCGCCTCGGTCCAGCAGATCCTCCTGCCCGACTTCCTCGTGATGGGCGGGTACTGGCTGATGTTCACCGCCATCCTCGTCGCGGGGTGGTGGCGCATCACCGTGCCCGCGCTCCGGCGCGCCACGTGGGTGTTGTGGCTGCCGACGATCGCGATCGCCTGCGACGCCGTGGAATACGTCCTACTCACGGTGCTGATGTACAAGCGCCCCGACGGACAGTTCGCCTACCGGGGTGACGGCGGGCTGATCAACTTCCTCCAGATGGCGGTGTCGTCGGCGAAGTGGCTGGCCGTCGCCACGATGGCGGTGGCCGGGCTGGTGGCTGCGGCGGTGTGGTTCACCCGCAGGCACGCACCGTTCCCGCCGCCCGCTGAGGCGCAACATCCGATCGCGGACGTCGAAGAACCTGAGGCGAGTTCGCTGCCGGACCGTCTGACCCGGGTGGTGCTCGCTGGTTTGACGCTCTTCATCGTGGCCTGGGTTCTCGGGCTGTTCATGACGCATTGCGCGATCGACAGCGGTCAGCTCGGCCCGGCATATTGCGCGCCACCGCCGATCCCGGCCGACCATTTCGCTGCGCCCAGTGTCGTTTTCGCGGTGATCGGACTGGTATGCCTGGCCGGCAGCGTGGTGGCGCTCCGCCGCGGCGCGCGCGTGCGGACGGTGGGGTTCGTGCTGATCACGGCGTCGCTGTTCCTGGCGGTGTGGCTGGTGTGGGCGCCGGCTTGGTTCCGGTCGCTGGACGACGCGACAGTGCTGGCGGCGGCCGCCGGTGCCCTCGTCCTGGCGGGCGCCGTCGCGGGCCTGTTCCCCCAGACCCCGGGTCCGCGCCGGTGGGCCCTGCGAGCGCTCGTGGCAGCGGGTATGGCGGCCTGGGCGCTCGTCGTCATGTACGCCGTCGCGGCCTCGGTGTCGTGGTCACCGTCGACGCCGTGGGGCACGATCTCTGTGTCCGCCACATCGCGGTGGTCGGTCATCCTGGCAGGCGCGATCCTGGTCACGGTGTACGTGACGCATACCGTGCGGCACTCGTCGGCGACTCGCACGAGAGGGAGATGACGTGCGCACCGTGGTGGCGCCCGTCTCCCCGCAGACCGTTCGACAACACATCGCCAGAGAGTTCACAGGCAACACTCAGCAATCGCGAACGCCCCACCCAGCAGAAGACGAACACGTCCTGACCAGTACAGCCTGACGACAGACGCCCCCCATCGGCAAACCTCTCCCAACGAGCCGAAACCGTCGACCGCTGTTAGTGTGATCCACTGCCGGCGCAATCACTCATGGTCATATGGCGCCCGGCTCCAACCGCGGGGGCCGCGGTCGGCGTGGGGGTTGGGGGCCGCATTGTCTCGTACGTCGCCCGAGCGTAGCCGCGGCGCATCGGCGATCGTCACCGGTGCGGGCAGCGGAATCGGTGCCGCATTCGCGATCGAACTCGCTGCGCGCGGGGGGCGGGTGGTGTGCGGTGACATCAACGTCGACGCCGCCGCCCGCACGGTGGAGCAGATCACCGCCCGCGGCGGTGCGGCGTTGGCGGTGCGGTGCGACGTATCGCGCATCGACGAAGTGCGTGAGTTGGCCGAGCAGGCGCAGGCGTGGTTCGGCGGGCCGCCCACGCTGGTGATCAACAACGCCGGAGTGGTGGTCGGCGGCAAGGAGATCGGTGAGGCGCCGCTGGACGACTGGTCGTGGGCGTTGGGCATCAACCTGTGGGGACCGATCCACGGCTGCCACGTCTTCGTCCCGATCCTGCGGTCTGCCGGATACGGCGGGATCATCAACGTCGCCTCCGCGGCGGCCTTCGGCGCGTCCCCCAACCTCGCGGTGTACAGCGTCACCAAGGCGGCGCTGCTGTCGATGACCGAGACCCTGCGCGCCGAGCTCAGCGGGAGCGGGGTGACGGTCACCGCGCTGTGCCCGAACATGGTCAAGACCAACATCGTCGGATCCGGCCGCATGACCGCCGAACAGACCAGACGCGGCGGGCGGGCGATGAAGATGACCGGCATCACGCCGGACACTGTCGTCCGCAAATGCCTCAAGGCCCACGACCGAGGCAGTGTCTACTGCTTCCCCAACCTGGACGCCAAACTCGGCTGGCGGGTGACCCGCTGGGCGCCGGCGACCTATACTCGCGCGCTCGGCCTGGTACACCGGTTCAGCGCACCGCAGTCGGTCGCCGAGCACCGCCGGATCGCCCGCAGTCGGGCATCCTGAGGGCTCGACGTTCAGCCGCCGTCGTAGGTGGAGATGAACTCGCGCTGAGTCTTGCTGCGCAGCAGCATATTGTCGAGGTTCACACCGAGTGGACGAACGATGTTCAGGAAGTTCCAGCGCGCCGGGATGATGACCCGAACCTTGCCCTTCTCCACCGCGCGGATCAGGGCCGTCGCCGCCTTCTCCGGTCCGATGGTGAGCCGCTGCTTGGCGCGTGAGGGCGGTGTGAGCGACTGCGCGAGCATGGCGGTGTCGATGGGCCCGAAATAGGCGATGGTGACGTCGACTCCGTGCGGGGAGAGCTCCATCCGCAGACCGCGGCCCAGCATCTCGACCGCGGTCTTGCTCGTCGAGTAGGCGACCCCGCCGACGGCGGGCAGCAGTGTCCCGTACTCGGTGTTGGGTGGCCACCCCATCGACGAAACCACCACGATGTGGCCCCGCGACGCGATGAGGGGTTCGAGCGCTGGGTGGATCGTGTTGAGCGTGCCGAGCAGGTTGACATCGATGACCCGTTGCGGCTCACCGGGTTTCAGTGACCGCAGGGTGGCGGGCAGGTGGGTGATGCCCGCGGTGCAGAAGACCGCGTCGAGTTTCCCGAACTCCTCCACCACACGGTCGACCGCCGCCGCCATCGCCTCGCGGTCGGCCACGTCGGCGCCGATGGCCAGCGCCGCCCCACTGCGGGCGGCGGCGTCCTCGTCGATGTCCACCGCGCACACCGTGGCGCCGCGCTCACGCAGCAGTTTCACTTGTGCCGCGCCGATTCCGGCGCCCGCGCCGGTGACGAGCGCGACGGCTCCCGAGAAATCTCGCACTGGGCGCTCCGATCGAATCCGCGCTGCCATCTGTCACCGGGACACTACACCGATCGGCGCCCGTAACGGCTCGAAAGAGACGACCGCACAGCGAATTTCGTTCCCTATGCAAACACACTGGGCCACGGGCCCGTCTGCTCATATGCTGGGCCGAATCCGTCTCGCAGTCAGTGCGATTCGCGACGCATAGGGAGGCCCCGTGGAGTACTCGGATGCGGGCTGGTTCGGCGCCGCACCGCGACGGCGAAGGGTGCGCGGCGTGCGGTCCTTCTCCTGCTACGTGCCGATGCGGGACGGCGTGCGCATCGCGGTCAACGTCTACCTGCCCGCCGAGGCCGCCGACGGTACGCGATTAGCCACGATCCTCAACCAGACCCGGTACTACCGGGCGATGGAGGTGCGCCAGCCGCTGCGCGCGGCACTCGGCGGCCGGCCGTTCCACCACATCCCGTCGACGGCGCGGTGCCGGAACCGGTTCCTGGCGAACGGGTACGCATGGGTGGACGTCGACGTCCGAGGGTCGGGCGCCTCGTTCGGTCACCGGATGTGCGAGTGGTCGCCGGACGAGATCCGAGACGGCGGGCAGATCGTCGAGTGGATCGTCGCCCAACCCTGGTCCGACGGGTCGGTGGGTGCGCTCGGCAACTCCTACAGCGGAGCCGCCGCGGAGATGCTTCTCGTGGCCGGGCATCCCGCCGTCCGCGCCGTCGCGCCGCGGTACTCCCCGTTCGACGCCTACACCGACATCGCCTTTCCCGGCGGCGTCCACGCCGCATGGTTCACCGAGACGTGGGGCCGGTACAACGCGGCCCTGGACCGCAACGCACCGCACGAGGTGGCTGGCTGGTGGGTACGTCTGCTGGTGACGGGGGCGCAACCCGTCGATGGGGATCGGCGCAGGCGGCTGCGCCGTGCCGCGATGGCCGAGCACGCGGCCAACTACGACATCGACGATCAGGCCAGGGCGCTGGCCTTCCGCGACGACGTCGCGCCGTCGGATCCGTACCATCAGCCCGGCGGTGAGGGCCCCGAGCTGATCGGGCACCCGATCGACGAGTCCGGCAGCATCAATCTGTTCAGCCCGCACAACTATTGGCGCGACGTCGAGAAATCCGGTGCCGCGGTCTACAGCCACAGCGGCTGGTTCGACGGCGCGTACGCCCATTCCGCGATCAAGCGGTTCCTCACGCTGTCGTCGACCGATGGTCGGCTGCTACTGGGCCCGTGGAGTCACGGCGGGCGATGGCACGTCGAACCGCATCGACCGCCGGCGGGCTCGCGGTTCGACCACGAGGGAGAGTTGCTGCGCTTCTTCGATGAGCATGTCCGACAACGCCATACGGGGCTGGGCGGCGAGGACCGCGTGCACTACTTCACCATGGGCGAGGGCTGGAAGTCGTGTGCGTCGTGGCCCCCGCCTGCCGTGCCGCGCACGTACTATCTGGACGCCGCCCGCACGCTGAGCGAGGCCGGTCCGGACGGGGACAGCGGCGCCGACGAATACGTCGTGGACACGACGGTGGGCACCGGCGAGCACTCCCGCTGGCGCACGCAGGTGGCCGTCGGCGAGGCGGTCCGCTACCCCGACCGCAGCACGGTCGATGGGCGGCTCCTCGCCTACACCACAGCACCTTTGGAGCGCGACATCGAGGTGACGGGGCATCCGGTCGTCACGCTGTTCGTGACGGCCGACGCCGCCGACGCCACGGTGTTCGTCTATCTCGAAGACGTCGACGACCGTGGCCGGGTCGCGCCGGTCACCGAGGGGCAGCTGCGTGCGGTGCACCGGCGGCTCAACACGACTCCGGCGCCGTATCGGCAGACGGTCCCCTACCGCACCTTCCGGCGCGACGACACCAGCGCGCTGGTTCCGGGTGAGATCGCGGACCTGACCTTCGATCTCATTCCGACGTCTCACCTGTTCCGGCGCGGTCACCGGATCCGGCTCGCGATCGCGGGGACCGACGCCAGCCATTTCGCGATGGTGCCCGGCTCGGCGACCACGCTGGGGGTGCACCGCAGCCGGACGTACGCATCACGGGTGGAGCTACCCGTGGTGGTGGCGTGAGCGCTGAGCGGCGATCCACTCGTCGGTGAACCGCTGCAACCGGGCGATCTCCTCGACGCTCTGGCGGCCCATGAAGCTCTCGATCTTTCCGCCCACGAGCGGGACGTTGACGGCCACCCGACCGGTATAGGCCATCCGCGATCCGTGGTCGGTGTTCTCGAGTACGCCCTCCCCCGTTGCGGACACCGGCGCGCCGGGCACCGTCACGTCGATCGCACCGCGCACGCGGCCGTCGTCGAGCCAACACCACCGCTCGCTGCGGATCATCTCGAGGTCACCGGAGCGGAGCTGGGTCACCATTCGGGGTAGCCGGTCGCGCACGAGACCGAGGGAAATGGTCACTGCCACAGTGCCCGTCGCGTCCGTGTGCAGAGAGGTGACGGCGGCGCTGCCGCCGGTGAACGTCTGCAGACGCTCTGCCCAATAGCGCTCGTCGGCGAACGCGGCAAGGATCTCCACGGCCGTTGCGGGAGACTCGACGGAGATCTCGAAGGTGCGCGGCATGTCAGGTGTTCCTCTCTCGCAGAGGCGATTTGGTGGTGGCTTCGGCGTATTCGCCGCGCCCGCGGCGAAGTGGTGACATCATCGGGCGATGAGCAACAAACTCCGGTCGGTCGAAGGTTCGTCGCCGTGTTCGGCGCCCGCGGAGACGGTGTGGGCGGTGTGGACCGATCCGTCGGCCTGGCCCGGCGAGGTCATCGAGATGGGCAGTGTGAACGGCGATTTCGCCGTCGGATCGCGGGTCGGTGTGAAGGTGAAGGGTGGCGTCAAGACGTACTCGACGCTGACCAGGGTCGAGCGCCCATCGATCTGGACGTCCGTCACGAAGTTCCCGGGGCTCACGCTCACCTACGAGCACACGATCGAACCTCATGAGGCCGGCACACTGCTGACCGAACGGGTGATCATGGGCGGCGCCTTCGCAGGGGTGGCGCATCTCGCGCTGCGGCGCAACCTCCGGGAGACGTTCACTGCGGTGACGGGATATATCGGTCAGCTTGCAGAGTCACGCCTGCCAAGGTAGGCGGCGCGTCCGAGGCCGCCTCGGACAGATGGCCCGCCAGGACGAACGCGGTGAACACGAATACCGCGATGGCGAGGACCATTTCCTTCAACGGGTCGTTGACCCGGCGGTGGGCCAGCACGGCACCGATCAGCAGGAGCAGCAGCCCGACCGCTGCCGCGATGGCCAGCGGCCGCCAGAACAGTCCGCCGATCAGACCGACGACCGACGCCCACTGGCACCAGCCGATGAACCGGGTCAGGCCGCGCGAGATCCTCAGGTGCACTTGGTTCTTCCGGGCGTCGCCGACGAAGAACACGTTGAGGAAGCCGGCCACGGCCATGAAGATCGCGAGGCCGACCGACACGATGATGATCGCGATCTGCACAGCTCGCTCCTCTCTGAATCGCTACGAAGGTGATAAGCTGGCGGCGAAGCAAGCTGTCGTGCCGACGCAGACGTCCAAGCCTTACACGGTGGTTCCCACG
>NZ_LQIT01000053.1 GCF_001499965.1 Mycobacterium sp. GA-2829
GGCCCGCCCCGGGTGAACGGTCCTTCGGCTACGGGCACCACCCGCATCCCGGCGAACCGACCCGCCCCCGGTCAGGAGCCGCCGACGACGCGGCTGTCGATGGCCAAGAACGCGGTGCGCGGTGCGGTCAACACGGCGTCGTCGCCGCGGGCGCCTCGCCCGACCGGTCCGGCGCCGAGGCGGGAAGAGCGCGAGATCGAGTCCTGGCTCGGGGAACTCCGTGGCGGTCCAGCCGGTTCCGGCGGGGGGCGACCGCCCCGACCGCCGCAGCCGTCGGCCGATCCGACGACCGCGATGCGCGCGGGTGGGCCGCAGCCCGAACCCGAGGGCAACGAGCCGACGACGGCGATCCCGGTGCAGCGTCCGCAGCCCCCCGAGGCCGACGCCGACGATGATGCGACGACGAAGTTCCAGGCGCCCAAGGATCCGTCCGAGCCGGAGTCGACGCAGAAGCTCGACACTCCCGAACAGCAGAAGCGTCGCGGCGGCGGGATGAGCGCCGCGGATCTGCTGCGCCGCGAAGGCCGGATGTAGTCACCCCCTCTGCGCGAGCGTGCGTGTCTGTACCCGAAACGCCGGGGTTTCTTCAGCAGTCTGCGCACGCTCGCGCGGGAGTGCGGGCAGGCGAATCGCGAACGTCGTCGCGTGCCCGTCGGATCGCGCGGAGATGGCACCGTCGTGCGCCTCGACGATCGACGCGGTGATCGACAGTCCCAGGCCGAAGCTGCCCGCCTGCCGCGACCGCGACTTGTCGGCGCGCACGAACCGCTCGAATAGGTGCGGCAGCAGGTCGGGCGCGATTCCGGGGCCGTCGTCGCTGACGGTCACCTCCGTGGAGCCGTCGACCGTCCGCAGGGCGGTCGTCACCGTGGTTCCCTCCGGCGTGTGCACCCGCGCGTTCGACAGCAGGTTGGCCAGGGCCTGGTGTAGCCGCGCCCGGTCACCGCGCACCCACACCGCGGTGTCCGGCAGGTGTGTCCGCCAGCGATGCGTGGGTGCGGCTGCGGCGGCGTCGTTGACCGCGTCGACGACGATCTCGGTGAGGCAGACGTCGCCGGCGTCGAGGTCCTGCCCCTCGTCGAGCCGGGCCAACAGCAGCAGGTCGGCGACCAGCGCGTTCATCCGGCGCGCCTCGGATTCGATGCGGGCCAGCGAGTACTCGGTGGTCTCAGGGAGCACCGCGGCGTCCTGACGGGTGAGCTCGGCATAGCCGTGGATCGCGGCCAGCGGGGTGCGGAGTTCGTGGCTGGCGTCGGTGATGAACTGCCGCATCCGCCGGTCGGACGCCGCCACGTCGGCCAGCGCCTGTTCGACGTGGTCGAGCAGCCGATTGAGAGTCTCGCCGACGCGCCCGACCTCCGTACGCGGGTCGGTGTCACGGGCGTCCACGCGCGGGGTGATCGTGTGGTGGTCGCGGTCCAACGGCAGCGTCGCGACCTCGGCGGCGGTCGCCGCGACCCGGCGCAGCGGGCGCAGCGCGTACCGGACGATCGCGATCGTGCTCAGTGCGGTGACCAGCAGCGCGACAACCGTCAACCCCGCCACGATCGCCGTCTCCCGCACCATCGCATCCCACGCCGGCGCCCGGGACACCCCGGTCACCATGATCTCGTCACCGTCGCCGGGGCGGCTCGTCATCCGGTACCAGCCCAGATCGGGCAGTTTCACCGTGCGCGGTCCGGCGCCCGTCCACGACATCCCCGCGATGGCGTCCACCACCGCGGGCGGGGCCGGGACCGCCTCCCCGTCGACGAAGTGCGCGGAGTCGACCACTCGGCCGTCCTGGATCAGCGCGACGACGTTGTCCGGCGCCTGCCCGATCAGATGGGTCAGCGGTTTCATCGCGCCCGGCGGCGGCAGTTCTCCCTGCTCGACGGGGGTGGTCCGGTACTTGGTCACCGACTGGCTGAAACCCTCGGCGCTGGTGGCCAGCTGGTCGTCGATGATGCCGAGCACCGACGACCGCAGGCTCAGCACCGACATCGTCCCGAACGTCACCAGCGTGACCACGACCACCGCCGAGACCCCGACGACGAGTTGCCGGCGCAGCGTCCAGCTCTGCCACAGACGTTTCATCCCGGCGGCCGCAACATGTAACCGACGCCGCGCACGGTGTGGATCATCGGATCGCGGTCGGCGTCGACCTTCTTGCGCAGATACGAGACGTAGAGGTCGACGATGCTCGTCCGTCCGCCGAAGTCGTACTCCCACACCCGGCGCAGGATCTCGTCGCGGCTCAACGCCCGGCGCGGATGACGCATCAGGAAGCGGAGCAGTTCGAACTCGGTGGAGGTCAACGAGATCGGTTCACCGCCGCGGGTCACCTCGTGGCTGGCGGCGTCGAGGGTGAGGTCCCCGACGCGCAGTGACTCGTTGTCGGCGGGGGTGAGGTACGCGGTGCGGCGCAGCAGTCCCCGCAACCGGGCGACGAGTTCCTCGAGCGAGAACGGCTTCGTCATGTAGTCGTCGCCGCCGGCGGTCAGCCCGGTCACCCGGTCGGCCACCGAATCGCGGGCGGTGAGGAACAGGGTCGGGGTGTAGGTGCCGGATTCGCGGATCCGGGCCAGCACTCCGAGGCCGTCGGTGTCGGGCAGCATGATGTCGAGCACCAGGACGTCGGGGGTGTTGGCCTGGTACTTCTCGACGGCTTCGGCGGCGTCGTGGGCGACGTCGATCTCCCACCCCTCGTACTGCAGGGCCATCCGGACGAGGTTCGTCAGCGCGCGTTCGTCATCGACGAGCAGCACGCGGATCGCGGACCCGTCGGCGCGGTACATCCGGGGCAGCCGGCCAAGGATCGCGCGCCGGGGTTGGTGCTCGTTGACGGGCGCGGACGTCATGGCACCCATTGTCACGCCGCGCGACGCACCTGTCTCGGTCCTCATAGATATCTCTTAGAAACGGCGCAACCGGGGCATCGAACCATCCGGCATGGTAGCGACCGCCCGACACCGCCGACCCGACTCATAGAAAATTCATATTTGTTCTGCCGCAACGCATTCCGACATCTATGCGTTCCATGTGAGAACGCCGACCCGGCCGCGAACCGCTCCTACCGTCGGACACATGAATCTCGCAGCGACACACGACCCCTCACTCACCAGCATCGCACGCGCCAGCCAAAGCCCTTCTGACGCAGACGATTTCGGCAGGATCGTCCTGCCTCTTCGCCCCGAACTGCTCCGCGCCGCGATGCGGCTGACCGGCCGCACCGGCGATGCCGAAGACCTGGTCCAGGACACGCTGGTCCGCGCCTACCGGAGCTTCGGCACGTTCGAACGAGGCACGAACTCCCGGGCGTGGATGCACCACATCCTCAAGAACACCTGGATCAACAACCACCGGGCCGCGCAGCGCCGCCCCACCGAGGTCCCGATCGACGAGGTCGGCGCGGAGGCCACGAGCTCGAGTGCCGCCTCGGCCGAGGTCAGTTACCTTGCCGGACAACCCGATTCAGAGGTGCTATCGGCCATGGCCACCCTGAGCGACGAGTTCCGGATGGTGGTCTACCTGGCGGATGTCGAGGGCCACCCGTACGCGGCCGTCGCCCGGATGATGGGCACACCGTTGGGCACCGTGATGTCCCGCCTGCACCGGGCGCGCCGGCAGCTGCGCGCACAGTTGGGTGACACCGCCCGCCGCCGTCGGCTGGTCAGGGCCGCTTAGTCGACTTTCTCGTCGATCTCGTCGGGCTCCGCCTGCACACGCGGTCCGTCGTCGGCCTCGAGCTCCCGCACCTCGGCGCGCTGATCGCGGGCGAGCAGCACCCGGATCGCGCTGTTGAGGAACGCGACGGCGGGCACGGCGAGCAGCGCGCCGACGATGCCCGCCAGCACGCCGCCGCCCGCGATCGCCAGCACCACCGCCAGCGGGTGGATCGACACCGCGCGTCCCATCACCAGCGGCTGCAGCACGTGACCTTCGAGCTGCTGAACCGCCAGGATCAGGCCGAGCGTGATCAACGCGTACACCAGACCCTTGGTCAGCAGCGCGACGATCACCGCGAGGAAGCCGGTGACGACGGCACCGACGAGCGGGACGAAGGCGCCCAGGAACACCAGCGAGGCCAGCGGCAGCGCCAGCGGCACCCCCATGATCGCCAGACCCGTGCCGATGCCGATCGCGTCGACGAGTGCGACCAGGAACGTGGCCCGCACGTAGCCGATCAGCGAATGGAACCCCGCACGCCCGGCGCCGCGCACCCGCTCGCGCACGTTGTCGGGGAAGATCCGGGTGACGAACGCGAAGATGTTGCGGCCGCCGTGCAGCAGGAAGATCAGTGTGAACAACACCAGCAGCGCGCCGGTGACGATCTCGGTGATGGTGCCCGCCGTGGACAACGCGCCGCTGGTCAGCCGTTCCTGGTTGTTGCGGACCGCCTCGATCGCGGCGTTGCCCGCGTTGTCGATCTGATCGCGGCTCAGGTTCAGCGGCCCCTCGACCAGCCAGACCCGCATCCCGTCGATGCTGCGGGTGACCTGTTCCCCGAGGGCGGGCATGCCCTCGATGAACTGGCTCACCACGAAGGTCAGCAGACCGCCCACGACCGCGATACCGCTGAGCAGCACCAACGCCACCGCGCCGCCGCGGGGTGCGCCCCTGCGGTCGAGGAAGTCGACCGCGGGCATCAGCAGCGCGGCGAGCATGGTCGCCAGCGCCACCGGCACGACGAGAATCTCGAGGCGTCTGATCAGCCACAGCACCGCGAACAGCGCAACGCCGATGACCAGCAGCCGCCACGACCACGCGGCCGCCTTCCGGACGAGCGGCGAAACCGACTGATCGTCCGAGAACACACGCTCTGACATGCGACGAGCGTAACCGGCGTCACCGCAGGTAACCGTGCGGCAACGCGCCCGCGCGGGCAGTCGGATCCCTGTGGGGGCACCGTTAGTCTGTAGGGCGTGTCCCACGACGCTGCGGCGAACGCCAAGCGAGGACGGACCGACACCGACGGAGCCACCCGCGGTAAGTACTGGTGGGTCCGGTGGACGGTCATCGCCGTCGCGGTGGCCGTGCTCACCGTCGAAGTGGTGCTGGTGTGGGACCAGCTGGCCAAGGCGTGGAAGAGCCTCATCTCCGCCAACTGGTGGTGGGTGCTGGCCGCGGTCGTCGCCTCGCTCGCCTCGATGCACAGCTTCGCCCAGATCCAACGCACCCTGCTCCGGTCGGCCGGCGTGCACCTGCGGCAGTGGCGGTCCGAGGCCGCGTACTACGCGGGCAACGCGCTGAGCACGACGATGCCGGGCGGGCCGGTGCTCTCGGCGACCTTCCTCTACCGGCAGCAGCGGCTGTGGGGTGCCAGCCCCGTGGTGGCGTCGTGGCAGCTGGTGATGTCGGGGGTGCTGCAGGGCGTGGGCCTTGCGCTGCTCGGCCTCGGCGGCGCGTTCCTCCTCGGCGCCAGCAAGAACCCCCTGTCGCTGATCTTCACCCTCGGCGGGTTCGCGGCGCTGCTGGTCCTCGCCCAGGCCGTGGCCGGACGGCCGGACCTGATCGACGGCATCGGCGTACGCCTGCTCTCCCGGTTCAACTCGCTGCGCAACAAACCCGTCGACACCGGGCTGGCGAAGTGGCGGGAACTGTTGGCGCAGCTGGAATCCGTGCAGTTGGGCCGGCGCGACCTGGGCATGGCGTTCGGGTGGTCGCTGTTCAACTGGATCGCCGACGTGGCGTGCCTGGCGTTCGCGTGTTACGCCGCGGGCGGTCACCCGTCGCTGGCCGGGCTGACTGTCGCCTACGCCGCCGCCCGCGCCGTCGGCACCATCCCGTTGATGCCGGGCGGCCTGCTGGTCGTGGAGGCGGTGCTGGTGCCCGGGCTGGTGTCGAGCGGGATGACGCTGGCGGGTGCGATCTCGGCGATGCTCATCTACCGACTGGTCAGCTGGATCTTCCTGGCCGCCATCGGGTGGGTGGTGTTCTTCTTCATGTTCCGCACCGAGAACTCGCTCGACCCCGACTCCGCACCCGACGAGAAACCCGGATGGACGTGACCCCGCATGCCTGACCGCCGCACCCCCGCACTCGCCCTGCTGGCCGACCTGGTCTGCGTGGTGGTGTTCTGCACGATCGGGCGGCGCAGCCACGCCGAGGGACTGACCGTCGCGGGTATCGCCGAGACCGCGTGGCCGTTCCTCGCGGGCACCGCCGTCGGGTGGCTGGCCTCGCGCGCCTGGCGCAGGCCGCTGGCCCTCACCCCCACCGGCGTGCTGATCTGGGTGAGCACGGTCGCGGTCGGCATGGTGCTGCGCAAGCTGAGCGGCCAAGGCGTCGCGGTGAGCTTCGTAATCGTCGCCTCACTGGTCACCGCACTGCTGCTGCTCGGGTGGCGCGGTGTCGTGACGGCGTTGCGGCACAGGCAGATTCAGCGCAGCTGAGGATCTCCGCCGTCGCGTGCGGTCGACACCGTCAGCGTGGCGCGCAACCCGCCGAGCGGGCTGTCGGACAGCTGGACCGCGCCGCCGTGCAGTTCGGCCTGCTGCGCGACGAGCGCCAGCCCGAGACCGGAGCCGCCGGGTGCCGCAGTACTGCCGCGGCGGAACCGCCCGAGCACCGTCTCGTGCTCGTCGGCCGGCAGCCCACGGCCGTTGTCGTCGACGATGATCGTGAGCCACTCCTTGTTGCGCTGGGCGGTCAACACCACCCGGGACGCACCGCCGTGGGTGATCGCGTTGCGCACCAGATTGTCGATGGCCAGCCGCAACCCGTCCGGCCACCCCACCACCGTGCCGAGCTCCTCGGCCTCGACGACGATCTCCACGTTCGGCGCGGCGCGCATGTTCTCGCGCGCCACCCGGTCGAGGGTGTCGGTGACGTCGATCGGCTCCTGGTCGGCGACCTGGGCGAGCTGCCCGGACGCCAGCTGACCGAGTGCGGTGATGATGGCCTCGACCCGGCGCTGTGCCCGGGACAGGTCCGCGACCACCTCGGCGCGTTCGTCGGCGGGCAGATCGTGGATACGCAGCGTGTCCAGATCGGCGCGCATCGCGGTGAGCGGGGTGCGCAACTCATGGGCGGCGTTGGCCGCGAAATCCTGCGCGGCCTGCAGCGAGTTCGTCGTCGCCTGCTGAGCGGCGGCCAGCCGGCGCAGCATCGCCGACATCGCCTCGGACAGCTCCTCGGCCTCACGCGCACCCCGCACCTCGGGCATCTCGTCGGTGCCCTTGCCGAGTTCGGAGGTGTGTTCGGTCAGTTTGCGCAGCGGCCGGATCGCCGGACCGGCCAACAGCCAGCCCAGCCCGCCCGCGATGAACACCGTCACCAAACCGACGATCACGTACTCGGGGATGCGGCCCGCGCTGAGCAGGATGCTGTCGGCGCGGATGCCGATCGACACCAGCACGCCGCCCTCCTGGTCGACGACCAGCGTGCGCACCCGGTAGTCGACGCTGTTCACCTGGACGGTCTCGGTGCCGGGTGGCAGTTTCGGCAGCTGGAAGCCGCGCTGGAACACCACCTGACCGCTGGTGCGGTCGCGGCCCGTCGTCAGTACCCCGCGGCGCGGGTCCTGTAGCTGCTCGGGATACATGCTGGCGTCGACGATCGAGTCGAGCCTGCGGTCGAGCTGGGCCTCGTCGTTGTTGGCCAGCACCACCGAGGTGAGGATCGTGAACGCCGCGACGACGGCCGACGCCGCGGCCGCGGACGCCACCGCCACCCGGGTGCGCAGTGAGGCCGAGCGCAGGAATCGGGGCAGCCGCACGACCTTAGGGCTCGTCCCGCAGCACGTATCCGATCCCGCGGACGGTGTGGATCACCCGCGGCAGCCCGTCGCGTTCGAGTTTGCGCCGCAGGTAGGAGATGAACACGTCGGCGACGTTCGTGTCGACGTCGAAGTCGTAACCCCAGACCAGTTCGAGTAGCCGTTGGCGCGACAGCACCACACCGTTGTTCTCCGCGAGCACGGCGAGCAGATCGAATTCCCGTTTGGTCAGGTCGACCCGCTCACCATCGACGAACACCAACCGGCGGGCGGTGTCGATGGTCAACGGCCCCACCGTCATCGTGTCCGACGGTTTGTCGGAGTGGCTGGCCCGGCGCAGCAGCGCATGCAGCCGGGCCACCAGCTCGCCCAGGTCGAACGGTTTGGTGAGGTAATCGTCGGCGCCCGCCTCGAGTCCCGCGATGCGGTCGTTGACGGTGTCGCGCGCCGAGAGCACGCAGATGGGGATGTCGTTGCCGAGCGCGCGCAGGGCCGTCACCACGGCGACACCGTCGAGTTCGGGCATCTGCACGTCGAGCACCAACGCGTCGTGCGATTCGGCCGACAGCATCCGCAGCGCTTCTTTACCGTCCGCGGCGACGCGCACGTCGAACCCCGAATGCCGCAGTCCGCGTGCGACGGACGTGCGGACATCCGGATCGTCGTCGACCATCAACACCGTTCGGCCGGTGGTTTCCTGCACTGTTCGCTCGGGCTGTTGTTCCCCGGTTGCAGCCCGCACCCGGGGCTACGGTGTGTCGACGTCGTCTTCGGGCGGCGTCGCGGTACCGCAACGGGCCTTCAGATCGGTCAGCGGCTGACGGATCCCCGTGAGTTCGGCCTTCACCTGTGGGTTGGCGTTCAGGTAGTCCTCGACCTTGGGCTTGATTTCATCCCGCGGGAGGCCCTCGAGGCTGGTGAAGAAGTCGTTCACCGGTGGATGGGTGAACAAATAGGCCGACGTCGACGCCGAGACCCCGGAAGCCACGCCGGCCAGATCGGCGGCGGTGCAGTTGGGGGGCAGCGGCGCCGGTTGGGCCATCGCGGCGGGAAGCGCACCGAACAGCAGCACACCGGTGACCGCGCCGGCGCCGGTGACCCCGGCGACCACACGACGTGCGGTACGGGCAGGAAGCAACATGGACATGCTCCTTCGTCTGATCCAGAAGGCCGAAACCACGATTGGTTATCGCCGCACACAGCTAATCAGAAGTTTCGGAGAAGTTCTTGCCTTAACCGTAAAGAGCAGGGAAAAAGTCTGATTTGACAGAGTACCGAGGTCAGCGGGGTGTGGTCGAGGCCACAGGCGCGACCGGCGCAGCGGGCGCCGCGGGCGCCGCCGGTGCGGTCGCCTGTCCCTGCGCGGCCTGGACGAGACCGAGCACCTGCGGGATGGTGACCGGCAGCTTGCACCGCCCGGACAGATTGGTCAGCGGCTGCTGCAGCTTCTGCAGGTCGGATGCGACCGTCGGATTGGCGTCGAAGTAGGTTTTGAGCGTCGCGAGGGAGGCCGGACCCGCCTGCTGCTGGGCGATGGTGGTCAACGCCTGATCCGCCTCGGGATTGGCGGCGAGATAGTTCGAGGTGTTGGTGGCCACGGTGGCGACGGTCTTGGCGACCTGGCTGGCCGCACATGGATCCGGCGCCGCGGTCGCAGGCGTGGCGGGCAGCGGGAACCCGGTGAACGCCGCGGCCCCGATACCGCCCGCGGCGGCGATCGCGGACACGGGCAGGACGATCTTCTTGTTCATCACGCTCCTCGGCGGTGTCAGAACGTCCCGCCGGGCAACTCGCATCGTCAGCGGCGGACGTCCCAAGTGGTCCCCCGACGCATGGACAGTCGGGCGCCATCCTGCCATCGATGCGACGGCCCCCGCCAATCCAGCGGGGCGCCCACCCCCGACAAGATCGGAATCAGGGCAGGTCACAGCTTGCTCGCAGCTTGATCGAGGGTGCGCTACCCTACCGCACGCTGCGGTACGCTCTCGCAAAGACAGCCCGGGACACGCCAGGAAGATCTGGGGGAGACACCATCCAGCAGTTCATGATGCGCTTGAGCAGCAACCTGCGCAGACTCCGCTGGGCGGTCTTCGGCGCTTGGGTACTGCTGCTGGTGCCCGCGATCTACCTCGCGCTGAACCATTCGTCGAACCTCACCGGCGGCGGTTTCGAGGTCGAGGGTTCGCAGTCGCTGCACGTGCAGTACGAACTCGAGGATCACTACCCCGATCAAGGCGCCTCCCCGCTGGCACTGGTCGCCGCGCCGCGCGCCGACGCCTCCTACGACGATATGAACGCCGCCGTCGCGCATCTTGAGCAGATCGCCGCCCAGGTGCCCAGCGTCAAGATCACCCCCAACCCGCAGCAGCCCGCACCCCAGCCCGACCGGCCCTACGTCATCACCCTGTCGCTGGATTTCGACAACACCGGCGCCACCGACGTCGCCAAGGATCTGCGCAAGCGGATCGGCATCAGCGGTGAGGAACCCGGCGAGTTCCGCGACGGCCGGGTGAAGACGTACGTCATCGGGCAGGGCGCGCTCGGGGCGGCCGCGTCGGCGGCCATCAAGACCGACATCGCGCAGGCCGAACAGTGGAACCTGCCGATCGTGATGATCGTGCTGCTCGCGGTGTTCGGCTCGCTGGCCGCCGCGGCGATGCCGCTGCTGCTCGGGGTGTGCACGGTCGCGGTGACGATGGGCGTGGTCTATCTGCTGTCGACGGTCACCACGATGTCGGTGTTCGTGGCGTCGACGGTGTCGATGTTCGGCATCGCGCTGGCGGTGGACTATTCGTTGTTCATCCTGATGCGGTTCCGGGAGGAACTGCGCGCCGGCCGCAACCCCGAACAGGCCGCCGACGCCGCGATGGCGACCTCCGGGCTGGCGGTGCTGCTGTCCGGGATGACCGTGATCGCCTCGGTCACCGGCATCTACCTCATCAACACCCCGGTGCTGACGTCGATGGCGACCGGCGCGATCCTCGCGGTCGCGATCGCGGTGCTCACTTCGACGACGCTGACGCCCGCGGTGCTCGCGACGTTCGGGCGGGCCGCCGCCAAACGCTCGTCGTACCTACACTTCTCCCGCCGGCCCGACACCACCCAGTCCCGGTTCTGGACGCGCTGGACCGGCTGGGTGATGCGCCGACCGTGGGTGGCCGCCACGGCGGCCGCGCTGGTGCTGCTCGCGATGGCGGCGCCGGCGTTCATGATGGTGCTCGGCAACAGCATGCAGCGGCAGTTCGAGCCCACCCACGAGATCCGGGGCGGTGTGAACGCGGCGGCCGAGGCGCTCGGGCCCGGTGCGCTCGGCCCGGTGCGGGTGCTGGTGACGTTCCCCGACGGTCAGGCCGAATCCCAGGGGCCGACGATCGAGGCGGTACGCGCCGAGATGACCAAGGCGCCCAACGTGCAGTCGGTGTCGCCGGCGGTGTTCGGCGACGACGATCGCAGCGCGCTGCTGTCGGCGGTGCTCACCGTCGACCCCGAGAACATGGGCGCCCGCGAGACCGTCGACTGGATGCGCGCCAACCTGCCCTCGACGGCCGGACCCAACACCTCGGTCGACGTGGGCGGACCCACCGCGCTGATCAAGGACTTCGACGACCGGGTCAGCGTGACCCAGCCGCTGGTGTTCGGGTTCGTCGCGCTGATCGCGTTCCTGATGCTGCTGATCTCGATCCGCTCGGTGGTGCTCGCGCTCAAGGGTGTGCTGATGACCGTGCTGTCGGTCGCCGCCGCGTACGGTTCCCTGGTCGCGGTGTTCCAGTGGGGCTGGCTCGAAGCGCTGGGTTTCGAACGGCTGCCGTCGCTGGACAGCACGATCCCGCCGCTGGTGCTGGCGATGACGTTCGGCCTGTCGATGGACTACGAGATCTTCCTGCTGACCCGCATCCGGGAACGCTTCCTGCAGACCGGCAACACCCGCGACGCGGTCGCCTACGGCGTGTCCACCAGCGCCCGCACCATCACCAGCGCGGCGCTGATCATGATCGCGGTGTTCATCGGGTTCGCGTTCGCCGGTATGCCGCTGGTCGCGCAGTTGGGGGTGGCGTGCGCGGTGGCGATCGCCGTGGACGCCACGATCGTGCGGCTGGTGCTGGTACCCGCGCTGATGGCGATGTTCGACCGGTGGAACTGGTGGCTGCCGCGGTGGCTCGACAAGATCCTGCCGTCGGTGGACTTCGAGAAGCCGCTGCCCAAGGTGCAGATCGACGACCTGGTGATCATCCCCGACGACATCTCCGCGCTCGGGCCGTCGGGCGCCGATCTGCGCGGCATGGTGAAGTCCGCGGCCCGAATGAAGACGCTGGCGCCCGCCACCGTCACCGTCGCCGACCCGCTGGCGTTCAGCGGCTGCCAGCCGATCAAGACTCGCATGGTCGCCCCCAACGGCGGCGACCAGACGGTCAAGCTGCGCACCGGCCGCCGGGGCCGCAACGGGCACGACGGCGCGACGGTGCGCACCACGCTGCCCGTGCATCCGGTGACGCTGTGGCGCGGCCGCCTGCAGGTGGCGCTCGACGCCCTGCAGACCGAGGCCGAGACCGACCGCGCACCGGTGACCCGGCGCACCCCGGTGGAGACCACGAACGTGCAGCTGCCGACCGGCGACCGGCTGCAGATCCCGACGGGTGCGGAGACGCTACGGCTGAAGAGTTACCTGCTCATGTGCCGCAACAGCAGCCGCGACTACGCCGAGTTCGCCGAGCTGGTCGATTCCATGGAGACTCAGACCGCGGCGCTCGTGCTGTCCGGAATGGACCGGTATTACTGTGGTGAACAGCCGCAAAAGCAGTGGGTGGCGACCCAGTTGGTGCGCCGCCTGGCCGATCCGCAGCCGTCCGATGAGCACGACGACGCGATGTCGGACCCGGACGCGGAGTCCGACTGGACGACGGTCAGGCAGCGCTGTCTGTCGGTGGCCGTGGCAATGCTCGAGGAGGCGAGGTGACGTTGACCAGCGACGCGCGGGAGACCCACCGCGACGCTACTTATTCCGCGGCGACGCGACCGATCACCGCGGCGACCCGGCGCGCGAAGATCGACGACCGCCCGGTGGAGTTCTGGTCGACCGCCGCGATCCGCGACGCCCTGGAGACCGACGACCTCACGGTGTGGCAGCGCATCGTGACCGCGATCAAACGCGATCCGTACGGCCGCACCGCCCGGCAGGTCGAGGAGGTGCTGGAGAAGACGCGGCCCTACGGGGTGTCCAAGGCGCTGGCCGAGGTGCTCAGCCGGACCCGGGAGCAGATGGCGGCCGCCGAACGCACCGAGGTCGGCCACCACGTCCAGCTGCTGCTGAACCGGTCCGGGCTCGGCGCCCCGGAGTTCGCCTCACGCATCGGCGTGACGGTCGAGGAGTTCCAGAGCTACCTCGACGGTGAGGTCAGCCCGACCGCGTCGCTGATGATCCGGATGGGCCGGCTGTCGGAGCGGTTCGCGAAGATCCGCGCGCAGCGCGCCAACAATGAGCGTTGATCCCCGTCCGAACGGGAATGCCCGTCTCATGACCGAGTGGATCGAACCGGAACACGACGACCTCCGGCGCATCATGCGCGAGACCCGCACCGTCGCGGTGGTGGGCGCGTCGGCGAACCCGATGCGGCCGAGCTACGGCGTCTGGGATTACCTGCGCTCGGCCAGCCACTTCGAGCTCTACCTGGTCAACCCGACTGTCAGCGAGATCGACGGCACCCCGGTGTACCCGTCGCTGGCCGACCTGCCCGTCGTCCCCGACATGGTCGACGTCTTCCGCCGCAGCAGTGAGCTGCCCGGCGTGCTGAAGGAGACCATCGCGGTCGGGGCGAAGACGCTGTGGTTGCAGCAGGGCCTGTGGGACGAGGACGTCGCCCGGGAGGGCACCGCCGCGGGGCTGCAGGTCGTGATGGACCGCTGCCTCAAGGTCGACTACGCGCGGCTGCTGTAGCCAGGGCGATTTCGGCGCGCTTTCGTACGCTCAGCGCACGTGAGCGCGCCCAAATCACCGGGCGTGGATCGGGGTGACGTCCTCGACCTTCCACTGGCCGTCGGTCTTCGACAGCGCGACCCGCAGCGCGAGCACCGCATTGTCGACGGGTTTGCCCGGCACGCTCTGCGTTCCGCGCAGCACCACCGCGACGCTGGCCACCTCGGGTCCGATCGCCTCCACACCGGCCGACACCGTGCTGGCCTGAGCGGAGACGTTCTTGCTGGTCAACTCCTGGGCGACACCGGCGAACTCGTCCTTGAACGCCTGCGCCCGCTCGGGCACCATCTGCGCCGCCGCCCGGTCGATCGAGGCGGTCGGGCTCTGCGGGGAGAACGTCGCGGTGGCCTCGGCGACACTGCTGGCGATGCGCACCACCTCGGCGCTGTCCGCGGTGAAGGCGCGGTCGGGCACCGTCCAGCGCCAGTAGCCCACGGCGACGGCGGCGATCAGCGCGGCGGCGGCCACCCCCATGACCGCCAACCGCACCCCTGGCGCGTCGTCGTCGGTGCCGACGGTGACCCCGTCGCGCCGCCACAGCACGACGTCGACGATCACGGCCTGCACGATCAGCAGGCACAGCACCGAACACACCGACACCCACCACAGCGGCCAACCGAGCGCCAGCCCGATGTACAGCAGACCGGCGATTGCGGCCAGCGGCGCCAGCGCGTCGAAGACCAGCACCCGCAGCCGGTTCCTCATCGGATCGGCTCCAGCCGGGAGATCATCAGCTTCCCGTCGACGTCGGAGACGTCCAGGCGCAGCGTCCAGCGCACGGTCTGGGGTTCCTTGCTGCCGGCGTTCTCGCTCAGCGACGTCGCGACCACCAGCACGGTGTCGGTGCGGGAGGCGAACGCCGACAGCTGCGGATCCGGCTGGGCGGCCGGTGCCGGACCGCCGTCGGGGCCGGGCGCCGGGTGGTACAGCGATTCGATCGACACCGAGTCGACCTGGCCCTTGGTGCGGGTCTGCAATCGCTGCACGAGTTGGCGGTACGGCTCGACGGCCGAGTCGAAGTCGGCGTTGAGGTCGCCGATGGTGTTCTCGTGCAACCGCTGCATGCTGGCGTCGACGGTGTCTTTGTTCATGTTGACCAGCACGTTCGTCCAGTCCGCGGCGGCCTGCAGCACCCGGGTCTGGTAGGCGCGTTCGTCGGCGTCGGCGCGGTGTCCCGACCAGATCATGACGGCCAGCACCACGGCGGCCACGCCGAGCGCGGCCAGGACGGCGGAGGCGATACCGAATCCGGTGAACACCCGGCCGTCGGCACGCTCGTCGGTGAGCTCGTCGGGCATGGCCGTGAGGGTACCGGTGCGCTTCTGGCAGCATGTTGGGGTGACGGTAGAAGCAACCCCGAGTGCAACCTCGAAGTCCGGCATCGACCTCAGTTACCTCGACACCGCGGCCCGCCCGCAGGACGATCTCTTCGGCCACGTCAACGGACGCTGGCTCACCGAATACGAGATCCCCGCCGATCGGGCCGCCGACGGCGCCTTCCGCACCCTCTACGACCGCGCCGAGGAGCAGATCCGCGACATCATCACCGACGCGGCGCAGTCAGGGGCCGAAACCGGCACCGACGAACAGCGCATCGGCGACCTGTACGCCAGCTTCCTCGACGAGGCCACCGTGGCGCGCGTGGGGGTGCAGCCGCTGCTCGACGAACTCGCGCTCGTCGACGCCGCCGACAGCCCCGACGCGCTCGCCGCGGTGCTCGGCGGTCTGCAGCGCACCGGCATCGGCGGCGGCGCGGGCGTCTACGTCGACACCGATTCGAAGAACTCGACCCGCTACCTGCTGCACTTCAGCCAGTCCGGGATCGGGCTGCCCGATGAGTCGTACTTCCGTGACGAGCAGCACGCCGATATCCTGGCCGCCTACCCGAAGCACATCGCGGCGATGTTCGCGCTGGTGTACGGCGGTGAGGCCGCCGATCACGCCGACACCGCCGAGCGGATCGTGGCGTTGGAGCGCAAACTCGCCGCCGCGCACTGGGATGTGGTCAAACGCCGCGACGCCGATCTGACCTACAACCTGCGGACGTTCGCCGACCTCACCGCCGAGGCGCCCGGATTCGACTGGGCGGGTTGGGTTTCCGCGCTGGGGACTTCCCCGGAGGCGGTCGCGGAGGTCGTGGTGCGCCAGCCCGACTACCTCACCGCGTTCGCCGCGGCCTGGACGGGTGAACCGCTCGAGGACTGGAAGCAGTGGGTGCGGTGGCGGCTGATCCATGGCCGCGCGTTCCTGCTGACCGACGACCTCGTCGCCGAGGACTTCGCGTTCTACGGCAAGCTGCTGTCGGGCACCGAGCAGATCCGCGACCGCTGGAAGCGCGCGGTGTCGGTGGTGGAGAGCCTGATGGGCGAGGCGCTGGGCAAGCTGTACGTGCAGCGGCACTTCCCGCCGAATGCCAAGGCGCGCATGGACGAACTGGTCGCGAACCTGCGTGAGGCATACCGCGTCAGCATCAACCAGCTGGACTGGATGACGCCGGAGACCCGTGAGAAGGCGCTGGCCAAACTCGACAAGTTCACCCCCAAGATCGGGTATCCGGCGCGGTGGAAGGACTATTCGGAGCTGGTCATCGAACGCGACGACCTCTACGGCAACTACCGCCGCGGCTACCAGCTGGCCTCGGACCGCGAGGTGCGCAAACTCGGCGGCCCGGTGGACCGCGACGAATGGTTCATGACCCCGCAGACCGTCAACGCCTACTACAACCCGGGGATGAACGAGATCGTTTTCCCCGCTGCGATTCTGCAGCCGCCGTTCTTCGACGCCGAGGCCGACGACGCCGCCAACTACGGCGGTATCGGCGCGGTGATCGGCCACGAGATCGGGCACGGGTTCGACGATCAGGGCGCCAAGTACGACGGGGACGGCAACCTGGTCGACTGGTGGACCGACACCGACCGGGCCGAATTCGGGCTGCGCACGAAGGCGCTCATCGAGCAGTACGAGGCCTTCACCCCACGCGAGCTGTCCGGGGACCATCACATCAATGGCGCGTTCACCGTCGGCGAGAACATCGGCGACCTCGGCGGGCTGTCGATCGCACTGCTGGCCTACGAGCTCTCGTTGAAGGGTCAGCCGGCGCCGGTGATCGACGGTCTGACCGGTGTGCAGCGCGTGTTCTTCGGCTGGGCGCAGGTGTGGCGCACGAAATACCGCACCGCCGAGGCGGTTCGGCGGCTGGCCACCGACCCGCACTCCCCGCCGGAGTTCCGCTGCAACGGCGTGGTCCGCAACCTCGACTCGTTCCACGATGCGTTCGAGGTGGGCTCCGACGACGCCCTGTTCCTGGAACCCGAACGCCGCGTGCGCATCTGGAACTAGCGGTTTCGGTGTAGTTGGTTGCGGTCAGCGCAACCAATTACACCGGAATCACCCGCGGTAGGGGCGCAGCGCCAGCACGTAGCCGACCAGCAGCACCACCGGCGCGGCCAGCGGCAACCACGGAATGTGTTCCGGCAGTGCGACGACGGCGGTGCCTACCGCGGCGAAGGTCACGGCGGTGATCATCGTCGGCGGGGTGGCGCGGCAGTCGTTGTGCCGCAGCACCAGGTAGGCGGCCGCGGCCAGACCCGCGAGCGCGGTGGACATCGGCGGACTCGGGGCGAGGACGGCGGTCAGCACGCTCAGCAGCACGGCGCCCGCCGCGGCGGGTCGCCACCACGCCGAGGCCACCACCGCGACCAGGGCGGCCGCCGCGGCCGGTAGCGCGGCCCCGTCGGCGCCGTACGCCACCGCCCCCACCATGAGGGCGCCGAACAGGCTGGGCAGCACGGTCTTCACCGGCGCCCCCGCGGTGCGAGCGCCAACGCCTGGTCGAGGGTGATGTCGACGGGCCAGGACACCACGTCCACGCCGATCGTCCCCATGTCGCGGTACATGAACGACCGCTGCAGCGCCCACATCCGGTCGATCAGCGGATCACGCTCCCCCGTCAGCGGGCTGCCCTCGAGCACGTCGACAGCGATCACGGTGTGTCCGCGTTTGCGCAGATCGATCAGCGCGAGCGCGAACTCGGTCTCCAGCAGCGTCGAGAACGCCACCACGATCGCGCCTGGCGGGACAGCCGCCTGCGGGGCGAGAGTTCCTGTGCTGGTGTCGGATTCGACGGCGTTCAAAAGTACGTCGAGGATGCGGTAGAACTGCCGCTGCCCGATGTCGGCGCCCAGCCACCGGGTGCGTCGGCTGCCGAGGGTGACCAGCCCGGCGCGGTCGCCGTAGCGCAGCGCGCTCTGCACCACCTGGACCGCACCGCGGGCCATCCGTTCGGTGGCCTCGGTCGCCGGACCCGGCGGCTGCGGGTAGGTGTCGGCGAGGACGACGATGTCGGCGGACCGATCGGTCAGCCGCTGGGTGACGTGCAGACTGCGCCGCCGCGCGCTGACCGGCCAGTTCACCGTCCGCAACTGATCGCCCGGCACGTATCCGCGGATGTCGGCGTATTCGACACCGGGGCCGAGGTGCCGGGTGAGGTGGGTGCCGAGCCGGTCGAGGAGATCCGCGCGCGGAATCGTCACCGAATGCGGTGGGGCGAGCGGGAACACGCAGACATGCGCGACGTCGGCGGCGCCGGTGCCCTCGAGCAGGCCGCCGCGGCCGGTGACGCGGACGTGGGCGCGGACCGGATACCGGCCCCACCGCGCCGCGGTCAGGGTCACCGTCAACGCGCCCGTGGTCGCGATATCCGCGCCGTCGACCGTTGATGCGGTGAGAGCGGGTGTGCTGCCGTCGTCGGCGACGGCCCGTACCTCGACGACGGCGGGTTCGTTCTCGAAGCACCGCAGCAGGTGGGCGCTGCTGTCGACGCGCACCTCGGGCGGGCGCGGTTGCCAGCCGAGTGAGCACAGCACCCCCAGCAGCGGCGCGACGAACGCCACCAGATCCCACCGCGTCGTGAACAACGCCGCCATCAGCCCGACCGCCGCGCAGGTGGCCAGCGCACGGGTCAATGCCGATGCCCGCCAACGGAGTTCGACAGGTGTGCTCACGTGGCGCTTCCGGTGCGCGGTACCGGCAGCCGGCGCAGCAACTCCTCGACCACGTCGGCGCCCTGCACCCGTCGCACCCACATCTCCGGCCGCAGACTGATCCGGTGCGCGAGCGCGGGTACGGCCAGCGATTTCACGTCCTCGGGGATGACGTAATCGCGTCCGGCCAACAGCGCGCGGGCTCGGGCGAGTTGGACGAGGTCGAGTTCGGCGCGCGGGCTGACCCCGACGGCGATCTGCGGGTGTTGCCGCGACGCGGTGGCCAGCGACACCACATACCGCAGCACGTCCTCGTGCACGGTGACCTGTTCGACCGACTCCTGCATGGCCAAGAGTTCGTCCCCGTCGACCACGCGCTGCACGGTCGGCTCGGACGAGCCGCGGTCGAGGCGGCGGCGCAGCATCGTCACCTCGTCGGGCCCGTCGAGATACCGCAGTTCGAGCCGGACGGTGAACCGGTCCAGCTGCGCCTCCGGCAGCGGATAGGTGCCCTCGTACTCGATCGGGTTGTCGGTGGCCAGTACCAGGAACGGTGCCGGTAGCGGGTGGGTGATGCCGTCGATGCTGACCTGGCGTTCGGCCATCGCCTCGAGCAGGGCGGCCTGGGTCTTCGGCGGCGTGCGGTTGATCTCGTCGGCCAGCAGCAGGTTGGTGAAGATCGGACCCTTGCGGAATTCGAAACGGCCGGAATGCATGTCGTAGATGGTGGAGCCGAGCAGATCGGCGGGCAGCAGGTCGGGGGTGAACTGCACGCGGGTGAACTGCAGACCGAGGGCGGCGGCGAACGACCGCGCGATCAGCGTCTTGCCGAGCCCGGGCAGGTCCTCGATGAGGATGTGGCCGCGCGCCAGCACGGCGGTCAGGATGAGATCGAGGGCGCGTCGCTTGCCGACGACGACCGATCCGATCGCGTCGAGGACCGCCTCGCAGTGAGCGGTGGTGGCCGCCGCGGGCATGTTCATACGCGCTCCAGCCGTCGCAGGATCTCGTCGAGGGCGGCACGCCCCGGCCCCGGTTCCTCGGTGCCGGTGCGCGAGACGTTCTCCGGGTCCACCCACTGCCACAGGTCCGGCCCGAACAGCATCCGACCGGTGGCCTGAAACGCCCTGCGGTCTTTCGCTTTTCGCTGACCAGTGGCGAGCTCGAACTGGCGCGCCAGCATCGGGCGCAGCCGCCGGTCCCAGTCGGCACGGGTGGCCTCCGCCCACCCGACCATGGTCTCGGTGCGCTCCACCCACCGGCGCAGCGCGGCGCCGCGTTCGTCGGCCTCGGTGTCGGCGCGCGTTTCCGGCCGCTCACTGGTCAGCGCGATCCGGGCGGCGATCAACGCCCCCGCGAGCACGACGGCGGTGACCGTGAGCACGTCGTCGCGGTCCAGGCGGGCCACCGCGTAGCCCTCGACGGCGATGAGCACGACGAGCGCGACGGCGACCGCCCGGGTCATGCGGACTCCTGCAGTTCGCGCAACACCATGCGCAGCACCCGGATCGCGGCCTCGCGGTGGTCCTCCCCCATCACGTGCGTGCTGAACCGGGCCTCCTCGAACAGGTCGACGAGTTCGCCTGCGCTGTCCCCGCGTAACAGGCGGAGGTCGACGGCGCGGCCGAGCACCTCGGTCGGGGTGTCGGAGTCCTGCGGGATCGCCCCGGGCGACTTGCCCAGTTCGCGTTCCATCGCCGCATAGCAGGCGATGATCGCCTCCCTGGGTTCGCGGCTGAGGTCACCGATCTCGACCAGACCGCGCTCGGCGGCGCGGGCCAGCGTCTGCGTCCGACTCTCGGGCGGCGCGCCCTCGTACGCCGACTCGGGCTTCACGGACACGGGACGGGGCCGCGCCCTGCGGCGGGCCGCGGCGAAGGCACCCAGCAGCACGAAAAGCGCAGCGGCGCAGGCGAAGTAGAGCAACACCGGCGCGGGACCGGGCGCCGGCGGCGGCTCCGCGGGCGGTTCTGAGTCGGCGTTCGGTGACGGATCCGGGGGCGGCGGTGGATCGGGTTGGTCGACGGCCAGGTCCAGCCATCCGCTCACCCGCATCAGCGCGAGCACGATCACCAGCCACAGCAGCAGCGCCGCGGCCAGCACCAGCACCATCCGCCAGGTCCAGCGCCGTCCGTCGGCACCACGGTCGGAGCGGAGTTCGCCGGCGGGGTCCGGGCGGGCCCGGGGATGGCGCGACTGGCTGATCACCGAGACCGCGATCACCGCCATCGACAGCGCGAGCATCATCAGGACGGCGATCAGGGGGCCGGGGCCCGGTTCGGCGGGTTCGTCAGCGGTGGGTTCGGCGTCGGGCAGGTGCCCGCGCAACGCGACACCGGCGAGGAGGAGCAGCACGATCACCGTGACCGCGCGTGCTGTCGCCTTGTCGGCACCAGGCATCGCTTGACCCTCGCCCGCTCACCGGCCGCCGGGGCGACGGCCGGCCGCCCTCATCGTGACACGGGGAGCGCCGGACGGAGGTCAGGTCAGAACATCTGCCAGTCCGACGCACCGTCGGGCTGGTCGTAGATCCCGGTGGAGTTCTTGATCACGACGGCGTCGCCGCTGCCGAAGTTGTCGTAGAACCACTGCGCGTCCTCGGGAGCGAGGTTGATGCAGCCGTGGCTGACGTTGCTGTTGCCCTGCGCGCCGACCGACCAGGGGGCACTGTGCACGAACACGCCGCTGTTGTCGATGCGGACGGCGTCCTGGACCTTGAGCTTGTAGCCCTCACCGGACGGGTCGTCGACCGGCACCCCGTAGGTGGAGGAGTCCATGACGATGTCGGGGAACTTCTCCAGCACGTAGTAGGTGCCGTTCTTGGTTTCGTAGCCCTTCTTGCCCAGCGAGACGGGGAAGGTCTTGACCAGTTCGCCGTCGCGCATGACCTCCATCTGCTTGGTCTTGTTGTCGATGGTGGCGACGAGTTGTTCGGGGACGCTGAAGCTGGACTTGGTGCCCGACGCGTCGATGTTCACGACGGTGCCCGCCGGCCAGAAGTCCTGCGGCCGCCAGCGCACCTGGGTGTCGCTGGTCCAGTAGAACCGGCCGGGCACCGGCGGGTTCGACGAGATGTGGATCGCCTGCTCGGCGAGTGCGCGGTTGGCGATCGGGCGCTGGAAGTTGATGTAGATCGGCTTGGCGGCGCCGGCGATCGAACCGTTGACCGGGTTGAACGACGGCGGCGAGAACACCGGCTGGCCGACGTACGGGGTCGGGTTCTGCCCGGCCGGGGTGCCTTCCGGGATGGGCAGCGGTTGCGCGGTCGGGGCGAACGGGTTCGCCGCTGCGGGGGCGGCCGGTACGGCGAACGGGTTCGCCGGGGCCGCGGGTGGCGGCGGTGCGAACGGATCGACCGGCGGGGCCGGGGGCGGCGCCGGTTGGGCGAGCGCCGACGGTGCGCCTACCACCATGCCCGTCACGAGTCCGGCCGCGAGGATCGCGGTGGTCAGCTTCCGCACAGTTCGCTGCGGCATGCGTTACCTCCAGTCACAGATCAAGGTCCAGTGTCGCACAAGGCGTCGGTCAGCCGCCCTGGCGTGCGTTGACCTGCTTGTTTCATCGCCGTGGGGCCGTCGGCGTTACTCCGCCGCCGCGGCCATCGGCAGCTCCCACCGCCAGATCGGCCCCTCGTCGGGATCGTCGAGCTCCGCGACCCGGGAGAATCCGAGCCGGCGCAGCACGCCGGTCGACGGATTCTCATGCGCGAGGGTGTGCGCGATCACCATCCGCACGGCATTGCTGGCCGAGGCTGCCTTCTCGACCATCGCCCTGGCCGCGGCCGTCGCCAGCCCCTGGTTGCGGAATTTCGGGGCGATTTCGTAGCCCAGCTCGACGACCCCGCCGCTCGGCGGGCCGACGAAGCCACCCGACCCGACCAGCAGCGCTCCGCCGTCGGCGAGGAAGAAGTGCATCCACCAGTCGGCCTGATGCGGATGTTCGGTCAGCTTCTCGAGCGTGAAGTCGATCGCCTCGGGGAATTCGGGCCAGCCGTCGGGGACCTCGGCGCCGAGCAGTTCACCGAACGCCGTCCGGTCCTCCCGCAACGCGGTGAGGTGTTCGACGGTCGCGGGCAGCAGGACGACTTCGCTCACGAGGGGAAGTGTGTCAGGCGCGCGCCCTTGGCGCCGTGGCATTCTGGGCCGATGCTTGTGGCGTTCAGCGTGAGTCCTTCCGGTGGCGACGAGACCGGCGGTGTGAGTGCCGCGGTGGCCGAGGCGGTCCGCGTGGTGCGGGCGTCCGGTCTGCCGAACGAGACCAATGCGATGTTCACCAACATCGAGGGTGAGTGGGACGAGGTGATGGCCGTGGTGAAACAGGCCGTCGACGCGGTCGCCGCGGCGTCCCCCCGGGTGAGCCTGGTGCTCAAGGCCGACATCCGGCCCGGGTACACCGGTCAGCTCACCGCGAAGGTGGAGCGCCTGGAATCGGAGTTGGGTTAGGACCGGACGAGCCGGGCGATCGCGGCGCTGGCCTCGGCGAGTTTGGCTTCGGCCTGGTCACCGCCCTCGGCGACGGCCTGGCTGACGCAGTGGCCGAGGTGTTCGTCGAGCAGTCCCAGCGCGACCGACTGCAGCGCGCTGTGCACGGCGCTGATCTGGGTGAGGACGTCGATGCAGTATTTGTCGTCCTCGATCATCTTCGCGATCCCGCGCACCTGCCCCTCGATCCGGCGCAGCCGTTTGGCGTAGTTCTCCTTCTGCGCCGAATAGCCGTGTAACGCAACCTCTTCGGAGGCACCTGTGGACATCGTCACCCCTCCAGCATCTTCTTCATCTGGGCGATCTCCGCCTCCTGGGCCTTGATGATCGCCTCCGCGAGCTCCTTGGCCTGCGGATCCACGCCGTTGGCGATCTCGGCCTTGGCCATCTCGACCGCGCCCTGGTGGTGGCTGATCATCGACTCCAACCACAGTGTGTCGAACTCGCGGCCGCTCAGCGACTCGAGGCGCTTCATGGTGGCGTCGTCGACCATGCCCGGCATCGCCATGCCGTGACCGCCGTGGTGCATCCCCGCCTCGGGGTCCTCACCCCAGCTGCGCAGCATGTCCGCCATCCGGTCCATCTCGGGGCCCTGTGCCGCGGCGATCGCCGACGCCAGTTCGAGCAGCGCCGGATCGTTGGACCGGCCGCGCGCCAGGTCGACCAACTGCAGCGCCTGCTCGTGGTGGGGCATCATGTCGCGTGCGAAGGTGACGTCGTCGGCGTTGTGCGGCGCCTGCCCGGCCTCGGCGTTCTCGGCCGTCTCGGAGTGGGTGTGGTCGGTGTGCCCGTCGCCCTCGGGTTCGCTGCTGGTGCACGATGACAGGAACAGCGCGGTGAGGACGGCAGCGAGCAGGGCGAGCGGTCGGAGGGCACGTGAAGTCATGCCGGCCAGCGTACCCGCATACCCCGAGGGGGTATAGATGATGCGTTTTGGCCGGGCGAAACGCCGGAGGCATAATCGATAGATGCCCTCAGCAAAACCCGATGCCGAAGCCCCCCGTCGGGCCGAGCCCGACATCAAGCCCCGCAGTCGCGACGTCACCGACGGTCTGGAGAAGACCGCTGCCCGCGGGATGCTGCGCGCGGTAGGCATGGGTGACGACGACTGGGAGAAGCCGCAGATCGGTGTGGCGTCGTCGTGGAACGAGATCACGCCGTGCAACATGTCGCTGCAGCGGCTCGCCCAGTCGGTCAAGGGCGGCGTGCACGCCGCCGGTGGTTACCCGCTGGAGTTCGGCACCATCTCCGTCTCCGACGGCATCTCGATGGGTCACGAGGGGATGCACTTCTCGCTGGTGTCGCGCGAGGTGATCGCCGACAGCGTCGAGACCGTCGTGCAGGCCGAACGGCTCGACGGCACGGTGCTGCTCGCCGGCTGCGACAAGTCGATCCCCGGGATGCTCATGGCCTCCGCGCGGCTCAACCTGGCGTCGGTCTTCCTCTACAACGGGTCGATCATGCCCGGCGTCGCCAAGCTCACCGACGGCTCGGAGAAGGAAGTCACGATCATCGACGCCTTCGAGGCGGTCGGCGCGTGTGCCCGCGGACTGATGTCCCGCGAGGACGTCGACATCATCGAACGCGCGATCTGTCCCGGCGAAGGCGCCTGCGGCGGCATGTACACCGCCAACACCATGGCCTCCGCGGCCGAGGCGCTCGGCATGTCGCTGCCCGGCAGTGCGTCGCCGCTGGCGGTCGACACCCGCCGTGAGGACTACGCGCGCCGCTCCGGCGAGGCGGTCGTCGAGATGCTGCGCCGCGGCGTGACCGCGCGCGACATCCTCACCAAGGAGGCGTTCGAGAACGCCATCGCGGTGGTGATGGCGTTCGGCGGGTCGACCAATGCGGTGCTGCACCTGTTGGCGATCGCGTGGGAGGCGGGGGTGAAGCTGACCCTCGAGGACTTCACCCGCGTCGGGCAGAAGGTGCCGCACCTGGCGGACGTGAAACCGTTCGGCAGGCACGTGATGAAGCACGTCGACGAGATCGGCGGTGTGCCCGTCGTGATGAAGGCGCTGCTGGATGCCGGTCTGCTGCACGGGGATTGCCTGACCGTGACCGGTAAGACCATGGCCGAGAACCTCGCCCACATCGAGCCGCCGGACCCCGACGGCAAGGTGCTGCGCGCGATGAACAACCCGATCCACCCGACCGGCGGCATCACGATCCTGCACGGTTCGCTCGCTCCCGAGGGTGCGGTGGTGAAGTCCGCCGGCTTCGACTCCGACGTGTTCGAGGGCACCGCAAGGGTTTTCGAGCGGGAGCGGGCCGCACTCGACGCACTCGAGGACGGCACCATCACCCACGGGGACGTCGTCGTCATCCGCTACGAGGGCCCCAAGGGCGGGCCTGGGATGCGCGAGATGCTGGCGATCACCGGCGCCATCAAGGGTGCGGGCCTGGGCAAGGACGTGCTGCTGATGACCGACGGCCGCTTCTCCGGCGGGACGACGGGCCTGTGCGTCGGCCACATCGCCCCCGAGGCGGTCGACGGCGGGCCGATCGCGTTCGTCCGCGACGGGGACCGGATCCGGCTCGACGTCGCCAACGGCACGCTGGATCTGCTGGTCGACAAGGACGAATTCGAGGCGCGCAAGGTCGGTTTCGAGCCGCTGCCTCCGGTGTACACGACCGGCGTGCTCGCCAAGTACACCAAGCTGGTCGGTTCGGCGGCGGTCGGCGCGGTCTGCACGTAGTCGTTGTCGTTGCGCCGACGGTACGGTTGTTGACGCGGTTACTCGCGTAAGCGGGTCAACAACCGTACTGTCGGCGCTTCAGCTGGTCATCTTGTCGATCCGCTGCAGGGCGACGACCAGCACCGGGAGGTAGGCCGCCGCCCACACCGGCGCCGCCATGCTGAGCCGGGTGCCGTTCTCGACCGGCTCGACACCGTGTGAGGTCGCAGGCACCCCGGCCACCTGCCACGCCCAGCGCCGTCCCGGTTCGAATTCGGTGATCGTGAACGGCAGCGGCACCCCGACCGGGGTGTACACCTTGCCGCGTTCGCCGAGCCCGAGTTCGGTGCCGTCGAGCAGTTCGGCCCCGGCCACCGTCGGCCCCCACTTCGGCCAGGCGTCGAGGTCGACCAACACCGACCACACCTTCGCGGGTGCCGCGTGCACCACGCGGTCGACGGTCACCATGCCGTTGCGGTAGCAGATCCCCATGCCGCCTCTGATACCCGAATTCGGGCTCACGTCACGACGGCGACCGCGAATCCGTCCCAGTTCTTCGTGCCGACGGTCTGGATCGCCGCGGCGCTCAGCCGCGGATGACCGCCCATCATCTCGAGCATCTCCCGCACCGCCGTGGCCTGCAGGTCGTCGGGCGCGGGGTCGTAGACACGGCCCATCCGGGTGACGTTGTCCACCACGATCACCGTGCCGGGCCTGCCCAGCTTGATCGCCCACTCGACGTACGCGACGTTGTTCTCCTTGTCGGCGTCGATGAACACCAGGTCGAACGGCTCGCCGTGCTGCAGGGTCGGCAGCGTGTCCAGCGCCGCGCCCACCAACACCTCCACACGGTCGGCGACGCCGGCGCGCGCCAGGTTCGCGCGCGCCACCTCGGCGTGCCGGGGTTCGAATTCGAGCGTGACGACGTGCCCGTCGTCACCGACGCCGCGGGCGAGGTTGATCGTGCTGTAGCCGGCGAGCGTGCCGATCTCCAGCACCCGGCGGGCGTGGACCATCGTCGCCAGCAGCAGCAGCAACCGGCCGTGCTGCGCGGACACCTCGATCTGCGGCATCCCGGCGGCGGTCGCCGAGTCGCGCGCCGCGACCAGCGCATCGTCCTCGGTGTGCAGCAGACGATTGAAGAGTTGGTCGACCAGTTGTGGATTCGGCTCACTCACGCGCACACGTTAACCCGTCCAACCGCCGCCCAGCCGCACCCCCTCTTTCGCGTAGACGACCCGCAGCACATGTGCCACCTCCGGACCCATCACGGCCTCGGCGAGTTCGCAGAACGCTGCCACGAACGCCGGGCCGTGCGCGGGTTCGGCGTGGCTGAGGTGGTGGGCGAGCTCGTGCAGCACGACGAGCTCACGCAGCGCCCAGGTCGTGTGCCGTTCGGGCACCGCGATGACCGGCCGGTCGCCGGATTCGTAGTGCGCGGCGGTCACCCCCTTGCGGGCGCGGACCGCGACCGGTCCGGTGCCCGGCCAGCGCGCCGCGACGCCCGGATGCGCGAGCACCCCGTCGACGTAGGCCTGCACCGACGGCACCGACGCGAACCGCCCCTCCGGCGGCAGCGTCAGCTGGGTGCCGAAGAACTCGACCATCCGGTTACCGCGCTCGGCCGCCCGGTCGAACAGCGTGCGCACGAACTGTTCGGCCGCGTAGACCTTCGCGCGTTGAGTGTCTCGACTGCTCATCTCTCCAAAGCCGTGCGGGCACCGGCGAGTTCGGGACCTGGACCGAGCCGGGCCCGTCGACCCGCCCGGTCCCCGGCCCGGCGCGCGGCCGACGAGTAGCCGGCCGTCGCGCTGGTCGCCCGCCACGTCCCGCGCGCCTGAGATGCCTGCCGGTAGAAGTCCTTGAGCTCGAGATCCTTGTCGCGCAACGCAACCGCGGTGCCCGGTGAGGTGTCGCTCCGCTTCGTCGCCTCCGCCAGCGCCTCCTCGCGCGCCTCGGTGAGCCGTTGCCCGATGCGCGCACCGAAGGCGAGCTGGAAGTTCAGCCGGGCCGTGATCGTCGGTGTGGGCCGGTGGGCACCCGAGGCGATGTAG
Organism: Mycobacterium sp. GA-2829; assembly: GCF_001499965.1. Lineage (GTDB taxonomy): Bacteria > Actinomycetota > Actinomycetes > Mycobacteriales > Mycobacteriaceae > Mycobacterium. The sequence goes on from NZ_LQIT01000053.1 coordinate 27,866, forward strand.
GCCTCCGACGCCTTGACCATCTGCATCACCAGGCTGGCGTAGAGCGCGTGGCTGGCGTCGATGTCCTCGGCGAACCCGTAGGCGTGTACGAACGTCGAATTCGACGCCACATCGCATTTCACGTCGTTGGCGGCAGCGATGAGCACGAAAAGCTGGACGTAGGTGCGCAATCCGCGGGTGCCGGCCTCGCCGATGGTGATGGTGCGCTGCACCGGCGTCTGGGCCTTGGTGCGTTGTTCGGAATGCGAACGGGCGACGGCCAGATCGATCGACGTCGCGGTGGCCAGGCGCTGCGCGGCGGCCATGAACGCCTCGGCCTCGTGCACGTTGTCGGTGCCCTCGGCCTGGCGCAGCAGGGCCGCGATACGCGCCAGCATCTTGTCGTCTGTCATGGCCGCAACGTTATTGCTACTCGCTGACAAACTTGTCGAGCGCCTCGACGACCTGTGGAGAAAGTGGCGCCTGTTGAGCGTAGTTCGCCACATTGTCGGTCGGATCGTCGCGCAGCACGTGGTTGACCCCGTCGAGTTCGACGACGGTCAGCTTCGTGTGGCGCAGCGCCTCGATCAACGGCCGCAACGCCTCGCACTTCGCCTGGGCGTCGGAGTTCGAACACGTCAGCAGCACCGGGGTGTCCGCGGGCACCTTGGCGGCCAGCGCCAGCGGATCGACCCGGTCGGCCTCGATGACCGCCTTGATGTTGCCGGGGTTGACGATGGCGCCGAGCCCCTCCGGCAGCTGCGTGGGCACGGTGCCCTTGGTGCGGATCTCCTCGACCGCGGCAAGCCAGTTGTTCAGCACCGTCGGGTCGGCCTCCGCGCGCACACGGTCGGTGATGATGTCGAGATACCGGCCGGCCAGCGGTTGCAGCAGCGCCAGCGAGTGCACCGGCGGGTCGGGCGCGGCGGCCAGCGTCATCGCGTGCACGGTGCCCTCCCCCAACGCGTAGACCGAGACCCGGTCGCGGGCGGTGGCCGGTTGGTCGGCGAGGAAACGCAGCGCCGCGGCGGCTCCGGTGGTGTAGACCGCGGTGCCGACGTCGGCGGGCCGGTTGGCGTAGGGCCCCAGGCCGGTCCGGCCGGTGCCGACCTTGTCGTAGCGCAGGCTCGCGACGTCGTGGTCGGAGAGCAGTTCGGCCAGCTGGCGCATGTTGCCGACGGGGCCCGCCACCTTGTTGTCCCCGTTGCGGTCGGTCTGACCGCTCTCGGAGATGAGCAGGGCGGCGGGGCCGGGCTCGTCGCGGTGGCGGTAGGTGCCGTACAGGGTCAGGCCGTCGGCGGTGAACGTCACCTGGTCGTCGACCCAACCGGTGTCGACGGGTTCATCGCCCGAGGAGCACCCGGCGACCAGCAGCACCGTCGTGGCACACGAAAATAGCGCGCGGACAACGGCTTTCACAGGCGCACCTCGATCCACGAGGTGACGTCGTCGAGCACCAGCGCGCGTTCGGGCTCGTTGAACACCTCGTGGAACAGTTCGGGGTAGACCTTCAGGTGCACGTCGCGGGTGCCGACGCATTCGACCAGCCGGTGGCTGCCCTCCACCGGGATCAAGCGGTCCTTCTCCCCGTGCACGACCAGCAGCGGTGCGGTGACCGCGGCGGCCCGGCGCGGCATCGTCTCACCGACGGTGAACAGGCCGCGCGCGATCCCGGCGGGCAACTTGCCGTGGTAGACGAGCGGGTCGGCCTTGTAAGCGGCTACCACGTCGGGGTCGCGGGACACCGCGTCGGCGTCGAGCTGTTCGACCGGAACGCCCGGGGCGACCTTGCCCAGCAGTTTCGCGACGGTCACCAGCCACGGTTTCACCGTCGACTGTGCGTCGACGGCGGGTCCGGACAGCACCATCGCGGCGTAGTCGCCGGGGTGCTCGGCGCCGTAGGCGAACACGATCCCGCCGCCCATGCTGTGCCCGAGGACGATGCGGGGCAGGTCGGGGTGTTCGCGGGCGGCGATGCCGACGAGGCTGTGGAAGTCGCCGGTGTATTCGGAGATGTCGCGCAGGTAGACGCGCTTACCGCCGGAGCGGCCGTGGCCGCGGTGATCGAGCGCGTAGACGATGAGGCCGGCCTCGCCGAACCGCTGGGCGACGTGGTCGTAGCGGCGGGCATGTTCGGCATAACCGTGGGCGAGCACGATCACCCCGCGGGCGGGGGTCTCGGGGGTCCAGGTGTCGTAGACGATCCGTACCCCGCCGACGCCGTCGAAATGTCGCTCGCTGCGGGTGCTGGCCATGGGTGGAAAGACTATCGGTCGCGCTCCGGTTCCGGTTGTCGGTCATCCTGCGTAAGCTCGCCAGCGTGACCGTCCTCGCCCGCACGGTGGACGACAGCCGCCCCGAAGACGCCTTTCTCGCCGAAGCCCAGCAGTATCGGCGCGAACTGCTCGCGCACTGCTACCGGATGACCGGTTCGCTGCACGACGCCGAAGACCTCGTGCAGGAGACCTTCCTGCGAGCGTGGAAGTCCTACAAGGGTTTCGAGGGTAAGTCGTCGGTGCGCACCTGGCTGTACCGGATCGCGACGAACACGTCGCTCACCGCGCTCGAGGGGCGCGCTCGGCGGCCGCTGCCGTCGGGTCTGGGGGCGCCGAGCGCGGACCCGGTCGACGACATCCACGCCCGCGCCGAGGTGCCCTGGTTGCAGCCGCTGCCCGACGACGCGGACGACCCGTCGAGCATCGTCGGGTCGCGCGAATCGGTGCGGTTGGCGTTCGTCGCGGCGCTGCAGCACCTGTCCCCGCGTCAGCGGGCGGTGCTGGTGTTGCGCGAGGTGCTGCAGTGGAGGGCCGCCGAGGTGGCCGACGCCATCGGCACCTCGACCGCGGCGGTGAACAGCCTGCTCCAGCGCGCGCGGGCACAGCTGGATGCCATCGGCCCGACCGAGAACGACGAGTTGCGGCCACCCGAGTCGCCCGAGGCGCAGGAATTGTTGACCCGCTACATCGCGGCGTTCGAGAGCTACGACATCGACAAGCTGGTGGACCTGTTCACCGCCGACGCGGTGTGGGAGATGCCGCCGTTCGACGGTTGGTACCAGGGGCCGCGCGACATCGTGCTGCTGTCGAAAACGCACTGCCCGGCCGAAGGGCCCGGCGACATGCGGTTCACGCGGGTCACCGCCAACGGACAGCCCGCCGCGGCGCTGTACATGCTCAACCGGGAGACCGGTGCCCACGAGGCGTTCCAGCTGCATGTCCTCGACGTCACGGCCGACGGGATCTCGCACGTCGTGGCGTTCCATACGGAGACGTTCGCGCCGTTCGGGTTGGCCGATTCCCTCTAGCGCCGAGTGTCAGGTTGTGTCACGGCCCGACGCGGCGGTTTCAAGGCGTCGTTGCAATAGCAGCTGATTCTGATGGGAAGTGCTGCTATGCCACGTCCACCGTTGTCG
>NZ_LQIT01000054.1 GCF_001499965.1 Mycobacterium sp. GA-2829
TGGGCGTACAGGGCGGCCACTTTCGGGAGCCGGTCACGCAGTGCCAGCGCGATGCACATCTGCGTGGACGCGGCGCGGGGGCTGATCCCCATGGCGGCGCTGATCTCGGCGGCGGTGGCCGCCCACGGGTCGACCACCCATCGCTGGCGTTCCTCGTCGTCGGCGTCGACACGGCGTCGGCCGGCCAGCTCGGCCACCAACGCCGAGCGCCTGGCCGCGGCGATCGCCTCGGCGCGCGTGGTCTCCTCGATCGCCGCCGCCACGGCCGCATCCGAGAGATCTCCGAACATGCTTTCGATTGTGGCATTGACCACCGACACGCCACTACGCCAGAAGTCGCGCCTGTGGATGAACGCGCCGCTGGGGACAACCCCTGACTAGCTGGGCCTACCCGCGCCGATCGCCTCGAGCTCCCATTGACCGTCGCCGAGCAACTTCAGCTGCCGGGTGTGGTGCTGCTCGACTGTGCTGCGGTGGCTCACGCTGACCAGGATCGTGTCCGGCAGCTCGTCGCGCACCAACCGGTACAGGGTCAACTCCAACCCCTCGTCCAGGGCGGAGGTGGACTCGTCGAGGAACACCGCCTTCGGCTTGGTGAGCAGAATCCGCGCGAACGCCACGCGCTGCTGCTCACCCGGGGACAGCACCTTCGCCCAGTCCTTCTCCTCGTCGAGCCGATCCGCCAGATGCGGCAGCGCGACCTTGGTCAAGACCTCACGGAGCTGCTCGTCGGTCACCGTGCCGCTCTGCAGCGGGTACGACACCACGGCGCGCAGATCGCCGAGGGGCACGTACGGCATCTGGGACAGGAACATCGTGGCGTTCTCGTCGGCCGGGTACTTCAGCGTCCCCGACGCGTACGGCCACAGACTGCCGAGGCTTCGCAGCAACGTCGTCTTACCGCTGCCCGACGGGCCGGTGATCACCAGGCGGTCGCCGGGCTCGAGATCCAGGTCGAGCGGATTGATCAGTTGCTTACCCGCCGGCGTGCGGACCTCCACGTCGTCGAGATGGACCCCGCTGTCTGCCGAACCGGCGACATCCAGCGTCGGGAGGGCGCGGGCCTCGTCGTTCGCGGTGACCAGACCGTGCAGACGGATGATCGCCGCCCGGTACCCGGCGAACTGGTCGTAGGCGTTACGGAAGAACGACAGCCCGGTCAGGATCTCGCGGAATGCGCTACCCGTCTGGTTCAGCTGGCCCAGGGTGATCTCGCCGTTGTAGAACCTGCTGAATTGGACGATGTACGGGATGAGTTCCTGGCCCTGGCTCACCGAGAGGTTCCAGCCCAGGAACTTCGCCATCCGGTTGATGTACTTCCTGTAGTTGGACACCACAGGCGCGAAGCGGCGTCGCAGCCCGGTGCGCTCGGCGATCTCGCCGCGGTAGAACGCCACGGCTTCAGACGCGTCCCGCAGCCGCACCAGTGCGTACCGGAAGACCGCGTTGAATTTCTCGTTGTTGAACGACAGCGTGATGATCGGTCGGCCGATCCAGAACGCGACCACGGTGGCCAGCATGATGTAGACGATGCCGATCCAGAACATCGCCTTGGGGAGCTCAACACCGATCAGCGGCAACGTCACTGGGCCGGAGAGGTTCCACAGGATCGCAGTGAATGCGTACATCGACGTGATCGAGGAGATGGCCCCGAACACGAGCGTGGCGGTCGAGGTGTTGTTCGGTGTGTTGGGTAAGGACCCGACGCCCGCGGTGAAGATGTCGATGTCGGCCTGGATGCGCTGATCCGGGTTGTCGATCGTGTCGTCGATGAACCGCGCTCGGTAGTAGGCCTTCCGGTCGAGCCAGTCACCGGTGAGCTGATCGGTCAGCCAGTTGCGCCACCGGAGCATGAACCGCTGTGCCAGATACAGGTCGAGCATGATCTGCGCGACGTTGAGCACCGCGAGGACGCCGAAGATGCCCATCGACATCCAAAAGCCGTCCCGGCCTGACTCTTTGAGCGCATTGTCACCGGCTCCGACACCCGACGCGATGACCTGGAAACTGGTCAGCATGTCGCTGCCCTGATAGGTGAACAGCACCGACAGGCGCACGCCGACCATGACCGACAGCAGCAGCACGCCCAGCCAGGCCCACACCACCACACTGTCGGGGCCGACGAAGTAGCCGCGGGTGACGCGCCAGAACTGCTTGCCCCAGGTGGTGAATCGGACGATCAGGGCGAGGACCACCAACGTGGCGACGGCAGCGGCGACCCAGGCTTTCGCGATCCAGGCCAGCGACGTCCACAGCTCACTGCCCCAGTCGAGCGTCGGGGTGAACATTTCCATTCGGGCAAGGTACCGCGACGTCCTGGCCGGAGCCGGTCGGGACGCTCAACGGGTCGCGGCGAGTCGGGTCAGCCGCCACTCACCGTCGCCGGCCAGCTCCAGCGAGTGGCGGTGGAACCGCTCGACGGTCTCGCGATGGCTGACACTCACGACGGTGGTCCCGGGTAGCCGCGAGCGGAGCAGGGCATACAGCATCGCCTCCAGGCCCTCGTCCAGCGCCGAGGTCGACTCGTCGAGGAACACCACTGCCGGCCGGGCCAGCAGGATCCGGGCGAATGCGATGCGCTGCTGCTCGCCGACCGACAGCGTCTGACTCCAGTCCCGCACCTCACCCAGCCGGATCACCAGATGCGACAGCGCCACATCGGTCAGCGCCTGCTGGATCTCCCGGTCGGAGGCCGCGCCGTCGTGTTGCGGATACGACGCCACCGCGCGCAGGTCGCCGAGGGGCAGATACGGCAGTTGCGGGACGAACATCGCCTCCGGCAACTCCACCCGCCCCGCGGCGAACGGCCACAGGCCCGCGGCACTCTGCAGCAGCACCGTCTTGCCCACCCCCGACGGTCCGCGGATGAGCAGCGCATCCCCGGCGGGCACGGTCAGATCGAGACCGTCGACCAGCACGCGCCCGTCGGGAGCCCGGACGGCGAGCGCCTCGACGCGCAGCGTCCCGTCCGGCGCGGGTGCGGTGGTGACACCTCGCCGTGTGCGCGCGCGGGCATTCTCGGTCACCAGGCCGCGCAGGCGGATGGTCGCCGCCCGGTACCCGGCGAACTCGTCATAGGCGTTGCGGAAGAACGACAGTGAGTCGTGGATGACGCCGAACGCGGTGGCCGACTGCATGACCCCGCCGAACGTGATCTGCCCGGCGAACAACCGCTGCGCCTGTACGACGAACGGCAACGGGTTGATCGCCTGACTCATCGACACGTTCCACCCGATGAACAACAGCGTGCGGTTGAGCCAGTTACGGTAGTTCGCCATCACCGCGGTGAGCCTGCCGTAGAGCACGGATCGTTCGGCCCGCTCGCCGCGGTACATCCCGACCGCCGCGGCGGCGTCGCGCATCCGCACCAGCGCGTACCGGAAACCGGCGTTGCGGACCTCGTCGAGATAGCTCAGCCGGATGAGCGGACGGCCCACCACGACCGCGACGTAGGTCACCACTGCGACATACGCCAGCACGATCCAGAACAACGCCCGCGGCAGCGTGACCCCGAACAGCGTCAGCGGACCCGACAACTGCCACAGGATCACCCCGAATGCGCCCGTGGACAACGCGGCCTGCACCGCGCCGAACAGCAGCACCCGTTCGGAGGTGTAGGCGGGGTTGTTCGTCTGCCTGCCGACACCGGTGGTGAACACGTCGATGTCCTGCTGGATCCGCTGATCCGGGTTGTCGATCGGTTGCCGCGAGAAGCGGCCGCGGTAGTAGGCGTGCTGGCCGAGCCAGTCGTCGATGAGTCTGCGGCTCAACCAGATCCGCCACCGCATGATGAACCGCTGGGTGAGGTACAGGTCGGCCAGCAGGCGCACCACGAAACAGAACGCCAGCACGACGAACACCAGCATCGTCGCCCAGAAACCCTGCTCACCGCTGTCGTCCGGGCCGCCCTCGAACGCCACCTGCAGGGAGGTGAACAGATCGTTGGCGTAGTAGCTGAGCAGCACGCTGATCCGCACCAGCACGATTGAGGAGACCAGCAACGCCGCGAGCTGTGCCCACACGGGGATGCTCTGTCGCCCGGTGAAATACGGGCCGGTGATCCGCCAGAACTGCCTGCCCCACTCGGTGTACCGGCCCACCGCGCCCAGCGCGAGCAGCAGACACGGCGCCGCGACGGCGAAACAGGTGAGTACCCACACCGTCGAGTGCAGGAGTTCGGTGCCCCAGTCGATCGACGGTCGAAACATCGCCGCTCAGCCGAAGGTGTTGTGCAGGAAGCCCTCGAGCGCCGCGACATCGAGCCGGTGGGCGGTGAAACCGAGATACCCGTCGGGCCGGATGACGAACACCGACGTACCCGCCGTCGAGTAGCTGCGCGCGAAATCGCCGTCCTCGTCCCGCAACACCGGCAGCACCGTGCCGTCCACCTCCGCGCTCGGTGCGGCGACGAGGTAGACGTCGAGCGCCCCGCGTGCGATGGCGGCGGCAGATTCGGCCGCCTTCTCGAAGTGCGCCACATCGGCGGCCGAGGCGTCGCCGTCGGCGTAGAACAGCACCGTGTGGTTGACGCCGAGCAGTGTGAACAGCCGCAGCGGTGCGGACACCGCGGCCCGCGTCAACCCGGACGCGTCGGGTGCGCGGCCGCCCGGAAGTGGTTCGGGCACTTCACCCGCCGATGCGACGATCGGGCTGTCGGAGTAGGTGATGAGCAGTTGGGCCTCCCGCAGCATCACGTGGTCGAGGTCGTCGGAATCGGCGCCGATGCCCTGGCGGGCGCTGCGCACCGTGCGCCCGACGACTTCCTCGCCGACCGGCCGCCGTTCGGCGTCGTAGCTGTCGAGCAGGGCGGGCGCGGCGCGACCGGATACGGCGAGCGCCAGCTTCCAGGCGAGGTTGTGGGCATCCTGGATACCGGTGTTCATCCCCTGCGCCCCGGTGGGCGGGTGGATATGGGCGGCGTCGCCCGCGACGAACACCCGCCCGCGCCCGTACGAGTCGACGATCCGGTGGCTGATCCGGAACACCGACGACCACCGCAGATTCGTCGCCGTCGTGGGTTGTGGCGACAACCGGTCGAGGACGGCCTGGATGTGGGACAACTCCGGGGCCCGCCCGCCTTCGAACCCGTGCTCCACCCCGCCGTGGGCGGCGGTGGACAACTCGTCGGGCACCAGCATCGACATCCGGTACCGGTTGCGGCCGGGCAGCGGGATGCAGACCAGCACATCGTCGGTGACGCCGTCGGTCTGGTGCATGGATCGGATCGCGTAGCCGGGCGGCTGGGTCCAGTCCACCTCGACGTCGCCGAGCATGTACTGCTCCTCGAACGCCGCACCCTCGAAGGTCAGCCCGAGGGTCTTCCGCACGACGCTGTGCGCTCCGTCGGCGCCGATCAGATACTGGGCGCGGATCGTGCGATCCTGTCCGTCGCCGGACACCGCCGCGGTCACCCCGTCGTCGTCCTGGACGAACCCGGTCAGCCGCCAGCCGCGTTGAATCGTCCCTCCGCGCGCCGCGAGTTCCTCGCGCAAGATCCGCTCGGTCTCGTATTGGGGGATGCAGAGGAACCGGAACGGAACCGTCGCGGGCAGTGAGAGATCCAGCCGCCTCACCGGTTCGCCGTTGACGTAGACGCACTGGCCTCGCATCTCGGTTCCCGCGTCGAGGACCGCGCGCAGCACCCCCATGTTCTCGAACACCTCGAGCGTACGGGGTTGCACGCCAACGGCTTTCGCGTAGAGCGGGGGCTCCGGCAACGGGTCGACCACGATGGAGTCGACGCCCCTTCGCGCCAGTTCCACCGCCGCGGTGAGCCCGACGGGACCGGCGCCGGCGATCAGGACCTGGGTGTTCACGGTGTCGGACACAGCGATGAGTATGTCGTGCAGGACGCCGCCCGGTGGGCTTTCATGAGCTTCCGTGTGCCGCCATCCTGGAGGCATGCGACTGCGCTTCCACCCGGACGTCGACGGCTTCGTGTCGTCGGCGTCGTCCTGGTACGCGCGCCGGCCGATGGTGCACACGATCGAACTCTCGGTCCTGCGCGAACGGATGCCCGCCGACGACGACCCGATACTGCTCACGGTGTGGGACGGCGACGAACTGCTGGGCGCCGCGATGCGCACCCCGCCGCTGCCGCTGCTGTGCGGCGGCCTGCACGCCGCGCCGACCGCGGCCGTCGTCGGCGAGATGGTCGGCGCCGGGATGACGTTGCCGGGGGTGCGCGGTCCGCGTGGATTCGCCGACGAGTTCGCCGCGCAGTGGTGCGCGGCCACCGGGGCCTCGAGGGCGCGCACCGACGTCGAACGGCTCTACCGGCTGGGAACGCTGACCGCGCCGACCGGCGTGCCCGGGACCCACCGCGTGGCGCGTAGGTCGGACGATCCGGCCCTCGTCGAGTATCAGTGCGCGTTCGCCGTCGAAGCCTTCGGACACACGCCCGACCGGACCAGAGCGCAGGCCACGCTCGACTCGGCGCGGTCGGTCGGCAATGCGTTCCTGCTGTGGAGTGCGGGCGGTGCGCCGGTCGCCATGGCGGGGGTGCGGCGACCGACCGTCGGCGTGTCGCGGATCGGTCCGGTCTACACCGCGCCCGAGGTCCGCGGGCGGGGGTACGGGGCGGCGGTGACGGCCGCGGCCTGCCGGTGGGCGCTGGCCGCGGGCGCCGACCAGGTGGTCCTGTTCGCCGACATCGGCAACCCGACCAGCAACCGGGTCTACCAGCGGTTGGGTTTCGTACCGGTGGGTGATTCGGTCACCGTCGACTTCCGCGTACCGTAAGCGTGTGCCCAAGACGACACCACGTACCTCCGGCCGCCTGAGCGGCAAGTTCTGGAAGCTGCTCGGCGCGAACACCGAGAAGAACCAGAGCAAGTCGCTGGCACAGGTCCAGGCCTCGGCCGAGTTCGAGAAGAAGGCCGCCGACCTCGACGACGCCCAGCTGACCAAGGCCGCCGAACTACTACGCCTCGAGGATCTGTCCGAGGCGTCGGACATCCCGCAGTTCCTCGCGATCGCGCGGGAAGCCGCCGAACGCGCCACCGGGCTGCGCCCGTTCGACGTACAGCTGCTCGGCGCGCTGCGGATGATGGCGGGCGACGTCGTCGAGATGGCCACCGGTGAAGGCAAGACGCTATCCGGGGCGATCGCCGCGGCCGGTTACGCGCTCGCCGGACGCCGCGTGCACGTCATCACGATCAACGACTACCTCGCCCGCCGCGACGCCGAGTGGATGGGCCCGCTCATCGAGGCGCTCGGCCTGTCGGTCGGGTGGATCACCGGCGAGTCGACCGCCGAGCAGCGCCGCAAGGCCTACACCTGCGACGTCACCTATGCCTCGGTCAACGAGATCGGGTTCGACGTCCTGCGCGATCAGCTGGTCACCACCGTCGACGATCTGGTGTCGCCCAACCCCGACGTCGCGCTGATCGACGAGGCGGACTCGGTGCTCGTCGACGAGGCGCTGGTCCCGCTGGTGCTCGCAGGCACCAGCCACCGCGAGACCCCTCGGGTCGAGCTGATCCGCATGGTGGGCGAGCTGACCCCCGGCCGTGACTACGACACCGATTCCGACAGCCGCAACGTGCACCTCACCGAGGAGGGCGCCCGCAAGCTGGAGGCCAAGCTCGGCGGTATCGACCTGTACTCCGAGGACCACGTCGGCACGACGCTGACGGAGGTGAACGTCGCGCTGCACGCCCACGTGCTGCTCCAGCGCGACGTGCACTACATCGTCCGCGACGACGCCGTCCACCTCATCAACGCCTCGCGCGGCCGCATCGCCCAGCTGCAGCGCTGGCCCGACGGTCTGCAGGCGGCCGTGGAGGCCAAGGAGGGCATCGCCACCACCGAGACCGGCGAGGTGCTCGACACCATCACCGTGCAGGCGCTGATCAACCGGTACCCGACGGTGTGCGGGATGACCGGTACCGCGCTGGCCGCCGGTGAGCAGCTGCGCCAGTTCTACAAGCTGGGCGTCTCGCCGATCGAGCCGAACAAGCCGAACATCCGCGAGGACGAATCCGACCGGGTCTACGTCACCGCGGCGGCCAAGATCGACGCGATCATCGAGCACATCGAAGAGGTCCACAAAACCGGTCAGCCGGTGCTCGTCGGCACCCACGACGTCGCGGAGTCCGAGGAGCTGCACGAGAAGCTGCTCAAACGCCGCGTGCCGGCGGTGGTGCTCAACGCGAAGAACGACGCCGAGGAGGCCCGCGTCATCGCCGAGGCGGGCAAGCTGGGCGCGGTGACCGTGTCGACCCAGATGGCCGGGCGCGGCACCGACATCCGGCTCGGCGGTTCCGACGCCGACGACGAGGGTGCCGAACACAAGAAGGTCGTCGAACTCGGCGGTCTGCACGTCGTCGGCACCGGCAGGCACAACACCCAGCGGCTGGACAACCAGCTGCGGGGTCGGGCGGGCCGTCAGGGCGACCCGGGATCGTCGGTGTTCTTCTCGAGCTGGGAGGACGAACTGGTCCAGGCCCACCTCGAACCGAACAAGCGCCCGATGCAGGCCGACGAGAACGGCCGCGTGGTCACCGACAAGGCCGCCCAGCTGCTCGACCACGCCCAGCGGGTGGCCGAGGGCAGGCTGCTCGACGTGCACGCCAACACCTGGCGCTACAACCAGCTCACCGCCCAGCAGCGCGCGATCATCGTCGAACGCCGAGACACCTTGCTGCGCACCGACACCGCGCGCGAGGAACTCGCCGAGCTCTCGCCGAAACGGTACGAGGAGCTGGCGAAGGACATGTCCGAGGAGCGGCTGACCGAGGTCTGCCGGCTGATCATGCTCTACCACCTCGACCGCGGCTGGTGTGAACACCTGGCCTATTTGGCCGACATCCGCGAGAGCATCCACCTGCGCGCACTCGGCAGGCAGAATCCGCTCGACGAGTTCCACCGGATGGCCGTCGACGCGTTCGCCTCGCTGGCCGCCGACGCCATCGAGGCGGCCCAGCAGACGTTCGAGACCGCACCGTCGCTCGACGGCGAAGTGGGTGTGGATCTGTCCAAGCTGGCGCGACCCACCTCCACGTGGACCTACATGGTTCACGACAACCCGTTGGCCGACGACACGATGGCGGCGCTGAGCCTGCCAGGGGTGTTCCGCTAGGTTTACCGGCATGGACGCCTCTGCGTCGGGGGAGCGGGACCGCGTGTTGACCGTGCCCAACGCGCTGTCGGTGGTGCGCCTGATCCTCGTCCCGGTGTTCCTGTGGCTGCTGTTCGGCGCCCACGCCAACGCTTGGGCGGTGGCCGTGCTGATGTTCAGCGGCTTCTCCGACTGGGCCGACGGCAAGATCGCCCGGCTGGTCGAGAACCAGTCGTCGCGGCTGGGGGAGTTGCTCGACCCGCTCGTCGACCGCATCTACATGGTGACCGTGCCGTTGGCGCTGGCCGCCCACGGCAGCGTCCCGTGGTGGTTCGTGGTGACGCTGCTGGGCCGCGACCTCGTACTGGCCGCCACCCTGCCGCTGCTGCGCAGCCGCGGGCTGGCCGCGCTGCCGGTCACCTATCTGGGCAAGGCCGCGACGTTCGCGCTGATGTCCGGTTTCCCGCTGGTGCTGCTCGGCCAGTGGGACGCGCAATGGAGCCGGGTGGTGCTGGCCTGCGGCTGGGCGTTCCTGGTCTGGGGGATGGCGCTCTACCTGTGGTCGGGGGTGCTCTACCTGGTGCAGGTGCGGATGGTCGCCCAGCGGTTGCCGAAAGTCGGGGCCGGTGGCTGAGTCGAGTGACGTGCGCCGGGCCCTCGGGGGATTCGACACCGAGGCCCGGCGGGGCCACCACGACGCCTCGGCGCCGCAGCGCATCCCTGTGCCGTCGCTGCTGCGCTCACTGCTGTCCGAACACCTCGACCCGGGTTACCGGGCCGCCGCCGAGGCGCGCGGCGACGGTGACCGCAGGCCGCGGGTCGTCGAATGGGGCTGGCAGGTGGCCGCCGCCGTCCTGGTCGCCACGGTGCTCGGGTTGGCCGCCGCGCAGGCGCAGATTGCCGCACCCGCCAACCGGGAGGCGCAGCAGGTGCTCGCGGGCAGCGTGCGGGCGGCCGAGGCGACCGACGACCAACTCACCGCCCAGCGCGACGCGCTGACCGCGCAGGTCGCCACCGAACGCCGCAGTCGTCTGGAGGGCGACGCCAGGGGCAGGCAGCTGTTGGCCGACCTCGACGTCGCCGACGTCGCCGCGGCCGCCACACCGGTGATCGGGCCCGGTCTGACGGTCACCGTGACCGATCCGGGGCTGTCCAACGACCTGTCCGACGTCTCCAAACAGCGCGTGGCGGGCAGTCGTCAGGTGATCCTCGACCGGGATCTGCAGCTGGTCGTCAACTCGCTGTGGGTCAGCGGCGCCGAAGCGATCGCGGTCGGCGGTGTGCGCATCGGCCCCAACGTCACCATCCGGCAGGCGGGCGGCGGCATCCTCGTCGACAATCAGCCCATCAGCAGTCCCTACCTGCTGCAGGCCGTGGGCCCGCCCAAGGGCATGGCCGACGGCTTCGACCGCAGCGCGGGGCTGCAGCGGTTGCGTCTACTCGAAACCTCCTACGGCGTGGGGGTTTCCGTCAGCACCGCCGACGCGCTCACCCTGCCTGCCGGTTCGGTGCGGGAGGTCAACTTCGCCCAACAGATCGGAGCCAGATGATCGGAATCGCGGCGCTCCTCGTCGGCATCGTCTTAGGCCTGGTGTTCCGGCCGAGCGTGCCGGACTTCGTCGAGCCCTATCTGCCCATCGCGGTCGTCGCCGCGCTGGACGCCGTATTCGGCGGTCTGCGCGCCTACCTCGAGCACATCTTCGACTCCAAGGTGTTCGTGGTGTCGTTCGTGTTCAACGTGCTCGTCGCCGCGCTCATCGTGTACGTGGGGGACCAGTTGGGGGTGGGCACCCAGTTGTCGACGGCGATCATCGTCGTCCTCGGCATCCGCATCTTCGGCAACGCCGCCGCCCTGCGGCGCAGACTGTTCGGCGCCTGATCATGGCCGACACACCTGACCACCACGCCGACCACCACGGTCGCCACGAACTGCCGCCGGACACGGCGCGGCGGTCGATCCGCGACCTGGTGCCCCGCAACCGGTCCCAGCTGCTGTTCGGCGCGCTGGGGGCGCTGCTGTGTGTACTGCTCGGCGTGGCGATCGTGACCCAGGTCCGCGAGAACGAATCCGGCGATTCCCTGGAGACCGCGCGGCCCGCCGACCTGCTCGTGCTGCTGGACTCGCTGCAGCAGCGCGAGGCCGCGCTCAACACCGAGGTCACCGATCTGCGCCGGACGCTCGAACAGCTCGCGGCGTCGGGGAGCGACGACCAGGCGGCCATCGAGAACGCGCAGGCGCGGCTCGCGGCGCTGTCGATCCTGATCGGTGCGGTCGGCGCGACGGGTTCCGGTGTGGTCCTCACCATCACCGACACCACGCCGGGGGTGCCGCCGGAGACGATGCTCGACGTGGTCAACGAGTTACGCGCCGCGGGTGCGGAGGCCATCGAGATCCGCGGCCGCGGCAACGGCGGGCAACCGGCCGCCGTCCGCACCGGCGTGGACACCTGGATCCTCGGCGGCCCGGGTGCGCTCAACGTCGACGGGACCACGCTGAGCCCCAGTTACACCGTTGTCGCCATTGGTGATCCACCGACGCTGGCCGCCGCGATGAACATCCCGGGCGGGGCGGTGGACAGCATCGAACGCGTGGGCGGCACGATGGAACTGCAACAGGCCGAGCGCGTTGACGTGACCGCCTTGCGGCAACCGAAAGACCGCCAATACGCTCAGCCAGTCAAATAGCGCGCCGGCCGCGTGGCCGGTGCCGTACGCAGAGGAGTCCTGTGAGCGAGATCCCGACCGAGCTGTACTACACCGAAGAACACGAGTGGGTGCTCCGCACGGGTGAGGACACCGTCCGCGTCGGCATCACCGACTACGCGCAGGCCGCCCTCGGCGACGTGGTGTTCGTTCAGCTGCCCGACGTCGGCGCCGAACTCACCTCGGGAGACACGTTCGGCGAGGTGGAGTCCACCAAGTCGGTGTCGGACCTCTACGCGCCGGTCAGCGCGAAAGTGGTTGCCGTGAACGCGAATCTGGAGGGCAGCCCCGATCTGGTCAACTCCGACCCGTACGGCGAGGGCTGGCTGGTGGACCTGGCGATCGACGCCGACGACATGGAAGCCGCGCTGGGCGGTCTGCTCGACGCGGAGGCCTACCGTGGCGTGGTGACCGAGTAGTTCTTGTTAGGGTGCTGAACGACGGTTCGACCATCTTCGACCGAGTGAAATCAACGAGGGGCGGATCCGGCGGTGGTGGACACAACGGCGTCCACTGCGCGGTACGGTCGACGTGACACGACGGCTGGACATCGGCCGGATATCGCCACAGCAGCCAGTGAGGAGCAGCGGGTGACGGAGAAAGACACCAACTCTGGGGGCGACCAGACGTCTGAGGAAGTCACCGTCGAGACCACCTCGGTATTCCGGGCGGACTTCCTCAACGAGCTCGACGCACCGCCCTCGGCGGGGTCGGAGAGTGCGGTCTCCGGTGTCGAGGGTCTGCCGGTCGGTTCGGCGCTTCTGGTCGTCAAGCGCGGCCCGAACGCGGGGTCGCGGTTCCTGCTCGACCAGCCGACGACGTCGGCGGGCCGCCACCCGGACAGCGACATCTTCCTCGACGACGTCACCGTCAGCCGTCGCCACGCCGAGTTCCGGCTCGAGAGCGGCGAGTTCCAGGTCGTCGACGTGGGCAGCCTCAACGGCACCTACGTCAACCGCGAACCGGTGGACTCGGCCGTGCTGTCCAACGGCGACGAGGTGCAGATCGGCAAGTTCCGCCTGGTGTTCCTGACCGGGCCCAGCACCGACGCGAACGGCCCGAGCAGCTAGGTGGCCGATGAGTGCTCGCGCGAAGACTAAATGAGCCAGCCCGACAGCACCGCGATCCCCGGGATGTCCATCGGGGCGGTCCTGGATCTGTTGCGACCGGACTTCCCGGACGTGACGATCTCCAAGATCCGGTTCCTGGAGGCTGAAGGTCTGGTCACCCCGGAGCGCACCGCATCGGGTTACCGGCGGTTCACCGCCTACGACTGCGCGCGGCTGCGGTTCATCCTGACCGCGCAACGCGATCAGTACCTGCCGCTCAAGGTGATCAAGGCCCAGCTCGACGCGCAGCCCGACGGTGAGTTGCCGTCGTCGGCCGTTGCTCGTGCGGGGGCCTACCCGGCGCCTCGGCTGGTTCCCGTCGGTGCACCCGCCGAGGGCGCCGCCGCGGTGGCCAGCGTCGCGCCCACCCAGATCCGGCTCAGCCGCGAAGATCTGCTCGAGCGGTCCGGGATCGGCGAGGAACTGCTGGCCGCGCTGCTCAAGGCCGGCGTGATCACCCCGTCGGCGAAGGCGGGCGGCGGGATCTTCTTCGACGAGCACTCCGTGGTGATCGCCCAGTGCGCGCGCGCCCTCGCCGACTACGGCGTCGAACCCCGGCACCTGCGGGCGTTCCGGTCGGCGGCCGACCGCCAATCGGACCTGATCGCCCAGATCGCGGGCCCGGTGGGCAAGGCCGGCACCACCGGCGCCCGTGACCGGGCCGACGACCTGGCCCGGGAAGTGGCGGCACTGGCCATCACCCTGCATACGTCGTTGATCAAATCAGCCGTACGCGACGTACTGGATCGCTGAGGATTAGACTCGCAACGACGGATTCGTTCGTCACGTCAGGGCATGGTCACGGCCGTGCGATTGACACGCAGCACCGAAGAACGACAAGCACACTGGTGCGAAAGGGCAGACACAGATGGCTGAGGTTCGTGTGGTCGGCATTCGCGTGGAGCAGCCCCAGAACCAGCCGGTGCTGCTGCTGCGCGAATCCAACGGGGACCGCTACCTGCCGATCTGGATCGGCCAGTCCGAGGCGGCCGCGATCGCGCTGGAACAGCAGGGCGTCGAACCGGCGCGCCCGCTGACCCACGATCTGATCCGGGACGTCATCGCCGCCCTCGGTCACTCCCTCAAGGAGGTCCGCATCGTCGACCTGCAGGAGGGCACCTTCTACGCCGATCTGATCTTCGACCGCGACATCAAGGTGTCTGCGCGGCCGTCGGATTCGGTGGCGATCGCCTTGCGCGTCGGCGTGCCGATCTACGTCGAGGAGGCGGTGCTGGCCGAGGCCGGGCTGCTGATCCCCGACGAGAACGACGAAGAAGCCGCGGGCGCGGTCCGCGAGGACGAGGTCGAGAAGTTCAAGGAGTTCCTCGACAGCGTGTCCCCGGACGACTTCAAGGCGACCTGAAACCTGTATCCGGACACGTGTGTGTCACGGAAGCGTCTCACGCTGCCGACACGCGGGTCGTGTGTCCGCCGAGGACCGATCTGACGGACATACTTTGGAGGCGACAGGCAGTCAGGGCCCGGCCGGACGCGTATGCTCGGACACAATCGAGCTGGCGTACGACAGCACTGATCTGCACGTCGCGGCAGGGTGATAGCGGGCGAGTTCGATCGGCGAGAGGATTCGAGAGTGGGCGACACGCCACGTCAGGGAGAGCTGGATCTGTCGACCGAGCGTGCGCCTGAGCCGGTCACCCGGGCTCCGAGCGAACCCGTTCAGGGTGGGCTGTTCCCCGACGACTCCGTTCCCGACGAGCTCGTGGGCTACCGCGGGCCGAGCGCGTGCCAGATCGCCGGTATCACCTACCGGCAGTTGGACTACTGGGCCCGCACCTCGCTGGTGGTGCCGTCGATCCGCGGTGCGGCCGGTTCGGGTAGCCAGCGGCTGTACTCGTTCAAGGACATCCTGGTCCTCAAGATCGTCAAGCGTCTGCTGGACACCGGGATCTCGCTGCACAACATCCGCGTCGCGGTCGACCACCTGCGTCAGCGCGGGGTCAGCGATCTGGCCAACATCACGCTGTTCTCCGACGGCACCACCGTCTACGAGTGCACCTCCGCCGAAGAGGTCGTCGACCTCCTGCAGGGCGGTCAGGGCGTGTTCGGCATCGCGGTCTCCGGTGCGATGCGCGAGCTGACCGGGGCGATCGCGGACTTCCCGGGTGAGCGCGCCGACGGCGGTGAGTCGATCGCCGCCCCCGAGGACGAGTTGGCGTCCCGGCGCAAACACCGCGACCGCAAGATCGGCTAGCCACCCGCTAAACTGGTGTGCGCATCGCCCGTGTGCGGGAGAGCTCCGTGACCGCCAGTCACGGGCGCCGAAGGAGCAACACCTCTCCGTCAACCTCTCAGGCACCCAGGACCGCGGACGGCCTCGATGCCTCTGGAAAGCGGTGGACACAGCGGTCCACCCGCCCATGGGGAAAGGCGCGGTGCCCGACCGGCACGACCGCGACCGAATCTCTCAGGCGCCCGGCCGGGTCGACGACAGAGGGAGAGGGATCGTCCAGCGGTTCTGCGCCCGGTAGGAGATCTCACCCGTGCTCGATTCTCATCAGCCCCGATTCGCCGACCGGCACATCGGTCCCGACTCCGACGCCGTCGCGGTCATGCTCGACACGATGGGGGTGCCGACGCTCGACGACCTCGCCGCGAAGGCCCTGCCCGCGAACATCCTCGACGCCCTCTCGGCCGACGGGGTCGCCCCCGGCCTCGAGGTGCTGCCCGCCCCCGCATCCGAGACCGAGGCGCTCACCGAACTGCGCGCGCTGGCGGAATCGAACACCGTCGCGGTGTCGATGATCGGCCAGGGCTACTTCGACACGCTCACCCCGCCGGTGCTGCGCCGCAACATCCTCGAGAACCCGGCCTGGTACACCGCCTACACGCCGTACCAGCCCGAGATCAGCCAGGGCCGCCTCGAGGCGCTGCTGAACTTCCAGACCATGGTGTCGGATCTGACCGGACTCGACGTCGCAGGCGCCTCGATGCTCGACGAGGCCACCGCCGCGGCCGAGGCCATGACGCTCATGCAGCGCGCCGGCCGCAGCAAGTCCACCCGGCTGGCCGTCGACGCGGATCTGTACCCGCAGACCCTGGCCGTGCTGGCCACCCGCGCCCGCCCGCTGGGCATCGAGATCGTCACCGCCGACCTGACGAAGGGTCTGCCCGAGGGCGACTTCTTCGGAGCCGTGGTCCAGCTGCCGGGTGCCAGCGGTGTGCTCGTCGACTGGGCGGCGCTGGTCGAACAGGCCCACGAGCGCGGCGCACTGGTCGCCGTCGGCGCGGACCTGCTCGCCTTGACCCTGATCACCCCGCCGGGGGAGTTCGGCGCCGACGTCGCGTTCGGGACCACGCAGCGTTTCGGCGTGCCGATGGGCTTCGGCGGTCCGCACGCCGGCTACCTGGCCGTGCACACCAAGCACGCCCGCCAGCTGCCCGGCCGCCTGGTCGGGGTGTCGGTCGACGCCGACGGATCGCCCGCCTACCGGCTCGCGCTGCAGACCCGTGAGCAGCACATCCGCCGAGACAAGGCGACCAGCAACATCTGCACCGCGCAGGTGCTGCTGGCCGTGATGGCGGCGATGTACGCGAGCTATCACGGCGCCGAGGGCCTGGCGTCGATCGCCCGCCGTGTCCACGGCCATGCCCGCGCCGTCGCGACCGGGCTCGCCGAGGCCGGCGTCGAGGTGGTGCACGACGCGTTCTTCGACACCGTGCTGGCCCGCGTCCCGGGCCGGGCCGCCGAGATCCGCGACGCCGCGAAATCGCACGGCATCAACATCTGGCAGGTCGACGCCGATCTGGTGTCGGTGGCCTGCGACGAGGCCACCACCGCCGACCACGTCGCGGCCGTGCTCTCCGCGTTCGGCGCCACCCGCGGCGGGCAGCCCTTCACCGGCCCCGAGATCGCCACGCGCACAAGCGGATTCCTGACCCATCCGGCCTTCACCCGGTACCGGACCGAGACCGAGATGATGCGGTATCTGCGGTCGCTAGCCGACAAGGACATCGCGCTGGACCGCAGCATGATCCCGCTGGGGTCGTGCACGATGAAACTCAATGCCGCCGCCGAGATGGAGCCGATCACCTGGCCCGAGTTCGCCAGGCAGCATCCGTTCGCCCCGGCCTCCGACGCTCCCGGCCTGCGCAGACTGGTCGCCGATCTGCAGACCTGGTTGACGGGTATCACCGGCTATGACCAGATCTCGTTGCAGCCCAACGCCGGATCGCAGGGCGAGTACGCCGGCCTGCTGGCGATCAAGGCCTACCACGAGGCCAACGGCGCACCCGAGCGCAACGTGTGCCTGATCCCGTCGAGCGCCCACGGCACGAACGCGGCCTCGGCGGCGCTGGCGGGGATGCGGGTGGTCGTGGTGGCGTGCCGGGCCAACGGGGACGTCGACCTGGACGATCTGCGCGCCAAGGTGACCGAGCACGCTGACCGGTTGGCCGCACTGATGATCACCTACCCGTCGACCCACGGCGTCTACGAACACGACGTCGCCGACATCTGCGCGGCGGTGCACGATGCGGGTGGGCAGGTCTACGTCGACGGTGCGAACCTCAACGCGCTGGTCGGCCTGGCCCGCCCGGGCCGGTTCGGCGGCGACGTCAGCCACCTCAACCTGCACAAGACCTTCTGCATCCCGCACGGCGGCGGCGGTCCCGGCGTCGGCCCGGTGGCGGTGCGCGAGCACCTGGCGCCGTACCTGCCCGGACACCCCCTCGCCGCGGAACTGGGGGACGACTACACCGTCTCGGCCGCGCCGTACGGGTCGGCCTCGATCCTGCCGATCACCTGGATGTACATCCGCATGATGGGTGCCCCGGGTCTGCGTGCGGCGTCGCTGACGGCGATCGCGTCGGCGAACTACGTGGCCCGCCGCCTCGATGAGTACTACCCGGTGCTCTACACGGGTGAGAACGGCATGGTGGCCCACGAGTGCATCCTGGACCTGCGGCCGATCACCAAGCAGACCGGCGTCACCGTCGACGACGTCGCAAAACGTCTGGCGGACTTCGGGTTCCACGCGCCGACGATGAGCTTCCCGGTCGCCGGGACGTTGATGGTCGAGCCGACCGAGAGCGAGTCGCTCGCCGAGGTCGACGCGTTCTGCGCGGCGATGATCGCGATCCGCGCCGAGATCGACCGGGTGGGTTCGGGTGAATGGCCGGTGGACGACAACCCGTTGCGCGGTGCCCCGCACACCGCGGAGTCGCTGCTGGTCGACGAGTGGAATCACCCGTACACCCGCGAACAGGCGGCCTATCCGCTCGGTAAGGGTTTCCGTCCGAAGGTGTGGCCGCCGGTCCGCCGGATCGACGGCGCCTACGGCGACCGGAACCTGGTGTGCTCCTGCCCGCCCATCGAGGCCTTCGCCTGACCCCTAGAGGGGTGGTGCGTCGGGGCGCGGCGTGAGGCCGGAGATCGAGGTCCGACGACGGCGACGGGTGCGCTCAGGCTGACGCACCGGTGTGGTGGATGTCGCCGTCGTCAGGCCAAAAGGGTGCTCTTCGCCCTCCAGGTAGTCCGCCACGTCGTTCGGTGCGATGCGGCCGTAGCGGATCAGCAGGTCGACCGGGTTGAGGTGAAGGCTCTTGGCGGCCCGGAGCAGGGTGTCGGTTGTCGTGAGCGTGCCTTTACCCAGCCGGTCGTAGTAGGTCGACCGGGACATCCCGACCGCCGCGAGCACTTCGTCGAGCGTGAGCTTGCGGCCGGTCAGGTACGACAACACGAGGCCGAGGTCTTTCTCGGCATCGCGGTTCACGACCATCGCCTCACCTCCTTTCCAGGTCCGGGACTCGTGCGTGGCGGTCGGTGATCCGCGCCTCGATGTCGGTGACGATCTCCGCGACGTCGTCGGTGATGAAGAAGTGGTCGCCTGCCACGGTGCGCAGCGCGAACTCCGAGGAGGTGAACTGCGACCAGGCACGCATGCTGTCGTAGCTCACGGCCGCGTCGTCGGCTGCGGCGTAGGCGTAGATCGGGCAGGACACTGTGGTGCCCGGCGGGCAGCTGTAGCTCGTGATCGCCCCGTAGTTCCGCAGCGTCTTGAGCACCGTGGCACCGAAGCGGCCGCCGACGAACCGGGTGTCGGTACCGGTCATCGCCGCGACCATCTCGAGCAGTTCATCGTCGGAGCCTTGGTGCAGCTGTTCGTAGCCGCCGTGTCCAGGCGCCGGAGACGCCGAAACAAACAGGGCCGCAACGGGATCGCCGTCCTGCTCCAGCCGGCGGGCGATGTCGAAGGCAAGGAGGCCCCCCATGCTGTGCCCGAAGAACGCGACCCGGGACCCGGTGATCTTCGACCGGAGCAGCGGATAGATGTCATCGGCGAGTGCGGTGATGCTCGCCAGGTCGGGGACGTCGTGGCCGCCCACTCGCCCCGGGTACTGCACTGCGATCCGCCTGGCGTCGATCGAGAACGCGCGTGCGAACGGCTTGTACCCACCCGCTGAACCGCCGGCGTGCGGGAAGATGAAGAGCGTCTCGACCGCCGACGGAATCGTCGCGATCTGTGTGGTGGCAATGTCCATGTAGTCCCCCTGGATGTCGACCTGTCGATGATCGCCCAAAGCGGGGCTTCTCGCGACGAATCGTCGAAGACGTCGCAATGGTCTTTACGAACGCAGACTTCCTGTGACCTGCTCCGATACCGCGTCGGGCGCTGTACAGCAACTGCCTGTGACGGGGCTGAGGTGTTGCTGGACGAGGGCCCGGTCCTGCAGCGGAGCACGGTTACCGCCGCCGTCAATTTCCAACTTCTCGGACTAACCTTCGGCCGTTCGGAGTACCGCTGAGTAGCAGGCACGGTCGACGCCCGCGTCAAATGCTCCGTGTCGCCGAACTGGGTGTCCGGAGATCCGGTATCGAATACCGAACGCCCACACGAGATATCACACGATATCGGCGTGGCTCCGCGAAATCCCTTGCAAGCGGCAAGACCCGAGGGCCGCCCGGGAGCGGTGCGTACCGGCATCGGCGCTGGTCGGCGCTCGTGTGTGTGCTGCGCCTCGACTGTCGCGGTGTGCGGTACGCGCACGGTGCCGATCCGCGGCGCGGGCGAGCTGAAGCCGCTGCGGTATTTGCGTCCATTCGCAACGCCTAGTCGAGCAAACAACATTATTGAAATCAGCCGCCGCGAATCGCGATCGTAATTCGTATATCGCCATTGTCGATAAACAATTCCAAGTGAATAACGGCAATGAGCGGGGCGTCCGTGACCGTTCGGCCTCTGACCAGCGCCATGGCCGAGGCGGTAGTTTGCTGAGACCGTGACATCGCGCGTTGGCATCGTCGCCGCGCGGACACCCGCGCGATTCGCCGGAATCGCGAAAATTCGCGCGGATCCTGGTGTGGCGTCTCGGGTGCCATGCGCGGTCGTCTATCGAACTCGCTGGTCAGGGCCGGATAGGTGCGCGCGGACGTGGTGCGCTTCCGGCGGTCTTCCAGCGGTTTCGGTACGAATCGCGGGCTGATCGCCGACTGCGTCACGCGAAATCGTTGCGGAGTCGCCGACCTGCGTCGATTACGGCACCCGGTGTCAGCGGCGGAATCGGCCGCCCCGGCAGGGGTGGGGCGCCCTTACCTGCCTGACCAGCGGTCACGGTGCCGAGGCGTGGTGTGCGGTGGTCGCCGTCGAGGTGGCCGGGCAGCGGTCCGTGGGTTGCGCGGGTATTGCTGTGGCCGCAGCCCCTTGCCTCGTCACGACGGTCGCCACCCGGCTGCGGCCCCCTCGGGACCGTTGCTGATTTGAGACGGACCCGTCGAGCCCCGGTTTGCTTGACGGGCGTCAAACTGGCTGGTAGACGCCACGGCGGCGGCAGTCGTCGGCCGGTAGTCATTTGCGTAGGAAACGAGCTCAATTGTGGGCCCGGAATTCCAGGTTTGATTTTTCATTCGCCGTTGTACGGTATGGCGATCAACGAACCGCGGGGGTGGTTAACGTGATCGGATTTCGTTGGTGGGGAGCACTGGGGGATGACAATGACGGTCTTTTCGACCGCTGGTTCCGGCACGCCGCGGGCGTCCCGGGCGAGGACTCGGCGCCGGTCGGGGCCGGGCGAAGCGTGGGCGATCCCGCGCGCACATGAACTTCTAACCGGACGGCCACTGAAGAAACGAGTAGCACCATGACCGAATCGTCTCTGACTGCTCTGCTGCACAAGCGTGCGACGAGTCAGCCCGACGACGCCGCGTACACGTTCATCGACTACGACGTGGACCCGGCCGGTTACGCCGAGACGCTCACCTGGGCCCAACTGCACAACAGGGTGCAGGTGCTGGCCGAGGAGCTGACGGTGTTCGGTGCCGCGGGTGACCGGGTCGCCGTCCTGGCCCCCCAGGGGCTCGACTACATCGTCGCGTTCTTCGGCGCCCTGCAGGCGGGCCTGATCGCCGCACCACTGTCGGTGCCGCAGTACGGGGTTCACGACGAGCGGATCACCAGCGTGCTCGCCGACTGTGCCCCCGCGGTCATCCTGACCACTTCGGCGGTCTCCGCGGAGGTCTCTCGGTACGCACTGGGCGCAGGCGGGCGGGCGGCGACGGTCGTCGAGGTGGATGCCCTCGACCTCGACGCGCCGGCGCAGTTCGATGCGCCCGCGGCCAAACAGTCCAAGATCGCGTACCTGCAGTACACCTCGGGTTCGACCCGGGTGCCGGCCGGGGTCGTGGTGACCCACGACAACGTCGTGGTGAACATCGACCAGGCCTTCACCGACTACTTCGGCTGCTCGGGGCTGACCCCGCCGGGTATGACGTTCGTATCGTGGCTGCCCTTCTACCACGACATGGGTCTGATCAAGGGTGTGTGCGCGCCGCTCGTCAGCGGCCGGTCTGCGGTCGTGATGAGCCCGATGGGGTTCCTGCAGCGCCCCGCGCGCTGGATGCAGCAACTGGCGAAGAATCCCGGGGCCTTTACCGCCGCACCGAATTTCGCGTTCGAATTGGCCGCCCGCCGCACCACCGACGAGGACATGGCCGGGCTGGACCTCGGCGGGGTGCTGGGGATCTGCAGCGGCAGTGAACGGGTGCACGCCGCGACCGTCAACCGCTTCCTCGAGCGGTTCAGCCGGTTCAACCTGCCCGCGGCGGCCGTCAAACCGTCCTACGGCCTCGCCGAGGCGACCGTCTACGTCGCGACGTCCGACCAGGGCCAGGCGCCGAACGTGGTCCGGTTCGACTACGAGAAGTTGTCGAGCGGGCACGCCATGCCCTGCGAGAGCGAGGCAGCAGGCGGCACCGACCTGCTCGGGCACGGCACCGTCCGGGCCACCACGCTGCGCATCGTCGATCCGGAGAGCCGCACCGAGAACCCGGCGGGCAAGGTCGGGGAGATCTGGGTGCACGGCGCCAACGTCGCCAAGGGCTACTGGCAGCGCCCGAAGGAAACCGAGCGCGCCTTCTCGGGCCGGCTGGTCAACCCCGCGGCGGGCACACCGGCCGGGCCGTGGCTGCGGACCGGGGACCTCGGGGTCATCTCCGACAACGAGCTGTTCATCATCGGCCGGATCAAGGATCTGCTGATCGTCGACGGGTCGAACCACTACCCCGACGACATCGAGGCCACCATCCAGGAGATGTCCGGTGGCCGGGTGGCCGCGATCTCGGTGCCCAGCGGGGAGACCGAACGTCTGGTCACGATCGTCGAGGTCAAACAGCGCGGCACGGAGGATGAGCAGCGCGAACGACTGCGCGCCCTGAAACGTCAACTGACGGCGGCTATTTCGACCACGCACCGGTTGCGCGTCGCTGACATCGTGTTCGTCGCCCCCGGCTCGATCCCGATCACCACGAGCGGGAAGATCCGGCGATCGACCTGCGTCGAACGCTACACACGCGACGAGTTCGAGCGTCTGGACCAGTCGGCATGACCGCCACAGTGCCCGAGGAGGCCGGGCTGCGCAGCTGGCTGGTCGACTACCTGACCACCCACATCGGGTGCTCGCCGGAGAGCATCGACTTCGACGCATCGATGGCGGATCTGGGAGTGGGCTCGCGCGACGCCGTCGTGCTCTCCGGTGAACTGGCCGAACTGCTCGGCAGGCCCGTCTCGCCGGTCGACTTCTGGCAGCACCCGACGATCAACGGGCTCATCGGCTTCCTGAGCACACCGCCGTCGGCGGCCGACCCCGTGGCCGGCGAGGTGGCCAAGACGCCCACCGTGTCCGGCACCGAACCGATCGCGGTCATCGGGCTGGGCTGCCGGATGCCGGGCGGGATCTCGGACCCGGACACCTTGTGGACCTTCCTCACCGACGGTCGTTGCGCCGTCGGCGAAGTGCCCGCTGAGCGGTGGCAGCCGTTCGACGACGGCTCCCCGGAGACGGCGTCGGCGCTGGCGGGCACCACCCGCTGGGGGTCCTTCCTCGACGACGTCGCCGGCTTCGACGCGGACTTCTTCGACATCTCCGCGCGCGAAGCGGTCAAGATGGACCCGCAGCAGCGGCTGCTGCTCGAAGTGGCGTGGGAAGCCTTGGAGCACGCCGGGATTCCGGCGGCCGCACTGCGCCGCTCGCAGACCGGCGTCTTCGCAGGCGCCTGCTTCAGCGAGTACGGGTACCTCGCGTCGACCGATCTGCCGCGCGTGGACGCGTGGAGCAACACCGGTGGCGCACTGAGCATCATCGCCAACCGGTTGTCGTACTTCCTGGACCTGCGGGGACCGTCGATTACCGTCGACACCGCGTGTTCGTCGTCGCTGGTGGCGATCCACCTGGCGTGCCAGAGCCTGCGCTCGGGCGATTCGAACGTCGCGCTCGCCGCCGGGGTCAACCTGCTGCTGTCGCCCGCGGTCTTCCACGGTTTCGACCAGGCCGGCGCGCTCTCACCCACGGGCCGGTGCCACGCCTTCGACGCCGCCGCCGACGGTTTCGTCCGCGGTGAGGGCTGCGGCGTGGTGGTGCTCAAACGGCTGCCCGACGCCCTGCGGGACGGCGACCGCGTGCTCGCGGTGATCCGCGGTTCGGCGATCAACCAGGACGGCCGGTCCAACGGTCTGATGGCCCCCAACCCGGCCGCGCAGATGGCCGTGCTGCGGGCGGCGTGCGCCAACGCCGGCGTGGATCCGCAGGACGTCGACTACGTCGAGGCGCACGGTACGGGCACCTTCCTCGGCGATCCGATCGAGGCGAGGGCGCTGGGTTCGGTGCTGGGCCGGGGACGCGCCGCAGCGTCGCCGTTGCTCGTCGGTGCGGTCAAGTCCAACCTCGGGCACCTCGAGGCGGCGGCCGGTGTCGCCGGATTCATCAAGACCGTGATGGCGTTGCAGCACGGCCGGATTCCCGGCACCGTCGGCTACGAGTCACCCAACCCGCACATCCCGTTCGACCAGCTGCGCCTGCGGGTGGTCGACGAGGAACGGGAGTGGCCCGCGGTCACCCGTCCGCGCCGTGCGGGGGTCTCCTCGTTCGGCTTCGGCGGCACCAACGCCCACCTCGTCCTCGAGCAGGCGCCCGAGGCGGTCGCCGTCGCGTCCCCACCCGCCACCGCGGTGAGCACGCTCGTCGTCTCGGGCAAGTCGGGTGAGCGGATCGCCGCGAGCGCCGCCGCGTTGGCGGAGTGGATGACCGGACCGGGAGCCGGTGTGGCCCTTGCCGATGTCGCGCACACGCTCAACCACCACCGCACACGTCACCCGTCGTTCGCGACGGTGTGCGCCCGTGACGGCGTGGACGCCGTGGCGGGCCTGCGGGCCTTGGCCGCGGGCCGCTCCGTGACCGGTGTCGTCGTGCCGCATGACGGTCCGTGTGGTTCGGGGACGGTGTTCGTGTACTCGGGCCAGGGCTCGCAGTGGGCCGGGATGGGCCGTCGGCTGCTGGCCGATGAGCCTGCGTTCGCCGCGGCGGTGGCGGAGTTGGAGCCGTTGTTCGTCGAGCAGGTCGGGTTCTCGCTGGCCAAGGTCCTCGTCGACGGTGAGACGGTGACCGGCGACGCCCGCGTTCAGCCGGTCATCATGGGCCTGCAACTGGCGCTGACCGAGCTGTGGCGCTCCTATGGGGTGACTCCGGATGCGGTGATCGGGCACTCGATGGGTGAGGTCACCGCCGCCGTCGTCGCGGGCGCCCTGACGCCTGCCGAGGGACTGCGCGTCATCGCGGTGCGGTCGCGGCTGATGTCGCGGCTCGCCGGTCAGGGCGCCGTCGCCCTGCTCACGCTGAGCTCGGATGCCACCGAGGCGCTGCTCACCGCTCACCCCGGCGTCGCGATCGCCGGTTACGTGTCGCCGTGGCAGACGGTGGTGGCCGGCCCGCCCGCACAGGTCGACGCGGTGATCGCCGCGGTGCAGGAGCAGAACCGCTTCGCCCGGCGGGTGAACATGGAGGTCGCGTCCCACACCGCGCTGATGGACCCGATCCTCGACGAACTTCGTTCGGCGCTCGCCGATCTCACGCCGAACACCACGTCGATCCCATTCATCTCCACGGTCGAGGAGAGCACCGCCCCGCTGCTGGACTCCGACTACTGGGTGGCCAACGTCCGGCGTCCGGTGCGGTTGAGCCAGGCCTTCCGCACCGCCGCCGACGAGCACGCCACGTTCGTGGAGATCAGCGCCCATCCGATGCTGACCAACGCCGTCACCGAAACCCTCGGCGATGCACACCACCACGCGGTCGGCACATTGGCGCGCGACACCGACGACACCGTCACCTTCCACACCAATCTCAACACCACCCACACCACGCATCCGCCGGTCACGACGCACCCCGCGGAGCCGCATCCGGTGCTGCCCGCCACGCCGTGGCAGCACACCCGGTTCTGGATGGATCCGACCGCGCCCCGGCGCACCGCCACGGCGTCTGCCGCGCAACAGGATTCGGATGCCACCGCCGGTGGAGTCGTGCCCGCCGAGTGGAACTGCGAACTGACCTGGCCGGTGCGGCCGGCCGCAGATGCGCAGCCGGTGACCGGAACGTGGTTGGTGGTCGGTGACCCGGCGCTCGCCGCCCGACTCGACCACGAACTCGGCGCGGACGCGCGGGTGAGCGTCATCGACGAGACGACCGTGGACAACCGACTCGAATTCGCGGTCGCAGGTGCCGATCACGTGGTCTACGCACCCGCGGTCCCCGCGGCGTTCGACGCCGCAGCGGGCCGCCGGCTGTTCGACGTCGCACGCCGCCTCACGGTGGTGCTGACGGCCGTGCCCGACCCGGGCCGGCTGTACTTCCTGACCCGCAACGCCCAACCCGTGTCCGTCGGCGACCGCGCCAACCCGGCGCATGCCGTGCTGTGGGGTCTCGGCCGCACCCTGGCGCTCGAGCATCCGGAGATCTGGGGTGCCGCAATCGACCTCGACGAGCTGGTTCCCGACCGGGTCGCCGCGCGGTACCTGGTCACCGAGGCAGGCAGCGCCGACGGCGAGGACCAGGTGGTGTACCGGGCGGGGGAGCGCCGCGTGGCCCGCTTGCGCCGCACCGCCGCACCGCGACCCGCGGGCGCGGGACTCGATCCGACAGGCAGCCACCTGGTGGTCGGCGCGACCGGCAACATCGGACCGCACCTCATCCGGCAATTGGCCGATATGGGCGCCACCACCGTGGTCGCCGTGTCGCGCAACCCCGGTGACCGGCTCGTCGCGCTGACCGAAACCCTCGCAGCCCGCGGTACGACGCTGGTCACCGTGGCCGCCGACGCCGCCGACGAAGATTTGATGCGGACGGTGTTCGACCGCTTCGGCGCCGATCTGCCGCCGCTGGCCGGGATCTACCTCGCGGCGTTCGGTGGCGGCCCGGTCACCTTGGCCGACATGACCGACGACGACGTCACCGCGATGTTCGCGCCGAAACTCGATGCGGTGTCGGTGCTGCACACGCTGTCGGCGACCACCGACATCCAGCAGTTCGTGCTGTTCTCGTCGATCTCCGGTGTGCTGGGCTCGCGTTGGCTGGCCCACTACACCGCGACCACGACGTTCCTCGACACCTTCGCCTTCGCGCGGCGAGCGGCCGGTCTGCCGGCCACCGCCGTGAACTGGGGGCTGTGGAAGTCGTTGGCCGACAACTACAGCGAGCACGAACGTCAGATCACGATGGAGTCCGGCCTCGAGCCGATGGCCGACGAGGTGGCGATCCAGGCGCTGTGGGCGGTCACCGCCCCGGGTGCACCGGCCCGCTCGACGGTGGTCGCGGCGGACTGGCCGCGACTGGCCGCCGCCTACCGCACGAAGGCGGCACTGCGGATCGTCGACGACCTGATCGACGACGGCGACGCGGAGGCCGGTACGACGTCGACCGTGGCGGAGACCGAGTTCCGGCGGCGGCTGCGCGAGAGCGCCGACGACGACCGCGAAGCGCTGCTCCGCGATCACGTGCGCGCCCTGGTCGCCTCGTCGATGGGCCTGACCAGCCCGCAACTCGTCGATCCGTCCGCCGGGTTCTTCCAGTGCGGCATGGATTCGCTGATGAGCGTCACGCTCAAACGCGAACTGGGGGAGAGCCTGGGCGAAACGCTGCCCGCGTCGGTGATCTTCGACTATCCCACCGTCGACGGTCTGACCGAGTACCTCGCCACCGTCCTGCCCGAACTCATCGAGGTCGCCGGCTCCGACGAGGTCGACGATTACGACGAGTTCAGCGATGACGAACTCCTGCAACAACTCTCGGAAAGATTGAGCTGACTCCATGACTGCTGTGTCGTCGGATCGCCGTGCGATCATCACTGAGGCGTTGCGCAAGATCGACGATCTGTCGGCCCGGCTGGCGGTCGCCGAACAGGGGGAGACCGAACCGATCGCCGTGGTGGGTCTCGGATGCCGGTTGCCCGGTGGAGTCACCGACCCGGACGGTTTCTGGAATCTGCTGCAGGACGGCCGCTCCGGGATCGTGCGGGTGCCGTCGCAGCGGTGGGACGCCGACGAGTTCTACAGCGCCGACAACGCGGTACCCGGCAAGATCTGCACCCGCGAGGGCGGCTTCCTGACCGGGTGGGAGCCCGACCAGTTCGACGCCGAGTTCTTCGGGATCTCTCCGCGTGAAGCCGCTGCCATGGACCCCCAACAGCGCCTGCTCATGGAGGTCACCTGGGAAGCGCTGGAGCACGCCGGGATTCCCGCGACGACCCTGCGCGGCACTTCGACCTCGGTCTACATCGGCCTCACCACGAACGACTACTCACTGCTGTTCGCGAACAAACTGAGCCACGAGGAGATCGACCCCTACGTGCCGTTCGGCAATGCGGCGAATTTCGCGGCGGGTCGGTTGTCGTACTTCCTCGGGGTGCGGGGTCCGGCGGTGGTGGTGGACACGGCGTGTTCGTCGTCGTTGGTGTCGGTGCATCTGGCGTGCCAGAGTCTGCGCCGCCGGGAGAGCGACACCGCACTGGCCGCCGGCGTCAACCTGATGTTGAGCCCCGAGAACAGCATCGCCTGCTCGCGGTGGGGCATGCTCGCCCCGGACGGACGGTGCAAGACCTTCGACGCCGGCGCTGACGGGTATGTGCGCAGTGAGGGTTGCGGTGTGGTCGT
>NZ_LQIT01000055.1 GCF_001499965.1 Mycobacterium sp. GA-2829
GGTTACACCACCGAACGCCCCGGCGACGGCCGCACCTACTGGATCCCACCGGCCGACCAGGACACCGGCCAACCCCGCGTCAACAACCACTTCCACCCCCAGCGCTACCTCACCGACAACCAAAACGACGACGACGAACCCGAATAACCCTGTGCCCCAGAGGAATCCCGCCGCTCAGAATTCGCGCAGCGTCTCGCGCAGCGTCTTCTGGGTGTACTCAGTGCGCACCACACCGCGTCGCTGCAGTTCGGGCACCAGGCCGTCGGTGACCTCGATGACGTGCCTGCGGCTCACCCCCTGGTTGTGCAGCGTGATGAGGAAGCCGTCCCCACCCACTTCGTCCATGAGCCATTCCATTTCGTCGGCCACCGCGGATGGGGTGCCGATCAGCGGGTAGGACGACGAGAATTCTGCGGACTCGTAGACGAGTTGCCGCAGGGTTTTGCCGGAACCGGACTGCTGGAACTTGTCGAGCGAGCCCTGCTCGCCGTTGGTGGTCAGATGTGGCAGCGGTGCGTCGAGGTCGAACTGCGCGAAGTCGATGTCGGTGATCGACGAGAGCAGCGACAGCGACTGTTCGGCGAACGCCTGCGAGGTGATCATCCTCTCGCGCCGCCCCAGCGCTTCCTCGGTGGTCTCGCCGAGGGTGGGCACCACGAGGTACATGACCTTGACTTCGTCCGGATTCCGGCCCTGCGCCGCGGCCCGGCCTCGGATGTCCTCGCGATAGGCCTTCATACCGTCGACACCGTCGGCGAGCGTGATGATGGCGTCGGCGTGCTTGGCCGCGAAATCCCGGCCGCGCGGCGAGCCGCCGGCCTGAAGGAACGTCGGCCGACCCTGCGGGGAGGGCGCGGTGTTGAGCGGGCCGCGGCACTTGTAGTACTTGCCGTGGAAGTTGATTTCGTGCACCTTGGTGAAGTCGGTGTGCACACCGCGTTTCCGGTCGACGACGACGGCGTCCGGTTCCCACGAATCCCATAGCTGGTACACCAGATCCATGTACTCGTCGGCCATCGCATAGCGGTCCTCACGCGGCGGCAACTCGTCCAGACCGAAGTTCTGCGCCGCGGCGTTCTCGGCGCTGGTCACGATGTTCCAGCCGAACCGGCCGTTCGAGATGTGGTCGATGGTCGAGCACAACCGCGCCAGCAGGAACGGCGGATAACCCAGCGTCGACAGCGTGGCCACGACACCGAGATGCTGTGTAGAAGCGCTGATCAGCGTCGCCAAGGGCGCCGGGTCGTGCTTGGGCACCATGCCGAACGCATGCTTGAGTACGGTCTCCTTGGTGCCGCCGAACGCTTCGGACACGGCGAGTTTGTCCTCCATCATGATGAAGTCGAAGCCCGCGCGTTCGAGGTTCTTGGCCATCTCGACGTAGAACTGGCCGTCCCACGGTGTACCGCCGGCCTGTTCGAACGGCCCGGTCCACATGTCCGAGGTGAAGTTCATGAACCAGCCGAGATGAAACTTCTTGTCTTTCACTGCAGATCACTACTTTCTCGATAGTGCGGCACGGCGTTCGCCGTACCCGGGTTTCGACGGTCAGGCCTCGGCGCCAGCCGCAGCGGGAACTGGCTCCACGGGACGGGCTCTGAGCCCCAGGCTCGCTCGGATGGCGAGGCCGATCACGAACAGGGCGGCGGTGACGATGAACGGCGCCCAGTCGACCAGCGGGTCGCCGGTGCGGGGCCACAGCACGTTGACGGTCTCGACGATCACCCACACCAAAGCGAGCCATCCCGCGACATGCCCGGCGCGGCCGAGGAACGTCGGTTCGGAGCGGTCCCAGGTGCCCCGGAGCTTGCTGATGGCGAGCCCGACGATGGGGAAACCGAACGACATGAAGAAGCCCGCAGTGACGAAAGTGACCAGCAGCGTGTAGATCTGCTCGCTCTGGAACGGCAGGTACAGCAGGATGCCGATCGTTCCGGTGACCACCGTCGCGATGGTCGGGGTGTTGATGCGCCCGTGCAGCCTGCTGAGGTGGCGGCTCACCGGCAGTTCCCCGTTGCGCCCGTAGGACCACACGATGCGCGACACGGCCGAACTGATCGCGACGACGGTGGCGAAGTAGGCGATCGTGAACAGGATCATGACCGCCTTGAAGGCGGGCGCCGGGAGGTACGCGGTGAGCGTGGCCGCGACCGGATCGGCCTCGGCGGCAGCGCTTTCGGGCATCGCCATCAGGAAGGCGAAGCACGTGAACAGCACGACGAGTCCGACGCCGATGAGGGATCCGACGATCGCCTTGGGGATGTCGCGCTTGGGCTCGCCGACCTCTTCGGCGAGGGTGCTGGCGCTCTCGAAGCCGAGGAACGACCATCCCGCGAACATGACCGCCAACACGAAAGGCGTTGCCATGAAGGCGGTGTCCGACGGCCAGCTGACCGCGCTACCGAGCGTCGCGACACTGTTGACCTTATGGAAACCCAACAGCCAGACCGCGATACCCACCGAGCCGACCACCTCGGCGACCAGGCACAGGAAACCGACAATGCGGACCGCCGCGCGGCCCAGCACGTTGACCAACACCGCACCGGCCAGGATGACCATTCCGACGAAGGTCATCAGCGTCTGGTTCTCCGCGTCGAGATCGAATGCGGCGGCGGCGAACAACGCACCGCCGTAGGACACCGCGGTCAGCGTGATCATCAGCGTCCACATGTAGGCCCACCCGGCGAACCACCCGTAGGCCGGGCCCAGCAGTCGCCGCGACCACTG
This sequence comes from Mycobacterium sp. GA-2829, assembly GCF_001499965.1. GTDB lineage: Bacteria > Actinomycetota > Actinomycetes > Mycobacteriales > Mycobacteriaceae > Mycobacterium. The sequence continues at coordinate 2,728 of NZ_LQIT01000055.1, forward strand.
GTACACCCCGCCGGCCATCGGCCACCGCGAGGCCAGCACACCGAACGTGATGCCGATGAGCACCTGGCCGATCAGCACCACCACCAGCGCCCACCAGAACCCGGGCCCGGCCGCGGCCAGACCCAGCCCGAACACCATGTACATGGCCACGATCGGCGAGACGAAGACGAAGCCGAGCATGGCCGCCGACCACATGGAGAATTCACGCCGCATCGGTGCGGCGGCGGTGGGCGGATCCGCAGTCGTACGGGTCGCGATGTCGTCCACGGACGCTCCTTCAACAAGGTTCCCGCGGGCGCAGGAACGTTCCTGTCGATGAAAAGTAGAGCTGTCATGTGTCGTGAAACGGCGGCTACAGTAACGTTCCTGTTACCGCGCGCTACGGCTTCGTGACGCGGTCCGGCGCCTTACCGCCGAGAGCTGGCGCGGACGATCAGATCCCCGGACACCACCTCGCGGCCGGGTTCGGCGTTCTGCTCGATCTGGTCGACCAGCATGCGCACCGCCGCGCGGCCCATCTCCTCGGCGCGCAGTTCGACCACCGAGATCGGTACGGGCGCAAGCGCAACCGCGGCACCATCGCCGATGTTCACCAGCATGAGGTCCTGCGGGACGCGCAGCCCCAGGTCCATCGCCGCCAGCTCCGCGGCCAACGCGAGCTGGTCAAGGCCGACGAAGAGCGCATCCGGCGGCTCGGGGCCGTCGAGCAGGTCGCGCACGGCGGCGCGCGCCGCCGCCGGGTCGAAGGCGCCCGGAACACGGGATCTGCGGTCGGTGTACCCCCGCCGCGCGCACCAGGACGTGAACTCTTGCTCGACGGAATGAATGTACGAGGCCGGGGACTCGGGCGTGATGAGCATCGGCCGGCGCGACCCACCGCGTTCGAGATGCTCGAGGACGTCGGCGACGACGCCGGCCCAGTCGTTGTCGACCCAACTCGCCGTCGCGGAGTCGGTGCGCCCCACCGTGCTCACCGGCGTACCGCGCAGACGGGCGTACTCGAGCAGCTCATCCCCCTTCGCTGGATCAACCGCGATGAGCCCGTCGTGGGCGACCTCCAACTTCATGTGCGCCGGCGCCACCGCCAGGAGGAAGCCGCGCTGATTCGCCTCGATCGCGGCACCGGCCATGACACGCATGAAATAGTCGACGTGCCAAAGTGATTCGGCGTCAACATCGCTCGGCAACATCGTGATCACCAGCGTTCCGGTGCGGCCGTTGCGCAGCGAGCGCGCGGCGACGCTGGGTCGGTACCCCAGCTCGACAGCTATCTGGCGGACTCTTTGCCGGGTCTTCTCGGGCAGTGAGCCGCTGCCGTTCAACGAGTCCGACACCGTCGTCGTCGACACGTTCGCGGCCAGCGCCACGTCGCGCAAGGTGACCCTGCCTCTGCGCCGCTCACCGGTCATGGGCGCTCAATCTATGCCCTCGGTCACGCGCTGTCAGTCCCGTGACCTGATTCGGCTACACCAGCAGGGTGCCGCCTTCGACGGTCAGCACCGTCCCGGTGCTGAAGACCTGTTCCATGCAGTACACGTACGCCCGCGCGACGTCCTCCACCTCTCCGACGCGCCCGACCGGAGTGCGGTGAGACTCCTCCTGGTACAACGTGTCTCGGTCGGCCTCGGAGAGGGCATCCCAGAGTGGGGTTCGAATGAGACCGGGTGCGACGGCGTTGACCCGGATGGGCGCGATCTCCACCGCGAGGGCGGTCGTCAACGCGTTCATCGCCCCGCACAGCGCCACCGGCAGCACACCGAACCGCGGCTGCCATGCCGCGGTGCCGCTGGTCAGCGTCACAGAGCCGCCCGGCCGGAGCCGCGACCTGAATGCGCGGACTGTGCTCAGCGCACCGACGAACCGAGTCTGGAAGAAGCCGGTCACCACCTCGGGCGTCAGGTCGGACAACCCGGCGAGCTCGAGTGACTCCCCCGCCGTGTACACCAGATGATCGACGTCGCCGACCTCCTCGGCAAGCCGGTCCAGGGCGCGACCGTCCGCGAGGTCGACTGTGGTGCCGGCGGCGCCGGGCGGCAGTTGGGAGAGCGCACGGTCGACGCTCGACCGCCGCCGCGACACGACGATCGGGGTGCCCCCGCGATCGGCCACTGTTCTGGCGACCCCGAGGCCGATGCCGGAGGTGCCACCGATGATCAGGACACGTGCATTGGAGAGGCTCATGCCTTCACAGTCCCCTGCGCGGCGTAAGCAGTCCAAGACCCTTTTCGTCGATCCTCCATACCTTCCGGGTATCAGCGACTGTTCGGTAGCACCTCACCACGGGGATCGAGCGTCTGGTGCGCACAGGCCAAGGCCGCCGCTATGAACTCATCGCGCGCCGGGTTGCTCACCGTGGCGTCCCAGGCCAGGACCACCCTGCTGGGTCCGAGATCAGCACAGGGGATCACGCGTACGTCAGGCCGACGGTAGGACGCGGTGGTCGATCGGGGCAGCACCGCGAAACCCGCCCGTGCCGCAACCAACTCGAGCTTCTGCTCGACACCGCTGACCGACGAACGTACCGCTTCGCGCCGCAGGGCCGGGCTGGCGACGGCATACCACTCCGGCACCGATTCGGGATTCTGCAACAGGCGCCGCGACGCCAGGTCCACCAGCGAAACGGATTCGCGGACGACCAGCGGATCGTCGGCAGAAACGATCACGTCGCGTGGTTCTTCGAGCAGAGGCACCGTCGCCAGTTCGAACAGCTCGAACGGCGATCGCGCGTAGACGACGTGGGCGTCGCCGCGGCGAACCACCTCGGCCTGCTCGTTCCATGTCACGGGCATGATCTCCACGCGCCGCATCGGATCACCGGCTTCGAAGGCGCGGGCAGCCGCGGTCGCGAGAAGGCCGGGCAGCACGGCGACTCTCACCACCACGGGGAGGATGTCGGTGTGCACAAGGCGCTGCTGTAGGGCCCGCGCTTCCGCCAGGAGGAACCGCGCACCGTCGAGTAGCCGGGAGCCGGCCGGGGTCAGCGTCGCGCCGCGGCTGTCTCGATTGAGCAGGGTGACTCCGAGTTCGGCCTCCAACGCGCGGATCTGACGGGACAGCACCGGTTGAGCGATATGAAGGCGGGCGGCGGCGCGTCCGAAGTTCAGCTCCTCTGCCACGGCGATGAAGTAACGCAACTTGCGTAGATCCAAGTCCGCGGTGGCCATACTCGAAAGGTATCGGAACACCGTGAATCGGACTCACAACGGCGACGCGCCCCGCAGATGTTCGAAGATGAGCGAGGTCTGCGTTCCCGCCACATCCGCATCGGCGTTGAGGTTCTCGACGACGAACGCCCGCAGGTCCTCGGTGTCCCGCGCCGCCACATGGAGGATGAAATCGTCGGCGCCCGCGAGGAAGTACACATCCATCACCTGCGGCTTGCTCCGGATGTGCTGGATGAAGTTGCGGATCTTGCCGCGCGCATTCGACTGCAGCGTCACCGAGATCATCGCCTGCAGACCCAACCCGAGCGCAGTCGGATCCACATCGGTGTAGAACCCGCGGATCACGCCGAGCTCCTGCAGGCGCCGCACTCGACCGTGACATGTCGACGGCGCTATCCCGATCATCTCCGCGAGCGCGCTGTTCGGGAGGCGGGCGTCGGCGTGTAGCACGGTGAGAATGCGGCGGTCGACGTCATCGAGGTCCGCCGGCCGAACATCCTTCGACACCCGGCCCGGCGCGGTCACCCCGTTCGAGGATTCTTCAGGCACAACCGCAGCTTAGCGAATATCTGTCGCAACCATTGTGCTCACGTCGAACTTTCTTCACAATTTACACGACAACTACGTGAGGAGCATCATGCGCGTCGGCATTCCGACCGAGATCAAGAACAACGAGTACCGCGTGGCGATCACGCCCGCCGGGGTGGCTGAGTTGACCAACCGCGGCCACGACGTGCTGGTGCAGTCCGGTGCCGGCGAGGGTTCTGCGATCACCGACGCCGACTTCAAGGCCGCGGGCGCCCAGCTGGTCAACAGCGCCGACGAGGTGTGGGCCGAAGCCGACCTCCTGCTCAAGGTCAAGGAGCCCATCGAGTCCGAATACTCCCGTATGCGCGAGGGTCAGACGCTCTTCACCTATCTGCACCTCGCGGCGTCCAAGCCCTGCACCGACGCACTACTCGCCTCGCGCACCACCTCGATCGCCTACGAGACCGTGCAGACCACTGGATCAGACGGGTCGGTGGCACTCCCCCTCCTCGCCCCGATGAGCGAGGTCGCCGGCCGGCTCTCCGCCCAGGTCGGGGCATACCACCTGATGCGCACCCAGGGCGGCCGCGGCGTGCTGATGGGTGGTGTCCCCGGCGTCGCCCCGGCAAAGGTCGTGGTGATCGGCGGCGGCATGGCCGGCGACAACGCCGCCGCGGTCGCGTGGGGCATGGGCGCGCACGTCACCGTCTTCGACCTCAACATCAACATCCTGCGCAAGATCGACGCCGAGTACGGCGGCGCCATCGAGACCCGCTACTCCTCGCGCCTCGAGCTGGAGGAGGCCGTCAAGCAGGCCGACCTGGTCATCGGTGCGGTCTTGATCCCGGGCGCCAAGGCGCCGAAGCTGGTCACGAATTCGACTGTCGCGCAGATGAAGTCGGGTGCGGTGCTGGTCGACATCGCGATCGACCAGGGCGGCTGCTTCGAGGATTCGCGTCCCACCACCCACGACGATCCCACGTTCGCGGTGCACGACACGGTGTTCTACTGCGTGGCCAACATGCCCGGCGCGGTGCCGCGCACGTCGACCTTCGCGCTGACCAACGCCACCATGCCGTACGTCCTCAAGCTGGCCGACAAGGGTTGGCGGGCCGCCTGCCAGGCCGACGCCGCGCTGGCCAAGGGGCTGTCCACCCACGCAGGCGCACTGCTCAGCGAGCAGGTCGCCACCGACCTCGGCCTGCCCTACACCGATCCGGCGACCGTCCTCGCCTGACGATCAGTCCACCTCCCCGTCGAGGTAGAACCAGCGACGGGCGCGAACGGCGAAGCGGGACCGCTCATGAAGCGTCCCGCTTCGTCCGTTTTCGCGGTAGTGTGCCCGGAACTCGACCGCGTCGTCGGACGCGGCGACGACCTCCAACCCCAGCCACTCCACATCGTTCGGGGTCAGCTCGGGCGGACGGGTCCGCGGATGCCAAGTCCGCCAGACGTATTCGAGATCGCCGACGGCGTAGGCGCTGTACCGCGACCGCATCAACTCCTCGGCCGTCCGCGCCTGCCGCTCACCCAGATGCAGCGGCCGACAGCACTGCCCGAACGGCAGACCGGAACCGCACGGGCACGGCTGCGCGGACTCCACTAGCCGCGGGTCAGCTCGGCGAACACCACCGTGGCCACCTCGCCGATCAGCGGTCGGTTGTTCTCCGCGTCGGCGTTGTCGGACGCCGAGCGCGTCAGGATCGACAGCAGCAGCCGCTCCCCCTGCGGCCCGTAGGCGATGCCGACATCGTTGGTGGTGCCGTAGTCGCCGCTGCCGGTCTTGTCGGCGGTGGTCCATCCGGCGGGCAGACCCGGCCGCATGCTCGACGTCTCGTTGGCCCGCATCCACTCCTCGAGGAGCCCGCGCTGCTCTGGAGGCAGCACATCACCGGTCAACAGGGTCCGCACACCCCCGCCGATCGCCTCGGGCGTGGTGGTGTCCCGGGGATCGCCGGGCACCGCCGAGTTGAGTTCGGTTTCGAAGCGGTCCAACCGCGACCGCGGATCGCCGATGCCGCGGGCGAACGCGGTGATCGCCTGCGGTCCCCCGACATCGCGGAGCAGGATGTTGGCGGCCGCGTTGTCGCTGACCTGCAGCACGGCCTGCGACAGTTCGCCCAGCGTCATCTCGGTGCCGACCCGCGGTTCGGTGCGCGGGGAGTTGGGCAGGATGTCGGCGGCGGCCACGTACAGACCCTGGTCGAGGGAACGCTCACCGCGCGCGACGAGCGCGAGGACGTGCGCGGCGAGGTACGCCTTGAACGTCGAGCACATGGCGAACGACTCCTGCGCACGGTGGCTCACCGTGCGGCCGGTGTCCAGGTTGACCGCGTACACCCCGATCGCGACGTCGTTGGCCCGCTCCAGGGTCTCGAGCTCGGTCGCGGGCTGCGCCAAGACGGGCGGAGCAGCGTACGTCGCGAGTGCCGCGGCGCCACCGAGCGCCATGGTCGCCGACAGCATGCGTCTACGGGAGAGTGAGTAGGTCATCACCCGATTGTTACTCACCGCACGCGGGCGACGGGTCAGCGCCCCACCGTCTGCAGCGGCTTCGGCAGCGACGACTTGGTCCGGTGGGGACCCAGCACCGCCGCCCCGTAGGACCGCGTGAGCAGTTGTCGCGCAACGTAATTCACTTCGTCGAGCGTGACGGCGCCGATCTGTTCGAGGGTGTGGTCGATGCTGCGGTGCTTACCGTAGTTCAACTCGTTGCGGCCCAAGCGATTCATCCGCGAACCGGAGTCCTCGAGCCCCAGCACCAGCCCGCCGCGCAACGAACCCTTGGCGATCCGGCATTCCGACTCGGTGATCCCGTCGCGCGCCACATCCTCGAGTACGGCCGCCGTCACCCGCGCGACCTCGTCGAACCGCTCCGGTTGGCACGCCGCGTACACCGACAGCGCACCGCTGTCGGAGAACGTGTCGACGGTGGAGTACACCGAGTAGGCCAGGCCGCGCGTCTCCCGGATCTCCTGGAACAGCCGCGAACTGAGCCCGCCGCCGAGCGCGGTGTTCAACACCGCCAGCGCCCACCGGTGATCCCAGTGCCGACCGGGTGTGCGGACCCCCAGCGACAGATGCGTCTGCTCGGAGTCGCGGTTGATCAGGTGCAGCGCGGGCCGACCCGGCACCCGCCCGGTGCCCTTGCGCGGCGCGACCGCCGAGTGTCCACGAATCAGCTTCGGCCCGAAGTGCTTTCGCGCCAGGGCCACGACGTCGGCGTGTTCGACGTTGCCGGCGACCGCGAGCACCATCCGTTCGGGCGTGTACCGCCGGACGTGGAAGGAGTGCAGCTGGCTGCGGGTCATCGCCTCGATGGACTCGATGCTGCCGATGACCGGGCGGCCGACCGGATGCGAGCCGAACATGGCCGTCAGGAAGACGTCGCCGAGCGTGTCCTCCGGATCGTCGTCGCGCATCGCGATCTCTTCGAGCACGACGTCACGCTCGATCTCGACGTCCTCGGCGGCGCAGCGCCCGCGCAGCACGACGTCGGCGACCAGATCGACCGCCAACTCCAGGTCGGTGTCGAGGACGTGCGCGTAGTAGCAGGTGTGCTCACGGGCGGTGAACGCGTTCAACTCACCGCCGACGGCGTCGACCGCCTGTGCGATGTCCACCGCGGTGCGCGTGGGTGTGGATTTGAAGAGCAGGTGTTCGAGGAAGTGCGCCGCACCGGCCACCGTCGGACCCTCGTCCCGGGATCCGACGTTGACCCACACCCCGACGGAGGCCGATCGCACCGACGGGATGCGTTCGGTGACGACCCGCAGACCGCCGGGCAGCGTGGTGCGGCGCACCGTGGTCTCCGCCACGGTGGCCGCCTCCACGCTTGCTGTGCTGCGACGCAGCGACTGCCGACTAATTGCCGGCCGGGGTCGCGTCGGCGGTCGCGGGCGCCTGGTCCTTGTCCGAACCGTTGCCGGAGGCCTCGGCGGACTCCGCTGCGTCTTCTTCGGCGACCAGGACCAGCGAGATCTTCCCGCGGTTGTCGATGTCGGCGATCTCGACGCGCAGCTTGTCGCCGACCTTGACGACATCCTCGACCTTGGCGATCCGCTTACCGCGGCCCAGCTTCGAGATGTGCACCAGACCGTCGCGGCCCGGCAGCAGCGAGACGAACGCACCGAAATCGGTCGTCTTCACCACGGTGCCGAGGAACCGCTCGCCGACCTTGGGCAGCTGCGGGTTGGCGATCGCGTTGATCTTGTCGATCGCGGCCTGGGCCGACAGGCCGTCGGCCGCGCCGACGAACACCGTGCCGTCGTCCTCGATGGAGATCTGCGCGCCGGTCTCCTCGGTGATCGAGTTGATCATCTTGCCCTTGGGCCCGATGACCTCGCCGATCTTGTCGACCGGCACCTTGATCGTGGTGATGCGCGGCGCGTACGGGCTCATCTCGTCCGGCGCGTCGATCGCCTCGGCCATGACCTCGAGGATCGTCAGACGGGCGTCCTTGGCCTGGCTCAGCGCACCGGCCAGCACCTGCGACGGGATGCCGTCGAGCTTGGTGTCCAACTGCAGGGCCGTGACGAAGTCCTTGGTGCCCGCGCACTTGAAGTCCATGTCGCCGAACGCATCCTCGGCGCCGAGGATGTCGGTCAGCGTCACGAACCGACGCTCGGTCTTACCGTCGATCTCGACGTCGTCGGAGACCAGACCCATCGCGATACCGGCGACGGGGGCCTTGAGCGGCACACCGGCGTTCAGCAGCGACAGGGTCGAGGCACACACCGAACCCATCGATGTCGACCCGTTGGAGCTCAACGCCTCCGACACCTGGCGGATCGCGTACGGGAACTCCTCGACGCTCGGCAGCACCGGCATCAGGGCACGCTCGGCGAGCGCGCCGTGGCCGATCTCGCGGCGCTTCGGCGAACCGACACGGCCGGTCTCACCGGTCGAGTACGGCGGGAAGTTGTAGTGGTGCATGTAGCGCTTGCTGGTCTCCGGCCCGAGCGAGTCGATCTGCTGGGCCATCTTGATCATGTCGAGGGTGGTGACGCCCAGAATCTGGGTCTCACCACGCTCGAACAGCGCGCTGCCGTGTGCCCGGGGCACGATCGCGACCTCGGCGGACAGGGCGCGGATGTCGGTGACACCGCGGCCGTCGATGCGGAAGTGGTCGGTCAGGATGCGCTGACGCACCAACTTCTTGGTCAGCGACCGGAACGCCGCGCCGATCTCCTTCTCACGGCCGGCGTACTGATCGGCCAGGCGCTCGAGCACCTCGACCTTGATCTCGTCGGTGCGGTTGTTGCGCTCTTCCTTACCGGCGATGGTCAGCGCCTCCGACAGGGCGTCGGTGGCCACCGCGGCGACCGAGTAGTAGACGTCGTCGGCGTAGTCGGGGAACAGCGGGTAGTCGGCGGTCGGCTTGGCGGCGCGCTCGGCGAGTTCCTGCTGCGCGGCGCACAGCGTCGCGATGAACGGCTTGGCGGCCTCCAGGCCCTCGGCCACGACGGACTCGGTCGGGGCCTGCGCCCCGCCGGCGACGAGGTCGACGACCTTGTCGGTGGCCTCGGCCTCGACCATCATGATCGCCACGTCGTCGGCCGTCTTGCGGCCGGCGACCACCATGTCGAAGACCGCGCGCTCGAGCTGCTCGACGGTCGGGAAGGCGACCCACTGGCCGTCGATCAGGGCGACACGCACGCCACCGACCGGACCGGAGAACGGCAGGCCGGCGATCTGAGTGGACGCCGATGCGGCGTTGATGGCGACCACGTCGTAGAGGTCCTTGGGATCCAGGCTCATCACCGTGACGACGACCTGGATCTCGTTGCGCAGGCCGGAGACGAACGTCGGGCGCAGCGGCCGGTCGATCAACCGGCAGGTGAGGATCGCGTCGGTGGAGGGCCGGCCCTCGCGACGGAAGAAGGAGCCGGGGATGCGACCCGCGGCGTACATCCGCTCCTCGACGTCGATGGTCAGCGGGAAGAAGTCGAAGTGGTCCTTCGGGCTCTTGCTGGCCGAGGTGGCCGACAGGAGCATGGTCTCGTCGTCGAGATAGGCGACGACGGCGCCGGCGGCCTGCTGCGCGAGGCGGCCGGTCTCGAAACGAATGGTGCGGGTGCCGAAGCTCCCGTTGTCGATGACGGCGGTCGACTCGTACACGCCGTCTTCAATTTCAACTACAGACATATAAGTCCGTACAGCCTCTCTGAATTCATTCAGCTGTTTCGCGTCGTCACGCCGGAACACTCACAGCGGATGAACCACCGGCCTTGATACGGCTACGGCCGTCGATCGAAGCTGCCGGGGACGCGAGATCACCGGCAGCCACTACCGAAGACCGCCCGATCAGGCGGGTCCTGGCATGACACACGGGAACGAAGCCCGCGGGAGTGCGTGTTTCGTACCCAATATGCATTCGAGCACAGAGCATCGAACACATCAATGCTACATGGCGGGGTTCTCATCTCCGGCCACCCGGGCCACATACGCAGCCGCGGCCGGCCCCGTCACCAGGACGGTACCGGCCGCGGCCGTAGCGAACGCGTATTGCGTCAGCGACGCAGACCCAACCGCTCGATGAGCGAGCGGTAGCGCTCCACGTCGACCTGGGCGACGTACTTCAGCAGCCGGCGACGACGGCCGACCAGCAGCAGCAGTCCGCGTCGCGAGTGGTGGTCGTGCTTGTGCTGCTTGAGGTGTTCGGTGAGGTCCGAGATGCGCTTGGTCAGCAGGGCGACCTGCGCCTCGGGCGAGCCGGTGTCCGACTCGTGCAGGCCGTACTGGCCCAGGATCTCTTTTTTCTGTTCGGCGGTAAGCGCCACGAGACAACTCCATCCATCGGTCCGCGAGTGACATGATCTGTGCCCTCAAAAGAAGGCGACGCGGCCGCCGCGAACTGCAGCACACGTCGTTGACGTCGAGTGAGTCTACAACCAGTCGGCCGTCAGACAGAATCGGACAGGATCGCCCGGGCGCGGTCGGTGTCGGCGCCCATCGCCTCGATCAGCTCGTCGACCGAGGCGAACTTCTCCTGGCCGCGGATGCGGCCGACGAAGTCCACGGCGACGTGCTGGCCGTAGAGGTCGGCGGAGGTGTCGAGGACGAACGCCTCGACGGTGCGGGTGCGCCCGGAGAACGTGGGGTTGGTGCCGACGGACACCGCCGCCTGATAGCGCTCACCGGGGACCAGGGTGCCCATCGCCGGACCGTGGCCCAGGACGGTGAACCAAGCCGCGTACACACCATCGGCGGGGATCGCCGAATACATCGGCGGGGCGACGTTGGCCGTCGGGTAACCCAGGCCGCGGCCCCGGCCGTCGCCGCGCACGACGACGCCCTCCACCCGGTGCGGACGCCCGAGCGCCTCGGCGGCGGCCACGACGTCGCCGGCGTCGACGCAGGAGCGGATGTAGGTCGACGAGAACGTGACGGTCTCGTCGCGGTGGTGTTCGGCCACGAGCGAGAGGCTGTCGACGGCGAATCCGAACCGCTCCCCCGCCTTGCGCAGCAGGTCGACGGTGCCCGCGGCCTTCTTGCCGAAGGTGAAGTTCTCGCCGACCACGACCTCGACGACGTGCAACCGTTCGACCAGCAGTTCGTGGATGTAGCGCTCGGGGGTGAGCTTCATGAAGTCCGCGGTGAACGGGATGACCAGGAACACGTCGATGCCCAGCTCCTCGACCAGCTCCGCCCGGCGGGTCAACGTGGTCAGCTGCGCGGGGTGGCTGCCCGGGAACACGACCTCCATCGGATGGGGATCGAAGGTCATCAACACGGTCGGCACACCCCGGGAACGACCGGCCTTGACCGCGTTGTCGATCAACTCCGCGTGTCCACGGTGGACGCCGTCGAACACTCCGATGGTGACGACGCACCGCCCCCAGTCCGTGGGGATGTCGTCTTGACCCCGCCAGCGTTGCACGCCCGCAAGCCTACGGCGCGCCGTGTCCGTGGGCTCCGCTAGATCACCGGTTGCGGCAACGATTGCCTAAACTCAGGTCCTGTGAGTCCTGACAGCACCTCCCGTGACCTGACGACGGTCGCTCAGGACTACCTCAAGACGATCTGGACCGCCCAGGAGTGGTCACACGAGAAGGTCAGCACGAAACTGCTGGCCGAGCGGATCGGCGTATCCGCCTCGACGGCGTCGGAGTCGATTCGCAAACTCGCCGACCAGGGCCTGGTCAACCATGAGAAGTACGGGGCGGTGACGCTCACCGATGCGGGCAGGCGCGCCGCGCTGCAGATGGTGCGCAGGCACCGGTTGATGGAGACGTTCCTCGTCAACGAGCTGGGCTACAGCTGGGACGAGGTGCACGACGAGGCCGAGGTGCTCGAGCATGCGGTGTCGGATCTGATGGTCGACCGCATCGACGCCAAACTCGGCCACCCCACCCGCGATCCGCACGGCGATCCGATCCCCGCCGCCGACGGTCAGGTGCCCACACCGCCCGCACGTCAGTTGTCCGAATGCGAGGACGGCGACGCGGGCACGGTCGCGCGGATCTCCGACGCCGACCCCGAAATGCTGCGTTACTTCGACAGCGTGGGCATCAGCCTCGATTCGCGGCTACGGGTGCTCGCCCGACGGGATTTCGCGGGCCTGATCTCTGTGGCGGTCGAAGGCGCCGACGGCGACGATGCCACCGTCGACCTGGGAAGCCCTGCGGCAGAAGCGATCTGGGTCGTCGCCCCGTAGCTACAGGGTTGCGGGCCGCAGCACCACCACCGACTTCGTCCGCTGCGGGCGGTCTTCGAGCAGGGCCAGTACAGCACCGTCGGGTGCGGTGGCCGCGTAGATGCCGTCGATCCCGGCCGGCGGCAACGGCCTGCCGTGCCGGGTCGACTCCGCCTCCTCGGCAGTGAGGTCGCGACGCGGGAACGCCAGCAGGCACGCCTCGTCCAGCGAATGGCTCAGCCGCGGCTCTTCGGCCAACGCGTCGAGCGGGTGGGCGTCGTCGATCGCGAACCGGCCGACGCGGGTGCGCCGCAACGCCGTCAGATGGCCGCCCACCCCGAGTGCGGTGCCGAGGTCGCGGGCCAACGCGCGGATGTAGGTGCCGCTGGTGCAGTCGACCGCGACGTCTATGTCGATGAGGTCGTCGACCCGGCGGATCGCGAGCACGTCGAAGCGGTCGATGCGCACGCGGCGGGCGGCCAGTTCGACGGTCTGCCCCTCCCGGATCAGTTTGTAGGCGCGCTGTCCGCCGACCTTGATCGCGCTCACCGCCGACGGCACCTGGTCGATCTCCCCGCGCAGCGCCGCGACCGCCTGCCCGATGTCGTCGTCGGTGACCCCGGATGTCGGTGTGGTGTCGACGATCTCGCCTTCGGCGTCCTCGGTGGTGGTGGTCTGGCCGAGCCGGATGGTGGCCTCGTAGGACTTGTCGGTCGCGCTGAGCAGTCCGAGAAGTTTGGTGGCGCGGTCGATGCCGACGACGAGCACGCCGGTGGCCATCGGGTCGAGGGTGCCCGCGTGGCCGACCTTGCGGGTCCCGAATATCCGCCGGCATCGGCCGACGACGTCGTGGCTGGTCATCCCGGCGGGTTTGTCGACGAGGACGATGCCTGCACCGAGTGCGTTCACAGCACGATCGCCGTCAACGCCAACCCGTCGCGCACCGACCAGCGGCCCTCCAGGGTGGTCAGCGGCGGCCCCGACTCCGCGGCGGGATCGATGAGGATCTTGGAGACGAACCGCCCGGTGTCCCCGGCCCCGTCGACGTCGAAGCTGATGTGGGCGTCCTCGAACCCCAGCCACCGGTGGGTGAGCGGGAACCACGCCTTGTACGTCGCCTCCTTGGCGCAGAACAGGATTCGGTCCCAGTGCAGACCCGCGGGCAGGGCGGCCAGCGCGCTGCGCTCGGCGGGCAGGCTGATGGCGTCGAGGACCCCGCCCGGCAGCACGCCGTGCGGTTCGGCGTCGATGCCGATCGACCGGACCTCACCGCGGCGGCCGACGGCCGCACCCCGGAATCCGTCGCAGTGGGTGAGGCTGCCGACAACCCCGTCGGGCCAGCACGGCTCGCCCTTGTCGCCCTTGAGGATCGGGACCGGGGGCACGCCCAGCGCGCCGAGGGCTTCGCGCGCGCAGTAGCGGACGGTGACGAATTCGTTCCGGCGCTTGGCCACCGACCGCGCGATCAGCGGCTCCTCCTCGGGCAGCGGCGCGATCCCGGGCGGATCGTCGTAGCGTTCGGCGGAGACGACCCGCCCCCCCAGCACCTCGGGCAGCAGGGTCATCCGCGCCTCGCCCTGATCCGCTCCTGCATCTTCTGCGCGTTCTCCCTCATCTCCTGGGTGATCTGGAAGTGCCCGCCGAACTCGTTGAGGTAGCCGGGGGCGTAGCGCGGTTCGGGCAGGATCTGCCGCAGCCAGCGATACGGCTTGCGCCGCCGCCACTCTCGCGGATAGCCGACCGACACCTCCTCGAACCGCACGTCGTCGTACCAGGTGGTGCGTGGGATGTGCAGATGGCCGTACACCGAACAGGCGGCGTTGTAGCGGGTGTGCCAGTCCGCGGTCGCGGTGGTGCCGCACCACAGCGAGAACTCCGGATAGAACATCGCCTCGCAGGGCTCGCGGACCATCGGGAAGTGGTTGACCTGGATGGTCGGTGTCATCCAGTCCAGGTCCTCGAGCCGTTTGCGGGTGTAGTCGACGCGGTCGCGGCACCACGCGTCGCGGGTGGCGTAGGGCTCCGACGACAGCAGGAACTCGTCGGTGCCCACGACGTTGCGTTCGCGCGCGATCGCCAGCCCCTCGGCCTTGGAGGCCGCGCCCGCGGGCAGGAAGCTGTAGTCGTACAGCAGGAACATCGGCACGATCGTGGCCGGGCCGCCCTCCTCGGTCCACACCGGATACGGGTGCTCCGGGGTGAGGATGCCCATCTCGTCGCACATGGTGACGAGGTAGTCGTACCGCGACCGGCCGAAGATCTGCATCGGATCCTTGGTGGTGGTCCACAGTTCGTGGTTGCCCGGCACCCAGATCACCTTGGCGAACCGTTTGCGCAGCAGGTCCAGCGCCCAGCGGATCTCGTCGGTGCGCTCACCGACGTCCCCGGCGACGATCAGCCAGTCGTCGGGGGTGGACGGGTAGAGCGATTCGGTGACCGGCTTGTTGCCGGTGTGGCCGGTGTGCAGGTCGCTGATCGCCCACAACACCGGTCGCCGGTCGCGGGAGTTCTGGGACGTCACAACGCGCCAGCCTACTGATCCGCCGCCCCACGGCTCTCCGGGCAACTAGAACGTGTTCTCATTTGAGGGTTCAACAGGGGTGTGCCGCCGGTTACACTCCCGAAAGGGTCGGACGACGAGACGGCGGCGAGCCGCCTGGACCAGGGGGTGAGATGGCCGCCAAGCTGAGAGTGCTCTCGGCGTTGGGTGCGTTGTTCGCGGCAGTCATGGTGGTGTTCGTGACCGACCCGTCGGGTGGAACGGCCGCCGGCCGCGTCGACCTGCGCTCGACGTTCCTGCCGCTGACCGGATCGACCACGATCAAGTACCCGGTGATCGACACCGTCGACCCGTCCCCCTTCGACCCCTGCCGCGACATCCCGCTCGACGTCGTCCAGCGCGCCGGGCTCGCCTACACGCCGCCCGCTCCGGAGGACGGCCTGCGCTGCAAGTTCGATGCGGGCAACTATCAGATGACCGTCGAGGCCTTCGTGTGGCGCACCTACGAGGAGACGCTGCCGCCCGACGCCGTCCAGCTCGACGTCGCAGGCCACCGCGCCGCGCAGTACTGGATCATGAAGCCCACCGACTGGAACAACCGGTGGTGGATCACCTGTGCGCTGGCGTTCGACACCGATTACGGCGTCATCCAGCAGGTGTTGTTCTACTCGCCGGTGTACTCGCAGCCCGATGTGGACTGCATGCAGACCAACCTGCAGAAGGCCCAGGAGCTGGCGCCCCACTACATCTACTGATCCCGGCTGGCTACCCTCGACCCGGTGACGTCATCCGGGCCCGCAGTTCTGCGTCGTTCCGTCGGCAACACCGTCAGCCGACTCCTGTCCGTCCCCCGCCACACCAGCGACTTCTCCGTCGAACGGGGTCTGCGGGTGCCGATGCGCGACGGCGTCGACCTCATCGCCGACCACTACGTCCCACACACCCCGGACCCCGCGGGCACCCTGCTGGTGCGCGGACCGTACGGGCGCGGCTGGCCGTTCTCGATGCTGTTCGCCGTCGTCTACGCCTCGCGCGGCTATCACGTGGTGGTGCAGAGCGTCCGGGGCACGTTCGGCTCCGGTGGCGAGTTCACGCCGATGGTCCACGAGAAGGAGGACGGCGCCGACACCGCCGCCTGGTTGCGCGATCAGCCGTGGTTCACCGGCGGCTTCGCCACCGTCGGGCTGTCGTACCTCGGGTTCACCCAGTGGGCGCTGCTGACCGATCCGCCGCCCGAACTGCAGGCCGCGATCATCGCCGTCGGACCGCACGACTTCCGCGAATCGTCATGGGGCACCGGGTCGTTCTCGCTCAACGACTTCCTCGGGTGGAGCGACATGGTCGCCAACCAGGAGGACCGCGGTGTCGCTGCGCTGGTGCGGCAGGTGCGGGCGCGACGGGCGCTCAAGCGCGCCACCGCCGACCTGCCGCTGGGCGCCGCGGGCCGCCGCCTGCTGGGCACCGGTGCGCACTGGTACGAGTCGTGGCTCGAGAACGCCGAGGACGCCGCGTTCTGGGACGGTATGCGCGCCACCGACGCCCTCGACCGCGTCGAGGTCCCGATCCTGCTGTTCGGCGGTTGGCAGGACCTCTTTCTCGAACAGACCCTGGCGCAGTACGGACATCTGCGCGACCGCGGCGTTCCCGCAGCCGTGACCGTCGGAGCATGGACCCACACCCAGCTGATGACCAAGGGTGCGGTCACGGTGGTGCGGGAATCGCTGGACTGGCTCAACGCCCACCTGGCCGGCGGCCAAGGCCTCGACCGGGCACCGGTGCGCATCGAGATCAACAACGACGGCTGGTACGACCTCGCGGACTGGCCGCCGCGGATGCCCGAACAGCAGTGGTTCCTGCACGCGACGGGCCAGTTGACCGGCGTCGCACCGGATCCCACGGCACCGCCGTCGACGTTCATCTTCGACCCCGACGATCCCACGCCGACGGTGGGCGGACGGCTGTTGTCCCCGCAGGGCGGGTACCGCGACGACAGCAGCCTGGCCGACCGCGACGACGTCCTCACCTTCACCGGCGCACCGCTGGGCGCGGATCTCTACGTCGTCGGCACACCGGTCGTCGAACTCGCCCACACGTGCGACAACCCGCACCGCGACGTCTTCGTGCGGATCAGCGAGGTCGATCGGAAAGGGCGCTCCCGCAACGTGTCCGACGGTTTCCGCCGCCTGACGGGGCCCGACGGCATCGTGCGGCTGGAACTCGACGCGGTAGCCCACCGGTTCCGGGCCGGCTCCCGGCTGCGCCTGCTGATCGCCGGCGGTTCCCATCCGCGGTTCGCCCGCAACCTCGGTACCGACGAACCGATGATCAGCGGTCGCCGGACGGTGCCCGCCACACACACCGTGCACCACGGCGTCGGCGGGGTGTCGCGACTGGTGTTGCCCGCGGGTGCGCAGCCGCCGTCAGCCGACTGAGCGCCGCACCGTTTCGGCGACCGCGGCCAGCGCGGCGTCGTCGTGCACGGGCGGCCCCCACCGCGGCTCCACCGGCAGCTCGACCCAGCTCTTGCAGCCGCCGTACTCCGGAACGCGGTCGATGCGGATCGGTTCGGCCAGCGGGCTGACCTGCACCACGAGCACCGCCAGGCGGTGTTTCGGCCGGAAGTCGAGCCGGTCGGCCTGTACGGACTCGGCGGTCCAGATGTGCATCGGCTCCAGCTCGCCGATCGCCTCGGGCCGGTTGACCTCAACGGCGGCAACGACTCTCGCGCCGGCCCGCACGGTCAGCGTCGCCTCGGTGCTGTCGCGGGCCGCGTCGTCGAGCAGGCCGCGGTGTTCGGGCCGCACCCGTTCGGCGTGGCTGTGGGCGACCGTCGGGAAGAACACGAAACGTTCGGCGTGTGCGTCGGCGGGGACGTGGAACCGCTTCTCCCCGATGCCGCCCTTGCGCAGCAGGATGGTCTGCCTGCCGTCGAGCATCGCGTGCACCGCGGCGCTCCACTCCTTCAGTGCCTGCGCACTCACCCGAGGCCGAGCCTCGCCCGCACCTCGGGCCTGCGCAGCGGCGGCACAGTCTTGGGCGGCTGGCGCCGCGGCGGCAACGTCGACAGCAACCGGGTGGTGGTCGCGGTGACCTCGGCGACGGCGGTCTCGAACGCCTCGGCGTTGGCGGCCGTCGGGCGAGTCACGCCGCTGACCTTGCGAACGTACTGCCGGGCCGCCGCCTCGATCTCCTCGGCCGTGGCCGCCGGTTCCAGGCCGCGCAACTCGGTGATGTTTCGGCACATGACAGCCACGATAGGCGCGACCGCTAGCGTCTAGCAGCATGACCGACGCTGCTGCCTCCGACGTTCTGCTGATCGACACCACCGACCGGGTCCGCACCCTGACGCTGAACCGGCCGCAGGCCCGTAACGCGCTGTCCGCGGCGCTGCGGACCGCGTTCTTCGGCGCGTTGCGCGACGCCGAGGCCGACGACGCCGTCGACGTGGTGATCGTGACCGGCGCCGACCCGGTGTTCTGCGCCGGGCTGGATCTCAAAGAGCTCGGCGATCAGACCCAGCTGCCCGACATCTCGCCGAAGTGGCCGGCGATGACCAAACCGGTGATCGGCGCGATCAACGGCGCCGCGGTGACCGGTGGGCTGGAGATCGCGCTGTACTGCGACATCCTGATCGCCTCGGATCAGGCCCGGTTCGCCGACACGCACGCGCGGGTCGGGCTGCTGCCCACCTGGGGGCTGTCGGTACGGCTGCCGCAGAAGGTCGGCGTCGGAATGGCCCGGCGGATGAGCCTGACCGGCGACTACCTGTCGGCGACGGATGCGTTGCGGGCCGGGCTGGTGACCGAGGTTGTGCCGCACGGCGAGCTGCTGCCGACGGCACGGGCGATCGCCGCGTCGATCGTCGGCAACAACCAGCGGGCGGTGCGCGCGCTGCTGGAGTCCTACCACCGCATCGACGAATCGCAGACCGGTGGCCCGCTGTGGCTGGAAGCCGAGGCCGCGCGCCGCTGGATGGCCTCGGCCACCGGCGACGACATCGCCGCCAACCGCGCGGCGGTGGTCGAACGCGGCCGCGCGCAGGTGCGTTGAGCCGCGGACTGACACATTGCGCTCACGGCTGTGCCGCGCCCACCGACCACAGCCGTGAGCGCAATCTTCAGCGAGTCCCCGGCACGAGCCAGCGCCCCGACAGCGCCCGCCAGCCGACGAACACCAGCCGCAGCACCATGAACGTCGACAGCCCGGCCCAGATGCCGAGCAGACCCCAGCCGAAGGCCAGCGACAACCAGATCGGCGGCAGGAATCCGATCAGCGCGCTGATCAACGTGGCGTTGCGCATGAACCGCGCGTCACCCGCTCCGAGCAGCACACCGTCGAGCGCGAACACCACCCCGGCCACCGGCAGCTGCGCCACCAGGAACCACCACGGCACCCCGATCTCGTCGAGCACCGTCCGGTCGTCGGTGAACACGCCGGGCAGCACCGACGAGCCCACCGCGAACACCAGCGCCAGCACCCCGCCCGCGACGGTCGAGAACACCGTGACCCGCCACGCCACCGACTTCGCATGCGGCAGGTGCCCGGCGCCCAGCGCCGCACCGACCAGTGACTGTGCCGCGATCGCCAGCGAATCCAGCACCAGCGCAAGGAAGTTCCACAGCTGCAGGACCACCTGGTGGGCGGCGACGGCGGCCGCGCCGAACCGGGCGGCCACCGCACCGGCCGAGACGAAGCACGCCTGGAACGCCAGCGTGCGCAACACCAGGTCGCGTCCCATCACCACCTGGGCGCGCAGCACCGCGGGCTGCAGCCGCAGCGGTACCCGTTCGACGATCAGCGCGCGGCAGAACAGCGCCGCGGCCAGCCACTGCCCGACCACGTTGGCCACCGCCGACCCCGCAAGCCCCAGCCGCGGCGCGCCCAGCAGGCCGTACACCAGCAGCGGGCACAGCACCGCCGACACCGCGAACCCGATCACGACGTAGCGCAGCGGCCGCATCGTGTCCTGCACCCCGCGCATCCAGCCGTTGCCGGCCGCGGCGATCAGGATCGCCGGCACCGCGAGGCTGGCGATGCGCACCCACGGCAGCGCGGTCTCGGCGATCTCCTCGGCACCGGCCAGCGCGGACACCAGAGGAGCAGCGACGGCCTGCACGGTCAGCACGATCGTCGTGCCGATCGCCAGCGCCAGCCAGGTGGCCTGGACACCCTCGCCGACGGCCGCGGCGCGGTCACCGGCGCCGTAGAACCGGGCGGCGCGCGCGGTGGTGCCGTAGGACAGGAAGGTCAGTTGTGCGCTGAGCACACCCATGACGAGGGCACCGATCGCGAGACCGGCCAGGCTCAGCGCACCGAGGCGGCCGACGACGGCGAGATCGAACAGCAGGTAGATCGGTTCGGCCGCGAGCACCCCCAACGCGGGGAACGCCAGCGCCGCGATCCGCCTGCTGGTCGCCGGCTCGACTGGGGCGATGCCGTCGGGCTCAGCCAAGTGCGGCTCGCAGCGCCGACACCACCTCGTCGGTGGTCCCGGTGGCCGAGTATCCGGCCGCCAGCCGGTGACCGCCGCCGCCGAACGCACTCGCGACGGAGGTGAGGTCGATCGACTTCGCGCGCATGGACACCGACCACTGCTGCGGATGCATCTCCTTGAACACCGCGGCCACCTCGGCCTGCCGGGTGGTGCGCACGATGTCGACGATGCTCTCGACCTCTTCGGGTCGGGCACCGGCGAGTTCCTCGTGGGCCACCACCGCGTACACCAGACCGCGGCCGTCGACGGCGTCGGGCAGCAGCCGCGCCGAGGCCAGCACCCGCGACAGCATGGGCAGCCATGCGAACGGATGGGTGTCGAGCAAGGCCCTGCTGATCGCCGCGTTGTCCACGCCGATGTCGACCAGCCGTGCGGCCAACCGGTGCGCGCGGGCCGTCGCCCAGCGGAACGATCCGGTGTCGGTGGTCAGCCCGGCGTACAGACAGTGCGCGACCGCGGAGTCGATGGGTTTGTGCCAGGCGTCGAGGAGTTCGGCGACCAGCATCGTGGTGGAATCGGCCGACGGGTCGACGTAGTTGGCGGTGCCGAACAGTTCGTTGGACGCGTGGTGGTCGATGACCAGCACCCGGCGCCCCGGCGCGGCGAGGTCACGTAGGGCGCCGAGCCGGTTGACGCTCGGAATGTCCACGGTGACAACCAGGTCGGCGTCGCGGCGCATCGCCTCCGGCGCCACCAGAAGGTGACAGCCGGGCAGCGACTGCAACGATTCCGGCAGCTCCGCAGGCGCGGCGAAGCCGACCTCGACGCGCTGGCCGGCACGTTCGAGCACCAGCGCCAACGCGAGACCCGCTCCGATGGTGTCGGCGTCGGGGTGCACGTGGCACACCACGCTGACCGTCGCAGCCCCGGCCAGCATGTCGGCCGCCCGGTACGCGTCCACACGCGCGCCGGCAGGTACGTCAGTCGTCTTGTCGATTGCGGTCACCGGTGTCCTCAGCGTCGAACTCGGCCTGAACTTCTCCAGACCCCCCGGTGTCCTCCTCCGCCCCACTCACACGGTACGGGTCGGCATCGCCTGCGTGCTTGGCACCTTCGCGAACTCTCGCCAAATCCTCATCTGCGGCGCGGGCGCGGGCCAGCAGCTCCTCCATCCGGTGGGCGGCGTCGGGCACCGTGTCGCGGACGAACGCCAGCGTCGGTGTGAACCGCACACCGAGGCTCGCGCCCACCTTGGAGCGCAACACTCCCCTGGCGCTCTCCAGCGCGGCCGCCGCCCCGACGAGGTCGGGTTCCTCGTCGAGGCTGCGGCCCAACACCGTGTAGTACAGCGTCGCGTCGTGCAGATCGTTGGTCACCTTGGCGTCGGTGATCGTCACACCGGTCAGCCGCGGATCCTTGATCTCGTACTCGATCGCCGAGGCGACGATGGTGGAGATGCGCTTGGCCAACCGCTTCGCTCGTGCGGGATCAGCCATGCCCTAGGTCCTCGCCTTCTCCACCAGCTCGTAGGTCTCGATGATGTCGCCTTCCTTGATGTCGGAGTACGTCAGCGTGAGACCGCATTCGTAACCGTCGCGCACCTCGGTGACGTCGTCCTTCTCCCGCCGCAGCGAGGAGACCGTGAGGTTCTCGGCCACCACCACGTTGTCGCGCAGCAGGCGGGCCTTGGCGTTACGCCGCATGATGCCCGACTGCACGAGGCAACCGGCGATGTTGCCGACCTTGGACGACCGGAAGATCGCCCGGATCTCGGCGCGGCCGAGTTCCTTCTCCTCGTAGATCGGCTTGAGCATGCCCTTGAGCGCCGCTTCGATCTCGTCGATCGCCTGGTAGATGATCGAGTAGTAGCGGATCTCCACGCCTTCGCGGTTGGCCAGCTCGGTGGCCTTGCCCTCGGCACGGACGTTGAACCCGATGATGATCGCGTCCGACGCCGACGCCAGGTTGACGTTGGTCTCGGTGACACCACCGACACCGCGGTCGATGACGCGCAGTTCCACCTCGTCGTCGACCTGGATGCCGATCAGGGCCTCCTCGAGCGCCTCGACCGTACCGGCGTTGTCGCCCTTGAGGATCAGGTTCAGCTGGCTGGTCTCCTTCAGCGCCGAATCCAGGTCCTCGAGGCTGATGCGCTTGCGGCTGCGCGCGGCCAACGCGTTGCGCTTGCGCGCGCTGCGCCGGTCGGCGATCTGCCGGGCGATGCGGTCCTCGTCGACGACCAGCAGGTTGTCACCGGCACCGGGCACCGACGTGAAGCCGATGACCTGCACCGGCCGCGACGGCAGGGCCGCGTCGACGTCGTCGCCGTGCTCGTCGACCATGCGGCGCACACGCCCGTAGGCGTCGCCCGCGACGATCGAGTCGCCGACCCGCAGCGTGCCGCGCTGGATGAGCACGGTCGCCACCGGGCCGCGGCCACGGTCCAGATGAGCCTCGATCGCGACGCCCTGGGCCTCCATGTCGGGGTTGGCCCGCAGGTCCAGCGAGGCGTCGGCGGTCAGCAGGACCGCTTCGAGCAGCTGCTCGATGTTGGTGCCCTGCTTGGCCGAGATGTCGACGAACATGGTGTCGCCGCCGTACTCCTCGGGGATGAGGCCGTACTCGGTGAGCTGACCGCGGATCTTGGCCGGGTCGGCGCCTTCCTTGTCGATCTTGTTGACCGCCACCACGATCGGCACGTCGGCGGCCTGCGCGTGGTTGATGGCCTCGACCGTCTGCGGCATGACGCCGTCATCGGCGGCGACCACGAGGATCGCGATGTCGGTGGCCTTCGCGCCACGGGCACGCATGGCGGTGAACGCCTCGTGACCCGGGGTGTCGATGAAGGTGATGAGCCGCTCGTTGCCGTCCAGTTCGGTGAGGACCTGGTAGGCGCCGATGTGCTGGGTGATCCCGCCGGCCTCGCCCTCGCGGACGTTGGCCTGCCGGATGGTGTCCAGCAGTCGGGTCTTGCCGTGGTCGACGTGACCCATGACGGTGACCACCGGCGGCCGGACCTCGAGATCCTCTTCGCCGCCCGCGTCCTCGCCGTAGGTGAGGTCGAACGACTCCAGCAGTTCGCGGTCCTCGTCCTCGGGCGAGACGACCTGCACGACGTAGTTCATCTCGCTGCCGAGCAGCTCGAGGGTTTCGTCGTTCACCGACTGCGTTGCGGTGACCATCTCACCGAGGTTGAACAGCGCCTGCACCAGCGAGGCCGGGTTGGCGTTGATCTTCTCGGCGAAATCGGACAGCGATGCGCCGCGGGCCAGCCGGATGGTCTCGCCGTTGCCGTGCGGCAACCGCACGCCACCGACGACCGGGGCCTGCATGTTCTCGTATTCGGCTCTCTTCGCGCGCTTCGACTTGCGACCACGCTTCGGGGCGCCGCCGGGACGACCGAACGCACCGGCCGCGCCACCGCGCTGACCGGGCCGACCGCCGCCACCGGGACGACCGCGGAAACCACCAGCAGCCGCTCCACCTGCGCCGCCGGATGCGGAGCGTCGACCTCGGGCCGGTGATCGGCCGGTGCGGCGTCGCTGCGGATGTCGATCCGCCAA
>NZ_LQIT01000056.1 GCF_001499965.1 Mycobacterium sp. GA-2829
CTCGACAACGGTGGACGTGGCATAGCAGCACTTCCCATCAGAATCAGCTGCTATTGCAACGACGCCTTGAAACCGCCGCCCGTCGGCGTGACACAACCCTTCTCTCGAGGTCGGTCACCCTTGACCTGAACCACGCTTCAGGTACGAGACTCCGATCATGACCGAGACGACACCGACCAAGACCCTCTTCGACGACATCTACGCCGGCGGTGCGCCCCCGTGGGTGATCGGTGAACCGCAACCCGCGATCGTCGACCTCTCGTCCCGCGGCGCGATCAGCGGCGCCGTGCTGGATGCCGGCTGCGGTGCCGGTGAGCACACGATCCTGCTGGCCGCCCGCGGCTACGACGTGCTGGGCATCGACTTCTCCGCCCGCGCGGTCGAGCTCGCCCGGCGCAACGCCGCCGACCGGGGTGTCGCGGCGCGTTTCGAGGAGGCCGACGCCACCCGGCTCAACGGAGGCCCACGCTTCGACACCGTCGTCGACAGCGCGCTGTTCCACGTCTTCGACGACACCGACCGCCCGCGGTATGTGCAGAGCCTCGCCTCGGTGTGCCGCCCCGGTGCGGTCGTGCACATCCTCGCGCTTTCCGATGCCGGGCGCGGGTTCGGGCCGCAGGTGAGCGAGGCCCAGATCCGCGGCGCGTTCACCGACGGCTGGCAGATCGAGGCGCTCGACACCACGACCTACCGCGGAGTGGTCGGATCCGCGCACGCCGAGGCACTCGGCCTGCCGGTGGGCGCGCGTGTCGAGGAGCCGGCCTGGCTGGCCCGGATCCGGCGGATCTGACCGGCGCTCAGTCGGTCTGATCGTAACCGGGGTGGGCCACCTCGAGCCGGTGCCGGACGACTGCCCGTAGCGCGGGCAGGAGTTCGGCGGCCCGGTCGTCGAGCCCGCCGGCGCGGATCGCCTCCGCCAATGTGGTCTCGTCGGCGAACCCGAGCCCGTCCAGTGCTGCGACGGCCCCGTCGGAGGTGGTCTGGGTGAGTTCGCGCTCGACGGTGCGCAGGACGTTGGCGGCGACCCGGACGTGGAAGCTGACGGAACCCCCGTCGGCGGGCCGACCTTCCGACTGCAGGGCAGGCCGCACCTCCTGGTCGAGGAAGTCCGCTACCGCCGCGACCAGCTCGGCCGCCGTCGGTCTGCCGTAAAGCCACTGCGGTCCGGTCATCGCGGCCCTCCGCCCTCGAGTAGGTCCAGCAGATCCCATTCGGTCTCGCACACCCGCCGGCCGATCGCGGCCAGCTCCACCGACGGCGTCTGCCCGCTGAGGTGGCGTTCGGCCTGATAGCGGCAGATCACGCCCCATCGCAGCGTCGCGACCGTCAACCACCAGCGGAACGTCGACCGGTCGAGGATCTGTCCGCTGGCCGTCTCGTACGCGGTGAGGAAGTCCTCGACACTGCCCAGCCCGCCGGCACCGAGCTGTTCGGGGGCGCCGAACCGCCACGCCCGGATGCAGAACCACGCGAGGTCCTCGTAGATCTCGCCGATGTGCACGAGCTCCCAGTCGAGCACCGCCGCCAAGCCCTTGTCGTCAATGATCAGGTTGCCCATGCGAAAGTCGCCGTGCACCAACCGGTGTGGTGACGGCGGCGGCCGGTGCGCATCCAGCCAGCGGAACGCCCACTCGAACGTGGCTGTGGTGTCGCCCATCTCGTCGAGCTGCGCGCGCCACTCGGTCAGCTGATCGGATTCGGTGAGCCCGATGCCGTGCGGATCGGCGCGGTGTATCGCGGCCAACGCCTCGGCGCACTGGGTGAGCAACCGGCTGCGTCCGGCGTCGTCGAGGGATCGGTGGATGCGGCGGACGATCGTCTCACCGCCGATGAGATCGCAGATGAGGTACGGATTGCCCAGTGCTGCAGCGTCGTTGTCGGCGGTGACGATGTGGGGGACCGGTGCGCCCACCGCGGCGGCCCGCTCCTGGGCGCGCGCTTCGAGTTCCATCCCGGCGTGTACCTCGTCGGGCGGACCCGTGCGCAGGATCAGCCCCTTGCGGGTGTCCGCACCGACGGCGTCGAACGCCCACGTGGTGCGGCTGGCGCCCCCGGTCAGCGTGGTGAGGTTCTCGACGGTCACCTCACCGAGCAGCGGGCGCAGCACCGCCTCGAGTTCGGCCTTCACTTCCGCCCGAACCCGAACAGCCGCTGGGCGACCCGCCGGATCTGGATCTCCTCGGCCCCTTCGGTGATCCGGTAGCGCCGGTGGTGGCGGTAGATGTGTTCGAACGGTTCGTGACGGCTGTAGCCCACGCCGCCGTGCACCTGCATCGCGCGGTCGGCGGCCTCGCACACCAGCCGGTTGGCGCGGTAGTTGGCCATCGACACCTTGTCGGAGACCTCCATGTGGTGGCTGCGGTCGAGTTCGGTGGCCGCGTAGTACACCAGCAGCCGCACCATCTGAGCCTCGGTCTGCAGTTCGACCAGCGGCCACTGCACGGCCTGGTTCACCGCGAGCGGTTTCCCGAACACTGTGCGCTGCCCGGCGTAGTCGACGGCGCGGTCGATGCAGTACTGGGCGGCGCCGAGACTGCTCGCGGCCTGGCGGATCCGGTTCTCGTGCAGGAACGTCTGGCCCACTTCGAGTCCGCGGTCCACCTCGCCGAGGATCGCATCGTCGGGCACCCGGACGTCGGTGAGCACGACCTCGCCATGGTCGGTGGGCATGTTGAACGTCCACCAGTAGTAGGGCACCTCGAAACCCGGTGTGTCGGTGGGGACCAGGAAGGCGGTGATGCCGCGGGCCTGCCCCGGTTCACCGGAGGTGCGGGCGAAGATCAGATCGTGCGTCGCGCGGTGCACGCCGGTGTTCCACCGCTTCGTGCCGTTGATGACCCAGCCGTCCCCGTCGCGGACGGCGCGGGTCTCCAACCAGGTGGCGTCCGAGCCGTGGTCCGGTTCGGTCAACCCGAAGGCCATCGACCGTTTCCCGGTGATCATCGCCTCGATCCATTCGGCCTTCTGCGCGTCGGTGCCGAAGCGATCCATCATGATGACCTGCGGGAAGTTGCCGACGATCGATGATTCGTCCTGCAGATCGTTGTGCAGGCCGAGACCCTTGTGCGCCAGATGTTCCCGGATCACCGCCATGTCGATGTTGGATCCGTCGCGGCCGCCGAACTGCGCGGGCAGCCCGTAGCGCAGCCAGCCCGCAGCGTCGGCGCACCGGCGCATCTCGTCGAGCAGGTCCTCCCACGCGCGCTGCGGGATACCGCCGTTCTCCCAGTCGGTGCGGGCGTACTCGCGGTGGCGGTCGAAGTACTGGATGTGTTCGCGCTCCAGCGGTTTGATCTCCGCCTCGATGAACGCGTCCATCTCCTCGAGGAGGCCCGGAAGGTGTTCTGGGAGGGTGAAATCCATGTCTCTCCTTTGCGCCGACTGCACGGTTGTGGACGGGTCTACTCGGGGTTTGTGTACACCAACCGTGCGCTCGGCGGGGTCGGTTCAGAAGCCATACAGGGTGCGCTTCCAGATGGTGGACAGGGTGGCGATCGCGTCGGCGTCGCTCATGGCCAGGCCGAGACCTGACGTGCCGACCATCACCACGGTGAAGTTCTCGAACAGCAGCGCGATGGCGGCTGCGGTGTGTTCGGCGTTGAGGCCGGTGCCGTAGCCCTGCTCCTGCGCGCGCCGCACCGACGCCGCGATCACATCCATGCCGAGGCGGCGGAACTCGTGCTGCAGATCGGCGAACCGTCGCTGGGCGGCGGCCAGTTGCGCGACGGCGATCATGATGCCGATGTTCTGCTTGAAGATGTTCCAATACCCGGCGACCACCGTCGTGAAGAACTCGCTGTCGTCGGGGGAGGAGGGCAGCGGAACGCTCGCGCCCGACGGGGCGACCACATCGTGGAGGAACGACTCCGCCAGCGCGGCCAGCAGGTCCTCCTTGTCGTCGAAGTAGCGGTAGAACGCCGCGGGCGACTTCCCGGCCGCCGAGGTGATGTCGGCCAGCGTGGTGCCGTGGAACCCCCGTTCCGCGAACAACTTTCGCGCCGCCTGCTCGATGGCGGCCCGTGTCTGACGGCCCTTGCTGCTCAGCGTCGAGGACTCCGGGGGCATGGTTCAGCCGGTGATCCGGTCCCCGGCCCGCAACAGCGCGCTGGGTAGGTCGTGGCCGACGACTGTGCGGGCAACGTCGGCCGCGGAGATGGCGCCCTGCAGGTCGACGTCACAGCCGATCCCGCTGTCGCGCAACAGGTAGACCAGATCCTCGGTGGCGATGTTGCCGCTCGCGCCAGGGGCGAACGGGCAGCCGCCCAGTCCGCCGACCGACGCGTCGAGGCGGGTGATGCCTGCCTGTACGGCGGCGTACGCGCTGGCCAGTCCGGCGCCGCGGGTGTTGTGGAAGTGGGCGCCCAGCGGCGTGTCACCGATCCGCGGCCGCACCTGCGCGACGAGATCGCTGACGCGCCGCGGGGTCGTGGTGCCGATGGTGTCGGCGATCGCGAGCCGGTTCACCCCGAAACCCATTGCGGCGTCGACGATCTGCAGAACGCGATCAGGCGGGGTGGGGCCGTCGAAGGGGCAGTCCCACGCCGTCGCGATGATGACCTCCACGGTGGCGCCGCTGTCGTGGGCGATCGCGGTGATGTCCGGGATCGCCGCGGTGGCCTCGGCGCTCGACCGCCCGACGTTGGCCCGGCTGTGCCCGTCGGCCGCCGACACCACGTACTCGATCGACCGCAGCCCCGCCGCGATGGCGCGTTTGGCGCCGTTCGGGCTGGCGACCAGTGCGGAGAACTCGACACCGTCGAACCGGCTCAGTTCGGCGGCGAGTTCGGCCGCATCGGCGAGCGCGGGCACCTTCGACGGCGAGACGAACGCGGTGGCCTCGACTTCGCGTACGCCGGTCGCGACCACGGCCTCGAGCAGTTCGAGCTTGGCGGACAACGGGATCGGCTGCTCGATTTGCAGACCGTCGCGCAGCGACACCTCGCGGATGTCGACTTTGGCAGGTAGTTCGTTCACAGCACCCCCTCGGCGCGCAGTGTGGCCACTTCGTCGGCGGACTTGCCGAGAAGTCCGGTGTACACCTCGTCATTGTGCTGCCCGGGACGGGCCGAGCCGGCGTTGCGGATCTCGCCAGGGGACTCCGAGAGCACCGGGACGATGCCGGGGCCGAGAACCGTGCGCTCGACCCGCTCATCCCAGTGTTCGGCGATCATCCCGCGCGCCCGCAGCTGCGGATCGTCGACCACCTCGGCGACCGTGTTGATCGGACCGGCGATGACCCCCGCCGCCGACAGCGTCTCGATGATCTCGGCGGGGGGACGCTGCGCGGCCCAGTCGCCGATGATCTTGTCGAGTTCGTCCTGATTTCGGCCGCGCGCACCGTGATCGGCGAACCGGTCGTCCGTGGCGAGTTCGGGTTGACCCATGGCTGCGCACAGCCGGCGGAACACCGTGTCCTGGTTGGCCGCGATGACCACCCAGCTGCCGTCGCCGCTGCGGTAGATGTTCGACGGGGCGATGCCCTCCAGCCGGGTGCCCGACGGGCCGCGCACCACCCCGCCCACGTCGTAGTCGGGGATCGTCGACTCCTGCACCGCCAGACAGGATTCGGTCAACGCGGTGTCGACCACCTGACCCTCGCCGGTGACGGTGCGCCGGTACAGCGCCGCGAGTGCGCCCTGCGCGGCGAACATGCCTGCCAGACTGTCACCCAGCGACAGCGCCAGCCGGGGCGGCGGGCCACCCGGGAACCCGTTGAGGTGGCGCAGTCCGCTGGCCGCCTCGGCGACCGAGGCGTAACCGGCGCGGTGGGCGTCGGGTCCGGTCTGACCGTATCCCGAGACCCGCACCAGGATGATGCCCTTGTTGCGGGCGTGCAGGACGTCGTAGCCGAGGTCCCAGCGTTCCAGGGTGCCGGGCCGGAAGTTCTCGACGATGATGTCGGTCTGCTCGACCAGTTCGAGGA
Source organism: Mycobacterium sp. GA-2829 (assembly GCF_001499965.1). GTDB lineage: Bacteria > Actinomycetota > Actinomycetes > Mycobacteriales > Mycobacteriaceae > Mycobacterium. The sequence continues at coordinate 5,924 of NZ_LQIT01000056.1, forward strand.
AGATCTCGCGGCCGCGTGGGGTGCGCAAGTCGAGGGTGATCGCTTTCTTGTTGCGCGCGTGGACCGTCCAGAAGAACCGGTGGCCGTCGAGTTCGGCCTGACCCCACGTGCGCAGCGGGTCGGGGGCGCCGGGCGGTTCGATCTTGAGCACCTCGGCGCCCATGTCGCCGAGAAGTCGTCCGGCGAACGGGCCGGAGATCAGCGTGCCGATCTCGATGACCCGAATCCCGTCCAGTGCGCCTGTCATCAAACCTCCGCAGAAAACCCGTGCCGGTGCAGCCAGTCGGTGCAGATACCGACCGCCTCCCGCAGGGTCTCACGCTGGTCGGGTCCGGAGTAGTAGTGGTTGGCGCCGGCGATCTCGTGCATCTCCTTGTCGGGGTGCCCGATGGCCTCGAACAGGCGCCGGGTGTGGCTCGGTGTGCACGCATCGTCGGCGAGGTTGCCGATGACCAGCGTGGGCACCGCGATGTCGGGGCCGGCCTTGACCGCGTCACCGTTGGCGTCGTCGTAGCTCCACTGCGAGAGCCAGCTGCGCAGCGTGCAGAACCGTGCCAGCCCGACGGGGGAGTTGTTGACCACCTGAGGATCGCCGAGGTAACAGGTGCCGGGTTTGCGGTCGTTGGGGTCGACGGTCGGATCCAGCCAGCGCGGATCGGCCATGGTGCCGTGGACGATGAACGCGAACTCGTCGTCGGGCCGCCCGCTGGCCTTCAGTTCGGCGAGTTTGTCCTTGACGCACTTCGTGATTCGGCGGTTGCGGGCGATCTGGGCGGCGCGGTACCGCTCGAGGAACTCGGGGGTGTAGGGCGGCTGATTCGGGTTGTCGGGGTTGTACAGGTCGAGTTCGGGGTCGCGCTTGGTGGGATCGGATTCGTCGAGGATCGACGCGTCGAGCCATTCGGTGAGCGTGCCGTGCCTGCTGATGTGGGCGGCCAGCAGCATGACGCCGTCGGCGGGGATCAGGCCGAGCTTGGTCAGGTCGGGTCCGTCGCCGGACGGGCTCGCCGTCACGGTCGGATGCTGGGCCTGTTGCTGGTAAAACACCGACAGCGAGCCACCGCCGCTCCACCCGGCGAGCACCACCTTGGAGTAGCCCATACGGTTCTTGGCGTCCTTGATCGCCTCGCCGAGGTCCTCGACGACCTTCTCCATGAGCAGCGCCGAGTCGGTGCCGCGAAATCGACTGTTGCAGTAGATGACGTGGTGACCGGCCTTGGCCAACGCGTTCATCATCGGCAGGTAGGCGCCACCCCCGATGGGGTGCATGAACACCAGCACGGTGTCGGACGGTTTGTTGCGCGGCCGCAGCAGGTGGCTCTCCAGGACGACCAGCTCGGCGACACCGCCGTAGACGTCGCGCACCCCCGAAGTGTTCTGGTAGGCAACGAGATACGGGATACGGTCGTATTCGTACTTCACCGCCGTCGTCACGAGTGTTGCCCCAGGTCGTTCGCCAGCACCTCCGGCGACGGAATCAGCCGCCTGCGCGTGTCGATCGCGATCACCTGCCAGTCCACCCGTTGGAAGTCGTCGAATTTGCGGCGGGCACGTTCGCGCGCCTTCTCCGGCGCACCATGGTGCACGCCCTGCGGCGCGTGGGAGATCAGCCCGGGCGGCATCGGAATGCCGTACAGCGAACCGCCGTGGAAGAACGCGATCTCGTCGTAGTCGACGTTGCGGTGGTACCACGGGGTGCGTTCGGTGCCCGGCACCCCCTCGGCGGGTTTGGGCAGGAAGTTCATCACGTACACCCCGGTCGCCTGCATGAGCAGATGCGCAGTGGCAGGCAGGTGCACGCTGTCGGAGGTGACGACGTTGTAGTCGGCGATGTTGAACGTGAACGCGAAGTTGTCGCCCCGCCACCCTTCGACGTCGAGCGGATGGTGTTGGTAGAACAGCGATGTCGGCCCGCCCTCATGGAACAGCCGGACCTCGTACTCGCCGTCGACCCGCGGACCGACGCCGTCGTCGATGGGCTCCGGGTCGGGGACCGAGAGCAGCGTCGGGTCGAACGGGAAGTGCCTGCCGAGGGGGCCGGGCGGCGGCACCCGGAACTCGTCGGTGGCCTGGATCATCAACAGCGTGGACTCGGCATCGGGGATCTGCCGGAACGTGCACCCCTTCGGGATGTAGACCCAGTCGCCGGCCCGGTAGCGCAACGGCCCGAACTCGGTCTCCAACAGGCCCGAGCCGGTGTGCACGAACGACAGCAGGTCGCCGTCGACGTAGCGCGCGAAGTAGGGCATCTCCTCGGCGCGCCGAGAGAGCAGCACCTGGCAGTCGGCATTGGAGAACATGAGCAGCGGTGCGCCTTGAGCGTCGGTCGCGTCATCGGGCTTTAGCTGATCGCTGAGGACGTCGACCGGGCGCAGCGGCCCCACCGTGCGGAAGGCGGTGGGGTCGTTGCGCCGGTACATGTTGGCCGTGCGTCCGGTGAACCCGCCGCGGCCGAGTTCATCGTCTTTCTGGCCGTCGAGGTCGGCGTGCGGCCGCCGTGGTGTCTTGCCTTTCCGCAGGTGAACGAACGATTCCATCGCAGGCTCCAGTGACTGTTCGGTGGGACATCGGCCACAAAGTGAAACTGACGTTACTTTTGTTTCGAGGGCAGCGCAAGGGTGCGCGATGAGTTCGCACCACCGAAGCGGTCTCACTTCACATACGACACCACGAAACAGGAGAGCTCGAATGTCGAATGAAGTGATGACCGCCGAATCAACGGTGGACGCCCCCGCCGACGAAATTTTCGCGGTGCTTGCCGACCCCTCGTCGCATGCCGCGATCGACGGCACCGGCTGGGTGCGGGAGTCCCTCGACGGCGCACGCCTCACCGCCACGGGGCAGATCTTCGAGATGGCGATGTACCACGACAACCACCCCGACGGCCGATACGAGATGGCGAACAAGGTGATCGCGTTCGACAAGCCGCGCGTCATCGCCTGGGAACCGGGCCAGCGCGCCGGCGACGACATCGAATTCGGCGGCTGGACCTGGCGTTACGATCTGGTGCCGCTGGGGCCGTCGCGCACGAAGGTGACGCTGACCTACGACTGGTCGGCGGTTCCAGCGGAGGTCCGGCGCGAGATCTCGTTCCCGCCGTTCTCCCAGGATCATCTCGACAATTCGCTGCGGAACCTCGCCGAGCTGGCGCAGCTCAGTCGGTCAGGTCGACCCGCACGGTGAGCAGTTCGGTGCCGAACGTGCGGACGCCGAAACTGTTGAACTGAGGCAGTTCCCGTAGCCGCGCGTGCGGATCGTCCTCCGGCAGCAGGTGCGCGACACCGGAGCGCCACCGGCCCCGCAGTCGCACCCGGACATGGGGATCGGCCTTGATGTTGCGGATGTACTGAGACCGTTCCCCGAACTCCGAAACGAACCAGAACTGATCGTCGATCAGCTTGCCGCCCAACGGGGTTCGGCGCGGTTGTCCGGAGATGCGGCCGGTGGTCTCCAGCAGGGTCTGGAACGGCAGTCGGCGCGTCACCGGATTGGCGACGTGCTTCTGGAAGAAGTGGGTGACGTCGTCCCGGTTCATGCGGTCCTCCTCGGTGGGTTCACACCATTGCGAAGGGCGGGATCTTGGCCCCGATCGCGAGCGCTCCCGCCAGTTCGCGGCTGGTGTCGTAGTCGAAGACGACGTGGCCGGCGATCACGTCGACGTCGCGTTTGATGCGCTGCAGGGGGTTCGAGGTGAAGTGTGCGCTCGCCCCCGAGGCCTCCAGGAGCAATCCGATCACCGCGCGGGACTCGTGCACGATGTGCGCGGCGGTCATCCGGGCTCTGGCCCGCGTCACCAGCGGTACGGCGTCACCGGCACGCACGAGCGTCTCGATTTCTCCGACGGTGTCGTCGAGCACCGCGCGCAGTGCCCGCAACCGCACCTCGGCTTCCCCGAGTCGGGCCTGCGCCAGCGGCTTGTCCTTCTGCCGGACGCCCTCGTACGCCAGCACCCGCTCGCCGAGGCGTTCGGTGTAGAGCGCAGCGACCCGCTCGGCGCTGCCGAGCGCGGGCATCGCGGCCAGCAGTGCCAGGGCGGGAACCATCGGCCAGCGGTAGGTCGGCGACGTGTGCAGCACCGCACCGGGGGCGGTGCCGGCGTAGATGTCGGTCACCCGCACGAGGCGGTGTGGCGGGACGTATACGTCATCGATGAGGACGTCGTTGGAGCCGGTGGCGCGCATCCCGTCGGTGTGCCAGACGTCCACCACGGTGGCGTCCGCGATCGGGAGTAGGGCCAGGGCGGGGTAGATCGCGTCATCGGGTCCACACAGCGCGCCGACCATGATCCAGTTGCCGTGCATGACACCGGTGGCCCACGACCACCGCCCACTGAGCCGGATCCCGTCGCCGTCGGGGCGGCCGCGGCCCGTGGGCGCCAGCGGCGCCGGAGCGAGGAACGGGCGGTCTGCGAACGCCTCGGCCTGGGCCTGCTCCTCGAACAGCGCGACCATCCAGTTGTGCAGCGCGTAGAAGCCGATGGTCCACGCGCTCGACGCGCAGCCGTGCGCCATCTCGCGGACTGGCTCGAGCAGTTCGGGGAAGGGCGCCTCTTTGCCGCCGAAGCGGGCGGGCACCAATAGTTCGGTGAAGTCGGACGCGATGAGGTCGTTGATGGTGGCCTGGGGGAGGCGGCGTAGCTGTTCGGCCTCGTGGGCACGTTCAGCCAGCCTGGTCACGAAGTCCGGGCTCATGTGGCCGGACGTTACCGTACTTTTTGGTATGGACCTCCTCGGTCTGTCAATCGGGCGTCGGTGTACAGCTACTTCGCGACCACCCCGTCGTCGAGCAGCGCGAGGCGCCACCTCGTCGCCAGTGGCGGGGACGGACTGCGCGGACCCGAGGACTTGTCGGTGGTCGAATGTATGTTCGGGGTATGTCGGGTGAGGACCTCCAGGACGCGATCGCCGCGCTGGATGCCGCGGTCGATCAGCTGGCTGCCTGCCAGGTGGATCTGCTGACCCGCCCCGACCTGGTCGCCGCCCTGGACACACTGGAAAACCTCGGCTGCCGCCTGCCCGCGGTGCGTCACCGCCTGCTGGCCCGCCTGCAGGTCGAGGCCACACCCCGGCAGCTGGGCGCCAAATCCTGGAAAGAAGTGTTGCGGGTCCGGTGGCGGCTCTCCGGCAAAGAAGCCCACCGACGCCTCACCGACGCCGCCCTGTTGGCGCCACGCCCGGCGGTGTCGGGTCCGGCGCTGCCGCCGGTGTTGCCGGCGACCGCAGCCGCCCAGCAGCAGGGGTTGATCACCGCCGAACATGTGGAGAAGATCCGTCACCAGGTCGATGAACTCCCGCCGTGGGTGGATGCGGTCACCCGCGACCAGTTCGAGGTCAACCTGGTGCGCATCGCCCTCGGCGTCGGACCCAAAGAACTCGAAGAGGCCGCTAAGCGGTTGGTGTTCCTGCTCGACCAGGACGGGCCTGAACCCGACGACAGTGAACGGGCCCGCAAGCGTGGGGTCACCCTGACCAAGCAACGCCGTGACGGCATGTCCGGATTGTTGGGCTCGTTGACGCCGGAGCTGGCCGCGATGTGGGAGGTGATCTTCGCCAAGTTCGCCGCCCCCGGCATGTGCAACCCCGATGATCCCGAACCCTGTGTGTCGGGGACCCCGACCCAGGCGCAGATCGACAACGATTTCCGCAGCCCGGCCCAGCGTCGCCATGATGCGATGGTGGCGGTCGTCCGGATCGCGTTGATGAGTGGGGATCTCGGCCAGTTGAATGGGCTACCGGTGTCGGTGATCGTGCGCACCACCCTGCAAGACCTCGAGTCGCGGGCCGGGGTCGCCACCACCGGCGGCGGCACGATCATCCCCATCAAAGACGTGATCCGCATGGCCGCCCACGCCAATTGTTTCCTGGCGATCTTCGACCAAGCGACCGGATCGGCGTTGGATCTGTTCCGCACCAAGCGGACGGCCTCGGCGGCGCAGCGGATCATGCTGACCGCCCGGGACGGGGGCTGCACCAAACCCGGCTGCACCATCGGCGCCTACGGCTGCCAGGTCCACCACGCCGACAAAGACTGGGGCGAGGGCGGGAACACCAACATCAACGACCTCGGCCTGGCGTGCGGAACCGATAATCGCGACGTCAAAGACGGCGGCTGGACCACCCGCGTCAACGACCAGCACGAGGTCGAATGGATCCCCCCAGCCGACCTGGACACCGGACAAACCCGCGTCAACACCTACCACCGCCCCGAACGCCTCCTCGCCGACCCCGACGACAGCGACAACCGCGTTGTGTCAATGGAACCCGTTGACGAAGGCGGCAGCAACGACGCCGAGCAGACCGCTGCCCCGGAGGCCGTCGCTGACGACAGCGGCGACACCGACGAGACCCCGTCCGCCGACAACACCGGTGAACCGGACAGCGCCGTGGCATCGCCGGAAACGGCTGACGCCAACGATATCGACGACACCAAGCCGTACGCAGAGGCGCTCGAGGTCTCCCACGAGCCCGGCTACACGCAGACCGCTGCCGCTGTGGCCGACAGACTGCACGAGCCAGTGGGCGAGGGATCGGCCATCACACTGCCAGCCGACGAGGCCTTCTGTTCGATGGACCCGACCACCTCTGAGACCGACGCCGACGAGCCCGTCCCCGCGGAGCCCGACGAGCCGACCCGGCCCGCCGACAACCCCGGCGAACCCGGCGGCCCCGCACCACCCCAACACCGGGCGGCCTGACCGCCGCACCCCCTTTGACACCACACCCACACTTCACCGTGGGTGAGGTCACCACTGAACTACCGCCGAATGACCAGAACGCGCAGGGGTTTCCGGTGCGGCATTTCACTCGAGACCGCAGCAAGCGTTTCACGGGTAGCGGGCAATGGACCATCGACTACGCGGCCGAGGAATCCTCGACCGTGAGCAGTTCGGTGATCCGTTCGGTGACGGCCGCCGCGGTTGGGTACTCCCAGAGCAGCGTCGGGGGCAGGTGCAATCCGGTCTGCTTCTCCAGCTGCCGTCGCAGGGAGACGGTCATGATCGAGTCGACACCGATCTCCACCAGCGGCAGTCGGACGTCGACATCTTCTGCAGCGCAACCCAGTTCGGCCGCCACCGCGGTCAGCACCTGGCGGGCCGCCCAGTCGCTGACGTCCTCGTCGCCGCGGTCCTCGACCGCGGGGGCCGCGGCGTCCGTTTCGACAGGCGCGACGTCGGCGAGCATCGGCACCGAGGCCGCCGAGGGCAGCACCGGCAGCACCACGACGTTGGCGTCGTCATCGCGCAGTGCCGAATCGAGTGCCCGCATCGCGTCGTCGAGCCCGACAGTGCCCATACCGAGCGCCTCGAGTTGCGCCGCGACGAACCCCGACGTCGACCCCATCCCCATACCGCGCCACGCCGTCCACGCCACGCTCGTGGTGCGGTCGCCGAGCCGGCGCCGGTACCGGGCGAAGGCGTCGAGATAGGCGTTACCGCACGCGTAGGCGCCCTGCCCCGGGAACCCGGCGAGATACCCGCACGACGAGAACAACACCATCCAGTCCAGCGCGCCGGGCGGGAAGAGCTCGTGCAGCGCGGCCATCCCGTCGACCTTGGGCCGCATCGCCGCGTCGAGTTCCTCCGGTGTCGTCGTCGCAAGCAGCGCACCGGCTTCCACGCCTGCGGCGTGGATCACCCCGCGCACCGGCGGCAGGTCGGCCAGTGCCGACCTCAGCTGTTCCGTCGCGCCGGGCGCCCCGACGTCGACGGCGGCCACCCGCACCGACACCCCCCGCTGTTCGAGCGTGGACACCACGGCGACAGCCTCGCGATCGGCATGCTCATCCCACACGCTCCGGTCCGGAACACCCGAGCGCGACACCAGCACCAGCCGCCGCGCCCCGAGGTCGGCCAGGCGCTGCGCCAACCGCAGGCCCAGCACCCCGGTGCCCCCGGTGATCAGATACGTACCGCCCGGCGAGCACCGCAACGGAGCCGCCTCGCCACCGTCGGCGTGCGCCAGCCGCGCGGCATACGCCACCCCGTCGCGCACCACGACCACCCCGTGACCGGCCAGCACGCCCAGCGCCCGGACCGGCAACCGCTCCCCCGTGACGTCGAGGACACCGCCCCACAGCTGCGGATGCTCCGCGGCCGCGACGCGGGCCAGTCCCCACAACGGCGCGTGCGCCGGGTTGACGCCCTCGTGCACATCGGAGGTGAGCACCCACAGCCGTGCCTGACTACCGACCCCGTCCAGCCGCTGCAGCGTCGACAGCACCAGTTCTGCCGACGCCTGCGGCGTCGCGTCGGCGCTCGGCAGCACGAGCACCGCCCCCGCCGCGGACATGCCGAGTTCCGTTGCGTCAGAGACAGTTCGGTGCGGTACCCCGGCCTCGTCGAGATCACGCACGACGAACGCGTGGGTCGCTGCGTCGCCCCCGACAAGCGTCACCTCGGCGGGCGGATCGGCGTCGGGCCAGTCGACCGGATGCCAGGCGACGTGATGCAGCAGCCGAACGGTGTCCCGGCCGCTGGGGTTCTCGAGTTCCTCGAACGCCATCCCGGTCAGCGACACCGACACCGCACCGGACTCCTCGGCCAGCAGCACATCGGTCACGGTGCCGGTCGACCGGCGCCGCACGTGCAGCAGCGCGACGGCAGGCGGCTTGTCATGCACGTGCACCCGCTCGATCCGCGCGGGCATCCGCAGCCGGGGCGGACCGTCGAAGATCGTCGAGGCCGCCGATGTCGCGGCGTCGAGCAGCCCCGCCCACGTCGCCGGGGTCGAACCGTCCGTATCGGCCGCCACCCGCGCGAAGAGCTCTCCCTCGCCGCGGTGCAGTTCCAGGATCTGCCACCCGAATCCCATCGCCGCCACCCCGAGCGTCGCCAGGGTGTCGACCACGTGGCCCGCGGGCAGCACCTCGGTGCAACGCGATCGGATCTCGTCCTCGTCGAGCACGGTCGGCACCGGTTCGGCGGTCTGGGCTGCCAGCGCCGTGCAGTGCGTCAACCAGCCTGAGCCGGCCTCGCCGCCGTCGTCGTCGACCAGCCGGGACGCCAGCGCGAGTGACCGGTCCTGCGCCACCACCTGGATGTCGCGGGCCCGGCCCGGCGGCACCGGCGTGCGCAGCCGCACGTCGGCCAGATCCGTTCCGGCGGCGGTCAGGAACGTGTTGAGCAGCACCGCCGCGGGGACGATCTCGGTGCCCTGTACGGGATGGTCGCCGGGGTAGGGCCGCGTCGAGACATCGAGGCGTGTCTGCCACACCCGGGCGGGGACGGCGCCGGTGACCTCCATGACACCGCCGAGCAGGGTGTGGGACTCCGGTTCGTGCACCCCGCGGCCACCCGGCGGTGCGGTAGGCGTGCGCCAATGCCGCCGGTGCACCCACTGGGTGCCGGGAAGGTCTGTCGCCCAGTCGGTTTGAGGGACCACTCCGTAAGACACCGGCGCACCGTGGCAGTAAAGCGCGCCGACGGCCGCGGCGACGGTGGTCTGCTCCGGCTGCTCGCGTCGCAGCACCGGCACCACGGCGTGCTCTCGAATTCCGAGATGGCTCAACGTCTCTGCGATCGAGTGTGCGACCACCGGATGCGCCGACACCTCGAGGAACAGCCGGTGGCCGTCCTCTGCGGCGGCGGTGACGGCCTCGGCGAAACGCACCCGCCCGCGGAGATTGGCCACCCAGTAGTCGGGGTCACGCGGGGCGTCGGAGCGCGGGTCGGCCAGCGCGGTGCTGTAGATCGGCACCTCGGCCGGCCGCGACGGGCCCAATCCCGCGGTAAGCGAAGCGAGTTCGGCGGTCAACGCGTCCATCGCCGGGCTGTGGAACGCGACGTCGGTGTTCACCCGGCGCACCATGAAGCCCTCGTCGGTCCACCGTGCCGACACCTCGTCGACCGCGGCGACGGTGCCGGAGACGACGGTCGACTCGGGGGACGCGCTGATCGCCGCCACCACGTCGGTGCGACCGGCCAGATCCTGTTCGGCCGAGTCGAACGGCAACCGCACCAGGGCCATCGCGCCGGCGCCCGCCACCGTGCGGAAGCCCCGCGCGCGGTAGCAGGCGACCCTGGCGCCGTGGGCCAGATCGAAGACGCCGGCGACGACGTTGGCGGCGACTTCGCCGACGGAGTGCCCGATCACCGCGGCCGGTCGCACGCCGCGCTCCCGCAACACCGCTGCCAACCCCACCTGCATCGCGAACGTCAACGCCTGCACGCGGTCGGTACCGCCGAGCTCGCCGCTCTGCAGGGCCTCCCGCGGGGAGAAGCCGAGTTCGGCGGCGAAGACGGGTTCGACCGCGTCGATCACCTCGGCGAACGCCGGTTCGTGCGCGAGTAGTTCGCGGCCCATCCCCGACCAGTGCGACCCGTGTCCGGAGAACACCCACACCGCACCGCCTTCCGCGCCGGGGAGCACGCTGCCCGTCGCCACCGATGGGGTGCGCCGGTCCTCGGCGAGCGCATCGAGTCCGGCGGCGAGTTCGTCGGCATCACGCGCGACGACGGCAGCCCGCACCGGTTCGTGGGATCGCCGCGCCCACAGCGTCGTCGCGACCGCGCCCACCGAATCACCGCGCGCCCGAACATGTTCGGCCAGCACCGCAGCCTGGCGAGCCAGCCGCGCCGACGATCGCGCGGACACCGGAACCACCGTCACGCCATCACCACTCGAAACCGAGACCCGCAAAGGCGCCTCTTCGAGCAGGACGTGGGCGATGGTGCCGCCGTAGCCGTAGCTGCACACCGCAGCCCGGCGCGGGCTGCCGTCGCGGCGCGGCCACGCCTCGACGCTGGTCGGGACCCGCAGGCCGCTGGCCGCCCAGTCCACCGCCGGGGTGAGCGTGCGCACGCCCGCGGTCGGCGGGATCGTCTCGTGCTGCAACGCCATCGCCGCCTTGATCAGACCGACCACACCCGCGCCGCCCTCGAGGTGGCCGGTGTTGGGTTTGACCGATCCGACCCGGCACGGCTGCCCGTCGGCGCGGCGGGCGCCGTAGACCGCGGCCAGGGCGTTGAGTTCGACCGGATCGCCGGTCGGGGTGCCGGTGCCGTGCGCCTCGGCGAATTCGACTGTGGCCGGATCGATTCCGGTGGTCGCACAGGTCCGCCGGAACAAGTCGGCCTGGGCGGCGCCGTTGGGCGACATGATGCCGACCGTGCGTCCGTCCTGGGCCACCGCACCGCCGCGCACCACCGCGATCACGCGGTCGCCGTCGCGTACCGCATCGGCCAGGCGTTTGAGCACCACCACCGCGGCGCCCTCACCGCGGCCGTACCCGTCGGCGTCGGCGTCGAAGCTCTTGCACCGGCCGTCGGGGGCGGTGGCGCCTGCCTGGTCGAGGACCCTGGTCAACCCGGGGCCGATCAGCGCGCTCACCCCGCCGGCCAGCGCCAGCGAGGTCTCGCCCGTGCGCAGCAGTTGGCAGGCCTGGTGCACCGCGACCAGCGAGGCCGCGCACGCCGCGTCGAGCGCGACGCTGGGACCGCGCAGGTCGAGCAGGTGGGAGACGCGGTTGGCGATCCCGCACAGCGAGGTGCCGATTCCGGTCCACGCCTCGATGCCCGGCAGGTCCTCCATGATCAGCTTGCCGTAGTCGTCGGAGTTCACGCCCATCAGCACCGCGGTATCGCTCCCCGCCAGCGACCGCGGCGGCACGCCCGCGTGTTCCAGTGCCTCCCAGGACACTTCGAGGGCCAGGCGCTGCTGAGGGTCCATCAGCTCGGCTTCGCGCGGGGACACCCCGAAGAACTCGGCGTCGAAACCGGCGAGGTCGTCGAGGAACGTGCCCCACGGTGTGGTCTCGCGCAGCACCGCGGCGTTGCGAGGGTCGCGGCGCAGGTAGGGCTCCCAGCGATCGGCGGGCACCTCCCGCACCCGACTGCCGCCGTCGAGCAGGAAATCCCAGAACGCGGCGGGGGTGCCGATGTCGCCGGCCAGTCGGCAGCCGATGCCGACGATCGCGATGGGTTCGGGGCCGGCGCTCTGGTTAGCCTTGCCTAACTCAGTCGACATGCGGACAATATTCGCACAACCGGGTGCCCCCGGGGCGACCACCTCTCAGTCGGCGAGTAGCGCGCGCACCACACCGTCGGCCAACAGGCGGCCGCGGTCGGTCAGCACCAGCCGCGAGCCGGCGACCACCGCCAGACCGTCGGCGACGACCGCGTCCACCCGAGCGCGCTCGGACGCGGTGAGGACGGACAGCGGCAGCCCGTCGCGCAACCGCACGCCCAACAACACGTCCTCGGTGTGGCGCGCGGCCGCATCGAGCACCTCGAAGTCGGCGACCGGGAGCACGTTCTCGACCAGGGCGGCCGCGTAGGTGTTCGGGTGCTTGACATTCCACCACCGGGTCTCGCCGAGGAAACCGTGCGCACCCGGTCCGGCGCCCCACCACTCCCCGCCCGCCCAGTAGCCGAGATTGTGCCTGCACTCGCCACCGGGACGGGACCAGTTCGACACCTCGTACCAGTCGAATCCCGCGTCGGCCAATCGCGCGTCGAGCAGTTCGTACCGCGCCGCCAGCACGTCGTCGTCGGGAGCTGCCACCTCACCACGGCGCACCCGCCGGGCCAGTGCGGTCCCGTCCTCGACCACCAGCGCGTAGGCCGAGACGTGGTCCACCCCGGCGCCGATCGCGGCGTCGACCGAGCGGCGCAGATCGTCGTCGGTCTCCCCCGGCGTCCCGTAGATCAGATCGAGGTTGACGTGTCGGAATCCGGCCGCCCGCGCCTCCCCGGCGGCGGCCACGGCCCGGCCCGGGGAGTGCAACCGGTCGAGCACCGTGAGCACGTGGCGGGCGATCGACTGCATGCCCAGCGACACCCGGGTGTAGCCGGCGGCCAACAACGCGTCGAACAGTTCGGGCCCCGACGATTCGGGGTTGGCCTCGGTGGTGACCTCGGCGCCGGGCGCCAACTCGAAATGGTCGCGCACGGCGTCCAGCACGGCGGTCAGCCCCGCACCGCCCAGCAGCGACGGGGTGCCGCCGCCGACGAACACGGTCTGCACCGGTGGGGGCGCACCCAGTGTGCGGGCGGCCAGCGCCAACTCCGCACGCATCGCGGCCAGCCAGCCCTCGGGGTTGGCACCGCCCGCCTCGGCCGGGGTGTAGGTGTTGAAGTCGCAGTACCCGCACCGGGTCGCGCAGAACGGGACGTGGATGTAAATACCGAACGGCCGCCCCGAAGTGGCGGCCAGCTCGGGCACGCGTACGGGGGCGGTGCGAAGGCTCACGCCTCCATCGTCCCAGCGTGGCGTCAGATGGCGTAATCGCGCCGTTGGTGCTGCACGGAGACCCAGTGCTCGGTGGTGAACTCGTCGATGGCCCACTTCCCGCCGAAGCGGCCGACGCCGGAGGCCTTCTCCCCGCCGAACGCGGTGTTGGCGTCGTCGTTGACCGGGGCGTCGTTGACGTGGGTCATGCCGGCGTCGATGCGGCGGGCGAACCGGACCGCGCGATCGACGTCGCGGCTGAACACCGCCGAGGACAACCCGTATTCGGTGTCGTTGGCCAGCTTCAGCGCATCCTCCTCGCCCTTGGCGCGCACGACCGTCATCACCGGTCCGAACACCTCTTCGCGGGCGGTGGCGCAGTCGTTGGGGCCGAGCAGCACATGCGGCGGCAGTCCCTGCCCGGTCGGACCGACCGGATCGCCCCCGACGACCACCTGCGCGCCCTCGTCGCGGGCCCTGGCGATCTTGTCCTGCACGGATTCGAGCTGCGAGGAGTTGATGATCGGGCCGATCTGGGTGTTCTCGTCGGCGGGGTCGCCGACCTTCAGCGCGCGCACGCGCTCGGCGAAACGGTCGACGAACTCGTCGTGCACGGTGTCGTCGACGATGAGCCGGTTGCCGATCATGCAGATCTGGCCCTGGTGGAAGTAGGAGCCGAACACCGCCGCGTCGACGGCCAGGTCGAGGTCGGCGTCGTCGAGCACGACGATCGGGCCGTTGCCGCCGAGTTCGAGGGCGAGGTGTTTGAGCCCCGCCTTCTGCGCGATCCCGCGCCCGACCGGCGTCGACCCGGTGAACGACACGACCCGCGGGGTCGGGTGCTCGACGATCGCGTCGCCGATGTCGGAGCCGCCGCCGACGACCACCGAGAGCAGACCCGGCGGCAACCCGGCCTCCTCGAAGATCCGCGCCAACAGCAGCCCGCCGGTCACCGGGGTGTCGCCCGCCGGTTTCAGCACGACGGCGTTCCCGCACGCCAGCGCGGGCGCCACCGACCGGTTCGACAACTGCATCGGGAAGTTCCAGGGCGAGATCACCGCGACCACCCCGACCGGCTCGCGGTAGACGCGGTTCTCCTTGCCCGGGATGTCCGACGGCAGGATCGACCCCTCGACGTGGTGCGGCATCGACGCGGCCTCCCACAGCACCGACCGCACCAGGCCCCATTCGAGTTCGGCCTTGGCGACGGTGCCGCCGCTCTCGCGGATCAGCCAGCGGGTGATCTCGTCCTTGCGGTCGCCCATCACGTCGGCGGCGGCGCGCATCACCGCGGCGCGTTCAGCGGGCGGTGCGGCGGCCCAGTCGGCCTGGGCCTCCGTGGCGGCGACGTAGGCCTCGTCGAGGTCGTCGGCGTTGGCCTGCGGGATGCTGGTCAGCACCTCGCCGGACCAGGGATTGACGTCGTCGCGGGACTTGCCCGCCGAGCCGCCGCGCCAGGTGCGGCCAATGGGCATCTCGGTGAAGGCGGGATACGGAGAAGGCATCCCGCGGACCTACCCGGTGCCCGGTCGGCGAAACGGGGGCCTGCGCGGAGTTTTGCTCACCGCGAGCGCAAATATGCCCCGGTTAGGGGCGGTGCGGCTTCCCGTGGCACAATGGCGCCGTGACCGCTGTCCCGACCCTCCGCACCCGCTTCGCGCTGGTCGCTCGGCGGCATGTCGACTTCAAGCGCGTGTGCACCTGTCGCTGTTTGCCTTGACGCGCCTGATCTAGGACCCAGCCCACCCCCCGATTTTCAGCTGGCCGCCGGATCTGCGCCGCCGGTCAGCCCACCGGTGATCCAGCGCGGTCCGAACGCCGGCTTCGAGAAGGAGCCAACCTCTATGACCGAGACTCCGGCCCAGGCCAAGCCTCGTCCCGCCAAGCCCGCGAAGCGTCCCCGCGGCGAAGGTCAGTGGGCGCTCGGGTACCGCGAGCCGCTCAACGCCAACGAGCAGTCCAAGAAAGACGACAACCCGCTCAACGTGCGCGAGCGCATCGAGAACATCTACGCCCCCGGCGGCTTCGAGACCATCGACAAGGGCGACCTGCGCGGCCGTTTCCGCTGGTGGGGCCTGTACACGCAGCGCAAGCCCGGCTTCGACGGCACGTGGACCGGTGATGAGAACACCGACATGCTCGAAGACGAGTACTTCATGCTCCGGGTCCGCAGCGACGGCGGCGCGCTGACGGCCAAGGCGCTGCGCACCCTCGGCGAGATCTCCACCGAGTTCGCGCGCGACACCGCCGACATCTCCGACCGGCAGAACGTCCAGTACCACTGGATCGACGTCCGGAACATGCCGGAGATCTGGCGCCGGCTCGACGAGGTCGGTCTGCAGACCACCGAGGCGTGCGGCGATTGCCCGCGTGTGGTGCTGGGCTCCCCGCTGGCGGGTGAGTCGCTCGACGAGGTCATCGACGGCACCCCCGCGGTCAACGAGATCGTCAAGCGCTACATCGGCAAGCCCGAGTACTCGAACCTGCCCCGCAAGTTCAAGACCGCGATCTCCGGTCTGCAGGACGTCGTGCACGAGGTCAACGACGTCGCGTTCATCGGTGTGAACCACCCCGAGCACGGCCCCGGCTTCGACCTGTGGGTCGGCGGCGGCCTGTCCACCAACCCGATGCTGGGTCAGCGGGTCGGCGCCTGGGTGCCGCTCGACGAGGTGCCCGACGTCTGGGAGGGCGTGGTCTCGGTGTTCCGCGACTACGGCTACCGCCGACTGCGGTCGAAGGCGCGGCTGAAGTTCCTGATCAAGGACTGGGGCGTCGAGAAATTCAGGAAAGTTCTCGAACAGGAATATCTCGGCCGAGAACTCATCGACGGTCCGGCGCCCGAGCCGGTAACTCGGCCGATCGACCACGTCGGTGTGCAGAAGCTCAAGAACGGCCTCAACGCCGTCGGCGTCGCGCCGATCGCCGGCCGTGTTTCGGGCACCATCCTGCAGAAGGTGGCCGACCTCGCCGAGGCCGCGGGCTCCGACCGCATCCGCTTCACGCCGTACCAGAAGCTGATCGTGCTCGATGTGCCCGACGAGAAGCTCGACGAGCTCAGAGAGGGGCTCGACGCGCTGGGCCTGCCGTCGACGCCGTCGCACTGGCGGCGCAACCTGATGGCCTGCACCGGCATCGAGTTCTGCAAGCTGAGCTTCGCCGAGACCCGCAGCCGTTCCCAGGTGCTGGTACCCGAACTCGAGAAGCGGCTCGAGGACATCAACGCCCAGCTCGACGTGCCGGTGACGATCAACATCAACGGCTGCCCGAACTCGTGCGCACGCATCCAGGTCGCCGACATCGGCTTCAAGGGCCAGATGGTCGACGAGGGCAACGGTCCCGAGGAGGGTTTCCAGGTGCATCTCGGCGGCAGCCTCGGCCTGGACAGCGGTTTCGGCCGCAAGCTGCGCCAGCACAAGGTGCTCGCCACCGAGCTGGGTGACTACATCGAGCGGGTGGTTCGCAACTTCGTGAAACAACGCGAGCACGGTGAGCGTTTCGCAACGTGGGCCCTACGAGCAGACGAGGCGGACTTGCGATGAGCGCTTGCGCGAAGAGCGGAGAACACCGGTGACGGATTTGATCTCGGATGTCGACCTGCAGCAGCTGGCCGAACGCGGCGCGGCCGAACTCGGCCCGGACGCCAGCGCGTGGGATCTGTTGCGCTGGACCGACGAGAATTTCGCGGGTGATTACGTCGTCGCGTCGAACATGCAGGACGCCGTCCTGGTCGACATGGCCGCCAAGGTCCGCCCCGGCGTGGACATTCTGTTCCTCGACACCGGCTACCACTTCGCCGAGACGATCGGCACCCGCGACGCGGTGCAGGCGGTGTACGACGTCAACGTCGTCAACGTCAGCCCGGAGCGGACCGTCGCCGAACAGGATGCCCTGCTCGGCAAGGACCTGTTCGCGCGCGAACCCAACGAATGCTGCCGGCTGCGCAAGGTGCAGCCGCTGACGAAGGCGCTCGCCGGTTATTCGGCGTGGGTCACCGGCATCCGCCGCGTCGAGGCGCCCACCCGCGCCAACGCGCCGCTGATCAGCTGGGACAAGGCTTTCGGGCTGGTCAAGATCAACCCGCTCGCGGCGTGGTCCGACGAGGAGATGCAGGCCTACATCGACGCCAACGGTGTGCTGGTGAACCCGCTGGTCGACGAGGGCTACCCGTCGATCGGCTGCGCTCCATGCACGGCCAAACCGATCGAGGGCGCCGATCCGCGCAGCGGACGCTGGGCCGGCACCGGCAAGATCGAATGCGGGCTGCACCAGTCTTGACTGAACACATCCCCCGGTCGCTCCGCTCCTGCCCGCCGAGCCTGGTCCTGACCGCGCACGGCAGCGTGGATCCGCGGTCCGCGGCGGTCACCCATGCGGTGGCGGGCCGGATCCGGCGGCTGCGGCCGTGGCTGGACGTCCGCGCGGCGTTCCTCGAGAAGACCGGTCCGAGCCTGGCCGACGTGCTCGCCGAGAGCCGCGACGCCACCGTCGTCCCGTTCCTGCTCGCCGACGCCTACCACGCGCGTGTCGACATCCCCGCCGTCATCGACGAGGTGGGCCGTCCGGTGCAGCGCGCCGAGGTGCTCGGTGAGGATCCGGCGCTGCTGACCGTCGCCCGGCTCCGACTGTCCGAGGCGGGTGTCTCCCCCTACGACGACGGGCTCGGCGTGCTGGTGGTGGCCGTCGGGTCGTCGAACGCGGTGGCCAACGCCAGGACCGCGACCGTGGCGTCGGCGCTGGCCAACGGCACCCGGTGGGCGGGCAGCCGGATCGCGTTCGCGACCGGTCCGTACGCCGACCTCGCCGACGGCGCCGCGGCGCTGCGCCGGTCGGGTGCGAAGCGGGTGGTCATCATGCCGTGGTTCCTCGCCCACGGCCGCATCACCGACCGGGTTGCGGATTTCGCTGCAGCAGAAGACATTTCGATGACCCAACCGCTGGGGTCCCACAACCTGGTGGCGGCGACGGTGCTCGACCGCTTCGACGAGGTCGCCGGAGTCCGCGCCGCGGCCTAGGCCGGCATGCCGGCTCCCGGCATTGGCGTCTCGCCAGATCCTCTGCAACCGGCTGGATTCCGCGAAAGAACCCGCGCCATGCCCGTTGAGCATATGGGAACGCCGTGGCGCCGAAGCGGTTCGCCGGAGGCAGCCGTGTGCCCGCCATCACTCACAGCACTCTCCCAGAGTCGGTACTCTGGACCCGCCGACCTTTTCACCCCTCACCGAGCAAGGACTCGATGCCACCTCTTAGACCCGGGGCGGTCACATGTTGACCGCCGCCCTCGGGATTCTCGTCGGATTCGTCGTCGTCGTGGCGATCACCGCGCTGACCGGTTACTTCGTCGCCCAGGAATTCGCCTACATGGCGGTCGACCGGTCACGGCTCAAGGCCCGCGCCGAAGCGGGTGATCAGGCTTCGACCCGTGCGCTGACCGTCACCCGCCGCACCTCCTTCATGTTGTCGGGCGCCCAGCTGGGCATCACGGTCACCGGTCTGCTGGTGGGCTATGTCGCCGAACCGCTGATCGGCCGCGGCCTGGAGGTGCTGCTCGGCGGCGCCGGCCTGCCCGCCGTTGTGGCGGTCGCGCTCGGTGGCGTCGCCGCGATCGCGGTGTCGACGGTAGTGCAGATGGTGTTCGGGGAGCTCTTCCCGAAAAACCTGGCGATCGCCCGGCCCGAACCGATGGCGCGCTGGCTGGCGTTGTCGACGACCGTCTATCTCAAGCTGTTCGGCTGGCTGATCTGGCTGTTCGACCAGGCATCCAACGTGCTACTGCGGTTGCTGCGCATCGAACCGGTGCACGACGTCGAGCATTCGGCGACGCCGCGCGACCTCGAACACATCGTCGCCGCCTCCCGCGAGGCCGGTGAGATCCCGCCGGATCTGTCGGCACTACTGGACCGGATCCTGGACTTCCCGACCAGCACCGCCGAGCACGCGATGATCCCGCGGTCCCGCGTCGACGCCATCGCCGCCGATACCGCCGTGTCGGATGTGCTGGAGCAAATGGCGTCCGGTCACACGCGTTACCCGGTCACCGGTGCCGGACCCGACGACGTCATCGGGGTGATCGATCTGCACGATCTGCTCGGCACCGCGCCGGATTCGGAGGCAGGCACTGCCGGAGAGCACTGCCGTCCGGCGGTGGTGGTGCCGGAGACGCTCCCGCTGCCGAACGTGGTGCGGGCGCTGGCGCAGGGCGGTGACGAGATGGCGATCGTCATCGACGAATACGGCGGATTCGCCGGCATCGTCACCGTCGAGGACCTGGCCGAGGAACTGGTCGGCGAGATCGACGACGAACACGACACCGAATCGGCAGCCGATGCCGTCGCCCGCGACGGGGGCTGGCTGCTGGCCGGTGACCTGCCGCTCGACGAAGCCGAACGCATCCTCGGATTCGCTTTGCCCGCAGGCGATTACGAGACGGTCGCCGGTATGGTCATCGCCCACGCCGCCGGGCTGCCCGAGGTCGGTGACACCGTGGAGATCGAGCTGCCCGCCGACACCGCGGATCTGGTGAACGACGGTCCCCCCGTCACCCGCAGGATCGTCGCCGAGGCGCGGGCGCTCGAGCGCCGGGTGCCGTCGAGCGTCTTCGTCACCGTCGCCATCGAGGAGGCCCACGATGGGTAACCCGTGGGTGATCGTGGCGGTCACCGTCGCGCTCATCAGCCTCAGCGCCTTCTTCGTCGCCGTCGAGTTCGCGCTGATCGCCGCACGGCGCAGCCGGCTCGAGGATGCCGCCGCGACCAGCGCCGCCGCCCGGGCCGCGCTACGCAGCGCCGGTGAACTCTCCCTGCTGCTCGCCGGTGCCCAGCTGGGCATCACGGCATGCACACTGCTGCTCGGCGCGATCACCAAACCCACTGTGCACCACGCGATCACACCGTGGCTCAGTGACCTCGGCGCACCGTCGTGGGTGGCCGACGCCGGCGGTTTCGTGCTGGCGCTGGCGATCGTCACGTTCCTGCATCTGGTGATCGGTGAGATGGCGCCGAAATCGTGGGCCATCGCCCATCCGGAACGTTCCGCGACGCTGCTGGCTCTGCCGATGCGCGGGTTCATGTTCCTCACCCGCCCGGCGCTGCGCGGCCTCAACCACACCGCCAACTGGTGCCTGCGCCGGGTCGGGGTCACGCCGGTCGACGAGCTCGCCGATACCCAGGACCCGGATGCGCTGCGTCAGCTCGTCGAACACTCGGCGACCGTGGGCACACTCGACGAGCGCTACCACGCGAACCTGACCAGCGCCCTGGAACTCGAGGCGCTGACCGTCGGGCAGGTGGCCCGGCGCGGCGACGAGTACGGCTACGTCCCGGCCGACGCCACCCCGGCGCAGATTCAGCAGACCGCGCACGCGACCGGTCATCTCCGGCTGCTGGTGCGGGACGGTTCGGCCACCGTGGGCGTCGTACACGTCCGCGACAGCCTGCCCGGCGCAGGCACCGCGCGCACGCTGATGCGGCCGGTGCTCACCCTGCCGGAGAACACCCCGGTCTACGAGGCGTTGCGGACCATGCGCGAGACGCGCAGCCACCTGGTCGTCGTCGACGGTCCGGGCGGGCGGGGGCTGCTGACCCTGACCGATCTGCTGCACCGCCTGCTGCCCAGTGAGGTGGTCTGACCGCTCACGCGTTGGTCAGTGACTCGTCCTCGTCGGCCTTGGGTAGCTCGGTACCGGCGGGGATCTCCGGTACGCGGGTCGCCCGCACGTAGACCGTCTCGCCCTCGCGCAGCCCGAGCGCCTCGGCGTCACCGCGGGTGATCTGCGCGGTGAACGGCGAATGGGTGGCGGCGTTGGTCAGTTCCAGCCGCACCTCGAACCCCAGCACCACGACACGGTCGATGGTGGCCTTGACGACACCGGTGGCCTGGACCGACTCGTTCTCGTAGATCGGCAGCTCGGGGTTGCGCCCGACGCGGATGTCGTGCGGGCGCACCAGCGTGCCGTTGAGCGACGACACCGCGCCGAGGAAAGACATCACGAACGCGTTGGCGGGGCTGTCGTAGACCACCGTCGGTGACCCGACCTGCTCGATGCGACCCCTGTTCAGCACCGCGATGCGGTCGGCGACGTCGAGCGCCTCGGCCTGATCGTGGGTGACGAGCACGGTGGTGACGTGCACCTCGTCGTGCAGGCGGCGCAGCCACGCCCGCAGATCCTCGCGCACCTTGGCGTCCAGCGCACCGAACGGCTCGTCGAGCAGCAGCACCTGCGGGTCGACCGCCAGCGCGCGGGCCAGCGCCATGCGCTGACGCTGGCCGCCGGAGAGCTGGTTGGGATAGCGGTTCTGGAAGCCCGCAAGGCCGACCACCTCGAGCAGGTTGTCGACCTTCTCCTTGATCTCGGCCTTGGGGCGCTTGCGGATCTTGAGCCCAAAGGCCACGTTGTCACGCACGGTCAGGTGCTTGAACGCCGCGTAGTGCTGAAACACGAACCCGATGCCGCGGCGTTGCGGCGGGACGTTGGTGACGTCGCGGCCGTTGATCGTGATTGTGCCGGTGTCGGGTTGGTCGAGGCCGGCGATCGCGCGCAGCAGCGTCGACTTGCCGGACCCGCTCGGGCCCAGCAGTGCGGTGAGCGAGCCGGCGGGCACCTCGAAGTCGATGTTGTCCAGCGCCGCGAAATCGCCGTAGTGCTTGTTGGCGCCGCGCACGATGATCGCGTCTGTCATTACCTGCTCCCCTGTCTGGCCCGACGGGCGTCGAGGACCACCTGGAACACCAGGACGATCACGGCGACCCCCATGAGCAGCGTCGAGACGGCGTACGCGCCGTACTCGGCACCGCGGTTGTACCGGTCTGACACCAGCAGCGTCAGCGTCTGCGAGGTGCCCGGCAGGTTCGACGACACCATGATGACCGCGCCGTACTCCCCCAGTGTGCGGGCGATGGTGAGGACCACGCCATACGTGAGGCCCCACCGGATCGACGGCAGCGTGATCCGCCAGAACGTCTGCCACCACTGCGAGCCCAGTGTCGAGGCGGCTTCCTCCTGATCGGTGCCGATCTCGTGCAGGACGGGTTCGACCTCGCGGATCACGAACGGCACGGTGACGAAGATGCTCGCGAGCACGATGCCGGGCAGTCCGAAGATGATCTTGAAGCCGAGGTTGTTCTCCACGAAGCCGAAGACCCCGGCCGACCCCCACAGCAGGATCAGCGCGACGCCCACGACCACCGGCGACACCGCGAACGGCAGGTCGATCACCGCCTGCAGGGCACTCTTACCGCGGAACTTGTTGCGTGCCAACACAAGTGCCGTGGGCACTCCGAACAGCACGTTGAGCGGGACGACGATGGCCACCACGAGCAGCGACAACTGCAGTGCGCTGATCGCCGCGGGGGTGCCGATCGACGCGACGAACTCGCCGATCCCCGGGGAGAAGGTCCGCCACAGGATCAGGCCGACGGGCACCACGACGAGGATCAGCACGTAGGCCAGGGCGACGAAGCGCAGCAGGTGACGTACGGCGGGTGAGAGTGTCATGAACCGCTCACCCCGTCATCGTCTCGCGTTTGGCCGCCCGGGACCCGATCGCGCGCAGGATGAACAGCACGACGAACGAGATCGCCAGCAGCACGATCGAGATGGCAGCCGCGCCTGTGGGGTCGTCGTTCTCGATCAGCGTGCGGATCCACTGGGAGGAGACCTCGGTCTCCCCCGGCACCGCACCGCCGATGAGCACCACCGAACCGAACTCACCGATCGCGCGGGAGAACGCCAGCCCGGCACCGGACAGCAGCGACGGCAGCAGCGCGGGCAGGATGATCTTGGTCAGGATGGTCCAGTTGTCGGCGCCCAGGGACGCGGCCGCCTCCTCGACCTCCTGGTCGAGTTCGAGCAGGACCGGCTGCACCGATCGCACCACGAACGGCAGCGTCACGAACAGCAGCGCGATGCCCACTCCCCACTTCGTGTGCTGCAGGTGCAGGTCGACGGGGCTGGCCGGACCGTAGAGCGCCAGCATGACGAGGCTGGCGACGATGGTCGGCAGCGCGAACGGCAGGTCGATGACCGCGTCGACGAGCCTGCGGCCGGGGAAGTCGTCCCGGGTGAGCACCCACGCCACGAGCAGCCCGAACACGGCGTTGATGATCGTCACGCCGATGGAGATGGTCAGCGTCACCCGGAACGATTCCAGGGCGGCGTTACCGGTGACCGCCCGGTAGAACGCCGACCACCCGCCGCCCGCGGCCTGCCAGAGGATCGCGGCCAACGGCAGCAGCACGATGACGCTCAACCAGATGGTGGCGACACCGACCCGCAGGGATGCGGTGCCGGGGCGCCGGGCGAGTCCGCCCGGTGCCCGGCCACCGTCGCCGTCGACCGCAGTGATCATCCGGTCGCCTGGGTGTAGATCTTGGTGATCGAGCCGGACTCCTTGTCGAACAGCTCCTTGTCGACCTGCGACCAACCGCCCAGGTCGTCGATCGTCCAGAGCTTCTCGGGCGCCGGGAACTGGTCGGCGAACTCCGCGGCCACCGCCGGGTCGACGGGACGGAAGCCGGCCTCGGCCCACAGCTTCTGCGCATCGGCGGTGTACTGGAAGTTCACGAACGCCGTCGCCTGCTCGAGGTGCCGGCTGGAGTTGACCACCGCGACCGGATTCTCGATCTTGAACGTCTGCGGCGGGTTGAAGTAGTCGAACTTGTGGCCGAGGCGGCGCGAGTTGATCGCCTCGTTCTCGTAGGCCAGCAGCACGTCGCCGCTGCCCTGCAGGAAGACGTCGGTCGCCTCGCGGCCCGACCCCGGACGCAGCTTGATGTGCTCGCTGACGAGCTTGTTGACGTAGTCGAGGCCGGCCTGCGGGTTCTTGCCGCCGTCGCTCTTGACCGCGTACGGGGCCAGCAGGTTCCACTTGGCCGAACCGGAACTCAGCGGGCTCGGCGTGATGACCTCGACGCCCGGCTTGAGCAGATCGTCCCAGTCGCGGATGGCCTTGGGGTTGCCTTCGCGCACCATGAAGCTCACCACGGACCCGAACGGAATCCCCTTGGTGGCGTTCTTGTTCCAGTCCTCGCTGACCTTGCCCGACTTCACCAGGCGGGTGATGTCGGGTTCGACCGAGAAGTTCACCACGTCGGCGGGCTTGCCCGAGTCGACGCCGCGCGACTGGTCGCCGGAGGCGCCGTAGGACGCGGTGACCCCGACGCCCTTGCCCTCCTCGGTGGCCGCGAAGGCCGGGATCACCTTGGCCCACCCCGGTTCGGGCACGGCGTAGGCGACCAGCGTCAGCGTCGTCTCGGCGTCCGATCCGCCGCTCTCACCGGCGACGTCACTGGCGCCACCGCCACAAGCCGTCAGCAGCGTTGCGGTGGTCGCGAGCGCGGCGGCTACCCGCCAGCGCTTACCGGATCTGACTGTGCTGAGCATGAACGGCCTTTCGAGTCGGTTTTTCCATGGAGGTGGAACGGATCCCCGTCAACGCGGACACGGGTAGCGACGAAAGGCAGCGCGAGACACCGTCGCCGAACCCCAACCACGACAGGGGGGTTTCAGCAACAACAGTGAACGTCAGCAACCGCGCATGGACCCACGGCAATGAGCGCCAAGATGTGGCACTCGCTATTGCCGGACACCGGTTGCATGGCGCGAAGAATAACAGAGCAGCAGCACCGGCTCACCCCAGACGGTCAGCGGGTGAACCACCACGCGACGATGACCAGCAGGATGAGCACGACCAGGATCAGGGTCACCCGTGAACGCGGCATCCCGGTCACCCGGTTTCCTGCCCGTCGTGGCGCACGCGCCGCAGCAACCGCACACCGGCTGCCAGCGCACCGTCGAGGACCACGGCCAGACCGTACGCCACCACCAGCACCACCGGCATCACCACGGCGGTCTGCACGACGAACCCCAGACCGGTCAGCCACAGTTCGACGCCGTCCCACCAACTCAGGAATGCGTCCACCGGGCCAGCCTATGCGACGCCGGGCAACGCCCCGACATGCGGTTTGAGTAGACGCCGAGCAGGTCGGCAGTCGATGATGGCGGGATGGTTCTGCAGCACACCGAGCCGTCGGACGGCAAGACGCCGATCAGTCAGCCCGCCTTCCTGCCCGACACCCCGCTGACGGTGACTGCGTCGGCGCCCTATTCGCCGATCGGGGGGCTACGGAACCCGTTCCCGCCGATCGCCGACTACGGCTTCCTGTCGGACTGCGAGAACACCTGCCTGATCTCGGCGGCGGGGTCGGTGGAGTGGCTGTGCGTGCCGCGGCCGGATTCGCCGAGCGTGTTCGGCGCGATACTGGACCGCGGCGCCGGCCACTTCCGCCTCGGCCCCTACGGGGTGACGGTGCCCGCGGCGCGGCGCTATCTGCCGGGCAGCCTCATCCTCGAGACGACGTGGCAGACCCACACCGGCTGGCTCATCGTGCGCGACGCTTTGGTGATGGGCCCCTGGCACGATCTGGAGGCGCGGTCGCGCACCCACCGGCGCACGCCGATGGACTGGGACGCCGAGCACATCCTGTTGCGCACCGTGCGCTGTGTCAGCGGCACCGTCGAGCTGGTGATGAACTGCGAACCGTCGTTCGACTACCACCGGGTCAGCGCCGAGTGGGAGTACTCCGGACCCGCCTACGGCGAGGCGATCGCGCGGGCCAACCGCAATGCGGACTCCCATCCCACGCTGCGGCTCACGACGAACCTGCGGATCGGTCTGGAGGGCCGCGAGGCGCGGGCGCGCACGCGCCTCAAGGAGGGCGACAACGTCTACGTCGCGCTGTCGTGGTCCAAGCACCCGGCGCCGCAGAACTATGAAGAGGCCGCCGACAAGATGTGGCAGACCAGTGAGGCCTGGCGCCAGTGGATCAACGTCGGCGACTTCCCCGACCACCCGTGGCGGGCCTACCTGCAGCGCAGTGCGCTGACCCTCAAGGGGTTGACCTACTCTCCGACCGGTGCGCTGCTGGCGGCGAGCACCACGTCGTTACCGGAAACCCCTCAGGGCGTTCGCAATTGGGACTACCGCTACGCGTGGGTGCGGGATTCGACGTTTGCCCTGTGGGGTCTGTACACGCTGGGCCTGGACCGCGAGGCCGACGACTTCTTCGCGTTCATCGCCGATGTGTCGGGCGCCAACAACGGTGAACGCCACCCACTGCAGGTGATGTACGGCGTCGGCGGTGAGCGCAGCCTGGTCGAGGAGGAGTTGCACCACCTGTCGGGCTACGACGGCGCCCGCCCGGTGCGGATCGGCAACGGCGCCTACAACCAGATGCAGCACGACATCTGGGGCACGATGCTCGATTCGGTGTATCTGCACACGAAGTCGCGGGAGCAGATTCCCGAGGCGCTGTGGCCGGTGCTCAAGCATCAGGTCGAAGAGGCGATCAAGCACTGGAAGGAACCCGACCGCGGGATCTGGGAGGTGCGCGGCGAACCGCAGCACTTCACGTCCTCGAAGGTGATGTGCTGGGTGGCGCTGGACCGCGGTGCGAAACTCGCCGAACTCGAGGGCGAGAAGAGCTACGCCCACCAGTGGCGCGAGATCGCCGACGAGATCAAGGCCGACATCCTTGCCCACGGTGTCGACGAGCGCGGGGTGTTCACCCAGCGTTACGGCGACGACGCGCTCGACGCCTCGCTGCTGCTGGTGCCGTTGGTGCGGTTCCTGCCGCCCGACGATCCACGGGTGCGGGCGACGGTGCTGGCGATCGCCGACGAGCTCACCGAAGAGGGTCTGGTGCTGCGCTACCGCGTCGAGGAGACCGACGACGGGTTGGCCGGCGAGGAGGGCACATTCACGATCTGCTCGTTCTGGTTGGTTTCGGCGCTGGTGGAGATCGGCGAGATCAGCCGCGCCAAACACCTGTGTGAACGGTTGCTGTCGTTCGCCAGCCCGCTGCACCTCTACGCCGAGGAGATCGAGCCCCGCACCGGGCGCCATCTGGGGAACTTCCCGCAGGCGTTCACCCACCTGGCGTTGATCAACGCGGTGGTGCACGTGATCCGCGCCGAGGAGGAGGCCGACAGCTCCGGGGTCTTCGTCCCGGCCAACGCGCCGTCGTAACCAAACGTCCAGCGGGAATTCAGGATCACGGTGTATCCATGTCTTGCCAGACGCAGCACCGACTCAGCACGATGGTGCTGTCGAAGAGGGGGAGATCATGGACAACCGCAGCACCGACGTGACATCGCGCCGGGTCATCGACATCGCGATCGGCGTGCTGGTGGGACTGCGCGGCTGCAGTGAACGCCAGGCGTTCGACGAACTGGTCGCGGTGGTCAAGGAGACCGGCCTGGGGCTGGGGCGCGTCGCGAGCGGACTGGTCGCGCTGGCGGGTGGATCGTCGTCGGCCGACCATGCCGAGGCCTACACCGCATGGGGTGAGTTGATCCGCGCCCGCCGGGTCCACCACGCGGGCGCACCGATCTAGCTCGCCGGGCCCTTCCGGGCCGCCGTCGGGCGGTCTACCGTTGACGGGTGGCCACAACGGCCGCCACGAGACGTGATCTCGCCTGTCGCCGGTACCGCGGGGATGTCCTCATCGGCCGGAGCTTAGCGCGACTTCTCCACTCCCCCAACGTCTTTCGGCGCAGTGCCGCGGAGGCGCCGGTCACGCCGTCGCGGACCCACCATCCCGGGAGTACACGATGAGTCGGATTCTCGCCGCCGCGTACGGCATCGTCAGCTATGCGACATTTCTGGTCGCGTTCTTGTATCTGGTCGGCTTCGTCGGTGACTTCGCGGTGCCGCGGACCGTCGACCACGGGGTCGACGCCTCGATCGGCGAAGCCGTGGTGGTCAACCTGGTGCTGATCGGGTTGTTCGCGGTTGCGCACAGCGTGATGGCGCGGCCGGGGTTCAAGCGCCGGTGGACGCGGTGGGTGCCCGAGGTGATCGAACGCAGTACCTACGTCCTGATCTCGAGTCTGCTGTTGTTCCTGATGTTCTGGCAGTGGCGAACGATGCCGGGGACGATCTGGGAGGTGTCGTGGGCGCCGGGGCGGCTCCTGCTGTGGGTCGCGTTCTGGGCCGGTTGGGCGACGGCGCTCGCGTCGACGTTCATGATCAACCACTTCGACCTGTTCGGCCTGCGGCAGGTGTATCTGGGGTGGCGGCGCAGGCCCTACACCGGCCTGAGGTTTCAGACGGTGCTGCTGTACCGGGTGGTGCGCCACCCGCTCATGCTCGGATTCCTCATCGCGTTCTGGGCCACTCCGACCATGTCGACGGGACACCTGCTGTTCGCCGTCGCCACGACCGGCTACATCCTGGTCGCGGTGCGACTCGAGGAACACGACCTGAGCGAGGCCCTCGGCACCGAGTACCGCGACTATCGCCGTCGCGTCCCGATGCTCATCCCAGGCCTGCACCGCGGGCACCCGCGGGTTCCGACCACCCCGACCGGGGCGGCCGGTTAGCGCTCAGGCCGGTACCGGTTGCCTGACGGTCAGCTCCTGCCACGCCGTCAGCACCGCGTCGA
The DNA here is from genome assembly GCF_001499965.1 of Mycobacterium sp. GA-2829. Taxonomy (GTDB): domain Bacteria; phylum Actinomycetota; class Actinomycetes; order Mycobacteriales; family Mycobacteriaceae; genus Mycobacterium. Next base: position 34,528 of record NZ_LQIT01000056.1, read on the forward strand.
GTTGCTCGACAGAGTGCCGCCCCAACCCGCACTCGGTGGACAACCCGAACTCCGGCAGGAACTCCCGGGCCAGCGCACTGCGCGTGCGCACCCCGTCGGCGCCGTCCTCGGCGTGCACCAGCCCGAGGTAGATCTCGGTACCGGGTTCGAGCGCGAGGTCCGCGAGCGGCTGCCAGTGGGCGCGTTTGGTCCACGCCGCGACGGTCGCGGCCTGGATGGCGTCGATCCGTCGCGACACGTGCCGGGACAGACCGTTGGCCAGCGTGACGATGGCGCGGGCGTCGCGCGGCAGGACGTGTCGTCCGCCGCGGGCCGCGGCCTCTGCGTCGGGCGGGTCACCCATGAACGGTGAGGCGCCGAATTTCGAGTCGCCGTAGCAGAGGTGGAAGGTGAGTTCGGCATCCTCGTGCACCCACTGCGCCAGCCGTGCCGTCGCGGCGAAGATGGGTTCCAGCCCGCCGTACGGGTTGGGGAACCAGCCCTCCACGGTGGCCAGCTCGGTAGGCAGATCCCACTGGATCGCCAGGTCCTGCGGCGGGATCGCCTCCTGCACGGCCGCGACGCTTTCACGCAGCCGTTGCTCGTAGGCGTAGGCGATCTCCACCTGGGAGTCGAACTCGGCGAACGAGTTCACCGCGTTGAACGGCGTCGGGATCGACACGAGAAACCGGGAATCCGGTGCCAGTACGCCCTTTTCGCGGGCGGCGCGGAACGTTGCATAGGATTCCGCGGCCACCGAGTGGTAGTCGACCGGAGGAAACTCCACGCTCACCCCGGGACGGATGCGGGCCCGTCCGTCGACCACGTCGAGTGTGGGGTTGTCCAGGAAGTGGCCGGCCTGGGTGAGTACCCAGTTGGCCCGATCCCCCGGTTCGCCGTCGGGCACTCGGGTCACGCCGGGCTGCAGTCGTTTCCCGACCAGTCGGAACGCCTCCTCGACGCTTCCGACATTGATGCTGCCCGTGAGATAGAAGCCGGTGGCTGCACGCTCGGTCATGGTGAGTTCTCCTGTGCGACGGGTGATCAGAGCAGGACCCCGAGGCGCGGCGGGAGCGTGCCGCGCAGGGTGTGGTTGCCGAGGTGGACGTACTTCCAGCGGGCCGGGTCGTGTAGCGAATGCACCCGCACGTTGCGCCAGTGCCGATCCAGTGCGTACGCGCGGTCGGTGGCCGAAGCGCCCGCGAGTTCGAAAACGCCGCTGGCGATCTCGACGGCGAACTCCTGGGCGAGCGCCTTGGCCGCGGCCACCTGCAGGGACGCCGACGCCGCGGCCTCGCGGGTCGGCTCCGGTTCGGTGAGCGCCTCGTCGATGCGGGCCGAGCCCACGGCCAACAGCGCCTCGAGCGCGTACAGCCTGGCGGTCAGTTCGCCGAACCGCCGGACGACATGCGGTTCGTCGGCGGCGCTCTCCACCTCCGCCTCGAACCACGGCCGGCTCTTGGTGGTGACGAAACGAGCCCCGTCGGTCAGCGCCGCGCGCGCGATTCCGATGTCGACCGCCGCGTGCAGCGCCTGGTCGAACGCGCCGAGCACCGACGGCGGCGCGGTCGCCGGATCCGGGTCGGGACCCTCGTCGATGACGTAGGGCTCCTCGACGGAGACGCGGTCGAACACGACCTCGCCGCTGGCGGTGCCGCGCTGTCCGAACGACGACCAACGGTCCAGGTTCAGCGTGACGCCCGGATCAGTGGGACGCACGAAAATGGTTGCGCCATGCGATGGTTCGGTGCCCTCGATGCGTGCGGCGACGGCGATCCAGCCGGCGCCGAGCGTTCCGGTCGCATAGTACTTCGTGCCGTTGAGCACCCACCCGCCCTCTGGGCGACGGGCCACCGTGGTCGACCGGTCGACGCTACGGCGGGTCCCGCGTTCGACGGTGGCGTTGCCCAGGTGCGCCCCGGCGAGCACATCGCGGTAGATGGTCGGCGCGGGTTCGGTGTCGCCGAGCCCGGCGATGGCGGCGTTGAGCACGAAATGCGCGAGCAGCAGCTGCCCGACCGCGGAATCGGCCTCCGACAGGATCCGCAGCACCTCGACGGCGGTCGAGCGCGGCAGGTCGGGTCCACCGAAACGCTCGGGAACGATGATGCCCAGCAGCCCGCTCTCGGCCACCCGGCGCAATTCCGCCTCGGGCCAGACCCCTTGCAGCTCACGATCGACGGCGCCTGCGGCGATCTCCGCGGCGACGCTGCGCGCGACGGCGATGGTCTCGGCCGTCGACGTCAAGACTGGGGTGGCGCTCTCGGAGGTGATGGTCATCGGTGGTGGTCCTTTCGTCGATGGCCGTGCCCGTCGGACGGTAGAGGCGGCGACGGTACGGAGGAAGGCGTGTCAAGCGACACTGGAAGGGCTTGCAGGAACGCTGAACACACCGCGGGCGCGCAGCCGGGCACCGATGTCCCCGGTCAGCGCGACCAGCCGTGCCAGCGCAGAACCGGGGGCGGGCACCGCGGCGGTCGCGACGGCGACCCGTCGGACGGGGCGGTGGGTGAGCCGGCGCACCGCGACGTCACCCCGTGAGGCCCAGGCGGCCAACGAAGGGACCAGTGATACCCCGACCCCCGCGGCGACCATTCCCTGCACCGTGCCGTAGTCGTCGGCGCGGAACGTCACGTCTGGCTCGAAACCCGCTCGGCGACACGCGTGTTGAAATACACGGGTGTCGGGGCAGGTGCCTGTCGCGGTGCTGACCACCCACCTCTCACAGGCCAGCGCCTCGAACGGCACTTCCACGGCGTCGGCCATCCGGTGGCTGCGTGGCAGCACGACGAAGAACTCGTCGTCGTAGACCGGCACCGTGTGCACGCCCGGGTACTCGGGTCCCTCCCCGGGCACCTCGGTGACCATCGCGGCCGCCACCCCGTCGGCATTCAGCAGCGCCACCGCGTCGTCGGGATCTGCGGTGACCAATTCGATTCGGGTTGCCGGGAATTCGTGGTGATAGCGGGCGATCACCCGCGGCAGTATCGTGGCGGCAGCGCTGGTGAATGACGCGACCCGCAACGTCGTGGGAGTCGCGGTGGCCAACCGCGCCAGATCCTGTTCGGCGGCTGCGACGGCGTCGAGGATGGACTCGGCGTGTTCGAGCAGCCGGGCACCCGCCGGCGTCGATCGGGTGCCCGACGGGCCGCGCTCGAGGAGTTTGGCGCCGATGTCCCGTTCGAGCGCGGTGATCTGTTGCGAGACCGCGGATGTGGTGTAACCCAACGACGCCGCCGCGGCACTGAGCGAACCGAAGCGCACCACGGCGCGCAACACCAGCAGGCGGCGTACATCGAACACGGCGTGACGTTAAGGCGCGGTAGCGCGGACACACCAGCATTGCGATCAGCGCGAGGCAATCACCGGGTGCTGCCGTGGTGCAGCGCCGCGACGTCGGGATGGGCGCGGGTGCGCGACTTCCACGCGTTCTCGCCGTAGGTGTTGAAGATCGGATTGTCCGGATCTGCCTCCACCCCACGGCAGCGTGCGGCCAGTTCGGCGGGCAGCGCCAGAATCGGGATCAGCGCATCGAGTGCGGGGTTGAGGAAGTACGGAATCGAGACGCGGTCGGTGCCCGGCCGAGGAGCGAGCACGCGGTGTCGGGTGGCGCGCAGGTAACCGCCGGTCGCCACCTCGAGCAGCTCGCCGATGTTGACGATGAACGCCCCGGGCAGCGGCGGGACGTCGATCCATTCGTCGGATCCCGACTCGACCTGCAGACCGGTCGAGTCGGGTTCGACGAGCAGCAGGGTCAGCACCCCCGAGTCCTTGTGCGCCCCGACACCCTGCGCGGTCTCGGTGGTGCCCGGATAACGAACCACCTTCATCAAGGTGGCGGGGCGGTCGGCGAACGCCGCGTCGAAGGTGTCCTCGGCCGCCCCCAACGAGACCGCCCAGTGCCGCAACAACCGCAGCCCGACGGCCGACAACGCCGCATCCCAGTCCTCGAACGCGGCGCGGAACCCAGGCGGCGCCGACGGCCACAGGTTCGGTCCCTGCAGCCGCCAGTAGCCTTCCGCACCGTCGATGACCTCGCGCTCCGGCCCGATGTCGATCTGCTCCCGCCAGTCGACGGTGCCGTTGGTCAGTTCCCCGCCCAGACGCGAGTACCCGCGGAACTGCGGGCTGCGCAGCTGGCTGATCTCGTTCTTGCGGTCGGCGGGCAGCGCGAAGAACTCCCGCGCCAGGCTCAGCACCCGCTCGAACCGCTCGAGAGGGACGCCGTGCCCGACGAGGTAGAAGAACCCGGCGTCGTGGGCGGCCTCCCGTAGCCGGGCACGGAAGCCGTCCGGGTCTGTGGCGGCGTCGGCGAGGTCGAGAACGGGTAGCACGCGCGCCATTGTGGGCCGCGAACGCCGAAGCAGCCAGCGGCGTTCACCAACGCTGGACACCGTTGCAGACTTCGTGAAGGCGCCGTCGGTTCAGCCGGCCGCTTCGGCGGCGTTGTCCACCATCTGCGCGGCGATCGCCGCCGCCTCGGTCCCGGGTGCGAACGCGCACGCCCATGTCTCGACGACGAGATTCGACGCCGCCGACATCGCGTGCTGGCACCCCCAGCCGCCGGCGTCGCGCTGCACCGACATCTGGGTCAGCAGCGGTCCGTCGTCGACCACCGAGGCCATGTCCCACAGCGAGCGCACGACGCCGTCGTCGACGACGAGCCCGGCCCGCGCGCACTCCTCCCACATCGCGCGCGCCGCGGCGACGAACGCGCGGGCCTCGTCCTCCGACGGGTACAGCACCACGGTCTGCTCGACCCAGTGCTGGTTGTCCTCCCCCGGTTCCCGCGCGACCTGATCGCGGACCACCGTCCACCCGCTGCCCTCGTAGACGGTCTCCTCGGCGCCGTAGACCGCCCCGACGCAGCCCGGATCCGAGACGTCGCCGGAGTGATCGGTCATCACCCCCACATCACTGGTGACGACCATCCCGACGGAGCCGACGATGCTGTTGAGCTCGTCGATGTCCACCAGCACGTCGCCCAGGTGGACCTCTGACAGCGGCGGCACGGCCGAGACGTCGTCGCCGGCCTGCCGCACCGCATCACCCGACACCGTGCGCGCGCACCCGGCCACCAGCGCCGCGACCACCAGCGCGACCGCCACTCTCCGGCTCATCCGGGGACCCCTCAGCCGGTCAGTTTGTCGAGCATGAGTTGCGCGACGTCGACCGCGGCGTCCGCGCCGCCGGAGCGGGCCCCGGCAACGTCGGTGATCTCGACGTCGACGATCGCGTCCCCCGCTACGCCCATGGCGCGCTGGATCGGCGTCGCGCCGCCGTGCACCACCACCGCCGACACCACCGGCGCGGCCACTCGGACCTCGGTGATGCGGCTGTGTTCGGCGGCCCCGGCACCGCCGCGGCGCAGCACCATCGTCGCGCCGTCGCAGTCCCGCCAGTCGTCGGCCGCGGCGGCGAAGAACGCCTCGGCGTCCTCGGCCGAGGCCAGTTGCACCACCCCGAAGAACCCGCTCAGCGCGGGTCCGTCGACGCTGCCCGCCGCCCAGGACCGGCTGGCCACCGACCGCACGGAACTGGCACCGTAGACCGCCTGCTGGAGGCGATAGGTGGTGCTCACGCATTCCACCGGGGTGGCCTGTGCGCGGTCCACACCGCGCAGCAGGGTGTCCGGTCCGCCCTCGACGAGCTGGCCCATCAACCCGGTCGGGGCGACGCCCAGCGCCCCGGACAGTTCCTCGGCGGTCGGCAGGACGCCGTCGAGCGCACGCATCGGGGTGGGGGTGCCCGCGGGCTCGTCGTCGACGGCCATCCCGTCGACGGTGGTGGTGCACCCGACGAGCAGGCATGCACCGGCCAGGATCGACGCCAGGCGTGGTGCGTGCATGCTTTTCTCTAGCACGCCGCCGCCGGCCGTGCGACCGTTCGGACTACTTCTTGGGTTTGTCCCCGGCGGCATCGGTGGACAGCGCGGCGACGAACGCCTCCTGCGGCACGTCGACCCGGCCGATCGTCTTCATCCGCTTCTTGCCCTCCTTCTGCTTCTCGAGCAGTTTGCGCTTGCGGGTGATGTCACCGCCGTAGCACTTGGAGAGCACGTCCTTGCGGATCGCGCGGATGTTCTCGCGGGCGATGATCCGCGAGCCGATCGCCGCCTGCACCGGCACCTCGAACTGCTGGCGCGGGATCAGCTCCTTGAGCTTGCTGGTCATCTTGTTGCCGTACGCGGCGGCGCCGTCCTTGTGAACGATGGCCGAGAACGCGTCGACGGCCTCGCCCTGCAACAGGATGTCGACCTTGACCAGGTCGGCTTCCTGTTCGCCCGCTTCCTCGTAGTCGAGGCTGGCGTAGCCGCGGGTGCGGGACTTCAGCGAATCGAAGAAGTCGAAGATGATCTCGCCCAGCGGCATCGTGTAGCGCAGTTCGACGCGTTCGGGCGACAGGTAGTCCATCCCGCCGAGCTCACCGCGCCGCGACTGGCAGAGCTCCATGATCGTGCCGATGAACTCGCTGGGCGCGATGACGGTGGTCTTGACGACGGGTTCGTAGACGGTGCGGACCTTGCCGTCGGGCCAGTCCGACGGGTTGGTGACCGTGAGTTCGGTGCCGTCGTCCTTGATGACCCGGTACACGACGTTCGGGGCGGTGGAGATCAGGTCAAGGTTGAACTCGCGCTCGAGGCGCTCACGGGTGATCTCCATGTGCAGCAGGCCGAGGAAGCCGCACCGGAACCCGAACCCGAGCGCCACCGACGTCTCCGGCTCGTACGTCAGCGCCGCGTCGTTGAGCTGCAGCTTGTCCAGCGCTTCGCGCAGCACCGGATAGTCCGACCCGTCCACGGGATACAGGCCCGAGTACACCATCGGCCGCGGTTCCCGGTAGCCGGTGAGCGCTTCCTTGGCGCCGTTGCGGGCGGTCGTGACGGTGTCACCGACCTTGGACTGGCGGACGTCCTTCACCCCGGTGATGAGGTAGCCGACCTCGCCGACGCCGAGACCGGCCGAAGCCTTCGGCTCGGGTGAGACGATGCCGACCTCGAGCAGCTCATGGGTGGCGCCGGTCGACATCATCGCGATGCGTTCGCGCGGGGTGATCTTGCCGTCGACGACGCGGACGTAGGTGACCACACCGCGGTAGATGTCGTAGACGGAGTCGAAGATCATCGCGCGGGCCGGGGCGTCGGCGTCGCCGGTCGGCGGGGGCACCAGCCGCACCACCTGGTCGAGCAGTTCGGTCACCCCGACACCGGTCTTGCCGGAGACCCGCAGCACGTCGGACGGTTCACAGCCGATGATGTGGGCCAGTTCGCCCGCGTAGCGGTCGGGGTCGGCGGCCGGCAGATCGATCTTGTTGAGCACCGGGATGATCGTGAGATCGCGGTCCAGTGCGAGGTACAGGTTGGCCAGGGTCTGCGCCTCGATGCCCTGGGCGGCGTCGACGAGCAGAATGGCGCCCTCGCACGCCTCCAGCGCGCGCGACACCTCGTAGGTGAAGTCGACGTGGCCGGGGGTGTCGATCAGGTGCAGCACGAACTTCTCGGCTGACCCGTCTTCCCTGGTAACCGACCACGGCAGCCGCACGTTCTGCGCCTTGATGGTGATGCCGCGCTCGCGCTCGATGTCCATCCGGTCGAGATACTGCGCGCGCATGTCGCGGTCGGCGACGACACCGGTCAGCTGCAGCATCCGATCCGCGAGCGTCGACTTGCCGTGGTCGATGTGGGCGATGATGCAGAAGTTCCGAATCTGCGCCGGCGCGGTGAAGGTCTGGTCGGCGAAACTGCTAATTGGGAATCTCCTGGTAAGGGCGGTCCTGGTGGCCTCAAGGGTATCCATCGACGGCCCGTCGGGCACAATCGCGCCCCCGGAAGGTCACCTATGCTCGAATGCATGCCTCCGCAGTGGAAGTCGTTCCAGCGGTTGGCGGAGAAGCTGGTGTTCCAGGAGGCACCGAAGGTGATCCGCCAGCTGCAGCAATCCGAGAACCGGCCTCGTACGGTGCAGCAGGGCATTCAGCAGGGTCTACGGATCGGGCTGGGCGTGGGCCTGTCCGCCCTGGCCGGCGCCGCCAGCCCGCCCACCCCCGCCATCACCGCGGGCCGGCCGGTCACCAAGAACAGCGTTCCGACCGCGCAGCGGGCCCGCAAGATCGTCTACGCCCCCGACCTGGACGGGCGCGCCGATCCGGGCGAGATCGTGTGGACGTGGGTGGTCTACGAGGACGACCCGAACCGCGGTAAGGACCGCCCCGTACTCGTCGTCGGGCGGGACCGCCGCACCCTGCTCGGGCTGATGCTGTCCAGCCAGGACCACCACGGCGACGATCCCAACTGGGTGGCGATCGGGGCGGGTAGCTGGGACTACGACGGCAGGGCCAGCTGGGTGCGGCTGGACCGTGTGCTCGACGTCCCCGAGGAGGGGATCCGCCGCGAGGGCGCGATCCTCGACCGTGAACGCTTCGACGTGGTGGCCGCACGGTTGCGCACTGAGTACTCCTGGAGCTGACCCGTCCGCTCCCGTATTCGACGGAACGGTTAATATCCTGTGCGCGCGGGTAGTCCGTCAGCAGGAAGGACGGGCAAATGAACGGACTAGGTGTCGGCGTCGACTCGGCACATTTCGGCACAGCCCCCTCGACGGGATCGCCGATAGCTGTCTTGGCCATCTGTTTCGCCTGCGGCTACCCCACCATGCGTCCCGGACTGTGCGCATACTGCCGGCCTGAACCGACGCTCTAGTCCCCTCGCCCCCAACGGGCGAGTGAGGCAAGGGGTGTCGCGATGCGTGTGCTGCGGGCTCTTCTCGGCGCACTGCTGTGGATCCTCGCCGGTCTGCTCGGACTCGTCGGGGTACTGCTGTCGCTCACCGCGATCCTGCTGCCGCTGGGCGTCCCCCTGCTCGCTCTGTCCGGCCGCCTGTTGAAGCAGGCGGTGCAGTTGATGTTGCCGCGCGGTCTCGCCCATCCGGTGAACGAACTCTCCAAGAACGCGGACCGGGCGGGCCGCGATGCGCGCAAGTCGCTGCGCAAGGGGCGCAAACGGTTCTCGCGCGCGGTGTCGAAGTAGTGAAGTGGAGGCCGAGAAATGGGAGCGTTGAACGGATTACTCAACGTACTGCTCGGAATCGTGTCGGCCGTACTCGGTGTGGTGCTGGGAGTCGTGGCGGCGCTGGTGTGGCTCGTCGGCGGTCTGCTGTGCGTGACGATCCTGTTGCTGCCGTTGGGGATTCCGGTGTTACGGCTGGGCAGCCGGCTGTTCGGGCTGGCCGGTCAACTCATGCACGTGGGCTGACAAGCGTTGCGCCGAAGCTGCTCACAGATCATGTTTTTCGCCGATTTGATGATCTGACAGCAGTCTCGGCGTGCGGCGCTATCGGGGTTCGCGCCACATCGGCCACAGTGAGGGGCCGCCGTCCGGCAGCCTCAACTCCCCGGTGACCTCGAAACCGAACCGCTCGTAGTACGGGATGTTGTCGGGATTGCTGGACTCCAGGTACGCCGGCGCGTATTCGGCGTCGCAGCGGTCGAGTCGCGACCGCATCAGCGCCTGCCCGAATCCCTTGCCGCGCACCGACGTATCGCTACCGATGATCGCCAGGTACCAGTGCGGCTCCTCGGGATGGCGCTCCTTCATCTGGTCGGCCACCTGCCGGCCCGCGGCCACCCGGTTACCGAACGCACGGATGAACGCCGGCATCATCAGCAACCCCTCCAACGACGTCTGCTGCCACCGGCCCGGCGGATCCCACAGCGCCGCGGCACCGATACCGTCGCCCCCGGCGGCCACCTCGACACCCCCGCCGCGCAGGAAATGGTGCCGAGTCATGGTGGCGAACATCCGCGGGAGAGCCCGGCGTCGGGCGGCCGCATCGGGCTGGATCCAGGTCATCACCGGATCGTCGTGGAACGCGCGGCCGAGTACGTCCGCCAAATCCCGCACATCCGACTTGCGCCCCGGGCGGAGGTCGATGGCAGCCACCCGCCCACCATGGCACATTCTCTAACCCGCCGGGACCGCCTCGGCGGGAGTGCCCGCGAGAAGGGGCAGTACGCCCTCGCCGACGTGACGGATCTCCTGGGCCTGTGGGTACCCGGACAGGACGAATTCGCTGATGCCCAGCCGCCGGTACTCCTCGAACACGGCGGCGACCTCCTCGTAGCTGCCGGTGACTGCGGTGCCCGCGCCGTCGCGCAGCAGGCTCGGCCCTGCCCACAGCCCGGGGTGGACCTCGAGGCTGCGCGCGTCGACGAGATCCCCGGTGGTCAGCGCGGCCATCCGCCGCTGGCCTTCGGATCCGCTCGCGAGATAGCGGTCGTGCGCCCGCCGCACCTCGTCGGCAGAGAGCCCCGCGATCAGTTCCTCGGCTCGCTGCCACGCCTGCGCGGAGGTCGGCCGCGCGACGGTGTGCAAGCGCACCCCGAACCGCAGGATGCGCCCGTGCCGTGCGGCCGCGGCGCGTACGCGGTCGATCTTCTCCACCACCTGATCCGGCGGCTCACCCCACGTGAGGTACACGTCGGCGTACCGCGCGGCCACCTCGATGGCCTCCGGTGACGACCCACCGAAGTAGACCGTCGGCGTTTGAGCGAGCGGGTACGCCGTTCGCGCGGCGTCGATGTCGTAGAACTCGCCGTGGAAGGAGAAGTCCGGGTCCGTCCAGATGCCGCGCACCACGTGCAGGAACTCCCCGGTGCGCCGGTAGCGCGCCGACTTGTCGATCGCGTCGCCGTAGCGCCGCATCTCGTCGTCGTCGCCGCCGGTGACGACGTTGAGCGCCAGCCGATTACCGGTGAAGCGCTGGTAGGTGCTGACCTGTTGGGCCGCCAGTGTCGGTGACAGCACCCCGGGTCGGAACGCCACCAGGTACTTGAGCCGGCGGGTGTGCTGGGCGAGCGCCGCGGTGGCGATCCACGAGTCCTCGCAGTGCGAACCCGTGGGGGTGAGCACGGCCTCGAACCCGTAGTCCTCGGCGGCACGGCCGAGGGCGGTGAGGTTGTGCAGCGTCGGCTCCAGATGCGACTCTGCCCGCACCGAAGCGCTGCCCCGATTGTCGGCGATCGTCGTGGTGTCGCCGTGCGTCGGCAGGTACCAGTGGAACTTCAGGTGTGCACTCACCGGCAGCACTCTGGTCGGCGCCGCGGGCGATGTCGAGGATTCAGACCAGCGTGAACGCAACGACTCTCGCGCTCATCCCCGGGTGATGTAGGCCTGCAGCTGTTCCTGTTCGGTCTGCAACTGCTCCATCCGCGTCTTGACCACGTCGCCGATGCTCACGATCCCGGCCAGCCGGCCACCGTCGAGCACCGGCACGTGGCGCACCCGGTTGTTGGTCATCAACGCGGCCAGGTCGTCGACGGGATCGTCGGGGGTGCAGGTGACCACGACGGCGGTCATCAACTCCGACACCGGCCTGCGCAGCAGGTCGGCGCCGCGTTCGTGGAGCCGGCGCACCACGTCGCGTTCGGAGACCATGCCGACGATGCCGTCGGGGCCGACGACCACCATGGCGCCGATGTTGTGGGTGGCGAGTTCGGCCAGCAGGCCGGTGACCGTGGTGGTCTCGGTGATGGTCGCCACCGCCGACCCCTTGCTGCGCAGCACGTCCGCTATTCGCATCGCCGCCTCCGCCTCTTGTGATACGGCTCACATAAGGCTAGGCCGGATTCGCCGCGATCGGAATAGCCAAACCGGCGCACGATCGCCGTCCGCACGGTACCTATGGGGCCATGATCGAGGTGACACTGCTGGGAACCGGAAGCCCCATCCCCGACCCGCGCCGGGCCGGGGCGTCGACGTTGGTGCGCGCGGGCGGACAGGCGTTTCTCGTCGACTGCGGCCGCGGCGTGCAGATGCGCATGGCCGCAGCCGGAATCGCCGCGAACGCGTTGTCGGCGCTACTGCTGACCCATCTGCACAGCGACCACATCGCCGACCTCGGCGACCTGCTGATCACCCGATGGATCACCACCTTCGACGAGCAGGTGCCGCTGCAGGTGTTCGGCCCGCCCGGCACCGCGGAGGCGGTGACCCGGATGCTCGCCGCGTTCGGTCACGACATCGGCTACCGCATCGACCACCACCCGGATCTGACCGCACCGCCGCCGGTCGAGGTACACGAGGTGACCGAGGGCGTGGTGTGGGACCACGACGGCGTGACGGTGCGGGTGGCGCCGACCGACCACCGCCCGGTCACCCCGACCATCGGCTTCCGCATCGAACACGCCGACGCCTCGGTGGTGCTCGCAGGCGACACCGTGCCGTGCGCCGGCCTCGACGAACTCGCCGCGGGTGCGGGTGCGTTGGTGCACACCGTGATCCGCAAGGATCTCGTGGCACTGGCCCCCCAACAGCGCGTGCGTGAGGTCTGCGACTACCACTCCTCGGTCGAGGAGGCCGCCGACACCGCCCGCCGGGCCGGGGTCGGGATCCTCGTGCTCACCCACTACCTGCCGCCGATCGCCCCGGGACAGGAGGACGACTGGCGCGCACGGGCGGCGGCGGTGTTCCCCCGCCAGATCGAGCTCGGCGACGACCTGCACCGCGTCGAGGTCCATCCGGGGGTGTGCGTCAAGCCAGCCGGGTGACCTCCACGACGACGTCGAGGTCGGTGGACCCCTCCCCGGAGTAGATGCCCTTGAGCGGGGACACGTCGGCGTAGTCGCGCCCGACCCCCACGCTGATGTAGCGCTCGTCGATGTCGGTGTCGTTGGTGGGGTCGTAGTTCCACCAGCCGCCGGTCCACGCCTGCACCCACGCGTGGCTCTGCCCGTCGACGGTGTCGCCGATCTTGGCATCACCCTTCGGATGCAGGTACCCCGAGACGTACCGGGCGGGAATCCCCATGCTGCGCAACAGGATCAGCGACAGGTGCGCGAAGTCCTGGCACACGCCCTTGCCCTCGCGTAGCGCGTCGAGGCCCGACGAGTGCACCCCGGTGGTGCCCGGCACGTAGTCCAGTTCGGTGTGCACCCAGTTCGCGGCGGCGATCACCGCCTCGTACGGGTCGTGGTCCCTGGCGATGCGCTGACCCACCCGCGCGATCCGCTTGCTGGCCGGGGTGTATTCGGAGGCGGTGAGGACCTCGTCGTAGCGGTCGATGACCGCCTCGGACCGCAGATCGTCCCACGTCACCGTCTCCTCCGGCCGGTCACCGACGTCGGTCTCGACAACGGAGGAGGCCGTCACCTCGAGTTCGGTGTGCGGGGCGTGCAGATCGAATGCGGTCACCGCGGTGCCCCAGTAGTCGACGTAGCGGTACTGCCGGGTGGCGGGCACCGTCTCGACCCGGTTGAGGATCACGTTCTGCCTGCTGTCCGAACGCGGCGTCAACCGCGCCTCGTTGAACGACGCGGTGACCGGGGACTTGTAGGCGTAACCCGTCGCGTGCACCACCCGCATCCGCCACATGACCTCAGACCTCCCCTTCTTCGATGACCAGCGTGTTGCGACCGGCATCGGTCCAAGCCACCCACGGTGCGACGTGGAAGTACTGCAGTGCCAACGCTTCTCCGACCTCACTGCACATCTTCTGCAGCCCGGCCAACCGCTGCTCGAGTGATTCGAGCAGGACGCCGGGATGCATGAACTCCAGCTCGCTGCGCGCCCGGCCCAGCAGGCGCTGCGCCTCGGCGGTGGCGCCCAGCCGGTTGTGCGGCCGGTGCAGCAGCTCGTCGAGATTGTGTTCGGCCAACCGCAGCGAGTAGAAGATCGACCGCGGGAACAGCCGGTCGAGCATCAGGAACTCGACCACCCGCCCGGCGTCGAGCACGCCGCGGTAGGTGCGCAGATAGGTGTCGTGCGCACCGGCCGAGCGCAGCAGCGTCACCCACGCCGGCGAGGACCCGCTGTCCCCGACGCGGGACAGCAGCAGCCGCACCATCATGTCGACGCGCTCGATCGCGCGGCCGAGCACCATGAACCGGTAGCCGTCGTCGCGGCTGAGCGTGGAGTCGGCCAGACCGGCGAACATCGCCGCGCGCCCCTCGACGTAGGACAGGAACTCGTGAGGGCCGAACCGTTTGGCGGCGCGTTCCCGCTCGGCGAGCGCGTTGTAAGTGGTGTTGAGGCACTCCCAGATCTCGGTCGAGGTGACTTCCCGTGCGCCGCGGGCGTTTTCGCGGGCCGCGGAGATGGCCTCGACGATCGAGGTGCCGTCGGCGGCCTCCCGGTTGAACGCGACGATCTCGGTCAGCGACCACACGTCCAGCGGATGGTCGGGCGCCTGCATACCGAGCACCCGCAGCAGGGTGCGCGCCACCCGGTCGGGGTCGACGCTGGAGTCCTCGAGCAGTTGGTGCACCGTGACGTCGAGGATGCGGGCGGTGTCGTCCGCGCGTTCGACGTAGCGGCCGATCCAGTACAGCGATTCGGCGTTGCGTGCCAGCATGTTCCGTGCCCCCTACTGCTGTTGCTGCTGTTGCTGCAGCTGCTCGGCGGACTGGACGTCGGCGTTCTTGGCGTTCTTGGCGTTCTTTTCGACCTTGTTCGCCTTCGGCGACTTCGGCAGTTCGCGCAGCACCTCGGCGGCGGCGAGTTCGCGGTCGGCGGCCGACGTACGCGAGGCCAGCACCCAGGTGTCCTTGGATCCGCCGCCCTGGCTGGAGTTGACCACCAGCGAACCCTCCGGCAGCGCGACGCGGGTGAGCCCGCCGGGCAGCACCCACACGTCGTCGCCGTCGTTGACCGCGAACGGGCGCAGGTCGACGTGGCGGGGCGCCAGCTTGCCCCCGATCTGGGTGGGCACCGTCGACAGCTGCATGACCGGCTGGGCGATCCAGCCGCGCGGATCGTTGCGGATCTTCTTGCAGATGGTGTTGAGCTCCCTCTCCGAGGCGTCGGGGCCGAACACGATGCCGTACCCGCCGGAGCCCTCGACCGGTTTGATGACCAGTTCGGTGACGCGGTCGAGCACCTCCTCCCGCTCGTCGTCGAGCCAGCAGCGGTAGGTGTCGACGTTGGCCAGCAGCGGCTTCTCGCCGAGGTAGTACTCGATGATCGTCGGCACGTAGGTGTAGACGAGTTTGTCGTCGCCGACGCCGTTGCCGACCGCGCTGGAGATGACGACGTTGCCCGCGCGGGCGGCGTTGAGCAGTCCGGCCACCCCCAGCACCGAGTCGGGGCGGAACTGCATGGGGTCGAGGAACGCGTCGTCGATGCGGCGGTAGATGACGTCGACCTGACGTTCCCCGGCGGTGGTGCGCATGTAGACGGTGTTGTCGCGGCAGAACAGGTCGCGGCCCTCGACGAGTTCCACGCCCATCTGGCGGGCGAGCAGTGAGTGCTCGAAGTAGGCCGAGTTGTAGACGCCCGGGGTGAGCACCACGACCGTCGGGTCGGCCTCGTTGGAGGCCGCGGCGTTGCGCAGCGCCCGCAGCAGGTGCGAGGCGTAGTCGTCGACCGCGCGCACCCGGTGGGTGGCGAACAGGTTGGGGAACACCCGCGCCATGGTGCGGCGGTTCTCCATCACATACGACACCCCCGACGGGGAACGCAGGTTGTCCTCCAGCACCCGGAAGTTGCCCTGGTCGTCGCGGATCAGGTCGATGCCGGCGACGTGGATGCGCACCCCGTTGGGCGGGCTGATCCCGACGGCCTCGCGGTGGAAGTGCTCACAGGAGGTGACGAGCCGGCGCGGGATGACGCCGTCGCGCAGGATGTGCTGTTCGCCGTAGATGTCGTCGAGGTAGGCCTCCAGCGCCCGCACCCGCTGGGTGATGCCGCGTTCGAGTCGCGTCCACTCGCCCGCGGAGATCACCCGCGGCACGAGGTCCAGCGGCAGCGGCCGCTCCTGCCCGGACAGCGAGAACGTGATGCCCTGGTTGATGAACGCCCGGTCGAGCGCGTCGGCGCGGGCCTGCAGATCGGCGGCGTCGGCGGGTGCCAGTTCGTTGTGGATGCCCTTGTAGGGACCGCGCACGTTGCCCTGCGGGTCGAACATCTCGTCGAACGCCTTGTCGTAGCCGCCGACGCTGTTGTATCCGGCGAAGATGCCCTCGTGGCGTTTGGACTTCGACCCGTTGCGGGAGCTTCGGGCCGACGACGAGGACTCACTGGGCAGGGTGCGCAGACTCACGCCTGCTACTTTGCCGTACGAGCGGCGTTCAAGCAGGTTAGCGGGGCGGACTTTGGTCGAACGGCGCGCCGCTGGTAACCTGAACAGTCGCTGCCCGCCGTCGTGGCGCGGCCGAAGACTTTGCATCATCCACCCGAGATTGAAGAAGGACAGCTCTTCGTGGCCAACATCAAGTCGCAGGAAAAGCGCATCCGTACCAACGAGCGCCGGCGTCTGCGCAACCAGTCGGTGAAGTCCTCGCTGCGCACCGCGGTGCGCGGGTTCCGTGAGGCCGTCGATTCCGGCGACAAGGACAAGGCCGCCGAGCTGCTCGTCACCACCAGCCGCAAGCTGGACAAGGCCGCCAGCAAGGGCGTCATCCACAAGAACCAGGCCGCCAACAAGAAGTCGGCGCTGGCCTCCGCGCTCAACAAGCTCTGAGCGCTTCTCCCCCTCGTTCAGTCGGCCACCAGTTCGGCGACTCTGCGCACCGCTGACTCGAGGGCGTAGTCGGCGTTGGCCGCTGCGCCCTTGACGTCGGCGTTGAGTGCTGCGACGACTCGGATCGCCTCGGCCACCGACGCCCGCGACCACCGTCGCGCCTGCTTCTGGGCTTTCTGCACCCGCCACGGCGGCATGCCCAGGTCCCCCGCCAGCCGGTAGGGGTCGCCCGACAGCGGACCCACCCGCGCGATCGTGTGCACCGCTTCGGCCAGCGCATCGGCCAACACCACCTGCGGTTCGCCGCTGAGCATCGCCCACCGCAGCGCTTCGGCCGCCCCGGCGACGTCCCCGGTGACCGCCTTGTCGGCGATGTCGAACCCCTTCACCTCCGCCTTGCCCGAGTGGTACCGGCGCACCGCGGCGGCGTTGACCTCACCGGCGGTGTCGGCGACCAACTGCGAACAGGCCGCCGCCAATTCGCGGATGTCGGAGCCCACCGCGTCGACGACGGCGGTGACGGTGTCATCGGTGACCTTGACCTTGTGGGTACGGAACTCTCTGCGCACGAAGTCCGCGCGGTCGGCGGCCTTGACGATCTTGGCGCACGGATGCACCTCGGCGCCGAGCTTCTTCAGCTGATCGGCCAACGCCTTCGCGCGACCCCCGCCGGAGTGCACGACCACGAGCATGGTGCCCGGCGGCAGGTCGGCGGCGGCGCTCGCGATCAGCGCGACCGCATCCTTGCCGGCCTCGCCGGCCGCCTCGAGCACGACCACCCGTTCGTCGGAGAACAACGACGGACTGAGCAGTTCGGCGAGCTCGCTGGTGCTGACCTCCCCTGCGCGCAACCGGTTGACCGGAACGTCGTCGGTGCCCGCACGCTTGCGCGCGTTCCTCAGCACGGCCGCGACCGCGCGCTCGACGAGAAGTTCTTCGTCGCCCAACACCAGATGGAGGGCTTCGACCTGTTGGCTCACCCTCAAATGGTGTCACGCGGCGCCGACACCACCGAGCGCGGCGTGGCCGGACACCGTCCACGCCACCAGACACAGCAGCGCCGCCCCGGCGACCACCCGCACCCACCGCCACCGCCACAGCACCACCAGCCCGATCCCGCCGAGCGCGACCGCCGCGACGCCGGCCCACCCGGACGGCACCGACACCGACGCCCCGGGCACCCCCGCCGCCCACCCGGCGACCCGCAACAGCCACCACAGCAGCGGTCCGGTGAACCGGATCAGCAGGCCCGCCCCGGCCGGCCACAGCTGGCACAGCGCCGCGGCCGCGGTCCCGATGACCGTGATCGGCGGGATCACCGGCGCCACAACCACATTCGCGAGCACCGACACCAGGCTGACCCGTCCCGAGATGCCGGCCACCAGCGGCGCGGTGACGACCTGCGCCGCCAGCGCGATGCCGACGGCGTCCGCCACCGGTTTGGGCCACCCCCGCGCGGTCATCCGCCGCGACCACACCGGGGCGATCACCACCAACCCGGCCGTCGCGGCCACCGACAGCGCGAAACCGGCGTCCACGGCCAGTTCCGGCGCGACCGTCAGCAGCACCAACACGCTGGCGGCCAGCGCGGGGATCGCCTGCCTGCGGCGGGGGGTGACCATCGCCAGCAGCGTGATGGCGCCCATCACCGCGGCGCGCAGCACACTCGCCTCGGGCTGCACGACCACGACGAAGACGATGAGCGCCAGAGCGGCCAGCACCACCGCCGCGCGTGGACCCACCAGCGCGGCACTCAGTAGCACCGCCCCACACACGATCGTCACGTTCGCGCCCGACACCGCGGTCAAGTGCGTCAGCCCCGATGTGCGGAAGTCCGCGGCGGTGTCCGGCGGGACCGCGGCGGTGTCACCGAGGACGAGCGCGGGCAGCATGGCCGCCTGCTCGACCGGCAGCACCCCCCGTGCGGCGTCGGCGAATCCGGTCCGGATATGCTGCGCCATCCGCTGCGGTGCCGCGGCGGTCCCGACGGTGGCCTCACCCGTCGCCGACAGCACGGCGACGCTGAGATCGCGGCGGGTCGGTTCGCCGATGCGCGCCCGAAAGGCGGCCGGGCGGCCCGCGTTCACGTCCGAGAACCCGTGCGCCGACGCGAAAACCACCACTCGCCCGGAAGACGGACGCCCGTCGATCGAGTGCAGTACTCCGCGGAACATCACCCGGCCGCCGCGTATCGGCCGAGGACTGTCGCCGGGCGTCACGACCACCGCGGCCGTCGACCCGTAGCGCGTGACGATCGGGTGGTGCTCGACGTGATCGGCCCGTACGGTCACCGCGAGGGTGAACGCCCCACCCAGCACCGCGACCGCCGCGACACCCGCACCGGCTGACCGCAGCGCCGCGGCGACCGTCGCCTCGGTGCTGCCCCACACCGCGACCCCGGCCGTCGCCGCCACCCCCGCCAACAGCACCAGCACCGCCGCGGCCGTATGCCACTGGATCCCGGCCGCGGTCACCGCCCAGCCCGTCGCCGCCGCGGGGACGAGCCGGAGGTCGAGCGGTGCCGCCTCCTCGCTCACACATGGACCAGGTCACGCAGTTTGGCCAGCCGGGCCGGGCCGATACCGTCGACGTCGCCGAGTTGGTCGACGCTGGTGAACGCGCCGTTGGCGTCGCGCCAGGCGAGGATCGCCGCGGCGGTGACCGGGCCGATGCCCGGCAGCGTGTCGAGTTGTTCGACGGTCGCGGTGTTGAGGTTGACCGGCTCCCCCGACGCGCGGTCGGCGGGCGCCGCTGCCGACGGTGCCGAGGGGCCGGTGTCCTGGCCGGTCGTCGAACTGCCCATCTCGGCCGGCTTACCGGCGGGGGGCGCGATGCCGACGATGATCTGTTCGCCGTCGGCGACACGGCGCGCCATGTTGAGGCCGAGGAGATCGGCCCCGTCCACTGCTCCCCCGGCCGCCTCGAGCGCGTCGGCGATCCGCGCACCCGGGGTGAGCGTCACCAGCCCCGGCCGGTGCACCAGCCCGACGACGCTGACCACCACCTCCTGGTCCGGTGGGGGTTGGCCCGGTTTCGCCGACGCCGACGACACCATCTCGACCTCGGGCAGTTTCGCCGCGACCACCGGTGGCGGGTCGTCACGCCACAGTGTGAACACCGTGACGAGCACGGCGAGCACCCCCACGGCGGCTAGTCCGATCACGCCCGCGCGTCCCGGATCTCCCCGGACCGTCGCCAACCATCCCGGTTTGTCCGTCGCGGTGGACTCGGGCAGCCACCGCGACAGCGCGGTGTCGGGTCGCGCCTCGTCGTGTCCGCTCTCTTCGTCGGCGCCGAATCGGCGGTTCAGCCGCTCGGCCGGCTCTTCGGTCCGCATGCGCCCGACGGTAGGGACGCCGCCCGTCAGATCGGCTGCCGTCGACGCCCGTTCGGGCGGGGCTGTGGATGAACACGGCGCTGTGGATGGCGCTCAGGTCCTAGGGTCGAAGCGACCCGCAGACCCGACGAGGAGGCTCGCCCGTGACCACACCGACCAGGCCGCTACGCGTGATCCAGTGGACGACCGGCAACATCGGCAGGCGCTCCCTGCACGCGATCATCGGCCGCCCCGACATGGAGTTGGTGGGTGTCTACGCCCACGGCGCCGAGAAGATCGGGGTGGACGCGGCCGAGTTGGCGGGCTGGCCGGAGCCCACCGGCGTCACGGCCACCGACGACATCGACGCGCTGATCGCGCTGCGGCCCGACGCGTGCTGCTACAACCCGCTGTGGCCCGACATCGACGAGCTGACGCGGCTGCTGGAGGCCGGCGTCAACGTGTGCTCGAGCGCAGCGTGGATCACCGGCGGCAAACAGTCACCCGACGATATCGACCGCATCCGAAAGGCCTGCGCAGCAGGTAATTCCACGATCTTCGGCAGCGGCGCGCACCCGGGCGTCACGAACATGGTGGGCATGGTGCTCTCCGGCTGCTGCGAGCGGGTGGACGAGATCCGGATCACCGAGTCGGTGGACTGTTCGACCTACGAGTCGGCGGGCACCCAGACCGCGATGGGCTTCTCACAGGACCCCGAGACGCCCGGCCTGGCCGAGAGCGTGCGCCGGGAGAGCGAGGTGTTCGCCGAATCGGCGGCGATGATGGCCGATGCGATCGGCGCGACGCTCGACCGGATGACGTTTGACGTCGAGTTCTCCACCGCCACGGGCGATTCCGATCTCGGGTTCATGCAGATCCCGGCGGGCACCGTCGCGGGGGTGTACGGCTACCACCGCGGCTGGGTCGGCGACCGCAACGTCGTCAGCGTCGGCTTCAACTGGACCATGGGCAACCATGTCACACCGCCGAAGCCGCTCGAACACGGCCATGTCATCCAGGTGTTCGGGCTGCCCAACATGCGCACCGTGCTGCACTGCCTGCCGCCGCGGGACTGGACCGAACCGGGCTTCATGGGCCTCGGGATGATCTACACCGCGATGCCGGTGACCAATGCCGTGCCTGCGGTGGTGGCCGCGCCGCCGGGGATCGTGACGCTCAAGGATCTGCCGCCGGTCACCGGCCGGCTGCGCTGAATCTGTGCGCCGAGACTACGGTTGTTGACGCAAAGTGCGGGTGGGAGCGTCAACAAGCGTAGTGTCGGCGGTCAAAGGCGTTGCGCCAGCGTCGCTTTACCCGGGCCCGAGACGTCTTCGAGTGCGGCGGGCCGTCCTGCCATCACCATCAGGAGCGCCTCACCGGGGCCGGCCACTTCCGGCCCGTCGCCGTGCACCCACTCGACGTCGGTGGCACGCAGCCGCAGACCGCGGATCCGGCGGCCCGCTCCGAGCCGCGGGTTTCCGGGTACGAGCGGGAGGATCCGCGACAGCCGGTCGGCCGGTATGGTGCGCGGCCGGTCCAGCGCACGCCGGATGTCCTGGTGATGGATCGTCCCGTCGACGAAACCGATCATCCCGCCGAACCGTGCGGTCAGCCCCGACGGGTCGAGGTGCGCCCTGAGATATGCCAACAGTTCACGTTCGGAGAGATGCGTGAACTCGTCGACTCCGACCTGGTTGGCGCGGGTGACGCGGCCCCTGACCATCCGCAACAGGAAACCCGCGACACCGAGCTCTTCGTACGACACCACGTGTGCGACAACGTCTTTGACCGTCCACTCGGTACACAGGCTGGGCGCCTGCCACTGCTCGGGTGTCAGTGTGGCGAGGAGTTCGGCGAGGTCCGCCCGCTCGCGGCGCGCGAGTTCGGTCAGCGGGGCAGGCGCCGTCACGTCGCCACCTCCCGGTAGCGCCTGAGGTAGAGCGGCCACCCCCCGTCGCCGTTCACGCCCGCTGCGACGGATTCCCAGCCGTCGCCGTGCCGGTCGAGGTGGCGGTGCTCCAGTACGACGCGAGTGCGCTCGTTTGTCTCGGCGATGAATCGCACCTCCACTTCGCTGGTCCGTTCGGGATCGGCCTCCACGCGCCAGGTCGGTCCGATGTCCCACGTGAACACCACCCGATTCGGCGGTTCATAGGCCACCACGCGGGCCCACCGGCATTCGCTCCCGTCGACGCCGCGGTCATAGATGTGGCCGCCGACGCGGCATTCGAAGACGGTCTCCGCGATCGGCACGGCGAGCAGGTTGTGCTCGCGGGGTTTGAACGCGCCGAAGCGCTCGGTGAAGGTCCGGAACGCACGCTCGAGCGGCGCCTCGACCGTGACCTCGTGCCGAATCGTGTTCGACGGCAGTGCATTCATGTGTCGCCCCGTTCTGGATTTTCGACAAGTTCCTTGAAGCCGGCCAGCGCCCGCGTCCAAAATCTGTCGAGCTCGGCGCGCATCGCGTCGAGGCCCGACGGGTCCAGGTGGTAGACGCGGCGGGTGCCGTCCGGGCGGTCGTGGACCAGACCAGCCCGCTTGAGGACCTTGAGGTGTTGGGACACCGCGGGCCGGCTCACGGGCAGGTCACGGGCGAGCTCGCCGACCGCGCACGGCCCGTGGGCCAGCCGCTCCACGATCGAACGCCGCGTGCCGTCCGCCATCGCCTCCCAGGCATCGCCAACTCGGTAAGTGGCCACGAACCGTAAGTTACCACTTACCGATCGCCTCGTCGAGACTACGGTTGTTGACGCAAAGTGCGGGTGGAAGCGTCAACTAGCGTAGTCTCGGCGCAGATCAGGTCGACAGGCTGACGCACACCCCGACCGCGCCCGCGCCGAGATGGATCGCCAGCACCGGCCCCATGTCGGCAACGGTGAGCGTCTCGATCTGCGGCAGCCGTTCGGTGAGCGCCGCCCCGATCGCGTCGGCGGCGTCGTGGTTGTCGACGTGGTGCACAGCGATGGCCGCGCGACGGTCGCCGACGACATCGGCCACCTGATCCACCAGCGCGGCGTGCGCCTTCGACGCGGTCCGGATGCGTTGCGCGAGTTCGAGTCTGCCGTCGACGTCGATGCGCAGGAGCGGTTTCAGTGCCAGCGCCGTGCCCAGCCAGGACGACGTCGCGCCGATCCGGCCGCTGCGCCGCAAATTGTCCAGCCTGTGCACCACGATGAACGCCGAACCGCGCGGCACCGTCGCACGCGCGGCCGCCTCCACCGCGTCGAGGTCCGCGCCGGTGCCCGCGCACCGCGCCGCCGCCAGTGCGACGAATCCGACACCCATCGCCGCCGACCGCGAGTTGATCACGCGTACAGCCGATCCGAACTCGCGCGCCGCGGTCACCGCCGAGCTGAAGGTGCTCGACAGCGCCGCCGACAGATGGACCGCGACGATCCCGTCGCCCTCGCTGTCGGCGAGCGCGCGCCGGTAGACCTTGGCGAGTTCCCCCGGCGCGGCACCGGCGGTCGTGACGTGGGCACGCTCGTGGATGTCGTTGGGGATCGTGTCGACCCCGTCGCGCAGATCGTTCTCATCGACCAGCACGTGCAGCGGCACCTGCCGGATGTTCCAGCGCGCCAACTCCTCGGCGGGCAGCCGGCAGGAGGCGTCGGTCACCACCACCACGGCCATGGTCAGCTATCCGGGAGGTCCTGTGGCACACCGGCTTCGGTGAGCGCCTTGAGCATGAGGTCCGCGACGGCCTGATGCGCCTCGAAGTTCCAGTGAATGCCGTCGGGGTTTCCGCGGCCACCGAGCACCTCGTCGGCGACGGCGGCCTCGAGGTCGACCAGCGGGACGCCGTGTTCGGACGCCCATTCGGTGATCGCCCGCACGGTGCCCGCCCTGCCGTGGTGGGCCTTGCCGTAGGTCTCGGCGATGTGCACCGACGGCAACGACGCGACGATCGGGATGCCCGGACGGTTGAAGTCGATCGCCCCGCGGGTCATCTCGAGGTACTCGGCACTCAGATGCGGGGGTAGCGCCGGCCGTGCGACCGGGGACAGCCGCGGCTGCACCCAGCCGTATCCGTCGCGCACCCACCGCCGCAGCCACGGCGGCCGCACGTAGCGGATCAGTTCGCGCAGCGCGGTCGGCAACGGCGACGGCAGCGAATCCATCCCGCCGGTGGCGAAGACCACCGCACCGGCGCGCGGCAGCGCCGCCCATGCCCGCGGATCCTGGGTGGCCGCCCACCACACATCGCGGCACGTCCAGCCGATGCGCCCGATCAGCTCCAGATCCCAGCCGAGTTGTGTGGCAACGAGATTCGGCCAGATCCGGGGATCGTTTGAGGGCAGTCCGCCGGTCGGGCCGTAGTAGGCCAGCGAATCGGCGAAGACCAGCAGCGTCCGCCTAGAGGACGTCATGGCCGACCTGCGCGGACGCGTTCCACACGTCGAGCCGCCAGCGGATGTCGTCGAGTCCGGCGTCGGGCTGCGAATGTCCCGACAGCTGCACCCAGCTCGCGTTGCCCATCCCGCCGAGCACCGGCCAGTTGTCCACCGGCAAGCCCAGCAGATCCGCGGTCAGCGCGGCGATGAGACCGCCATGCGCGACCAGCACGATCGGCCGGTCCGGTTCCAGACCGTCGGCGTCCGAACCCCAATCGCCCTGTCCGGCAACGAGTTCAGCGACCAACGGTCGGCTGCGGGCGGCCACGTCGACGCGGCTCTCGCCTCCGTGCGGCGCCCACCGCGCATCGTCGCGCCAGGCCAACCGAGCCCCGGGGGCGACCTCGTCGACCTCGAGGTGGGTCATCCCCTGCCAGTCACCCAGATGCGTCTCGCGCAGGCGGGTGTCGACCGACACCGGCAACCCCGCGCGCTCGCCCAGTGCGACGGCGGTGTCCAGCGCACGCCGCAGATCCGAGGACACGATGAGCAGCGGCTGCCGTTTGGCCAGGGCCTCGGCCGCGACGACGGCCTGCTCCCGGCCGAGTTCGGACAGTTCGGTGTCGAGCTGGCCTTGCATCCGCCGGCCCGCGTTGAACTCGGTCTGCCCGTGCCGGAGCAGCACCAGCCGCCGCACCCTCACGGGGCGTCCAGTTCCACCGGTACCGTCGGGCAGTCCCGCCACAGCCGGTCCAGTGCGTAGAAGTTGCGCTCGTCGGTGTGCTGGATGTGGACCACGATGTCGACGTAGTCGAGCAGCGTCCAGCGGCCCTCGCGGGTGCCCTCCCGGCGGGCCGGTTTGTGGCCGGCCAGCCGCATCTTCTCCTCCACCTCGTCGACGATCGCGTTGACCTGGCGTTCGTTGCTCGCCGAGGCGATCACGAAGCAGTCGGTGATGACGAGCTGGCCGGAGACGTCGATGACCACGACGTCGTCGGCGAGTTTGGCCGACGCCGCGCGTGCGGCCACGGTCGCCATCTGGATGGCTTCGTCGGTGGCGGTCATGGGGATGTCCTCAGCTTTCGAACGGTAGGTAGAGCCGGCGTTTGGTGACGTACTGCACGACCCCGTCGGGCACCAGGTACCAGATCGGCCGGGCCTCGGATGCGCGCTTGCGGCAGTCGCTCGACGAGATCGCCAGTGCCGGCACCTCTACCAACGACAGCGCATCGTCGGGGAGTTCCCGCAGCGCGGCCGAGATGTGGCTGCCGTCGAGCTCGTAGCCCGGTCGGCTGACCCCGACGAACCGGGCGACGGAGAACATGTCCTCCCAGTTCTGCCACGACAGGATCGAGCCCAGCGCGTCGGCGCCGGTGATGAAGTAGAGGTCGGCGTCGGGATTGGCCGCGTGCAGATCCTGCAGCGTGTCCTTGGTGTAGGTCGGGCCGCCGCGGTCGATGTCGACCCGGCTGACCGAGAACCGGGGGTTGGACGCGGTGGCGATCACCGTCATCAGGTACCGGTCCTCGGGTGCGGTGACCCGGCGGTCATGCTTCTGCCAGGGCTGGCCGGTCGGCACGAACACGACCTCGTCGAGCTCGAACAGATCTGCCACCTCACTGGCGGCAACCAGGTGCCCGTGGTGAATGGGATCGAACGTCCCGCCCATCACGCCCAGCCTGCGTCGCGGTTGCACGAACAGCGAGCTTACGGCAGCGCGGCGCCGGTCAGACCGGTGTGCGGTCGACCGTGAGCACCTCGGAGACCTCGAAGGCAGCGCGGTCGGCGCGGTAGACGTCGCGCGCGTATTCCACGCAGCGGCCGGTCTCGTCCTCGGTGGTGCGGGTCAGCAGCGTGCCCGCCGACCCGGCCCGCACCGCGAGCTGCGAGCTCGAGGCGTCGTCGAGCACGATCGACTCGAGTACCGCCGTCGAACGCGCCAGCCGGATCCCGTAGCGGTCGCGCAACACCGCCCACAGCGACCCCTCCTCCGGGGTGTCGAGAATCCCCGGGGTGAGGTCGGCGGGCAGGAACGTCGTCTCGAGTGCGACGGGGGCGTCGTCGACACTGCGCAGCCGGTGGAAGACGTGCACCGCGGCCCCGTCGGCCAACCCGAGCGCGAGCTGCACCGCCGGCGTGGGGTGCTGACGTTCGGCCCACAGCAGGCGGGCGGCGGGGCGGCGCCCGAGCCGGGACACCTCCTCGGAGAAGCTGCCGATGTGGAACCGCACCCGGGGTTCGGCGACGAACGTGCCGCGCGGCGGTTTGCGGTAGACCACACCCTCGCTCTCGAGCAGGGACAGCGCCTGACGGGCGGTCATCCGGCTGACGCTGTGCTGCTCGGCGAGTTCGCGCTCCGAGGGCAGCAGCGTGTGCGGTCCGAGCTGTTCGGTGGCGATCCGGTCGCGTACCTCCGCCGCGATCGCCAGGTAGCGCGGCTGGTCGCCGCCCTGCGACGGAGCTCTCCTCGCGGCGGCAGGCATGGGAGAAGCGTAGCGCCCGTGGTCCCGGCCACGCCGGTGTGAAGGTTCGGTTACCTGGGTTGACGATGACGTGTGTCACATTCATACTTCGGTTCAACCACATGGTCTATACCAACTGGAGGAGCTATGTCCGGCACGGTCCCCTCCGGCGGTGACGCCGCCGACCTTGCGCAGTTCGGCTACGCACAATCCCTGGAGCGCCGCACCGGCCGCTTCGCATCGTTCGCGGTCGCGTTCGCGTTCGTCTCGATCGCGACCGGCATCTTCACCACCTACGGATCGGTGCTGAACTCCTCGGGTCCCGTCGGCATCTGGACGTGGCCGATCGCGGTCGTCGGCCAGTTGGCCGTCGCGTTCGTCCTCGGCGCGCTGGCCTCCCGGATCCCGGTGACCGGGTACCACTACCAGTGGATGTCGCGGCTGGCGAACCCGATCCTGGGGTGGATCATCGGCTGGATCTCGTTCACGTTCCTGGCCATCGTGGTGTGCGCGGTCGACTACACCATCGCCTCGACGATCCTGCCGGTCCTGCTGCACTACGAGAGCACGGCGACGATCGCGTGGCTGATCACCGCCGCGGTGCTGGTGCTGCAGTTCCTGCTCGTGGCGCTGTCGACGCCGTGGGCGGAACGGGTGAACAACAGCTTCGTCACGCTGGAACTGATCGGCATGGTCGCGCTGACGGTGCTGCTCCTGGTGGTCGCCGCGATCCGCGGCGACATGGACTTCGGCAATTTGTTCAGCAAGGGCGCCGTCCCGGCCGAAGGGTTCTGGAGCTTCGGCGACTGGACCTCGGCGGGCCCGTGGATGCTCGGCTTCCTGCTCGGCGCGTTCACCATCGTCGGTTTCGAGTCGGCCGCCAACCTCGCCGAGGAGACCCACGATCCCGAGCGGGTGGTGCCGCGCGCGATGTGCCAGGCGGTCCTCGCCTCCGGCGTGCTGGGGTTCCTGTTCATCGTCGCGGTCACACTGGCCGCCGGTGACCCGATCGCATTGGCCGAGTCCGGCACGCCGATCGCCGACGTCATCGAGAACACCCTCGGATCGGTGGTGGCCACACTGCTGCTGCTGATGGTGGTACTCGCGATCTTCGCGTGCGGTCTGGTCATCATGATCACCGGCGTGCGGCTCACCTGGGCGATGTCGCGGGACAGGCGGTTCCCCGGCTGGCAGCTGTGGGGTCAGGTGTCGCCGAAGTTCCACACCCCGCTGAAGGCCGCGGTGCTCTACTTCGTCGTCGCACAACTGATCCTCGCGGTTTTCCAGCGTTCGGAGACCGCGCTTTTCACGCTGTTCGGGGCGGCCACGCTGCTGCCCGCGGTGATGTACGCCTCCACCGTCGTGCTCTACCTGCTCAAGCGGAAGTCGTTGCCGGTCAACGGGAAATTCGACCTGG
Source organism: Mycobacterium sp. GA-2829 (assembly GCF_001499965.1). GTDB lineage: Bacteria > Actinomycetota > Actinomycetes > Mycobacteriales > Mycobacteriaceae > Mycobacterium. Next base: position 62,487 of record NZ_LQIT01000056.1, read on the forward strand.
GAGCGTGGGAGATACCAGTGGTGGCGGTCGCGGTGGTCTGGTTGGTCTTCGAGTTGGCGCTGTTCCGCGACTCGAGTTTCAAGGAGGCGTGGACATACGTCATCGTCATGGTCGTGATCGGTGCGGTGTACCTGGGCTACCTGTTGGCGACCCGTGGGCGGCACGGGCTGTCGATGCCCGACATGCACTCGATCGACGCCGAACTCGACCGTGAGGCCGCGAAGGACTGATGACCCACCTGCTCGCCATCGACCAGGGCACGTCGGGCACCAAGGCGATCGTCGCCGACGCATCGGGGGCCGTCGTCTCGGTCGCCGAGGTGGGGCTGCGGCCGCAGTACCTCGCCGGCGGGGCCGTCGAACAGGATCCGGAGGTCCTCTGGCAGTCGGTGGTCGACGCGGGCCGGCAGGCGGTCGCGCAGGCCGGGGTTCCCGTGGCGGCGGTCGCGCTGGCCAACCAGGGCGAGACGGTGCTGGCCTGGGACCGGGACACCGGGCGCCCGCTCACCCCGGCGATCGTGTGGCAGGACCGCAGGGCCGAATCGGTGTGCGCACCCCTGGCCGGCTCGGCGGACCGGATCGCACACAGGACCGGGCTGGTGCTCGACCCGTATTTCTCGGCGCCCAAGATGGCGTGGCTGCGGGCGAATCTGACCCGCGGCGGGGTCGTCACCACCACCGACACCTGGTTGGTGCACCGGTTGTGCGGCGCGTTCGTCACCGACGCCTCCACGGCCAGCCGCTCCCTGCTCACCGCGCTCGACGCCCACACCTGGGACGACGAGCTCCTGGACCTGTTCGGCCTCACCGGCGAGGCCCTGCCCACGATCACCGACTGCGACGAGATGGTCGGCGAGACGGACGTTTTCGGGCCGACGATGCCGGTGGCCGGATTGATCGTCGATCAGCAGGCCGCGCTGCTGGCCGAAAGCTGTCTGGAGCCGGGCGCGGCCAAGTGCACCTACGGCACCGGCGCGTTCCTGCTGGCCCAGCTCGGTGACCGCCCCGCGCTGTCATCGTCGGGGCTGACGACGTCGGTGGCGTGGCGGTTGCGCGGGCGGACCGCCTACTGCGCCGACGGGCAGGTCTACACCGCGGCATCGGCGGTGCGGTGGGCGGTCGAGCTCGGGCTGGTGCCCGCCGCCGACCAACTCGACAGTGCTGCAGCCGAATCCAGCGACGGCGTGCTGTGTGTCCCCGCGCTGGCGGGGTTGGCCGCGCCGTGGTGGGATTCGGCGGCGACGGCGTCCTTCACCGGGATGACTTTGTCCAGCGGGCGGGGTCAGCTGGTGCGGGCGCTGCTGGAGGGCATCGCCGCCCAGGTGACCGCGCTGGCCGACCTGGTGGGCACCGACCTCGGGCGCCCGCTGCACCGATTGCGGGTCGACGGCGGACTGACCCGGTCGGCGGTGCTGATGCAGGCGCAGGCCGACCTCGCGCAGGTTCCGGTCGACGTCTACCCTTCCCTGCACGCCACCGCACTGGGCGCCGCCGCATGTGCCCGCCTGGCGCTCGATCCCGCGCTGACCCCGGCGCAGGCCGTCGGCACCTGGACGCCCACCCAGACCTACGAACCCCGATGGTCGGCCGACCGCGCCGCCGACTACCTCGGCCGGTGGCGGCGCGCGGCCGAATCGACCCTGCACAACCAAGGAGAGACCAAGTGAGCACCCCCGACGTCAGTGACGTCGTCGTGGTCGGCGCCGGCATCGTGGGCAGTGCGATCGCCCGCGCGCTGGCGGGCACCCGTTCGTCGGTGACCCTGCTGGAGGCCCGCGCCGACGTCGGCGACGGCACCAGCAAGGCCAATACGGCGTTGCTGCACACCGGATTCGACGCGAAACCGGGCACCCTCGAGTCGACGCTCGTGGCGCGCGGCTACGAACTCCTGGGCAAGTACGCCGAGCAGACCGGTATCCCCGTCGAACGGACCGGAGCACTGCTGGTCGCCTGGACCGACGAGGAACGCGACGCGCTGCCCGGGCTACGGGACAAGGCCCTGCGCAACGGCTACACCGAATGCGAGATCGTCGACGCCGCACGGGTGTACGACCTGGTGCCCGACCTCGGACCCGGTGCGCTGGCCGGGCTCACCGTTCCCGGCGAGTCGCTCATCTGCACCTGGACCACCAACCTCGCGCTGGCCACCGACGCCGTCCAGCGCGGTGTCCGCCTCATCCGCAATGCCCGTGTGCTGCAGGTTGATTCTGTCGACGGTCACACCACCCTGCGGACGACGGCGGGTGACGTGCACGGCCGCTGGGTGATCAACGCCGCGGGCCTGGGCGCCGACCACCTCGACGAACAGTTCGGCCACCACCGGTTCACGGTCACCCCCCGCCGCGGGGAACTGCTCGTCTTCGACAAGCTGGCCCGGCCGATGGTGCCGCTGATCGTGCTCGCGGTGCCCTCGTCGCGGGGTAAGGGCGTGCTGGTCAGCCCGACCATCTACGGCAACGTGATGGTGGGACCCACCTCGGAGAACCTCACCGACCGCACCGCCACCAACACGAGCGAGGAGGGGTTCGAGTTCCTCATCGACAAGGGACGGGCGTTGATGCCCAAGCTGTTCGACGAGGAGGTGACCGCGAGCTACGCGGGGCTGCGCGCGGCGATCGACTCCGACGACTACCTGATCGACCTCGACGCACCGCACCGCTACGTCCTCGTCGGCGGTATCCGCTCGACCGGTCTGACGTCCGGGATGGCGATCGCCGAGTACGTCACCGAGCTGCTCGCGGGCACCGACCTCGACCTCACCCCGCGCGAGGATCTGCCCGATCCGCCGCGCATGCCCAACATCGGTGAGATCGGGATACGCCCCTACCAGGACGCCGACCGCATCGCCGCCGACCCGGCCTACGGGCGGATCGTGTGCTTCTGCGAACGCGTCACCGCCGGGGAGATTCGCGATGCGTTCGCCTCGCCGATCCCGCCCGCCGACCTCGACGGGCTGCGTCGGCGCACCCGGGTGATGAACGGCCGCTGCCAGGGCTTCTACTGTGGCGCGCACACCCAGACGCTGCTGGAGTCGCGGGCGGCGGTCCGATGACCCCGCCGACGCAGAAGGTGCCCGTGGTGATCATCGGCGGCGGTCCGGCGGGTCTGACCGCGGCCGCGGCGCTCGCCCCGCACGTCGACACCCTCGTCCTGGAACGCGAAGCGCAGACCGGTGGCATCCCCCGCCACAGCGACCATCCCGGCTACGGGATGCGGGATCTGCGGCGGTTCATCTCGGGACCGGCCTACGCCCGCCGGCTCACCGCGCAGGCACTCGACGCGGGCGCGATGCTCGAGACCGAGGCGATGGTGACCGGTTGGGCCGGTGAGCGACTGCTCGAGGTCACCACACCGCGCGGGGTGCGGACGGTGTCGGCCGACGCGGTCGTGCTCGCCACCGGCGCGCGGGAACGCCCGCGCCCGGCCCGGCTGATCCCCGGGGACCGGCCCGACGGGGTGTACACCACCGGGCAACTGCAGAACCTCGTCCACATGCATCACGCGTCGGTCGGCACGCGCGCGGTGGTCGTCGGCGCCGAACTCGTGAGCTGGTCGGCGGTGCTCACGCTGCGGGAGGCGGGCTGCGCCACGGTCGCCATGGTGACCAGGTATCCGAAAGGCGAGGCGTACGCGGCCTTCCGGCTGCCGGGCCGCGCGCTGATGGACGGGCCGGTGCTCACCCGCAGCCGGCTGGTCAGCATCCACGGCAAGGACCGGGTGGACGGCGTGACGGTCGAGGATCTGGGCACCGGCGCACGCACGACGATCGACTGCGACACCGTGGTGTTCACCGGGGATTGGATCCCCGACCACGAACTCGCCCGCACCGGTGGGCTGGTGATGGACGCGGGCACGCGCGGTCCCGTCGTGGATGCGGCGCTGCGCACCAGCGCTCCCGGCGTCTTCGCGGCGGGCAACCTGCTGCACCCGGTCGACACCGCCGACGGCGCCGCACTCGACGGCCGCCACGTGGCCGCCGCGGTCCGCACGTGGCTGCGGCAACGCGACGCACCGGCGGCCGGTGTGCGCATCCGCACCGAGGCGCCCTTCAGGTGGGTCGCCCCGCAACTGGTCTCGCCGAGTGGCGGGACGTCCGCCCGTGGCGATCTGCTGTTCTGGGTCGACGAGTATCGGCGGCTGCCGAAACTGCGCGCGGTACAGGACGGCCGCACGCTGGCGACGGCGCGCACCGCCTGGCCCGCGGCACCGGGCCGCGTCTACCGTGCACCGTGGTCACTGGTCGCCGACGCCGATCCGCACGGCGGCGACGTGACGGTGTCGTTCGCCTGACTTTCCGGCCGCGAGCAGACACAGATTCGTGTGATCCGGCGTGGATTCACGCGAATCTGTGTCTGGTCGCGCTTGTACTGACCTAGACGGGAAGCAGCTGGTCGATCACCGCGGCCAGCTGTTTGGCCGAGCGGCACTCGTGCATGGTGATGATGTCCTCGTACCGCGGCGTCGCCGAGTCGCCGCTGCCCCACAGGTGCCTGGGCTCGGGGTTGAGCCAGTGCGCGTGGCGGCTGGCGTTGACCATCCGCGCCAGCAGATCGGTCTCCGGGTTGCGGTAGTTGTTGCGACCGTCGCCGAGGATCAGCAGCGAACTGCGTGGCGACAACGCGGCCGGGTACTTGTGCATGAACGACACGAACGCGTTGCCGTAGTCGGAGTGGCCGTCGCGGGTGTACACCCCGGCCTCGCGGGTGATGCGCTGGACGGCGACCGCGAGATCGGCCTCGGGACCGAACATCTCGGTGACCTCGTCGGTGGTGTCGATGAACGCGAAGACGCGAACGCGCGAGAACTGTTGGCGCAGTGCGTGAACGAGCATCAGCGTGAACGAGCTGAACCCGGCGACCGAGCCCGAGACGTCGCACAGCACGACCAGTTCCGGGCGCGCGGGATGCGGCTTCTTGAGCACGACGTCGATCGGCACACCCCCGGTCGACATCGATTTGCGCAGCGTCTTGCGCATGTCGATCTCCCCGGCGCGGGCACGGCGCCGCCGCGCCGCCAGCCGGGTGGCCAGCGTGCGCGCGAGCGGGGCGACCACGCGGCGCATCTGACGCAGCTGTTCGCCGGAGGCGCGCAGGAACTCGACGTTCTCGGCCAGCTGCGGCACCCCGTACATCTGCACGTGGTCGCGACCCAACTGCTCGGCCGTCCGCCGTTTGGTCTCCCCCTCCACCATCTTGCGCAGCTGCGAGATACGCCGCGCAGCAATGGCTTTGGCGATCTGCTCCTGGGTGGGCGTCGGCTCGTCGCCGTAGGGGGCGAGCAGCCCGGCCAGCAGCCGGCCCTCCAGATCGTCCAGGCTCATCGCTTTGAGCGCCTGGTACGACGAGTACGACGGTCCTCGGCTGGAGTTGTAGCGGCCGTAGGCCTCGACGATCTGGGCGATCATCGCGGTCAGCCGTTCGTCCATCTCGGCCAGGTCGGGGTTGTCGTTGAGCAGCTTGAGCAACGCCTCGCGCATCGCCTCGACGTCCTCGGGCGGCAGCCCCGGCTCGTCGCTGTCGGTCTCCTCGTCGGCCAGCACCGTCTTGCCGCCGAGTGCGGCCGGGAAGTACAGATCGAACAGTGCGTCGTAGGTGTCGCGGTGATCCGGGCGCCGCAGCACCGCGCACGCGATGCCCTCCCGCAGCGCCTCCCGGTCGCCGAGCCCGAGGACCGTCATCACCTGTCCGGCGTCGACGGTCTCCGACGGACCCACCGAGATGCCCTGTTTGCGCAGCGCCTCGACGAACTCGACCAGGTGGCCGGGGATCCCGTGCGGGGCGAGCGGCTGGGGCGGTCGGACGCGGCGCGGCGGCATCAGTTGAGCCTTAACTCTCCGGCGGCGCGTTGCTGGTCGGACTGGTGTTTGAGCACCACACCGAGCGTGGCGGCGATCATCGCGTCGTCGATGGTGTCCATGCCCAGCGCCAGGACGGTGCGGCCCCAGTCGATGGTCTCGGCCACCGACGGGAGCTTCTTGAGCTGCATCCCGCGCAGCACCCCGATGATGCGCACGAGCTCCGAGGCCAGCCGCTCGGGCAGTTCGGGAACCCGCGACAACAGGATGCGCCGTTCCAGGTCGGGGTCGGGGAAGTCGATGTGCAGGAACAGGCAGCGCCGTTTGAGCGCCTCGGACAGCTCTCGGGTGGCGTTGGAGGTCAGCACGACGAACGGGGTGCGCTCGGCCTTGATGGTGCCCAGCTCCGGCACGGTCACCGCGAAGTCGGACAGCACCTCCAGCAGCAGACCCTCGATCTCGATGTCGGCCTTGTCGGTCTCGTCGACGAGCAGCACCGTCGGCTCGGAGCGGCGGATCGCGGTCAGCAGCGGCCGCGACAGCAGGAACTCCTCGCTGAACACGTCGAGTTTGGTCTGGTCCCAGTCACCGGTCCCCTGATGACCGGCCTGGATCCGCAGGATCTGCTTGGCGTGGTTCCACTCGTAGAGCGCGCGGGCCTCGTCGACGCCCTCGTAGCACTGCAGCCGCACCAGCCCCGACCCGGTGGCCTGCGCGACCGCGCGGGCGAGTTCGGTCTTCCCGACACCTGCGGGCCCTTCGACCAGCAGCGGCTTGCCCAGCCGGTCGGCGAGGAAGACGGCGGTGGCCGTCGCGGTGTCGGCCAGGTAGCCGGTCTCGGCCAGCCGGCGCGCGACATCGTCGATGTCGGCGAACAGCGGCGCCGGGCGTGCGGGGACGCTCAAATCACTTCTCCTGTTTCAGGCAGGGCGGGTGTGGCCGTCTCCCCACACAATCCACTTGGTCGAGGTCAATTCTGGCAGACCCATGGGGCCGCGGGCGTGCAGCTTCTGGGTGGAGATGCCGATCTCGGCGCCGAATCCGAACTGCTCGCCGTCGGTGAACGCCGTCGACGCGTTGACCATGACCGCCGCGGCGTCCACACGTTCGGTGAAGCGTTGTGCGGCAGCGAGATCGGCGGTGACGATGGCCTCGGTGTGCCCGGAGCCGTATTCGTTGACGTGGGCGATGGCGGCGTCGACCCCGTCGACCACGGCCAGCGCGATGTCCATCGACAGGAATTCGGCGCGCAGTTCCTCGTCGGTGGGGTCGGCGTGCACCGTCACCCCGGCGTCGGTCAGCGCCTTGGTCAGCCGCGGCACCGCGACGTCGGCGATGGCGGCGTCGACGAGCACCGATTCGGCGGCGTTGCACACGCTGGGCCGCCGGGTCTTGGCGTTGAGCAGGATGGTCTCGGCCATGTCGAGGTCGGCCGCGGCGTGCACGTAGACGTGGCAGTTGCCGACGCCGGTCTCGATGGTGGGCACCTGGGCGTCGCGCACGACGGCGTCGATCAGACCGGCCCCGCCGCGCGGGATCACCACGTCGACGAGCCCGCGGGCCTGGATGAGATGGGTGACGCTGGCCCGGTCGTGGCTGGGCAGAAGTTGCACCGCGTCGGCGTCGAGTCCCTCGCCGAGCAGCGCCGCCCGCAGTGAGTCGACGAGCGCGGCGTTGGAGTGCGCCGCCGACGAGCTGCCGCGCAGCAGCACCGCGTTACCGGATTTCAGCGTCAACCCGAAGGCGTCGACGGTGACGTTGGGCCTGCCCTCGTAGACGATGCCCACCACACCGAGCGGCACCCGCTGCTGACGCAGCTGCAGCCCGTTGACCAGCGTGTTACCCCGTAACACCTCACCGACCGGGTCGGGCAGGCTCGCCACCTGGCGCAGGCCCGCCGCGACACCGTCGATGCGCTGTGGGTTCAGTGCCAGCCGGTCGAGCATGGCCTCCGGAGTGCCGGCCGCCTTCGCCTTCTCGAGGTCGCGCTCGTTGGCCGCGATGATGAGGTGCGCATCCATCAGGATCCGGTCGGCGGCCGCGCGCAGCGCGCGGTTCTTCGTCTCGGTGGACAGCGTCGCCAGCGCGCGCGAGGCGACGCGGGCCCGGCGGGCGGCGTCGTGGACCTCGGTGCGCAGGTCGACGGCATCGGGGGCGTGCACACTCATCGGTCCAGCGTATCGAAACCGACACGCCCACTTGACGGCGCTGCACGGCCCCGCTGGTTTAGCGTTGGGCCCATGGCGGCGGCGCAAGTCTGCGTGGTGGGCAGTGTGAACGCCGATCTGCGTTTCGCGGTGCCGTCGCTGCCCCGGCCCGGGCAGACCGTGCTGGCGTCGGCGATGTCGTCGGCCCCCGGCGGCAAGGGCGGCAACCAGGCGGTCGCCGCGGCGCGTGCCGGCGCCGACGTTCAGCTGGTGGCGGCGCTCGGCGACGATCCGGCGGCCGGTCTGCTGCGCGCGCACCTGCGGGAGAACGGGGTGGGACTCGACGGCGTGGTGACGGTGCCCGGCCCGAGCGGTTCGGCGGTGGTGATGGTCGACGCGGCCGCCGAGAACGCGATCGTCGTCGCACCCGGCGCCAACGCCCATCTGAGCGTGGCGTCGGCGGCCGTGCGCGGAGTGATCGGAGCCGCGGATGTCGTACTCATCCAGCTGGAGATCCCGCTCGGTACGGCCAACGACGCGGCGCGGGTGGCGCGCGAGGCGGGTGCGGTGGTCATCGTGAACGCCTCCCCCGCCGGCGCACCGCCCCACGAACTGCTGCGGCTCGCCGAGGCGACCGACGTGGTGGTGGTCAACCAGGCCGAGGCGGCCGAATGGCATTGGCCGATACCGCATCTGGTGATCACCCGCGGCCCCCGCGGCGCGAGTTATCTCGGCGACGGGGAACGGTTCGACATCCCGGCGCCCGCGGTGGAAGCCGTGGACACCACCGGCGCAGGCGACGTGTTCGCCGGCGTGCTGGCCGCGCATTGGCGCACCGGACACGAGGACGCACTGCGCCGGGCGTGCACGGCGGGCGCCCTGGCCACGCTGGTCCCCGGCGCCGGGGACTGCGCCCCCACCGCGGAAGCGATCGACGACGCCCTCAGATGACAGAAGAAGATGACAGGAGCGCAATGACCACGACGACTGAGCAGCACACCCCGCGCCCGCCGGACGGCGACTGGCTGGGCACACCGTTTCTGCGGTTCACCCGCGAAGGCGCGTTCGGGGTGTGCACGCTCGACCGGCCCGAGGCGCGCAACGCCATGACCCCGGCGATGTACTTCGGGATCAAGTACGCGGTGAACCACGTCGGCACCGATCCGGACCTCGCGGGCCTGCTGATCACCGGTACCGGTGACGTGTTCGCGCCCGGCGGCGACATGGGCGGCGGCGGTGCGGACAACTGGCTGACCTTCGGTGCGGCGCTGGGTATGGACGCATTGCCGTTCGACACGCTGCGCCAGTCCGCGAAACCCGTCGTGGCGGCGGTCAACGGGCTCTGCCAGGGCGGCGGTCTGCAGATCGCGCTGTGCGCCGACATCGCCGTGGTCAGCGACCGTGCGACGTTCCGGGTGCCCGAGTTGTACCGCGGAATCGCCGACACCTACTACAGCCACATGCTGGCGCGCCTGATCGGGCCGGTGCGCACGCGCGATCTGATGTTCACCGGCCGCACGCTGTCGGCGGCCGAGGCGCTCGACTGGGGCATGGTCGCCCGGGTGGTGCCGCACGACGACCTGGCCGACGCCGCCCGCGAGGTGCTGGCGCAGTGCTGCCGCACCGCACCGCATGCCCGCACGGTGATCAAGTCCAGCCTGGACAACTACATCGGCCTCTACGACCGGATCGGGATGCAGGCCAGCCTGGGCGCGCCCGAGTCGATCGAGGGGTTCATGGCGTTCAAGGAGCGGCGCTCCCCGGAGTGGGTGCACCCCGGGTTGCGGATCGACGGGCGGCTGTAGCCCCGTCGAGACTGCGGTGAGGGCGGCGACACGCCGGTGGACGAGACCCTCACCGCAGTCTCGGCGATCAGTCCTTCGGGATCGCGCTCTCGATCTCGTCGAGCCAGACCCGCGCCGACATGTCCGACGGCGCCCGCCAGTCGCCGCGCGGGGACAGCGAGCCGCCCGCGGACACCTTGGGGCCGTTGGGCAGTGCGGACCGCTTGAACTGGCTGAACGAGTAGAACCGCTGGGCGAACACCTGCAGCCAGTGCCGGATCTCGGCGAGCGTGTAACTGGGCCGCTTGCTGTCCGGATACCCCGGCGGCCAGTCGCCGCGGTCGACGTCGCTCCAGGCGTGCCACGCCAGGAACGCCACCTTCGAGGGCCGGAACCCGTAGCGCAGCACCTGGAACAGTGAGAAGTCCTGCAGCACATAGGGTCCCACCTTGCCCTCGCTGCTCTGGATCTCCTCGTCCTCACCCGCGGGCACCAGTTCCGGGCTGATCTCGGTGTCGAGCACCGACTGCAGCACCTCATTGACCGTGTCATCGAACTGCCCGGACGAGATCACCCACCGGATGAGGTGCTGGATCAGGGTTTTCGGCACGCCGCCGTTGACGTTGTAATGCGACATCTGGTCGCCCACCCCGTAGGTCGACCAGCCCAGCGCCAGCTCCGAGAGGTCACCGGTGCCGAGCACGATGCCGCCGCGCTGATTGGCAAGGCGGAACAGGTAATCGGTGCGCAGACCGGCCTGCACGTTCTCGAACGTGACGTCGTAGACCTTCTCACCGCGGGAGAACGGGTGGTCCATCTCCTTGAGCATCAGCTGTGCCGTCTCGGTGATGTCGATGGTCTCGAACGTCACCCCGAGCGCCTCGGCCAGCCGGGTCGCGTTGCTCTTGGTGCGGTCACCGGTCGCGAAACCGGGCAGGGTGAACGTGAGGATGTCGCTGCGGGGCCGTTCCTCGCGGTCCATCGCCTTGGCCGCCACGATGAGCGCGTGCGTGGAGTCCAGGCCGCCCGAGAGGCCGAGCACGATCTTCGGGTAGTCCAGGGCGCGCAGCCGCTGTTCGAGGCCCGCGACCTGGATGCTGTACGCCTCGTAGCAATCCTGTTCCAGCCGTTCGGGATTCGCGGGCACGAACGGGAACCGCTCCACCTCGCGGTAGAACCCGATGTCGCCGCTCGGCGGGTCGAGCGTGAACTCGACCCGGCGGAACGAGTCCTCGTCGATCAGATGGTGGCGGCGGTTGTCGTCGAAGGTGCCCATGCGCAGCCGTTCGTTGCGCAGCAGCTGCAGGTCGACGTCGGCGATCGACCGGCGCTCCCCCTTGGGGAACCGCTCCGACTGGGCCAGGCAGAGCCCGTTCTCCCAGATCATCGTCTGCCCGTCCCACGACAGGTCCGTCGTCGACTCCCCCTCGCCCGCCGCCGCGTACACGTAGGCGGCCAGGCACCGCGACGATGCTGAGCGGGCGTACAGGCACCGGTCCTCCGACCTGCCGATCGTGATCGGGCTGCCCGACAGGTTGGCCAGGATCGTCGCACCGGCCAGCGCGGCCTCCGCGCTCGGCGGGATCGGCACCCACATGTCCTCGCAGATCTCCACGTGTAGGACGAATCCGGGCAGGTCGACGGCCTCGAACAGCAGGTCCGGCCCGAACGGCACCTCACGGCCACCCAGCCGGATCTCCCCGCGTTCCTCGTCGCCCGCGGCGATCTGCCGCTTCTCGTAGAACTCGCGGTAGTTGGGGATGTAGGACTTCGGGACGACCCCGAGGATCTGCCCGCGGTGGATGACGACCGCGGTGTTGTAGATCCGGTGCCGGTAGCGCAGCGGCGCACCGACGACCAGCACCGGCAGCAGATCGGTCGACTCGGCCACGATGTCGAGCAGCGCGGCCTCGACGGCCTCGAGCAGACCGTCCTGCATGACGATGTCCTCGATCGAATACCCGGTCAGCGTCAGCTCCGGGAACACCGCCAGCGCGGCGCTGTCCTCATGGCAGTCGCGGGCCATCCGCAGCACGGATTCGGCGTTGCCCTTCGGGTCGGCGATGAACGTGTGGTGCGTGCACGCGGCGATGCGCGCGTACCCGTGCCGGTACGCCGAATAGAAATCCATGCCCACATTGTTGCCCGCAATCGTCGCGGGGTATGCAAGCGACATGACCAAGACCGCGGTGCTGATCATCGACATGATGAATACCTACGACCACCCCGACGCCGACAAGCTCGCGCCCAACGTCGAGGCGATCGTCGATCCGTTGGCGAAACTGATCAGCGACGCCCGCGCCCGCGACGACGTCGACCTCGTCTACGTCAACGACAACTACGGGGACTTCAGCGCCGAGTTCAGCGACATCGTGCGCTCCGCCCTCGACGGCGAACGCCCCGACCTCGTGAAACCGATCGTCCCGCAACAGGGTTGCCGGGTGATGACCAAGGTGCGCCACAGCGCCTTCTACGCGACGTCGCTGGCGTACCTGCTCACCCAGCTCAAACCCGAGCGCGTCGTGCTGACCGGCCAGGTCACCGAACAATGCATCCTCTACACCGCCCTCGACGCCTACGTCCGGCACTTCCCGGTGGTCGTCCCCCGCGACGCCGTCGCCCACATCGACGCCGAGCTGGGTGATGCGGCGCTGCGGATGATGGAGCAGAACATGAGCGCCGAGTTGATCGCCGCGGCGGACTGCCTGCACTGACGCGGCGTTCAGCCCAGTGAGTGGAGAACGTCGGCACACGCCTGTTCGCACCGGCGGCATTCCTGCGCGCAGATCCGGCAGTGCTGGTGGTGCTCGGCGTGTGCACCGCACTCGTCGGCGCACGCCCGGCAGGCGGCCAGACAGGCCTGTACCACGGCCAGGGTGAGGTTCGCGTCGTATCCGGTGTGCCGCGACACCACCCGGCTCGTGGTGTCGCACAGGTCGGCGCAGTCGAGGTTGGTCCTGATGCACTTGGTCAGGTTCGCCACCGATTCCTCGCTGAGACACGCGTCCGCGCACGCGGTGCACGTCTGCGCGCAGTCCACGCACGCGTCGATGCACGCCGCCAGCACAGCGGTGTCGATCCGGCCCAGGTTGCCCGGGTAGGTCTGCAGCATCTCGTCGCCTCTACTCATGACGCCGCCCTACCCGGCCGCGGCCCGCCGAAACGGCGAGGTTTCCACCCGGGCCCGAAGGGTAGCCGCCGAGGGTGGCTGATCGGATCACCGAACCCTGGGGCGCGCGGACACCGTACGGTCGCGGGGAACGGTGGCCGCACCGGGTGGACGCACACCTCGCTGATGGGCTCGACGAGGACGCCGTCGGCTGGGTGCAGTCGGCGTCGGTGTTGCACTCCAACGGCGATGGCCTCGACATCGCCGTGCACGACGGCCGGATCGCCGGCGTCCGCGGCAGGCGGAACGACCGGGTCAACCACGGCAGGCTCGACCCGAAGGACATGTTCGGCTGGCAGGCCAACAACTCCGCCGACCGGCTCACCACACCGCTGATCCGGGTCGGCGGCGAACTGGTCGAAACCGACTGGGACACCGCGATGGAACGCATCGTGGCGCGCAGCCGCACCCTGCTCGACACGTTCGGACCGAGTTCGATCGGGTTCTACACCTCCGGACAGCTGTTCCTCGAGGAGTACTACACCCAGGCGGTGGTCGCGCACGGCGCGATCGGCACCAACCACGTCGACGGCAACACCCGGCTCTGCACGGCGACGGCGGCCGAGGCGCTCAAGGAATCGTTCGGCTGCGACGGACAACCGGGGTCCTACACCGACGTCGACCACGCCGATGTCATAGCGCTCTACGGCCATAACGTCGCCGAGACGCAGACGGTGCTGTGGATGCGGATGCTCGACCGGCTCGCCGGCCCGAACCCGCCGCGCATCGTCTGTGTCGATCCCCGCCTGACACCGGTCGCCCGGCACGCCACCGTGCACCTGGCCCCGCTGCCCGGCACCAACGTCGCGCTGATGAACGGGCTACTGCACGAACTCATCCGCAACGACTGGGTCGACCAGGACTACATCGACGCACACACGGTCGGTTTCGAGGAGTTGGACAAACGGGTCGCGGAGTTTCCACTCCAGCGGGTCGCCGAGATCTGCCGGGTGCCCGCCGCACGGGTCGGTGAGGCCGCCGAGGTGATCGGCACCGCCACCGCACTGCTGTCGACGGTGCTGCAGGGTTTCTACCAGTCCCACCAGGCCACCGCGGCGGCGGTGCAGGTCAACAACATCCACCTGGTGCGCGGCATGCTGGGCAGGCCCGGCTGCGGTCTGCTGCAGATGAACGGGCAACCCACCGCCGAGAACACCAGGGAGTGCGGCGCCGACGGCGACCTCGCCGGATTCCGCAACTGGGCGAACGACTCCCACGTCGAAGACCTCGCCCGGCTGTGGCACATCGAGACCCGGCAGATCCCCCACTACGCGCCGCCGACCCACGTGATGCAGATGATGCGCTACGCCGAACAGGGCACGCTGCGGATGCTGTGGGTGAGTGCGACCAACCCCGCCGTATCGCTGCCCGAACTCGACCGCATCCGCGCGATCCTGGCCGACGAACGCCTGTTCCTCGTGGTGCAGGACATCTTCCGCACCGAGACCGCCGAACTCGCCGACGTGGTACTGCCCGCGGCGGCGTGGGGTGAGAAGGTGGGCACGTTCACCAACGCCGACCGCACCGTGCATCTGTCCGAACACGCCGTCGACCCGCCCGGCGATGCTCGCCCCGATCTCGACATCTTACTGGATTACGCACGGCGCATGGACTTCCGCGATGCCGACGGTGAACCGCTACCGCCGTGGACCGATGCGGAGTCGGCGTTCGAGGCGTGGAAGCAGTGCAGCGCGGGCCGCCCGTGCGATTACACCGGCCTCACCTACGCCAGGCTCCGCGGCAGCGGCGGCATCCAATGGCCCTGCACCGCAGAGCATCCCGAGGGCACCGAACGGTTGTACGCCGATGGCCGGTTCTGGGCGCACCCCGACTACTGCGAGGCCTACGGCAAGGACCTGGTGACCGGCGCACCGCTGGAACCGACCGAGTACCGCGCCATGAACCCGCACGGCAGGGCGATCATCAAGGCCGCCGAGTACCTCGAACCCCACGAGCCGCCCGGGGACACTTACCCGTTCGTGCTCATCACCGGACGCACCCTGTACCACTTCCATACCCGCACCAAGACCGCCCGCGCACCGGAATTACAGGCCGCCGCACCGCAACCATGGGTGGAGATGTCGCCTGCCGACGCCCGCCGCGGCGGCATCGCCGAAGGCGACGTGGTCCGGGTCGTCACACCCCGCGGGTCGGTTACCGCCGCCTGCCGCATCAGCGGCATCCGCGACGGGGTGGTGTTCGTCCCGTTCCACTACGGATACTGGGACGTCCCCCAGATTCCTGAATCCGACGGGCACCACCGCGCGGCGAACGAGCTGACCCTGACCGACTGGGATCCGGTGTCCAAACAACCGATCTTCAAGACCGCGGCCGCCCGGGTGCACTGGGTTCGAGCGGGAACCGGTCCGGCGCCTGCGCCGACCCTCACCGCATCCGCACCAGCCGGGGAGGCGACGTGAAACTCGGTCTGGCCCTGCGGGAGGTGCACCGCTCCGAACTGCGCCTGGCCCGGCTGCTCGACGCCATCGCCGCCCGCCACCACAGCGACCACGGCATCCACCACGTCGCGACTGATCTGGCCGTGTGGTCGCGCGAACACGTCGCGCTCACCGCGCAGGCGGGGCGCCGCTACGGGGTGCGGTTGCGCGAACGCCCCCGCACCGCCGCCCTCACCGAACCCGTCCAGGCCTGGCTGAGCGACCGGCTCGCCCGACGCCCCGAGCCGGGGTTGCTGCTGTTGGCCGATCTGCGCCGGCTGCACCGTGTCGCGGCCGGGGTGTCGCTGGACTGGGAGTTGATCGCCCAGGGCGCGCAGGCGCTCAAGGATCAGGAGCTGATCGAGCTGACCCAGCGCTGCCATCCTCAGTCGCTGCGGCAGATGCGCTGGGCGAACGCAATGCTCAAGGAGCTCTCCGCACAGGCGCTGACCAGTTGAGAAGGGGCCCGCTGGTGGTCATGACCGGGTGGTCACGAGCGGGCTCGCGGGTGGCGTCAGACGGTGTAGCCGCCGTCGATGTTCAGGTTCGCTCCGGTGATGTAGCCCGGCGTGAACAGCCGAGGCCGAGTAGGTGAATGCGACCGCGGCACCGTCGGCGGCCAGTCGCCGCACGATGTCCGCGCCTATGCCGCGGGACCCGCCGGTGACCAGTGCTCGCCGTCCGGCCAGGGGTGCTGTGCTCATGTTCAGGGCCTCCGGATAGATGCGAACCGATGTGTTACTTAGTACGTCGCGGTCAAGCCCGCGCGTGTCCGGGGCATTCCGCTTGTGATCGGCGTCACAGCCGAAATCCGTTTCCACACCGCCGCCGCGTGACCCGCGTTCGCACCGATGACCAGCGGAAACGGACCCGACCCCTACTCTGGATCGGGTGGAATCCCCGGAACTGATCGCGCTGCTCGCCGGCCGCCGCGTCGCGGTACTCACCGGTGCCGGCATGTCGACCGACTCCGGCATCCCGGACTACCGCGGACCCGACTCCCCGCCGAGCAATCCGATGACCATCCGGCAGTTCACCTCCGATCCGGTGTTCCGGCAGCGGTACTGGGCGCGCAACCACGTCGGCTGGCGGCACATGGCCGCCACCCTGCCCAACGCAGGCCACCGGGCACTGGCCCGGCTGGAACGCCTGGGCGTGGTCACCGGGTTGATCACCCAGAACGTCGACCTGCTGCACACCAAGGCCGGCAGCCGCAACGTCATCGATCTGCACGGCACCTACGCCCGGGTGATCTGCCTCGACTGCGGTCACACGATGTCGCGCGCGGCGCTGGCCGACCTGTTGGAGGCGGCCAACCCCGGCTTCCTCGAACGGGCCGAAGCGGTCGGCGGCATCGCCGTCGCACCGGACGCCGACGCGGTGATCGGTGATACCGCCAGCTTTCGGATCGTCGACTGCCCGGTCTGCGGCGGCATGCTCAAACCCGACATCGTCTACTTCGGCGAGAGCGTGCCCAAGGAGCGCGTCGAGCGGGCGTTCGCGCTGGTCGACGACGCCGATGTGCTGCTGGTCGCCGGATCGTCGCTGACCGTGTTCTCGGGGTACCGGTTCGTGCGGTACGCCGCGGCGCGCGGGATGCCGGTGGCGATCGTCAACCGCGGCCGTACCCGCGGCGACGACCTCGCCACGGTCAAACTCGACAACGGGTGCTCCCCGATCCTGGCGCTGCTGGCCGACGAACTGCCCGCGCTTGCGTCTTCGGCTTGAATGGGTCCGGTGACGGCACTTCTTCGGCAATTCCGGCCCGGGCCCGGCGCGGTCGACCACCGCTGGGCGTTCGGCATCGGCGACGTGCTCGCGCGATTGGTTCCCGCACCGGATCCGCTGCGTGAACTGCTGCGCCTGCTGAACCACTTCGGCGGGCTCGCGATCGGCGAGGACGACGTCGAGTTCGACGGCGACTCCGTGCAGTGGTCGGACGTCAAGGCGATCGAGACGCACAAGGTGGCGGGTTATCTGCTCTCCGGCGCCCTCGACAAGCAGATCGACAAGCTGCCGCTGCCGTGGTTCCCGTTCCGCGGCCTCGCCCTCAACGCGGCGGGGCAGGCGGCGCTCACGCTGATCGTCGCCACCGCGGACGGACTGCTGCACGGCGCATTCGACGTGGCGATCCCTGCCGAGGTGCACTACCGCGGGCTGCTGCGCGAACGGACGCTCACGCCGGGGATGCTGGCCACCGTGCTGCTCGCGGATCCGGCGGTGCGCAAGGCTCTTGTCGCGACGGCCGAAGCGCACGGGGTGGAGATCCGCCCTGCCGACGACGACGTGCTCGACGCCGCACGCCGACGGGCCCGCCGGGTGCGGGCACTGCTGGACGTGCTGCGGTCAGACCGCGACGAGGTCGTCGGCGTGGACGGCGGGCCTGCGCATCTCGGCGGGTAGCTCCGAGGTCGACCGGCCGAGCATGGTGGCGAGTTCGGTCGCGTCGTAGGCGACGACACCGCGGGCGACCATGGTCTCGTCGGGGGCGCGCAGTTCGACGACGTCACCGCCGTAGAACCGCCCCGACACCGCGGTGATGCCTGCGGGCAGCAGCGAACGACGTTGCCGCACAACGGCGTTGACCGC
This sequence comes from Mycobacterium sp. GA-2829, assembly GCF_001499965.1. Lineage (GTDB taxonomy): Bacteria > Actinomycetota > Actinomycetes > Mycobacteriales > Mycobacteriaceae > Mycobacterium. The sequence continues at coordinate 80,407 of NZ_LQIT01000056.1, forward strand.
CCCGTGGTCGAGGGTGAGCGCACCCGTCGACTCCGCGGCGTACCGCACCCAGAACCGTCGCGACGACATGCGTTCGGCGCGCGGGGCGAACACGGTGCCCACCGACGCATCCGACAGTGCGGTCGCGGCGTCGGCGGCCGCGGCCAGCAGCACCGGCACCCCCGCATCGGAGGCCAGCAGCGCCGACGAAAGTTTCGAGGCCATGCCGCCGGTGCCGAGGCTGCTGCCGCGTCCGGCCACCACACCGTCGAGGTCGTCGGGTGCGGCCACCTCGGGGATGAAGCGGGCCGGATTGTCCTTGGGCGCCTTACGCGGATCGCCATCGTAGAGGCCGTCGATGTCCGACAGCAGGATCAGTGCGTCGGCACCGACCAGATGCGCGACCAGCGCCGAGAGCCGATCGTTGTCGCCGAACCGGATCTCGTTGGTGGCGACGGTGTCGTTCTCGTTGACGATGGCCACGGCGTGCAGGGCGCGCAGCCGGTCCAGGGTGCGTTGGGCGTTGGTGTGCTGCGCGCGCATCGAGATGTCGTGCGCGGTCAACAGCACCTGCCCGACGGTGCGCTCGTAGCGCGCGAAAGCTGTACTCCACGAATTGATCAGCGCGACCTGCCCGACGCTGGCGGCGGCCTGTTTGGTGGCCAGGTCGGTCGGCCGCTTGGACAGCCGCAGCGGTTCGATACCCGCGGCGATCGCCCCCGAGGACACGATGACCACATCGGATCCGGCCCGCATCCGCTTCTCGATGGCTTCGACGAGGACGGCCAGTCGATTGGCGTCGAACACCCCGGCCGGGGTGGTCAGCGCGGTGGTGCCGATCTTGACGACGACGCTGCGCGCGGTCCGGATGGTCTCCCGATGAGACGAATTCACTCGTCGCCGCCGGGTTCGTCGGTGGACCGCCGACGCTCCCGCCGGGCGATCTTGCGTTCGGCGGCCGAGACGCGGTCGGTCTGCTCGAGACGGGTGTCGGTGCCGCGCCCGGACATCTGGATGTCCACGCCCGCGGGGGTCTGCGGCTCCCAGTCGAAAGTCATGTCCCCGATGGTGACCGCACAGCCCGGGCGGGCGCCCAAACGCAGCAGTTCGTCCTCGACACCGAGGCGGGCCAACCGGTCGCCGAGGTAGCCGACCGCCTCGTCGTTGTCGAAATCCGTTTGAGCGATCCACCGTTCGGGGCGCGATCCGCGCACCACGAAACCGCCGTCGCCGTCGGGGTGCACGGTGAACCCGGTCTCGTCGACGGCGATCGGACGGATGACGGGCCTGCGCGGAACCACCGGCGGCTGCGCCTCCCGGTAGGTGCGGACCATGTCCCACAGCGCGAAGATCAACGGTCGCAAGCCATCCCGCGCGACCGTCGACACCTCGAACACCGGCCAGCCGAACCGTTGGGCCACGTCCTCGCGGACGAAGTCGGCCAGTTCACGGGCGTCAGGGACGTCGATCTTGTTGAGCACCACCGCGCGGGGCCGTTCGGCGAGATCGCCGAGCGTCGAATCCCCTTGCAGGGTCGGACGGTACGCGGCGAGTTCGGCCTCGAGCGCCTCGATGTCGGAGATCGGGTCGCGGCCGGGCTCCATCGTCGCGCAGTCGACGACGTGCACCAGCACCGCGCAGCGTTCGATGTGCCGCAGGAACTCCAGACCCAGACCGCGGCCCTGCGAGGCGCCGGGGATCAGACCCGGCACGTCGGCGACCGTGAACGTGTTGTCGCCCGCGGAGACCACGCCGAGGTTGGGCACCAGCGTGGTGAACGGATAGTCGGCGATCTTGGGCTTGGCCGCCGAGATGGTCGACACCAGCGAGGATTTACCCGCCGAGGGGAAACCGATCAGGCCGACGTCGGCGACCGTCTTCAGTTCCAGGGTGAGTTCGCGGACCTGCCCCTTCTCCCCCAGCAGCGCGAATCCGGGCGCCTTGCGGGAGCGGGAGGCCAGTGCGGCGTTGCCGAGCCCGCCGCGACCGCCCGCGGCGGCTTCGAAGCGGGTGCCCGCGCCGACGAGGTCGGCCAGCACGCGGCCCTCTTCATCGAGGACGACGGTGCCGTCGGGCACCTTGACCTCGAGGTCGGTACCGGCGGCGCCGTCACGGTTGCTGCCCGCGCCCTGTTTTCCGGAGGGGGCCACGACGTGCGGATGGAAATGGAAATCGAGCAGGGTGTGCACCTGCGGATCGACCACCAGTACGACGCTGCCGCCACGACCGCCGTTACCGCCGTCGGGACCGCCGAGTGGTTTGAACTTCTCGCGGTGCACCGACGCGCAACCGTTGCCGCCGTTGCCTGCCCGCGCGTGGATCACGACACGGTCGACAAAGCGAGGCATGGTGTTTCACTCCTTCGTCGAGAGACAGTGGGGCGCCAAGCTACGAGAATCCGGCGCCCGAACGTCGATCTCGACGCGGGAACTAGACCTCCGGCCGGGCGACCGGAACGATGTTGACGGTCTTGCGACCGCGACGGCTGCCGAATTCGACGGAGCCGGGAGCGGTGGCGAACAGGGTGTCGTCACCGCCACGGCCGACGTTCACGCCGGGGTGGAAGTGGGTGCCGCGCTGCCGCACGATGATCTCGCCGGCCTTGACGACCTGGCCGCCGAAGCGCTTCACACCGAGCCGCTGGGCGGCGGAATCACGACCGTTGCGCGAGCTGGACGCGCCCTTCTTGTGTGCCATGTCTTCTCGCCTCCAGTTACTTGATGCCGGTGACCTTCAGGACCGTCAGCTGCTGACGGTGACCCTGACGCTTGTGGTAGCCGGTCTTGTTCTTGAACTTGTGGATACGGATCTTGGGGCCCTTGGTGTGCTCGAGCACCTCACCGGTGACCGCGACCTTGGCCAGGTCCTCGGCCTTGGTGGTGACGTCGGCGCCGTCGACGACCAGCGCGACGGGCAGCGACACCGAGGCGCCGGGCTCCGAGTCGAGCTTCTCGACCTTGACCACGTCACCAACGGCGACCTTGTACTGCTTGCCGCCGGTCTTGACGATTGCGTAGCTCGCCATCGTGTCCTAGTCCTCTTCCGTATCCGGTGCGCGCACTGCGTACCCAGGGCTTGCGTGCGCGGGTCTGGGGTGCGGGCGTCGATTCGAGCCCGCGGCCGCCGGCGGTCAGCCTGGCGGCAACTGGTCAAGGGTACGTGACCAGCGGGTAAAGGGTCAAACCGCCTACTCGTTGCTGGGCGGACCCGCGGGGCGGGCTGCCGCGCGCCGCCGCGGACGCCGCACGGGCAGCGCGATCACCTCGGGTTCGTCGTCCTCGTCCTCGGAATCCTCGTCGGAGTCATCGTCCTCAGCATCGTCGTCCGAGTCCAGAACGTCGATGTCGTCGTCCTCGTCCTCGTCTTCGTCGTCGTCGAGGTCGATCTCGTCGGAGTCCTCGTCATCGGAGTCCTCGTCGTCGGAGTCCTCGTCGGAGTCGTCGTCGGACTCCTCGAAGTCCTCGTCCTCGTCGCTCAACTCTTCGGCGACCGCGTCGTGGACCTTCTCGGCGGTCTCGTCGTCGCGCTCGTCGATCGGCTGCGTCTCGTCGGACTCGTCGTCATCCTCGTGACGGCCGCCGTTCGCCGCGGCCATCGCCTTGAACATCGGGTGCTCGCCTGCGGGGTGCGGCGGCACCTTGACCACGGGCACTTCTTCGGGCTTGGCGGCGCCCTTCTTGCCGCGCTTGCTGCGCCTGCCGGTGCCCGGCTCGGACTTGCGGCCGCCGCCGTTACCCGACGCGTTGTCGATCGGATCGCCGTGCAGCATGATCCCGCGCCCCGCGCAGTGCGGACACGGCGAGGAGAACGCCTCGATCAGCCCGGTGCCCAACCGCTTGCGGGTCAGCTGCACCAGCCCCAGCGACGTCACCTCGGACACCTGGTGGCGGGTGCGGTCCCGGGCCAGCGCCTCGGTCAACCGGCGCAGCACGAGGTCGCGGTTGGACTCGAGCACCATGTCGATGAAGTCGATGACGATGATGCCGCCGATGTCGCGCAGCCGCAGCTGGCGCACGATCTCCTCGGCGGCCTCGAGGTTGTTGCGGGTCACGGTCTGTTCGAGGTTGCCGCCGGACCCGGTGAACTTGCCGGTGTTGACGTCGACGACCGTCATCGCCTCGGTGCGGTCGATCACGAGCGTGCCGCCCGAGGGCAGCCACACCTTGCGGTCCATGGCCTTGGCGAGCTGTTCGTCGATGCGGTGCACCGCGAACACATCGGGACGGTCGCCGTCACCGGCGGGGTCGTACTTCGACAGCCGCGGCATCAGGTCCGGCGCGACGGACTCGACGTAGGAGTTGATGGTGTTCCACGCCTCGTCGCCGGAGACGATCAGCCCGGAGAAGTCCTCGTTGAACAGGTCGCGGATGACCTTGACGAGCACGTCGGGCTCTTCGTACAGCGCGACGGCGGCACCGGCCTTCTTCTCGGTGATCTCGGCGGCCTTGGCCTCGATCTGTGTCCACCGCTCCTGCAGCCGGTTCACGTCGGCGCGGATGTCGTCTTCCTTCACACCCTCGGACGCGGTGCGGATGATGACGCCTGCGTCCTGCGGGACGACCTCACGCAGGATCTCCTTGAGCCGCTGACGTTCGGTGTCGGGCAGCTTGCGGCTGATGCCGGTCGACGACGCGCCAGGCACGTAGACCAGGTAGCGGCCGGCCAGCGACACCTGGGTGGTCAGGCGCGCACCCTTGTGACCCACCGGATCCTTGCTGACCTGCACGACGACGTAGTCGCCGGGTTTGAGGGCCTGCTCGATCTTGCGGTTCTGCCCGCCGAGACCCGCGGCCTCCCAGTTCACCTCGCCGGCGTAGAGCACACCGTTGCGGCCGCGGCCGATGTCGACGAACGCCGCCTCCATCGACGGCAGCACGTTCTGCACGATGCCCAGGTAGATGTTGCCGACCAGCGACGCCGACGCCGGTGACGTGACGAAGTGTTCGACGACGACCCCGTCCTCGAGGACGGCGATCTGCGTGTACCGGGCGCCTTCGTGCGGGGGTTCGGTGCGGACCTTGTCGCGCACCACCATGACGCGCTCGACGGCTTCGCGGCGGGCCAGGAACTCGGCCTCCGACAGGATCGGCGGACGGCGCCGACCCGCATCGCGGCCGTCCCTGCGGCGCTGACGCTTGGCTTCGAGCCGGGTGGACCCGCTGATGCCCTGGATCTCGTTGTCGTCGCCGTCGCCGGACTTGCCGCCGCGCTCCCGCGGGGGCCGCTCGTGCACGACGGTGTTGGGCGGATCGTCGGGTGAACCGTTGTCGGAATCATCCGACGAACCGGACTTGCGCCGCCGCCTGCGGCGCCGCCGGCGCGAACTGCCGTCGCCGCCGGAGGTGTCGTCGTCGCTGTCGTCGTCGGAGTCGTCCGCGCCGCCCTGGTCGCTGTCGGCCTGATCGTCGGTCTTGGTGTCGGCGCTGTCGGTGCCGTCGCCGTCGCCGTTGTCGTCGCTCTGCTCACCACGGCCCCGGCCCCGGCCCCGGCGGCCGCGGCGGCGGCGCCGCGCGGCGGGACGCTCGGCGTCGCCGTCCTCGTCGCCGTCGGTCGAGGCGGTGTCGTCCTCGTCCTCGTCGTCGTCTTCGTCGTCGTCCTCGTCGGCGGGTCGGAACCGCACCGGCTGGGGTGCGACGAACAGCGGCAGGTAGTCCGCCCGTTCGACCGGCGGGGTCTCGAGGATGGCCCGGGACTCGGGCTCGGCGTCGGCTTGGGGTTCGTTGTCGGTGGCGGCAGCCTCGATCGTGACCTCGACGATCTCCACCGTCTCGACGACCACCTCGGCCGGCACCTCGACGGCCCCGGCGGCCTCGACCGCCTCGCTGGCGAGCACCTCGCGGACCTTCTCGGCCTGGGACTGGTCGACGGTCGAATGCGCGCTACGGGCGCGCCCGTCGAGTTCGGCCAAGGCGTCGAGGACCCGCCTGCTGGTGGTTCCGAGGACCCGCGCAAGCGAATGCACCCTCAGCCGTTCGGGGAGCCTTTCGCGAGGTTGAACGTCCTCTGACGATTCCGGTGAGTCTTGGGCTTGAGTATTTTCACTGTCGGCCACGTATTCTCCTCAAGCCCCCGGGCGCGTCCTACAGACGCGGCCACGCGAGGGCTTCCGCTGTTGTACCCGGTGAGCGTTCCCCGGGCTTGTTGTGGTCTCGCTCCGAGCGGCCCCAGGTCAGAACCCACTCAGTGCCTGGCTGAATGACGGCTGGACGGTCGGCGCCGCACCGCGGTGGCGGTGGTCGCGCACGTCGAAGTCTTCATTCGGGCGACGAACTCTGGTTGAAGTCCGGCTACCCGCGACCAGTATCCCACACGAGACGGCGCCGGCCGACCAGGCGCCGCAGACAGCGTCAGATTCCGGGGAACCAGAGTTCGATCTCGCGGGCCGCGGACTCCGGCGAATCGGAGCCGTGCACCAGGTTGTCCTGCGTCACCAGGGCCAGGTCGCCGCGGATGGTGCCCGGCGCGGCCTTCTCGACGGGATCGGTGCCGCCGGCGATCTGACGGAACGCGGCGATCGCACGCGGACCCTCGACGATGGCGGCCACCACCGGACCGGAGGTGATGAATTCCAGCAGCGAACCGAAGAACGGCTTGCCCTCGTGCTCGGCGTAGTGCTTGCGGGCGAGGTCCTCGCTGACCGTCTTCAGCTCGAGAGCGGCCAGGGTCAGACCCTTCCGCTCGATCCGGGCGAGGATGTCCCCGACCAGTCGCCGCTGCACGCCGTCGGGCTTGATCAAAACCAGGGTCCGCTCAGTCACGGCGGACAGCGTACCGGCCCTGGCTGCCGAAGCGTCAATGCGCAGATCAGTGGTGGTTCTGGGACAGGATCGCCCCGCCCAGCCAGCGGTGCAGGAAGCTGCGGAGCTCGTCGCGGGACCGCGACGGCGGGTTGGGCGCCACGAAGAACGACAGCATGGTGCGCAGCGTGAACTCCACCAGATCGCCCAGCGCGGCGTCGTCGTAGCCGTAGTCGGCCCAGTCGACGTCGAAGCGGTTGATCATCCGCATGCCGATCGCGCGCGCCTCGTCGGAGGCGATGGCCCCGGAGTGGGTGCCGACATACGGCTCGGACAGCAGGATGCCCAGGTGCGGTGTGCGCGCGACCTCGTCCAGCGAGAACAGCACACCCTCGGTCATGGCCTCGGCCGGATCCTTGATGCCGCGAACCGCGCCGGCGAGGCGGTCGAGGAAGTCGTCCACCGAGGCGATCGCCGCGGCCCGCATGAGCGCGTCGGCCGTCGGGTAGTAGCGGTACACCGTCTGGCGGATGACCCCGAGCGAGGCCGCGACGTCGGAGATGCTGATCGCCGTCCCGGTTTTCGCGAGCAGCCCCACCGCGGCCTCGACGATGCGCCGGGAAGCCTCCTCGTCGTCGGCGGGCGGCGCTCCGTTCCACCCTCGCCTCCGCGCCATGGTCAGCAGGATAGTTGACCTTCGGCCGGTCAACATACAATCATACGAAGCACGTATGGTTTGTATGTTCACGAGCGGAGTGCCCTCGATGACCGACCTCATAGTCCGCAAGATGCGGTTCGCATTCGCCGAATCCCCCGTCCCGTTCTGCTGGAACGAGGACAACCCCGCGTTCTCGTCGATGGCCAACGCCGTCTCGTTCCTCGCGGTGGCCTTCGAGAAGATGATCGGCGCGATGATCCCCGAGGCGATGCCGCTGATCGCCGATCCGGCGATCGCCGCGGAAGCCGACGCCTTCGCCCGGCAGGAGGGTCAGCACTCGATGGCCCACCGCCAGCACACCAAGGCGCTGATCAAGCGGTACCCGGGCCTCGAGGAGACCCTCGACGAGGTGATCGCCACCTACGACGCGCTGACCTCCGACACCGAACTGCGCTACCGGCTGGCCTACACCGCCGACCTCGAGGCGACGTTCACCCCGGCGTTCAAACTCATGCTCGACAACGACGCCGCCCTGTTCGCCCCCGGCGACGATCGCGTCGCGTCGCTGTTCCTCTGGCACTTCGTCGAGGAGGTCGAGCACCGCAGTTCGGCGCTGATCATCTACGACGCGGTAATCGAGGACCCCTGGTACCGCATGCGGGTGGCGCCGTCGGTGTTCGCCCACGTGTGGGCCGCCCTCCGCGTCGCCTGTGAAGGCTTCAACAAACACGTACCGCTGGCCGACCGGCGAGTCGACGCGCTGTCGATGTTCGGTATGCAGGCACGCAAAAAGGCCCTGCTGCAACGCTTCCCGCGGCTCGGAGTGCCGTACGACGGGCCCGTCGACAACGCCTTCCGCCGCCTGCCGAAGCGCGAGATGCTGACCGCCTTCACCGGCGTCGTGCGCAGTCAGATCCCGGGGCACGATCCGGCGCACGAGAAGCTGCCCGACCTGGCGCAGGAGTGGTTCGATCGCTACGAAGCCGGTTACGAGGTCACCCGGTGGTACACCGCGGCGAAAGTGAGTGACGCCCATGTCTGATCTGTGCACGCCGACCTTCGCCGATCTGGCCGCCCGGCTCGGCTTCTCCTGCGCGGAGGCGGGCGGCCTGGTCGAGTTCCGCAATCCGTTCGGTCTGGAGAACTGGACACTTCCGGTGCTCGAGGTGCTGGTCATCGCCGGCGCGGTGCTGGCGCTGGTCTACGCGGTCACCCGGTATCGCAGGCACGCCGACCCGACCAACCTGGCGCTGTGGTTCGGGGCGATCGCCTATCTGCTGATCATCGAACCGCCGCTGTACTTCCCGTCCGCGTTCGGCATCGACGAGTACGTCGACACGATGTTCGCGCACAACGTGTTCACGGTCGAGTTCCTGTGGGGGCGTCTGCCGCTCTACATCGTCGCGATCTACCCGATGATGGCGACGGTCTCGTTCGAGATCGTTCGCAGGCTCGGGGTGTTCCGCCGCTACGGCACGTTCGCCGGGGCGCTGTGCGTCGGGTTCGTGCACCACGCGTTCTACGAGATCTTCGACCATCTCGGCCCGCAGCTGCGCTGGTGGGAGTGGACGCTGGAGCACCCGCTCAACCAACCGTTCTTCGACTCCGTCCCGCTGCCGAGCGTGGTGGTGTTCGCGGCGCTGTGGCCGACGTCGCTGGCGTTCTGCGTGCAGTTCTTCGTCGGCCGGCACGTCGATGCGGGCCGGTCGTTCACCGGCGGCCAGGTGGTGCTGCGCACGATCGTGGCCGGTGTGCTGGCCGCGGTCGGGACCTTCGTCCTGCCGCTGCCCGCCACCGTGGCGGGCGGCGTCTCCGGCAGCACCGACGTCGGCGGCGTCGTGTACGCGCTGGAGCTGGTGGCGTTGAGTGCGGTGTCGGCGGTGCTGCTGATCGCGCAGTGGCGCCGGCTGCGGGGCGGCGTGACCGCCGAACATCCCGCCCCGACGCCGATCCTGCGGTATGCGGGCGGGTATCTCGCGGTGATGGCCGTGCTGTGGGTCGCGGCGCTGCCTGCCTACTTCGGCGCGGTCGACGGGGTCACCGCCGACGGCGATCCGGTGGGCAGTCTGTGGTACACCGTGGCCTGCTTCATCGTCGCGACGCTGGCCGTGCTGGCCGCGGCGACCGTGCCCACGAGGTCTACTGACGCGGCTGCTGCCCCGGGAGCAGCCCCCGCTTCTGCCGGCGCAGCACCTCCGCGCGCAGATAGATGATCATCAGCCAGACCACCGCGAAGATGATCCCCATGACGCCGACGCCGGGATAGATCACCCAGCCGGCGATCAGCCCGGCCTGCACCGCGAGGTCGGCCCAGATCGCCCACGGCCGGCCCTGGATCCCGCACATCAGCAGGAGCAGCACCGCGAAACCGATCAGGTACGCCGTCGACGCCGCGGTCAGCCCGCCGCCGACCGACCCGACCACCGGCAGTGCCAGGAGCACGACGATGGCCTCGAGGATCAGCGTGCCCGCCATCACCCCGCGGAAGCTCTTCCACGGGTCGGGCGGGGCCGGGGTCTGCTCGGCCGGCGGCTGATCGGTCACTGCGGGTCCTTGCCGAACAGGGTCCGCGCCGCACCGGCGGTGACGACCGAACCGGTGATGACCATGCCCGCGCCCGACAGCCCGTCGCCCTCGCTGCCCGCCTGCTCGACGACCGCGGTCGCGGTTTCGATGGCATCGGGCAGTGTGGCGGCGCGGATCACGCGTTCGGGACCGAACCGCTCCTCGGCGCGGATCGCCAGCGCCTCGACCTCCAGCGCGCGCGGCGACCCGTTGTGGGTGACGACGATCTGGTCGAACGCCGGTTCCAGCGCGGCGAGGATGCCGTCGACGTCCTTGTCCCCCATCACCGACACCACTCCGACGAGGAAGCGGAAGTCGAATTCGGTCTGCAGCGCATCGGCCAGCGCCGCGGCGCCCGCCGGATTGTGGGCGGCGTCGATGAACACCGTGGGCGCGCTGCGGAGCCGTTCGAGCCTCCCGGGGCTGGTGGCGGCGGCGAATCCGGCCCGCACCGCGTCGATGTCGAGTTGGCGGTCGGCGCCCGCGCCGAAGAACGCCTCGACCGCGGCGAGCGCGAGCGCCGCGTTGTGCGCCTGGTGCTCACCGTGCAGCGGCAGGAAGACCTCCGAGTAGACGCCGCCGAGGCCCTGCAGTTCGAGCAACTGCCCGCCGATGGCGACCTGGCGCGACAGCACGGCGAATTCGGAGTCCTCGCGGGCGACGGCGGCGTCGGCGCGCACCGCCTGCGCGAGCAGCACCTCCATCGCCTCGGGGGCCTGCCGGCCGATCACCGCGACGGTATCGGTGGGCACGAGGTCGTCAGGCTGGCGGGTGATGATGCCCGCCTTCTCCCCCGCGATCTCGGCGATGGTGTCCCCGAGGTAGTCGGCGTGGTCGATGCCGATCGGCGTGATCACCGCGACCGGCGCGTTGACGACATTGGTGGCGTCCCACGTACCGCCGAGCCCGACCTCCACGACCGCGACGTCGACGGGGGCGTCCGCGAACGCGGCGAACGCCATCGCGGTGAGCACCTCGAACTTGCTCATCCGCGGGCCGCCCGCCTTCTCGGACTGTTCGTCGACCATCTGCACGAACGGTTCGATCTCGCGGTAGACCTCGACGTAGCGCGCGGGGGTGATCGGCTCCCCGTCGATCGAGATGCGCTCGACCGCCGACTGCAGGTGCGGGCTGGTGGTGCGGCCGGTGCGGCGGCTCAGCGCGATGAGCAGCGCGTCGATCATCCGGGCCACCGACGTCTTGCCGTTGGTGCCCGCGATGTGGATCGACGGGTAGCCGGACTGCGGGGAGCCGAGCATCTCCAGCAGCGCGCTGATCCGCGCGGTGCTGGGCTCGATCTTGGTCTCCGGCCAGCGGGCGTCGAGCAGGTGCTCGACCTGTAGGAGCGCCGCGACCTCGTCGGGAGTCGGTTCCGGCCGGCTCATTGGGAGGACAACCCGGCCAGGCGGGCGTTGATCCGCTCGACCTCTTCGCGCGCCACCTGCTGGCGGGCGCGGATCTTGTCGACCACCTCGGCGGGCGCCTTGGCCAGGAACGCGTCGTTGCCCAGTTTCGCGGTGGTGCCGTCGAGCTCCTTCTCCGCGGCCGCGAGGTCCTTCTCCAGCCTGCGGCGCTCGGCGGCGACGTCGACGGTCCCGGAGGTGTCGACCTCGACCACGACCGTTCCGCCCGAGAGCCGCACCTCCACCGAGGCCGACGCGGTGAAGCCGTCACCGGCCTCGGTCAGCCAGGCCAGCGCGCGCACCGCGGGCACATGGGCGTCGAGCCCGGCCGCGCCGACGTCGGACAGCCGGGCGGGCACCCGCTGCCGGTCGGCCAGCCCCTGATCGCTGCGGAACCGGCGCACCTCGGTGACCAACTTCTGGGCATCGGTGATCCGTTGCGCCGCAGCGGGATCCGGCGCGAACCCGGACGGCTCCGGCCAGTCGGCGACGACCAGCGACTCCCCACCGGTCAACGTCTTCCAGAGCACCTCGGTGACGAACGGCATCACCGGGTGCAGCAGTTTCAGCAGGGTGTCGAGGACGGCCGCGAGCACCGCGGTGGTGTGTGAAAGACTCTCGCCCAGTTGCACTTTCGCGAGCTCGACGTACCAGTCGCAGAACTCGTCCCACGCGAAGTGGTACAGCGACTCACACGCCCGGCTGAACTCATAGGCGTCGAAGGCCGCGTCGACCTCGGCGCGCACCTCCTCCAGGCGGCCGAGGATCCAGCGGTCGGCGTCGGTGAGCGCCGCGGCGTCGGGCAGTGGCGCGGGTGCGGCCCCGTTCATCAGCGCGAACCGGGTGGCGTTGAACAGTTTCGTCGCGAAGTTGCGGGATGCGCGGGCGTGGTCCTCGCCGATGGCCAGATCGCCGCCGGGGCTGGCGCCGCGGGCGAGGGTGAAGCGGAGCGCATCAGCGCCGAAGGACTCCACCCAGTCGAGCGGGTCGATGCCGTTGCCGCGGGACTTGCTCATCTTGCGCCCGTGTTCGTCGCGGATGAGCCCGTGCAGGAAGACGTTCTCGAACGGCACGTTCGCGGTGCGCTGCCCGTCGAGGGTGATAGCCGGATCGTCGGCGACGAAGGTACCGAACATCATCATCCGCGCGACCCAGAAGAACAGGATGTCGTACCCGGTCACCAGCACGGTGGTCGGATAGAACTTCTCGAGTTCCGGTGTGCGGTCGGGCCATCCCAAGGTGGAGAACGGCCACAGCGCCGAGGAGAACCACGTGTCGAGCACGTCGGGGTCCTGCTCCCAGCCCGCCGGCGGGGTCTCGTCCGGTCCGACGCAGACGGTTTCGCCGTCGGGGCCGTGCCAGATCGGGATGCGGTGGCCCCACCACAGCTGACGGGAGATGCACCAGTCGTGCATGTTGTCGACCCAGGCGAACCACCGCGGTTCCAGGCTGGGCGGGTGAATGACGGTGTGGCCGTTGCGGACCGCGTCGCCGGCGGCCTTGGCCAGCGCCTCGACCTTGACCCACCACTGCAGGCTCAGGCGCGGCTCGATGGGTTCACCGCTGCGTTCGGAGTGTCCGACGCTGTGCAGGTACGGCCGCTTCTCGGCGACGATGCGGCCCTGGTCGGCCAGCGCCTCGCGCACCTTGACCCGCGCCTCGAACCGGTCCATTCCGTCGAATTGCGTTCCGGTGCCCGCGATCCGGCCCTTGGTGTCCATGATCGTCGGCATCGGCAGCGAATGCCGCAGCCCGATCTCGAAGTCGTTGGGGTCGTGCGCGGGGGTGACCTTGACCGCACCGGTGCCGAATTCGGGGTCGACGTGGGTGTCGGCGACGATCACGAGTTCGGTGTCGAGGAACGGGTGCGCCAACGTGCTGCCGACCAGGTGGCGGTAGCGCTCGTCGTCGGGGTGCACGGCGATCGCGGTGTCACCGAGCATGGTCTCCACCCGGGTGGTGGCGACGATGATGTGCGGTTCGTCGTCCGACAGCGAGCCGTAGCGGAACGACACCAGCTCACCCTCGACGTCGTCGTACTTGACCTCGAGGTCGCTGATCGCGGTCTCCAGCACGGGCGACCAGTTGACCAGCCGCTCGGCCTGGTAGATCAGCCCAGCGTCGTAGAGCTTCTTGAAGATCGTGCGCACGGCGCGGGACAGGCCCTCGTCCATGGTGAACCGGTCGCGGCTCCAGTCGACGCCGTCGCCGAGCCTGCGCATCTGCGCGCCGATGGTGCCGCCGGACTCCCGCTTCCAGTCCCAGACCTTGTCGATGAACAGTTCGCGGCCGAAGTCCTCTTTGGTCTTCCCGTCGACCGCCAGTTGCTTCTCGACCAGGGTCTGCGTCGCGATGCCCGCGTGGTCCATGCCGGGCAGCCACAGCACCTCGAAACCCTGCATCCGCTTGCGCCGGGTCAGCGCATCCATCAGCGTGTGGTCGAGCGCGTGGCCCATGTGCAGGCTGCCCGTGACGTTCGGCGGCGGCAGCACGATCGAGTACGCCGGCTTGCCGCTCGCCGGATCGGCGGTGAAGTACCCGGCGTCCACCCAGCCCTGGTAGAGGTCGGCCTCTACCGCACCGGGATCCCACGACTTGGGGAGGGATTCGGCGCTGGCGTCAGGGGTGGCGGTCACCGGTCAATTCTAGGTAGCCGCGCCACTGGCGACCGAACGGGTCCCGACCGGCGCTCAGGCCAGTCGCGACGTCTCCAGCGCGACCCCCGCGCCGGGGAACCGCGCGATCAGCGCGTCGCCGATCGCGGCCGCCGGGGTGAGCACACCGTGCAGGTCGGGCAGCTGATCGTGGTCGAGCGCCAGGGCCAGTCCCGATTCGCCGAGCAGCACCGACGTCGCCTTGTAACCGGGGTCACCCTGCTGTGACATCCGTGCCACGTACCGCGCGCCGGTGGTCGTGGTGGTGTAGGTCTCGACGGTGTAGTGCCCCTTCTCCCGGGTCTGCTCGCTGGGGCCGGTGCCCGGCGCGGGCAGCACCCTGTCGAGCAGCTTGCGCGGTACCCGGTGGAAGTAGCGCGAGCCCAGACCCATGACGGCGGCGCTGCCCGCGGTGGTCAGCGCGGCGGCGACGGGTGCGACGGGCGTGCGGCCGGTGCTCATCACCTCCGAGTACTCGAGCTTGCGGCCGTAGGCGTAGTCGAGCAGCGCGTTGCTGCGACGGACGATGCGGGTGTTGGGCCCGGCCATCGCGAACGCCGCCGTCCAGTACCCGGACAGTTCCGGGGCGATCTCCGCACCGCGCCGCCACCGCATGTCGGGCTGGGCGCCGAGTTCGGGTTCGGCGCTGCGATCCGGCGACAGTGTGTAGGGGTCGGTCATCTGGCGGCGCGCCTCGGGGTTGGTCGAGGCGGTGTTGAGCACTTCGAGGACCGAGGCGATCGTGCCGCCGGATGCGCCGCCGGCGAAGGTGCGCACCACCATGCTGGTGTCGCCGAGCTCGCCCTCCCCGTCCGCGGCCACCGCGCGGTGCAGGGCGTAGACGGTGAGATCCGACGGGATGGAATCGAAGCCGCACGAGTGCACGATCCGCGCACCGGTGTCGACCGCCTGCTTGTGGTAGTGGTCGATGCTGTCGCGGATGAACATCGTCTCACCGGTGAGGTCGGCGTAGTCGGTGCCCGCGGCGGCGCAGGCGGCGACCAGCGGCAACCCGTACTTGGTGTAGGGCCCGACGGTGGTGATGACGACGCGGGTGCGGGCGGCCATCGCGTTGAGCGTCGACGGCTGTGAGGCGTCGGCGCTGATCAACTCCCAGTCGGCGGCTTTCGCGCCCAGCGACTCACGGACCTTGAGCAGTTTGTCCTGTGAGCGGCCCGCCAGCGCGATTCGGGCCTCACCGCCGTGCCTGGCCAGGTAGTCGGCGGTGAGTTTCCCGACGAATCCGGTTGCTCCGTAGACGATGATGTCGAATTCACGCTGCTCTGCGGGGCTCATCCTCCCGACGCTACCCGAGCATTTCGGGGAGCCCGACGTCCTGGCCGAGCACGTGACGGGACAGGAACGCCGTGACCACCTGATACCAGAGCTTGGCGTGCTGGGGGCTGAGCACCCAGTGGTTCTCCGACGGGAAATAGAGGAACCGGTGCGGACCCGTCCCGTCGTCGGCGGCGGGCAGCTTCGATTTGGTGAGCAGTTCGTACCAGAGCCGCAGCGCCTCCCCGATCGGCACCCGGTAGTCCTTGTCGCCGTGGATGACGAGCATCGGCGTCGCGATGTCGGCGACCGACAGGTGCGGTGAATTGCGTTCGGCCATCTCGGGTGTCATCTCGCGCGCCCACCAGTAGGCGCCGTCGGTGGTGGTGCCGAACTGGTCGAGCGCCCAGAGGCTGGCGTGCGTGACGATCGCGTCGAACCGGTCGGTGTGCCCGGCGATCCAGTTCGCCATGTACCCGCCGACCGATCCGCCCATCACCGCGGTACGGGTGCCGTCGATGCGGGGGTCGGCGATCGCGGCGTCGGTGGCGGCCATGAGATCGGTGTAGGGCGACTGCCCCCAAGCGCCCCAGCCGCGCTGGATGAACTCCTGGCCGTAGCCGGTCGACAGTGCGGGGTCGGGCAGCAGGACGGCATAGCCCTGCGCGGCCATCAGCCACGGGTTCCACCGCCAGTGCCAGGCGTTCCAGCTGGCGAGCGGGCCGCCGTGCACCCACAGCAGCAGCGGCGCCGGCTGGTCGGCGTCGGCGCCGTCGGGCAGCACCAGCCACGAGCGCACCGCGGCACCGTCGGGCGCGGTGGCGGTCACCTCGGTGAGGGTGCCGGGGAGCTGCGGGGCGTCGACGGTGGGCAGCACGGTGACGGTGCCGTCGGGGTCGATGCGCACGGGATGCGGTGCCGCGGCGTAGCTGTGCCGGACGGCGTAGACGACGCCGCCGGGCGCGGTGGTGACGTCGGTGTAGGTGTGGTCGTCGTCGGTCAACCGGGTGACCGCACCGGTGTCGGGGTCGACGAGGAAGATCGGTCCGCGGCCGTTGTCGTCGGCGGTGACCACCAGCGTCGAGCCGTCGCGGCTCCACGACACCGACGTCGGCCAGCGGTCCCAGTCCGCCGTCAACTCCCGCGGCTCTTCCCCGAACCGAATGCAGCACAACGTGATTCGCGGTGCCTGCAGCGGTGTGGAGATCGTCTCGCGGGTGAACGCGACCGCGCGGCCGTCCGGGGAGATCGCGGGATTGCCGAGGTCGGCGGCCGGATCGTCGACGATGGTGGTGCGCTGCCCGTCGGCCACCTCGACGCGCACCAGCGTGCCGCGCAGTGCCGCGCCGGCCGACGGGTTCTGCCACGTCACGACGAGGAAGCGGCCGTCGTTGCTGAGGTCGACCCCGGCCTCGCGCAGCCCGCCGCCGGGTGCAGGTGTGAGGTCGCGGCCGTCGGCGGCGTCGAGCAGATGCGGTTGGTCGGGTCCGAGGTCGTGGTCCCAGTAGCGCACGGGGTAGCCGGTGTGCAGGACGGCGGAGACCTTGTTGTCCTTGCGCAGCGCGCGCAGCCTCTTGTCGTCGCCGAGGTCGCCGGCCGAGGCCAGCAGGGGCGCGCCCACCACCGTCACGCCCGCGGCCCTGGCGCACCGCACCGCGGTGACTCCCCCGGGCGGGGCGAGTTCCTCGACCGCCTCCCCGCCTGCGGCGGGGAGGCGCCACAGCGCGGTGGGCGGCTTGTCGTCGTCCTTGGAGGGCCGCGACGCGAGGAACAGCAGATCCCCGCCCGGGGTGAACGCGGGTGCGCGCTCCCCCTTGGCACCGCGGGTCAACCGCCGCGCGGGGCCCGCTCCGGCGGGGTCCAGTTCCCAGATCGCGGTGACGAACGCGGTGCCGGTCTCGTCGAGTTCGCTGATCGTGGTCACCACCCGCGTGCCGTCGGGGGATACCGCCAGCCCGGAGACCCGGGGCAGCGCGAGATAGGCGTCGAGATCGTGGAAGGGGGTCGCCGCGGCGCGGTCCGGGTCGGAAGACATACGAATTTCGTAACACACTGGCGGACACGACTTCACGCGGTGTTTACGCGCCGTGACCGGTGGGACACATCCGCGCGGTTAGCGTTCAAGCGTCGTACACCGTCAGTGCTTCGAGATCACTGCGGATAAACCCGTCGTCCCGAATCCCACCCTGGGGAGGTCCCATTGACACCTGAAGTCGAGGACGCCCTGTCGTCCATGGCCGCAGTCAACAACGAGTTCTTCTACTGGATGTCCATCGCATTGATGATGCTCATCCATGCGGGCTTCCTCGCCTACGAGGTGGGCGCCTCACGCTCGAAGAACGTCCTCGCCACGGCAATGAAGAACCTGCTCGCGTTCGCGACCATAGTCGCGTCGTTCTTCTTCGTCGGCTGGTTCCTCTACAACGCGATGCCCAGCGGGTTCATCGAGTTCAACGACGCCGCCAAGGCCGCGCTGCCCTGGGGCGACAACATGGGCCCGAACGTTCAGGATCCGGCCAGCGGCATCTTCTGGGGTGCGTTCGCGCTGTTCGCCGCGACCACGGGCTCCATCATGTCTGGCGCTGTGCTGGAACGCATCCGGACCAGCGGCTTCCTGGTGTTGACCGTGCTGGTCGGCTCGGTGACGTGGATCATCGGCGCCGCGTGGGGATGGCATGGCGCCGGCTGGATGCTGACGAAGCTCGGGTTCCACGACGTCGGCGCCGCGGGATGCGTGCACATGATCGCCGGGTTCGCCACGCTGGGCGTTCTGATCAACCTCGGTCCGCGCATCGGGCGTTTCCTGCCCGACGGCAAGCCGGTCACGATCCGTCCGCACAACCTGCCGCTGACGATGCTCGGCCTGATGCTGATCTTCACCGGGTTCTTCGGATTCCTGATGGGCTGTGTCATCTACGCCGGCGACGGGTTCGCCACCATCTACGCCAGTCCCACGACGTTGAGCGCGTTCGCGTTCAACACGCTGATGGGCCTGGCCGGCGGCATCATCGGCGCCTACATGACCTCGCGCGGCGAACCGTTCTGGACCATCTCCGGCGGTCTGGCAGGCGTGATCGGTGTCGCCTCCGGCATGGACCTGTACCACCCCGCCCTGGGCTTCATCATCGCTCTCGGCGCCGGTGCGCTGATCCCCTACATCGGAAAGCTGTTGGACAAGTTCAAGATCGACGACGTGGTGGGTGCAGTCGCGGTGCACGGCGGTGTCGGGCTGTACTCGGTTCTGATGGCCGGGATCTTCCTGTCCGGGTATCCCAACACCGACGGCAACCCCTCGATCTCGCTGTGGGGGCAGGCGGTCGGCGCGGTGGTCTTCGCCGCGCTCGGGTTCTTCCCCGCCTATGTGGTGTCGCTGGGCTTGAAGAAGATTGGGCTGCTGCGGATTCCGAAGGAGGTCGAGGAACAAGGCCTCGACCTGAGCGAGGTGCCCGCCACGCCGTACCCGGAGGGCATTCCCGTGACGGTCATGCCCGTCAACGGCGGTAAGGCACTGGTCGGCACGATGGAGGTGAAGTAGATGTTCAGCCCGATCGACAGCTATGAGGATGCCGGGGTGGTGTTCACGTTCGGCGGTTACTCCGTCGGCGTGTGGATCTGCTTCGTGCTGGCCGTGATGTTGTTCATCGGGTTCTTCGTGCGGATGGTCCAGCACGAGAACAAGGCGTACCAGGCCATCATCGAGCACAAGCCGGTCGAACCGGGCCCCGCCGCAGAAGGGGAACCAACGGCCTACTGATCACCGCGTACGCGAAATCCCCCGGATCCGAGAGGATTCGGGGGATTTCGTATGCGCGGCGCGACGATCAGCCCGCGCTCCGGAGCCAGGCCACCGCGCGGTCGCGGTAGCCGCCGATGCCCTTGTAGTCGGCGATGTCGTCGGGCAGTTCGGCCAGCACCGCCGCGGCGCGCCTGCGCCACGGTTCATGCAGGGCCAGATCGGCCAGCGGCAGCAGATAGGTGCGAATGAGAAAGCAGATCGCGCCCGACTCGGGTAGCCGGATCAGGTGCTGCACCTCGACGCGCAGATGGACCAGGGCCCCGAACTGCTCGTCGGACACGGTCTGGACCATCGTGCGGTCCGGACCCCACTCGGGGTACCGCTCGGTCGAGACGTCGAGGCGCCGGCCGATGGTCAACGTCCAGTTGGTGCGCCGGTAGGTCTCCCCGGGCTGCAACCGCATCAGGAACTCGCGGGCCCGCGTGATCACCCCGGTCTCGCGCAACCGCGGCACCGGTCCGTGGATCTCCAGGAACGTCATCCCCACGTCGAACCCGAACGACCAGTCCGCGGCGAACGTGACCACGCCGGCGTCGCCGAACAGATCGCCCTCGCGCTGGTCGAGCAGCACGATGTCCTCCTGGACCTGCCCCGCGATGTAGGCCAGCGGCTCGGCCGGCAGGGAGGCGTCGTCGCCGAACACGAAGTCCTGCACGACCCCGAGCCGGTCGTTGCGCCAGCGCCATCCGGTGCCGTGCCGCTGCAGCGACATGGTGTCGGGATAGGCGGTCGCCATCTCCCGCATCACGGTCAGCATCGCATCCCAGCAGGCGGGCCGCATGTGCGGCAGCACCGCGTACCGACTCGGATCCGCGGCGAGAATCATTGCCCGCTCGGCGAGTTCACGCTCGTACTCGCTGTCGATGTCGATGACTCGGCCGCCCGCCGGTTCGACGTTGGTGCTGTACCGGTACGCGTCGGCCGCGAACGGGAACGGGAACGTCTCGAACAGATCCGGCGCCGAGATCACAGCCCCACCTCCAGCGTGCCGCCGTCGGTTCTCGAGACACAGGCCATCATCGACTCCCCTGCTTCCTTCTCGGCGTCGCTCAGGTACAGGTCTCGGTGCACCACCGCGCCGCGCGTCACCGGGATCCGGCACTCTCCGCACACACCGCGACGGCACAGGTTCGGCACGTCGACGCCGCGGCTTTCCAGCGCCTCGAGCAGGGACACCCCGGCGTCGACGGTGAACTCCTCACCGTTGGACGACAGGCGCACCGGGAACGGCTCGCCCGGGTCGAGCGCATCGGCGCCGAAATGTTCGACGTGGATGCGACTGGGAGGCCACCCGAGTGCGGTCGCGGCGCCGGTCACGACGTCGATGAACGCGGCGGGTCCGCAGACGTAGAGGTGGGTGCCGAGCGGTTGGTCGGCCAGCGTGGTCGTCACCTCGGCGACGAATGCCGCCCGCTCGGTGTGGATCGACACGTGGTCGGTGAGTTCACGCACGGTGTCGATGTAGGCGCCACGACCGGGCCGGTGCAGGTAGAGCAGCCGGGCGTCCCGCCCCCACAGCCGCGCACTGCGCAGATGCGACACCATCGGCGTGATGCCGATCCCGGCCGCCACCAACAGATGCCGTCGGGCGCGCAGCACCGGGGCGAACGCGCTGCGCGGCGCCCGGGCCAGCACGGTGTCGCCCACGGCGAGTTCGTCGTGGATCCAGCGGGACCCGCTCACCACCCCGTCCGCACCGGCACGCAGCACCGAGATCACGTATGCCGCAGGGTCATTCGCATCGCCGGTCAACGAGTACGCGTTGGCAGGAGCGCCGGCTCCCCCGCACTCGACGACGACGTGGCTACCGGGGGTGAACGACGGTAGCGTCCCGCCGTCGGGGTGGGTCAGCGTCAGTGTCCGTATCCCGTCGACCGAGTCGTCGATCTGCGCGACGGTGAGTTTCAGAGCGGTCACGACGCCAGGTACCCGAGGTGCGTGCCCAGGCGGCGCGAGACGTGGTAGTGCACAACGAGTTCGCGATCGCATCCGGCGCAGACCACGACACCTTCCAACTCCACGTCGGCGACCGTCACCGCGCGGCAGTGCGCGCACTGCACCGCACGCCGCGCGACCTCGGTGGCGGCCACGGTCATCTCGTCGTCCGCGACACCTGCCGCGACGGCCGCGGCGCGCACCGTCAGGCAGGTGTGTGCCGGCCCGGCGATCATCAGCCGCCAACCCACCCGAGCGTCGGCGAGATCCCCGCGCAGCGCCGCACACGCGGCGTCGGCGTCCTCCATCTCGTGCACGCGGACGTCCGGTTCCGTTCGGGCGCAGGCAATGTCGTCGTACCATCGGCGCGCCACCTGCATCCCGGCGTCTCCGATGGCGATGATCGTCCACTGCCTGCCGGTCAGGTCGGCGGGCGGGCTGGTCACCTCGACGGCCCAGTCGGGCACGCTGGTCAGTTCGAGCGCGGGTCGCAACGACACCTCCGGTAAACACCGGTTGACAGTGTTGCCCAACAGGAAACCAGCGTCGCGTTTCGTCGGTGTGACCGCGCGGTCTCGTCCGGTTGACGACGCGGTCACGTTAGGTTCGACCGATGGCGCAGCAGATCGTCGTCGTGGGTGCGGGCATCGCCGGTCTGGCCACCGCGGTGGCACTGCAGCGGGCCGGGGTATCCGTCACGGTCGTCGAGGAGAAGTCCGACACCTCGACCGGAGCGGGCATCAGCATCTGGCCCAACGCGTTGGCCGCGCTCGACGCGATCGGACTCGGCGACGCCGTGCGGGCCTCCGGTGGCCGGGTCACCGCGGGCGCCGTGCGGTGGCGCGACGGCACGTGGTTGCGCAGACCGTCGGCCGACCGGATGGTGCGCGCGCTGGGTGAACCGCTGGTGGTCACCCACCGCGCCGACCTGACCGCGATCCTCGCCGGCGCGCTCGCCCCCGGCACCATGCGCAGCGGGGTGGCCGCCCGAGAGATCGTCACCACCGGCGGTGGCGTGCGCGTCACGATGTCCGACGGGTCGGTGTACGAGGCGGACGCGGTGATCGGCGCCGACGGCGTCGGGTCGACGGTCGCCCGCCACCTCAACGGGCCACTGCGGCACCGCTATGCCGGGTACACCGCGTGGCGCGGTGTCGCGGCGTTGCGGCTCGATCCGGAACTGGCGGGCGAGACGTTCGGCGCGGGCACCGAGGTCGGCCACGTACCGCTGGGGGCCGACCACACCTATTGGTTCGCCACCGAGCGCACCGCGGAGGGCGGCGCGTCACCGGAAGGCGAACTCGCGTACCTGCGGCGCAGGTACCGGGACTGGGCCGAGCCGATCCCCGCCCTGCTGGCGGCCACGGGCGGCGTGCTGCGCAACGACCTCTACGACCGCGATCAGGTGCGGGTGTGGTCGCGTGGGCCGGTGACGCTGGTCGGCGACGCCGCCCACCCCATGCGTCCGCACCTCGGTCAGGGCGGATGTCAGGGCCTCGAGGACGCGGCCGTGCTGGCGTGGTTCGTCGCCGACGCCGACGATCTGCCGTCGGCGTTCGACGGGTTCACCCGATACCGCAGGGCCAGGGTGCGTGCTCTGGTGCGGGAGTCGAGGCTCATCGGACGGGTGGTCAACCTGCGCCCCGCGGTGCTGAGCGGTGTGGCCAGCCGGGCGACGGTGGCGATCCCGGAGGCCGTCGTGCGGCGCCACCTCGCGGGCATCGCGGCCCGCTCGGCGTTCCGGCTGCCCCGATGAGCGCCGTGCTGGGCCCCGCTGGCGGATCCGCAGGACAACGAGTTCAGCGCTGAGCCACGGCGCCCAACGGGCGCAGGACCGTCGAGCACAGCTGCTTGAGGTCGACGAGGCCCAGCACGCTGCCGGGGCGGACGGCCGCGCAGCCGGTGGCCGGCCGCGGCGCGGCGGGGGGGGCCACGGTGCGGGGGGTCTGCGGGTGGTTCCAGATCGCGGCGCTGGCGGCGACGCCGCGCGGTCCGCACTTCGGCCACGCCTTGAGGCCCTGGGTGGCGAGCACCCGCTCGGCGACCTGGATCTGCTCGCCCCGCGAGGCGGCGGCCGGGTTGCCGCGGCCGCCGTTGGCGGCCCAGGTGGCGGGTTTGAACTGCAGCCCGCCGTAGTGCCCGTTACCGGTGTTGGTCGACCAGTTGCCGCCGGACTCGCACTGGGCGATCGCGTCCCAGTTCACCGAGTCCGCGCCGGCGGTGGCCGTCGAGAGGAATGTCGGCACCAGCGCGAACGCCGCACCGATGACGGCGAGCCAGAGTCCTCGGATCAAAGCCTTGTGAATGTTCATCGTGCGGTCCTTCCCCGACCGTTTGACACCAGGACCGCGGTGGAAGGACTGCCCGACTCCCGATGCGGCTATCCGGTGTGTCGAGTGACGGACATCACCTGTTAACAGACTTGCGGAAGTTTTAGTCGTTACTTATCTGACGTAAGGGGCCTCTGAGAGCAAAGGGGCGGCACCAAGGGTGGTGCCGCCCCTTTTATGCGTCTCGACGAGCGTCAGCCACGCCCACCGCAGGTCGGCCATGCGCCGATGCCCTGCGACTGCAGCACGTTCTCGGCCACGCGGATCTGCTCTTCGCGCGAGGCGTTGTGCGGCGAACCCGAGCCACCGTTCGACTGCCAGGTGCCCATCGTGAACTGCAGGCCGCCGTAGTAGCCGTTACCGGTGTTGATCGACCAGTTGCCGCCCGACTCGCACGCGGCCACGGCGTCCCAGTTGACGCCGCTGTCCGCATTCGCGGTACCGGCGCCCAGCGCCATCGGGGCCACAGCGATCGCCCCGGCAAAGGTGGCCAGTCCAAGCGTCTTGCGGATGTTCTTCAAAATCGGTCCTTTCGACACGCGCGCGCCATCGACGCCCGACATGCGGGCGCATCGCCTGTAAAACAGGCCCGAAGGGTTGGGCCGCACCGTCTCGGTCAGGTGCGGCAGGGGGAGCTCGACATGCTCCGCCGGGCTCAGGCCCGACGTCCGCTGGGCGTTACGCCGTCCGCGGCCCCGCTTCACGCGCAGGTTCGTGGTTTGGAATTATTTGCTCCGTTCCAGAAGCTGTTTTGGACCGTACAAAGCCGTCGCCGCGATGTCATATCCACCTGAGGGCGATCCGGCGCAGATAACGACTTGATCACGGTGCGTGATCAACCGGTTTATTCGCAGGTCAGCGCGCAATCCCGGCGACGAATCCACAGGCAGTGGGACGCCGGATTCCGTGAGTCAAATCACGGTCATTTTGTGAGCTGGCCCACGCTGAAGCAGGTTTGAGCTGCGCAAATGTGGTCAGAAGCGGCGCCGCAGGCCCGATTCCCAGGGGGTGGCGCCCTATCGGTTCGCTCGGTGCCACGCCCGGGCGCCGGTCAGCCAAGACTGCCCAAACCTGTTCTCGCGCAGAGCATTTCACCATCTCGGCGGTTGCCCGGCCAACATCCCGGCCCGTCGAGAAGCACTGCGCCACAACGGATCACGGCCTGTAAAACCCGTAGCCGCGGCGCGGATCAGCCGGCCTGACGCCCGCGAAAAGCCTCGCGCCGGCCTATTTCCGCTTTTCGGAGGCCTGACCGGCATGTGCGAAAAGGCACCATCGACAGAAGTTGAACACCGACCTTGGCACCAAATGCCCTGGGCGCGAACGGTTCTCGGCCTTGTGAACGCAATCGGCAGCCCCGGCATCCGGGTAACGCACCAACGGCGTATTCCGTTGATCACGAACCGATAAATGGTGAATTCGTGTCCGGTTTGCGCCGAATTGTTGTCGAGAAATACTAACTAATCTCGAGTTGCAGTTTGCTGTCGGCTCAGCGCACCGCGGGCAGGTCCGCCGGGGTGTTCGCGTTGGTGAGGGCCCGCTGTTCGGGCATGACGATCCGCTGGGTGTCGACGCTGTCGACCAACGCCCGCATGCTGCGCTCCCCCGCGGCCACCAGCGTCGCCACGTGACCCGCCAGCGAGGTCCGGTAGAGGCCGGCCAGATAGTGGTCGCGACCGTCCCACGGCAGCACCACGTCGACGCCCAACCGGGCGGCGGGGAAGGCGAGGTCGTCGAGGAAGTCCATCGTCAGATACGGCATGTCGACGGCGCAGACGAACGCCCATTCATGACCGGCCTCGGCGGCCGCGCGCAGGCCGCGACCGGTGGCCAGCAGCGGGCCCACGCCGCGCGCCTCGTCGCGCAGGACCTGCGCGGACAGTTCGGGCAGCGGTTGACCCGGTGCGGCCATCACGAACACCGGAGAGCAGCGGCCACTCACCGTGGCCACCACATGTTCGACGAGGGTGACAGGACCCGACGGTCCCTCGATCGTCACCGTCGCCTTGTCGCGCCCCATGCGGCGGGACGCCCCGCCCGCCAGGACGACAGCCGCCAACGGTAGGGGTGACGTCGCCGCCGGGATCACCTAGGTGACGTTAGTCGACGGTCCAGGTGTCCTTGCCGCGAAGCAGCGATTGCAGCGCCGCCGTGTCGTGCGCCTTGGCCTCGCGCGCCGACTGCACCTGTTCGCGGGCGGCGTCGTCGTAGGTGGGGCGGTTGACCTGGCGGAAGACGCCCATCACCATGTGGTCGAGGTTCTGCTCGCTCAACCGCGACAGCGCGAACGCGTACGCCGGATCGTCGATCTGGGCGTTGTGCACCACGATCTCCTCGGCGGGCACGTCGGCGGTCTTGGCGATCTCCAGGCCGTACCCCGACTTCACGACGCAGTACTCGCCGTCGGCGCCGAAGGTGATCGGCTCACCGTGCCGGACGTTGATCAACCGCTCCTCGGCGCCTTCCTTGCGCAGGGCGTCGAAGGAGCCGTCGTTGAAGATCGGGCAGTCCTGCAGGATCTCGACCAGCGCCGCACCGCGGTGCTGGGCCGCGGCGCGCAGCACCTCGGACAGCCCCTTGCGGTCGGAGTCCAGGGCGCGGCCCACGAACGTGGCCTCCGAGCCCAGGGCCAGCGAGACGGGGTTGAACGGGTAGTCCAACGAGCCCATGGGCGTCGACTTGGTGACCTTGCCGACCTCGGAGGTCGGCGAGTACTGCCCCTTGGTCAACCCGTAGATCCGGTTGTTGAACAGCAGGATCGTGATGTTGATGTTGCGGCGCAGCGCGTGGATCAGGTGGTTGCCACCGATCGACAGGGAATCGCCGTCACCGGTGACCACCCACACCGACAGGTCCGGGCGCGCGAGCGCCAGGCCGGTCGCGATCGTCGGCGCGCGGCCGTGAATGGAGTGGAACCCGTAGGTCTCCAGGTAGTACGGGAACCGGCTCGAGCAGCCGATGCCGCTGATGAACGCGATGTTCTCCCGACGCAACCCCAGCTCGGGCAGGAAGTTGCGGATGGTGTTGAGGATGACGTAGTCACCGCAACCCGGGCACCAGCGGACCTCCTGGTCGCTGGTGAAGTCCTTGCCCTTCTGGGGCTGGTCGGTGGTGGGCACCCCCGCCGTCTTGGACAGCGGCGTCAAGCTCAGGTCGGTTCCAACCAAGTCGGTCATTCGTCAGCTCCCAAACCAGCTCCCACGGTGGCCGCAGCCAGCCGCGCGAACGTGGCCTTCTCGTTTTCCTTGTCACCCAGTGTGCCGTCGATCGCCGCATCGATGATGCCTTCGACCTCGTCCGCCAGGAATGCCATGCCCTCGACCTTGGTCACCGGTTGCACGTCGACCAGGAACTTCGCGCGCAGCAGCAGTGCCAGCTGCCCCATGTTCATCTCCGGCGCGACGATCTTCGGGTAGCGCGCGAGCACATCCCCGAGGTTGGCCGGGAAGGGGTTGAGGTGCCGCAGATGCGCGTGGGCGACCTTGATGCCCTTGCGACGGGCCCGGCGGCAGGCCTCACCGATCGGGCCGTACGAGCTGCCCCAGCCGATCAGGAGCAGGTCGGCGTCCCCGGTCGGATCGTCGACCTCGACGTCGGGCACGTCGATGCCGTCGATCTTGGCCTGGCGCAGCCGCACCATCAGGTCGTGGTTCTTCGGTTCGTAGCTGATGTTGCCCGAACCGTTCGCCTTCTCCAGACCGCCGATGCGGTGCTCGAGGCCGGCGGTGCCGGGCACGGCGAACTGCCGCGCCAGCGTCTCCGGGTCGCGCGCGTAGGGCGCGAACTCCTCACCGGACTGCGCGAAGGTGTGCTCGATCGCCTCATAGCCGGCGATGTCGGGGATGCGCCACGGCTCCGAACCGTTGGCGATCGCACCGTCGGACAGGATGATCACCGGCGTGCGGTAGGTCAGCGCGATCCGCGCGGCGTCGACGGCAATGTCGAAGCAGTCGGACGGCGACCGCGGTGCGAGCACCGCCACCGGCGACTCGCCGTTGCGGCCGTAGAGCGCCTGCAGCAGGTCGGCCTGTTCGGTCTTGGTGGGCAGACCGGTGGAGGGTCCACCACGCTGCACGTCGACGACCACCAGCGGCAGCTCGGTCATCACGCCGAGGCCGATCGCCTCGGCCTTGAGCGCAACACCCGGGCCGGAGGTGCTGGTGACGCCGAGCGCGCCACCGTAGGACGCCCCGAGGGCCGCACCGATGCCTGCGATCTCGTCCTCGGCCTGGAAGGTCAGCACGTTGAAGTTCTTGTGCTTGGACAGCTCGTGGAGGATGTCGCTGGCCGGGGTGATCGGGTAGGTACCCAGCACCACCTGGGTGTCGGCGAGCACGCCTGCGGCGACGAGGCCGTACGCCAGCGCGGTGTTCCCCGAGATCTGCCGGTACTCACCGGACTTGAGCTTCGCCGGGGAGACCTCGTAGGTGGTGGCGAACGCCTCGGTGGTCTCGCCGAAGTTCCAGCCGGCCTTGAGCGCCAGCACGTTGGCGTCGGCCACATCGGGCTTACGGGAGAACTTCTCGCGGATGAAGGCTTCGCTGTGCTCGAGTTCGCGGCCGTACATCCAGGACAGCAGGCCGAGCGCGAACATGTTCTTCGCGCGCTGGCCGTCCTTCTTCGACGCACCGATCTCCTCGACGGCGCCGAGGGTCAGCGTGGTCATCGGGACGGCTTGCACGACGTAGTCGGACAGTTCGTCGGTCTCCAGCGGATTGGCGTCGTAGCCGACCTTGGCCAGATTGCGCTTGGTGAACTCGTCGGAGTTGGCGATGATCAGACCGCCGCGCGGCAGGTCGGAAACGTTCGCCTTGAGCGCCGCCGGATTCATCGCGACCAGCACGTCGGGCCGGTCGCCCGCGGTGAGGATGTCGTAGTCGGCGATCTGGATCTGGAACGACGAGACGCCGGGCAGCGTGCCCTGAGGGGCGCGGATCTCGGCCGGGTAGTTCGGCTGGGTGGCGAGGTCGTTACCGAACAGCGCCGCCTCGGAGGTGAACCGATCACCGGTGAGCTGCATACCGTCGCCCGAATCACCGGCGAACCGGATGACGACTTTCTCGAGCTTCTGCCGCGGTGCGGCACCGTTGCCGTTCAGGCCCATACCCCTGCCTTTCCCACTGTCAGCAGCGGGTCCACCAGTGCACGGGCGCTACGGCGCGCCGTCGGCGGACGACCCACATACGTACGAATAGAAGTTGATGTCACTCTTAGTACCGATTATTGCACCTCTCTTAGGTAAGCCGATACCACACGCCGGTCCATCGTGTCGGGTGGGGTCGCCCGAACGCGCTGCTCAGAGCCGTGAAGCGGCACTTGACGCCGGTTAAGTGTGGTCTTCGTCACTTTTGGAGAACGGCATTCTCCTAAGAAACGGTTACCCGTCGGTAGCTCTCCGCTAGCACCAAAATCTACGGATTCCTGCCCCCGCGGCCGGAGCCGTTGCGGCGTTCGTACCAGCGGAACCGGAGCATGAGGAACTGGCGGTGGGCGCGCCACCCGGCTGAGAGGGGATCACGCCAGGCCGGGGTGCGCGACCAGTCGGAATCAACGTCCATGGGTCAATTGTGCAGATCTACGGCCATCCGGCACGCCGGCGCGGATGTGACGTCGGCATCGAAACGGTGAACAGTCGGTCACCCCCTACGTCTTGAAGCGACCGGCGAACCCGCGCAACGGCAAATCGGCGCTCGTGAGCAGTCCCGGTGGTGCGGCGACGACGGAGGCGATCGCGTTGAGCGCGGGCAGCCCGGTAACGGTCATCCCGATCGAGGCGAACGAATCCGGGTCCGACAGGTCGACGCCGGGCTTCGGGAAGATCATGTGCTTGTTGTAGATGCACGGGTCGCCCTTGATCTGGGTGATGTAGCAGCCCCTGATGTCCCAGTGCGGGTCGGTGTGGGGTGTCATCTGCCACTCGAGGTGGGTCTCCACCCGCGGCACCCCGTCGATCATGCCCTGGTACTTGATGTAGTTGCCGCCCAGCGAGCCCTTCGGCAGCTGGTACCACCCCAGGTCGACGTCCTTGGTGCAGGCGCCGAGTTCGTAGGAGAACTTCACCTCGTCGAGTTCGAGGCCGAAACAGTCGGCCATCATCAGCACGCTGTCGGCGAACACGCGGGTGTATTTCTCGAGCTTGCCCGGGATCTCGGGGTCGTCGACGGGTTGGCCGTAGCCCACCTCGATCCAGGTGTCTCGGCTGTGGTGGCAGGACACGTCGACCGATTCGATGGTGGTGACGTTCTCGATCTCGGCGACGTCAGCTGAACACACCACCCCGAGGATCTGGTTGACCCCGGGATTCATCCCGGTGCCGTAGAACGTGGCACCACCCTTCGCGCAGGCCTCGGCCAACAGCTGCGACACCGGCTTGCCCGACGGATGCGGGTGGTTGTGGTCGCGGTGCCAGCCGGTGATCCAGTCAGCGGTGGTGACGATGTCGATGCCGGCCTCGAGCACCCGGACGTAGAGGTCCTCGTCGGGGAACACGCCGTGAAAAGTCAGCACATCCGGTTTCGCGGCGATGATTTCTTCGACCGATCCGGTGGCGATCACCCCGATCGGGCCGATGCCGGCGATCTCACCGGCGTCACGGCCGACCTTTTCCGTTGTGTAGCAATGCAATCCGACCAACTCGAGATCGGACCGGTGCTGCAGGCGCTTGATCATCTCGGTGCCGACGTTGCCGGTGGCGACCTGGAAGACCCGGATCGGTGCGCTCATTGGTGAAAGCCCTTCTCGTCGGGATAGAACTGCATGGCCCACTTGCGGATCGCGGTGAAACCCTCGTATTCGGCGGTGGCCAGGGCGGGCGGGTCCGAGTAGCGCTGGTGCGACCAGATGTGGATGTCCTGGGCGAACTGGCGGATGACCTCCTCGCCGAAGCCACGCGCCTTCTCCGCCGCCCGGGCGTCATCGCGACCCGGCGTTCGGCCGATGTAGACCATGAAGCGGACGTCGGAGGTGCGGTCGTCGACCGGCGTGACCGCCGAGATGGTGCGGTTGTCGACCATCCCCCAGCTCTTGGTGACCGCGATGCCGAGCCCGCCGTTGATGGCCTCGACCCCGCTGCGCACATCGTCGATCGACTGCCCCTCGTCGCCTTCGAAGGTGATCGTGAAGTCGACGTAGGAGACCGGGGCGGCGAAGTCGTGACGGGTGAAGACCGGGACGATCGGGGTCTGGTGCACGTACTTGAAATGCGCGAAGTCGACGCCGTTTTCGAGCACATACTGCGGATGCATCTCCAGCGACTGCCGGAACAGCCGCTGCTGCGGGTAGTAGTCCGCGGCGCTGCTGCCGTCGTCGAAGGAAGCGAAGACGTCGGGGGCCTCGAAGAACGGCTCCCGGCCCTCGACGTCGTGCCAGACCCAGATGGCGTCGTTGCGTTCGACGACGGGGTAGGTGCGTATCCGCCTGCCCCGGTTGGGCCGGTCCTGATACGGGATGCAGACGTTGCGGCCGTCGGCGTTCCACTGCCACCCGTGAAACGGGCACTGGATCACCTCGTCGACCACGTGACCGCCGTAGCCGAGGTGCGCGCCGAGGTGCTCGCAGTAGGCGTTCATCACGGTGACCCGACCGGACCGGGCCCGCCAGGCGACCATCTCCTCGCCGAAGTACCGCATGGTGCGGACCTCGCCGACGCCGACCTCGTCGGACCACGCCACGCAGAACCATCCGGTCGGCTTCATCGACAACGGCGGCTTGGCCATTGGACGAGAATCACAGAGGGCTCTACGATTCGTCAAGTGGCGGAGGTGACACGGCGCCCCAATCGGCGCGGACAGGCGACCCGCGACGGGATGCTCGACGCCGCGCTGCGCGCGCTGGCCACCGGTGACACCTCCGCCGCGTCGGCCAACCGCATCGCCAAGGACGCCGGCGCCACCTGGGGTGCGGTGAAGTACCAGTTCGGCGACATCGACGGGCTCTGGGCCGCGGTGCTCAGACGGACCGCGGAACGACGCGGGCAGCTCGCCCCATCCGCGTTCGCGCGATCACTGATCGGCCGGACCACCCCTGAGGCGCCGCTGCGCGACCGGGTCGCCGCGATCATCGACGTCCTGTTCGACGGCCTGTCCGCGCCGGACTCCCGCGCCATCGAGACACTGCGCGCGGCGCTGCCCCGCGACGGCGCGGAACTGGAACGGCTCTACCCGCAGACCGCGGCCGAACTCCAGTCGTGGGGGCGCAGCTGGATCGAGGCGTGCCAGACCGCGTTCGCCGACGTGGACGTCGACGCCGACCGCGTCCGCGAGGTCGCGTCGTTCATCCCCGGCGCCATGCGCGGCCTGGTCTCCGAACGCCAACTCGGCTCGTACTACGACCTCGACCTCGCCCGCACGGGGCTGACCAACGCGATCGTCACCTACCTGCAGCCGACACACTGACTGCAGCCTCTTAGGCTGGAGACATGGGTCGGGTCACTGCGCGGCGACGCGTTCACCATGTCACCGCCGGAGACAGCGTCGCGCGGCCGGACACGCTAGTCGTCGAGGAACCACTGGAGATTCGCGTCGGCGGTAGCCCGCTGACCGTGACCATGCGCACCCCGGGCTCCGATGTCGAACTGGCACAAGGGTTTCTGCTCACCGAAGGCGTCATCGGCCACCGCGACGACGTCCTGACCGTGCGCTACTGCCGCGGCGCCGACGTCGACGGTGTCAACACCTACAACGTGCTCGACGTCGCGCTGGCGCCGCACGTGCCGCCGCCGTCGACCGACATCCGCCGCAACTTCTACACCACCTCGTCGTGCGGGGTCTGCGGGAAGGCCTCGCTCGACGCGGTGCAGACGATCAGCAGGTACGCCCCGGGTGACGATCCGTCACAGGTCAGCGCCGAGGCGCTGTCCGCGCTGCCGGACCGGCTGCGCGCGGCGCAGAAGGTGTTCGCCACCACCGGTGGCCTGCACGGCGCCGCACTGTTCACCGCCGACGGGGAGATGCTGGTCGTCCGCGAGGACGTCGGCAGGCACAACGCCGTCGACAAGGTCATCGGCTGGGCGCTGGAGGCGGACCGGATTCCCCTGACGGGGACGGTGCTACTCGTCAGCGGCCGCGCGTCGTTCGAGCTGACGCAGAAGGCCGTGATGGCGGGCATCCCGGTACTCGCCGCCGTGTCCGCGCCGTCGTCATTGGCCGTCGACCTGGCCGGGCAGTCCGGACTCACGCTGGTCGCGTTCCTGCGCGGCGAGTCGATGAACGTCTACACCCGCCCCGACCGCGTCACCCCCTGACCCGAGAATGCACTGAGGGTCGTGAACCTTCGCGGTTCACGACCCTCAGTGCAATCTCGGTGAGTGCTAGGCGCTCTTGTCGCGGCGCTCACTGCGCGACGGCTTACGCGGCACGATCGTCGGGAGCACGTTGTCGTCGACGGTCTCCTTGGTGACGACCACCTTCGCGACGTCGTCGCGGCTCGGGATGTCGTACATCACCGGCAGCAGCACCTCCTCCATGATGGCGCGCAAACCGCGGGCGCCGGTGCCGCGGTGGATGGCCTGATCGGCTATCGCCTCGAGCGCGTCGTCGGCGAACTCCAGCTCCACCCCGTCCATCTCGAACAGCCGGGTGTACTGCTTGACCAGCGCGTTCTTGGGCTCCGACAGGATCTTGACCAGCGATTCCTTGTCGAGGTTGGTCACC
Source organism: Mycobacterium sp. GA-2829 (assembly GCF_001499965.1). Lineage (GTDB taxonomy): Bacteria > Actinomycetota > Actinomycetes > Mycobacteriales > Mycobacteriaceae > Mycobacterium. The sequence goes on from NZ_LQIT01000056.1 coordinate 113,389, forward strand.
GACGCCACGACGGGCAGGCGGCCGATGAACTCGGGGATCAGACCGAACTTGATCAGATCCTCCGGCATCACCTCGGCGAAGTGGTCCTGGGTGTCGATCTCGGCCTTGCTGCGCACCTCGGCGCCGAAGCCCAGGCCGCGCTTGCCGACGCGGTCGGAGACGATCTTCTCGAGACCGGCGAACGCACCCGCGACGATGAACAACACGTTGGTGGTGTCGATCTGGATGAACTCCTGGTGCGGATGCTTGCGGCCGCCCTGCGGAGGGACCGACGCCTGCGTGCCCTCGAGGATCTTCAGCAGCGCCTGCTGCACACCCTCGCCGGAGACGTCGCGGGTGATCGACGGGTTCTCGCTCTTACGGGCGATCTTGTCGACCTCGTCGATGTAGATGATGCCGGTCTCGGCGCGCTTGACGTCGTAGTCGGCAGCCTGGATCAACTTGAGCAGGATGTTCTCGACGTCCTCGCCGACGTAACCGGCCTCGGTGAGCGCGGTGGCGTCCGCGATCGCGAACGGCACGTTGAGCATCTTGGCCAGCGTCTGCGCCAGGTAGGTCTTACCGCAGCCGGTGGGGCCGAGCATCAGGATGTTCGACTTCGTCAGCTCGACGGGCTCCGAGCGCGAGTCGCGGCTCTTCTCCCCCGCCTGGATGCGCTTGTAGTGGTTGTAGACCGCGACGGCCAGGGTGCGCTTGGCGGTGTCCTGTCCGATGACGTAGCTCTCGAGGAACTCGCGGATCTCCGCGGGCTTGGGGAGCTCGTCGAGTTTCACCTCGTCGGCGTCGGCCAACTCCTCTTCGATGATCTCGTTGCAGAGATCGATGCACTCGTCACAGATGTACACGCCGGGGCCGGCGATGAGCTTCTTGACCTGCTTCTGACTCTTCCCGCAGAACGAGCACTTCAGCAGGTCACCGCCGTCTCCAATGCGCGCCATGGTGGTGAGGTCCTACTTTCCTGTTCGACGTCGGTGGGGTCGGGTTCGTTCCCGACGCTACCCGTTAACTCCCGCGCGGTGCGACCGTTAGAGACGAATCGCGCTGGTGGTATTCAGCTGTCGCGTCAACATAACGCCTTCCGCGTCCGTCTGCCGCGTGCCACGCGCCGCCGGGGTGTTGCGTGTCGCGTCCGTGACCGGCGCTGATGGCTCGCGTATGACTGAGGCCCACAATACCGCGCACGGCGTTGTGGGCCTCTGGCCGAAAACTCAGACGTCAGGACGACTGCGCCGAGAGCTTCCGGTACTCCAGCACGGTATCGATGATCCCGTAATCCTTGGCCTCGTCGGCGGTCAGGATCTTGTCGCGATCGGTGTCCTTGCGGATGGTCTCCGGATCTTTGCCGGTGTGCCGCGCGAGCGTGCTCTCCATCAGCGAACGCATCCGCTCGATCTCCTTGGCCTGGATCTCCAGATCGGAGAACTGACCCTGGATCACGCCGGACAGCGCGGGCTGGTGGATGAGGATGCGGGCGTTGGGCAGCGCGAGGCGCTTACCCGGGGTGCCCGCGGCCAGCAGCACCGCGGCGGCCGAGGCGGCCTGCCCGAGGCACACCGTCTGGATGTCGGCACGCACGTACTGCATGGTGTCGTAGATCGCCATCAGGCTGGTGAACGAGCCGCCCGGCGAGTTGATGTACATGGTGATGTCGCGGTCGGGATCGAGCGACTCGAGCACCAGCAGCTGGGCCATGATGTCGTTCGCCGACGCGTCGTCGACCTGCACGCCGAGGAAGATGATGCGTTCCTCGAAGAGCTTGTTGTACGGGTTGGACTCCTTGACGCCGAAGCTCGAGTGTTCGATGAACGACGGCAGGATGTAGCGCGCCTGCGGCTGGAGGCGGGGATCGGTCGGGTTGTTCATTAGGGGGCCACTCCGTCGTTGATGCTGGCGCTGGTGATGATGTGGTCGACGAATCCGTACTCGAGCGCTTCGGCCGCGGTGAACCAGCGGTCGCGGTCGGAGTCGGCCTCGATGCGCTCGATGGTCTGCCCGGTGAACTCGGCGTTCAGGCGGAACATCTCCTTCTTGATCGAGGCGAACTGCTCGGCCTGGATCGCGATGTCGGCCGCACCGCCGGTGATCCCGCCGAGCGGCTGGTGCATCAGGATGCGTGCGTGGGGCAGGGCGTAGCGCTTGCCCTTGGTGCCCGCGGCGAGCAGGAACTCACCCATGGACGCCGCCATCCCCATCGCGTACGTGGCGACGTCGCAGGGCGCCAGCACCATCGTGTCGTAGATCGCCATGCCGGCGCTGATCGAGCCGCCGGGCGAGTTGATGTAGAGGTGGATGTCCTTGGTGGGGTCCTCGGCCGACAGCAGCAAGATCTGGGCGCACAGGCGGTTGGCGATGTCGTCGTCCACCTGCGAACCGAGGAAGATGATGCGCTCGGCGAGCAAGCGCTCGTAGACCGAGTCCTGGAGCGTGAGGCCCGCCGCCCCGCCACGCATAACAGTCACGACTGGATACCTGCTTTCTTGTACGTCTTGGGTCGCTACCGACACTAACCAACCTGGGTGAGCGTGCACTCCCTAGAAGGCGCGCGTTCGCTCACAGCGTCACTCGTCGGCGGCCTGAGCCTCGCCGTCCTCAGCGGCCTCGTCGGCGCTCTCGGCGTCACCGGCCTCGGCCTCGGCACCGCCCGCGGGTCCGAAGAACTCGGTGGTGTCGATGTCGTTGCCCTCGGTGTCCTTGACGGTGGCCCCGTGCACGACGGCGGCGATGGTCAGGCCGCGGCGCACGTCGGCGAACATGGCGGGCAGCTGGTTCTGCTGCTGCAGGATCTGCAGCAGCTGCTGCGGCTCGAGGCCGTACTGGCGCGACATCAGGACCAGGCGCTCGGTCAGGTCGTTCTGGCCCACCTGGACCTCGAGCTTGTCGGCGAGCGCATCCATCAGCAGCTGGGTCTTGACGGCCTTCTCGGCCTCGCTGCGGGTGGTGGCGTCGAACTCCTCGCGGCTGCTGCCCTGTTCGGCGAGCTGCTCGGCGAAGCGATCCTCGTCGTGGTCGAGGCCGTGGATCGCGTTGTGCACGGTGTCGTCGATCTGCGCCTGCACGATCTTCTCGGGCAGCGGGACCTCGACCTGCTCGAGCAGCAGCTCCAGCGCCTTGTCGCGGATCTGCTCGGCCTGCTGGACGCGCTTCACCCGCCGGACCTGCTCGACGAGGCTCTCCTTGAGCTCGTCGATGGTGTCGAACTCGCTGGCGAGTTGGGCGAACTCGTCGTCGGGCTCGGGCAGTTCCCGTTCCTTGATGGACTTCACCGTGACCGTGACGACGGCTTCCTTACCGGCGTGCTCGCCGGCGGCCAGCGTGGTGGTGAACTCCTTGCTCTCCCCCTCCGACAGGCCGACGATCGCGTCGTCGAGACCCTCGATCAGCTGACCGGAGCCGACCTCGTGGGACAGTCCCTCGGTCTTGGCCTCGGGGACGTCCTGACCGTCGACGGTGGCCGACAGGTCGATGGAGACGAAGTCGCCGTCCTGGGCGGGCCGCTCGACACCGGTCAGCGTGCCGAAGCGGGCGCGCAGGTTCTGCAGTTCGGTGTCGACCTCGTCGTCGGCGACCTCGATCGGGTCGACGGTGATGGTCAGAGCGGACAGGTCGGGCAGCTCGATCTCGGGGCGGACGTCGACCTCGGCGGTGAACACCAGGTCTTCGCCGTACTCCTTCTTGGTGATCTCGATCTCGGGCTGGCCGAGCGGCTGCACGGCCTGCGTCGTGATGGCCTCGGTGTAGCGGCCGGGGACGGCGTCGCCGACGACCTGGTCGAGCATCGCCTCGCGGCCGACGCGCGCCTCGAGCAGCTTGCGTGGAGCCTTACCGGGACGGAAGCCGGGCAGGCGGATCTGCTTGGCGAGCTCCTTGAACGCGCGGTCGAAGTCTGGCTCGAGTTCCGTGAAGGGCACCTCCACGTTGATGCGCACCCGGGTGGGGCTCAACTTCTCGACGGTGCTCTTCACTGCGGTCTCTCCTCATGTCTGGGTACTGCTGTCAACGATGTGGGTTGTCGGGGTGACAGGATTTGAACCTGCGGCCTTCCGCTCCCAAAGCGGATGCGCTACCAAGCTGCGCTACACCCCGCGCCGTCGTGGTCCGCACCACGCGCGGACGCGCGGGCTGACCACGCGAGATACTACGGCGTGCGCGCCGGGCACCCGCGCGCGAGGCGGCCAATTGGATTGATCCGGTGGCCGCCGGTACGATCTGCTGCGCAGCATGCGGGCGTAGCTCAATGGTAGAGCCTCAGTCTTCCAAACTGATTACGCGGGTTCGATTCCCGTCGCCCGCTCCACTCGGCCGGCAGGCCGGACAGCAGACGACCCCCTCCCAAGCTTCGAGAGGGGGTCGACTCGGTTCAGGCGGGTCTACTCGTCGGACCCGTCCGAACCCTTGTCGCTGTTCGAGGCGTTGTCGCCGGAGCCGTTGTCCGCGGGGTTGCCGCCGGTGGTGCCGCCGTTGTCGGAACCGGCGTTGTCGCCGTCAGTGCCCTCGTTCTCCCCCGCGCCCTCGTCGCCGCCCGCGACGTCGTCCTCACCGGTGACGTCGACGCTCTCCTCGGGCTCGCTGTCGTCGCCCTTGTCGGTGTCGCCGCCGAGGTCGACGTCATCGGCTCCGTCGACGGGCTCGGAGTCGGTCGGGTCGTCGACCTCGGTTTCCTCCTCGTCGGCGGGGTCGGTCACCGGCGCGACGCTCTTCTCCGGCTCCGGGGCGGACTTCTGGAAGGACACGTCCTCCACCGGCGGCTCGTCGGTCACCTCGTCGGTGGAGATGGAGATGAGGTTGGCGTCGGCATCGGGCAGGTCGCTCACCTGCGCATCGGCCGACGCGCGGGCAAGTCCCATACCTGACCAGATGGAATTCGCGAGCTGCTCCCGCCATGTGAGGAACATGCCGATGGGTCCGGGCAGCGTCAGACCGGGAACCGGACCTGTGGACGGCCCCGCTTCTCCGGACAGCAACCCACCGGCGAAGATGCCGAAGGGCAGCGGCCCACCGCCCAACACCGCCCCGAAGTCAGGGCCGTATCCGCCATTGAGGATGCCGTCGAGAATCGTGGCTGGAGCGTTGATGATCTCGCGCAGCGGATCGCCGCCGTCGAAGGAGTCGACGATCGCCTGAACCGAGGCCACGGCGGCGGCGGCACCGTTGATGACCGGCCCGACCACCGAGAGCAACTGGAGGCCGAGCACGAGAGGGTCGGTCGCGAAAGTGATGGCCTTGACGGCGTTCGCCAGCGTCGAGGTGATGGCTACGTGGACGGGTTGCGCGAAGAACAGCAGCGGTGCCACCGGCGCGATCGCGGCACCCACCAAAAGGTTCACTGCGGTGTAGAAGTCGCCTTCGCCGAGGGCTTCGAAGGCCGCACGGATCTGGTTGGGCACCGTCTCGGTCAGCGCCGTGCCGACCGCCTCGACGGTGTCGCGGGCCGCCTCCGCAATGCTTTCCAGGTTTGCGGTCTGGTTCTCGATGATCACCTGTATGGGTGTCGAGTCCCGTTCGTACTGAGCGAAGAAGTACTCGACGAGCGCCTCGAAATTCTCCGCCGCCCGCCCGAACACGACGTCGTAGGTCGGGTTCGACATGGCGGTGAGACCGACCGGGCCGGAGAACACCGCGGGAATCCGCGTGTCGCCGAGCGTCGAGTCGACGGGCTGGATCGGTGCGAGCGCCAAAGCCCCCGCCCCGACTACGGCCACGCCGGCGGTCAGATACGACCGAACTGTTTGCTGCATGTGCACCCCTCGTGTACGAAGTGATCTTGAACATCCGCACCGTAACCTTAGAAAAAGCTGAGTCGCAGCGAATTCGCAAAATTAGGACACGTTTCAGATTCAGCCGTGTCCACTGTCTTTCAGGCTACTAAGCAGTAGTTATTCGGATCGTTCCGCGCTAGATGCAATCGTTCTTGACGATGGTGTAAATTTCGCGCTACGCTGTTCCGCTTGCGCATGCAACGACTCGCGATATCCGGGTCACAGGAAATCGGGTAGTTGGGCCGGCTCGGCTTGCATTAGCCAATGGCGCAATAGCGACGTAGTTCAAGCTGCGCAGGCCGTTTGCTCTTTCAAATACCCACTTCCGCATATACCCTGTTCCAGCCCCGCTTTTTAACGCGGGCGTAAGTCGGGGGAGTTAGCAGTGGTCACTCGGTCATGCCGCGTCGGCGGTGCAGCGTTGGCAGTCGGCATCGGGCTGCTGCTCTCCCCGGGCATCGCGGGCGCCGAACCCGCCGAGCCGGCAGGCGCGGACAATTCCGCGCAAACAGCGACCGACACCCGAGAGAACGAGCCCACCGACACCGCGGGCGAGGCGGAAGGCGACGAGGCGTCCTCGGACGGACAGAAAGCCGACGAGCCCGAGGACGAGGACGAGGACGAGTCGCACGATGAACCCGCGGATGACTCCGATGAGGACCTGGTCGACGCAGACGAGCCAGCAACAGCAGACGAGCCGGTAGCAGCAGAGGAACCCGCGCCAGCGGAGGAACCGGCGTCAGCACCGGAGCCAGCGGTCGAAGCCGAGCCCGCGGGCGAGGAGCCTGCGGCAGTGGCCGAACCGGTCGCCGAAGAACCCGAGCCCGCCCCCGCCCCGGCCGACTCCCCCGCGACGTGGGCCGTGCTCGCGTGGGCCCGCCGCCAGTTCGTCGGCACGACGCCACCCGCAACGGCGGCGACCGCCCGCCATACGACGTCGTCGTCGACACCGGCGCCGGCCACGACCGTCGACGTCAGGGACTACGGCGCCGTCGGCGACGGCATCACCGACGACTCCGCCGCCATCAAGGCCGCCGAGGCCGCGCTGACCTCCGGCCAGCGCCTCTACTTCCCCGAAGGCACCTACCGGTTCGCCCAGCAGAACCCGAGCGGCGGCGCCGCGGTGTCACTCAAGGGACTGTCCGACGTCACCGTCGAGTTCGCCCCCGGCGCCCGACTGCTGATGGACAACCTCGACGTCACCGGCCACGGCACCAGTCACGGCATCCGTGTCGAGGGTGCCGCCTCCAACGTCACGATCCGCAACGCGACGATCGAGTGGAGGACGCGCCCGTCGACCCGCAGCTTCGGCGACGGGATCTCGATCCTCGGCTGGGCGTCGGACACCGCTCCCCCGCCCGGATGGACCGGTTCGACCGGAACCGTCTCGCACGTGTCGCTCGTCGGCGTCACGGTCATCAACGCACCCCAGACCGGGGCGGTGTTCATGGGCGCGTCCGACGTCACGGTCACCGACTTCACCGCGATCGGCACCCTGGCCGACGGATTGCACTTCAACGCGAACCGCCGCGTGACCGTGGACGGACTCCTCGCACAGAACACCGGCGACGACGGTCTGGCGTTCGTCACCTACTACCACCCCACCCAGCTGTGGACGTACGGCCCGACCGACGGGCCGTTCAACCAGTCGGGCGTCGGTGAGTGGAACAACGGCGGCTCGGTCGCCTCGCACATCACCGTGACGGGTGGCTCCGCCAGCGGCGTGCGCGTGCAGGGCGGCTACGACATCACCATCACCGACGTCACCGTGACCGGTAAGGAATTCGGCGTCCAGGTCAACTCGGCGATCGCCACCGGACCCGGCGACTGGACCAGCCTCGCATCCCGGGACATCGACATCTCTCATGTCACCGTCGATGACGTCCAGACTGGAATCGTGTTGGCGACCAACAATATTGATGGCACCCAGGCATCGATGTGGTGGGATTTCACAGGCCTGACCATCAGCGATGTCACCATCCGCAACGCCCGCAACTGGTCGATCGCGGTCGAGACACCCGCCACGGCCACCAGCAGGTTCGCCGGTCTGACCCTGCGCGACATCCACGCCGAGGTCGACAACTTCGCAGGCCCGCTCGGTGGCGGCAATGGAGGCATTCTGCTTGCATCGCTGCGGGATTCGGTGATCGACGACGTGCGACTCGTGTCGGTACACGCGAGCGATATCAACGTGCTCGGCGCCGCGCAGATCCGCAACCAGTACCGCGTCGCGGACCTGCCGTCGTCGAACCTGACCATCGACGACCTGGTTCTCGAGGGTCCCGGCCGCATCCTGATCCAGGACATCGCGGGACTGGACATCGGTACCGTCGCCTCGTACGGCGCCCAGGGCAGCGCCGTCGAACTCTTCCGGGTGGCCGACGCCACGTTCGACACCATCACCGCGACACTGCCCGGCCGCGGCACCGGTGCCGGCTGGGGCGTACGGCTGCTGCAAGTCCACGACCTCGACGTGACCGACATCGTCGTCACGACCGACGACCACATCGGATCTTCCTGGTGGGCAGTCGAACTCGGCGGCGGCAACCCGACCGAGGACATCGCAGGCGAGGGAGTGCGCATCGCCAACGTCACCTACGTCAGCGACCGCGACGCCACCGGTTCGGACATCGTGGTCCAGGGCGGCCCGTACGGCCCGGTCGACTGGTACATCAACGCCACCTGGCTGCACCAGGGCGAGGCATCGCCGCAGTGGCGGTCCGACATGTGGGGCGACACCATCCCGCCCCTCACAGTCTGAGCAGACCGGACTCCTGGTAGCGGAGCTCGGTGTTCACCGACCACGGGTCGACGTCCTCGCCGTAGTACCGCGCGACGCTGCCCATCGCGCTGAGCATCGCGTGGTCCTGGTTGTCGTAGTGGTGCATCCCGTTGCGTCCCATCGGTCGCAGCGACGGATGCTCCCGCGCCAGGTATTCGCGGATGGTTGCGACGTTCTTCTCCCGGTGCGCGTCGTAGACTGGATAGGCGAATTCGGAACGTACGGACAGCAGCTGCTCGGCGGCCGACGGGTCGACGCCGAGCGCGCGCAGATCGGCAGCGACGACCCTCGCCAGGGTGTCGCCGTCGGCCCGCCACAGATCATCGGCGGCGTTGGTGAAGTACTCGAGCCCCCAGTGGGTGGTCTCCCGTCCGTCCGGCGACAGCGCGGCGGACCACCTCGCGTAGTTCTGGATTCGCCCCACCCGCAGTTCCCGGCCCGGAGTGTAGAGCCAGTTGAACGGAAAATCGTGCCGTTTCGGCACGGCCACCCCGACCGTGATCAGCGCCCGGTGCTTGAGCGCCGCGGCGGCATCCCGGATGTGTTGTGGCGGTGCGGGTTCCAAGACTTGAATGAGCGAGCGCAGCGGCATGCTGGTGAAGACTGCGTCACCGGTGGCCGTCTCGCCGCGGCGAAGTCGCACCGTCCACCCGTCGCGATCGTGGCTCACCCCGGTCACCGGCGCGTTCAGCGTCACCTCGGTGCCGGCTCCCGCGAGGGTCGCCGCGGCGGCCTCCCAGAGTTGGCCGGGTCCCATACGCGGGTACTGGAAGACATCGCGACTGGTGAATTTGGCGACCCCGCGCCACCGGAGGGGGCGGATGCGTTGATTGGCCCACTCGCTGGTCAGGTCGGCGGGATCGGCGAGCCAGGTCTTGCGGACGTAACCGTCGAAGAACAGCCGGTACCAGTGGCGGCCGAATTCGCTGACGCCCCAGTCCTCGAAGCTCTCCGAACCGGGGTTGTGGCGCCTGCTCCGCGTCAACCTGGCCACGGCGAGCTCTCCGAGACCCCGGATGCCGCTGCCTATGCCCAACTGCGTCAGCAGATCCCGGCCCACCAACGGATAACGCACGTGGTGCCCGTGCACCAACATGGCGGACCGGCGCGGGACGGCGACCCACTCCTCGGCAGGAAGCAGAGACCGCCAGAGTTCCAGCACCTCTTGGCTTTTGGTGAAGAATCGGTGACCACCGGGGTCTACGCGCCACCCGTCCCGGCACGGCGTGCGGGCCAACCCGCCGACGTGGTCGGATGCCTCGAAGACGCGCGGCGTGGCCCCACGTTGCACGAGTTCCAGCGCGGCGGTGAGCCCGGCGGGTCCGGCGCCGATGACGAGCGGAGTCCTGTTGTCGCTCATGACTTCAGCGCCCGCGGCGCTGCGGGAAGCGCCGGTAGTCCGCGACGATGTCGTCGATGTGGTGCCGTTGCAGATCGTTGAGCGGGGTGGACAGGAACACCAACTGGGCGTACTGGCACTGCTGCGGCAGGAACCCGCTCAGCAACGGCTCCGGCGTGGTCCGGATGACCAGATCGACGTCGCCGATCTCGAAGGCGGTGGCGATGTCAGCGGCGTCGCGCTGTGCCCGCCGATGGGCTGCCCGCAGTTCGTCGGCTGCGTCGTAGGCGGCGAGGACGTTGATGCGGAAGTCGCCACCGTTGAGCGAAGCCTCGACGTCGCGGACCGCGGCACGGTATTCGTCGGGCAGCAGGTCGAGATCGCCGTGGACGCGGACGCCGCAGGCCGCCGGATCGAAGTTTGCGGGCACCAGTGTCCGCAGGAAGTGGATCGACGCCGAGAAGACCGCATTCAATTCATCGTCACGACGCGCCAGATTGGCTCGGCTCAAGTTGTACACCGACACCGTCGACACACCATATTCGCGCAGTGCGACGAGTATTTCAATGACCTTTTCCGCACCGCGACGATATGCCTCGACGAGTGTGGTTCCGTTGAGATCCGCCCACCGCCGCAATCCGTCGGGAATCAACCCGACGTGCGTCGGCCCCCCCGGCGACGATAACTGCACTTATCCAGTGTAACGGAAAGGCATCGCGGAATTTGCTCGGTTACGAGAATTGGCCAGTCGAGCGGATTTACTCCTCGGTCGGGCGCAGCACCGCGAGCACGGTCAAGATCATGATCTTGAAGTCCAGCAGGAGGGTCCAGTTCTCGATGTAGTAGTTGTCGAATTCCGCACGGTCGGCGATCGAGGTCTGCCCCCGCAGACCGTGCACCTGCGCCCACCCGGTGATACCGGCCTTGACCCGGTGCCGATCGCCGTAGCGCCGCACGTGCATCTCGAAGAGTTCGACGAATTCCGGGCGCTCGGGCCGCGGACCCACGAGCGTCATATCGCCCTTGAGCACGTTGAGCAACTGAGGTAGTTCGTCCAGCGACGTCTTGCGCATGATCTTGCCGATCTTGGTGCGCCTGTCGTCACCCTCGACACCGCCTGGCGCCGCTCCATCCTTCAACTCGAATGCCGCGTCGGCCGGCGCGGCGGGCCGCATACTGCGGAACTTCAGGCAGTCGAACACCTTGCCGTCGCGCCCGACCCTCGGCTGTCTGAAGAAGATCGGCCCCGGCGAACTGAGTTTGACCAACAGGGCGAGCGTCAAGAACACCGGCGAGATGATCAGCAGTCCGAGTCCCGCCAGGAAGCGGCCCAGCGCGTGTTTGACCGCGAACTGCCAGCCCTTCGGATCGGTGGGGTCGAGCACCATCAGCGGTACGCCACCCAGGTGCTCGATGCGGGTGTGGGAATTGACGACATCCATCATCCGGGGGACCACCCGTACGCGGACGCCGAGGCTCTGCGCCGTTTGCGCACAGCGCGACAATTGTTCGCCGGAGACCGCGGACGGCGCGACGATGAGATCCTCTGCGCCGGTGAGGCGGATGGCCACCTCGATGTTGTCGACGGTGCCGAAGTAGGGCACCTCCAGCAGGTCAGCGTCGTTGGGGCGCACCTCGTCGAGGACGCCGACCGGACGCAGACCGTAGTCGGGCACCTGCGCCATCCGCGTGACGAGCTGGTTGGTGATCGGGCCGCCGCCGACGATCAACGCCGATGTGCCGAACCGGTACTTGCGCCGCAGATACCGCTGCGCGATCGATCTCATCAGCCGGACGGCAGGCACGATGACCGCCGCGCACAGCCACACCCGGATCATCACGTCGCTGGGGCGCACGTGCGGCACCACCTGCGCCCCGGTCTGCATCGCGGGCACCACCACGGTGATGATCGTGAGGGTCGCGAGCGCGGACACCGCCACCGCGGTCTCCACCGGTTCGATCTCGTCGAGGAAGCTCCTGTTGAGCTTGCGCTTGTACATCGACCTGGACCAGAGCACGACCAGCAGGATCGGGACGAACAGCCACGAGATCGCCAGGATGTGGCGGCTGTCCTCCTGATCGACCCACAGGTGGGCCAGCAGTACCGACCAAGCCGCCGCCCAGACGTCGAGCGCCACGGTGATCGTGATGTAGCCGGACTCGGCGCGCAGGCGGTCGACCCACCGCGGCGCGAGGCTGACGTCCCGACGAACCGTGGGTGACGCGACGCGTTGCCGCGCAGCCGTGACCTGGCTACTGGACGTCACCCTGCATCGCCCCCATGTCTCGTCGCATGCGTCGTTCCCCCGGACGACTTTGAAGACTCAACCATAATCGGTTTGCGGGGGCGTCGGGAGCCAATCCGTGAGGAACCTGAGAACACTTTGCCGACCAAAAGGAAAAGAACGTGGTGGACGCCCGGTTTCAGGGTCGGTGACCGCCGGAACCGAAGATCCGCTCGCTGGCGAGTTGGGCGAGATCGCTGAGAATCTGCATGTGCCCGGTACCCCAAAGGCGAGGTTTGTCGTCGAAGACGCACAGCGTCCCGATCGCGTGGTCGTCCCTGTCGATCAACGGGATGCCCAGATATGCGACGACGGTGCCGTCCCGCACGGCGGGATGGTTCCGGAAGACGGGATCGGTTCGGGCGTCCTCGAGCAGTAACGCGGCACCGTTTGCCACCGGGTATTGGCACACCGACCGCTCGAGGGGGGTCTGGCGTTCGTCGCCGTCCATCCCGACTGAACTCTTGAAGAATTGCCGGTCGACGTCGACGAGGGTCAGCGCGGCCGCGGGTGCGTCCAACGCCGCGGCGGCCGCCCGGGTGATGCGGTCGTAGGCTTCTTCAGGGTCACTGTCGAGCAGCCCGGTGGCATAGAGCGCCCGCAGCCGTGCCGGGTCCGTGATCTCGGCTTCGACAGTGGGCATCTCCGTATCGGCAAACACCCGGCACTCGTTGAGGTGGGCCATCAGCTCCTCCACCGACGCCAGTTGGGTGCGACGCAGATCGGCGACCATCTGCGACCCCACTGCACGGGCCACATAGGAGACGACGTCTTCACCCGCGTCGCGCGCACACTCCTCGAGCAGGCGGTTGAGCCAGTCGTCGAACCCTGTCAGAGAGCCGGTCATTCGACAAACGGTATCCGACGCATTCGGTGCGGCGCAGAAAAGTAGCCTGGTTGCATATGCGACGTCAGGAGGATGCGTGAAAGACGCGCGGGAAAAAGCCGATCGCCGAATCGATCTGCTCTTCGACGCCCGGCACATCCGCCAGAGCGGCATCGGAACCTACATCCGCACGCAGCTCCCCCATCTGCAGGAGGCGACCGCGCGCGAGGGACTGACGCTGGGTGTGCTCGCCGATCCCGACTCCGCACCCGCGCTCGGCCCGGACACCGAGGTGATCCACGCAGAGCCGGCGCAGGCCGCCATGTACACCCTCGCCGAACAGTCGGTGTGGCGGCATGCGTTCGACACGGCCCGGCCGCGTGCGGTGTGGCTGCCGCACTACCCCTACCCGTTGGCACGCCTCCTCCCCCGCCACCGCGGGATCTCGCTGTACGCCACCGTCCACGACACCATCCACCTGCTGCCCGAACAGATCAGCGGTCAGAGCCGCGCCCGCCGCTTCTATGCCCGCGCGATGCTCGGCGCGGACGCCCGGCTCTGCCACCGCATCTTCACGGTGTCCGAGGCGACGGCGGCCACACTACGGGACATCGAACCGAAGGCGCCGATCACCGTGACGCCGATACCGATCGACGAGGTGTGGTTGCAGCCGGCCGATCCGGACCTGTCCCCGGTCGACGGCCGCTACCTGCTGTACGTCGGAAACACCAAGGTGTACAAGAACCTTCCGCTGGTGCTCGAGGTCTTCGCCGGCCTCGCGAACACCATCCCGCACAAGCTGGTGATCGCGGGCGGCGGCGCCTCGCTGCGCACACTCGACGACCGCGTGCGCCGGCTCGCCGAGGACAACCCCGACCGGGTGCTGGTCACCGGACAGCTCGACTTCGCCGCACTGCGGGCGCTGGTCGCCAACGCGGAACTGTTGATCATGCCGTCGCTGCACGAGGGTGCCGGACTGCCGCCGCTGGAGGCCATGGCCTCACGCACCGCCGTCGTGGCGTCATCGATCCCGTCGATCCGCGAAACCTGCGGCGACGGCGCCGATTTCTTCGACCCGCACCGGCCCGACCAACTGGCGGCGCTGCTGCGCAAGTACTGCGCGGACGACGGCGCCCGTGCCGCGCTGGCCGAACGCGGCCACACCCATGTCCTGGCCCGTCAGCAGCAGATCCGCGCCACCGCCGCGGCCGACGAGATATGCGCCGAACTCGTCGGCAGCCGGACGTGACGCTGTCACGGCGCGCACTGATCGTCGGCGGTTGCGCCGCAACCGCACTCACCGTCCTGGCCGGGTGTGTCGAACGTCCGCGCACCGTCGTCGACGTCCGCGACTTCGGGGCCGCGGGCGACGGCATCGCCGACGACTCGGCCGCCATCCAGAACGCCGCGGCCGCCCTGCGTCCCGGCGGCACCCTGCGGTTCCCGACCGGCACCTACCGATTCGCCCAGCGGTGGCCACGCAACGGTGCGGCCGTCGTGATCGCCGGACTGGCCGACATCACCGTCGAATTCGGTTCCGGCGCCGAACTTCTCATGGACAATCTGCATCCGGTCAAGCGCACCGGCAGTAGCCACGGCCTGCTCATCCGGGGACCCGCCTCGCAGATCCGCCTGCAGGGCGTCAACATCCGCTGGGCCGACGGTGCGGAGCGTTCGCTCGGTGACGGCATCCGGGTCGAGGGCTATCCCGATTTCGACGGCGATCCGCCGCGGAACTGGGCCGGCGACCGCACCCCGGTCACGAAGGTGTCGCTGATCGACTGCACGGTCAGGTCGAGCCCACAGACCGGCGTGGTGATGTCAGGGGTGTCCGACATCCGCGTCGCGGGGCTGCGGGTGGCCGACAGCGGTGCCGACGGGCTGCACTTCAATGCGTGTCGAGCCGGGTCGGTCGACGGATTCAGCGCGGTGAACACCGGGGACGACGGGCTCGCGCTGGTGACCTACTTCGCGCCGGAACCCACGTTCGATCGCACCGCGCGCACGTTCTCCTACCCCGACCTCACCGACTGGTCCAACGCGGACTTCGACGTCACCGGTGTCAACGTGTTCGGGTGCCGGGCCAACGGCGTCCGACTCGCCGGTGCGAACCGGGTCAACGTGACCGGTCTCGACGTCGTCGGCGTCGAAGCCGGTTCGGCGTTCCTCGTCGACTCCGCCCAACCGGGTGCCGACGTCGGCTGGAACTACGTCGCCAGCCGCGGGATCCGCCTCGACGACGCGACCGCGACCGACTGCGATATGGGGATACATCTGCTGGCCCGCCCCGCCGCACCGGGCGACCCGCGGTTCACCGATTTCGACGTCCACGTCGGCGACGCCAAGATCGACGACTGTACGACGTGGGCGGTGCGCGCCGAATCGCTCACCGACACAAGGGTCCGCGGCCTGCGGATCGACAACTGCAGCGTCACCGCCGATTCGACGACGGGTGGCAACGGCGGAGTGGGCGTCGGCGACGCCGATGCGATCACGTTCGGCACCGTCGCAATCCGGCACGCCGAACCGGTCACCGTGTTCACCGCCGACGACGCGAGCGGACTCACCGTCGACCGCCTCGGCATTGCGATCACCCGCAGGGATCGGCCGCAGACCGCGAAAGCCGTTGTCGACGCCGAGAACTGCGACGGTGTGATCGACGAGGTGAGCATCGGTTGGGCCGCGGCGGACGCGGCGTGGACACCGGTGCGGTTGTCCGCGCCGGATGTCTGCGCGGGCGGCGCCGGTGAGGCGCCGTTGGCCATCCGGAATCTGACGGTCACTCCACCGGTCGAGCGTCCTTCGGAGGTCGTGTGCGTGCGGTGACCAGCGCGCTGCCCGCGGTGAGCAAAAACAGGAATATGACGATCCCGTAAACCAGGATCTGCACCCGCCACACCTCGAGGAAGCAGTACGCCACCACGCCCGCCGACGCGGCGATGACCGGACTGAAACTGAAGATTCGCGCGAACGCGTAGCCGGCGAATCCGTACGCCACGATCGTGTACAGCCATCCCCATGTGCCGTGTTCGGAATAGATGTCCGCGAACACCGAATTGGTGAAGAAGTTGCCCGCGAACGACACCGAGTACCCGTACACCGACGACTGTTTCCAACTGTCGTCCTTGGCCACCTTGTTGAATTGCAGGAAGGTCGGTTTCACCGCGTCGAGCGATGCCCCAGCACTGCCGGAGTTCTGCCACGCACCGGTGGCCACCGCATCCGATACGCCGATCGAGACCTGCGCGGGCACGGCGAGATAGGCCCCCGACTGGTACAGGTTCATCGCCACCGGATTCGACACCCCAGCCTCGCGGTAGTAGTTCGCGTTGCGGAAGTAGTTCAGCATCGTCAGGACGGCGAAACCGCACAACACGATCACCGCGAGTGTGACCCAGGTGCGCACCGACGACCCTCCTGCGGCCGGTCGTGCCCGGCCGCGCACCCACACCGCGAGATAGACCACGCACGACATCAGTAGCGCCAACCGCGAGGCGATCATCGCGTTGGACACCAGCAGCAGCACCCCCGCGACCATGTAGGGCCACCGGATGACCTTCTTCCGCCACAGGTACACCCCGATGGGCGCGGCCAGGATCGTGGCGTACCGCAGCGTCTGCGGTCCCGCGAACCCCGACAGGGCGTTGCTGAAGTCGTTGGCGGTCTGCTGGCTCAGCGATGCGACGATCGCCGACGGACCACCCACCTTGAGGAACGAGTATCCGACCCCGACCGCACCCGCGGCCAGGATCAGGTAGAAGTACCGGCGTTCGAACCAGGCGCTCTCGGTCGGCGCGCCGTCCGCGGCCGGGCGCGATCGTTCTGTCCCCCACCAGAATCCGACCATGGACACCAACACGATCGCGGCGTACCACAGCACCAGCAGCGCGATACCGCGTCCACTGGTCTGCGCGGGGATCGCGAATCCGGTCAACGCCTCGGCCGATGCCTGCGGCGGTCCGAGCCGCTGGCGGATGAACAGTGCCGTCCATGCCAGGAACGACATCGTCACCGGCGCCAGGATCAGGACGGCGGGACTGAACCACCCGGGCGGGCGGGCGGAGGTGCGCACGCTCAACCGTCCCTTTGCCGCGATCCGAACGACGCCGCGTACTCCGGCGCGCCCCTGACCGCCGCGTAGTGGTAGACGAGCGCGGTGATCAGTTCGGCGACGACGAAGGCGAGGAAGATCGCGGCGGTGTTCTTCCACACCAGCAGCATGCCGACACTGACGATCAGGTAGACGACGGTGCTGGCGCCGCGGATCCAGAACACGAGCACCGTGCGGCCCGCCTTGCGTAGTGCGGCGAACGGCACGGTGGACACCAGCATGAACGCTTTCCACAGGCAGGCCAACAGCATCGCGGCGACGCCGACCCCCTGCCACGCCGGACCGAAGACCAGGCTGCCGAGCCCACCGAACGCGGCGACCAGCACCGCGGCCATCCCGATGACGAACACCGCGACGAAGGCCTTGAGCTCACCCCGATGTCCGTGTGCGAGCAGCCGATAGCGGCCGTAGGCCAGGATCGGTTCGAGCGCACCGGCGACGGTCGAGATGACCCGAAAGGTGACCGAGGCCGCCGGTCCGACGAGGACCAGCAGCAGCGAGGTGATCGCCGGCTGTACGGCCCCGACCACCGCGGTCTCCGCGGTGACCCAGCCGGACCGGCGGACATCGGGCGGAAACCCCAGACGGGGCAGGGCTTTCCGTGGACGGTAGCGCACCGCGACAGCGACCATCGCGCCGATCGCCAAGACCCGGACGCAATGGGGGTTATGCTGGGCGGCGAGCCACAGCGCTATCAGGCTGGCGACGATCAACGCGCCCGCGGCGAAGCCCTCCTCCTTCCACTCGCCGGTGACCACCCCGATCGACCGGGTCATCAGCAGCCCCGTCATCACGCCGGTGGCGCTGGCCAGCAGGACCGGGGACGAGGCGACCGCGGGACCGAACACGAGCAGTCCGCACGCGGCGACGCTGAACAGCACCACCCAGGTCGGCAGGCCCAGCTCACCGTCGGCGTCGGGGGTCGCAAGCCGGCCCTCCACGATGAACGCGTTGAACAACTGCGCGATGTAGACGCCGACGGCGAGCGCCAGCGCGAGGAACCCCTGGGTCTCGATCGGCGCGATGCGCGCGTAGATGGCGATGAAGATCGCCGGGAAGACGTTGAGCGCCAGCCCGGCGCCCACCTGCACCCCGGTCTGCAGGTGCCTGCTACCGGGCACGACCCTGCGCCGTCGTCTGCGCCACCACGTCGGCGATCCTGGCCCGGAACGCCTCGGGCGAGAACTCCTCGGCGCGCCTGCGGATGGCGGCCGGATCGTAGCGGCCGGGGTCGAAGGTGGTGAAGGTCTCGGCGAAGTTGTGCACGATCTCGACGTCGTCGCGTCCGGTGACGAACGTGCCGGTCTCCCCCTCGACGACGCTGTCGAGTGCGCCGCCGACACCGAGTGCGATCACCGGCGTACCGCATGCCATCGCCTCGACGGGAGTGATGCCGAAGTCCTCCTCCCCCGGCATCACCATCGCCTTGGCGCGGCGGTACAGATCGCGGAACTCGTCGTTGGAGACGCGGCCGGTGAACGTGACGTCACCGCCCTCGGCGAGCTTGCGGCACTTGGCGGCGTCGCGGCCGTCCCCGGCGACCACCAGTTTGACCCCGGCTTGCACCGCCGCGCGGATCGCGACGTCGGGCCGTTTGTAGGCCACCAGGCGGCCGGCCAGCAGGTAGTAGTCGTCCCGGGTGGCGGCGGCGTCCGGCCGGTAGAAGTCGATGTTGACCGGCGGATGGACCACCTGGGCGTCCCGGCGCCAGTGGTCCTTGACCCGCTGGGCGACCGTGGTGCTGTTGGCGACGATCGCGGTGATCTTCGGTGCGGCCGCACGTTCGGTGGCGATCGCCAACCCGGACAACGCATTCAGCGCGAGCCGGCCGGGCAGTGACGACGCCTCCTCGCGGCGCATCTCCTTGTCCCACGCCCAGCGCGCAGGCGAGTGCACGTAGACCACGGTGGGGATGTCGCCGGCGGCGTGGACGGCCGCGGCGGCGAAGGCGTGGTGGCTGATGAGCACCGCATCGACCGCACCGAAGTCGCGGCGCTTCATCCAGCTCGGGACGAGCGGGAGCAGCGGTGCGTAGGTGCGGTGGCGTGCGGCGCGGTACGCCGACGACAGCGGACCGGTGCGGACCCGCTCGGTGAACGCCGCCTCGACCCGCGAGTCGACGATCGGGATGTGCACCGCGGCATCCGGCCATTGCCGGGCGAATTCGGTGACGACATGTTCGGATCCGGCGATCTCGGTCAACCGTTCATGGACGATCGCGACCGTCACTGTGTCCCCCGTTTCTTCCTGAGCGCGCGGCTGAGCCTGCGGTAGGTGAAGGCCGCGACGACCGGCGCCCCACCCGCTGCGGTCGCCGATCGCATCGCCACCGCCTGCGGGGCGGTGTCCCCGTCGATGCGGGCCACGACCACGACACCCGCGGCCCCCTCGACCATCTCGCGGTCCAGCGTCGAGTCGCCGACGACGCCGCCGCGCACGACCCGCGCGGAATCACCCGCGCCGAGTTCGAGGAGCGCCGCCACCTCGTCGGCCCCGGACGCCGTGGATGCGCCGACGACGAGCAGGACGCCGTCACGCGCCGACGGGCACTGCGCATACAGGGTGCGCGCCAGCCGGGTCCGCTCGTCGCCGTCGGATGCTGTGGCGTCGAGATCCACCGGCGGGATGAGGACGCCGTCGACGGTGTCGGTCAGTGTCGCCGTCATCGCGGCGCGTCCGGACCGGCGCCGGCGCACCATCAGCAGTCCGGCCGCACCCGCACCGCCGACGAGCCCGCCGAGGAACACCCCGATGAGCGATTGCCCGGAGCCGTCGTGGTTCGGTGTCGGCGGCTGCACGATCAGCAACGTGGCGGCCTCCGTCGACTGCAGCTCGACGGCCGCCCGGATACGCGCGAGTTCTTGCATCCTCATGGGGTCTGCGGATCCGCCCTGTTCCCACCTCGACAGTGCGGCGAGGATGGTGCGCAGTTGCTCGTCGACCCGCTGTTCCAGTTCATGCCCGTACAGGTCCAGCGCCACCTGCACGGTCCGGATCGCATCCTCGCGAGATTTGCTGGAATTGCTGATCGTGACGATTGCCGACTCACTGGCCTGGGCGACATTCAGCTCGGCCGGCTCGTCCATCGCCATTTTTCGGGCCACCGCCTGCGCGAAACCTTCGCCGGAGAGATAGGCGATTTCACCGCCGACGAAATTGCTCGTATTGCCTTGATTGTCGGGCGTGACCTGACTGGCGCCTGCCGCGATCGCCATCAGGTCGGCCGGATTCTGCAGACGCACAAAGGCTGTCGCAGTCGTATCGCTGCCCATCGCGCCGAACCCCAGCCCGCCGATGAGCGCACCGAGGCATGCGCCGATGAGCGCGGCGGCGATCAATTTCGTTCGCACAAGGCGTGATTCCAGCGAAGAAATCATCGCGATTGCGGGTGCTGGAACGCCCGACTCATTGACTGACAACTCCGCGGCACTCCATCCTGACCTCGATGCGACCAACATCGTAATGGCCGCATTCGGTTCGCCGGGCCAGACACGGGTGTCGGTGCAGCACAGTTAACACGGTGGTGGTGGAATGGCCCAGCGGCGCGTCAGCTTCTTGCAAGTATGGTTTGCCGGTAACGTCCGGCGCTCAGGGGTGACTGGGTAGCCCAGAGACTCGAGATGGAGCAACGGTGTCTGTTGGGTTCCTGCACCGGGCCGTCGGCCTGTTGTCGGCCGTGCTGATGGTGGCGGCGCTCGCCGCACCCGCCACGACGCACGCCGCACCGCTGAACGCGGATCCGGCGGCCGGCCCTGAGGTGACCCTGCCGTGGCGCACGCTGGGCCTGCCCAGCGACATCAACATCGTCGGCGCCAACACCAACCAGGACTTCACCGTGCCGGTACCGACCGGCTTCCAACCCGTCCGGCTGCGCGGGCAGATCCACGCACCGGTCGACTTCGGTGCGGGCTTCGTGGAGATCAGCGACGGCACCGGCCGGTCCCTGGCGACGGTGAACCTGCCCGCCGTGGCGCCGGACCAGGCCGTTGTGCCGTTCGACGTCGACATCGCGGCGGGTGCGGTGCGGGCGGCGAAGCTGGGCCTGTCGTTCACCGTGCGGGAGGCCGCGCTGCCCGTCGGCGAACGGTGCGGGCTCGGCGAACGGGTGACGCTCAGTGACCTCGCGACGGTGTTCGTCGGCGGCGAACCGGCCCCCACCACCGTCGGCACGTTCTTCCCAGCGGTGCTGCAGCGGTTGACGATCTACGCGCCGATCGACGCCGACGACGGCGAGGAGCAGGCGGTGCTCACCCTCGCGTCGGCGGTGGCGCGGATGTACCGGCCGCAGTCGCCCGCCGTCACGGTGGTCAAACAGCCGCGCGGCACGCGGCCTCCCGCCGCACCGCAGTTCACGCGTGCGGTGGTGGTCGAGAACGGCGATGCCGGCCTGAGCGTGGTCAATCCCGACTCCCCCGACGTCTTCCTGCGGCTGTCCGGTCGGGGCGATCAGCTGGCCGCGCAGGCGTCGCTGGTGGCCAATGAGGTGCAGTCACTGGTGCAGGTGCCCGATGCCCGGGTCGACAAGGCGGGTTCGGCGGGCACGCCCGAGACCGACGAGTTCAGCTTCGACGATCTGGGGATCAGCGGTGAGAGTTCGGTGCTGCGGACGGCCACGCTGACCGTGGGGGCGGACCGTGCGGAGTTGGGCGCCGGGCGCGTCGACGGCGTGCGGGTGCATCTGCTGGCCAACCACACGCCGGTGCAATCGATGGATTCGGCGTCGGTGATGGTCAGCGTGAACGGGCAGGCCGTGCACACCGTCGCGCTGGGCGACAGTGGACGCCTCGACGAGGAGTTCGAGGTGCCCGCCGAATTCCTGGGCCAGCGCATCAATCTCGAGTTCGACCTGACGTTCAGCCCGCGTCAGCTGTGCTCACCGACGATCGCGCCGGTCACTTTCCAGCTGGATCCGCGCTCGACGCTCACGGTGCGCCGAGGTGGCCAACCGCTCGGCGGATTCGCCGCGCTGCCTTCGGAATTCGGGCCCGAGTTCCTGGTGGCCCTCGACGGCAGCAATCCGAACCAGCTGCACTACGCCGCTCGCGTGGTCGCCGATATCGCACGGTTGACCGATACGCCGCTCGCGCCGCGGGTGGTGGACGTGCAGGCCGCCGCCGACGCCGGGATCGGCGCGCTGATCGTGGCGAACGCCGCGACGGTGGAACAGACCTCGATTCGGCCGCCGATCGGTGGAGAGAGCGCCGAGGTGGCGGTCGATCTGCGCGACGAGCTGCGGGCGGACATCAACCGGGGGCTCGGCTCGATTCAGGCGTTCGCCGACGAACCGCGTGACCGCACGGTGGTTCTCGTGACCACCAGCGGGGCGTGGACGCTCGTGGAACCGTTGTTCGGCTATATCGATCAGCTGCCGGACGGCTGGTCGAGTCTGACCGGTGATGTGCTCGCGGCAGGCGCGGCCGGGACGGTCACCAACCTGTCGATCGGACCCGAGGACACCCCGCAACCGCCGGTCGAGGAGAGCACGGATTGGCGGGTGTGGGCAGCGGTAGCGGCCGGGTGCATCGTTCTCGCCGCGCTCATCGTCGGCGCGGTGTTGTGGCGCAGGCGCCGGAGCAGTTGAGAGCTACGGGTCTCACGGTGGCACATTGCGCGGCGCGATGTTGGCCTGATTGCGCGCGCGCTCGGCCTTGATTCGCGCGTTGCGTTCGGCGTCGCGCGTGCGCCGTCGTTTCGGCGTTTTGAGTGTGCGCTGCGGGGAGGTCGGTGTTGTCGCCACCGTGGGCAACTCCGCGGTGCTGGTGTCCCAACCCGGCAGCAGCCACGCGCTCCCCGGTTTGGTGCGGTACTGCCGCCCGGTCGGGGCGGTCCACACGACGGTGCCGTCGGGCAGTTGAAGATCCGACCAGCCGCCGCGACCACTCCAGAATGTCTTGAGCAAATGATGTTCGCGGCACAGGCATTTCAGGTTCGACGGGTGCGTCGGACCGTCGGGATGCGCGACGGTGTGGTCGACGTCGGCGTACACCGCGGCCCGCGTGCAACCCGGGAAACGGCACATCTGATCGCGCACCCGCACGAACCGGTCCAGCGCCGTCGACGGCCGGTACCGCGGCTCGGCCTCCTGCGGTGGGGCGACAGTGGTGACTTTGGCGCCCATACGGAGCAATTCGGCCAACAGCGACGTCGGGACGATGCCACCGCCGATCATCAGCGCGACGGGGGACTTCTCCGGAGCAGGCTTACTCGTCTCCTCTTCGGTGGCGTCGATCGGTTCGCCCGCGGCAGGCGGTTCGCCCTTCGCCTGTTCGAGGGCGGCGGCGTTGGCCACGATATGGACGACCACACCGTCGGCGCGGGCGTCGCGAACAGCTTTCGGGCAGTCGGGCTTTCCGCACTGGCACGCCAAGGTCTCCGCGCCGGCACCCAGCGCACCCATCGCGTCCGCGCGCCGCTGCCCGGCGGTGCGCGGGTCGTCCTCGCACACACCGGCGACCATCTGGTCGAGACGACGCTTCAACACTGCCGCGTCGCTCGCGAGCAATCGTCCCCAGATCGACCCCAGTGCGCTGGGATCGTCCGGGCAACCGATCGAGATGTCCCGTTGCCGGGCCGCGACCCGGCTCTTGATGACCGCAGCCGGGTCGTGCCGGTCGACCACGATGTCCACGGCCTGTTCCAGACCTTCACCGGACAACCCACCCCAATGCGTCGCGGCCGCAGCGATATCCGCGTCGATCCGCGCGAGCACATCACTTCCGACGACCAACCGGGTGCGCCAGGTGATCGTCGAGACGACCCGCGAGCTGAGCTTTCCTTCGGCGTAGAGCGCGCCCACCTTCGGCAACCGGTCGCGCAAGGCCAACCCGATGCACATCTCTTTCGACGCCGCGCGCGGACCGATCCCCATGGCGGCCGACACCTCCGCCGATGCGGCCGCCCATGGGTCGCACACCCAACGGCTGCTCTCCTCCTCGGCGGCGTCGAGACGGCGCCTGGTCAGCTCGGCGATCGCGGCAAGACGTTCCGCACCCGCGACGGCCTCCGCGCGCGTACGCTCCTCGACCAGCGCCACCAGGGCGGCATCATCGAGTGTCTCGCACATGCGTTCGATTATGCCACCCGGGTATGACAACCCCCTTAGCTCGCGACGGCGTCGGTCGCCACCTTCTGCACCTCCACGAGGTTGTCGCCGTACACCCCGGCGTTGCCCAAACCGCAGTGCCGGTCGGCGGTGATCGCGTTGACCGTCGTGTTCGATCCCCCGCCCTGCCAGTGTCCGACGTTGGCCATCACCAGCCCCGGCATCAGGTCCGGCTCACAGCAGGCGGGCCCGACGAACGATCCGCGGTCGTTGAACACCCGCACCAGCTCACCATCGGTGATACCGCGCGCGGCCGCGTCGTCGGGATGGATGAACACCCGCTGACCGCCCTGCACCCGCATCTTGTCCGGCGCATTGCCGTACTGACTGTTGAGGAACGCGTGCGGTTTCGGCGAGATGATGCTCAGCGGATAATGCTGCGCCAGTTCCGGATTCGATTGAGGCGACTCGAACGGCGGCACATAGTCCGGAACCGGGTCCACGTACCCACCCGGCTGCATCCCCTCGTACATCGACCGCCACACCGGGACCACGAAGTTGCCGCCTTCGGCGAGGCTGGACTTGAACTCGCACTTACCCGACGGTGTCGGGAAGTTGCCCTCGGCGTGCGGCGCCCGGGTGTCCGGGGTGCCGACGCTCAGCCGCATCCACCCGACCTCTTCGAGCTTCTCGTACGTGATCCCCTGCAGCGCAGGCGCATCCCAGTCGTGGAAGTCGATGAGCATCTCGCGGTCGGTGCGGTTCCAGTACGCCATGGATTCCTCGTCGAACTCCATCGTCGCAGCCAACCGACGGAACAGTTCCACGTTGGGCACGCATTCCCCGGGCGGCTCGATCGCGGGCTGATTGAGCGAGATGTACAGGTGGCCCCAGGTCACCATGATGTCGAGCTGTTCGGCCTGCATGGTGGCGGGCAGCACCAGATCGGCGTACTTGGCGGTGTCGGTGATGAAGTGCTCGCTGACGACGGTGAACAGGTCGTCGCGCATCAGTCCCCGCATCGTCTTCTCCTGCGCGGGGCCCTGCGACACGGGGTTGGAGTTGTACACGAACAGTGATTTGATCGGCGGGTCGAGAGCGAGTTCTCCGGTCAGCGCCATGCCGAGGTCCAGCTCGTTGACCACCCGGGTGCCCTCCGGGATCCACTGCGGCATGCAGATCTTGTCGAAGTTCGTCGGGAACTCCCAGATCGGCATCTCCATCGTGCCACCCCCGACGTGGCGCCACGCCCCGACAAGTGCGGGCAGACACGTGATCGCCCGGATCGCTTGTCCCCCACCGCGACTTCGTTCCAGCGCCACCCCCTGACGGATGGCCGACGGCTGGCTGGTCGCGTATTCACGAGCCAGTGTGCGGACGTCGTCGGCGGGGATGCCGGTGATCTCCTCGACCCGTTCCGGCGGATAGTTCGCCGCCCGCGCCGCGAGTTCGGAGTAACCCACGGTGTAGCGCTCGACGTAATCGGTGTCGACCAGGCCCTGGGCGATGATTTCGTGGATCATGCCCATCGCCAGCGCACCGTCGGTGCCCGGGCGGATCCGGATGTGCCAATCCGCCTGGCGCGCAGTGCGGTTGCGCACCGGATCGATCACGACGATCTTGGCGCCGTTGTTCTTGCGCGCCTCCAGCAGGAACGGCCAGCCGTGGAGGTTCGTACTGGTCATGTTCATGCCCCACACGATGATGTACTTCGAATGCGCCATCGACTCGACGTCGAGACCACCCGATCCGCCCACCGTCATGTGCCACGCGGTCGACGAACCCGATTCGCAGTACGTCTTCTCCGCCACCGTCGACCCGAGCCGGTTGAAGAACGCATCCCCGGAGGTCAACCCGTTGAGCACACCCTGGTGGCCGAGGTAGGCATGCGGCATGATCGCCTGGCTGCCGTACTCGTCGATGATCGCCGTCCAGCGGGCCTTGATCTCGGCCAGCGCCTCGTCCCAGGTGATCCGCTCGAACGCACCCGAACCCTTGGGTCCCACCCGGCGCATCGGGTAGAGCAGGCGGTCGGGCTGGTAGTGGTGCTCCTGGAAGTTCTTGACCTTCACGCACAGGCCGCCGCGCGTCATCGGATGGGCCGGATCTCCGGTCACGTCAACGAGTTTGCCGTCCTCGACGTGGTAGAGCATCGCGCACGTGTCCGGGCAGTCGTGCGGGCAGGCGCCTCGGACGATGGTGAGTTCCTTCACGGTCTCCTCCTGGGCTGCAGTGGGGTGCTACCAGTAGGGACGAGGTTTGTGGCCCGGCAATTGCACGCACATTAAGGTGCTGTGACTGTCGGTACGCTGAGAACATGAACGGCGTCTTGCTCCTCCTGATCATCGTGGTCGTCGCCGCGCTCGCCCTGGCGGTCATCAGCTCGTCGAAGGCCTCCGGAAGGCGTGACGCGGAGACCCTGGCCGACGCCAAGGCCGACGCCCGGCGGGTGATCGAACGGCTGGGCGGGCAGGTACTCAACCTCTCCGGCACCGACGACGCCTCCAAGCAGGCGCTGGCCGACGCCTCGGAGCGCTACACCGCCGCCTCGTCGCAGATCGACCAGGCGACCACGGCGAAGCAGGCGCTGCTGGCGAAGGAGAGCGCGGTCGAGGGGCTGTACTACGTGCGCGCGGCCCGCGTCGCGATGGGCATGGATCCGGGTCCCGAACTCGAGGCCCTGGCCGGTCAGCGGTCCGCGGGCGCGGTCACCGAGGACCGGCGGGTGCAGTTCGAGGGCCGGGAGATCGAGGCGTCGCCCGCCCCGTCGCAACGCACCCCGAACTACTACCCCGGCGGACGCGTCGCGGGCCGTCCGGTGCCCGCCGGCTGGTACTCCGAACCGTGGTGGAAGCCCGCGCTGGTGGCCGGCGCCTGGGGTCTGGGGTCGGTGCTGCTGTTCGACGCCCTGTTCTCCGGGATGCACGGCACCGGCTACGAACAGGGTTTCGCGCAGGGCTACGACCAGGGCTTCGATCAGGGTCAGGACGGCGGGTTCGACGACGGCGGTGGCGGCTGGGACGGCGGCGGCGACGGCGGCGGGTGGGGTGACTTCGGCGGCGGGGACTTCGGCGGCGGGGACTTCGGCGGGTTCTGACCCCGCCTCAGATCCGGCTCTCCAGCCGCGCCGAGATCCCGGCCTCCTGCAGGTCGAGCCGTTCGAGCATGGCGCGCACCGCCTCGTCCTCGATCCTGCCGGCGTCGCGTTCGGCGATCAGCGCGGTGCGCTGTGCACACAGCACGTCGCGGTACAGCTTCGAGAACACCTCCGCGCGCGGGGTGTGCGAATCCGGGTCGGGCATCTCGTCGGCGTCCTGACTCTGCCGCGCGATGGTCTGCTGGATGTTGGCCAGCGTGGTCTCGTCGAGCCCCGGCGGTGGGCTCTCGGCGAACCGGCTCAACACGTCGCCCGCCGCGACGTGCACGATCTGTTCGGCCTTACGGGTCTCGGCCTCGTCCTCCCGCCGATCCGACTCGAAAGACGGTTGCAGCCAACGGATCAGCATCGGCAGCGTCCACCCCTGCAGCAGCAGTGTCCCGACGCTGACGACGAATGCGATCGCCTGGATCGTGGCCCGTTCGGGGAACGCCTCGCCGTCGACGGTCATCAGCGGGATGCCCGAGGCCGCGGCGAGTGTCACCACACCGCGCATACCGGTCCACGACACGACGACGTTCTCCTGCCACGTCAACATCCGTCGGTCGATGACTCCGGACAGCCGGCCCTTGGGGGCCCGTCTGCGCGAGCCGAGCCCACCGCGAGCGCCCTCCGGCACCGGCACGCTGAGTTTGGACTCGACCTTGCGGGACAGCACCCCACGGCCGAACATCACGAAGACGCACACCGGCCGGATCAGCAGGACGACCAGCAGCACCACCCCGGACGCGATGGCCACCTCGGCCAGGGACTCGTGCGCCTCGTTCAGGTCTTCGATGATGAACCGCAGCTGCAGCCCGATGTAGGCGAACACGAACGCCTCGAGCATGACGTCGACGGAGTTCCACACGTACCGTTCCTGCAGTCGGGTCTGATAGCCCGCGTCCAATGAACCGTGGCCGACGACGAACCCGGCCACCACCACCGCCAGCACCCCGGAGGCGTGCAGGTGTTCGGCGGAGATGAACGCGGCGAACGGCACCACCAGACCTTGGATCGTCTCCAGGCCGGGGTTGGCCAGCCTGCGGCGGATCCACAGCGTGATGAAGCCGAGCGCAGCCCCGACGAGCGGGCCCAGCAGCGCGCTGTAGCCGAACAGCAGCACCGGGTTCTCGATGAACGCGCCGCTGCCGGCCACCTGCGCCACCGCGATCGAGAACAGCGACAGTGCGGCGGCGTCGTTGACCAGGCTCTCGCCGGTGAGGATCGCCATGACCTTCTTCGGCAGACCGAGCCTGCGACCCACCGCGACGGCGGTCACCGCGTCGGGCGGCGCGACCACCGCGCCGAGGATCAGCGCGGTGCCGAACGTCAGCGACGGCACCAGCCACGACGCCAACCCGGCCACCGCGAACGTGGTGATCACGACCAACCCGACACCGAGGCCGAGGATCGGTTTGATGTTGCGCAGGAACGTCGGGAAGGAGAAGCTCAACGCCGCGGAGTACAGCAGCGGTGGCAGCACCACCGACAGCAGGATCTCCGATTCCAGCTCGACACCGTTGAAGTCCGGGGTGAACGACACCACGAAACCGACGACGACCAGGACCAGGGCGGGTTCGAGGCCGCGGCGGTGGGC
This sequence comes from Mycobacterium sp. GA-2829, assembly GCF_001499965.1. Classification (GTDB taxonomy): domain Bacteria; phylum Actinomycetota; class Actinomycetes; order Mycobacteriales; family Mycobacteriaceae; genus Mycobacterium. Next base: position 142,266 of record NZ_LQIT01000056.1, read on the forward strand.
GATGGCGGTGACGACGATGGCGCCGACGACGACGAGGATCAATTCCACCGGGAGATTGTCCCTGGTGCCGGCAACCTCTGCCGCGTTACCTCAGCTCTGACAGGTCGGGCACCAGAACAGGTTGCGGCCCTCGAGCACGGTCGTGCTGATGGGCGTACCACAGATTCGGCACGGTTCCAGCGCCCGCCGGTAGACGTAGGTGCGGGGTCTGCCGGTGCGGTAGGACGGTGCGCCGTGGTCGTCCTCCGGCCGGACGGTGACGATCTTCCCGCGTCGCACACCGACTTTCATCAGCTCGACGAGGTCGGTCCACATCGCGTCGAACTCACCGGGTTCGACGTTGGTGCCGAGCCGGAACGGATCCATCCGGTGGCGGTACAGCAGTTCGCTGCGGTACACGTTGCCGACCCCGGCGATCACGGTCTGATCCATCAGCAGCGCCCCGACCGGACGGCGCGACCGGTTGAGGCGTTTCCACGCAGGCGCCGGATCGGCGTCGCGCCGCAGCGGGTCGGGCCCGAGCCGGGCCAGGATGTCCGACACCTGCGACTCGTCGACCACCTCGCAGGCGGTCGGCCCCCGCAGGTCGGTGCCGAACTCCGCGCCGATCATGCGCATGCGGACCTGCCCCACTGGATCGGGCGGCGGCTGGTCGGGGTCGAGCGCGAAGTCGTCGAAGCGGCCGTACAACCCGAGGTGGACGTGGATGATGCGGCCGCCGCGGTAGTGGTGGAACAGGTGCTTACCCCACGCGCTGGCACCGGTGAACGTGCGCCCGTCGACCATCGCGGCACCCTCGGCGAAGCGGCCCTGCGGGCTGCTCACCCGCACCCGCTGCCCCTTGAACCGCTTCTGGTGCAGCCGGGCGAGCCGGTGCAGCGTATGGCCTTCGGGCATCCGTCAGCTGCCGGGAACCGCAGGCGCCTCGTGGGTCCGCTCGTACTCGGAGAGGATGTCGATACGCCGTTGGTGGCGTTCGGCTTCCGACCACGGCGTGGCCAGGAACGCGTCGACGATCGCGATCGCGTCCTCCTGGGAGTGCATGCGTCCGCCGATGCCGATCAGCTGGGCGTTGTTGTGCTCGCGGGCCAACTTGGCGGTCTCGACGCTCCACGCCAGTGCGCAGCGCGCGCCCGGCACCTTGTTCGCGGCGATCTGCTCACCGTTACCCGAGCCGCCCAGCACGATGCCGAGGCTTCCGGGGTCGGCGACGGTCTTCTCCGCCGCGGCGATGCAGAACGCCGGGTAGTCGTCGTCGGCGTCGTAGCCGAACGCACCGCAGTCCACCGGTTCGTGGCCGGTGCTGCGGAGATGGTCGATGATGACCTGCTTCAACTCGTAGCCCGCGTGATCGGCTCCCAGGTAGACGCGCATGGCGGTCATTGTGACAGGTCAGCCGACGGTGATTGCGTCGAGGCGCTCCTTGATGAAGTCCGATGAGGTGACCGGCTCCAGCCCGGCCACCTTGCCGATCGGCGGTCCGAGCGGGGTGACGACGGCGTCGTGGTCGGCCTCGTAGAAGTAGATGAGCGAGACGAGGTCCTCTTCGGGGGCGTCGGGTTGGGGCGGCAGCACCCGGTGCCTGCCCGACGGCCAGCGCCGCCCGCTCCAGTACTCGAGCAGATCGCCGATGTTGACGGTCAGCGCATCCGGGCGGTAGGGCGCGTCGGCCCAGCCGTCGGCGTCGGAGAACACCTGCAGCCCACCGGCTCCTGGCTCCCGGTCGAGGATCGTCACGGTGCCGAAGTCGGTGTGCGGACCGATGCGGAACTGCCCCGGCTCCGGTTCACCGACGACGCTGACCGGGGGGTAGTGGTTGATGTTCATGGTCCACGTCGGCCGGTTCGCGAGCCGCTCGAACGGGTTGTCCGGCAACCGAAGTGCATGGGAGAACAGGGCGAGCAGATCGTCGGCGACGCGGCGCATCTGCGCGGTGTAGGCGGTGACCAGCCCGTGCAGCGCGGGCACCTCGTCGGGCCACACGTTGGGCGCGAACCAGATCCGGTCGACCCCCGGATCACCGGTCGCGGTGTCGGCGCCCAGGCTGAAGCTCTCCTTGAGGTCCGGCGGGGTCTCGGTGCCCTCGGCGTAGGCGTTGGCCTCGGCGCCGGGCCCGATCCAGCCGTGCCCGCCGACCGGCACCGAATACCGCGCTTTGACCGGGTGCGGCAGCGCGAAGAAGGTGCGGGCCGCGGCGCGGACGTCGGCGGCCAGTCGCGGGTCCACCCCGTGGCCGGTGACGAGGATGAACCCGGCGCGCTGCAGCCCCTCGTCGCCCGCGGCGGCGACGGCGTCGGCCTCGGCTCCCCCGGCGTACCAGCGGGACAGGTCGATGGTGGCGATCATTCGGCCACCCCCTCAGCGACCCCGATGTCCTCGTTCCACAGTTCCGGGTGCTCGGCGATGAACTCCTCCATCATCTGCACGCAGCGTTCGTCGTCGACGACGGTGACGTCCACACCGTGCTCGGCGAGCCACTCGTGCCCACCGGTGAAGGTCCGGCTCTCCCCCACGATGACCGCGCCGATGTTAAACTGGCGGGCCAGCCCGCTGCAGTACCAGCACGGCGACAGCGTCGTGACCATGACCGTGGACCGGTAGTCGCGCTGACGGCCCGCGTTGCGGAACGCGTCGGTCTCGGCGTGCACCGACGGGTCGTCGTCCTGCACGCGTCGGTTGTGGCCGCGGCCCAGCAGCACGCCGTCGCGGGTGAACAACGCGGCGCCGATCGGAATACCGCCCTCGGACAATCCTTTTCGGGCCTCGGCATAGGCGACGTCGAGCATGTCCGCGACGTTGGTGAAGCGAGCTGAGTTAGGCACCGCCACAAGGTAACACCGGCGGGCCGGATCTACTTCTTGTAGAACGCGTCGAGCAGATCCTTCTGCTTCTCCTCGACCACCGACCGCTTGACCTTCAGCGACGGGGTCAGCTCGTTGTTCTCGATCGACAGGTCGTGGTCGAGGATCGCCCACTTCTTGATGGTCTCCCAGCGATTGAGCTCGGAGTTCAGCCGGTCGATGTACTCGCCGATCAGCTTGTGCACCTCGTCGGAGGCGACCAGCTCCTCGTACGACTTGCCGCCCAGACCGTTCTCCTTGGCCCAACCGGTGATGGCATCGGGGTCGAGCGTCACCAGCGCCACGCAGAAGTTGCGGGACTCCCCGAACACCAGCATGTGCCCGGCGTACGGGCACAGCGCCATGAACCTGCCTTCGATCGCCGGGGGCGCAACGTACTTGCCGCCGGAGGTCTTGAACAGTTCCTTGAGGCGTCCGGTGATGGTGAGGAAACCGTCGTCGTCGAGTTGGCCGCGGTCGCCGGTGCGCAGCCAGCCGTCCTCGGTGAGCGTCTCGGCGGTCTTGTCGGGCAGGTTGTGGTAGCCGTCCATGACGCAGTCGCCCTTGATCTGGACCTCGCCGTCGTCGCCGATGCGGACCTCGCTGCCGTCGAACACCTGCCCCACCGTGCCGAGCCGGTAGTTGTCGAGCCGGTTGATGAACGCGCCCGCCGCGGTCTCGGTGAGGCCGTAACCCTCGAGGATCAGCAGGCCCGCGGCGTGGAACCACTCGGCGATGTCGCGGTTGAGCGGTGCCGACCCGGAGATCATGAACCGGATGCGGCCGCCGAACACGTCGCGCACCTTGCTGAAGACCAGGCGGTCGAAAACACTGTGCGCCAACGCAAGTGGCGGCGGCACGGACTTGCCCTCCCGGCGCCGCCTGCTCACCTCGCGGCCCACCGCGAACGCCGCATTGAACAGTTTCTCCTTGACCCCGTGCTGCTGGGTGACGACCTTGGCGTGGGCCTTCTCGAAAATGCGCGGCGCCGCCCCCATGAAAGTCGGTTTCACCGTCCCCATGTTCTCGACGATCTTGTCGACCCGGCCGTCGATGGCGCTGGCGAAACCGCACGCGAGCTGCGCGGAGATCAGCACCTTGCCGAACGCGTGGGCCAGCGGCAGCCACAGCAGCTGCAGATCGTTCTCGTCGAGAATGCCGAAACCGGCGATGGTCTCACCCTCGTACACCCACGCGCGGTGGGCGAGTCTGACGCCCTTGGGTTTTCCGGTGGTGCCCGACGTGTAGATGAGGGTGGCGAGCTGATCGGAGGTGATCGCCGCCGAGCGGTCGCGCACCGCCGACGGCTGCTCCTCGAGGTGCTTGCGGCCGAGCTCGACTATCTCGGCGAGGCCGCTCACCCAGTCGCCATCGCCTTCGCCGTCGAACACGATGACCTTCTCCAGCTGGGGTAGGTCCTCGCGGTTGTCGCGCAGCTTCTGCAGCTGCGTCTCGTCCTCGGCGAAGACGAACCGGGAGTCCGAATCGCCGAGGATGTAGGCGGTGTCGGCGGCGTTCGTCGTCGGGTACACGGTCGTGGTGGCCCCACCGGCGCACATGATCGCCAGGTCGGCGAGGATCCATTCGTAGCGGGTGCTCGACGCGATGCCCACGCGCTGTTCGGGTTCGACACCGAGCGCCAGCAATCCGGCGGCCAGCGCCTCGACCTGGTCGGCGGCCTGCTGCCACGTCAGCGAAGTCCATTTGCCGTCGTCGAGTTTGCGAAACGCTTCGCGCTGTGCGGATTTCTCGACGCGGTCGAAGAACATCGTGGCGACGTTCGCTGCGGCGGTGCCGGGTCGCTGCTGGTGGTCGATGGGCCTGTCGATGGACATCGTTGTCTCCGGGACTCGAGCGGGTGCGACGCCGCCCCTGACGGGGCGGTCATCGATGTTTGCACACTCATACCCGGATCGGGCTCGGTTCAGTCGAACGACGGCCTCTCGGTCCGCGTGCGCTTGAGCTCCCAGAAGTGCGGATACGACGCGAAGGTCACCGACGCGTCCCACAGCTTGCCCGCTTCCTCGCCGCGCGGGATCTTCGACAGCACCGGCCCGAAGAACGCGACGCCGTTGACGTGGATGGTCGGGGTGCCGACGTCCTCGCCGACCGGGTCCATCCCCTCGTGGTGGCTCTTGCGCAGCGCGTCGTCGTATTGGTCGGACGTCGCCGCCTCGGCCAGTTCGGCCGGTAGGCCCACCTCGGCGAGGGATTCTCTGATCACCACGTCGAAGTCCTCGACACCCTGATTGTGGATGCGGGTGCCCATCGCGGTGTACAGCGGCGCCAGCACCTCCGGCCCTTTGGCCTGTTCGGCGGCGATCGCGACGCGGACCGGACCCCAGGCGCGCTTCATCGCCTCCTGGTACTCCTCGGGCAGGTCGCGGCCCTCGTTGAGCACCGCGAGGCTCATCACGTGGAACTGCACGTCGATGTCGCGCACCTTCTCGACCTCGAGGATCCAGCGGGAGGTGATCCAGCACCACGGGCACAGCGGGTCGAACCAGAAGTCGGCTCGGGACTTGTCGGTCATCAGCGATCCTTTCGGTGACGGGGCGCACTTCCGTGCTGCACAACTTCCGTTCCCGGTCGAGTGTTCCCCGAACGCGCGGTTCAATCTTGACCGAACCGTGTTGTTCCTGTGACTCGAGTAAACCAGTGTGGCAGTGGACGAACAGGAGTCCCGATGTCACCCATGTCCACAGCAGTACGAACCCGGCTGATGATCGCCGCATCCGCCACCGCCGTCGCCGGCACCCTGATGACGGCCCCACACGCCGCGGCCGACACCCGCGACGACGCCTTCCTCTCGGCGCTGCAGCGGGCGGGGGTGCGCTACGACAACCCGATCGACACCGTCGCCCTCGGTAAGCGGGTGTGCCCGATGCTCGTGGAACCGGGTAAGGATTTCGCCAAGGTCGTCGCGACCGTCCGCAACGACGGCGTACCGCCCGACCTGGCGGCGTTCTTCGCCGGGATCGCGATCCAGATGTACTGCCCGCAGATGGTCTCGTCGGTGGGTAACGGCACCTTCCTGAACTGGTTGCAGACGACGAGGTTCCCCGGCGCCCGATAAGTTGGTGGGGTGGCACTCCCCAACCTGACTCGCGAAGCGGCCGTCGAGCGCGCGGCGCTCATCACCGTCGACAACTACCGCATCGACCTGGACCTCACCGGCGGTTCCGGCGCACCCGGTGAGACGACGTTCCGGTCGACGACCACCGTCACGTTCGACGCCACACCCGGCGCCGACACCTACATCGACATCGCCGCCGAGCGGATTCGGACGGCGACGCTCAACGGCCGCGACATCGACGTGTCGGGCTACGACGAGTCGACCGGTATCCCTCTGGTGGGCCTGACCGAGCGCAACGAACTCGTCGTCGACGCCGACTGCCGGTACAGCAACACCGGCGAGGGTCTGCACCGCTTCGTCGACCCCGTCGACGACGAGGTGTACCTCTACTCGCAGTTCGAGACCGCCGACGCCAAACGGATGTTCGCCTGCTTCGACCAGCCCGACCTCAAGGCGACGTTCGACGTGACGGTCACCGCGCCCGCGCACTGGCAGGTGGTGTCCAACGGTGCGCTCGAGGGCAGCCGCGACGACGGCGGCGCCAAGACGCACAAGTTCGTGCAGACCCCGCGGATGAGCACCTACCTCGTCGCGCTGATCGCCGGACCCTACGCCCGCTGGGACGACCTCTACCGCGACGAGCACGGCGAGATCCCGCTCGGCCTGTTCTGCCGGAAGTCGTTGGCCGAGTTCATGGATGCCGAGCGGCTGTTCACCGAGACGAAGCAGGGCTTCGGCTTCTACCACGCCAACTTCGGGGTGCCGTACGCGTTCGGCAAGTACGACCAGCTGTTCGTCCCGGAGTTCAACGCGGGTGCGATGGAGAACGCCGGTGCGGTGACGTTCCTGGAGGACTACGTCTTCCGCAGCAAGGTCACCCGCGCCTCCTACGAACGCCGCGCCGAGACCGTGCTGCACGAGATGGCGCACATGTGGTTCGGCGATCTCGTCACCATGGCTTGGTGGGATGACCTGTGGCTCAACGAGTCCTTCGCGACGTTCGCCTCGGTGCTGTGCCAGGCCACCGCGACCGAGTACACCCAGGCGTGGACCACCTTCGCCAACGTCGAGAAGTCGTGGGCCTACCGGCAGGACCAGTTGCCGTCGACGCACCCGGTCGCCGCCGATATCCCCGATCTGCACGCGGTCGAGGTCAACTTCGACGGGATCACCTACGCCAAGGGCGCCAGCGTGCTCAAGCAGCTCGTCGCCTATGTGGGTGAGGAGTCGTTCCTGGCCGGGCTGCGGGACTATTTCCGCGACCACGCCTTCGGCAACGCGACGTTCGGCGATCTGCTCGGGGCGCTGGAGAAGTCCTCGGGCCGCGACCTGTCCGGCTGGGGCAGGCAGTGGCTCAAGACCACCGGACTCAACACGCTGCGCGCCGATTTCGACGTCGACGCCGACGGCAGGTTCACCCGCTTCGCGGTCGCGCAGAGCGGGGCGGCGCCCGGTGCGGGCGAGACCCGGGTGCATCGGCTGGCGGTCGGCGTGTACGACGACGACCCCACCACCGGCAAACTGGTCCGTGTGCACCGCGAGGAACTCGACGTCGAGGGCGACAGCACCGAAGTGCCTGCGCTGCACGGAGTTCCGCGCGGGAAGCTGGTGCTGGTCAACGACGACGACCTGACGTACTGCGCTTCGCGCCTGGATCCGGACTCACTGCAGACGGTGCTGACGCGGATCGCCGACATCGCCGAACCGCTGCCGCGCACGCTGGCCTGGTCGGCGGCGTGGGAGATGACCCGGGAGGCCGAGCTCAAGGCCCGCGACTTCGTCGCGCTGGTGATGAGCGGCGTGCACGCCGAGTCCGAAGTCGGTGTGGCACAACGCTTGCTGCTGCAGGCGCAGACCGCGCTGAACTCCTACGCCGATCCGCAGTGGGCGCGGGAGAACGGCTGGCCGGCGTTCGCCGACCGGCTGCTCGACCTGGCCCGCGAATCGGCACCCGGCTCGGACCACCAGTTGGCGTTCGTCAACGCGCTGTGCAACTCGGTGTTGTCGCGCAACCACGTCGCGGTGCTGTCGACGCTGCTGGACAACGAGCCCGCAGAGGTGAACCTGCCGGGGCTGGTGCTCGACACCGATCTGCGGTGGCGCATCGTCACGGCGCTGGCCGCCAGCGGCGACATCGACGCCGACGGGTCCGAGACGCCGTTCATCGACGCCGAGGCCCAGCGGGACCCGACGGCGGCAGGCCGGCGTCACGCCGCGGCGGCCTCGGCGGCGCGGCCGCAGGCGACGGTGAAGGAGACGGCGTGGCAGCAGGTCGTCGAGGACGACACGCTCGCCAACATCACGACACGGGCGATCGTCGGCGGCATCGTGCAGCCGGGGCAGGGTGCGCTGCTGGCGCCGTATACCGAGAAGTACTTCGCCGCGATCTCCGGGGTGTGGGAGCGCCGGTCCAGCGAGGTCGCGCAGACCGTGGTCGTCGGGCTGTACCCGTCGTGGGACATCAGCGACGACGGCCTGGCCGCCGCGGACCGTTTCCTGGCCGGTGACGTGCCGCCCGCCCTGCGTCGCCTGGTGCTCGAAGGCCGCGCCGGGGTCGAGCGGTCCCTGCGCGCCCGGCGGTTCGACGCGAGCTGACACTCCACCTTCCGCGAGCCGGGGCACCCCCCTGCGCACGCTCGCGTACTGGTCAGGTTTCGTGCTCCTGCAGCAGCGCTGCCCGGATCTCGACGTAACGCCCCAGGAAGCGGCGTTCGTCGAGGCGTTTGCGGCGCATCCAGCCGGTGACCTCGTCGTTGCACTTGCTGGTGTTGCACGATGCGCACGCGGGCACCACGTTCTCGAGCGTGTACCGTCCGCCGCGCGAGATCGCCATGACGCAGTCACGCTGCATGGGTCCGTCGTTGGCGCCGCAATAGGCGCAGCCGTCCCACGCGGCCTTGATCGCCGCCCACTGCGCCGCGGTCAGATCGTTGTCCGCGCGCGCCACACGCAGTCGGCGCCTGCGCGCCGCGCGGGCTCTACGGGTTCGGTTGACGGCCACCGCATGAGAATGCCGCGCGAGCATGCGCGAACTGCTGCACAGCACCCGGCGTGTCGTCTGCAGACACGCACGCTCGCGAAAAGGTCGCGGAGACTAGCGGGGTGAGACGCCCGCCGAGAGCACCCGGACGCCGCTGATGATCCCGTCGAGGAGGTTGCCCTCCTTGATCGACGCGGCCGCCGCCGAAACCCCCAACGGTGCGGCGGTCTCGATGCCGCGGCCCTTGACGTCGACGCCGTAGACGACCTCGATCGCGTGCTGGTCCGGCGAAACCGCCAGCAGCACCGCGTTGTTCGGGGTAGGCACCTGCGAGAGGATCTCCCGCGCCGTGGCCGCGGTGTCCGCGCCGAGATCGCCGATGTAGACCGCGAACCGGGCCTTGGCCGCCCGCGATCCGTACTTCAGCGCATCGTCGAGGACGACGAGATCCTTGGTCGCGAACGGGTAGTCCACCGACAGCCTGCCGGGCTCGGTGACCCCGGACACACGTCCGCTCGAGGTCAGCGCCCAGCCGTGCGGCAGTTCACGTTCGACCGCTGCGCGGTGACCGGTGACCTGAACTTCACCACTTGCCACTTGCGCCGCCTCCAATCGTCACGGGGTTCGAATGATGCTCACCGACGTTGCCGCCGTGTGCGGCGGTGTCGGCCTGGACGCTGTGGCCGGTCGCGTGCGCCTGATGCGACGGCTCCTCGGCAGCCCAGAGGATCGGCGCGTGGCGCCACGGTTCGGAGACTTTGTAGCTCGCGGGGTGCGGACCCTTGCCACGCAGCGTCAGGAGGGCCAGGACCGCGGCGACTCCCAACGGCACGAGCACGAGGACGAGTATCACGGAGGTGGTCACGGTTTCAAACCGTATCCCACGGGCCTCTCAGGCCGCGCCCTCACCCAGGTATCGCACCCACGCCGGGTCGAGTTCCTTGACCGTCGACAGCAGCCGCCAGTGCTGTCCCTTCGGCGGCAGCGGAGCCGCCCGCAGCGTCCACCCGAGTTCGGTGAGCAGATGGTCGGCCTTGCGGTGGTTACACGGCGCACACGCGGCGACGCAGTTCTCCCACGAATGGTCGCCGCCGCGGCTGCGCGGCACCACGTGGTCGACGGTGTCGGCCTTGGCGCCGCAGTACGCGCAGCGGAACCGGTCGCGGTGCATCAGCGCCGCCCGGGTCATCGGGACGCGGGCCCGGTACGGGACCCGGACGAAGGTGCGCAACCGGATGACAGTCGGCACGCAGATGCTGCGGGTCGCCGAATGGATGACCGGGCCGGCCGGATCCTCGTGCACGACGTCGGCCTTACCGCACATCAGCATGACCACCGCGCGTCGCAGCGGCAGCGCGGTCAGGGGTTCGTAGGTCGAGTTCAGCAGCAGGACGCGGCGACGACCCCACAGCGAGGCCTCGTGGGAGGGTGCCGGCGGCTCGACACCGTGCAGGACGCGGGCGCTCGCCGCGGGGCCCGAGGGGCCTGCCGCGGCCGCACGCTTTTGGCCAGCCGGTCTCGACAGGCTTCTCTTGCGTTGCGCCATACGTCCTCCGAGGAGACAGTCCACCATGGATCGGCGGTGACCGCACGGCAATTCGGTACGAGTCCGCAGGTCAGTCCGGTGAACATCCGGTGACACCACCGCGGATGCCGGGCCTGGCGCACCGGCAGGCCACAATGGAACCGTGACGCAACCAGCGCGGTCGTTCTACGACGAAGTCGGTGGCCACGAGACCTTCCGTGCGATCACGGCGCGGTTCTACGAGCTGGTTCGCGAGGACGAGATCCTGCGCCCGCTCTACCCGGAGGACGAACTCGAGGCGGCCGAGGTGCGGCTGCGCATGTTCCTCGAGCAGTACTGGGGCGGTCCGCGCACGTACTCCGACCAGCGGGGACACCCGCGGCTGCGGATGCGTCACGCACCGTTCCGGATCGGCTACATCGAACGCGACGCCTGGCTGCGGTGTATGCACACCGCGGTCGCCGACATCGACTCCGCGACGCTCGACGACGAGCACCGCAGGGAGTTGCTGGCGTATCTGGAGATGGCCGCCCAGTCGATGGTCAACTCGCCGTTCTGAGCGTCGGCGGCAACAATGGGATGCGATGACTGACCCCGGCCCCTGGTGGGCGAACGCGGTGTTCTACCAGGTCTATCCCAGGTCCTTCCGGGACAGCGACGGCGACGGCGTCGGTGACCTCGACGGCGTCACCGCAGGACTCGACCACATCGCCGAACTCGGCGTCGACGCGCTGTGGCTCAACCCCGTCACCGTCTCCCCCATGGCCGACCACGGCTACGACGTCGCCGACCCCCGCGACGTCGACCCGATGTTCGGCGGTATTGAAGCCCTCGACCGGCTGATCGCCGCCGCCCACCGGCGCGGCATCCGCGTGACGATGGACCTGGTACCCAACCACACCAGTTCGGCGCACCCGTGGTTCGCCGAGGCGCTCGCCGCGGAGCCGGGCAGCCCCCAGCGGGCGCGCTACCACTTCCGCGACGGCACCGGCCCCGACGGCGGCGCTCCGCCCAACAACTGGGTGTCCGTCTTCGGCGGTCCGGCGTGGACCCGCATCACCGAACCCGACGGCAGGCCCGGGCAGTGGTACCTGCACCTGTTCGATCCGAAGCAACCCGATCTGAACTGGGAGAACCCCGAGGTCTTCGCCGATCTGGAGAAGACGTTGCGGTTCTGGCTGGACCGCGGGGTCGACGGGTTCCGCATCGATGTGGCGCACGGGATGTCGAAACCGCCCGACCTGCCCGACATGGCGATCGCCGAGAACCGGATGCTCGCCGACATGGGCGACGACCCGCGGTTCGACCACGAGGGCGTGCACGACATCCACCGCAGCATCCGCGCGGTGCTCGACGACTACCCCGGATCGGTGGCCGTCGGCGAGGTGTGGGTGTACGACAACGTCGCGTTCGCCGCCTACCTGCGTCCCGACGAGCTGCACCTCGGGTTCAACTTCCGGTTGGTCCGTGCGGAGTTCGACGCGGTGCAGATCCGTGACGCGATCGAGAACTCGCTGGCCGCGGTCGCGCTCGAGAGCGCCACCCCGACGTGGACGCTGTCCAACCACGACGTCGAACGCGAGGTGACCCGCTACGGCGGCGGTCCGCTGGGACTGGCGCGGGCCCGCGGCATGGCCCTGGTGATGCTGGCGCTGCCCGGCGTGGTGTTCGTCTACAACGGCGAGGAGCTGGGCCTGCCCAACGTCGACCTGCCCGACGAGGTGCTGCAGGACCCGGTGTGGGAACGCTCCGGGCGCATCGAACGCGGCCGCGACGGCTGCCGGGTCCCGCTGCCGTGGCGCGGTGACACCCCACCGTTCGGGTTCTCGACGAGCGCCGACACCTGGCTGCCGATCCCCGCGGACTGGGCGCCGCTGACCGTCGAACGCCAGCGCGCCGACCCCGATTCGACGTTGCACTTCTTCCGGCGGGTGCTGCGGCTGCGCCGGGACCTGCCGGCCGTCGGGGCGGGTCCGCTCGAGGACCTGTCCGCCGACGACGGGGTGCTGACGTTCCGCAGCGGCGGTGCGGTGACGTGTGTGCTCAACGCGAGCGATCGGCCCGTCGAACTACCCGCCGGTGAGGTGTTGATCAGCAGCGCCGAACTGAGTGACGGACGGCTGCCCGCCGACGCGGCCGCCTGGCTCGCTTAGCGCAACACCACGGCCGGGTCGCCGAGCCGCCGCAGCACCGAACCGAACCGGGCGTCGACGCGCAGCCAGGTGGGCGATACGCGGATCCGCACGATCTCGTCGGCGGCCAGCGCCGCGCTGTCCTGCGGCAGGAAACCCATCGCGGTCAACGCGAACACGCAACGCATCGGCACCCCGACGCTGTCACCGCCGCCACTGACTGCGATCACCTCCTGATCCAGCAGCGAGGTCGGCGGACCATGCGCGCCGCTGTGCTGCCGCGCCAGCGCGCCACCGCGGGCGGCCAGATCGAGCATCACCCGGGCAGGAACATCGTCGAGATGGACGAACCCGGTGTCCGGCGGGACCGCACCCCGCCATGACGAATCCATCGGGTAGCCGGTGTCGACGAACCCGGATGCGTCCGCGCGCCCCAGCCCCGCCGCGAGCGCGTCGGCACCCGCACACAGATCCCTCGGACGCACCCGCCCGTCCACCACCCGGCAGGCGAGGACGTCCAGACCCGTTGCCGCATAGGCGACGACGTGACCGCCGTCGCGCTCTTTCAGCCGCACCACCGCGGCGTCGTCGAGGCGCAGAACGCGTTCGGCGAACGTGGCGAGGTCGGCGCGGTGGCCGGCATCGGTCATCCAGAGGCCGCGCTCGGGACCGCTCATCGCAGATAGCGTTTGAGGTATGCGCTCTGCTCAGCGGTGAGCCGTTCGAGGCGCTGCTCTTCGATGTGCACGGCCGCCAGCTGCGTCTCGGCGATCACCGCCGGTTTGGAGTCCGCGGGCGCACCCACCGAGCGCACCTCGTAGCCGACCGTGAAGTCCACCGCCCGAACGCGTTTGGACCACATGGTCACCTGCAGCGGCGAATCGATCAGGCGCAACTGGCCCTTGTAGGTGATGTGGACGTCGGCGATCAAGAGACCGATCTCGGTGATACGGCTCTCGAACGGCTCCCGCAGGAACGGGATCCGCGCCTCCTCGAGGATGGTGACCATCGTGGCGTGGTTGATGTGCTGGTACATGTCGATGTCGGACCACCGAACGTGCACCGGCGCCACAAAACCTACTGTCACCCGGAAGACCCCGTTCCACTCGATCGTGTCATGCTTCGGATCTGACGGGCCGCCACCGACAGCGTGGCCAGGTCGCGTTCACCGTCCTCGTAGATCTCGGTCAGCGTGCGCCGTGCGCGCGCTGACCGCGACCCGTTGGTCATCTCCCACTCCGCGATCTTCTCCTCGCCGCTCTCGTCGGGTTCCCCGACGGCGAGCACGTCGAAGCACAGCGACCGCAGCGAGCTGTAGATGTCGTCGCGAATCGCCAACCGCGCCAACGAATGCCAGCGGTCCCCGCGGGGCAGCTGCGACACCGCGGTGAGCAGGCTGTCGGTGTTGAGGTGGTCCATCAGCGCGAAGTACGTGTCGGCGACCTCCGCGGGATCGCGGTCGTCGATGTCGGCGATGTCGATGATGTCGAGGAGGCTGAACTGGTACAGCCCGGTCGCCACGGTGTACGCCAACTCTTCCGATGCGCCGTGTGAGCAGAATTCGCCGGCCTCCTTGGCCACGATCGCCTGGTCGTCGCCGCGCAGCCACTCCGACATCCGCGGGGTCAGCGCGGCCACCTTGTCGGCGAACCGGTTGATCTCCGCGCCGACGGCCAGCGGCTGCGGCCGGTGGTTGAGCAGCCAGCGCGCCGCGCGGTCGACGAGCCGACGCAGGTCGAGGGTCATCCGGTCGCTCACCGCGACGGGCAGATCGGTCGCCCGGATCTGCCGCCACACGTCACCCACCCGGAAGATCGCGTTGACCGCGACGAAGCTGCGGACCGCGTCGATGGGCCCCACCCCGGCGTCCTCGGTGATCCGGTAGGCGTAGGTGATGCCGCTGGTGTCGACGACGTCGTTGACGAGCATCGTGGTGACGATCTCGCGGCGCAGCTGATGCGAGCGGGTGTCGGCGGCGAACCGGTCGCGTAGCGTCGACGGGAAGTACCGCGGCAGCCGGGATGCGAACACCTCCTGATCGGGCAGTTCGCTGTCGAGCAGGTCGGCCTTCAGCGCGAGTTTGACGTGCGCCATCAGCGTCGCCAATTCCGGTGAGGTGAGCGCCAATCCGGCATCGAGGCGGCGGCGGATCTCCTTGCGGCTGGGCAGCGCCTCGAGTTCGCGGTTGAGCCCGCGCTGTTCGACGAAGTGGTCGATCATGCGGGCGTGCACGGGCAGCAGGCTGGCCGCGTTGGCGCGGCTGGTGCCCATCAGGTCGTTCTGGTCGCGGTTGTCCGAGAGCACCAGTTCGCCGACCTCGTCGGTCATCGACAACAGCAGGTCGGTGCGCTCCTCGGTACTGACTTTGCCCGCCGTGACCAGCGAATCGATGAGGATCTTGATGTTCACCTCGTGGTCGGAGCAATCCACCCCGGCGGAGTTGTCCAGCGCGTCGGTGTTGATCCGGCCGCCGGCCAGGTCGAACTCGATGCGTCCGCGGGAGGTGACGCCGAGGTTGCCGCCCTCCCCGATCACCTTGGCGCGCACCTGA
Source organism: Mycobacterium sp. GA-2829 (assembly GCF_001499965.1). Taxonomy (GTDB): domain Bacteria; phylum Actinomycetota; class Actinomycetes; order Mycobacteriales; family Mycobacteriaceae; genus Mycobacterium. Next base: position 157,370 of record NZ_LQIT01000056.1, read on the forward strand.
TTCGCGTTGACCCGCACGGGGTCGTTGGCGCGGTCGCCGACCTCGGCGTCGGATTCGGTCTCGGCCTTGACGTAGGTGCCGATACCGCCGTTCCACAGCAGGTCGACCGGTGCCTCGAGGATCGCCTTGATCAGGACGGGCGGCGTCACCTCCTCGACGCTGTCGTCGAGGCCGAGCGCGTCGCGCATCTGCGGGGTGACCGCGATCGACTTGTGCTCACGGCTGAAAACGCCGCCGCCCTCGCTGATGAGGTCGCGGTCGTAGTCCTCCCAGCTGGACCGGGGCAGGTCGAACAGGCGCTTGCGCTCCTCCCAGGACCGCGCGGCGTCCGGGTCGGGGTCGATGAAGATGTGCCGGTGGTCGAAGGCGGCCACCAGGCGGATGTGCTCGGACAGCAACATCCCGTTGCCGAAGACGTCACCGCTCATGTCGCCGATTCCGACGACGGTGAAGTCCTCGGCCTGGGTGTCGACGCCCATCTCGCGGAAGTGGCGTTTGACCGACTCCCACGCGCCCTTGGCGGTGATGCCCATCGCCTTGTGGTCGTAGCCGACCGAACCGCCCGAGGCGAATGCGTCGCCCAGCCAGAAGCCGTAGGACTTGGCGACCTCGTTGGCGATGTCGGAGAACGTCGCGGTGCCCTTGTCGGCGGCGACCACGAGGTAGGCGTCGTCGCCGTCGCGGCGGACCACGTCCGGTGGCGGCACCACCTCACCGCTGGCCTTGTCGACGTTGTCGGTGACGTCGAGCAGACCGCTGATGAACAGCTTGTAGCAGGCCACCCCTTCGGCGCGCTGCGCGTCGCGGTCGGCGGCCGCGTCCCCCGTCGGCACGGGGGGCTGCTTGACGACGAAGCCGCCCTTGGCGCCGACCGGCACGATCACGGCGTTCTTGACCGCCTGCGCCTTGACCAGACCCAGGATCTCGGTGCGGAAGTCCTCCCGGCGGTCCGACCACCGCAGACCGCCGCGGGCCACGAAGCCGAACCGCAGGTGCACACCCTCGACACGGGGCGAGTACACGAAGATCTCGAACTTCGGTCGCGGCAGCGGCAATTCGTCGACCATCCCGGGGTCGAGTTTGATCGCCAGCACGTCGCGGGCCCGCGCCGACTCCGCCCGCCGCACGAAGTGGTTGGTGCGCAACGTGGCCTGGATCATCGACGCGAAGGCGCGCAGCACGCGGTCGGTGTCCAGGCTCGTCAGCTCGTCGATGTCGGCGGCGACGGCCGCGGCGGCGGCCTGGGCGTCGCGTTCCTTGGCGCCCTCGGTGGGGTCGAACAGCGCCTCGAACAGGTCGACCAGCGACCGCGCGGTGTGCGGGTTGTCGTTGACCACCGATTCGATGTGGGACTGGCTGTAGGGGAACCCCGCCTGCCGGAGGTATTTCGCGTACGCGCGCAGCACCATCACCTGTTGCCAGGTCAGCCCGGCGCGCAGCACCAGTTCGTTGAACCGGTCGACCTCCATGCGGCCGTGCCAGATCGCGGTGACCGCGTCGGCGAATCTGGCCGCGGCCTCGTCGCGTTCGGCGTCGCCGCCGGGTGCGGGCATGGTGCGGTGCGGCTGGATCTTGAACTGGTAGATCCACACGTCGAGCCCGTCGGCGCGGGTCACCGTGAACGGCCGCTCCTCGAGCACCACCACACCCATCGACTGCAGCATCGGCAGCAGCCGGCTCAGCGACGCGGACCGGCCGCCCAGGTACCAGGTCAGCTGGCCGACCCGGTCGTCACCGCCCGCGGCGTAGACGAGTTTGACCGAATCGTCTTCCAGCGCCTCGATGATCGCGATGTCACCGATCGCGTCGACCGGTGTGATCGTCTGCTTGTAGTCCTCGGGGAACGCGCCCGCGTAGTGTTCGGCCACCTCCTGGGACAGACCGCCCGACGGCACCGCGTCGAGCAGCCGGTCCCCCCACGTGCGGGCGGCCTCGGTGAGCTGACGCTGGATGCGTTCCTCGTGCTCGGCGGAGACGTCGACGTCGCCGGGGCGCGTGCCCTTCGGCAGTCGGACAGTGAAATGCACGACCGCCCATGGTGATTCGCTAACGCGGGCGGAGTAGTCGATGTCCTCGCCGCCGAGCTCGCGGACCAGGATGTCCTGCATCGCGAGCCGGACCGCGGTGGTGTAGCGATCACGCGGCAGGTACACCAGGCACGCGACGAAGTGCGCGAGGTTGTCGGCGCGCAGGAACAGCAGGGTGCGCCGCCGCGACCCGAGGTCGATGACCGCCATCGCCATGTCGAGCAGTTCGTCGGCCTGCAGCGCGAACAGTTCGGGGCGCGGGATGGTCTGGATGATGTCGAGCAGCAACTGCGCTGGGTGGCTGGGATCGCGCCGCGCGATGGCCAACGCCTCGTTGACCCGGCGCTCGATCAGCGGGATGTGCAGCACGTTGGCGTTCATCGCGGCGACGGTGAACAGCCCGACGAAGCGGTGTTCGACGGCGTCGTAGCCCTCCCCGCCGGCACCCTCCTCGCGGATGACCACGATGTAGGGGTTGGCGCCGTAGCGCACGTAGCTGGGGATCGTGGCCTGTGCCAGTGTCAAGAGCTCACCCGGCTGGGTCAGCGGCGCGAGCACGTCCTTGCGCAACCGCAGCACCCCGAGCCGGCTGTCGTCGTCGACGGTCGACTCGGTCGTGCTGACCGGGCACCGCTGGCAGCCGATCAGCACGAAGTGCCCCTCGGCGAGCCAGCGCGCCAGGGCGGCGACGTCCTTGCGTTCCGGTGCGTCGAAGTGGCCGCCCGCATCGGCCTCGATGTCGTCGGCCAACGACTGCAGTGCGGCCACCATCGCGCTGCTGTCCAGGCCGACCTGGCGGGCGTCGGCGATGATGCGGGGGAGCATCCGCTCGGCGGTCTGCACGGCCGACCGGTCGGCGGCCTCGGACAACTCGATGTGGATCCACGCCTCGTCGACGCCCGCGCCGTCGGATTCCGCGGCCGGGCGGGCCTCGAGCAGCTCACCGTCGGGTCCGCGGCGGACCCGCAGCACCGGGTTCATGATCGCCCGGTAGCCGACCCCGAGCCGGTGCAGCAGCACCGTCACCGAATCGATCAGCGTCGGCGCGTGGTCGGTGACCACCTGCAGTGCGGGGCCGACGGGTTCGTCGGAACCGTCGAGGCCGTACACGGCGACCAACGTCTCGCCGGCCTGCCGGCGCTGGGCGAGCCGGTGATGAGCGCGGACCAGGTCTGAGGACTCCAACATGCCGGTCGGATCCGCCGGACCCGTCGTCGCGTCTCCCGCGCCCGACTCGCCCTGCTGCGGCCCGCGATACGTCTCGACATAAGCCCCGGCCAGCTTCTTCATGGCCAGTTCGTCGAGCGTGTCCGTCGATGGGTTGCGCATGCCGTCGGCGCCGGTTCCCGTCATGCGGATCACTCCTGACTCACACCCGCGCACCGGCCGTCGTTGGACGGTGCACGAGCGAGACTAGTCGCGAGTCAACCGGCGGTGGGTGACCCGGTGCGGACGGGCGGCGTCGGCGCCGAGCCGTTGCACCTTGTTCTCCTCGTAGGCCCCGAAGTTGCCCTCGAACCAGAACCACTTGGCCTCGTTGTCGGAGTCGCCCTCCCACGCCAGGATGTGGGTACAGGTGCGGTCCAGGAACCACCGGTCGTGGGAGATCACCACCGCACAGCCCGGGAAGCTCTCGAGTGCGTTCTCGAGCGAACTCAGCGTCTCCACATCGAGGTCGTTGGTGGGCTCGTCGAGCAGGATCAGGTTGCCGCCCTCTTTGAGGGTGAGCGCGAGGTTGAGCCGGTTGCGCTCACCACCGGAGAGCACCCCGGCCGGTTTCTGCTGATCCGGGCCCTTGAACCCGAACGCCGAAACGTATGCGCGCGAAGGGATTTCGTTCTGCCCGACCTCGATGTAGTCGAGCCCGTCCGAAACCACCTCCCACACGTTCTTCTTCGGGTCGATACCGGCGCGGTTCTGGTCGACGTAGCTGAGCTTGACCGTGTCGCCGACCTTGACGGTGCCGCTGTCGGGCTGTTCGAGCCCGACGATCGTCTTGAACAGCGTCGTCTTACCGACACCGTTGGGGCCGATCACGCCGACGATGCCGTTACGGGGCAGCGTGAAGGACAGGTCCTTGATCAGGGTGCGACCTTCGAAACCCTTGTCGAGGTGCTCGACCTCGACCACGACGTTGCCCAGCCGCGGCGGGGTCGGGATCTGGATCTCCTCGAAGTCGAGCTTGCGTGACTTCTCGGCCTCGGCGGCCATCTCCTCGTAGCGTCCGAGACGCGCCTTGTTCTTGGCCTGACGGGCCTTGGCTCCGGACCGCACCCAGGCGAGTTCCTCCTGCAGGCGCTTGTGCAGTTTGGCGTCCTTGCGCCCCTGCACCGCGATGCGCTCGGCCTTCTTCTCCAGATAGGTGGAGTAGTTGCCCTCGTAGGGGTAGGCGCGGCCGCGGTCGAGTTCGAGGATCCACTCGGCGACGTTGTCGAGGAAGTACCGATCGTGGGTGACGGCGAGGATCGCACCCTTGTAGGCGGCGAGATGCTGTTCGAGCCACAGCACGCTCTCGGCGTCGAGGTGGTTGGTGGGCTCGTCGAGCAGCAGCAGATCGGGCTTGCTCAGCAGCAGCTTGCACAGTGCGACGCGGCGGCGTTCGCCACCGGAGAGATGGGTGACGGGCTCGTCGGGCGGCGGGCAGCGCAGTGCGTCCATCGCCTGCTCGAGCTGGCTGTCGATGTCCCACGCGTCGGCGGCGTCGAGCTCTTCCTGCAGGGCGCCCATCTCTTCCATCAGCTCGTCGGAGTAGTCGGTCGCCATGAGCTCGGCGACCTCGTTGTACCGGTTGAGCTTGGCCTTGATCGCGACGCCGTCCTCGACGTTCTCGCGGACGGTCTTGGTCTCGTCGAGGTGCGGTTCCTGCATGAGGATGCCGACGCTGGCCCCGGGCGCCAGGTAGGCGTCGCCGTTGTTCGGGGTGTCCAGGCCGGCCATGATCCGCAAGACGCTCGACTTACCGGCCCCGTTCGGGCCGACGACGCCGATCTTCGCGCCAGGAAGGAAGTTCAGGTTGACGTCGTCAAGGATGACCTTGTCGCCGTGCGCCTTGCGGACCTTGCGCATCGTGTAGATGAATTCGGCCATGCCGTGGTGTTGCCTTTCCTAAAGCGTGGTCAACGTCTGTTGCCGCGGGCCCCATCCTAGGCGTGGCCGGATGCGGCTAAGCGCTCAGTGGCAGCGCCTCGGGGTCCGCGGTGTCCCCCAGCTCATCGGAGGGGACGTCGGTGTCGGCGTCCGCATCCGTCTCTGCGGCCTCCGGCGCGTCGGCGGCGCCGGGGGCCCCGGTCTGGCGCAGCGTCTCGATCCGCGCCACGCACCGGTTCAGATCCGGGCCGACCGCGGTCGCGCGCACCTCCACCGAGGAGCGCCGCACGCCTTCACGGTCGTCGTATTCGCTGGTGTACACCTGTCCAACAACGATGACGGCGTCACCCTTCCCGAGCGAGGCGCCGACCCCGGTGACCAGTTTGCCCCAGCAGCTGACGCTGACGAACAGCGAGTTGCCCGGCTCCCAGCCCCCGTCGGGGGTGCGGCGCCGCGAATTGCTCGCCATCCGGAACCGGATCACCTCCTGATCGCCGACACGCTGCCGGAACGGGTTGGTGACGATGTTGCCGACGACGGTGATGGGGGTCTCGAACATGGTGTGCCTCGTTTCCTGTCAGATCCGCACCGGCGGGAATCTCGCCGGCACCCCCATTGACCTCGCGGCCACTGACAGCGGGCACCGCCCGGCGGCGCACACCGGGTGGGTTGTGGAGAAAGTCGGCGCTGTGGATGACGCCGGTCAGGAGCCGTCGCGCCGGGACAGTTCGGCCAGCATCGCGTTGTAGGCGGCCAGGTCGGCGTCGTGGTCGCGTTCGGCGGCGCGGTCGAGACGTTTGGCGTCGCGGTCGTCGCTGCGGCGCCACTGGATGAGCAGCGCGAGCAGCACCAGCACCAGCGGGATCTCCCCCGCCGCCCACGCGATGCTGCCGCCGAGTTTCTGGTCGGCGAGCAGATCGGTGTGCCAGTCCAGGTGCAGCGACCGGTAGAAGCCCTCGGCCAGCACCGAGTTCATGCCCATCAGCACCACGCCGAAGAACGCGTGCAGCGGCAGCGAGGCGAACACGATCGCGAGCTTGCCGAGCTGCGGGATGCGCCGCGGGGTCGGGTCGACACCGATCACCACCCAGTAGAAGAGGTAGCCGCTGAGCAGGAAGTGGACGTTCATGGCCACGTGCGCGGCGTGGTTGTCCGCCGCCGCCTCGAAGATGCCGCCGAAGTACAACCCGTAGAAGCCGGCGACGAACAGCGCGAGCGCGATGACCGGGTGGGTGAGGAACCGCGACACCCGCGAGTGCAGGGCCGCCAGCAGCCACTCGCGCGGGCCCGGCGGCCGGCCTTTACCGGCGGGCGGCAGCGCGCGCAGCGCCATCGTCACCGGCGCGCCGAGCACCAGCAGGATCGGCACCAGCATCGACAGCAGCATGTGCGCGACCATGTGCACGCTGAACATCGCGGGCATGTACCGGCCGAGCCCCGAGGACGTGGTGATCAGCAGTGTCGCGCAACCCAGCAGCCATGCGGCCGTGCGACCGACCGGCCAGGCGTCGCCGCGGCGGCGCAACCGCCACAGACCCGCGAGGTACACCAGCGCCAGCACGATGGCCGCGGTGCCGAGGATCAGGTCGAACCGCCAGTCGAACAGGATGCGGGACACCGTCGGCGGACCGGCCAGGTCGTAGCCGATCTCGACCTCCACCGGGCTGGGTTGGCTGGCCGGCGGCGGTGGTGGGGTGCGCCCGAGGCCGACCGCGATCCCGAACGTCACGCCGAACAGCAGCGCCTCGAGCAGCGCCAGCCGCACCAGCGGTCCGCGCGCACCCGGGTCGGCCTGCAGGCCCGCCACCCCCTTGCGGCGCTGCAGGTAGCCCAGCACGCCGAGCAGCGTCAGCGCCACCGCCTTGGCCGCCACCAGCGCGCCGTATTCGGTGCGGAACAGGTCGGCGGGCGACATCCGCACCAGCGCGTTGATCACCCCGCTGAGCGCCATCGCGACGAAACACCACAGCGCGACCGCCGAGAACCGGCGGGCTGCGACGTCGCCGTGCGCGCCGCCGCGCAGCGCATGCACCAGCAGCATGAGCAGGCCGCCCGCCCACAGCGCCCCCGCGACGAGGTGGATGAGCAGGCTGTTGGTGGCCAGATCGTGCGCACCGCCCGACGAGGAGTGCCCGGTCAGCCCGAGCGGCATCAGGGTGAGCAGCGAGCCGGCGAACAGCACCGGCGTCCACGCCCAGCGCAGCACCGGCAGCGCGGCGAGCGTGACGACCGCGGCCAGCAGCGCCGTCCACCGCCACGCCCCCGCGACGTCGACCAGGCCGGCGACCGACCAGATCTCCATCGGGTTGAGGTGATCGCGCAGCGGTTGGCCGGAGACGTCGGAGACGGTCAGCGGGACGAGCAGGACCGCACACACCGTCCACACCGCCGACGCCGCCGTCCCCAGCCGCAGCGCGCGGTAGCCGGAGACATCGAGCACGCCGTTGGGTTGCGGCGGCACGAGGAACGCGGCGAACAGGAAGGCGCCGACGGCGGTCACCGCGGCGATCTCGCCCGCCGCGCGCACGAACGGCAGCCCGTAGGTGGTGACGGGGCCGGGGTTCGGCAGCCCGGTGGCGGTCAGCGCGTCGGCGAGCGACAGCGCTCCGATGGCGGCGGCGGTCAGGCCGGCCAGCGCGGCGACGCCCACCAGTACGGGCCATACCGCACTGGTGCGTGCCTTCGCCTCGACCGTGCTCATGTTCCCAGGGTATGGCGTGTTCGCCGTCACCCCGGTGGCCGGTTCACCCGGCCGTCGTACGCCTGCGCGCCGCCTCGCGTTCCAGGAACTGTTCCCGGGCGAACCGATCGACCTGGCCCATGTCGGCGAGGATGTCGCCGAGTTCCTCGCAGAACGCCCGGCGCCGTGCCTCGAGGTCGGGACCGGGTTCGAGCAGCTGCTGGTCGGCGGCCACCTGCCGGGCCGTCGCGAACAGCAGCGCCGACACCGACTCGTTGCTGCGCACCCGGTCCTGCGCCACGTATTGGCGGCCCAGACCCATCGCGCGCTGGATGAGGTCCTTCTCCTCGATGTCGGCGGGCGCATCGCGCAGGGCACTGGCCAGGATCTCGTACGCCTCGAAGAACGGCCGCAGCATCGCCCCTGCCATCAGCGGCCGCTTCGCGCGCAGCAGCGTCAGGATCTGCTCACCGCCCGCAGCGACATGGGACTCCCAGTCCGCGTGCCACGACATCTCCTCGGCGATGTGGTCGCGGAACGCCGCCGAGTCGGCGAAGTAGAAGTCGAACTTCAGCAGGTCGCGCAGCCGCGCCGCCTGCGTCCAGAACGCCTCGAGCGGATCGCCGTCCGTGCGGGCGGCGTGGGCCAGCGCCAGCTCCACGATCGACGTCTCGAGATACGCGTGGATGAGGGTGTTGCGGTAGAACGCGGCCTCGTGTTCGTCTTCGGCGGCGATGTACCAGACGGGTTGGCGCCCGCTGTCGACCTTCGTGACGGGGTGACCGTTGGACAGCGCGTCGACCGCGGCCTGCACCCCCTCGGGGGTGCGCAGCCGAAGCGCACTGTTGGTCAGCGGGATGTCCTTGCGCATCAGATAGTCCAGCCCGTCCTGCAGGGTGTGGTGCAGTTGGGCCAGGGTGAGCGCGACGCCGCGGGTGGTGAGCAGCAGCCCGGACACCAGCGCGGTCGCGTTGATCGGGGTCGCCTGCAGGATGCGCCAGGCCACCTCGAACGCCATCTTCTGCATCGCCAGGCGTTTGGCGTCCTCGTCGGTGGTCATGGGACCGCCCGGCTCGCCCAGGTACTGGCGCATGGACACCGCTTCGGGGAAGCGCACGTAGATCTTGCCGTAGCTACGCTCCCCCTGGGCCTTGATGTAGTTGTACAGCCAGCTGACGCCCTCGGGGGTCTTCTCGCCGCCACGGGCGTAGTCGGCGTACTCCGAGATCTCGTGCAGCTGGTCGAAACTGATCGACACCGGCTGCAGCAGGATGTCGTCACTGCGGCCTGCGAGGTACGCGTCGGCGACGTAGGCGAGCAGACCGAGCTTGGGCGGCAACATCTTTCCGGTACGAGACCGGGTGCCCTCGATCGACCAGCTGAGGTTGAACCGCTTCTCGACGACGTAGCCGACGTACTCCTTGAGCACGTACTTGTAGACCGGGTCGCCTGCGACGTTGCGGCGGATGAAGATCACACCCGAACGCCGCAGCAGCGGTCCCATGAACCCGAACGACAGGTTGATACCCGCGAACATGTGCACCGGGGGCAGCCGGTTCTCCTGCATCGCGACGGGGACGACGCCGCCGTCGAGATAGGAGCGGTGGGAGAACAGCAGCACCGCGGGGTGGTTCTCCAGATCGCGGCGGAGCCGGGCGATCTCGGTCTGGTCGTAGTCGATGTTGGGGTCGAAACCGCGTTTGACGATGAGCCGGCTGAGGTTCGGGATCAGGTCGACCGACACCCGGCTCCATCCGGTGGCCAACTCGTCGAGCATCGCGCCGGCCTGGTCGACCGTCGCGCCGGGGATCTTCTCCAGACCCGCGCGGAACCTGCTGGAGGACAGGATCTCCGGCTTCACGAGCCGAGGTGACTTGTACTCCGGTCCGAGCAGCCGGTACTCGACGCGTTCGATGGACAGCACGGCGCGGCGGTGGACGAAATGGGCGAAGTCGCGCGGATTCTCGGCGACGGTGTTCTCGTTCCACTGCTGGCGCAGTTCGGAGACCTTGGCCGGTTCACCGGCGATCACCCGCGCCCTGGTCGGGTCGCGTTTGAGGATGCGCCGCTGCAGCACCTCGGGTGGGCGGTAGGTGTCGCGGCCGGAGATGAGCGCGACGACCTTGGACCGGGTCGGCAGGCCCGCGGGCACCCAGAACACGCGCACGGGCACCACCGTGCGGTCCTCGTCAGCTTCGAGTTCCTCGACCAGTTGGGCCAGCACGCTCGCCGACGGCTCACCGTCGACGGGCAGTTGCAGCACCGCGACGTTGACGTCGGGGTTGTCGCGGCGCTGGGAGGCCAGCCACTCGTCGAGCAACTCCACCTCGGCGGGCGAGGACGCCGCGGCGAGCACCAACGCGTCGTCGGTGGTGGTGAAGCTGGCGTAGTAGTCGTCGGGCAGCTTCACTGTCGGCCTTTCCCCCCGTCTTGTGTTTGCGGCAGTACTTTTTCAGCACGCTTCTTGGCGGGTGCCTTTTTGGCAGGCTTCTTCTTCGCCGGCTTCTCGGCGACCTTGCGCGGCTCCGCCGTCTCACCGGGCGAGCGCTTGTACAGGGCGGGTACCGGCAACCTGCCCTGCGGCCACGCCTTGAGCGTGTCGAGGTAGATCTGCCGGACTTCGGCGATGCGGTGCGGCAGATCCTCCAGTGTCCAGTCGTCGGTGCTGATGGGCGGGTACACCGCGACGTCGACGGTGCCCGGGTTGAACGTGCTCGAGTCGCGGGCGGCGACGACCTCGGCGTTGCGGATGACGATGGGCACGATCGGGATCCCGGCCGACATAGCGATGCGGAACGGACCCTTCTTGAACTCCCCCACCTCGGTGGTGTCGAGACGGGTGCCCTCGGGGGCGATGAGGATCGAGATCCCCTTGCTGGTGAGCTCTTCGACCTTGCGCAGGCTCTCGACGGCGGCCTTGGAGTCGTCCCGGTCGACGAACGCGGCGTCGAGCACCTTGCCGATGGTGCCGATCAGCGGATCGTTCTCGAGTTCCTTCTTGGCGACCGTGGTGAAGTCGGTCTCGACCAGCCTGCCCGCGATGAGCGGGTCGGCCTGGTTGCGGTGGTTGAAGATGAACACCGCGGGCCGCTCGGCGGTCAGGTTCTCCCGGCCGAGCACGTTGAGGTTGATGCCCGCGGTGGCCAGCAGCAGCCGGCTCCACGTCGAGGTGAAGAAGTTGACCCCGGTGCGCCGGTTCTGGGTGAGCAGGCCGAGACCGACCGCACTGGCGGCGACCGGCACCACCGACCCGATGGCGGCCACAGTCCGCAACTGCGACAACGGATTACTGCCGCTGCGGCTGGTGAACCGCAGCACCGGCCAACCGCGTTTGGCGGCGACGGCGGCGAGCTTGCCCGCAGGGTTGGTGGGTCGCGGATTGCCGACGAGGTACATCAGCGCGACGTCCTCGTCCCCGTCGGCGTAGAAGTAGCTCTTGGAAAGGTCGACGTTGTTGCGCGTCGCGAACGCCTGCACCGCATGGGCCTTACCCGGACCCCACAGGATCGGACGGACCACTTCGCCGGTGAGGCAGCCGTCCTCGTCGGTCTCGAATTTGTTGCTCAGCACGTTGTCGATGCCGAGGAACCGTGCGACCGGTTCGACCTGCACCGTCAGCGCCGACGAGCTCAGCACGACGGTGTGGCCGCGGGCCTGGTGCGCACGCACCAGTTCACGCATCTCGGGGTAGATGCGGTCGCGCACGTGTTGGAGGAACAGGCGTTCGGAGAGTTCGTCGATGTCGCTGAGCGAGCTGCCGCGCAGCATGCGCGCACCCTTGCCGATGAGGTCCTCGAACTCCGAGCGGCCGAGCTGGTGGTTGAGCCCGGCCTGCACCATGCCGATGAATTCACCGACGCTCATCTGCCTGCGGCGCAACCGGTCTCGGGTCATGATGACGCCGGTGAAGCCGGCCACCAGGGTGCCGTCGAGATCGAAGAACGCGCCCACCTGCGGCCCCGACGGTGCGGCGAGGATCTCCGCGACCGAACCCGGCAGCCGCATGGCGCGTCGCTCGGTGTACTGACCGTCGTCGGGACTCATTGTGGCGCACTCCCATTCGGTGAGGAGGTATCGGCTTCGCGGCTGAAGGTCGCCGGACTGGACCGGCCGGGGCCACCGACGGCGAGGACCTCGTCGAACCCGGCGAGGAGGCATTCGGCGAACAAATCGGGGTCGGTGATCGACGCGCGGTCGTAGCGGGCGGTGACGGTGCAGTAACCGGACCGCGACACCAGGACCACCATCATCGCGACCCCGGGCAGCGGCCCGATTCCGTACTGGCGCAAGATCTTCGCGCCCGCGATGTAGGTGTCGCCCGCGTAGACGGGCACGTTGCTGGCCTGGACGTCGGAATTGACCACCGAGCCGGCCATCACCTCGAGCACCGAATCGGGCAGCAGGCTCGCGACGGGGGCGATGGCGCCGATCATGTCGAGCGCGCGCTCCTCGCGTTTGCGCGTCATCTGCGCGCGCACCTTCGCGATGCGCTCGCGGGGGTCCTCGACGCCGATCGGCGCGGCCAGGTTGACGCCGACGAACCGGTTGCCGCCCGCGGGATCGGCGTCGGAGCGCAGGCTGACCGGGACGGCCATCGGCAGCGTCGCGACGGGTAGCCCGAAGGCTTCGTGGTAGCGCCGCAGCGCCCCGCACAGACCGGCCAGGTAGGCGTCGTTGATGGAGCCGCCCACGGCCTTGGCGGCCTTGTGCAGATCGCCGAGCGACATGTAGATCGCTTCGCTGCGGGTCGACAGGCTGCGCCGACGCAGCAGCGGCGACGGTTCGGCGACCGACCCGACCACACGGGCGCCGGAGCGGGCGTAGTCGACGACGCCGCCGACCGAGGAGACCGGATCGCGCACGACCTTCGCGGCCGCGCTGGCGGCGTTGCCCAGCGCGCCGCGGACACCGCCGAGGATCGAGAACGGCAGCCGGTTGAGGCCTTGGCGCATCAGGTCGTTCGGCGAGAGGTCCTGCGGAATCGGCAGCGGTGGAACGTCGCTCGGCGGCGGATCGCGTTCGAGGTCGTAGACGCTCGCGAACATCTCGACCCCGCCGACACCGTCGGTGACGGCGTGGCTGAAGTGCAGCATGGTCGCGGCGCGTCCGCCCTCGAGCCCCTCGACCAGCGTCGCGGTCCACAGTGGACGGGAGATGTCCAACGGTGACTGCAGGGCGATCTCGGCGAGGTCGATCAACTGGCGCATGCTGCCGGGCTCGGGGATACGGACCCGGCGGACGTGGAAGTCGAGGTTGAAGTCGGGGTCGACGACCCAGCGCGGCGCGGCGGTCGGCAGCGTCGGCGTCACGACCTTCTGCCGCAGCCGCAGCACCTTGCGGGAGGCGTGTTCGAAACGGGTCCGTAACCGGTCCCAATCCGGGGTGGTGTCGAGGATCTCGATCGTCAGGATGCCCGAACGGGTGCGCGGGTTGGCCTCACCGCGGTGCAGGATCTGGTCGAACGGGCTCAGTTCCTCCGGCAACCCCGCGGCATCCAATTCGGGCACGTCGCTTGTTGCCACCCCTGTGTCCTCCCGTCGACGGTGATCGCTGCCACCACGCTAGTCTCCGGCGACGGAGCCGGGGTGGCCTTTGCATCCTGTCGGGCCGGGGTGCCCGGGGTGCCGGGGATATACACTCACCGACGCTGCCTCCGTAGCTCAGCGGATAGAGCAGCCGCCTTCTAAGCGGTTGGTCGCAGGTTCGATCCCTGCCGGGGGCGCCAGTGTCACGCCGACGCGGCCGGTGCGGGGTCGTCGGCATCGGTGTCGCCGGTATCGGTGTCTTCCTTCTCGGTGTCTTCGGTATCGGCGTCTTCCTTCTGGGTGTCGCTGTCGTCCGCCGGCTCCTCGCCGTCGTCCTCCTCGCCGCCCTCGAGATCCGGGTCGTCAGCGGGCGTCGTCTCGAGCACGTCGTCGCCGTCCGGATCCCCGGCATCGGTGGTCGGCGTCGGCGTGACGGACTTCCTCGACTGCCGTGCGACCGACGCGACGTCCTCGTCGTCGGCCTGGTCGTCTTCTGCGGTGACCGACTGCGCCTCGTCGTCGTCGTCGCCGTCGGTGTCCACGTCGCCCGGCGGTGTGACCGCGGGACCGCCGACGCCGTACATCCCCGCCGGCTTGGTGTTGAGCGGACGACCGAACCCACCGGCCTGCAGCCCGTCGTCGACGCCGACCGCGACCGCCGTCAGCAGGTTGACCAGATCGTCGACCGGGTTGGACAGCCGGATGAGGCCCGCCGGGGACGGGCTGCCGAAGTTCGATCCGCGGTCGTATCCCTGTTCGACGATGACCCGCAGCGGCGCGTCGAGTGCCAGCAGCAGCGGCCGGGGGATCCCGATCTGCTCGAGCGGCCGCAGCAGCGGCAGCAGATCGGTGCCCATCGTGTAGTAGACGGTGTCGCGGTAGACGTGGGTGTCGGTCTCCGCCTCGTCGGCGAGCGCCTCTTCGGGGTCGATGTCGAGCTCGTAGGTGCCGTGCAGGTAGGCGATACCCAGCAGCGCGTTGATGGTCGCCAGCAGGTTGAGCGGATACTTCGGGAAGTCGGCCCAGCCGTCGTACTGCCGGACGAGGTCGTAGGTGGTGAGCGCGTCACCCGGCTGCCAGCCCTCGCTGGTCGTGGGCGTCGGCCCCGACAGCGGGATGTCGAGGATCGGGATCGTGAAGCCCTGGAACCGGGCCAGGATGCCGCCGTTCGGTCGGCCCGGGTTCGACAGCAGGACGTAGACGATGTCACCGTCGGTGGTGCGCGCCTTGTACTGGCCGGCCACGACGGCGCCCTGGGAGTAGCCGTAGACCAGGACCGGATCGGTCTCACCCGCGGCGCGCTCCGACGCGACGCGCGTGCTCAGCCGGCCCACGCCCTGCTCCACCGACTGCCCGTACGTGAGGTCGTCGAACCCGCCGTGGGAGATCGGGCGGAAGCCGCCGTTGTACTCGATCTGGTCGACGTCGACCTCGAGCGTCACCGTGTCGTCCGGATTGTCGGCGTTGTACGTGCGGTCGAGGACGCCGTTGGCGAACTGGACGAACGGCTCGTCGAAATCCGTATAGCCACCGATCTTCGTTCCGCGCAGATACAGTCCCTGCGCCAGCAGCTCGGTGGGTGTGGGCAAAGTCGGCAGCGGACCGATCGACCCGATCGCCAGACCCAACGCCGCGGCCGGAACCGCGACGGCCATACCCAACGATCTCCGTCTCGTGCGCATCGAACTCTCCCCCTCGCAGCAGTGTGCACCATGACAATAGAGGGACAGCGAAGAGGAAACCGTTTTCCTACGGAATTACCCAGCTAACCTCAGCGGCCCCGTGCCACGATCACGGGCGAACGCGCCGCCTGCACCACCGCGGTGCTGACCGAGCCGAGCAGCATGCCCGCGAACCCGCCGCGGCCGTGGCTGCCGACCACGAGCAGCTGCGCCGTCTCGGCGCGGTTGAGCAGATGCTCGACCGGACGGTCGAACACCGCCTCGCGGTGCACCGTCACGTCGGGATAGCGCTCGCACCACCCGGCGAGGCTGACCGCCAACGTCTCCTCCGCCGCGGCCTGCACCGCCGCCCAGTCGACGTACGGGTGCAGAGATTCGTTGCGGTCACTCCAGCTGTGCAGGGCGACCAGGTCGACGCCCCGCATCGAGGCCTCCTCGAAGGCGATCTCCACCGCCCGCTGCGACGCGCGTGAACCGTCCACGCCGACGACGACGGGTGCGGTGGCGTCACGCACCTCGGTGTCGACGCCGACGACGGCCACGGGGCAGCGGGCATGGTGCAGCACTCCGGTACTCACCGACCCGAGCAGCAGGCGCTTGACCGCGCCGAGTCCGCGGCTCCCGACGACGACCATGTCGGCCTCTTTGGCCGCGTCGACGAGGCCGGGCACCGGTGCGGCGTGCACCAGTTGGGTGGTGACGTCGGCCGCGCCGGCCTCCTTCGCGATCGCGACCTCCTCGGCGATGGCGGCGCGCGCGTCGCGCTCACGGGACTCGAAGTACTCGGCGGGCAGCGGCGCCGCCGGGACGGCCATCGCCCATGCGGCGGTGACGTCGGTGGCCAGCACGTGCACGAGCACGAGCGGCACCCGCCGCATCACCGCCTCGCGCGCCGACCAGCGAACCGCGGCATGGGAACTGGCGGACCCGTCGACGCCGACGACGATGCCGGGTTGCGGTGCTGTGGACATCTCGATTCCCCTTCCGCGGGCTGTCTGTCCTCAGTGTCGGCCCGGTCGCCCGCGTGCCGTAGGGCCTTTGGTCCCTTCCGCGGCGGGTCTACCTGTCCGACACTGGTCGTAGCGGCTCATGTCGGGCTGTCGTCCACTCGCGCAGGGGGTTTGACCGATGACCAAGGGACAACAACTCGACGTCCTCAATCGCAGACAGTGTTTGGACCTGCTCGAGGGCGTCCGGGTGGGCCGGCTGGTGTTCACCGAGGACGGGGCGCCCGCCGTACATCCGGTGAACTTCCGGATGAAGCGCGACGACGTCGTCATCCGGGTGGCCGGCGGCGCCAAACTCGACGCCGCGACGCAGAACGCCGTCGTCGCGTTCGAGGCCGACGAACTCGACGCGGATCTGCGTACGGGCTGGAGCGTGACGATCGTGGGAACGGCGCGCCCCATCACCGACATCGACGAGCTGACCGAGGTGTCCGGGACCTTCCTCGAACCGTGGGTGGACGGCCGACGCGACCACTTCATCCGCATCGAACCCCGGAAGATGACCGGGCGCCGCTTCCGGGAGCGCGGCGCTCCGCACTACACACCGTGACCGCACAGCGGACGGCCACCACGGTGCCCGCGACGAGTCTGGCTAGGGTGACCCCGTGGCTGATTCCGTACTGATGCAGGTCGCCGACCACGTCGCCCTGATCACCGTCAATGACCCCGACCGGCGCAACGCGGTCACCTTCGAGATGTCCGCTGCACTGCGGGCGGCGGTCGACGCGGCGGAGGCGGACCCCGACGTCCACGCCGTGATCGTCACCGGCGCGGGGAAGGCGTTCTGCGCGGGCGCGGATCTCAGCGCGCTGGGTCAGGCGACTCAGGACGGTCTACGCAAGATCTACGACGGATTCCTCGCGGTGGCGGACTGCACGCTCCCCACGATCGCAGCCGTCAACGGGGCGGCCGTGGGCGCCGGACTCAACCTGGCGCTCGCCGCCGATGTCCGCATCGCCGGCCCGAATGCGTTGTTCGACCCCAGATTTCAGAAGCTCGGCATCCATCCGGGTGGCGGCGCGACGTGGATGCTGCAGCGCGGGGTCGGACCGCAGGTGGCACGGGCGGCGCTGCTGTTCGGCAAGCGTTTCGACGCCGAGACCGCGGTCCGGTACGGGTTGGCCCTCGAGGTCGCCGACGACCCTGTCGCCGCGGCCCGCGAGCTGGCGGCCGGACCCGCCGCCGCGCCCCGGGACGTGGTGCTGGCGACGAAGGCCTCGATGCGCGCGACCGCCAACCCCGGCACCGTCGACGCCGATGCGCACCGCACCGCCGTCGACATCGAACTGGGTCCGCAGGCCGCATCGATCGAGTCTCCGGAGTTCGCCGACCGCCTGGCCGCCGCCAAACGGAAGTAGCTCACAGGTCGAGCAGCGCGAGCTCGGGGTTCTCGACGAGCGCACGCAGTGTGCCCAGGAACGCCGCGACGGTCGCGCCGTCGGCGATCCGGTGGTCGAACGCGCACGTCAGCGTCATCGTGGGGCGGGCGACCACCTCGCCGTCGACGACGACCGCACGCGGTTTGAGCGACCCCATCCCGAGGATCGCGGCCTCCGGATAGTTGATCACCGGGACACCTTCGTCGACGCCGAGTGCGCCGAAGTTCGACACGGTGAACGTCGAGCCGGACAGCTCCGCCGGCCGGATCCGTCCCGACCGCGCCTCCTCCACCAGCCGCGCCACCGTCTCCGCGAGGTCACGGGTGGTCCTCGACTGTGCGTCGGTGATCACCGGCACCAGCAGCCCCCGCGGTGCGGCCACCCCGAAGCCGAGGTGGATCGCGTTGTGCTGGTGGATCTGTGGGCCGTCGGCGGTCTCGATCCACGTCGCGTTCAACGTGGGGTGACGGGTCAGCGCCATCGTCAGCAACCGCAGCGTCAACACGAACGGCGTGACCGCCGGTTCCGTGTCGTGCGGGCGGTCCCGCAGGCGCAGCAGTGCGGTGCCGTCGACGCTCACACTGGCGTGTGCATCGGGAATCTCGCGGCGTGACAACGCTATCCGGCGCGCCATCTCCGCCTGGACGCCACGCACGGGCACGGTCTCGGCGGCCGTGCCCGCCGCCTGCCGCACATCCTCGCGGGTGACGATCCCGTCCGGACCGGACGGCGCCACGGCGGCCAGATCCACGTTCATCTCGGCGGCGAGTTTCCGCACCGGCGGTTTGGCCCGCGGGCGGCCCGAGGGCCGCCTGCTGACATCCATCGACTCGTCCGCACCGTAGCCGACCAGGACCGACTTTCGTTGCGGTGCATCGGAAGCCGAATAGGCAGACGTCGCTATCCGCACCAGCAGTGATCCCACGTCGAGCGTCTGACCCGCTTCTCCCCCGCGCTCGACCACGCGTCCGGTGTACGGGCTCGGGATCTCCACCTCGGCCTTGTTGGTCTCGACGGTGCACAGCGTCTGATTCAGTTCCACCTCGTCGCCGACCTCGACGGCCCAGGAGGTGATCGTCGCGTCCTGCAGACCCTCGCCGAGGTCGGGCACCAGAAAGTCCTGCACGCTCATGGCATCTCCAGCGTCCGCTGCACGCAGTCGAGCAGTCGGTCCACCCCCGGTAGCCACAGCTTCTCCAGGCGGGCCGGTGGATACGGGGTGTCGAATCCGGTTGCGCGCAACACCGGGGCCTCCAGGTCGTAGAACAACTCCTCGGAGATCCGCGCGGCGAGTTCGGCACCGAACCCCAGGGTTCGTGGGCCCTCGTGCATCACCACGGCGCGCCCGGTCTTGGCCACCGACGCGGCGACGGTGTCGAAGTCTAGCGGGTTCAGCGAACGCAGATCGACCACCTCGACCGACCAGTCCGATTGCCCTGCAGCGTGTTCGGCCGCGGCCAACGCGGTCGCGACCAGCGGGCCGTAGGTCACCACGGTGACGTCGGTGCCCGTCCGCCGCACCGCGGCACGGCCGATCGGCAGCCCCGGCGTGGCGGTGTCCACGGGTTCGCGGGCCCAGTACCGCCGCTTGGGTTCGAGGTACATCACGGGGTCGCGGCTGTCGATCGCGTACCGCAGCAGCCAGTACGCGTCGGCGGGACTCGACGGTGTCACGACCTTGAGCCCCGCGGTGTGCAGCCAGTAGGTCTCCGTCGACTCCGAATGGTGTTCGACCGCACCGATTCCCCCGAACGACGGGATGCGGACGGTGACCGGCATGTCCACGTCGCCGCGGGTGCGCATCCGGTACTTCGCGAGGTGGCTGACCATCTGGTCGAACGCCGGTGCGGCGAAGCCGTCGAACTGGATCTCCGGGACCGGGACGAAACCGCGCAGCGCCATCCCGATCGCGATGCCGATGATCGCCGACTCGGCCAGCGGCGTGTCGAAACACCGCTGCGCGCCGAATGTCTCGGACAGCCCGTCGGTGACGCGGAAGACCCCGCCCAGCGTCGCGACGTCCTCGCCGAACACCAGCACACGGTCGTCGGCGGCCATCGCATCGTGCAGGGCGCGGTTGATGGCAGCCACCATCGTCAGCTCGGTGACCGGCGCGATGTCGGTGAGGAAGGGGCGGCCGTCGCCGTCGGATCCGGCGGGCCGTTCGATGAGCTGGGTCATGTCAGGCCTCCTTCGCCAGTTCGGCGAGCAACCGGTCGCGTTGCCGCGCCAGATCGGGGGTGATCTCGGCGTAGACGGTGTCGAAGACCTCCGCGACGTCGAAGTCGGGGGCGCCGACCACCGCGTCGCGCAGTTCAGCGCGCAACCGTTTCGACCGGGCGGCCACCCGGTCCTCGAGCCGTTCGCTCCACACCCCGGCGCTCTGCAGATAGGTGCGGTACCGCGGGATCGGATCGAGCGCCTCCCATTGCTGCACCTCGGCGGGGTCGCGGTAGCGGGTGGGGTCGTCGGAAGTGGTGTGCGGGCCGAGCCGGTAGGTCACGGCCTCGATCAGCGTGGGCCCGCCACCGCCGCGGGCCCTGGCCGCGGCGTCGGACATGACCTCGAAGCAGGCCAGCACGTCGTTACCGTCGACGCGGACGCCGGGCATCCCGTATCCGGCCGCGCGGTGTGCGATCGACGGCCCCGCCACCTGGCGTTCGACCGGCACCGAGATCGCCCACTGGTTGTTCTGGACGAAGAACACGCACGGCACCCGGTAGACGGCGGCGAGGTTCATCGCCTCGTGTACGTCGCCCTCGCTGGTGGCGCCGTCACCGAGGAAGACCACGGTGACCGAGTCCTCGCCGAGGCGCTGGGCGGCCATGGCGGCGCCGACCGCGTGCAGGCCCTGCGTGCCGATCGGGATCGAGATCGGCGCGCAGCACTTCGCGGTGAAGCCGAGCCCGCCGTGCCACTTGCCCCGCCACACGGCGGCCATCTGCGCCGGCGAGATGCCGCGCAGCAGGAACGCACCGATCTCGCGGTACTGCGGGAACAGCCAGTCGGTCTTGCGGAGGCAGGCGGCGGCGCCGACCTGGGCGGCTTCCTGGCCGCGGCACGAGGCGTAGAGCGCGAGTTCACCCTGTCGCTGCAGGTGGACGAACTCGGTGTCGAGGTCGCGGGTGACGACCATCGTCTCGTACAGCCAGGAGAGAGTCTCGGGTGGAGGCAGGTCGCGTTCGTGTGCGCGTGGTATGCCGTCGGCACCCACCAGCTGCACCGGATCGAGATCGACGCCGACCATACCGCCTCCTTCAGGTCGCATCGACGGCATGTTTCGCCGTCCGACGACTTCAGGTGCTCAGCGTTGTGGCGGTCAGAGCAGGATCCCTGGTGTAGGGCTGCCGGTTAGCTGCCGGGGTGTGGCGCCAACGCGACGATGCGCTCTGCTCGCCTCAGCACTGGGGCATCCACCATTATGCCCTCGAACTGGAAGACGCCGCGTTGATCGCGCGCCGTGTCCAGCACCCGCCGGGCCCAGTCGGCCAGCTCGTCGGTCGGGCGGTAGCCGTCGCGGATGACCGCGACCTGGGTGGGGTGGATCGCGACCTTCGCGTCGAACCCGACCGCGACCGCGTCGTCGACCTCGGCGCGCAGACCGTCGAGATCCTTGATGTCGAGGTACACCGAGTCCAGCGCCATCCGGCCGTAGGCCTTGGCCGCCAGCAGCGACTGCGACCGCACGTGGACCGCGAAATCGCGGTAGGAGTTGTCGGCGCGTCGGCTGGCCGTGCCGCCGAGCACCGCCAGCAGGTCCTCGGCGCCCCACATCACCGCGACGGTGTTGTTTACGCGGCTGGCGTCGACGACGCTCAGCGCGCCGAGCGGCGTCTCGATGAGCGCCACGACGTCCAGCGGTGCCAGTGAGCGCACCTGCTCGGCGCTCTCGGTCTTGGCGAGCATGACGGTGGTGTAGTCGGTCTGCTTCAGCGCCGCGAGGTCCTCGGCGTGGTCGGGGGTGGTGACGGGGTTGACCCGCACCACGGTGCGCGACGGATCGAGCGGGGTGTCGATCAACGCCTTGCGGGCGGCCTCGCGGTCCTTGGCCGCGACGCCGTCCTCGAGATCGAGGATCACCACATCGGCTGCGGCGGCCGCTTTTTCGAACCGCTCCGGCCGATCCGCCGGGCAGAACAGCCAGCCGGGTCCGTTGGTGCCGAGCATCAGTTCTCCTCTGCGGGCCGTTTGCGCACCATGGTCTTGCGCGACGCGGTGGCCACGATGTCGCCGTGCTGGTTGCGGCCGACGTGGGCGAACGTCACGATGCCCTCCCCCGGCCGGCTCTTGGACTCGCGCTTCTCGAACACCTCGGTCTCGGCGTACAGGGTGTCCCCGTGGAACAGCGGCTTGGGGAACGCCACCTCGCCGAACCCGAGGTTGCCGACGATCGTGCCCTGCGTCAGTTGCGCGACCGAGAGCCCCACCAGCGTCGAGAGCGTGAACATCGAGTTGACCAGCCGCTGATTGAACGGCGGCAGCGCATCCGAGAACGCGGCGTCGAGGTGCAGCGCCTGGGTGTTCATGGTCAGCGTGGTGAACAGGACGTTGTCGGCCTCGGTGATCGTGCGGCCCGGCCGGTGCTGGTAGAGCACCCCGGTCTCGAACTCCTCGAACCACAATCCGCGCTGGACGACTATCCTTTTTGGCGTCATCTCGCCCATTACAGGCCCGCCTGCCGCGCGATCAGCATCAGCTGCACTTCGGTTGTGCCCTCACCGATTTCGAGAATCTTGCTGTCCCGGTAATGCCGCGCGACGGTGAACTCGTTCATGAAGCCGTAGCCGCCGAAGATCTGCGTGGCGTCGCGCGCGTTGTCCATCGCGGCCTCGCTGGCCACGAGCTTGGCGATCGCGGCCTCCTTCTTGAACGGCTTACCGGCGAGCATGAGCGCCGCCGCGTCGTAGTAGGCCGTGCGCGCGGTGTGGGCGCGGGCCTCCATGCGGGCGATCTTGAACGCGATGGCCTGGTTGCTGCCGATGGTGCGGCCGAACGCCTCACGCTCCTTGGCGTACTGGATGCTCTCGTCCACGCAGCCCTGCGCGGCGCCGACCGACAGCGCGGCGATCGCGATGCGGCCCTCGTCCAGGATGCGCAGGAAGTTGGCGTAGCCGCGGCCGCGTTCGCCGAGCAGGTTCTCCTGCGGCACCCGGACGTCGTCGAAGCTCAGCGGATGGGTGTCCGAGGCGTTCCAGCCGACCTTGTTGTAGGCCGGTTCGGCGGTGAAGCCCTCGGTGGGCACGGGGACGAGGATCGACGAGATCTCCTTGCGCCCATCGGCTTCACCCGTGACGGCGGTGACGGTCACCAGCTTGGTGATGTCGGTGCCGGAGTTGGTGATGAACTGCTTGCTGCCATTAATGATCCAGCTCGACCCATCCGTCCGAGCGGTGGTCTTGGTCGCCCCGGCATCGCTGCCGCCGCCCGGTTCGGTCAAGCCGAACGCGGCGAGCGCCTGCCCACTGGTCAACTGCGGCAACCACTCCTGCTTCTGGGCCTCGTTGCCGAAGCGGTACACCGGCATCGCACCGAGCGAGACCCCCGCCTCGAGCGTGATGGCCACGCTCTGGTCGACCTTGCCGAGTTCCTCCAGCGCCAGGCACAGCGCGAAGTAGTCGCCGCCCATGCCGCCGTACTCCTCGGGGAAGGGCAGGCCGAACAGACCCATGTCGGCCATGCCGCGCACGGCCTCGTACGGGAACGAATGCTCCTCGTCGTGTTTGGCGGCCACCGGCGCGACGACGCTGCGGGCGAAGTCGCGGACGGTCTTGGCGAGTTGTTCGTAGTGGTCCGGCAGTGTGCCGGAGCTCAGGAAGTCGGTCACTGTTCATCTCCTTTGTGGGTAGCGACGATCCGTGCCAGCGGCTGGCCGACCTTGACCTGGTCTCCGAGTGCGACGAGCAGTTCGACCACCCCGTCGACGGGGGCGGTCAGTGCGTGCTCCATCTTCATCGCCTCGACCGTTACCACGACCGTGCCTTCTGTCGCTGTCCCGCCATCTTCTATGCCGACGGCCACGACCGAACCGGGCATCGGGCTGGTGAGTTCCGCGTCGCCGCTGTGGGCGTCGTCCTGGCGTACCGGGGCCTCGCGGACCTCGGCGATCGCCACCGTCCGCCCCCCACCGGCGAGCCACATCTGGTGTCCCTCGGCGGCGTGCAGGTACTCCGTGCGCACCCCGTCGAGGGTGACGACGAGCCGGTCGCCGTCCAAAGTCGCTGTGAGTGAATGGTCTTCACCGTCCTCGATGCGGGCGACGGCGGCGTCCGGGGTGCCGGTGAGGTGGACGTGCTCGGTGCGCTCACCGGATTTCAGGCGATGCGTGGTGGGTGCGTGCGCGCCGACGCGCCAGCCCGACGGCACCGCCCACAGGTCGGCGCCGGGGGCGGGCCACGCGCGCAGCCACAACCAGGCCGCCGCGGCGATCAGCTCCTCGTCGCGCACCGCCGTGGGCTCGTAGTCCGGTGCGCGCCGGTCGAGCAGCCCGGTGTCGAGCCGGCCCGCGACGACGTCGGCGTCGGTGAGCAGAAACCGCAGGAAATCGATGTTCGTGTCGACGCCGAGCACCGCGGTCTGCGCCAGCGCGCGGTCCAGCGTGCGCAGGGCGGCCGTACGGTCGGGCCCGTGGGCGATCACCTTGGACAGCATCGGGTCGTAGTCGCTGCCGACCACCGCGCCCGCGCTCAGCCCGGAGTCGACGCGCACCCCGTTGCCGGTCGCCTCGGCCAGTGCGTGCACGGTGCCACCGGTGGGCAGGAAGCCGCGGCCGGGGTCCTCGGCGTACACCCGGGCCTCGACGGCGTGGCCGGTCAGGGTGATGTCGTCCTGGGTGAACGGCAGTGCCTCCCCCGCGGCGACGCGGACCTGCTGTTCGACGAGGTCGATCCCGGTCACCAGCTCGGTGACCGGATGTTCCACCTGCAGTCGGGTGTTCATCTCCATGAAGAAGAACTCGTCGGGCCGGTCGGCGGACACGATGAACTCGACTGTTCCGGCGCCCGCATAGTCGACGCTACGCGCGGTGTCGCAGGCCGCGGCGCCGATGCGGGCGCGGGTGGCCTCGTCGAGCAGCGGGGACGGCGCCTCTTCGATGACCTTCTGGTGGCGGCGCTGCAGGCTGCACTCGCGCTCCCCGAAGTGGACGACGTTGCCGTGGCCGTCGGCGAGGACCTGGACCTCGATGTGTCGTGGGTTGAGCACGAATCGTTCGAGGAACAGGGTGTCGTCGCCGAAGGCCGCGGCGGCCTCGCGGCGTGCCGAGACGAGGGCGGCGGGGAGCTCGGCGGGGTCGTGCACCACCCGCATGCCCTTGCCGCCGCCGCCGGCCGACGGTTTCACCAGCACCGGGAACCCGACGTCGCCTGCTCCGGCGATCAGGTCCTCGTCGGTCAGCCCCGGACGTGAGACACCGGGCACGACCGGCACCCCGAACGCCGACACCGCGGCCTTCGCCGCGATCTTGTCGCCCATGGTCTCGATCGCCTTGACGGGCGGACCGATGAACACGATGCCCGCGGTCTGCAGGGCGGCGGCGAATTCGGCGTTCTCCGAGAGGAATCCGTAGCCGGGGTGCACGGCCTGGGCGCCGGTGCGGCCGACCTCGGCGACCACCGCGTCGATGTCGAGATAGCTCTGCCGCGCGGCGGCGGGACCGATGCGGACGGCGACGTCGGCCTCGGCGACGTGGCGGGCGCCGGCGTCGGCGTCGCTGAACACCGCCACCGAGCGGATCCCCATGGCGCGCAGTGTCCGGATCACCCGGACGGCGATCTCCCCGCGGTTGGCCACCAGAACAGTACTGAGGTTCATCATCACATCCGGAAGACGCCGTAGGAGACAGGATCCAGGGGAGCCTGCCCGACAATGGAAAGTGCAAGTCCGACAACGGTCCGGGTGTCGGCGGGGTCGATGACGCCGTCGTCCCACAGCCGCGCCGTCGAATAGTAGGGGTTGCCCTGGCGTTCGTACTGCTCGCGGATCGGCGCCTTGAACTCCTGTTCCTGCTCCTGGGTCATCTCCCCACGCACCGTGGCCAGCACCGAGGCGGCCTGTTCCCCGCCCATCACCGAGATCCGCGCGTTGGGCCACATCCACAGGAACCGCGGCGAGTACGCGCGCCCGCACATCGAGTAGTTGCCCGCACCGTAGGAGCCGCCGATGACCACGGTCAGCTTGGGCACCCGCGCACATGCGACCGCGGTGACCATCTTGGCGCCGTGTTTGGCGATACCCGAGGCCTCGTAGTCACGACCCACCATGAACCCGGAGATGTTCTGCAGGAACAGCAGTGGCACCACCCGCTTGTCGCACAGCTCGATGAAGTGCGCACCCTTCTGCGCCGACTCCCCGAACAGCACACCGTTGTTGGCGACGATGCCGACCGGATGACCGTGGATGCGTGCGAACCCGGTGACCAGGGTGGTCCCGTATTCGGCCTTGAATTCGGAGAATTCGCCGCCGTCGACGATGCGGGTGATCACCTCGTGGACGTCGTAGGGCACCTTCGAGTCGACGGGGACCGCGTCGTAGAGCTCGGACTGGTCGGCCGCCGCGTCGACCGCGGGTGCGACGTCCCACGGTGGCGGCTGCGGCTTGCCGAGCGTGGCGACGATGCGACGCACGATCCGCAGCGCGTCGCGGTCGTCGTGCGCGAGGTGGTCGGTGACACCGGAGGTCTTGGAGTGCAGATCCCCTCCGCCGAGGTCCTCGGCGCTGACCACCTCACCGGTGGCCGCCTTCACCAGCGGAGGCCCACCGAGGAAGATCGTGCCCTGGTTGCGGACGATGACCGCTTCGTCACTCATGGCGGGCACGTAAGCCCCACCGGCAGTACAGGATCCGAGCACCGCGGCGATCTGGGCGATGCCCTGTGCGCTCAGGGTGGCCTGGTTGTAGAAGATCCGGCCGAAGTGGTCGCGGTCGGGGAACACCTCGTCCTGGCGCGGCAGGAACGCGCCGCCGGAGTCGACGAGATAGACACACGGCAACCGGTTCTGCCCGGCGATCTCCTGGGCGCGCAGATGCTTCTTGACCGTCACCGGGTAGTAGGTGCCGCCTTTGACCGTTGCGTCGTTGGCCACGATCATGGCTTCACGTCCGGAGATCCGCCCGATCCCGGCGATCATCCCGGCACCGGGGCATTCGTCGTCGTACATGCCGTCGGCGGCCAACGGGGCGATCTCGAGGAAGGGACTGCCCGCGTCCAGGAGGCCGTCGACGCGATCGCGCGGCAGCAGTTTGCCGCGGCTGACGTGGCGTTCGCGGGCCTTGGCCGACCCACCCAGCGCGGCGGCGGCGAGTTTGGTGCGCAACTGGTCGACCAGCGCTGTGTGCTCGTCACGATGTGATGCCCGCGGTGCCATCGGTGAACCCGTTCATTTGAGTTAATGACGACTAACTCGTGGTATGTTAATCACGATTAACACCCGCTGTAAACCACCCCACCGCGAAGGCCGTCCATGGCGCTGACGTCAGTCACGAACACCCGTCGCAGACAGGCGAAGTCGGACCGCCGCAGCCAGCTGATCGCGGCCGCCGAACGCCTGGTCGCCGAGAAGGGGTACCTCGCGGTGAGGCTGGAGGACATCGGCGCGGCCGTCGGCGTGAGCGGGCCCGCGATCTACCGGCACTTCCCCAACAAGGAGGCGCTGCTGGTCGAGCTGCTCGTCGGGATCAGCACCCGGCTGCTCGCCGGGGCGCGCGAGGTGCTGGCCCAGTACCCCGACCCGGCCGCCGCCCTCGACGGACTCATCGACTTCCACCTGGACTTCGCGCTCGGCGAGTCGGACCTCATCCGGATCCAGGACCGCGACCTCGGGCACCTCCCCGACCCGGCCCGGCGTCAGGTGCGCAAGGCGCAGCGGCAGTACGTGGAGATCTGGGTGGGGGTGCTGCGCACGGTCAACGGTGCGCTGGACGAGGGACAGGCGCGCATGATGGCCCACGCCGCATTCGGTCTGCTCAACTCGACGCCGCACAGCGTGCGGCCCACTGCCAACAAAGCGGCCGAGGCCAGCTCCCGCACTGTCCTTCGAGCGATGACAGTAGCGGCGCTGGCCTCGGCCGGTCGGCTACAGAGCTAGTACCAGACTTTTCGTCCTCCGACGGCGCGGCCGGTCGCTCCGAGAATCCAGAAGACCGCACCGATCACGATCAGCACCGCACCGATGGTCGTCAGGATGTTCATGCCCAGCACGAATCCCAGCACCACCAAGATGATTCCGAGAATAATCACTGCCTACTCCTTCTCCTCTTACCTGTTGGCGCCAGTGATCACTGGCTGGGTTGCGGGATCTGGACCTCGCTGCAGTCCACCTTCGGGTTGACGCCCGCATAGTTCAGCGGACCCGCGACAACGGTCAACGCGACCCGAGCTGTCGTGGCGCAGTTGGCTTCTCCGCCCTTGAAATAGTCGCGCTGAAAGGCAGCCACCACGCCGATCAGCAACCAGACGAGAACGATTACGCCGAGTATGCCTCTCATGCACCGCCTCCATCCTCTTCGCGCCGTTGTGACGCGCAGCACCGTTTACCCCCAGGACAATTAGCCCAAACCTGCGGTACGGAGACGGGGCGGCAGCGGTCAGTGCACGGGGGCGGCGGAGAAGGCGTTCAGCAGCCACGAGCGCATCGCGTTGACGAGCGCAGCGCGGTTCTCCCGCTTGACGATCTCGTGACCGTCGTCGTCGAACACCAACAGTTCGACCGTGCGGTCCAACGCCCGCAGCGCGTCGTACATCTGCTGCGACTCACTCGGCGGCACGTTGGTGTCGTTGCCGCCGTGCACCAGCAGCAGCGGCGCCGTCAGCGCGGGAGCGCGAAGCAGCGGGGAGAGCCGCTCGAGGAGATCGCGGTCCCCGACCGGGTGGCCGTACTTGGGGTATGCCGCCGTGGCGATCCACGGTTCGGTGTTGCGGTACCAGGTGTTGAGGTCGCTCATCCCGCAGATGCTGATGCCCGCGGCGAACAGTTCCGGGTGGAATGTCAACGCCGCCTGCGTGAGATAGCCGCCGTAGGACCAGCCGGTGACGGCGATCCGGTCGGCGGGAACCGCCTCGTGGTCGATCAGATACCGCACACAGTCGGCGACGTCGTCGATCGCGGCGAACCGCAGCTCCTTGTCGTCGGCGTGCATGAACGATCGGCCGAATCCGCCGGAGCCGCGCACATTCGGCGTGAACACGGTGATCCCCGCGGCCAGCAGCGCCGGGTAGTACTCGTTGTAACCGGGACGGGACTGCCCCTCCGGCCCGCCGTGCAGGAAGATCATCGCCCCGACCGGTTCGACCGGCGCGGGCGGCCGGTACAGCCACCCCGTCAATTCCAGGCCGTCACGCGCGACGACCACCTCCAGCGTCGGATCGGCCGTCAGCGGACCCTCACTCGGTTCACGGTCGACGCGCTGCCACTCCCGCGACCGCGGGTCGACCAGTTCGACGGTCGGCGGCAGCGACGGGCTCTCCACCGTCATCGCGACCATGGATCCGCCGGCGCTGATGGTCAGCTCGGTCGCGACGAGGCCGGGCAGCGGGATCGGGTCCGACAGCGTGTTGTCGGCGTATTCGAGGATCTGTAACTCACTGCAGCCGTTGACATTCCACAGCAAGGCAACGGTCGAGAGGTCGTCACTGACGACGAACTCGTCGAGGTCGAAACCGGGTTTCTCGGCGACGACGTGGTAGGAGACGCCCTCGGCGGTGGAGGTCACCTCGATGAGGCGGGCGTGCGTACCGCCGTTGTCGCTGCGGATCAGCGCGCGGACGTAACCCTCGGTGCTGTTGACCCCGTACTCCTTGGCCGGGTGGTAGAGCGTGAACGTCTCCCCCATCGGCCCCGACCGCAGCCGTCGCGGGCTGTGGTCGTCGAGGATGTACCCCATGTCGGTGGTCGAGCCCGGATCGTAGGGCAGCAGCGCGGTTTCGGTCAGCCCCCGCAACATGATGAGGTCGCGGTAGCCGCGCGGCCCCACCCGAACCAGCGCCGCGCCGGCCCACGCGTCGACCAGGCGGCCTGCCGTACGGCGGTCGAGCACGGTGGTCGTACCGTCGGCCGGGTCGATCAGGCACGAACTGCCGACGCCGTCTTCACCCGTGAGGATCGCCGCGACCTGCGTGCCGTCCCAGCCGATCAGTTCCGCGCTGCCGTCCGCCTGTTCGGTGGGCCAGGAGTCGATGCGGCGGGCGTCCCGGTCGTCGGGATCGGTTGTCACCACCCAGATCTGGAAGCGGTCGCTACCCTCGGGCGCGACCTGGCACGCGAGCCAGTGACCGTCGGCCGAGTGCATGACGCGGGTGACCGGACCCTCGACCGGCAGGTCGACGTCACGTGAGGAGCTCGCCCGCCATCCCTGGAGGAACCGCTGCACTGCCCGGGGGAAGCCGCCGTCGTCGACGAGGTGGGCGAACGCCGTCGCGTCGGGCGACAGTGACGCACCGTAGTTCGCCCGCACCTGGCGTATCACGCGTCGCTTCTCCTCGTCCTGATCTTCGGCACCGGTCGGCCCCTCATGACGGTATCCGCGTCCGCAACAACCGGCACGGCCGACACCACGACGAAGCGACGGACCGCGCAGGTACCCTGCGACCATGAGGTGGGTATGACCGAGTCACCACGTCGTGACGGCCCCGAGCCGACCCAGCCGCTGGGCAACAGCTACCAGGGTCCGCCGGATCCCGCGTATGCCAATCAGGCCCCGTACGGTCCGCCGTACCAGCCGCCCGCCGCACCGAATCCCACCGAACGCCTGTCGCCGTACTACCAGTATGGCCAGTACGGGTACGACCCCTATGCCACGGGTCAGTACGGTCCCGGCTATCCGCCCGGGGCGCCCCAGCAACCACCCCCGGAGGGCCCCAAGTCGCCGATGTGGCTGTGGCTGCTCGCGGGCGCCGTCGTCCTGCTGGTCGTGGCGCTGGTGATCGCGTTGGTCATCACGAACAGTTCGCGCCAGCAGACGGTCGTCGCGCCCGCGCCTTCGATGCCCGAACCCACCGCGACGACGTCGGAGCGTCCCACCACCACCTCGCGCGCGCCGCGACCGGTGAACCCGCTGCCGACCTCGGAGCCGCTCCCTACGACGCCGCCGCCGACGACGGGCCCGTCGCAGGCCACCGACACCGTCACCTACGACGTGGTCGGCGAAGGCCGAGTCATCAACATCACCTACACCGACACCGGCGGCGTGCCGCAGACCGAGTTCAACGTCGCGCTGCCGTGGAGCAAGCAGGTGGAGTTGCCGGCCCCGGCGCGCAGCTCGGCGCGGATCAGCATCATCAACGTCGGCCGCGACGTGACCTGCTCGGTGACGATCAACGGCACGCAGGTGGAGCAGAACACCGGGTCAGGGCTGACGTTCTGCGTCGGCATGCGGTAGCGGCGCCTTCTCCGGCACCTTCACCGCGAGCATCGCCGCCAACCCGACGGCGAGCACCACGACCAGCCCGCCCATGCCGGCACGGTCGGCGCCGAACAGGTCGATGAACGTGAAGAACAGCCACGGCGCGACGAACGCGACCGCCCGGCCCGTGGTGGTGTAGAGGCCGAACGCGACCCCTTCCTTACCGGCGATCGACATCCGCAGCATGAGCGTGCGCGCCGAGGACTGCGTCGGGCCGATGAACAGACACAGCGCCAGCCCGCACACCCAGAACGCGACCGGACCCGACAGGCACAGCAGGGTCAGCCCGACCGCGATCAGCGCGGTCAGTGACACCACGATCACCGGTTTGGAGCCGACCCGGTCGTCGAGCAGTCCGCCGACGACCGCGCCGATCGCGGCGATCACACATGCACTCACCCCGAACAGCAGTACGTCGGCCGACGAGATGCCGTAGACGCTCACGCCGAGCACGGCCCCGAACGCGAACACCCCGGCCAGCCCGTCTCGAAAGATCGCACTGGCCAGCAGGTAGTAGACGACGTTGCGGTCGCGGTGCCATTCGCTGACGACGTCGGCCCACAGTTTGCGGTAGGCCGCGATCAGCCCGGCCGGAGGCTGCTCATCGTCCGGACCGGGGACGTGCGGCGGGACCGTCAGCAGCAGCGGCAGCGCGAACAGCAGGAACCACCCGGCCGCCAGGAGCATCGCGGCCCGGACGTTCTGACCGTCGGCGACGGGCAGACCGAGCAGTCCCCGGGTGTCGCCGTCGCCGGACACGAAGCCGATGTACACCAGCAACAGCAGCACGACGGTGCCGAGATAGCCCGAGGCCCAACCCAATCCGGAGACCCGGCCCGACCTCTGCGGGCCCGCCAATTGCCGCAGCATCGCGTTGTAGGGCACGCTCGCCAGGTCGCCGCAGGCCGCGGTGCACGCCAGGAGCGCCAGCCCCGCCCACAGGTAGCGGTGGTCGTCACGAATGAGGCTCATCGAGGCGGTGAACATCACCGCCGCCCCGCTGAGCACCGTCAGCACCGCGCGGCGTCGCCCCGGCGCCTGCACCCACACCCCGGTGACCGGCGCCAGCACCGCCACCACCAGACCCGCGACGGTCATCGCGCGGCCCAACCAACTCGTCGCCGAGGTGTCGCCCGGCAGATCGGATCCGACCGCGCCGGTCAGGTACACCGCGAACACGAACGTGGCGACGATCGCGTTCATCCCGGTGTTGCCGCAGTCCCACAGCGCCCACGCGGCGATACGCAATCGGCTGGCGGTCGGCGCAGGTCGGGTCACGCTGGCCCACGATATAGTCCCGCGCATGCCAGTACCCGCACCCCGACCCGACGCCCGCGCGGTCGTGACCGGCGCGTCCCAGAACATCGGCGAAGCGCTGGCCACCGAGTTGGCCGCGCGCGGACACCACCTGATCGTCACCGCCCGCCGCGAGGACGTGCTGACCACGCTGGCGCAGCGACTGACCGACCGCTACGGCGTGACCGTCGAGGTGCGGCCGGTCGACCTGGCCGACCCGACCGCGCGGACCGCGTTCTGCGACGAGCTGGCCACCCGCGAGATCTCGATCCTGTGCGCCAATGCCGGTACCGCCACGTTCGGGCCCGTCGCCCGGCTCGATCCGGCCGGTGAGAAGGCGCAGGTGCAGCTCAACGTGCTCGGGGTGCACGATCTCGTACTCGCGGTGCTGCCGGGCATGGTGTCGCGCCGTGCGGGCGGCATCCTGATCTCGGGGTCGGCGGCAGGCAACTCCCCCATCCCGAACAACGCGACCTACGCGGCGACCAAGGCGTTCGCGAACACGTTCAGCGAATCGCTGCGCGGTGAGCTCAAGGGCGACGGTGTGCACGTGACGGTGCTGGCGCCGGGTCCGGTGCGCGAGACGCTGCCCGACGAACACGAGCAGTCGCTGGTGGAGAAGCTGATCCCGGACTTCCTGTGGATCTCGACCGAGTACACCGCGAAGCTGTCGCTGGACGGGCTGGAGCAGAACAAGATGCGGGTGGTGCCGGGCGTGACGTCGAAGGCGATGTCGGTCGCCAGCGGGTACGCCCCGCGCGCGATCGTCACGCCGATCGTCGGCGCGGTCTACAAGAAACTCGGCGGCGAGTAGCCAGCTCTTGCGCCGAAACCGCATTCCCTGTCGTCAAGCGCGCGTCCTCGCGACCGGGAATGCGGTTTCGCGAGCGGGCTAGCGGCGGCGGCGTCTGCGGCGGCCGGTGCCGAAGATGCTGCGGGTGATCTCACGGCCGATGACCGTGCCCGCCGACCGCATCGCGCTCTTGAACGCGGGGCTGTCGATGACCTTCTCGAACATCTTAGGCTCCGGCGCGGGGGCGGGCATCGGCGGGATGTCGTAGGGCGGCGGGACCGGCGGCAGCTCCTCGGCCGGCGGTTCCAGCCGGGCGGCCAACCGCTCGTAGGCCGATTCGCGGTCGATGGTCTGGCCGTATTCGACCTGCAGCGGGCTGGTGGCCGCGGCGGCGGCGATGGCCTCGGTGCCGATGGTGTCCATCAGCGACCGCGGGGCGCGCATGCGGGTCCAGGCAACCGGCGTCGGGATGCCCTTCTCCGACAGCACCGTGACGATCGCCTCGCCGATACCCAACGTGGACAACGCCGACTGCAGGTCGTAGACGTCGGTCTTCGGATACGTGCGCACGGTCTTGCGCAGCGCCTTCTCGTCGTCTGGGGTGAAGGCGCGCAGCGCGTGCTGGATGCGCGCGCCCAGCTGCGAGAGCACTCCGGCGGGGACGTCGGTGGGCAACTGCGTGCAGAAGAACACCCCGACGCCCTTGGAGCGGATCAGCTTGACGGTCTGTTCGACCTGCTCGAGGAACGCCTTGGACGCGTCGGCGAAGAGCAGGTGTGCCTCGTCGAAGAAGAAGACCAGCTTGGGTTTGTCGAGGTCGCCGACCTCGGGCAGCGTGGTGAAGAGGTCGGCGAGCACCCACATCAGGAACGTGGAGAACAGCACCGGACGGGTGGCCGAACCGCCCAGCTCGAGCAGTGTGACGATCCCGCGGCCGTCGGCGTGGCACCGCAGCAGGTCGTCGGTCTCGAATTCGGGTTCGCCGAAGAAGGTGTCGGCGCCTTCGGCCTCGAGGTTGATCAGCGCGCGCAGGATGACGCCCGCGGTGGAGCTGGAGACCGCGCCCAGCGCCTTGAGTTCGGGTTTGCCCTCGTCGCTGGTGAGGAAGTGGATGACGGAGCGCAGATCCTTGAGGTCGAGCAGCGGCAACCCCTTCTGATCGGCCCAGTGGAAGATCAGACCGAGCGTCGACTCCTGAGTCTGGTTGAGCCCCAACACCTTCGACAGCAGGATGGGCCCGAAGCTGGACACCGTGGCGCGCACCGGCACGCCGACGCCGCCGGTGCCGAGGGAGAGGAACTCGACGGGGTAGGCCGTCGGGGCCCAATCGTCGCCGGTGTCGGCGGCGCGTTCGGCGATCTTGCCGCCGGCCTCGCCGGGACGGGCCAGGCCGGACAGATCGCCCTTCACATCGGCCATGAGCACCGGCACACCGGCGGCGGAGAGTTGTTCGGCGAGCACCTGCAGCGACTTCGTCTTCCCGGTGCCGGTGGCGCCGGCGACCAGCCCGTGTCGGTTCACCGTCGCCAGCGGGATCCTGACCCGGGCGGCCGGGTCGGCGACCCCGTCGACGACGACCGTGCCCAGTTCCAGCGCCTGCCCTGCGGTGTCGTATCCGGCCGCGATTCCCCGGGCGCGGCCGTCCGTCGAGTCACTGGTCATGGCCGGCAACCCTACTTGGGACACGGGTATCGGCGCGGGCATCCGGCCGGGGCGCATACCCTGGACCGCTGTGCGTGACGAATTGGTGTGGATCGACTGCGAGATGACCGGGCTCGATCTGAACAAGGATCTGTTGATCGAGATCGCGGTACTGGTCACCGACGCCGACCTGAACATCCTCGGCGACGGCCTCGACGTGGTGATCCATGCCCCGGACGCGGCCCTGGACTCCATGGTGCCGGTGGTGACGGAGATGCACACCCGGTCGGGCCTGATCGAGGAGGTGCGGTCCTCGACGGTCGACCTCGCGACGGCCGAGGAGATGGTGCTCGACTACATCCGCAAGCACGTCAAGCAGGCCAAGACCGCTCCGCTGGCCGGCAACTCGATCGCCACTGACCGCGGATTCATCGCGCGCGACATGGCCAAACTCGACGACTACCTGCACTACCGGATGATCGACGTCAGCTCGATCAAGGAGTTGTGCCGCCGCTGGTATCCCCGCATCTACTTCGGACAGCCGGAAAAGGGGCTGGCCCACCGCGCGCTGGCCGACATCCACGAGTCGATCCGGGAGCTGAAGTACTACCGGCAGACCGCGTTCGTCGCGCCGCCGGGGCCGTCGACCAGCGATATCGCTTCGATCGCCGCCGAGCTCGGGCCGCCCGACAAGGCCGCCAACGGCACCGATTCGGTCTGAGGGCATCCGACCGGTTAAGATCGACGGGCTGCACGGCCGGAAGGTCACGTAGCGATGGTGGCTGTAGTTCAGTTGGTAGAGCACCAGGTTGTGATCCTGGCTGTCGCGGGTTCGAGTCCCGTCAGCCACCCCGACTAGGTCGGAGGGCGTTTTCGCCCTCCGACCTTTCGCGTTATCGGAGCACCTCGCGTTCGAACAGGTCCGCCCCGTGCGTGACGCCGCCGGTCGCCGCGAAACCGGCCGCCACGCGTCGGGCACCGTCGGCCATCGTCATCGCCTCGCGCACCTTGTTCCGCAGCCGTTCCGGGGACAGCCGGTTGGCCGGCAGCCGGGTCCCGCACCGGGCGACCTCCACCCGCCGCGCCACCTCGAACTGATCGCGTCCGAACGGGACCGCGCACACCGGGACACCGTGCAGCAGCGCCTTCTGCGTCGCGCCCATCCCGCCGTGGGTCACCGCGCATACCGCCCGGTCGAGGATCACCTCATGCGGGACCCGCGCCCGCACGGTCGCGTGGGGTGCGTCGCTGAATTCCTCGCGCCGCCCCGCCGGGACGGTGGCCACCACGTGCACCGGCTCGCCGGCCGACGCGATGATCGCGGTCCGGACCAGGACGCCGTCATCCTGACGCTCCGACGACGTCGTGACGAGCACGATCGGCCGGTCGATGGCGGCCAGCCAGTCGGGCACGGTATGCGGACCGGGGTCGAGCGCGCACGGCCCGATCATGTGGACGTTCGGCCCCCAGTCGGTCTGCGGATACTGGAACGGCTTACCCGTGGCCACCAGCGTCAGAGGCGCGCGGCGCAGATAAGCGTCGACGGAGGAGACCGGAGCCAGCCCGACATTGGTCCGGACCGCGTTCACCCGCGGCAGCATCACCTTCTCGAGGGATCGGGTCACCATCAACCGGACGGCGCCGTCGCGCGCCCGCCCCGCGACTCCCCTTATCGGCCGAAGCCCCAACCCGAACGGCGGCACACCCGGTGAGTCCAGCGGCGGGGTGTAGGGCGAGAAGCACGCCCACGGCACCGCACCGGCCTCGGCGGCCGAGCGGGCACCCCAGCAGTTGACGTCGATCAGCAGTGCGTCAGGGTGCACCGACGCCGCCACGCCGGCGAGGTCGGCGACCTCGAGATCGGCCCGTCGTGCCAGCGCAGCCACCCCGTCTTTGAGGGCGCGCCGCGGATCCGTCGTGCGCCAGTCGTCGAGGGTGATCGCCTCGATGCGCCGGTCGATCGCGTCGGTCTCGAAACCCAGGCCCCGCCCCATGTCCACGCACTCGGAGAACGTGCGCAAACGGATCCGGTGGCCGCGGCGCGACAACTCCGACAGCAGGGCGCTCATCGGGAGCATGTGGCCCAGGGCGGGTGAGGTGTAGGCCAGGATCGTCGCCACGTGCCGTCACCCGGCCACGTGCTCGAAACGCCCTCGAGCGTCCAGCTTTCCGCACAGATCCCGATACCGTTCAGACGACCGCGCGTGCTCTCGCCGGTCTCCCTCGGCGTCGGCCAGCAGCGCCCGGGACTTCAGCCACCACAGATCCAGAGCGGGTATCCCCGGGCGGCAGTCCTGCCAATGGTCGACGATCCGGTGGACCTCGCGGAGGTCGTCGGCGGTCCCGCGGGTGAGCAACACCTCCACCAGGGCCTCCCCCGCACACACCCCGTACACCCGGGCGCCACTGCCCATGTGCACGTCATAGGAATGCCGCAGATCGTCGACCGCCTCGTCACACCGCCCGTTGCGGGCGGCGTGCACCGCGAGGTCGGCATCGATGGTCGCCAGTCCCATCTCGAACATCCGGTGCTTGCGCATCCCGGCCCTGGCGGCCTTCAGCAGCCGAATTCCTTTGTGCTGCAGCCTGTCTCCCATCCGCATGAGCACCGCACCGCAGGTCCACTGCGCAGCGATGGTTCCGCTCACGTCGCCGAAGGACTCGGCACGGCGCAACGCCTCGCACACGTCGTCGACCATCTCCTCGGCGCGGCACAGGCCGAGCGCCACCACGATTCCGGAGAAGTGCAGGATCATCGCGTAGGTGACGGGATGGACGTCGCGGGCCTGGTCGATTCCCTGGCGCAGATTGCGCCACCCTTGTGCCGGGTCGCCGCGCACCATCTCGATGACACCACGCAGCGCCCGAGCGGGCGCCCGCTCCATCGTCGGCGCCCCTTCGGACAGCGCCAGCAGCGTGTCGACGTTCCGCACCGCCGCGTCGATCTCGCAGTTGCAGAACCGAGCGAAGGCCAACGCGTTCAGCACGATACCCGAGGCCGCTGCGTCCGAACCGATCTCGTCGAGGACGTCCTCGACCTCGGAAGCGAGTTTCGCCGCCGCGGACACCTGGTTGTTGTGGAGGATCAGCGACCAGATCCGCCCTGCGGTCCCGATCGCGAACGACTTCATGTCCCCCGCCGCCAGACTCATGTCGCGGAATTCGACGTACTGCTCCTCGATGTCGGCGCGGTCACCGACGTAGAGCAGGGTCGACATCAGCATGGTGCGCGGCGGGATTCGCAGCGCCATGGCGGCCTCGCCGGTGTCCCCCAACCGGTCGGCCAGACGGCGCGCGGCCTCCCACTCCGCACGCGCGGCAGACAGGTCCCGCGGCCGAAGCCACTGAGCGGCGCGCATGTGCCAGCGGTGTGCGGCAGCGTACTCACCGGCGGCCTCGAGGTGGGTGGCGATCAGCGTGGCGTTCTCGTCGACGCTCCCGGCGTCGCGCGCCTCGATCGCAGCGGCGAGCCGCCGGTGGGCCTCGGTGCGCGTCGTGGTGAGCTGCGAATCGTAGGCCACCGCACGCACCAGCGGGTGATGGAAGCAGTACCGTTGCCGCGGAACGAATTCCGTCTGATCGATCAGCTCTGCGGCCACCAACTCGGCGAGCTGGGACGGCACCATGTCGGGGCGCAGTGCGCGCAGGGTCTCGGTGTCGAAGCGATTCCCGACGACCGCCGCGGCGTTGAGAATCGCCTTCGCCTCGGCCGGCAGCCGGTCGATGCGGGCGGCCAGTACGGCCTGCACCGTGGCCGGGACGGCGATCTCGTCGAGCGTCCCGTTTAGGCGGTAGGCGCCGCGACTTCCGGAGAGCACCCCGCGGCCGACCAGGTCGCGCACGATCTCCTCGATGAAGTACGGGTAACCCGCGGCGGCACGGGCGATCCGCGCGGCCAGCCCCGTCGACGACGGATCGTCCCCCAGCACGTGGCGCACCAGCGCCAATGCCGTCGAGTCGGTGAGCGGATGCAGCGTGATCCGGTGCGTCGCATCCCGGTGCAGTGCGCCGCGGAACTCCGGCCGGTAGGTGGTCACGAGCATCGAGGTCGTCGAGCCGAGCGTGGCGGCGAAATCGGCGAGCACCTCGTCGCTGGGCTCGTCGATCCAGTGGGCGTCCTCGAGCACGATCACCACCCGGTTCGGGCGCGCGCGCAGCACCTGCGCCATGATCTCGACCAGGCGGCGGCGCCTGCCGTTGATGCTGTCTTCGAGCGGTGGGGCGTCGGGGTCGGCGATTCCCATGGCGTCGAACACGATCTGGGCGTCGGTGGCGCTGAGCGCCAACGGATCGCAGGCCGCGGCGGTGACCGCACGGGCCTCGGCGTCGTCAAGGCCGCCCACCTCGAACACCGCACGCAGCACGCGCGCCAGGGCGCGGAACGCGACCGTGGCGGTCGGCGCCTCGCAGCGGGCGACGACCACGTCGGCACCGGCGCGGGCGGCCACCGCACCGAACTCCCCGATCAACCGGCTCTTGCCGACGCCGGGGGCGCCGATGACTCCGGCCAGGCATCCGCGCCCGCGGTCGAACCACCGCTGCAGCCGGGCCAGTTCGGCGTCGCGGCCGAGCATCAGCCCCTCGTTGCGGCCCAGCACCGTCCGGTCGGATTCCACGGCGAGCAGTTGCCGCGCCGGCACCGGTGCATCGGCGCCCTTGACCGCGACGTGCCGGATCGGGCCCAGCCGCGCGGCGTCGTCGACCAGGTGTGCGGTGGACAGCGAGCAGAGCACCCCGTCCGGCGGGGCGGCGGCCTCCATCCGCTGGGCCATCCCGACCGGATGGCCGACCGCGGTGTACCGGCCCGGTCCCGACCCGATCTGCCCGACGATCACCTCGCCGGAGTTCAGACCGATACGCAGGTGCAGGGCCACGCCGTCGCAGTGGAGCAGTTCGGCCGCCAGGCCCGCGGCGACGGTCTGGATCTCCAGCGCGGCGATGCACGCCCGCAGCGCGTGGTCCTCCAGGGCCATCGGCGCTCCGAACAGCGCCATCAGCCCGTCCCCGGTGAACTTGTCCACGGTGCCCTGGTAGCGCTGCACCACCGCGCCCGCGCGGTTGAACAGTTCGTGCATCACGTGCTGCAGCCGCTCGGGGTCCAGGGTCGCCGCGAGCCGCATCGAGTCGACGACGTCGGCGAACAAGACCGTGACCTGCTTGTGCTCGGCGGCGGAGGGACGCGGCGCTACCGGGGAACCACAGTTGTCGCAGAAGCGAGCCTGGGCGCGCAGGTCGTTTCCGCACGACCCGCAGCGACCTATGGTGTGCGTGGCCTCGCTGAGCATCCTCGCTTATCTCCGGTGCCGACAATTACCTCTCATCGTCGCGCACTCCAGAGGGTCGGCGGCCCAGAACGGAGAAGTCGGGCCTCGGGCGTCAGACGCCGGCGTTACCGGTCTTCCACTGCTCCCACGGGATGTTCCAGTCGCCGAGGCCGTCCGTGCCCGGTAGCACCGAGCCGACGGTGTTGACCACCTCGACGATGTCGCCGCGCTTGGTATTGTCGTAGAACCACTTCGCGTTGGACGGGCTCACGTTGAGACAGCCGTGGCTGACGTTGCTCTCGCCCTGCGATCCCACCGACCACGGCGCGGAGTGGACGTAGATGCCGCTGTAGGACATCTGGGTGGCCCAGTCCACCTCGGTGCGGTAACCGTTGGGCGAGTTCACCGGAACGCCGTATGTCGACGAGTCCATCACCAGATGGGAATAGCGGTCGCCGATGATGTACGTGCCGTTGTTGGTGGGCGTGCTGTTCTTGCCCATCGAGATCGGCATGGTCTTGACGACGGTGCCGTTGCGCCGGACGGTCAGCGTCTTGGTGGTGTCGTCGGCGGTCGCGACGACCTGGTCGCCGATGGTGAACGAGGTCTTGACGTCGTCCTGGCCGAACAGACCGTCGCCGAGGTCGACGCCGTAGGTGTTCACCTCGACCTCGACCTTGGTGCCGGGCTCCCAGTACTCGGCCGGCCGCCAGCGGACCTCCCGGTTGCTCAGCCAGTAGAAGGCACCCTCGACGGGCGGATCGGTCTTGACCGTGATGGCCTGCTGCGCCGCCAACCGGTTGGTGATGTTCTCGTCGAACCGGATCGCGACCGGCTGGCCCACCCCGACGACCTCACCCTCGTTGGGCAGGACGTAGGGCATCGTGAGGTTCTCGGGCGAATGGGTCTCGAACGTCATCTGCCTGCTGGTGACCCCGCCGAGGCCCATCGACTTGGCGGTCAGCGTGTAGCTCTTGTTGTAACCGAGGGGTTCGGTGGTGGCCCAGGTCAGCCCGTCTTGGCTCAGCTTGCCCGCGACCGGGTCCCCGTCCTCGTTGACCATCGTCACCGAGCCGAGCACACCGCCCTCGGCCGCGACCGTGACCGGGCTGTCGACCGCGACACCCACCGCGCCGTCGGACACCGAGGATGTGAGCTTCGGCACGAGCAGGTCACCGAACGGGGTGCCCTTGTCGGTGATGACCTGCTGGGCCTCCGGCTCCGACTCACTCGAGCAGGACGTGAGCCCCAGCACCACCGCGGGAACGAGCAGCATGCCCGCCCACCAGGCTCGTTGCCGACGCGGACGGGTCGCTGAACGGACCTGCCACATTGTCTTCCCCACCTCACACCCAAGCTTTGCAGTCAACGGATACGTCGAGGCAGAGTCTACCGGCAGCGCCGACATGCAGCCTGTTGTCACCGAACCGCCCGGACCCGCCTCTGACGTCGCGATTTCCCGCCAGGGCCGAAGTCCTGTTATCGTCTCTCCCGCGCGCCGTTAGCTCAGTTGGTAGAGCAGCTGACTCTTAATCAGCGGGTCCGGGGTTCGAAACCCTGACGGCGCACCACCACGAAAGCCCCGCTCACGCGGGGCTTTCGTCGTATGCGAGGCATCTACGGGATGGCTAGGCGGCGTCCGCCCCCGGCTCGCCGTTGTCACCGGGGGGCCCGGCGGGCGTGCCGGAGCCGCCGGCGCCCGCGACGCCGGCGCTGCCGCCGCTGCCCGGCTGACCAACAATCCCGGGATCGCCGTTTCCGCCGCCATGCAGGAAGACCTCGTTGCCGGTACCGCCCAGTCCGGCGGCGCCGCGGTTGCCGCCGCTAGCGCCGTTCCCGCCGTTTCCGCCGGCGCCGCCCGCGTCGGCGCCGGAGTCACCACCGTCGCCGCCCCGTCCACCGTTGCCGGCCGTGCCACCGTTGCCGCCGTTGCCGCCCTGGCCGCCGGTGCCCGGGGACGTCCCGAGCAGACCGCCCCAGCCACCTGTGCCGCCGTTCCCGCCGGTGCCGCCGCCGCCGCCGGCGTTCGCATCGCCGCCGGCGCCGCCTGCGCCGGCCGGTCCGAGAGCGGAATCGCCGCCAGCGCCACCACTGCCGCCGCTGCCACCTGGGCCGCCGTTGGCACCCCGGCCGCCCGAGCCTGCAAAATAGTTGCCGAGGAGAGGGCCACCGTGACCGCCGTCGCCGCCTCTGCCGCCGATCCCGGCGGTACCGCCCACGCCGCCGTCGCCACCGCTCCCGATTCCGAGCGCAGCGCCGCCGGCACCCCCTACTCCGCCAGAGAAGGCAAAACCGCCGCCACCACCGTTTCCGCCGTGGCCGGCGAGTTCTTCACTGGATCCGCCGTTTCCGCCTCTGCCGCCGTCACCGCCGTTGGCACCCGCCCCACCGGCGCCTCCGGCTCCGCCGTTGCCACTACCCAGCGCTGCGCCGCCCTTGCCGCCGGCACGGGCGAAGCCGGAGTTGCCGCCCACACCACCGGAGCCGCCATTCCCACCGCGCGTCCACTCTTCGCCCGTGTCGCCGCCACCGCCGTTACCGTTGCCACCCGCGCCACCGGCGCCGGCCGCGCCGGCATTGCCACCGACGCCGCCGTTGCCCGATCCGTGAGCCGCGCCGCCGGCGCCACCGGTGCCGCTGACACCACCGTTGCCGCCGGCGCCGCCGCGGCCGCCGTCACCGGCGCGGGGATCCTGGCCGATGGGAGTGCCATCGATGAACGGCTGGTCGCCGTTCTGGCCGCCGTGGCCGCCGACTCCACCGATCGCCCCGGCGCCGCCATTTCCGCCGGCGCCGCCCGCCCCACCGTTGCCGGAGCCCAGAGCGGCACCACCGGCGCCACCGAGGCCGCCATAGCCGCCGGAGCCACCGGCGCCGGCGTTGCCGCCTTTCTGACCGGACTCGAGGAAGCCGCCCGACTTGCCGTTGCCGCCGTTACCGCCGGCACCGCCGTTGCCGCCGTTGCCGCCGGCACCACCGTTGCCGCCGTTGCCCGACGTCGATCCACCGAGGCCGCCTGCCCCGCCGTTACCGCCATCCATACCCGCCGAGC
This sequence comes from Mycobacterium sp. GA-2829, assembly GCF_001499965.1. Taxonomy (GTDB): domain Bacteria; phylum Actinomycetota; class Actinomycetes; order Mycobacteriales; family Mycobacteriaceae; genus Mycobacterium. Next base: position 200,198 of record NZ_LQIT01000056.1, read on the forward strand.
CGAAAGTGCCTGCACCACCGCCGCCGTGGGCGGCGTGAACACCGGCCGAGCCGGCCGCGCCGTCGCCACCGTTGCCGCCGTTACCGCCGTTGCCGACCGCCCCGCCGTTGCCGCCGTTGCCACCGTTGCCGACCAGCTCGCCGTCGGCGCCGTTGCCGCCGTTGCCGCCGTTCCCACCGCTCGTGACCGCGGCACCGTCGACCCCCGTGGCGCCGGGTTTGCCGCTGTCGGCGTAGCCGCCGGCGCCCGCCGCGCCGCCCGAGCCGCCTGCGCCGCGGGTGCCCGGGTTTCCGCCGTTGCCGCCGTCGGCGCCGTCACCGAAGAGCCCGTTGCCGCCGTTGCCGCCGTTTCCAGGGGACCCGGCGTTCCCGCCACGCCC
>NZ_LQIT01000057.1 GCF_001499965.1 Mycobacterium sp. GA-2829
CGCCACCCCCGCCGCCGTCGGCGCCCACCACCGGACCCGACGGTGAGGTCGAACCCGACGCGCCCCGCCAGCTCAATCCCCGTGGGGCGGATCCGCTCGAGCGACTGCGCCAGATCCTGCGGGACTCCGGGAGCTGACCACCGGGACGTGTGAATCCGGCCGGAGGGGGTAGTTAGCTCGGCTATGGCGACGTTCTTGTTTCGCATCGGGCAGTTCGCGTACCGGCGCAAGCTGCTGGTGATCGCACTCTGGCTTCTCGTGCTGCTGGCCGCGCTGGTCGGGACGACGATGGCCAAACCGTTCCAGAACGACTTCTCGCTGCCGGGCTCCCCGTCGCAGCGGGCCAGCGACCTGATGGCCGAGAAGTTCCCGCAGCAGGGCGACATGGACGAGATCGCCCAGGCCAAGGTCGTGGTCGAGGCGCCGCCCGGCACCACGCTCGACGACCCCGAGAACGTCGCGCGGATCGACCGACTCGCCGACGGGCTGCGCGGGCTGGCGCACGTGCAGAAGCAGGCCGTGGTCAACCCGCTGACCACTCCGGCGGCCGCGGTGCAGGTCAGCAAGGACCGTACGATCGCCTACCTCGACGTGATGTACGACCAGAAGTTCGTCGACATCGGCAAGGACCAGATCACCGAGTTCGAGAACGTCCTGCAGCAGGGCCGCGACAGCGGGCTGACCGCCGAGGCGACCGGCACCCTGTACAACGCCCAGCAGCCGCAGAGCGGGATGAGCGAGGCGATCGGGTTCGGCGTCGCGCTGGTCGTCATGGTCATCGCGTTCGCGTCGGTGGCGGCCGCGACGCTGCCGATCATCACGGCACTGTTCGGTGTCGGCATCTCGATCGCGCTGATCACCAGCGGCACGGCGTTCGTGAAGATGGACAGCTCGGCGCTGATGCTCGCGTCGATGATCGGTATCGCGGTGTCGATCGACTACTCGCTGTTCATCGTGTCGCGCTACCGCAACGAGCTGCGGGTGACCGACGACCGCGCGCTGGCCACCGGACGGGCGGTCGGCACCGCGGGCTCGTCGGTGGTGTTCGCCGGACTCACCGTGGTGATCGCACTGGTGGGTCTCACGGTCGTGCGCATCCCGATGATCGCGGTCATGGGCCTGACGGCCGCGGTGTCGGTGGTGTTCGCGGTCCTCGCCGCGGTCACCCTGCTGCCGGCGTTCCTCGGCCTGTTCGGCCACCGCACGTTCGCGCTCCCGATCCGCAGGCTGCGCCAGGGCGACGAACCCGACACCGCGCCGACCAACGGTCTGCGCTGGGCCAAACTCGTTGCCGCACATCCCGTTCCCGCGATCATCGCGGTGGTGGTCGGCCTCGGACTGATCGCGCTGCCGGTGGCGAAACTCGAGCTCGGCATGGATCTGGCCACCGGTGACCAGAAGAAGGCCGTCGCGCTGCTCGACCGCGGCTTCGGGGAGGGGGTGACCGGTCCGCTCATCGTCGTCGCCGACGGCTCGGACGCCCCCGATCCGCAGGCCGGGTTCACCGCCACCGCCGACGCGCTGCGCGGCCTCGACGGGGTGCAGATGGTGACCCCGCCGCAACCCAACGCCGACGGCAGCGCCGCGCTCATCCAGCTGATCCCGAGCAGCGGGCCGAGCAGCCCGCAGACCCAGACCCTCGTCGAGGACATCCGCGCCCTCGCACCGGACCTCGCGGAGCGCACCGGCGTCGACGTCGGGGTCACCGGACAGACCGCGATCCTGTCGGACCTGTCCGAATCGCTGACCAAGGCGCTGGTGCCGTATCTGGCTTTGGTGGTCGGGCTCGCGTTCCTGGTGCTGATGCTGGTGTTCCGCTCGGTACTGGTCCCGCTGACCGCCACCCTGGGCTTCGTCCTGTCGATCGGCGCGACGTTCGGTGCGACGGTGGCGATCTTCCAGCTCGGCTGGTTCGGCATCGTCTCCGATCCGGGGCCGATCATCAGCTTCCTGCCGATCTTCCTGATCGGCATCGTGTTCGGGCTCGCGATGGACTACCAGGTGTTCCTGGTGACCCGGATGCGGGAGAAGGCCGTCCTCCGCGACGACGGGGATCTGAGCGCCCGCGCCGCGGTGATCACCGGATTCCAGCGCAGCGCACGGGTCGTCACCTCGGCGGCGGTCATCATGATCTCGGTGTTCGCGGCGTTCATCCTGTCCCCGGACAACGTCGCCAAGTCGATGGGCTTCGCGCTGGCCGCCGCCGTGGTGTTCGACGCGTTCGTGGTCCGGATGGTGTTCATCCCGGCGGTGATGTCGCTGCTCGGGCAGAGGGCGTGGTACCTGCCCGCATGGCTGGACCGCATCCTGCCCAACGTCGACGTCGAGGGCGAGACCATGCGCGACACCGTCGACCAGCGCACCCCCGAGAAGGTGTGAGCTACAGATACGTGCCGAAGTGGCCGGCGACCAGCTGCCGCGCCAGCGGATAGTCCGACAGCACCGCGCCGAGCACCTCGCCGAGCTCGTGCACGGTTGCGACCTCGAAGCCGCGGGTGCGCATGAGATCCCCTGTCCACCAAGCGGTGTCAGCCACCGGCCGCGGGTCCCCGGTCAGCAGGGCGGCGCCCACCGCGTGCAGCATCTGGTGCAGGACGTCGTTGACGACGTCGCTGAGGTCGCCCGGTGACGCCTCCTCCGGTGGGGCGGCCGCGGCGCTGACGGACCAGCGCAACCGCATCGTGTCCACCAACGTCCGGTGCTCGATCTCGAGCAGCGCCTGCTCACCGGCCGGCCCGGCGGGCAGCGGTGCGGCGGGCGGCACGACGGCAGGTACGTTCCGCACCGCCTCCACCGCGCCCTGAGCGGTCGGCGCCCACGCCGTCGCCCCCAGCGCCAGGGCGCGGACGTCGTCGCCGCCGAACGCCGGACCGCCGACGACGATCGGCACCCCGGCCGCGGTGCTGGCCTCGATGAACCGCCGGGTCGTCGGCAGCGCGCCGAGTACCGAACAGCTCACCGCCACCGCCTCGGGGCCGAGGTCCTGCAGATGCTGGTTGAGCCGCATGGGGGAGGTGGCAGCGCCGAGCAGCGTGCTGTCCCAGCCGTCGGCGCGCAGCGCGCAGTCGATGATCATCGCCGGCAGGGCGTGCCACTCCCGCTCCGAACACGCCACCAGCACGGGTCCGCGGGTGACCGGGCTACGCCGCACATGCCGCGAGACCGCCTTGGTGGCGGCGACGGAGATCGCAGTGGCCGCGTGCTCCTGGGCGACGGTCCATTCGCCGCGCTGCCACCGGGTGCCGACCTCCCGCTGGGTGCGGGCGACGACGTCGGTCAGCACGGTGACGGGATCGACACCGGCGGTGAGCATTTCGTCGACCAGCGCGCGGGCGGCGGCGGCGTCGTCGGCGACCAACGCGGCCTCGTAACGGGCCAGCGGTTCGGTCAGGTCCCGCATGTGACCGCCAGCAGCGCGATGTCGTCGTGCGGTTGGCCGTCGAGGAATTCCAGCACGTGCTGTTCGACGGCCTCGCACACGACGTCGGGCGCCGCCCCGGCGTAGGCGGGCAGCAGGGCCAGCAGCCGGTCCACCCCGAAGAAGCCGTCCTGCGACCGCGCCTCGTCCACCCCGTCGGTGTACATCAGCAGCGTGTCGCCGGGTTCGAGTCGGACGGTGGCCGGCCGGTAGCGGGTCTGCGCGCGCACCCCGGCCGCGGTGCCGTACACCTCGAGCTGTTCGACCCGGCCGTCGGCGTGCAGCACGATCGGGGCGGGGTGCCCGGCGACGGCGAGGTCGACGTCGGCGTGCCCGTCGGGCTGCGGACGCACCCGGGCGCACACGGCCGTGACGAACCGTTCGGACTCCGCGTCGTGCAGGACGGAGTTGAGCGCGTCGAGCACCACCTCGGGCCGCCGGTCGAAGTGCGCCGCCGTCCGGATGCTCTGCCGGGTGCGCCCGGTCAGTGCCGCGGCTTCCACTCCCTTGCCCATGACGTCGCCGAGCGCGAACACCCAGTCGCCTGCCGAGCCGGTGACGTCGTAGAAGTCGCCGCCGATCTCGAGGTGCTCGGCGGTCGGCCGGTAGCGCGCGGCCACCCGGATGCCGTCGACCTCGGGCAGCACCGGGGGCCGCAGCCCGCGCTGCAGCGCTCCGGCGATCCGGCCGCGCTCCTCGTAGAGGCGCGCCGAATCCAGCGCTACCGCGGCCCGCGCGGCCAGCCGCTGTGCGAACGCGACGTCCCCGGCGGCGTCGCCGCTCCAGGCACGGTCCCCGAACCGGGCCAGCAGCAGCGCGCCCAGCGTCGCACCGCGTGCGGTCAGCCCCAGCGCCAGCACGTCGGCGGCGCCACGGGTGACCACCTCCTCCACCAGACGCGGGTGGTGGACGATGCCCGCCAGCGCGTCCGGGTCGCCTGCGGTGACCCGCACCCGCTGCGGTTGGCCGCTGCGCAGCGCCCGGTCCAGCAGCGGATAGGCCTCGGGCTTGCGGGGGAGCACCTCGCTGAAGTCGACCCGGTCCCCGCCGCAGAAGCCGATCCCGCCGGTCCGGTTGTCCGGCAGCACCAGCGCGGTCCAGTCGGCGAGTTCGGGGCGCAGCAGCGTGAGCAGACGCAGCCCGGTGCGGCGCAGGTTCAGCGTTCCGGCCAACCCGACCTCGACGTCCTCGGTGAGTTGCGCCCGGCTACGGACCTTCTGCTCACGGGGCGCCGTCGACGCGCTGTCGCTGGGCATGGCCGTTCGAACTCTCCCGTCGATGAAGATCATCTTCACCGTAGCCACCACCGGCTCGCGGGTCACCGTCGGCCGACGTGAGCTAGCCTGGTTGCCGTCGTGTTCCGTTTCGACGGCACAACGGGTTCAGACTGCAGCCTCGACGGAACTGGCCCGTTGCTCGTCGTAGCGGGTACGCGAAACGTCTAGAGGATGAGAGTTGGACGGTCAGAACTTCGGTGTCGAAGAGTGGCACGGACGGGTTGCGGTGGTGCGTGCCACAGGTCCTGTCGACATGCTGACCGCGCCGCAGCTGGAGAGCGCCGTCCGCGGCGCATGGGCGAAGGGCCCCGCGGGGCTGATCGTCGACCTGACCGATGCGGAGTTCCTGTCGTCGGCCGGGATGCAGGTGCTGGTCACCGCGCACGAGGAGATCACGCCGCAGGCACGGTTCGCCGTGGTTGCGGAGGGTCCGGGAACCAGTCGGCCGTTGAAGATCACCGGCCTGACCGACTTCATCGACCTGTTCTCGTCGCTGGATGCGGCCTTGGACACCTTCGCTGAATGACAATCGCACGAATCGGGTAGCCAGTAGCCACTATGAGTTCTACGAGTTTCCAGCCGGACGGGGCCGACCTGCGATTCCTTCGTATGGGCGCCGCCGACGCGCACGCGGTGGCACGGCTGCGGGAAGAGTTCACGCGCTGGCTGGCCGAGCAGTTCGAGTTGGACGACGTCCGCTCGAGCGACATCGTGCTCGTGGTCAACGAAGCGTTGTCGAACGCCGCCGAGTTCGCCTATCCGGACCGTGAGATGGGTGACAACATCACCCTGCAGACCTCTTATACCGCCGACACCGGCACGCTGGCGATCACCGTCGCCGACCGCGGCCAGTGGCGCCGCAGCGACACGTCCAACCAGAAGCGGTCCAGGGGCCGCGGCATCCCGCTGATGCGGGCGCTGTCCGATCGCGTCGACATCGACAAGACGCCGCAGGGCACCCAGGTGCACCTGTACTTCGACCGCTGCCAGCGGCGCACGCCGAACAAGTCCGCCACCTCGGCCGTCGAAGGGGCCACCACTTCGGGGTGAGTGGTTTGGATCACTCTTTGCGTGGGTAAGGGGCCTGTGTTGGGCGGCTCCGGTCGCATCCATCGGCCCCCCGGAGCGCCAGCGTGACGATCACCCCGCTGCACGGTCACTCCCGTCCGCATGCCCGGGCCACCCACTCCGACAGGCTGGCCCTGTCCACCCGCTCATGGGGCCGGGCGCCGGACAACCGGATCTGCATCGCCGTCCGCGGTGAGGTCGACGCCGCCAACGCCAAGGATTTCGCGGTCGCGGTCTGCGAGGCCGCGGCCGGCCACGGCGCCGTCGACGTCGACCTTCGACTGCTCGGATTTCTGGCCGTCGACGGCATCGCCGCGCTGCACGCGATCAACGCGCAGTTCGTCCGGCACGACGTCAGCTGGACCGTGCTCCCCGGCCACGCGGTGTCGCGGCTGCTGGCACTGTGCGACCCCGAGGGCATCATCCCGCGCGACGAACCCGCCGATGATCCGCAGGAGGCAGAGCCCGCCTGATCTTGACCGGTGCTCCGGGCGGCTGTTAGACATGGTCGAGCCTGGGTGGCGGACGGCGAAGCGAGGGTGCGGTGGCTGGTCTGGTCGAGGCAGGCGTCTACTACGACCCCTACGACATCGGCATCGTCACCGATCCGTATTCCACCTATGCGCGGCTGCGCGAAGAGGCGCCGCTCTACTACAACGACCGCTACGACTTCTGGGCCCTGTCCCGGCACGCCGACGTCGAGAAGGCGCTGCTGGACTGGGAGACGTTCTCCAACAGCCGCAGCGACATCCTCGAACTGGTCCAGTCCGACTTCGACATGCCCGCGGGCGTGATGATGTTCGAGGATCCGCCCGTGCACACGCTGCTGCGCGGGCTGATGTCACGGGTGTTCACTCCGCGCCGCATGGCCGCGATCGAGGACCAGATCCGGCGGTACTGCGTCAGCTGCCTCGACCCGCACGTCGGCTCCGACGGATTCGACATCATCGCCGAACTCGCCGCCATGATGCCGATGCGTGTCATCGGTATGCTGCTGGGAATCCCTGAGAGCGAACAGATCTCGGTACGCGACGCCAACGACGCCAACCTGCGCACCAAACCGGGTGCGCCGATGAAGGTGGCCGACGCCGACCGCATCGCCGACGGCCGCATCTACGCCGACTACGTCGAATGGCGGTCGAAGAACCCGTCCGACGATCTGATGACCGCACTGCTGGAGGTCGAGTTCACCGACTCCGACGGTGTCACGCGCAAGCTCACCCGCAAGGAGGTCCTGCACTACACGCAGGTGGTCGCCGGTGCGGGCAACGAGACGACCGGGCGGCTGATCGGCTGGCTGGCCAAGGTGCTCGCCGAGCACCCCGAGCAGCGCAGGCAGGTCTGGGCCGACCGCAGCCTGCTCACCCGCACGGTCGACGAGACGCTGCGCTACGAACCCACCGGTCCGCACGTCGCACGTTGGTTGGCAAGGGATTTCGAGGCCTATGGGACCACGGTGCCCGCGGGCAGCGCGGTGCTGCTGTTGTTCGGGGCGGCCAACCGTGACCCCCGCCGCTACGCCAACCCGGACACCTTCGACATCCACCGCGACAACATCAGCCATGTGACGTTCGGCAAGGGGTTGCACTACTGCCTCGGTGCCAACCTCGCCCGGCTGGAGGGCCGCGTCGCCCTCGACGAATTGCTCAACCGATTCCCCGAGTGGGACATCGACTACGACACAGCACAACTCGCGCCGACCTCCACGGTGCGGGGCTGGGAGAGACTACGGATCGTCCTGACATGACCGACGCCTTCTTCGAACTGACCCAGGCCAAGGCCCGCTACTGCTACACCCTCGACACCCGTGACTGGGCCGGGTTCGGCGCCCTGATGACCGACGACATCGAACTCGACGTGAGCGAGGGCACCGGTGTCCCGGTGGTGCACGGCCGCGACGCGGCGGTGGACATGATCCGCTCGTCGCTGACCAACGCGCAGTCCGCACATCAGGTGCACACCCCACTCATCGAGGTCGACGGATCCGAGGCCCGGGTCGTCTGGGCGATGCAGGACCGGGTGAAATGGGAGAACGGACCGGCGCTGACCGGGTACGGCCACTACCACGAACGCTGGGTGCGCCACGACGACGGCTGGAAGTTGGCCGCACTCAAGCTGACTCGACTGATCATGGAGTTCGAAGGCGTCGGCTGAGAGCGGGCGCAGTACGCTTCCGGGCGTGTTGGACGTCGTTGAAGCCTCGATCGCCGATCTGCGCGCCGCGCTCGACTCCGGGCGGGTGAGCGCGGTCGGGTTGCTCGAAGCCTACCTCGCCCGCATCGCGACCTACGACCACTCCGGCATCCGGCTCAACGCCGTCGTCGTTCTCGACCCCGGCGCACACGCCGCCGCCGCGGAATCCGACGCCCGCCGCGCACGGGGCCAGACGCTGGGACCGCTCGACGGGATCCCCTACACCGCCAAGGACAGTTACCTGGCCCGCGGGCTGACCGCCGCCGCGGGCAGTCCGGCCTTCGCCGACGTGGTCGCCCAGCGGGACGCGTTCGCGATCGAACGGCTGCGGGCGGCAGGCGCCGTACTCATCGGGCTGACCAACATGCCGCCGATGGCCAACGGCGGTATGCAGCGCGGCCTCTACGGACGTGCCGAAAGCCCCTACAACGCCGCATATCTCACCGCCGCCTTCGGATCGGGGTCGTCCAACGGATCCGGCACCGCGACGGCCGCGTCGTTCTGCGCGTTCGGACTGGCGGAGGAGACGTGGTCCTCGGGCCGGTCGCCGGCGTCGAACAATGCGCTGTGCGCCTATACCCCGTCGCGCGGGGTGATCTCGGTCCGCGGCAACTGGCCGCTGGTCCCGACGATGGACGTGGTGGTGCCCCACACCCGCACGATGGCCGACCTGCTGGAGATCCTCGACGTCCTGGTCGTCGACGACACCGACGCCCGCGGCGACTTCTGGCGGACCCAGCCCTGGATTCCGGTGCCGAAGGCTTCCGCCGTACGGCCACCGTCGTACGCCACATTGGCCGAGGGTCCGAAGGCGTTGGCGGGCAGGCGGTTCGGGGTGCCCCGCATGTACATCAACGCCGACCCCGAGGCCGGGACGGCGGAGCACCCCGGGATCGGCGGCCCCACCGGCAGGCGGATCGACACCCGGCCGTCGGTGCTGGAGCTCTTCGAAGCCGCGCGCCGCGACCTCGAGGCGGCGGGCGCCGTCGTCGTCGAGGTCGACTTCCCCGTCGTCACCAACTACGAGGGCGACCGCCCCGGCGCCCCGACCATCGCCACCCGCGGCCTGGTGAGCCCGGACTATTTGCGCCGCGAACTGCTCGACCTGTCGGCGCGGGCCTGGGACGACTTCCTCGCGGCCAACGGCGACCCCGCGCTGGCCACGCTGTGCGACGTCGACGGCGCGCGCATCTTCCCGGCCCCGCCCGGGGCGCTACCGGACCGCTACGACGGTTTCGATGACGACATCGCCGCCTACCCGCAGTGGGTGCGCGACAACCCGGCCGGGTCGGTGCTCGACGTCCCCGGTCTGGCCGACGGTCTGCGGGGGCTCGAGGAGACCCGGCGTATCGACCTCGAACAGTGGATGGACGGGCTTGAGCTGGACGCGGTGATCTTCCCGGCCGCCGCCGACGTCGGCCCCGCCGACATGGACGTCGACCCGGCGTCGGCCGACCTCGGCTGGCGCAACGGGGTGTGGGTGTCGAACGGGAACCTGGTGCCACGGCACCTGGGAATCCCGACGGTGACAGTGCCGATGGGCACGATGGCCGACATCGGGATGCCGGTCGGTCTGACGTTCGCAGGCCGCGCCTACAGCGACACCGCGCTGCTGCGGTGGGGCTGCGCGTTCGAGGCCACCGGCGCGCGGCGCACCCCGCCGGGGCGGACCCCGCCGTTGGCATGATGGTCACGAGACCATCCCGAGCGGAAGCGGCACAATGAGCTACCCCCAGTACCCGCAGTCACCGGCGCAGGCGCCGACCTGCTACCGGCATCCCGACCGGCAGACCTACGTGCAGTGCACCCGGTGCGGCCGCTTCATCTGCCCGGAGTGCATGCGCTCGGCGGCGGTAGGCCACCAGTGCCCGGAGTGTGTCGGCGAGGCCGCCCGGTCCGCGCCGCAGGCCCGCGCCCCGTTCGGCGGTCGGCTGGCGACCGCGCAGCAGAAGCCGGTGGTCACCTACACGCTGATCGCGGTCAACGTGCTGGCGTTCATCATGCAGAGCACCTCGGGCGGGCTGGAGCGCGAGTTCGTGCTGTGGTCGCCGGGGGTGGCCGACGGCCAGTGGTGGCGGCTGGTCACCTCGGCGTTCCTGCACTACGGCGCGATGCACCTGCTGTTCAACATGTGGGCGCTCTACGTCGTCGGCCCGCCGCTGGAGCACTGGCTGGGCCGGTTGCGGTTCGGAGCGCTCTACGGGCTCAGCGCCCTGGGCGGCTCGGTGCTCGTCTACCTGCTCTCCCCGCTGAACGCCGCGACCGCAGGTGCCTCCGGCGCGGTCTTCGGCCTCTTCGGCGCGATGTTCGTGGTGGCGCGGCGGCTCAACCTCGACATCCGCGGGATCGCCGCGATCATCATCCTCAACCTGGTGTTCACGTTCGTCTACCCGTTGATCAGCTCGCAGGGCATCAGCTGGCAGGGACACGTCGGCGGCCTGGTCACCGGCGCGGCGATCGCAGGCGTCTACGCCTACGCCCCCGCCGCCCGGCGCAACCTCATCCAGGGTGGGGTGACCGCGGCGGTGCTGGTGTTGTTCGCGGTCGCGATCTGGTGGCGCACCGAAGAGATCTTCGCAATGTTCGGGCTGCGTTAACCCCGCAGCTGGGGCAGCACGTCGCGCTCCCACGCCGCGAAGAAGCCCGCGGTGTCCGGGCCGACCTGCTGGACGTAGACCTCGTCGACCCCTGCGTCGAAGAACTCGCGCACCTGGGCGGCGTGCTTGTCAGCGTCGTCGCCGCACGTCATCGCGTCGGCGATGGCGTCCTTCGAGACGAGGGTGGCGACGTCGGCGAAGTCGCCCGGCCGCGGCAGCGTCTGGGCGAGCTGACCGGGCAGCACCTCGTTGGGCCAGATCCGGTGCGCGGCGTCCAGCGCCTTGTCGGCGTCACGATCCCAGCTGACCTTGGTGCCTGCCTGCACCGGCTTGTCGCCGCCACCGGAGTCGCGGAATGTCTTGACCAGGTCGGCGTCCGGCATCGTGGTGCAGAGGCCGTCGCCGATGCGGCCGGCCAGTTCGGCCGCCTGCGGTCCGAACGCCGAGACGTAGATCGGCACCGGCTGCTCGGGCAGTGTGTAGATGCGGGCTTCCTGTACCTCGTAGTGAGTGCCGTGGTGGCTGATCTCGTTCCCTCTGTGCATCAGCCGGATGAGGTCGACCGCCTCCTCGAGCATCTCCCGACCGACGGCCACGGGTCACCGAGGATGTGCTCGTTGAGCGCCTCGCCGGTGCCCACACCCAGCACGAACCGGCCGTCGAGCTGCACGCCCGCCGTCGCGGCGGCCTGGGCGATGATCGCCGGATGGATGCGCATGGTCGGACACGTCACGCCGGTGGTGACGGGCAGCGACGTGACCTGCGACAGCGCGCCGATCACACCCCACACGAACGCGCTCTGGCCCTGCTCGTCGTTCCAGGGGTGGAAGTGATCGGAGATCCACAGCGCCTCGAACCCCGCCGCCTCGGCCCGTTTGGCCTGCTCGACGAGTTCGGCGGGGGTGTACTGCTCACACGACAGGAAGTATCCGATCTTGGCCATGCGGCGCGGGATACCCGCCTGTCGCCGGGTCAATCGGTCAGCGGTGCGGCGTCGGGCTCTGCGCCGACTCCCACTTCGATTCCAGCGACCGGGTCACCTCGGTGCCCGCGGCGAACTCGTGCTCGAAGGTCTCGCCGTCGTCGCCCTCCAGCGTCACCAGATAGGAATCGTCCCCGTCGTTCTTGTGGACGACCTTGTACGACTGCGGACCCGATCCGCGGTCGATGGTGATGGCATCACCCGGGGCGACCACGTCGATCGACTCATCGGCGAACTCGTTGCTCATGCGCCCCGACGTACCCCGGCGGGCCGATGACCCAAACGCGCAGCGATGCCGGTCACGTCATGCACACATCGGAGAACAGCAACACCGGCCACGAGGCGATCGACCCCAGGAACGAGATCGCGAGGTCGACGCCGTGCATATCGCTGAGGTGGTCGGTGTGGGTGCTCGACCAGATCACGCCGACGATCAGGTACGGCGTGCCGAGCAACAGCCCGATCCCGATCAGTTCGGCGATGGTCAGCTTGTAGCTGAGGAACGCGCGCAGCTTCGTCTCCATGGTCGACCCCTCCCGCTCGTGTGGTGATGTTAACGGCCATTCACTGCGGCCGGAGCCCGATTGCCCGCATTTGAGCGGTACGTCCTCGTCAGATGTTCATCGCTGATCGACCGAGTATGGGATGCTCGCACACATGGCTCTGCCGCAGCAGCGTGGACGGGTCTCCGCCGCCGGGCGCACACTCACGCTGGCCGACACCCGCATCACCGTCGGCCGCCGCACCGCGCGCTGGTCGGACGACGAGGTGTCCGCCACCGACGCGATGGACTTCTGGTCGTTCGCCGCAGGCGCCGCCAACGTGATCATGCAACTGTCCTGGCCGGAGGTCGGCTACGGCGTGGTCGAGAGCAAGGTCGACTCCGGCAACCTGCTCAAGCACCCGTGGAAGCGGGCGCGGACCACGTTCTCCTATTTGGCGGTCGCGTTGTTCGGCAACGACGACGACCGCGCCGCCTACCGCGCCGCCGTCGACGGCGCGCACCGCCACGTGCGGTCGACCGACACCAGTCCGGTGCGCTACAACGCCTTCGACCGCGAGCAGCAGATGTGGGTGGCGGCGTGCCTGTTCGTCGGCCTCGAGGACGCCTACCAGATGCTGCGCGGGCAGATGACGCCCGCTCAGGCCGAACAGTTCTACCGGTCGGCGTGGCCGCTGGGCACCACCCTGCAGGTCACCGAGGACCAGTGGCCGCCCACCCGCGCGGAGTTCGACACCTACTGGAACACCGCGTGCGAGCACATCTCGGTCGACGACACCGTGCGCGGCTACCTCAGCGACCTGATCGATCTGCGCATGATCCGGGCGCCGCTGCGCATCTCCTCGCGGCACCTGCTGCAGTTCCTGACCGCGGGCTTCCTGGCGCCGGTCTTCCGCGAGGCGCTCGGCATCCCGTGGAGCGACCGCGAACAGCGGTGGTTCGAACGGCTCTTCCTGTTCGTCGCGTTCGTCAACCGTTTCCTGCCGCCGTTCATCCGGCAGGGCGGCAGCCATCTCCTGCTCGCCGACGTGCGCCGCCGGGTGCGCCGACACCGCCGCCTGGTGTGACCGAGGTGCTGGCCGCGCTGCGCCGCCTCCTGCAGTGGGAGGTGAGCATCGCCGATCTGCTCGAGATCGCGATGTGGCTCGCGATCCCGTTCGTCGTGATCGGCGTCGGCTTCACCTTCCTGCACCCCGAGTACGTGCAGTTTTTCGAGCGTCAGCTCGCGACCCGCTTGCCCGCCGGGGCCGACCTCGCCGCCTTCGGGCAGACCACGCTGCTGTGGCCGGTGTTGCTGATCGCCGACCACATCTGCGCCGTCTGAGCGCCCGCTGCCGTCATCATGGGCGGTATGGCCGACGATCCGCTGGACCAGCTGTACGCGGTGGCGCCCGAGGAGTTCACCGCGCTGCGCACCCGCCTGGCCGCCGACGCGAAGAAGAGCGGCGACGCGGCGGCGGCCAAGCGGATCGGCGCGGCACGCAAACCGACGACGTCGGCGGCGGTGGTGAACCGGCTCGTGCACAGCGACCCCGGCGTGCGGGACCGGCTGACCGGGCTCGGTGACGAGCTGCGGGCCGCGCACACCGCGATGGACGGCGAACGCATCCGCGAACTGTCCGCCCGGCAGCGCAAGCTGATCGAAGAACTCGCCAAAGCCGCGTTCCGCGCCGCCGACGTCGACTCGCCGACGGCGACGCTGCGCGACGACGTCACCGACACCCTGCACGCCGCGATCGCCGATCCCGACGTCCGGGAGCGGCTTGGCCGGTTGGCGAAGGCCGAACACTGGTCGGGTTTCGGCGACGCCGAGATGGTGTTCGCGGAACCGGCGGAACCCAGACCCCGTAAGGCCAAGAAGGCGCCGGAGAAGCCCGACAAGAAGGCCGAACCGGAGAAGTCGGACCAAGCCGAGCAGGAACGGCGGCGCCGCCACGACAAGGCGCGTGCGGTGCTGGCCGCCGCCGAACGCGCCAAGACCGACGCCGACGACACGCTGGCCGACCGGCAGAGCGATCTCGCGACCGCGCGGCTGCGGGTGGAGGACGCGAAGGCGCGGCTGGCCAAGGCCGAACAGGCGCTCGATGAAGCGGATGCGGCGTACGGAAACGCGAAGGACGCCAGTCGGGAGGCCGGCGAGGTGGTGGCGGCCGCGAAGGCCGAACTGCGGCAGACGGAGTAGCCTCACGGGAACCCCGTCAAACGTCAGTTTGCTCAGATGTTCCCAAAAGTGGTGGGGATCATGCTCTTTGGGTCAAGGTGTCGTTCACTACAACTGATAGCCGACTCTCGTTTTGCGAGCCTACTCTCAGTTTCATGGCGACTTTTCTGCACCGTATCGGCCGCTTCGCGTACGGCAGGCCCTGGCATGTCATCGCCGGCTGGCTCGCGCTGATCGCCGTCGTGGCGGGTGTGCTCGCACTGAACCCGCCCAAGATCTCCAACGAGATGCGCATCAACGGCACCCCGGCGCAGGAGGTCATCGACCAGCTCGCCGAGCGGATGCCGCAGTCCTCCGGCGGGCAGGGCAGCATCGCGTTCGCCGCGCCCGAGGGGCAGCGCATCGACGAGGGCGCAAACCGCGATGCGGTGCTCGCCGCCGTCGACGCGATCTCCCGGACCGACCACGTGCTCGATCCGCGCGAGCTCGCGGCCGCGGAGATGGCTAAGGGCCCCGCCAGCCCGACGCTGTCCGCCTCCGCGGCGGTGGCGCGCGCCCAGGTCAATGCGCAGCCGTCGCCCGACGCGCCCCGGCCGCTGAGCGTCAACGGCCAGCCGGTGCCCGGGGTGACCGTCTCCGCCGACGGTGCCGCCGCGCTGTATCAGTTCCAGTTCGACAAGCAGACCGCCGAATTGCCCACCGGCGCCGTCGAGAACACCATCGAGGCTGCCCGCGAGGCCGTCGCGGACCGCGGCATCGAGGTGCTGCCGTCGGCGAGTATGGCGCAGATGCCGGAGATCGCCGGAGCGGCTGAGGTCGTCGGCCTCATGGTCGCGGCTGTCGTGCTGATCGTCACCCTCGGCTCCCTGGTCGCGGCGGGTCTGCCGCTGGTCACCGCGCTGATCTCGGTCGCCGTCGGTGTCGGGGGGACGTTCCTGTTCTCCCACCTGTTCGACATCCAGTCGATGACCGTGGTGCTCGCGCTCATGCTTGGCCTCGCGGTCGGCATCGACTATGCGATGTTCATCGTCAACCGGCAGCGCCGGCTCATCCTCGACCGCGGACTCAGCGCCGCCGACGCCGCCGCCCGCGCGGTCGGCACCGCGGGCAGTGCGGTGGTCTTCGCAGGCACGACGGTGGTGATCGCCCTCGTCGCGCTCACCGTCGTCGGCATCTCGCTGCTCACCCCGATGGCGCTCTCGGCTGCCGCGACCGTCGTCGTCGCGGTCGTCGCCGCCATCACCCTGCTGCCCGCCCTGCTCGGGCTGGTCGGCGAGCGGATCGCCTCGCCCAAGGGCAGGCACAGCGCCGCGACCGAGGAGAGCAACCACCGCTTCGCCTCGGCGTGGGTCGGTGCGGTGCTCCGCAACCGCGTCCCCGCCGCGCTGGCCGGCGTCGGGGTCACCGCGGTGATCGCGCTCCCCGCGCTGTCGATGACGCTCGGCATGCCCGACGGCGCCAGCTACAACGAGGGCACCCCGCAGCGCGAGAGCTACGACGTGATCGCCGAGCATTACGGCAACGGCTACAACGGGCCGCTCGTCGTCGTCGCCGAGCCCCGACAAGGCACATCAGGGGGCGGGCAGCTGTCCACCGCGGCCGTCGCCGACACCTACAGCGAGCTGCGCCGCGTTCCGGGGGTGGCCGAGGTGACCTTCGGCGGCCTCAACGACGCCTCCGACACCGCGGTGTTCTCGGTGGTCCCGGAGAACGGACCCACCGAGGAGGCCACCGCGCAACTGGTCCGCGACATCCGCGCCCAGAGCGGACCGCTCGCCGGGCTGCGCGACGTGAAACTCGGCGTCACCGGCATCACGGCGATGGGCATCGACATGTCCGACCGGCTCGGCTCCGCGATCCCGATCTACGTCGGCATCGTCATGGGGCTGTCGATCCTGGTGCTGATGGTGGTGTTCCGCTCGATCGCGGTGCCGCTCAAGGCGACCGCCGGATTCCTGCTGACCGTGCTCGCCACGTTCGGCGCCACCACCGCGCTGTTCCAGTGGGGCTGGTTCCAGCAGCTGATCGGGCTGTCGGCCACCGGGCCGATCCTGTCGATGCTGCCGATCATGGTGATCGGCGTGCTCTACGGCCTGGCCATGGACTACGAGGTGTTCCTGGTGTCGTCGATGAAGGAGGCCCACGTCCACGGCCACCGCGGCGACGCGGCCGTCGCACACGGCTTCACCCAGGCCAGCCGCGTCGTGGTCGCCGCCGCGCTGATCATGATGGCGGTGTTCGCGGGCTTCGTGTTCAACGCCGACCCGATGATCAAGCAGATGGGCTTCGCGCTGGCGTTCGGTGTGCTGATCGACGCGTTCCTGGTCCGGATGACGGTGGTGCCCGCGGTGATGTCCATGCTCGGCGACCGCGCCTGGTGGCTGCCGCGGCGGCTGGGCCGGGTATTGCCCGACCTCGACATCGAGGGCGAGAAGCTGGGCCGCCGGCTCGAGGAGGAGCAGGCCGGGCAGACCGTCCCGGCCTGAGGTCTGCGACGATGACGGCCGTGACCGGAATGCATCGGCTGCTCGCGGTGTCCGTACTGGCCCTCGGTCTGGCCACGGCGCCGCCGGCGGCGGCGGGCGGTCCGACCGACATCACGCTCACCTTCATCCGGCACGCGCAGTCCGCGGGCAACGCGTCGGGGCTGATCGACACCTCGACGCCGGGGCCGTCGATCACCGACCTCGGCCGCGGGCAGGCCGCCGACAGCGCCGCCGCGCTGGCGGCCAACGACTACGACGGCGTCTACGCGTCGACCATGGTCCGCACCCAGCAGACGGCCGCGCCCATGGCCGCCGCCCTCGGCGAACCGGTCGTCGTCCTGCCCGGTCTGCGCGAGATCGAGGCGGGCCAGGCCGAAGGGCAGCCGGAGGCGTCGGCGGAGGGTTACTTCGCCGCGCCGATGCAGTGGCTGCAGGGTGACCGGTCCGCGCGCATCCCCGGCTCGGTCGACGGCAACGAATTCGACGCCCGCTTCGACGACGCCGTCGCACAGATCTACGCCAGCGGCGACACCGACGCCGTCGCCTACTCCCACGCCGCCGCGATCATGCTGTGGGTGACCATGAACGTCGACAACCCGCAGCCCCAGCTACTGCGCGAGCATCCGCTGCCCAACACCGGCCGCGTCGTCGTCACCGGCAAACCCACCGAGGGCTGGACCCTCGTGGACTGGGACGGCATTCCCGTCGGGTGACCGACGTCACAGCCTGACGTGAGCTGCGACACAGCTCAACTTCACCGCCGCGCACCCCGCCGTTACTGTGGGGCAAGCACCGAGGATGGGGAGCAGGCACATGAGGTACCGACTGATGCCGTACGTGACGCTCGAGGTCGACGACCGGCTGCGGCGCCGGGTGCGTTCCGTCGGCGAACACCTCCGCGTCACCGTCCGCGCCTATCTGCTGAGCGCCGCCGACGACGTGGACACCGCCGGTGACCGGGTGCGCGGCATGTGTGACAAGGCCGTGCACCGCGTCGACACCGTGGTGGCGTCGGTCAACGACAGGATCGCGCCCGCCGCGAGCGAATCGCAGACCACCCGCGCCAGCTAGCGCTGCGGCGTCCAACCGTAGACGTTGGACACGTCGTGGAACCGGCCCCGATTCGCCGACACGGCGTAGACCACGTCGAACCCCGGCACGCGACGGGTCGCGATGACCGCCGCCACCAGATCCGCCAGATCGTCGTGGGCCAGCCACACCCGCCGCTCGTGGTCGAGGACCGCCTGATCCTCCGCCCACGCCAGCGGGGCGTCGTCGGGTGTCACGCCGCCGAGCCGGATGCTCACCGCACCTCGGGCGAACCGGTCCGCCACCGACCGCAGCCGCGCCTCCTGCTCGCGTTTGGACCGCCCGTAGCCGCTGGGTGTCTCGGTGGCGAACACCCCTGGCCGCGCCGTCAGCAGCGGCGCACCGGTCCGCCGCGCCCAGGCCATGGTGTCCTCGACGTGGATGCTGCTGGCGTGCACGAACAGTCCGACCTCCGCGTCGAGCGCGGCGGCGAGCACCGCCTCGAACAGTGCCGGGTTGGCCGGATTGCGGGTCGGCGCCTGCCAGTGCTCGCGGGGGGCGCCGTCGCCGCCGGGATCGAACGCCAGGTGCACCACCACGTCGCAGCCCCGCACGAGGCGCCGCAGCCGGCCGGGGTCGGCGAGGATGTCGACCTGCGGCCGGTCGATCGGCACGATCGCGGCGCCGGCCCCGAGCCGGGGCGTCAGCGCGCGGCCGACGGTGCCCGCCGCACCCGTGACCGCCACCCCGATCATCGATTCGGAGTACCCACCGACCCCGCCGATACGGCCGAACTTGCGCACTCCCTCTACGGTGGGGGGTGCTGTCCGTCGACAGCATCGGTCTGTGGGTAGAAGGGGTGTCCGGCTTGGTCGGCCATGGGTTCGCGGTGTTCTTCGCCTTGCTCGCGGCGATCTTCATGGCGATCGGCATCGTGGTCCGCCAGCGTGCGACCCTCGACGTCCCGCCCGAGAAGGGTGTCAGCACGGTCATGCTGGCCACGCTGCTGCGTCGTCCGGTGTGGTGGGCGGGCACCGGTGCCGCGGTCGCGGGGTTCGTCTTCCAGGCGTTGGCGCTCGGCTACGGGTCGCTGCTCTTGGTGCAACCGGTGCTGGTCTCGGCGCTGCTGTTCGCGCTGCCGCTGAGCGCGCGACTGGCCGGGCGGCGCGTGACCCGTGCGGAGTGGCTGTGGGCGGTGCTGCTGACGGCCGCGTTGACGGTCTTCGTCGCGCTGGCCAAGTCCAGCGCCGGCGACTACGACATCCCGGTGGCGCTGACGGTGATCGTGGTCGTCGTCTGCGTCGGGGTGGTGCTGGCCTGCGTGCTGATCGCCGTGCGGGCCACCAACTGGCGCCGCGCGGTGATGCTGGCCGCGGGCGTCGGGGTGCTGTTCGGGCTGGTCGCCGTGCTCACCAAGATCGTCATGCACCTGCTCACCGAAGGGCAGGTCCGGACCGCGCTGACCACGCCCGCGCTCTACCTCGTGGTGCTGCTCGGCGTCGGCGCGACACTGCTGCAGCAGTCGGCGTTCCACGCCGGTTCGCTGCAGACGTCGGTGCCGACCATGCTGGTGCTCGAACCCGTGATCGCGGTCGTGCTGGGCGCGATCGTCCTCAACGAGCACCTGTCGATCAGCGGTCTTGAGCCGGTCGCGCTGGCGGCCGCTGCGGCCGCGATGATCGCCGCGACGGTCGCGCTCGGCCGCGAGGAAGGCGCCTACGAGGAGCAGCTCGAGGCCGAACTGGCCGAGCAGGTCGCCCCGTAGTCAGGCCGCCGCGGCCGCCGTCAGCATCGAGCGGCGCAACTGGGTGCGCCCGCGGTGCAGCCGCGACATCACGGTGCCCAGCGGCGCGCCGGTCAGCTCGGCGATCTCCTTGAACGTGTAGCCGGCGACGTCGGCGTAGTAGACCGCTGTGCGGAACTGTTCGGGCAGCGCCTGCAGCGCCGCGCGCAGGTCACCGTCGGGCAGTCGGTCCAGTGCGTCGTCCTCGGCCGACCGCCACTCCGTACCGCTGCGCCCGCCGAGCATCTCCGCGTCGGGGAAGTCCGCGGTGAGCTGCTGGACCGGGCGCCTGCGGATCTTGCGGTACTGGTCGATGAACGTGTTCATCTCGATCCGGTACAGCCACGCGCGGAGGTTGGTCCCGTCGGTGTATCCGCGATAGCCACGCAACGCGTTGATCATCGTGTCCTGGACCAGATCCTCGGCGTCGTGGTGGTTGCGGGTGAGCCGTAACGCGCGCTGGTGCAGTTCGGGTAGCAGCGGGGCCGTCGCCCGCGCGAAATCGGCCTTCTCGGTAGCGGTGTTCTGGGAATCCTGGTGCGGCATGCACCAAAGGTTTCTCGCATCGGGCCCCGATGTCGTCCATGCGAGCGCCCAAGGACGGTTACCGCTAGCAGGTACGAGTCACGGGTTGATGGTGTTCTCGCCGATCTGGCGGCCCCACACGTACTCGATCGCGATCGGCTGACCGAGTTCGAGGTGGTTGTACGGCGCGAGCGAGGCGCCGGTGTCGAGCACCAGGTACGGCGCGGGCCACAGGTCGCGGGTGACCTTCTGCCAGCAGCCGGGACGTCCTTCGGGGCCGCCCCTGGCGTTCACGCGCGGCAGGTTGTCCGGGTACACCCACGGGTTGGCCGCACCCTGCACGGTGTTGTGCAGGTTCACCGAGTAGCCGTTGCCGCCGTTGAACTCCGTGAAGGCGGGTTCGGCGTCGTGCCAGTTGCGGATCATGCAGAACAGCGACGGGCTGTTGCGGTCCAGCGTCTCCGACACCGGCACGAGATCGTTGGTGCCGCGGACGAAGTACGGCCCGCCGCGTTCGAGGACGTCCCCGCCGGTGTTGCCGAAGCCGACCGCCGACATCAGCGCCTGATCGAGGTTGCCGCGCTGCTCGTTGAGCGTGCGGGCGGTGGTGACGGCGTTGTCCAGGCCGTCGAACAGATCCGGTGCGGCATCGGAGTACACCTCGCCGAGATCGGCGAGCAGTCGGGTGTCCTCGCGGATCTGCGGCATCCGCGGGTTGAGGTCGGCCAGGATCGCGTTGCCGTCGATGACGGACTGCCCGAAGCGGTCACCGAGGCCGTCGAGGGCTTCGGCCGTCGCGGTCAGCGTCTGGTTCAGCTTGATGGGGTCGACCTGCTGGGCGACGGAGACGATGGTCTCGAACAGGGTGTTGAACTCCGTGGACACCGACTCCACGCGGATCACGTCTTTGCTCGAGATCCGCTGTGGGACAGGATTTTCCGGCGACGAGAACGAGATGTACTTGTTGCCGAACACCGTGGTGGCGCGGATCGCGACGTCGGCGTTGGCGGGGATCAGGTCGATGTACTCCGGGTGCACCGCGAGGTTGAGTTCGGCGGCGGGCCTACCGTCGTCCTCGACCGCGTCGACGGTGTCGACCCGGCCGATCTGCACACCGTTGAAGGTGACCTTGGCGCCCGGATCCATGGACAGCCCGGACCGCTCGGCGATCATGCGGAGTTTGACCTCGGGGGTGAACGCGCCGCGGAACTGCATCCACACCAGCACCAGCACCACGACGACCACGAGCACGGTGACCATGAAGGCGACTTTCAGCGGCGGGTCGAAACGCCACTTGACCATGCGTCGTTGCCACGCCGACCCGGAGTCCGACCCCGACGAAGCCACCGTCAACCACCTTCCCCCCGGACCGACAACAGCCGAGGTCGTCCAACTTTTCCAACTGGCACCGTCCGGCGCAAGACCGACAGGTCGGTTGCGGTGTACGTCACCTTGCAGCAAAGAGATGAGTATGTCATGAATTGCACCGGGCCGAGTTCCCGCCGGCCGCCGCGAAAGGACACCCGCACGTCATGCTGACCCCGCTACCCGCCCAGGACCGCAGCCAGGACGCGCCCGTCGGCACCCAGGCCCGGCACCCGGATCTGGAGGCGAAGTTCCTGCCGTTCAGCGCGTACCTCTCGACGTCCTCGACGCTGCCCGCCCGGCTGCGGGAGTTGGTGATCCTGCGGGTGGCGCACCATCACGGCTGCCGGCGCGAGTGGGAGCACCACCGCCCGATCGCCACGGCCGCCGGACTGTCGGACGCCGACGTCGAGGCCGCACGGACCGGGGCGGCGGCCGACCCGTTCGACCGGCTGGTGCTGGCCGCCGTCGACGAGATGCACGAGGGTTCGCAGATCAGCCCCGCGACGTGGGCGGCACTCGGTGAGCGCCTCGACGAGCGCGCCCGCATCGACCTCATCTTCACCGCGGGTGGCTACGGGGTGCTGGCCACCGCTCTCAACACCCTGGAACCCGGGCCGCACTGACGGTCAGCTCGCGGCCCGCACCCGCGCGGCGGCGTTCTCCGGCATCGGGTCGTAGCGGGCGAAGCGGCGGCGGAACACGCCTGCGCCGTGCGACAGCGACCGTAGATCCACCGCGTAGCGGGTCAACTCGACCTGGGGGACCTCGGCGCGCACCACGGTCCGGTCGTCGCCGTCGCGCTCGGTGCCCAGCACCCGGCCGCGCCGGCTGGACAGGTCACCCATCACGGCGCCGACGAGGTCGTCGGGAATCGTGATGTCCACGGCGTCAACGGGTTCGAGCAGGTTGACGGTGGTGGCCGCGGCGGCCTCGCGCAGTGCCAGCGCACCGGCCATCTGGAATGCGACGTCCGAGGAGTCCACGCTGTGGGCCTTGCCGTCGACGAGCGTCACCCGGATGTCGACGACGGGATAGCCCGGTCCGACACCCTTCTCCATCTGCGCGCGCACCCCTTTCTCGACGCTCGGGATGAACTGCCGCGGTACGGCGCCGCCGACGATCTTGTCCACGAATTCGAAGCCCGCGCCTTCGGGCAGCGGTTCGACCTCGATGTCGCAGACCGCGTACTGCCCGTGCCCACCGGACTGTTTGACATGGCGGCCATGGCCTTTCGCGCTGCCGCCGAACGTCTCCCGCAGCGGGATGCGCAGTTCGATCGTGTCGACGGTGACGCCGTAGCGCCGGGCCAGCGCGTCGAGCACGACGGCGGAGTGCGCCTCACCCATGCACCACAGCACGATCTGATGGGTCTGCGGATTCTGCTCGATGCGCAGCGTCGGATCCTCGGCGGCCAGCCGCGTCAACCCCACCGAGAGTTTGTCCTCGTCGGTCTTGGCTCGGGGCGCCACCGCGACCGGGAGCAGCGGTTCGGGCATTGCCCACGGTTTGAGCACCAGCGGAGCGCCCTTGTCCGACAACGTGTCTCCGGTCTCGGCGCGGGTCAGCTTGCCGATCGCGCAGATGTCGCCGGCCACCGCGTACGGTGCGGGGCGCTGCTGTCTGCCCAGCGGGAACGACAGGGTGCCGATGCGTTCGTCCTCGTCGTGGTCGGGATGACCGGACCCGCTCGCCGAATCCGTTGCGGCACCGAAGAACGACGAGAAATGGCCCGACACGTGCACGGTCATGTCGGGCCTGATCGTCCCCGAGAACACCCGGGCCAGGCTCACCCTGCCGACGTAGGGATCCGACGTCGTCTTGACGACCTCGGCCAGCAACGGGCCCGCCGGATCGCACGCGGGGGTGGGTCGGGGTGCACCCTGCGGGGTGAACACCTCGGGCATCGGATGGTGCAGCGGCGACGGGAATCCGCGCACCGCCGCGTCGAGCAGTTCGCGGGTGCCGACGCCGCTGCCGCTGCACACCGGGATCACCGGGAAGAAGGAGCCGCGGGCGACGGCCTTCACCAGGTCGGCGATCAGCTGGTCTGAGTCGAGGTCCTCACCCCCGAGGTAGCGCTCCATCAGCGATTCGTCCTCGGACTCCTCGATGATGCCCTCGATGAGGGTGCCGCGCAGTTCGGTGTACTGGTCCAGATGCGGTGCGGCGGGCGGCTCACCGGTCAGCAGGCCGGTGAGCCCCGATCCGGACGGGAAGTACAGCGACACCACCTTCTCGCCGAACGCCGCCCGCGCCGCGTCGAGCGCACCGGCGTAGTCGGCGCGGGCGTGGTCGAGTTTGGTGATCGCGACTGCGCGCGGCATCCGCACCGCATCGCATTCCTGCCACAGCAGCTTCGTCGGTTCGTCGACGCCCTCGTTGGCCGCGATCACGAACAGCGCACAGTCCGCGGCGCGCAACCCGGCGCGCAGCTCGCCGACGAAGTCGGCGTAGCCGGGGGTGTCGATCAGGTTGATCTTCACGCCGTCGTGGTGCAGCGGGGCCAGGGCGAGGCCGACCGAACGCTGTTGGGCGACCTCGACGTCGTCGCAGTCACACACGGTCGTGCCCTCGGTGACCGCACCGGCGCGGGTCAGCACACCGGCCTCGACCAGCAGCGCTTCGACGAGAGTGGTCTTCCCCCCGCCCGACGGTCCGACCAGCGCGATGTTGCGGATGGCATCGGGGCGGTCCGCGGTCGGCACCGCCTGCGAAGTTGTCCTGTCGGCCATGACTTCCCTCCTGCCTGCTCCACCCTGCTCCGATGTGACCTGCAGCACAAGGGGCGGTGCGCCCTACAGTCGGGGGATGCAGCGGTACTTCCTCGACTCACCCGAGACCTTTCTCTCCGACGCGGTGCGCGGCTTCGTCGCGGCGAACCCCGACATCGAGTGGCACCGCGACCCCGGCTTCCTCGCCCGCCGCACCCCCACCCCGCCGGGGCGGGTGGCCGTGTTGTCCGGTGGTGGGTCGGGCCATGAACCGATGCATGCCGGGCTGATCGGCGCCGGGCTGCTCGACGCGGCCTGTCCGGGACCGATCTTCACCTCGCCGAACGCGCTACAGATCGCCGGCGCGACGCGGCACGTGCACTCCGACGCCGGCGTGCTGCACATCGTGAAGAACTACACCGGCGACATGATGAACTTCCAGATCGCCCGCGACATCGCCCGCGACGAGGGCATCGAGACCGACGTCGTGGTGGTCGCCGACGACGTGGCATCCGAATCCGACGACGGCGGGCCGGGGCGGCGCGGCACCGGGGCGACGATCGTGGTCGAGAAGGTGTGCTGCGCAGCGGCGGCCGACGGCGCGGCCCTCGCCGACGTGGCGGCCCTCGGCCGGCGGGTCGCCGAGAGCGCGCGGAGCATGTCGGTCGCGCTGGACCCGTGCACCGTCCCCGGATCCGATCAACCGTCGTTCGATCTCGGGCCCGACGAGATGGAGATCGGGATCGGCATCCACGGCGAATCCGGTACCGAACGCACCGGTTGGCGGCCCGCGGCCGAAACCGTGCGGATGCTGCTGGAGCGGATCCTGGGCTCGCTGGGCGCGGGTGCGGGGGAGAAGGTCATCGTGGTGCTCAACGGGCTGGGCAGTACGCATCCGCTCGAGCTGCACCTGGTGTTCGGGCATGTGCTGGCACAGCTGCGGGACGCGGGCCTGCAGGTGGTGCGCAGCCTGGTCGGCACGATGGTCACCGCGCTCGACATGCGCGGCGCCTCGGTGACGGTCGTGCGCGCCGACGACGAGATCGTGCGGCTGTGGGACGCCCCGACCGACGCACCCGCGTGGCCGCGGCTGGCCGCTCAGGAACCCGGCGCGCTGGTGGACACCACGCTGGCCGAACCCGACGACGCGCTGGCTTCGGGCGCCGAATGCGGTTGGCTGACAAGCTTTGTCGAACGGGTCCGCTCGTCGATCGACGATCTGACCGCACTGGACCGCCAGGTCGGCGACGGTGATTTCGGGGTGAACATGTCGGCGGCGCTGGGCCGCTTCGAGCTGCCGCTGCGCGGGTCGGACGCCGAGGTGCTCGACGCGATCGCCCGTTCCTACTTCGTCCGGTCCGGCGGCACGTCGGGTGCGGTGTTCGGCACGCTGTTCCGGGAGCTGTCCAAGGCGTTCGCCGACACCGACGACTTCCGCGACGCGCTGGCCTCAGGCACCAAAGCCGCGTTGGAGTCCGTGGTCGACCTCGGCGGGGCGGAGGTCGGGGACAACACCGTCGTCGATGCGCTGCACCCCGCGAACGAGGCGTTGCAGCAAGGGGATCCGGTGTCGGCGGCGGCGCAGGCGGCGGCCGACGGCGCCGAGTCGACGCGGGACCGGGTGGCCCGCAAGGGTCGGGCGAGCTACGTCGGGGAGGCGGCGCGCGGCGCGGTCGACCCGGGTGCGCTGGTGGTGTCGTGGTTGTACGAGGCGGCCGCTCAGGTTTGACGCCGAGTGTCGGGTTGTGTCACGACTTTCGCGAAAACGCGTGTCACAACCCGACTTTCGAGCAGGATCTCATGCCTGCCACGACGCCCACCGGTGCACCGCGACGGTGATCACCGGGCCGTCGAGGGCGAGCCGCTGGTACTGCGAATACTTCTGCCGCAGCAGGCGGTAACCGACGGCCATCTCGCTGCCGCTGTGGTGCACCGCGGCCATCCCGTCCGCGCGCACCCACCACAGTTGCGTCCAGTCGGCGTCGTAGTGGTCGACGAGCAGGGTGACCCGCGGATCGCCCTCGATGTTGGCCAGGCGGCGCAACCGTTGCGTCGTCTTCCGTTTGGCATCGACCGCCGTGTACACCGTCTCCTGGTGCACGGCGAACACCACCGGCACCAGATGCGGTGTGCCGTCCGGGTTGACCGTGGCGAGCGTCGCCGCGGGTGCCGCCGCGAAGCTCTCCACCGCGTCGAACTCGGCCATCAGTCGCGCGGATTGTTGGGTTTGCGGATCGCCGGGCTCTTCGTCACCCCGAACTCAGGCTTCTTCGTCTGGCTCGGCCGCTGCGTCTGCCGCCACGTCGGCCCGCTGTTGGCCGGTGCCTGCGTCTCCGGCTGCTGCGGTGGTTGTGGCTG
>NZ_LQIT01000058.1 GCF_001499965.1 Mycobacterium sp. GA-2829
GGGGTAGTTCCCGGAGGGGGGTGGCGGTTGCTCGGTCATCGGGGTGCCTTCCAGAGCTGTAGCTGGGATAAAGCGAGCTAACTGTACCGGAGCAGCGCGACGCACCGCGCGTTTTCCCGCGCGGGCCGACCCCCGCGATTGGTTTGCCGGGCTACGTATTTCGGCTAACGGCGACCGCTGCTGTCGGACAGGAATCCGAGCAGGTCATGACGGGTCAGCACACCGACCGGTTTGCCCTCCTCGACCACCATCAGCGCATCGCATTCGCGCAGGGTCTTGGCGGCGGTGCTGACGAGTTCGCCCGCGCCGATCAACGGCAACGGCGGGCTCATGTGCTCGGCCACCGCGTCGGCGAGTTTCGCGCGGCCTTCGAACACCGCCGACAGCAGTTCGCGTTCGGACACACTGCCCGCGACCTCACCCGCCATCACGGGCGGTTCGGCGCCGACGACCGGCATCTGCGAGACGCCGTACTCGCGCAGGATGCCGATCGCGTCGCGCACGGTCTCCGCCGGGTGGGTGTGGACGAGGTCGGGCAGCGCACCGGACTTGCCGCGCAACACATCTCCGACCGTCGGTTGTTCGATCGAACCGTCGAGCCGGTTGCGCAGGAACCCGTAGGACGACATCCAGTCGTCGCTGAAGATCTTCGACAGGTAGCCGCGGCCGCCGTCGGGCAGCAGCACCACCACGAGCGCATCGGGACCGGCCTTGCGCGCGACCTCGTTCGCGGCCACCACCGCCATCCCGCACGAGCCGCCGACCAGCAGCCCCTCCTCGCGGGCGAGCCTGCGGGTCATGTCGAAGGAGTCGGCGTCCGAGACGGCGATGATCTCGTCGGGCACCGCGGGGTCATAGGCCGACGGCCAGAAGTCCTCACCGACGCCCTCGACCAGATACGGCCGTCCGGTCCCGCCGGAGTACACCGAGCCCTCCGGGTCGGCGCCGATGACGCGGACCTTCCCGCCGGACACCTCCTTGAGGTAGCGGCCGGCTCCGGTGATCGTGCCGCCGGTGCCCACGCCCGCGACGAAGTGGGTGATCTTGCCCTCGGTGTCGCGCCAGATCTCCGGCCCGGTGGTCTCGTAGTGTGACTCCGGCCCCATCGGGTTGGAGTACTGGTCGGGCTTCCACGCGCCCTCGATCTCGGTGACCAGACGGTTGGACACGCTGTAGTAGCTGTCCGGATCGTCGGGGGCGACCGCCGTCGGGCACACCACGACCTCGGCGCCGTAGGCGCGCAGTACGTTGCGCTTGTCCTCGCTGACCTTGTCGGGGCAGACGAAGACGCACTTGTAGCCGCGCTGCTGGGCGACCAGCGCCAGCCCGACGCCGGTGTTGCCGGAGGTGGGTTCGACGATCGTGCCGCCCGGTTTGAGTTCACCGCTCTTCTCGGCAGCATCGATCATCTTGACCGCGATGCGGTCCTTGGAGCTGCCGCCGGGGTTCAGGTACTCGATCTTCGCCGCGACCGTGCCGGCCCCCGCGGGCACAACCGAGTTCAGCTGTACCAGGGGTGTGTTGCCGATGAGCTCACTGACGTGCTGGGCGATGCGCATGACTCCATCGTCCCAGGCTCGTCGAACCGCTACCAGGTGGCCTCTCGGATGTACTCGCCGATCTGCTTCAGCGACCGCTGCGCCTCCGACACGACCGGGGCTCCCAGCTGGAAGACGTGCATCTGACCGGGCCACACGCGGACCTCGACCGGCACGCCCGCGGCGGCGAGCAACCGTGCGGCCTTGCGAGCGTCGCTGATCAGAACCTCGGAGCCGGACACGTGGATGAGCGTGCGCGGCAGGCCGGGCTCGATGTGGTCGAGCGGTTCGTAGATCGGTTCGGGTTTCCCGTCGACGAGGTGCTTCTCGGCGGCGTGCTCGATGAGCTCGACCAGCGCGTGGAACGCGCGCTCCGGGAACATCGCGTCGCTGCGTACGTTCGGGTGGTTGGCGCGGGCCTCGTTGTCGAGTTCGAACAGCGGGGACATGGTGACGACGGCGGCGGGCGTCTCGTCCTCGGCCTGCAGCCGTTCGGCCAGCGCCAGCGACAGGTAGCCGCCCGCGGAGTCACCGGCCAGCACGATCTGGTCGGGTTCGTAGCCCTTCCGCCGCAGCCACTGGTAGGCGTCGTAGCAGTCGTCGACGGCCTGACCCACGGAATGCTTGGGGATCATTCGGTAGTTGACGACCAGCGCGGGACTGTCAGCGAACTTCGACAGCGCGGTCACCAGCCGGCTGTGGGAGTTGACGCCGCAGGTCAGGAAGGCGCCGCCGTGCAGATAGAGAATGATGCTGCGTTTGCCGTCGGCCGGCAGCACGCCGGGCGCGCGGACCAGCTGGGCGTTGCAGTTCTGCAGCGCAATGGTCGCCCGGATAGTGCCCGGGACGGGGCGCATGATGCGGCAGGCGAAGTCGATCACACCCCATGGCCAGGGCATCTTCGGGGCGAGGCTACCGATCGTCAGCGTGGGCTTGATGGTCGCCATCGCGGCGAGCGCCATGACGCGGGCGGCGATGCTCGGGCCGTCCTCGACCACCTCGACGGGTGCGCCGTCACTGACCGGGTACCGCCGCGACCGGTATGGGCTACCTGCCCGGAGGCCAGCAAACGAAGAGCTGGGAACCCTGCTCGGTGCGGTCATCGCGACCACCTCCTACGCCGTTGTAGTGCCAGGTGCTCAGCTACTCAGCCAATCTCCGTAACTCAGCTTCGCACATGTAACCGGTATCACAATGGTTCAAACAATTTTCGTTCCGGTCTTGATACCGCACCGTGATCGCCGTCACTCCGATGCCACGCGGACGGTCCCTAAACTGATCGGCGTGCGCGCTTCACGCGGTGCCCTGGCAGCGGCGGCCACGCTCGCGTCGACCGGATCCGCCTACCTCGGCGTGCGCAATCTGCTCCAGGGTCAGGCGGCCCGCGCTCGTGAGGTCATCCCGAAGGCCTGGGACATTCCGCCGCGCGCCGACGGTGTGTACTCCCCCGGCGGCGGCCCCGTCGAGCGGTGGCACCGCGGCGACCCGTTCGACCTGCACCTGATGATCTTCGGCGACTCGACCGCGACGGGGTACGGCTGCCGCAGCGCCGAGGAGGTGCCCGGCGTGCTGATCGCGCGCGGACTGGCCGAACAGTCCGGCAAACGGATCCGGCTGAGTACCAAGGCGATCGTCGGCGCCACGTCCAAGGGCCTCGAGGGGCAGATCGACGCGATGTTCGTCGCCGGTCCCCCGCCCGATGCCGCGGTCATCATGATCGGCGCGAACGACATCACCGCACTCAACGGCATCGCGCCGTCGGCGCGGCGGCTGGGCAAGGCCGTCGCCCGGCTGCGGACCAGCGGCGCGGTCGTCGTCGTGGGCACCTGCCCGGACTTCGGGGTGATCACCGCGATCCCCCAGCCGCTGCGCACGGTGGCGCGGACGCTGGGGCTGCGGCTCGCACGCGCCCAGGCCTCGGCGGTGCGCGCCGAGGGCGGCGTGCCGGTCCCGTTCTCCGATCTGCTGGCCCCGGAGTTCTACCGCCACCCCGAGGAGTTGTTCTCCGACGACATGTTCCACCCGTCGGCGGCGGGATACGCGCTGGCGGCCAACCAGCTGCTGCCCGCGCTGTGCGAGGCGCTCGGCGAAGGCGGCGGTGACAGCGTGCCCGAGCAGGCGTTGCGCACCCGCGCCGCCGACGTCAGCACGCTGCTCGCGAAAGTCGGGGGCGTCACCCGCCTGTGGCGGCGGACAACCGGGGTGCCTGCACCGGTCATCGCATCCGCAGGCTAACTTTGCCGTTACCAGCCGATTGAGGAGCCGTCATGCCTGAAGCCGTCATCGTCTCGACCGCGCGTTCGCCGATCGGCCGCGCCAACAAGGGGTCGCTGGTCGACATGCGTCCCGACGATCTCGCCGCCCAGATGGTGCGCGCCGCCCTGGACAAGGTCCCCTCGCTCGATCCGCACGACATCGACGACCTGATCATGGGGTGCGGCCAGCCCGCGGGTGAGTCCGGCTTCAACATCGGCCGCGCGGTGGCCGTGCAGCTGGGCTACGACTTCATGCCGGGCACCACCGTGAACCGGTACTGCTCGTCGTCGCTGCAGACCTCGCGGATGGCGTTCCACGCGATCAAGGCCGGCGAGGGTCACGCGTTCATCTCCGCGGGTGTGGAGACGGTGTCGCGGTTCGCGAAGGGCAGCGCCGACGGCTGGCCCGATTCGAAGAACCCGAAATTCGCTGAGGCCCAAGAGCGTTCGAACCAAGCCGCCGCGGGCGCCGACGAGTGGCACGACCCGCGCGAGGACGGCAACCTGCCCGACGTCTACATCGCGATGGGCCAGACCGCCGAGAACGTCGCGCTGCACACCGGCATCAGCCGTGAGGACCAGGACCACTGGGGCGTCCGCTCACAGAACCGTGCGGAGGAGGCCATCAACAACGGCTTCTTCGAGCGCGAGATCGCGCCGGTGACGCTGCCGGACGGCACCGTCGTCTCCAAGGACGACGGCCCGCGCGCCGGCACCACCTACGAGAAGATCAGCCAGCTCAAGCCGGTGTTCCGGCCCAACGGCACCATCACCGCCGGCAATGCGTGCCCGCTGAACGACGGCGCCGCCGCGCTGGTCATCATGAGCGACACCAAGGCACGTGAGCTGGGCCTGACGCCGTTGGCGCGCATCGTCGCGACCGGGGTGTCCGGGTTGTCGCCAGAGATCATGGGTCTCGGCCCGATCGAGGCGTCGAAGAAGGCGCTCGCCAACGCCGGGATGGGCATCGACGACGTCGACCTCTACGAGATCAACGAGGCGTTCGCGGTGCAGGTGCTCGGTTCAGCGCGCGCGCTGGGCATGGACGAGGACAAGCTCAACGTCTCGGGCGGGGCGATCGCGCTGGGGCATCCGTTCGGGATGACGGGCGCGCGGATCACGGCCACGCTGATCAACAACCTGCAGACCCACGACAAGCAGTTCGGCCTGGAGACGATGTGCGTCGGCGGCGGTCAGGGTATGGCGATGATCATCGAGCGCCTGAGCTAGTTTTCTCTTTGCGTTGACTCTGCGCTCACGGCGCAAAAGTGCGAGTGGCCAACGCCGTAGGCGCAGAGTCAACGGGTGCGGAGCCGCCATGCTCGCTCCGTCCGGCGGATCACGTCGAGCTCAGGCGTACGCGCCACCACCCTGACGACGAGCCAACCCGCCGCGGCGATGTCCTCGGCGCGTCGGATCTCGTAGGCGTAGCGGTCTTTCGTCGTCCGATGGTGGTCACCGTCGTATTCGGCGGCGACCTTGAGATCTTCCCAACCCATGTCGAGGTAGTACGTGGTGTAGCCGTCGGGGGCAGGCACCGGTATCTGGGTACGGGGACGCGGAAAGCCGTGGCGGATCAACAGCAGCCGAAGCCACGTCTCCTTAGGGGATTCGGCGCCCGCATCCGCGAGCGCGAGCGCCCTCTCCAGCTGCCGCAGCCCGCGCGTATGACGGTGGCCGGCCGCCAGCGCGTGGATGTCGGCGATGGATAGATCGGTCGCGCGGAGCAACGCGTCGAGCCGGGCCACTGCGCCGGTGAGCGGACCGCGCCTGCCGAGGTCGAACGCGGTGCGGGCAGGAGTCGTGACAGGCAGCCCGTCGAACGTCTCGGTCTCCCCGACGAACAGCGTGTCGGCCCGGGTGACAACGCCCGGTGGAGTCCGCGCATTGCGCCAGATCAACTCGATCGGCACGTCGTCGTCGATCCATGCCGACCCGTGCAGCGCGGCGGCCGCCAGTCCCGCGACGACGCCCTCACGGTGCGTCCACAACCACGCCGACTCCGTGCGCTGACGTAGCGACGGTTCGGTCCGGCGGTCCAGGTAGACATCCGGGAGCACTGCCTTGTGAAAGCGACGGAGCTCGTGACGGGTCAGCCGTCCCAGCGCCAGCGCCTCGGATCCGATGAAGGGCACGTCGTCCATGGCCGAAGCGTCGTGACGCCAGCCGACGCCTCACCCCGTCGTCGGAGCGTCAACCGGTCGACCTGTGGATGCATCGCGCGCTGTGGACAACCCACCTCGTTGACTCTGCGTTGGTGGCGCGAAAGTCCGAGTAGGCAACGCCGTAGGCGCAGAGTCAACGCCAGCGAAGCAGAAAGCCCGGCACCACCGGTGCCGGGCTTCCCTCGAAATGGCTGCTAGTCGTTCTGGAAGTAACTGAGCAGCCGCAGGATCTCGATGTACAGCCAGACCAGCGTGACGGTCAGGCCCAAGGCCACACCCCACGCGGCCTTCTCCGGCGCGCCCGCGCGGATCATCTGGTCGGCCGAGTCGAAGTCGATCAGGAAGCTGAACGCCGCGAGGCCGATGCAGACCAGCGAGAAGATGATCGCGATCGTGCCGCCGCTGCGCAGGCCCATGCCCTCGCCGCCGCCGACACCGACACCGAACATCGCCAGCACGAAGTTGCCGAGCATCAGCACCACCACGCCGAACAGGCCGGCGACGATCATCCGGGTGAACTTCGGCGTGACGCGGATGGCGCCGGTCTTGTAGACGACCAGCATGCCGAAGAACACACCGAAGGTGGCCAGCAGCGCCTGGGTGATCAGCGCGCCCGCGTTACCGCCGGCGACGACGACGTTGCCGAACAGCCACGAGATCGCGCCAAGGAACAGGCCTTCCAGGCCCGCGTAGGTCAGCACGATGGCGGGATTGTCCTGCTTGCGCCCGAAGGTGGCGATCAGCACCATCACCAGGCCGCCGATGGCGCCGATGAAGGTCAGCGGGCCGGCCAGGCCCGGGTTCATGCCGACCAGGAAGTAGGAGACGACGGCGACGGCCGACAGCACGGCCAGCGTGATGCCGGTCTTGGTGACGACGTCGTCGATGGTCATGGGCCGGGAGACCCCGGTCTGCTGCGGGTACTGCGTCGTGTACGGCTCAGCCTGCATTTGCTGGGCACCGTAGCCGGCGGCTCCGGTACCGAATGTCGCGTATCCGCCCTGCGTCTTCGGCAGGGAGCGGAATACCGGGTTGCTGCTCTCGCGCACCGTCGGGTCCTCTCATAGGTGGTTCGATGACGAACACACGATCAACGTTCGACGGTCCGGCCGGAGTTCCCGAGATGGACTCAAGATCTCACAGGAACTTCCCAGGACGTCGAACGAAACCTTACCCGTCGTGCGACCGCCGCGGGCGACGATCTACATTGCTCCCGTGGCCGAAAACGAGGACGTCCTAGTTTCTGTCGAGAACGGCGTCGGTCAGCTCACCCTGAACCGGCCCAAGGCGATCAACTCGCTCACCCACGGCATGGTGACCACGATCGGCGAGGCGCTGCACGCCTGGGAGAACGACGACGCCGTCCACACCGTGCTGCTCTCCGGCGCCGGCGAGCGCGGACTGTGCGCCGGCGGCGACGTGATCGCGCTCTATCACAGCGCCAAGGCCGGCGGAGCGGACGCGCGGCGGTTCTGGTTCGAGGAGTACCAGCTCAACGCCTACATCGGCGGCTACCCGAAACCGTATGTGTCCCTGCTGGACGGCATCGTCATGGGCGGCGGCGTCGGGGTCGGCGCGCACGGCGACGTCCGCATCGTCACCGACACCACGAAAATGGCCATGCCCGAGGTCGGCATCGGCTTCATCCCCGACGTGGGCGGCACCTATCTGCTGTCCCGCGCCCCCGGCGCGCTCGGCCTGCACGCCGCGCTCACCGGTGCGCCGTTCAGCGGCGCCGACGCGATCGCGATGGGATTCGCCGACCATTACGTGCCGCACGAGAAGCTCGACGACTTCACGACCACGCTCATCGCCGACGGCGTCGAGGCGGCGCTGGCCGCCCACGCCGTCCAACCGCCGGAGAGCACCCTGCTCGCCCAGCGGGACTGGATCGACGAGTGCTACGCCGGGGACAGCGTCGCCGACATCGTCGCCGCGCTGCGCGCGCACGGCGCGAAGCCCGCCGCCGACGCCGCCGACCTCATCGAGACCCGCTCCCCCATCGCGCTGGCCGTCGCCCTCGAATCGGTCCGCCGGGCCGCGCGGCTCGACACACTGGAGGACGTGCTGCGCGACGAGTACCGCGTGTCGTGCGAGTCGCTGCGCAGCCACGACTTCGTCGAGGGCATCCGCGCCCAGCTCGTCGACAAGGACCGCAACCCGAAGTGGTCGCACTCCTCGGTCGCCGAGGTCACCGAGGCCGACGTCGCCGCCTACTTCCAGCCCGTCGAGACCGAACTCACCTTCCCGTAAAAGGAGTCGCCATGAGTTACGAGACCATCCTCGTCACCCGCGAGGGCCGCGTCGGCACGATCACCCTGAACCGGCCGAAGGCGCTGAACGCCCTCAATTCGCAGGTGATGGCCGAAGTCACCACGGCGGCAGCCGAATTCGACGACGACGAGGGCATCGGCGCGATCATCGTCACCGGCAGCGAGAAGGCCTTCGCGGCGGGTGCCGACATCAAGGAGATGGCGAACCTGTCGTTCGCCGAGGTGTTCACCGCCGACTTCTTCGTGCTGTGGGGCAAATTCGCCGCCACCCGCACCCCCACCATCGCCGCGGTCGCGGGGTACGCGCTCGGCGGCGGGTGTGAGCTGGCGATGATGTGCGACATCCTGATCGCCGCCGACACCGCGAAGTTCGGCCAGCCCGAGATCAAGCTCGGCGTGCTCCCCGGGATGGGCGGTTCGCAGCGGCTGACCCGCGCGATCGGCAAGGCCAAGGCGATGGACCTGATCCTCACCGGCCGCACGATCGGCGCCGAGGAGGCCGAGCGCAGCGGTCTCGTCTCGCGGGTGGTCCCGGCGGACAAGCTGCTCGACGAGGCAAGAGACGTGGCCGCCACCATTGCGGGCATGTCGCGCAACGCATCCCGGATGGCCAAGGAGGCCGTCGACCGCGCCTTCGAGTCGACGCTCACCGAGGGTCTGCTCTACGAGCGCAGGCTCTTCCACTCCACATTCGCGACCGAGGATCAGAAAGAAGGTATGGCGGCGTTCACCGAGAAGCGCCCCGCCAACTTCACGCATCGCTAATCTGCAGCGGTGACCGTCACCGCGCAGACCGTCGAAGAGGCACCCGCGCCGCCGAAACGCGCCTGGTGGCTGCGGCATTACACGTTCTTCGGCACCGCCACCGGGCTGGTGTTCCTGTGGTTCTCGATGACGCCGTCGCTGCTGCCGCGCGGCCCGCTGTTCCAGGGTCTGGTCAGCGGCGGGGCCGGCGCCACCGGCTACGCGATCGGCGTCTTCGCGGTGTGGCTGTGGCGGTACATGCTGTCGAAACCCAGCACCCCGCCCGCGCCGCGGTGGGCGTGGCTGGCGCTGGTCGTGGTCGGTGTCGTCGGCCAGGTGCTGATGATCGTGTACTTCCATGTGTGGCAGGACCAGATCCGCGATCTGATGGGTGTCTCGCGGTTGCGGTTCTGGGACCATCCGCTGGCGGCGGTGCTGTCGCTGGTCGTGCTGTTCGCGCTCGTCGAGGTGGGTCAGCTGGTCCGGCGGCTGGTCCGGTTCCTCGTCGGGAAGTTGAATCGTGTTGCGCCGCCCCGGGTCTCGGTGGTCGTGGTGGTCGTGCTGCTGCTGGCGTTGACGATCGCGATCCTCAACGGTGTGGTGGTCCGCGGGGCGATGAGCGCGATCAACAGCACCTTCGCGACGGTCAACGACGAAACCGATCCGGACACCCCGGCGCCGGACACCCCGTTGCGGTCGGGCGGCCCGCAGTCGCTGGTGAGCTGGGAATCGCTGGGCCACCAGGGCCGCATCTTCGTCTCGGGCGGGCCGACGGCCGACGAGCTGACCGCGTTCAACGGGGCGCCCGCGGTCGAACCGATCCGCGCCTACGCGGGGCTGAACTCCGCCGATGGCATCCGCGCCACCGCCCGGCTGGCCGCCCAGGAACTGCTGCGCACCGGCGGGCTGGACCGCGCGGTCATCGCGGTCGCGACCACCACCGGCACCGGGTGGATCAACGAGGCCGAGGCCTCGGCGCTGGAGTACATGTTCAACGGCGACACCGCGATCGTGTCGATGCAGTACTCGTTCCTGCCGAGCTGGTTGTCGTTCCTGGTCGACAAGGAGAACGCCAGACAGGCCGGGCAGGCGTTGTTCGAGGCGGTCGACGAACTGGTACGTGCGGTTCCGGAGAACAGGCGCCCGCGCCTGGTGGTCTTCGGCGAGAGCCTCGGCTCCTTCGGCGGCGAGGCGCCGTTCCTGGCGCTGAACAACCTCATCGCCCGCACCGACGGTGCATTGTTCTCCGGTCCGACGTTCAACAACACGATCTGGACGCAGTTGACCGGGCAGCGTGATCCGGGGTCACCGGAGTGGCTGCCGATCTTCGACGACGGCGCCAACGCCCGCTTCGTGGCCCGGCCCGAGGATCTCGACCGCCCCGACAAGCCGTGGCGGACACCGAGAGTCGTCTACCTGCAGCACGCGTCGGATCCGATCTCGTGGTGGAACCCGGACCTGTTGTTCGCGCGGCCGGACTGGCTGGAGGAACCGCCCGGCTACGACCGCACGGCGCGGATGAAGTGGATCCCGGTGGTGACGTTCCTGCAGGTGTCGGCGGATATGGCGGTGGCGGTCGACGTTCCGGACGGGCACGGCCACGTCTACGTCAAGAACGTGGTGAATGGCTGGGCGGCGGTGCTGGAGCCGCCGGGCTGGACGCCGGAGAAGACCGCGCGGTTACGCCCGCTGCTGCACTCCGGCGAGTGACGCCAGCACCCCGTCGTTCTCGAGCGCGTGATAGCCGCCGATGACGTCGGTGGCGCGGTGCAGTCCCAGATCGAGGAGCGACGCCGCGGCCAGACTCGACGTGTACCCCTCCGAGCACAGGATCACCCACTCGACGTCGTCGCCGACCGCCTCGGGGATGCGGGCGTCACTGGTGGGGTCGCAGCGCCATTCGAGCACGTTGCGTTCGATCACCAGGGCGGCGGGCACCTCCCCCTCGCGGGCGCGTTGGGCCTGCGGGCGGATGTCGACGAGGACCGCCCCGCGCGCGAGTGCGGCGGGCACCTCGGCGGCGGGCATGCGGCGCAGCCGGGCGCGGGCGGCGTCGAGGACGGCGTCGATGCGGCTCATCTCATCCCTCCGGTGTTTCGGTGAGCTCGGTGCGGTTGCGCCGCAACGTCTGTCGGTCGGTCACCTCGTAATAGGACATCGCGGTCAGCGGCGGCGAGTAGGCGTGCACGCTGAGCGTGGGTCCGGTCGGGACGGCGGGTTCGGGCGCCCACACCACATCGTGCACCCAGCCCAGCGGGAACGCGGCCTGATCCCCGGCCGACAGCCGTCGTCGCCGCAAACCGCCTCCGTCCCAGCGGGTTTCGGCAAGTGCGCCGGACACCACGGTCAGCGCGCCGAGCGAGCCGCCGTGGTCGTGCAGTTCGGTGGACTTGTCCGGCACCCAGCTGATCAGCCAGATGTCGAGTTCGTCGTCACCGTGCAGCCGGGTGTACCAGCGTTCGTCGGTGGGCACCCCGCCGCGCGGCAGGACGTGGTCGAACCGTCCGGACAGCACGTCGTCGGCGCAGCGGTCGGTGGCGTGCAGCAGATCCGGCAGGCGCAACCGGGTGGGCGCGGACACGGCGGGGACGGCAAGGGTGTGCACGGGCATGACGGGAACTCCAGGAGGACGGCAGACGGATGTCAGGGGGTGGGCGTCAGGCCCGACAACACTCCAGAACCGCGGTCCGCTCCATCACGGCGGCAAGTGTTGCATAGATTGAGGCCATGCGCAGCTGCCTCCCACGCCTGTTCGCGGCCGTCGCAGTCTCCGGCGGCCTCATTCTCACCGGCTGCTCGAGCGGCGGCGACGACTCCGCGGAGACCACGTCGTCGCAGCCGTCGCCGCAGGCCAGCGCCCCGGCGACGTCGTCGGAGACCCCGACCGCCGCCCCCGGTGAGGTCGGTGTGTCGCCGGGCGGCGTGACCACGGCCGTCGGCGCCCCTGCGGAGTCCACCGAGGACGAGTACTTCCAGGCCTGCAATACCGCTCGGCTGTGGATGGTCGAACGCGGCGGCGAACTGAAGGCCCAGCTGGAGCCCTATCTCGCGGAGATCCAGCGCTCGGAGGCGCCCGGTCCTGGCACGTTCGGGGAGCCGTGGTCGAAGCTCGCACCGGGACGCCAGGCCGCCGTCATCGTCGCCGCGCAGGCCGCCGCCGACGAACTGTGCGGATGACTTCGAATCACGGTGCGCACAACCGGCGGAGAATGACCCCATGAGCAAACGCGTCGCTCTGGTCCTCGGCAGCGGCGGTGCCCGCGGGTACGCGCACATCGGTGTGATCCACGAACTACGCGAACGCGGTTACGACATCGTCGGCGTCTCCGGATCGTCGATGGGCGCGCTCGTCGGCGGGCTGCAGGCCGCGGGCAAGCTCGACGAATATGCCGAGTGGGCCAAGTCGTTGACCCAGCGTGCGGTGTTGCGCCTGCTCGATCCCTCGCTGACCGCGCCGGGGGTGTTGAGGGCGGAGAAGATCATCGACGCGGTGCGTGACGTGCTGGGCGACGTCTGCATCGAGGATCTGCCGGTGCCCTACACCGCTGTGACGACGGATCTGATCGCGGGCAAGTCGGTGTGGCTGCAGCGCGGCCCGGTGGACGCGGCGATCCGCGCGTCGATCGCGATCCCCGGGGTCATCACCCCGCACGTGCTCGACGGGCGGTTGCTCGCCGACGGCGGCATCCTCGACCCGCTGCCGATGGCGCCGGTCGCCGCGGTCAACGCCGACGTGACCATCGCGGTGAGTCTCGGCGGCAGCGAGTCCGGCGGCACCGCCCCCGACGACGATGACGCCCATTCGACGGCGGACTGGCTGAACCGCCTGTTGCGCAGCACTTCTGCGCTGCTGGACACCAAATCGGCGCGCACGGTGCTCGACACCCCGGCGGTCCGGTCGATGATCGGCCGGTTCGGCACCTCCCCAGAAGAGGACGGCGACGACGAGCCGGAGCTCGAAACCGACAGCAGCGCCGACCAACTCGTCGACGCTTCAAAGGAGGTGTCGGTGCCGAGGCTGGGCAGCTTCGAGGTGATGAACCGGACCATCGACATCGCCCAGGCCGCGCTGGCCCGGCACACCCTGGCGGCCTATCCGCCCGACCTGCTCATCGAAATACCCCGATCAGCTTGTCGCAGTTTGGATTTCCACCGCGCGGCCGAGGTGATCGACGTGGGTAGGCAGCTGGCCATCCAGGCGCTCGACGAGTTCGAGCGGCCACAGTTCGCGTCGCTACTGCAGCCCTGACAGGAAGGCCGCGACGTCCACGGCGATCCGTCGGCCCTGCGCGCGGCCGGCTTGCGCGGACGGGATCCGACACGCCGGGTCCAGGGGGTTGGCCCCGAACGCGGCGAGCGCCTCGTCGTCGGCGAAGATCCCGAACGTCGGTGCGCTGAACCCGTCCACCTCCGCGACGGCGCCGCTGCCGAAGGGTGAGGGTGACGTCCGCCCCGACGGCACCAGCACCACCGCGGCGTCGCAGTCCGCGGCGACGGCCATGTTGACCGAGCTGCCGACGCCGCCGTCCATGTAGCGGCGCGAGCCGATCGTCACCGGCGGCCAGACGCCGGGGACGGCGCAACTGGCGGCCACCGCGTCGACCAGGTCGACCCCCGAGGTGCGGTCGAAGGTGACCAGTTCGCCGGTGGCGGTGTCGATCGCCGTCACCCGCAGCACCCGCTCCGGCCAGTCATGCGACGGCAGCCGCTGCTCGATGACCGCGCGGCGCACGTCCTCGGCGACCGTCGGTGTCGTCAGCGCGATCTCGCCGATGCGGCGCAGCTTCTCCACGGTGGTGGCGTTGGGATCGCTCAACGCGGCCAGGAACACCCCGGTGATGGTCTCGATGCTCACCCCCGCGTCGATCTCGGCCGACTCCGCCGCCGACTGCCGCCGGTAGAGCTCGTCGATGCCGAGGCCGCTGCCGAGTTGCGCGGCGACCGTCGACCCGGCCGAGGTGCCCACCAGCACGTCTGCGGTCAGCAGGGTGCGTACGGCGCCGGGCGCTTCGTCGGCGATGCCGCACAGCACCCCGGTCTCCCAGGCGATGCCGGCGATACCGCCGCCGGCCAGCACGAGTGCTCGCTTCGTCACGGGCTTCACTGTGCCAGGTGAGTCTCCCGAGGCTCAGCCGGGTTGAGCGGTCAGCGGCAACGTGGCGATGAACCGGGTGTTGCCGGGGGTGGACTCGGCCCAGAGGGCGCCGCGGTGGCGGTCGACGATGCGCACCGCGATGTCGAGGCCGAGTCCGGCGCCCTCCCCGAACGGTTTGGTGGTGAAGAACGGATCGAAGATCCGCGGCAGCACGTCCTCGGGGATGCCTGCCCCGGTGTCGCAGACCTCGACGCGGACGGTGTCGCGATCGCGTCGGGTGCGCAGGGTGAGCACCCCGGACGGCATCGCGTCGAGGGCGTTGTTG
Organism: Mycobacterium sp. GA-2829; assembly: GCF_001499965.1. Classification (GTDB taxonomy): domain Bacteria; phylum Actinomycetota; class Actinomycetes; order Mycobacteriales; family Mycobacteriaceae; genus Mycobacterium. The sequence goes on from NZ_LQIT01000058.1 coordinate 14,396, forward strand.
ATGAGGTTGGTCCAGACCTGGTTCAGTTCGGCGGCGTAACACGGCACGTCGGGCAGATTCTGGTCGAAGTCGCGCACGACGGTGACCCGCGAATCGAGCCGGTGCGACAGCATCGCGAGCGTGCTGTCCAGCAATTCGTGGATGTCGGCGGCGTCGTAGGCGGCGCGGTCCAGTTGTGAGTACTGCTTGACCTGGTCGACGAGCACGGAGATCCGTTTCGTCGAGTCGGCGATCTCGGTGAGGAGCAGCTCGGTCTCGACGGTGGCGCTCAGCGAGCGGATCGCCGCATCGAGCGCCGCCGGAGTGTCACCGCACCCGGACGCCGAGATCCGCTCCATCCAGTCGAGGTCGAGGCCGGCCTCGGCGAACGTGGCGGCGTGCTCCCACGCATCGGCGACGTCGTGGGCCTCGAGCCATTCGCCGAGCGCCTCCTCCAGGCGGGACTTCTCGGCGGTGGTGAGGCCGGTCGGTTTGGCGGCCACCTCGGCCACTCGGTCGTGCAGTTCGGCCGGCGCCGTGTCGCCCCGATGACGGGTCTCGGCGATGCGGCCGCGCAGCGCGGAGGCCGCCCGCACCGCAGCGGCCGCCGAGTTGTTCAGTTCATGGGTGAGGCCGGCGGTCAGCTGGCCGAGCTGCGCCAGACGCTCGTGCGGTCCGAGGATGCGTCCGGCGTTGGACCGCCCATGGGAGTGTCCGACCAGCAGGTGGGTGGCCATCGGGAACTCGCTGCGCAGGAAGTCGCCGAATGTTGCGGCGTCGAGCACCAGCATCCGCGACGGGCGGGTCAGGCTGGTGTTGCTGTCGTAGCGGACGTCGTCGTCCGGCAGGAACGCCGACCAGGCTCCGCAGTAGGCGCCGCGCTGCGAAGTCGTCCACATCTCGATGTCCCGGTCGCCGGTGCGTTTCGACAGTGCGATCTCGCCGTCGAGCAGGACGTAGAAGTGTGTCGCCGGTGCGCCTTCGCGGCAGAGCAATCCGGCGGGCAGGGTCGTCACCGTGGCGTTGCCGCACAGCCGTTCTAGTTGGCGGTCGGTGAGGCCTTCGAAAAGGAACAGCCCGCGCAGTTCCTCGATGTCACACGTGTGCGCGGATCCGCCGAGCATGCCTCAGGCTACCGCGATGACGCGCCGCGGCCACCTGGTTTTCTCAGGCGAAGTGAACGACGAACGCCACCAGGAGCACCGCCAAGATGATCGTCCAGACGACGGAAATGATTGTGCCGGTGACGAATTCGGCCGGGTCGGGCACGGCGTCGCCACGGGCACGTCGCGAGGTGAACGGTGCGGTGGTCATGACGGTGGCTCATCCTGTCGATCGGTGGGTCCGGGTTGTGGTCTGCGCGACCGCGGGTGGACCCCTGTGATCTGATGAACAGCGCAGCGCGCCGGGATCATTTCCTCTGGCAGCAATTGAGCGGTCGCTGGCAGGAATGCCGCCCTTGGCTGCCCTACGCTGAAGCGGTGTCACGCGTGCTCAGTGTCAACCAGGCCCGGCCGATGCCGAATCCGGCCAAGGCGACCAAGGTCACCGGTATCGACAAGGTGTCGACCGACGACGCGGTGCCGGTGCAGGCGCCGGGCCCGTCGCGCAGCGGCCCTGGGGCCGGTCTGGCCGGCGACCTGATCGGCAACCGGAAGTTCCACGGCGGCGACGATCAGGCGGTGTACGCCTACGCGCGCGAGGACCTCGACGGCTGGCAGGCCACGCTCGACCGGACGCTGACCAACGGACAGTTCGGCGAGAACCTCACCACGTCCGGCGTCGACGTCACCGGCGCATTGGTCGGCGAACGCTGGCACGTCGGCACCGACGGCCTGATCCTCGAGGTCACCTCACCGCGCACGCCGTGCCGCACCTTCGCCGCGTTCCTGGGCGTGCGGGGGTGGATCAAGACATTCACCCAGGCGGCGCAGCCCGGGGCCTATCTACGGGTGATCCAGCCCGGTTCGGTGCGGGCCGGCGACGGGATCGTGGTGTCCGACCGTCCCGCACACGGCGTCACCGTCGGGATGGTGTTTCGCGCGATCAGCGGGGAACCCGAACTGCTCGACCGCCTCACCGACATCGAGGCGCTGCCCGAGAAGATCAGGAAACTGGCCAGGGACCGCACCGCGCGCCCGGCCTGAGCGGAGGACAGACCATGGCCGACCGGATCCCCGAGACCATGCGCGCCGAGCGCTTCTACGCCGAGACCAAAACGGTTGCGCTCGAGGAGGTCCCGGTCCCCCGACCGGGTCAGGGTGAGGTGCTGGTCAAGGTCGCGTTCTGCGGGATCTGCCACTCCGACCTCAGCCTGATCAACGGCACCTTCCCGGCGCAGCGGCCCGTGGTCACCCAGGGCCACGAGGCGTCGGGCACCGTCGCCGCTCTGGGACCCGGCGTGACCGGCTGGGACGTGGGCGACCGCGTCGTGGTGCCCGCCGGGCGGCCGTGCCTGGAATGCGCGAACTGCCGCCGCGGCGACATCGCGAACTGCCTGCAGATCCGGCTGATGGCGTTCGCCTACGACGGCGCCTGGGCGGAGTACACCGTGGCCCAGGCGGGTGGACTGACCCGCGTCCCCGACAACGTCCCGCTCGAACAGGCCGCGATCCTGGCCGATGCGGTGTCGACGCCGTACGGCGCGGTGGTGCGCACCGGCAAGGTGGGCGTCGGCGAATCGGTCGGCGTATGGGGCGCGGGCGGGGTGGGCACCCACATCGTGCAACTGGCCCGACTGGTCGGTGCCGTGCCGATCGTCGTCGTCGACATCGCCCCCGCCGTCCTGGAGCGCGCGCTGGCCGTCGGCGCCGACCACGCGTTCGAGGCGAGCGACCCTGCGCTGCACGACAAGATCAAAGCGGTGACCGGTGGCCGGGGCCTCGATGTGGCGTTCGACGCCGTCGGGCTCAAGGCCACCTTCGAACAGGCGCTTGGCAATCTGACCGTCGGCGGCCGGCTGGTCGCGGTCGGGATGAGCGGTGAGAGCCCCACGGTCGGCCCGACGTCGATGTTCGGGCTGACCAAGCGGCAGGTGCTCGGCCATCTCGGCTACCAGAACGTCGACATCGAGACGCTGACCAAGCTGGTGTCGCGGGGGCGGCTGGACCTGTCGCGCTCGATCAGCGAGATCGTGCCGCTCGACGACATCGCCTCGGGTATCGCCAAACTCGAACGCGGAGAGGGCAACCCGATCCGGATTCTGGTGCAGCCGTAGGACTCAGCGCAGGTGCGTGGCCGCCCGCCCGCTGATCAGCGGCAGGTCCAGGTAGGTGGCGATACCTGGCGCCGCGGCGCAGACGGCGGGGATCGAGTTCACACAGTGCGCGGCGGTCGCGACGATGCCGTTGTTGCTCTCCAGCCCCGCCTCGACACTGTCGGGCTGAAAACCCTTGACGGTCACGGTGAAATCCGGGTTGCCGCGGACCTCCATCTCGTAGCGCTCCCCCGCGGGCCCGAAAGCCCATGCGGGATCGAGGTTCTCCTCACCCATCAACCAGTTGACGGTGACACGCACGACGACCTCGCCGTCGACGGTGGCCTCCCAGTGGAACCGCCGCGCGGCGACCTGACCGGGCTGGATCGCCCCGATCGGCGACTCGATCGGCGCAGTGGCGACAGCGATCTCCTGCGACGAGCGGATCACCGGGTCGGCGCGGAAGCCCATCTTGTCCACGACCATCTTCACCGACTGGATGAACCCGCCGTCGAGCAGTTTCTGCATCGGACCGGACAGTGCCTTCTCCGGGGTGTCGCCGAACCCCATCACGTACCGCACCACATCGGGCGCGTCGTAGGTGCGCAGGTCCGAGAACTCCTCGGCCCGCACGAACGTCACCCCGGTCGTCATGATCGACAGCACCAGCGGGAACTTCTCGCTGATGCCGCCGGGTGCGATACCGGTGCCGTGCAGCGTCACGCCACCCTCGAGCGCGGCCGCCCGCAGCGGTGCGGCCTCCTTCTCGCCGGGGTAGAACCAGCCGACGGGGGTGACCACGTTCTTCCCGGACCGCAGCAGCGCGGCCACCTGATTCGGGTCGGGCAGCAGCGGCGAGTAGATCACCGCATCGGCGTCGAGGGCGAGGATGTCCTCGACGCTGTCGGTGGCGGTGACCCCGATGGGATCCCTGCCGAGGAGTTCGCCGACATCCTTGCCCGCCTTGTCTTTCGAGTGCACCCAACAGCCCGCGAGTTCGAGGTCGGGGTGTTCGAGGACACCGTTGATCGCGGCCACGCCGACGCCGCCGGTCGCCCACTGCACCACCCGTAACGCCATGGAACCTCCTCTTGACCCCCGAACTAGAACGCGTTCTATTGTGGTCTACACCACTTTCCGCTGTCTGCGAAGGGATCGCCATGAAGGGCAACCGCGTGTTCGTCGTCGGGGTCGGGATGACGAAGTTCGAGAAACCCGGCCGTCGCGAGGGCTGGGATTACCCGCAGATGGCCAAGGAGTCCGGCACAGAGGCGCTCGAGGACGCCGGCATCGAGTACTCCCGGGTCGAACACGGCTTCGTCGGCTACTGCACGGGTGACTCCACCTCGGGTCAGCGCGCGCTCTACGAACTCGGCATGACCGGCATCCCGGTGGTCAACGTCAACAACAACTGTTCGACGGGTTCGACGGCGCTGTACCTGGCGGCGCAGACGATCCGCGGCGGGCTGGCCGACTGCACCATCGCGCTGGGCTTCGAGAAGATGCAGCCCGGTTCGCTCGGCGGCGGCGCCAGCGACCGCGAGTCCCCGATGGGCCGCCACGTCAAGGCGATGGCCGAGATCGACGAGTTCGCGATGCCGGTGGCGCCGTGGATGTTCGGCGCGGCCGGCCGTGAGCACATGCGCCAGCACGGCAGCACCGCCGAACACTTCGCGAAGATCGGCTACAAGAACCACAAGCACTCGGTGAACAATCCGTACGCCCAGTTCCAGGACTCCTACACCCTCGACGACATCCTGGGCGCCAAGATGATCTCCGACCCGCTGACCAAACTGCAGTGCTCACCGACCTCCGACGGGTCCGGTGCGGCGATCCTGGCCAGCGAGAAGTTCGTCGACCAGCACGGGCTCGCCGGGCAGGCGGTGGAGATCGTCGGCCAGGCGATGACCACCGACTTCACCAGCAGCTTCGACGGGTCGGCCAAGAACCTCATCGGCTACGACATGAACGTCAAAGCTGCCCAACAGGTCTACGACCAGTCCGGGCTCGGGCCCGCCGACTTCCAGGTCATCGAGCTGCACGACTGCTTCTCGGCCAACGAGCTGCTGCTGTACGAGGCGCTGGGCCTGTGCGGCGAGGGTGAGGCGCCCAAGCTGATCGACAACGACGACACCACCTACGGCGGACGCTGGGTGGTCAACCCGTCGGGCGGGCTGATCTCCAAGGGTCACCCGCTCGGCGCGACCGGTCTGGCCCAGTGCGCGGAGCTGACGTGGCAGTTGCGCGGGACCGCCGACAAACGTCAGGTCGAGGGCGTCACCGCGGCGCTGCAGCACAACATCGGGCTGGGTGGCGCGGCCGTGGTGACCGCCTATCAGCGCGCCGAGCGCTGAACCTCGCCAAAAATCGCATTGAACCGTTTCGGTGACCACCCCGTTTCCTCGTCAGATCTTGCGGGCCCTGGGAAGAGTTTCCGGGCGATCCGCGGTTCCACTTGGCAGACGATGAGAAACGGAGACAGGCCATGCGGACGAAGTGGGCTTTGGCAGCGGTGGCGGCGGCGGCGTGCGGGGTGATGGCAGCGCCCGCCGGGATGGCGTCGGCGCAGGAATCGGCGCAGGACACCATCAACCGGCTGCGCGGTGAGGGCTTCACGGTCAACATCGACCGGGTCGGCAGCGCGCCGCTGAGCGAATGCGTGGTGACCAGCATCCGCAACAAGCGGACCGTCACGTCGTTCTCGCCGATCGACCGGATCGGCTTCGACGACGACCTCCACATCAACGCGTTCAACCCGATCGTGGTCGGCCGCACGGTGTCGGTCTCGGTCAACTGCGGTAGCTGAGACACCGGAAGACCCGACCGGTGAGGGGAAGCCGGTCGGGTCATTCCGGTGGTGTCTCAGACCGCTGCGGGCACCCGCTCGGGTGTGCGTGCGCTGTCGCCGGTCTCGTCGTCGACCATCGTCAGTTCGTCGAACGGTTCGTCACCGCGCAGCACCGCGTCCACCCGCTGCCGGTCGATCGTCTTCGTCCACGAGCCCACCAGGATGGTGGCGACCGCGTTGCCCGAGAAGTTCGTCACCGCACGGGCTTCCGACATGAACCGGTCGATCCCGACGATCAGACCGACGCCGTCGAGCAGGTCGGGCCGGTGGCTCTGCAGACCCGCCGCCAGCGTCGCCAGCCCCGCGCCCGTCACGCCGGCCGCACCCTTCGACGCCACGATCATGAACACCAGCAGCCCGATCTGCTCGGTCAGCGACAGCGGATCACCGAGGGCGCCGGCGATGAACAGCGACGCCATCGTCAGGTAGATCGCGGTGCCGTCGAGGTTGAACGAGTAGCCGGTCGGTACGACGACGCCGACGGTGCTGCGGTCGACCCCGAGGTGTTCCATCTTGGCGATGAGCCGCGGCAGCGCGGACTCCGACGACGAGGTCGACACGATCAGCAGGTACTCCCGGGCCAGGTAGCGGACGAGCTTGAAGATCGACACCCCCGCCACCGCGCGCATCAGCACGCCGAGCACCCCGAAGACGAACACCGCACAGGTGACGTAAAAGCCGAGCATCAGGGTCAGCAGCTGGGTGACCGCGGCCCATCCGGTCTGGCCGACGACGTTGGCGATCGCGCCGAACGCGCCGATCGGCGCAAGCCACAGGATCATCACCAGGATCTTGAACACCAGCTTCTGCAGATGCTCGACGCCGCGCAGGATCGGCTCCCCGGTGCGGCCCATCGCCTGGATCGCGAAACCCACGAGCAGCGCGACGAACAGCGCCTGCAGCACGCTGCCCGCGGTCAACGCCGAGACCAGCGTGTCGGGGATGATGCCCTGCACGAAGTCGAGCAGGCCGCCGGATTCGTGGGCCTTCTCGGCCAGTTCGGCGCCTTTACCCGCCGTGCTCTCCGTCAGGTTCATCCCGCTTCCGGGGTGCAGCACGTTGCCGACCAGCAGGCCGATCGCCAGCGCGAAGGTCGACATCACCAGGAAGTAGGCGAAGGCGAGCCCGCCGACCTTGCCGACGGTGGCCGCCTTGCGCACCGATCCGATGCCCAGCACGATCGTGCAGAAGATCACCGGCGCGATCATCATCTTGATCAGGTCGACGAACATTGTGCCGAGCACGCCGACGCTCTTGCCGACGGCGGGCGCCGCGATGCCGACGGCGACGCCGGCCACCACCGCGACGATGACGGCGATGTAGAGCCAGTGGGTGCGGTCGCGCCGCCGGGCGGGCGTTTCGGGCGGTGGGTCGAGGGTGACGCTCATGGTTCCTCCGGTCGACATCGGGTGCGGTCTGCAAGTAGGTTCGGCGACGACGTGAGCCAGGTCACGCTTAAGTTCATTTCTTTCAGCCGGAGGTGCGCGTGAAACGCTCCTGGCGGTGGATCGGCCCGAAGTCCCTCGCGGGCCAGGCCATCGCCCTCCAGATCGCGGTGATCGCGGTCATCGTCATCGCCGGGAGCGCACTCGCGCTGATCGACGCGCGGCGCGACGGTGACGAGGCCGCCCGGCAGCAGGTCGTGGGGATCGCCACCGCACTCGCCGATTCGCCGTCGACCGCGCAGGCCATCGAATCCGGAAGGGCCACAGCGCTTCTGCAGCCGGTGACCGAAGCGGTCCGCACCCAGACCGACATCGCGTTCATCACGATCATGGCGCCCGACGGGGTCCGGTTCACCCACACCGATCCGCAGCAGATCGGCGGCAAGTACCTGGGCACCACCGAACCCGCGCTGCGCGGGGAGACGTTCAGCGAGGTCTACACCGGTACCCTCGGTCCGTCGATCCGCGCCGTCGCCCCGGTGCGCGACGACGGCGGACGCATCGTCGGTCTGGTGTCGGCGGGGATCACGCAGCAGACACTGGCCCAGCGCTGGCGCGAGCAGGTGCCGGTCATCGCGGCCGTCACCGCTGCGGCCGTGGCGATTTCGTCCGTCGGCCTGTGGCTGATCCGGCGCAGGCTGATGCGCCAGACCCACGGGCTGCGCCCCGACGAGTTACGCGTGATGTACGAACACCACGACGCGATCCTGCATTCGGTGTCCGAGGGTCTGATCGTGCTCAACGGCGGCGGGGTGGCCCTGGTCAACGACGAGGCCCGGCGTCTGCTCGGGTTACCGCCGGGGCCGATCGACACCGCCGCGCTGCCCGAGTTCCTGCAGATTTCCGACCCCGGCGTGCGCGACGAAGTGCACGTCACCGAGGACCGGGTGCTGGTGGTCAACCGCTCCAGGGTGGCCGAGTCCGATTCGGAGGTGGTGACGATCCGCGACCGCACCGAATTGCAAGGGGCGCTGGGCGAACTCAGCTCGCTGCAGGTGCTCACCGATTCGCTGCGGGCCCAGGCGCACGAGGCGGCGAACAGACTGCACACCGTCGTCACGATGGTGGAGATGGGCCGCACCGAGGACGCCGTGCGGTTCGCGACCCAGGAGCTCGAGCTGTCCCAACATCTGGTGGACCGGCTGTCCGGCGCGGTCGGCGAGCCGGCGCTGGTGGCGCTGTTGCTGGGCAAGACGGCCCAGGCCGACGAACGCGGGATCGCGCTGACCGTCACCGAGGACACGCAGCTGCCCTCGCACAGCGATGTGCTGTCCGGCCAGGAGATGGTGACCGTGCTGGGCAACCTCGTCGACAATGCGATGGACGCCTGCGACCGCGCCGATCCGTGGGTGGAGGTGACCGTGACCCAGGACGAGCACCGACTGCTGATGCGGGTGGCCGACAGCGGTGCGGGGATGGATCCGGACACGTTCGCCCGCGCCACCCGGCGCGGGTACTCGACGAAGTCGGGCGCCCACCACGGGCTGGGGCTCGCGCTGGTCGCGCAAGTGGTGGCCCGGCACGGCGGGACGGTCACCGCCGACGTCACCTACGGTTCGGTGGTGACGGTGACGGTTCCCGTGGTTGCGACGTGAACGCCCCGCCGATCTCGGTGCTCATCGTCGAGGACGATCCGCTGATCGCCGAGGCGCACCACACCTACCTGTCGCGGTTGACCGGATTCGCAACGGCCGCGGTGGTTTCCACCGCCCGCGACGCGATGCGGGCGGCGTCGGAGGCGGCGGCCGACGATCGGCCGATCGATCTGGTGCTGCTCGACCTCGGCCTACCCGATGCCAGCGGTATCGCGTTGGCCTCGGCCCTGTCCGGGCTGCGTCCGGCGCCGGACATCATCGCGATCACCTCCGAACGCGATCTGGAGATGGTGCGTGCCGCGGTCGCGCACGGCGCGTTGGCGTATCTGCTGAAACCGTTCACGTTCGCGGCGTTCCGCGACCGGCTGGAGCGCTACCGCCGTTACCGCGAGGCACTGCCGGCCGGGATCGATGCGGCGAGTCAGGCCGAGGTCGACCGCGCGCTCGCCGAACTGCGGGGCGGGACCGAGCGAGCCACCGCACCCAAGGGCGCGGCACCCGGCACCAATGACGAGATCGCAAGAGCGGTCCGCGATTCCGGGGACGGGCTGACGGCCGACGAGGTCGCCGCGCAGGTCGGGGTGTCGCGGGTGACGGCGTGGCGGTACCTCGAGCGGCTGGCGGACGACGGCACCGTCACGCGCCTCACCGAATACGGCGGCGCCGGCCGCCCGAAGACCCGTTACCGGTGGCGTTAGACCGCGGGCGAGAGTTCGCGCAGATCGCGGTTGACGATCGGATCGGTCATCGCGAACGGCGAGTACGGCAGCTGCGCGGGCGCGGCGGGCACGGCCAGTGAGGTCATGGCCCCGCCGAAGTCCGCGACGTAGAGTCGGCGGCCGTCCTGGCGCACGGCCACGCACGCCGGGGTCGCGTCACCGGTGATCTCGTCGACCACCTCGGCGGTCCGCGCATCGAACACGACCACGCGGTCATAGTCGACGACGTAGGCGCGGGCGCCGTCGGCGGTCACGCTCAGCTGGGTGGGCGCGCCGCCGATGGCCACGGAGTCGATGACCGTGTTGGCGCCGAGGTCGATGACGTCGATGCTGCCGCCGTAGCGGCGGTCGGAACGCAGCACGTAGGCCAGCCCGTCGGATCCGAGCGCGAGGTCGCGGATCGGGGACGGCAGCCGGAGCCGGCGCACGACACGGGCGGTGTCGGTGTCGACGGTGAACAGCGCACTGCCCGCGAGACCGGTGGTGGCCACGTACAGCCGGCGCCCGGCCGCGTCGACACGGACGGCGTCGATGCTGGTACCGGGTCGGTAGCCGATGCCGATGGTGCCGAACCGCTCGGCCGTGGTGTCGAGCACCGCCACGTCGACGGACTGTTCGCCGGTGCGGCCGATGTAGAGCCGCTTGCCGTCGGGACTGATGGTCATGGCCGACGCGCCGAACGCGAGCGGATAGCGGGCGATCACGGCGCCGGCACGGGTGTCGACCACGGTGACGGCGTCGTCCTGCAGCGAGGACGTGGTCACGTAGGCACGGTCCTCGGCCACGGCGACCAGACCGGCCTCACCACCGACGGGGATGACCCGGGCGGAGCCCAAGTCGGCGTCGATGACGGTGATCGAGCGGTCGCCGGGGTTGGTGGTCACGACGTAGCCGGATGCGCTGTCGACGGCGACGTCGCCGATCGGGCCACGCGGCAGCGCGGCCACGTCGAGCACCGCGACCTGCGGGTCCTGCGCGGTCATCCCGATGACCTTCGGGGCGGGTACGGACGTGTTCTTACGCGTGAAGATGTTTGCCATGTCTCTCGGCACCTCCGCCGGTATGGCGTGCACCGGCCGTTGATCTCAGTCGTCAGCGCGCCGGGATGGCGCGGTCTGATCCGAGTCTAGCGACGGTTCCGACAGCGCTTTTCCGCTGATTTCGTCCAGTGTCCAACCGAGATGCGCAAACTCTCAGAGCATGCTTAGAAAAGATTTCGTTACGCGCCCGTGACCTTTTGGCAGCGAAACTTTTCCCCCGCGTCATCAGGGAGAAAAGGTTTCAGGCAAACCGTTCTAGATCAGAATCCCACGCGCCCCGGAATTCACATTCTTACATTTCGGCGCCAAAATGAGCCGCAGATCACACCCGGACAGTCCAGCAAACTCCCCTGCACCGGAGGTGACCCGGCCCCGCGCGACGCGCAGGGGCGGCGTCGGTCACTGCGTCGGCGGGGACAGCGTTCGCTGGGCTCGAGCTAACCGGCGCACCCCTGCGGTGCGTCACCGCGGACCGGGGCGTCGACGGGCACCGTGTAGGTGGCGACGACGCCGGCGTCGTGGGCAGCGGTGTTGGCGACGCGGTGGACGAGCCCGGCCGGGATGAACACGGTCTGGCCCGCCGCGTACGGGACGACGGCACAGTCGCCCGCGGTCTGCAGCTCGACCGCCCCCGCAGTGATCACGGAGTACTCGGGGCCGGGGTGGGTGTGCCAGCCGCTGCTCGCACCCGGCCGCATGAGCAGTTCCTGTACCAGCAGGGTGGTCCGCTGGCCCGGCGGCGTGACGATCGAGACCTCCTGTGCGGTCTCACCTTTGGCGATGTCGGTTCGGACGACGTCACCCTCGGGTGGGGTGGCGGCGGCGAATGCGGGTGTGGTGGCCATGCCGATCGCCCCGATCGGGACGGCCCATGCCCGGCGGACGTGGTGCATCGGAACCCCCTGTGCGGGTCAGGCCCCCGGCGGCAACGGCGCCGGAGGCGCCGGAACGGGGGCGGCAGGTGGGGGT
>NZ_LQIT01000059.1 GCF_001499965.1 Mycobacterium sp. GA-2829
CTCCACGTAGACCTTGCGCGGCGCCGGCGCGGCCGGCGCCTCCTGCACGACAGGGACCGGGGCCTTGATGGTCTCGGCGGGTGGTGCGGGCGGCGCGACGACCGGTTGGGCCTCCTGTGCGGGTGCCGGTGCGGTGGGCCGCGGCGCCTGGGCGCTGGGCACGATGGCGGCTTCGGCGGGGCTCGGCCGTTGGTCGGCGGTGGGCCGGATGTTGACGGCCAGCGAGATGACCAGGGCCACGACGCCGACCACGAAGATCGACGCCAGTGCGCTGCCGACCAGGAGGAACGGCTTGCGCTCCTCGCTCTCGACCGGCGTCTCGAGGCCCGAGAACACCACCGGCGGGATGGCGGCATCGCTGCTGACGGGCGCCATCTGGGTGGCCGCGGCGCCGAACGCGGCGTAGCCGTTGCCCGCGGTGGTGCCGTCGTCGGGATCCTGCGAGTACGCCAGGCCGACGGTCGACGCCTCGAAGGCGGGCGCGTGCGCCGACGCCAGCGCCGCGCCGCGGGCCAGCGCGAGTTCGGGTTCCTCCGGCGCGTTGATCGGCAGCGAGAGCAGGCGTTCGAGGTGGGCCTTGACCTCGGTGACGTCGACGCCGGAGCCGACGACGAACATGCCCTGCGGCGGTGTGTCCTGGGCGTCGACGGCGGCGGCCATCTCGGTGAGCGTGGCCATCGCGTCGGTGCCGTGCAGGTCACGGCTGAGCACCTTGGTGACCGACCCGTCGTCGGTCTGGACGACCGACAGGGTGGCGGTGTCGCGGTCGATGAAGAACAGGGCCGTGGTGGCGTAACCGACGGCGCGGCCGACTGCCTGGGCGAGCGAAGCGGCGGCATGCCCCTCGGAGACGAGCATGACGTCTTCGATGCCGCGGGCGGTCAGCGTGTCGCGCAGGGCGGCCGCAGACGTGTGATCGCTCCAGGCGACGCCGATCGATTTCAGGTGGTGTCCGCCGGTGAGTGCGCTCTCCTGTGTCCCGAGCACCGCAGCGACGACCTGGTCGGCCGCATTCGAGGTTGCTGAACCGTCGACGGCGTTGATGTCGAAGACGTCGTGGTCGACGGTCACGCCGTCGGCCTTCTCGCCTTCGACCAGCACCATGCGGACCGTCGTCGGTGTCATCGAGACACCAAGTACGATGTCCACCAAGCCCTCCAAAAGTTTGCTATATCGATTATTCGATCGCGGCACGCTCGAACCGAACGAGCCGGCAACTGGTTACTTCATCGACGTCACCGGCACGGACGTTACAGCCGACGCGTTAGCTGGTCGCGCTCGTTTCCCCGTACCGGAAACCCTACTCGTGACTACGACAACGGGCGCGTGTCAGTTCGAATTCCACCCTGTTGACTCTGCGCCCACGGCGGCGCGTTCTCGCACGTCCGCGCCGTCAGCTCAGGGTCAACTCGACTTGATGAAATTCTGGTACGACCTCGAGGGTGTCGGGCCGCGCTGACCCTGATACTTCGAGCCGACCTTGGCGCTGCCGTAGGGGTGTTCGGCGGGGCTGGTCAGGCGCAACAAGCACAGCTGGCCGATCTTCATGCCGGGCCACAGCGTGATCGGCAGGTTGGCGACGTTGGACAGCTCGAGGGTGATGTGGCCGCTGAAGCCGGGGTCGATGAAGCCGGCCGTCGAGTGGGTGAGCAGGCCGAGGCGCCCAAGGGAGGACTTGCCTTCCAGGCGGCCGGCGAGGTCGTCGGGCAGCGTGCACAGTTCGAGCGTCGAGCCGAGGACGAACTCGCCGGGGTGCAGGACGAACGGTTCACCGGGCTTGGGCTCGACGAGGCTGGTCAGGTCGTCCTGCTGCTCGGCCGGGTCGATGTGGGTGTAGCGCGTGTTGTTGAAGACGCGAAACAGCGTGTCGAGGCGGACGTCGATGCTGGACGGCTGCACGAGGCTGTCGTCGAACGGATCGAGGGCCAGCCGTCCGGCGTTGATCTCGGCCCGGATGTCGCGATCGGAGAGCAGCACCCGACGAGAGTATCGGCTTCTGATAATCTCCGTGATCACCGGCGTGAGCTGGCAGTGCCGATGTAGTTCAATGGCAGAACATCAGCTTCCCAAGCTGAATACGCGGGTTCGATTCCCGTCATCGGCTCCAAACGTGCGCAGCGATATGCCTCTCGGGCTGTGCGACTCACACGACCGCATTGCGCCGCGCCACCTCGCGGAACCACTCAGCGCTGAGCTTCGGTATCCGCGCTTGCGTGGCGGGGTCGACGCGATGAAGCCCGAACTTGGGCTGCATGCCGGCGCCCCATTCGAGGTTGTCCATCAGACTCCAGTGGAAGTAGCCGCGCACGGGCACGCCGTCGGCGGTCGCCCGCTGCAACTGCGTCAGGAACGCCCGAAGCCATACGATGCGGTTCGTGTCGACCCCGTCGGCGTCCTCCTCGGCGGTCGTCGGCATGCCGTTTTCGGTTACGAAGATCTTGTCCGCGTTCCAGACGTCAACCAGCAGACGCGGCCCCCAATACATCGACTCAGGACTCAGCATCAACGCGACCTCTGAGTTCGGGTACTGGGCGCGGGCATGCGTCGGCTGATAGGGGCGCGCCGGCGGAGGCACCATGAAGCTTCCGGCGACCACTTCGTAACCCGGCGCCGAGTCGGAGGCCTGAACGAAGGCGTGGACCATGTAGATGTTGGTGCCGATGAAGTCGACCGGGCTACCGATGATTTGAAGGTCCTCGGAGGTGAACTTCGGGGCGTCGGCGCCGTGCCCGGCGAGGAACGCGTCGGCGTAACGGCCCTCCATCATCACGGTCATGTAGCCCGCATTGAGCTCACGCAACGCGTCCGCGGCTGCCCGAATGTTCTCGGGCGTCTCGATGATGGGAGCAGTGCCGATGATCTGCTCTGCCGGCCCGACCTGAGTGCCCGCGCGGGCCTGAGCGCGAATGGCCTGAACGGCCAGACCGTGTCCCAGCACCGCATGGTGACGGACCTGGTTGACCCCAGCGGGCGGCAGCCGCAGGCCGGGAGCGAGCATGCCTGACCCATACCCCAGCTCTACGAAGCTGGAGAACTCGTTGATGGTGAAGAAATGTCGCACGCGGTCGCTGAGCTGCGCCGTGACGTACCCGGCGTAATCGCCGAAGGCCTGGGCGGTGTCGCGCGACTGCCACCCGCCCCTGTCCTGCAGCGCCTGGGGTAGGTCCCAGTGATACAGCGTCGCGAACGGCTCGATGCCGTTCGCGAGCAGCTCGTCGACCAGACGGCGATAGAAGTCGAGTCCCTTCGAGTTCGGCTGGCCAGCCCCGTCGGGGAAGATTCGAGGCCACGAGATGGAGAACCGGTATGCCGTCGCCCCGATCGCCTTCATCAACTGGACGTCTTCCTTGTACCGGTGATAGTGGTCGACGGCCACATCGCCGGTGGAGCCGTCCCTGATTTTGCCGGCATGGCCGAAGGTGTCCCAGATCGACGGGCCTTTGCCGTCTTCGTCCCACGCACCCTCGATCTGGAAGGCCGCTGTGGCTGTGCCCCAATGGAATCCGTCTGGGAAGCGGCGGCTGGCCGACTCCGGCGAGTCCGTGTGCGCTCCAGGCATCGGATACCTCCCTCCAGCCATCATCGCACCGCGGGTGACGTTCGTGAAGGCGTGATCTAGGACTGCAGAGTCAGCTCAACTGTGTTCCGCCCGATAGGTCGCGTCGATTGATTAAGCTCGCAATACTCCATGGTCGTTCTTGTGAAGAGAGCAGAACCGGTCATGACCGACGAGGGACCCGAGGCGGGCGGACGGCCGGCCTTTCGAACCACCCGGATGGAGGCGTTCAGCGACGGGGTATTCGCGATCGCCATCACGCTGCTTGTTCTCGAGATCGGTGTCGAGGCGGGCACGGAGGACGATCTGCTCGCGGCGTTGGCTGATCAATGGCCGTCGTACGTGGCCTACCTGATCAGCTTCTCGACCATCGGCGCGGTGTGGATCAAACATGCGCTCATCACGGAATACCTCGAGAACGCCACGGCCGCTCTGATCCGACTGAATCTGCTGTTGCTCATGGTTGTGTCGTTTCTGCCCTTTCCGACCGGCCTCGTGGCTGAGCACATCCACGTGCACGACGCCGAGCGGGTCGCAACGACCGTCTACGGTCTGAATCTGCTGCTGGCCTCTTCTCTGCTGAACACCCTGTGGCGCTACGCCGTTCGCGAGCGCCTGATACGTACCGATGCGCCTGACGCCGAAGTGACAATGCTGAGCAGACAGCTCGTGCCGGGCATGGCCGGCTACGTCGCGATGATCGTGGTGGGGTTTTTCCTACCCCTGCTCGCCGTGCTCGGCTACCTCGCGATTGCCGTGTACATCATCCTGCCGGTGCGCGCGATCAGTCGCCGGGGATCCCGCTCATGACGTCGGGCCCATCCGCTGACGACGAACCACCGCTCCACTGAGCGTCTCAGCGCGCGAACACGTTGCCCTCGGTCGGCTCCGTCGACTGGTCCGTGAAGGCAACGGCGCGCAGGAAGGGTCCGACCAGAGCGTCGTAGACGGACGGCAACAGCCGGTACATCGCGATCGCGGGCAGGTTGGCCCACCCCACCTGGCGCTCACTGGAGCGCTGACGATCGGTGGCGCTCAGGATCGCCGATACGACGGTCGAGGGCGAGACCGCGGTGGGCGGCACCCGCGGGGTGCGGCCGTAGTAGTTGCTTGCGGTGCCGTAGACGGGGGTGTCGACCGGCCCCGGGTAGACGCCGTGGACCCTGACCCCGGGCAGGTCGCGATTCTCCTGACGCAGGGCGCGGACCAAACCGTTGAGCGCGAATTTGCTTGCCACATATGCAGATTGGTAAGGGACCGCCGCGGTTCCTAGCAGGGATCCGATCAGCACCAGGTGCCCATGTCCGGTCTCGTGGAAACACTGCAGAGCACACCGTGCCACATTGGCGGATCCGATCAGATTCGTCTGGATGATGTTGTCGAAGACCTCGACAGGCACGGCTTCGAACCGGCCGAACGCCGTGGTCGCCGCCGACTGCACCACGATGTCGATCCCGCCGAAGCGGCGAGCAGCCAGACCGAACAACTCCTCGACCTCGCCGGCGTCGGCGATATCGGTCGTCTGGACCAACACCGCCTCGGCGCCGGCCCTACGGCAGTCGTCGGCGACCCGTTGCAACGCGTCCTCCTTGCGCGCCGCCAGCACCAGACGCGCCCCTCGCTCCGCGTAGCGAAGCGCGGTCTCCTCGCCGATACCGCTGGAGGCCCCTGTCACCACGACGACTTGGGACGCTGTCCGACTATCACTCATTGTGAGGCGTTACCCCCGGGGCCGGCCCGAAAACTCCGGACTAGCAACCAATCTCGTCTTTCGTTGATTGCGTTCGGACATGCGCAGTACCTGAAGGGCACCGGTGGCCGCCACCGCGAGCCAGCCACCGCGCCGGGTGGCGCCCAGCGCAGCAACCACCGCAACCGGAGCCAGCAGCGCCACCGGGTCCGCGCGCCTCTCCAGTACCCGGTCCAGCGCCATCGGTGTGCCGGCGACCAGGTTCGACGCCACGACCACCGCGTCCACAACCCGTGCACGACGCGCGCCGACCGCCCGCACGACAGCCAACATGCCCCACAGCAGCAGCGTGACGTCATGCGCGCGATCAACCACGCCGCGGACATCCCTTCGTGGCCGCAGTTGCCAACCCATCGCGGCGCTGGTGCCAACGGCCCCGTCGGCCAGACCTTCGATCAACTCCCGCGCGCTGTCGGTCGAGGACCACTCCGGCGCCCAGCCCAGCGTCTGCCGAGCCTTGGATGTGTCCATCAGCGGTGTCTTGAATGCCACGTCGTACCACCCCGGTGTCAGGGCGACGATGCGCAGTGCGCTCAACGCAGCAATGAGGGCCCGCACCGCCCGAGGGGGAACGCTGACCGGACGTGCGCCGACGAGCGCGGCGAGCGCGGCGGTGTCCAGCACGTCGGCCGCGATGTTGAACGATCCGCGGGTTCGCTGCGTCACCAGCCGGACCACCGCATCGCCGACGTCATCGGCGTGTACGAACTGCAGTCTCAGCGGTCCCGGCAGCGGAAGCACGGGAAGTTCGCGGCGACGCAGCAGATCCAGTGCAGACCTCGGCACCAGCGGACCCAGGTACAGCGATTTGATGAGCCATGCCGCCTCCCGCTGCACCACGACGGTCGGGCGGAACCGCGAGACCGTCACCTCGGGTTGCTCGCGCTCGAACTCATCGAGGATCTGCTCCACCATCACCTTGTGCCTGCTGTAGATCGAGGTGGCCTGGCCGGTGGTGGGCCAGTCCTCGGCAACCGGCGCTCCCGATCCGGGCGCGTAGATGCCCAGACTGGATGCGTACACCAGCTGCCTCACCCCGGCCGCAGTCATGGCTTTCAGCAACGCTTGTGCGCCAACGACGTTCGCCCGGTACAGGTGGTCCTCGTCGCGCACCGGCTGGACGGCCAGTGCCAGGTGGATGACGACGTCCGCCCCTGCCAGGGCAGCGCCCAGGTCGGTGACAGCGCTCGGGGCGGCCAGGTCGACGGCGTGCCATCGAACGTGTTCGTAGGGCTGACCGTGGGTGGGAGGTCGCCGGCAGACGCCGACGATCTCGGTGTCGGGCAGGTGCGAGGCGAGCGCGCGCAGGACGCCGGTTCCGACGTTGCCGGACGCGCCGGTCACCACCACCCGCGAAGGCCCAGCTGTCATGACGTCCGTTCCTGTCGGGTCCTGCGGCTTACCCCTGAGGCGGGCGGCCAAACCGGCTCTTCGTGAATGAGGTGCATTCCCGTCATCGGCTCCACGAGTCATCGCCGCACCCATCGAAGACTCGTCACCGACGGCGCCCCTAATGGTTCCCCTCGGGGGGTTGACAATCCGGTACCGCGGGTACTGAATGGCCCTAACGGCGTGGGTGTGCGCCGTCAGCGATATACCGAGGGGCGCACACCGATGGACAGTCAATCCGCAACGCCGGTCATGAACGCGAGCGCGCCGCACGAGACACTGCGCCGCAACGAACGCCCGATCCCACCCGACGACGACCCGTTCTACCGGGCGCCGGAGGGGTATGAGCACGCGGAACCGGGTACCGTGCTGCGATCGCGCGACGTGGAGATCGGTTTCCTCGGTCTCATCAGCCAGGACGTGAGAGCCACCCAGCTGCTCTACCGGACCACGAATCTGCACGAACAACCGGAAGTCGCCGTGACGACCGTGCTGCTCCCGGCGCAGCACGACGCCGATTGCCCGGTGCTGTCGTATCAGTGCGCGATCGACGCCGTCGCGTCCCGCTGCTTCCCCTCGTTCGCCCTGCGACGCGGCGCGGGACCGGTCGGCGCGTTCGTCCAGGCCGAATACCTACTGGTGACCGCGGCACTCGCCGAGGGCTGGGCGGTGTGCGTCCCCGACCACGAGGGCTGTCACGGCATGTGGGGCGCCCCCGTCGAACCCGGCTACCGGATCCTGGACGGGCTGCGCGCCGCGATGCGCTGCGAGCGCCTGGCGCTGTCGCCCGATGCGCCCGTCGGCGTGTGGGGATACTCCGGCGGAGGTTTGGCGTCGGCGTGGGCGGCCGAACTGTGCGAGCGCTACACCCCGGAGCTCAATATCGTCGGCGCCGTCCTCGGCTCCCCCGTCGGCGACTGTGGGAGTGTGGCCCGCCGCCTCAACGGCAGCTTCTTCGCCGGCCTCGCCGCGCTGATGATCTCCGCGCTCACCCAGGTCTTCCCCGGCGCGCAGAACGTCGTCGACCACCATGCGACCGACGAAGGCAAGGCGTTGCTCGACGAGTTGCAGACGATGTCCACGGCCCAGGCGGTGTGGCGGTTCCGCCACGTCGACATCGGGTCCTACGTCGACATGACGGCCGACGAGCTGTGGGACCTGCCCGAAGTGCGCCACATCTTCGACGAGACCACGCTCGGCAAGTCCACACCCAAGCCGCCGGTGCTGGTCGTCCAGGCGGTGCACGACGGGATCATCAGCGTCGACGACATCGATGCCCTGGTGGCCGAGTACAAACGCATCGGCGCAACGGTCACCTACCACCGCGACGGGTTCTGCGGTCATCTGCTGTTGCACCCGCTGTCGGCGCCCATGACGCTGCGGTGGCTGCGGGACCGATTCACCGACCGACCGGTCGGCGAGCACAAGACCCGCACGGTGTGGCCGACGCTGTTCAACCCGTCGACCTATCTGGGCATGGCCAAGTTGGGCGTCATCACGGCCAAGGTCGTCCTCGGGCGCCCCATCGCACATCGACCACTGTCGACGACGGACGCCCGCGACGGCGATTGACGGACTCCACGCCGGGGCACTTCCAAGGTTGACCCGCTACCCTCGCGCACCGACATCAGCCCGACGAGGACGGGACGCCAGGGGAGGAGTCGCCGCACCGTGCAGGATCAGGTCACCTCGGGCGCCGTCTCTCGAAAGGTGCGCATCGCGGGGCCGGTCGTCCTACTCGTGGCGTTCACGCTGTACCTCGCCGCCTATCTGTGGTGGCCCAGCCTGCTCGGCCAGGTCGACCTCATGGTGTACCGGTTCGGGGCCCAGCGCGCGTGGGATGGCCAAGACCTCTACTCGATCGGACTCACCGGCGATCCGGACACCATGCTGTTCGTGTACACCCCGTTCTCCGCGCTGTGCTTCCTCCCGCTGATCGGGTTGGGCCAGCCCGGCGTCCTCGCACTCGGTCTGCTGGTGAACGTCGCCTGCGTGGGGTACCTCGTGCACCGGATGCTCCGCACCGCCGGGGTGACGACCGGGCTCTGGGCGTTGACGGCGCTTCTGATGGCCCTGGTCGTCTGGCTGGAGCCGGTCCGGCTCTCCCTGCAACTCGGCCAGGTCAACCTCGTCATCATGGCGCTGGTCGTCGCGGACCTGCTGGCACCACCGTCCCGCAGGTGGACGGGCATCGGCATCGGGATCGCCGCCGGGATCAAACTGACTCCCGCGGTGTTCATCGTGTTCCTGTTCGCGACTGGGCGACGCCGCGAGGCGCTCGTCGCCGCCTCGACCTTCATCTCGACCATCGCCGTCGGATTCGTCCTGTTGCCCGCCGATTCGAAGGAGTTCTGGCTGGAGGGGTACTTCCGCGAGGTCGGGCGGATCTCCAGCGATCCGCTCGCCAACACCAGCCTGACCGGACTCCTCGAGCGATTCGGTTGGGCCGCACCATGGACCACCGTCGCCGCCGCCGTGTTCGCGATCGCGGCGCTCGCGATTGCCGCCGTGGCGTGGCGTCGCGGTCAACTGCTTCTGGGTATTGCCATCGCGGGGATGGCCTCCGCCGCGGCGTCACCCTTCAGCTGGAGCCACCACTGGGTGTGGTTCGCACCGCTTCTCGTCCACCTCGGCGTCCGCGCTTACGTCCACCACTCTCGCGCGGCGACGACGGCCCTGTGGACGCTGGCGGCCGCTTTCGGTGGGTGGTTCGTCGCGTCCCCAAGCGATCCCCCACAGGCCGGTTTGATGTCGCTGCGCCATCCGGGATTGTGGGATCAATTGCTCCCGGGCGCTTACCTTTTCGCGCTGTGCGGCGTACTGGTGTACGGCGTGTACGTGATGTGGCGGGCACGACAGCGGTCGGCGACCGACAGCGAGCACCTGCCCGCTCTGACCGATCACCAGCCGGTGTAGCCGCGGGCAACGGCCACTGCTAGGGCGCCGGTGGCGGGGCGGTCACGGTCACCGTCGTCGTGCTGGTCGTCGTGCTGGTCGTGGTGCTGGTGGTCGTGCTGGTGACGACGCTGGTCGACGTGCTGGGCTCGACCGTCGTGGTCGCGGTCGTCGTCGGCGACGGTGTGCTGGTCTCGGTGATCGTCACCGTCTCGGTCTCGGTGTGCGTGGTCCCCGGTGCCGTCGTCATCGTCGGAGTGATCGGGGTGAGCGGGGTTGCCGGAGTCCCGGGTTCGTCGTTCGAACCGGATCCGAACACGGCCCACACCAGCAATACCAGGAGCAGCGTGGCCAGCACCCCGGCGACGAACATCGCCGCCGAGGTGCGGTACCACGGAACACCCTCCTGCGGAGGTGGACCGCCGCGGCCCCCTGGCGGGTCGGAGTAGTAGGCGCGGTCATCCGGCGGACCGTAGTTCGACATGGGTTCGTCCCCTAGAACACCCGGATCCAGTCGACCAGCATCTCCGCCGGGTAGTTCCCGCCGGCCGGCTCGCGCCCGCCCGACCCGCCGACGGCGATGTTGAACACCGGCGCCATCGTGTATCCAGGATCGTTGAACGGCCACTCCGGCAACGAGTTCGCGAGCACCGTGAAGAACGGCTCCATCCCGGGCTGGTAGTCCTTCCAGAAGTACATGCCTTCCGGCTTCCAGGTCATGCGCCAGGTGTGCCAGTCCCCGTCGACCGGATGCTTGTGGGTCTGGAACTGCGTCCCGTCCAACCGCGCGTGCACCGTCGTGCCCGACGGCCAGTCCCGGTTGCCGTACCACTCGACGAGGTCCACTTCCCCACCGCGCACGGGGTTGTCGTTGATCAACCAGAACGCCGGCCACGCGCCGTCGGTCAGGCAGTTGAGCTTGATCCGCGCTTCCCACGTCGTCCCGACACCGCCGCGCCAGTTCCCGATGATCTTCGCGCTGGCGTACTTCTCCTGGATGTTCGCGCCGGGGCCACGCGTCGCGCGGATGACGAGGTTTCCCGCCCCGTCCTGGAACACGTGCTCCTGGTCGGTGACGTAACGGCCCATGTTGTACGGCTTGTCCCACTCGACGGGGTTCCGGATGGTCTCACG
The DNA here is from genome assembly GCF_001499965.1 of Mycobacterium sp. GA-2829. Classification (GTDB taxonomy): domain Bacteria; phylum Actinomycetota; class Actinomycetes; order Mycobacteriales; family Mycobacteriaceae; genus Mycobacterium. The sequence continues at coordinate 10,725 of NZ_LQIT01000059.1, forward strand.
TGCCGGCACGATGAACCACGCCGCGGGATCGGGCGGCGCACCGGCCGGCCCGTTGAACTCGTCGGCGAACAGCAGTCCGGGCTGTGCGGCCGTCGGGGCGCCCGGCCCGGGCAGCGGCCCCGGCGGCACATCGCCGATCACCGGCTGGGCGCCGGCTTTCGCAAGCGGCAGCGCGGCGGCGGCCACTCCAACTCCGAACATGAACATGGCGCGGCGACGATCGATGCTTGGCACGCCTCAAACCGTAGACGGAACGACCACGAATTCGGGGACCAATCGCCGGGCTCAAGCCGTCTTAGGCGTGGGCGGCGCACCCATGGGCCGGGTGTACGCCGATTCCACGATCGGATGCAGCTGAGCGTCCTCGACCACCTTCGATTCGTTCGACGTCCACTTCTGCGTCACCACCGGCAGGAAATACGTCGCAGGCGCGCCGAGGATGTACGTGGCATTCCCTTCGGCGAAAGTCTTGTTGCCCGGATCGTTCAGCCCGATGTTGCTGTAATTCGTGTGCACGCTATTCAGCTCGTTTTTGCCGCCCACCAATTGAGAGGCGTTGCGATTTCTCTTCGCGGTGTCATTCGACAGATCGTTGGGGCAATCGGCGAAATAGTCGTACTGCCGGGCGATCACCTTGACCGTATAGCGCGTGTCGTCGGGAAAGTTGTTACCGCCGTAGGCGGCGACGCAACCGCTTCCCGGGATGTTCGCGCACCCGTTGTACTTGCTCTCCAGATCACCGGTGAGCACGAACATCACCGTCGCCGGGTCGACGTCGCTTGTCGGCCCGTAGCGCCGCAACCAGTCATCGGCGACCTGCGCACCCTGGCTGTGACCGGCCACGATCTTCCGGCCCGGGGTCGAATGCAGCATCTCGTCGAGTTTGTCGGCGCCCCGATGGGTGTTGGTCGCACTGGGGATGTTTGTGTACGGGACCTTCACCGTCACATTCGGCGCGGCGAACAGCTCACCGCGCAGCCAGTTCGGCTTCATCTCGTTGAATGCCGGCGCCAGGGTGAGCACCGTCGCTCCACCCGGTCCCGGTGCGGCATTCGCGGCCGGAGCGCCCATCATTCCCACCAAAAGCATGAATGCGGAAAGACCCGCGCATTTGGACTTCGACATTTCCCGACTCCCCTCGCGATTTGCGGCGACGGAGTCTGTATACCTGCGTGAATACCGATGAAAGGGAAAGAGACCGAAATGACGCACGAAAGAGCGCCGCGAGATATTGACGCTCTATTAGATCAGGCGTCAGCGGTAATAGGTCTCCGAACCGGTCGGATATCCCCCGCCGGTCGTGGTGATGTGGACGTGGTCGTAGTGCCCGCTGGCCGAGCCACGCGGACCCGCGGGCGTGTAATAGACGCCGCGCCAGATCGCGTCCTGGATGCCGAACCGCTCGGCGTTCTTGAGCACGTACGCAACGATCTGGTTGCCGAGCGCGATGCCCTCGGCGCTGCCCGGATTCGGGATCATCACGTCGAGCGCGAGCCCGTTGGGATGCCACCGCAGCGCATCGGAGCGCACGCCGCCGATCTGCTGGATCTCCGGGAACACCACGCTGATGTTGCGTGCGGCGAGAATCGTCTTGACCTGCAGCCCTTGTTCCGGCGCCTTGCCGGCAGGCAGCACCCGGTACGAGCTACGGTCGGCGACCTTCCAGTTGGCGACCGAGACCGTCTCGGTCGACGCGGTCTTCAGCTCCGCGGGGCCGCCGAGCGCCCCTGAGGCCACGACCTCGACGTCATAGGGCAGCGGTTCCGGCGGCGGGAGGGGCGTTGGCGCGGGCGCAGCGGCGGTTTCCGCAGGTCGGTGCGTGTCAGCGCCGGCGGCGAGCACCACAGCTGCGGGCGCGGCGAGCAACGCCAACACCAGGGATGAGGACGAGATCCGCCGCGGCTCGCTGGGCTTCGAATGCCTACCCACGTCAGGCACTCTACGAAATAACTCGCGTTATGTCACGGGGAGGTCACGGAACGGTGACGAAGCAGGGGTCAAGAGACGACGATGGCCGCCTCGCCATGTGGCGAGACGGCCATCGATCGGGTTGTTACCAGCGGCCCCAGTGCCCCGGCGGGACGTCCGGACCCGGGATCCACTTCTTGAGCTGACCCGGCGGCACGTGGACGATGTGCCCGACATGCCCGGGTGGGATGTGGACGTCGACGTACGGGATGTGCGGCTCCCACCAGTCGTTGTGGTCAGCCTGCGCGGTTCCGGCGCCCAGGCCGAGCGCGGCGGCGCCCATGGCGCCCGCGACGGTGGCGGTCAGTCCGATCTTCGTGAAATTCATCTGGTCCTTTCCTGCGCTCACGCGCGAATGGATTGGAACTCGGTCACGACCCCCGGTGTGTATATCGGCGCGACGCTTCCCGGCGTTATCAGTGCCTACCCTCGGATGCATGAGGCCTGCCACTGCGCTGAGCATCGTCTCGGTGATCCTGATCGTGAAAGCCGTCGTGATCGGGTGGGTCACCTGGGGCCGCGCACGACTGTTCGGCGTCGAGTCCTCCGCAGGTCAGGCGGGCCTGACGATCGCCTCGGTCGCGCTGGTGATCGCGCTGGGCTGCGCGGCCGCAGGCATCGTGCTGCGGCGGCGGGACCGCCGGTCTACGGATACTGCGGCTGGTGGAACCGATTGATGATCGGAATGCGCTCGATGATCCGGTCACGCAGCCGCGGCTGCTGCGGAGCCACCGGGGGGACGTAGCCGGGCTGCGGCTGCGTGTACGCCGGCGCGACGGGTGCCGGGGGCACATAGGCCGGCGGCGCCGGGGCGGGCGGCACGTACACCGGCGGGGCCGGCGGCACGTAAACCGGCTCGGGCGCAGGTGCCGGGGCGACCTCGGGTGCGTCGTACACCGGCTCGATCACCGGGGCGACCTCCGGCTGCGGCGCCGGGGCTTCGGGGACGTCGACGACGGGCGACACCTCGGGTGCGGGCGCCGGCGGCGCCTCCGGGGGTGGTGGCGGCGGGGCGGCCGGCTTCGGCGCCTTCGGCGCGGGCGCGTCGACGGCGGCCTTCATCTGATCCGCGGTGCTCGCCACCTGGCGGGTCGCGGCGTCGTCGGAGCGCAGCTGCGGGGTCAGTTCGAGGCCGAGTGCCACCGACAGCGAGACCACGAACGTGATCACGGCCGCGGCCAGCACCGAGGTGAGCGCGGGGATCCGCCAGGTCAACCATGACTTCGGCGCATCGGCGGCCGCTGCGGCCAAGGCGAGCGGGGCAGGCACGCCGACGACACCCTACGCGGCGGCCAGCGCCGCGCCGCGCGCCAGCGCGAGGTCGGCTTCGGCGGCCGACACCACCGGGGCGGCCATCTGTCCGGTGAGCGCGGCGACCACGGCGTCGACGTCTGGGCCGGAGCCGAGCACGTAGACCGTCTCGGGGTGGCTGTCGGTCTCGCGCACCCGGTCGGCGAGGGCTGCGGCGCCGTCTGCGGGGTGGTGGTCGACGTGCACGGTGTCGGCGGTGACGACTGCCACGAGTGCGGCGTCGGGTTCGACGACGCACAACGTGACGTCGGTCTGCGCGGCGAGGTCACCGAGGCCCGCGGCCAGCGCGGCGGCGGATTCCGCGGGAGACAGCGCGACGACGTTCTGCACACCCCGGGCGGTCAGCGCAGTCAGCAGGCCGGTGGCCTGGTCCGCACCGGCGTCGGTCCAGGTGACGCCGACGGTGACGGGCCGCTGCCCGGGGGCTGCGGCGTACGGGCCCTCGCCGAGTACGGCGTTGACCAGCGCGTCGACGCTCTCCCCGGTTACCGGCATGGCGAGCGTTCCGCTGTCGACGGTCGCGCCGTCGCCGGTCGCGCCCTCCACGAGCACGAAGCGAAGCGCGGCCGAGGTCACCGACACACCGAGTACTAAGTCCACAGATCTTTCCCGCTCCGGTTGCACAATCCGGACTGACCATACCGCTGCGCGGGCGCGGTTCAAGTTCGCTCCCAGAGTGAATCGGTGCGACCCTGCTGATCAGCGGGTCAGCCCGCCACCCACAGACAGTCGCCGCTCAGGTGGATCGAGAACATCACCGGCAGCACCTCGAAGTGCAGCGGCTGGCCGGGCGCCCCCTCGGCGATCTGCGGTTCCCCCACCTGCCCGGCGCTGACGACGGCGGTCTGCTCGGCGCGGCACTGCGTCGACGGGTCCTGCGGGACCCCGGTCCACGGGCCCGACAACACCTCGGGGTTGCGCATGCCCTGCCCGTGCAGGTCGAGGCCGTCGCCGCCCGAGTACCAGCGGTCACTCGACGGATACGGCCCGGTGTAGCTCTGCCACCGGCCCGCGACGCACTCCACGACGGCGTCGTCGACCGTCTGTGCCAAGGCCCGGTCCACGGCGGGGGTGCACGACGCACCCGGTTCGGGCGCCGCGGCCGCGACGGCGGACAACCCGACGCCGGCGGCGCTGACGGCAAGAACGGCGAGCGGGATTCGCTTCATATCCGGATTGTCGTCCGCGACGGTCGCGGCGCTACACCTTCGTCAGATCGGTGCGCATGAGCTTGACCTGGTAGTCGTCCCACGTCGACAGATTCCAGTACAGGTACTGCTGTTCGGCGGCGCTGAGGTTCTCCGTCGACGACCACGGGTGGATCATCGGCGCGTACAACCCGGGCATCTGCGACGAGGTGACCAGCGTGACCGGCGCCGACCACGGCCCCTCGGGCGAATCGGCCTTGCGCATCACGATGTTGTTCTTGTTGTCGCCGTACAACATGATGTACTTCTTCTCGTAGCTGTTGTACTGCACCGACATCTCGCTCACCGTCGGATACGTGGTGGTCTTGACCAGCCCGAAGAAGCTCGACGTGGTCGTGCCCGGCAGGATCGGCTTGGCCGCGGCCGGGTTACCCGGTGTCCACGAAGTTCCGTTCCAGTACTGGTATTTCGTCTTGTCGAGGATGTCGGCCTCGGCGACCCGGGACAGGTACGCGGTGCCGGTGCGGCCGGACGGGGTGCCGTAGGCGTAGATGTACCCGTCGGTGATCTCCCGTCCCGCAGCGTCTTTCAGAGGCTTACCGGTGGTGGGGTCGACGGTGTACTTGCGGACGTAGGCGCCCTGCTGGAAGTTCTGGTCCCCATTGACGAACGGCAGCGTGGTCCGGCCCGCCGCGGCGGGCCGCACCGACGACTGCGGCACCACGGTCCAGTTCTGGCCGTTGTCGTCGGAGTACGCGATCGCCGAGTAGTTGGTGGTCCACTTACCGGGGCTGTCCCACGACTTCACGGCCATGTAGTTGATGTATTGCCGTGTGGCGCCGTTCTTCCCGGCACCGGGCACCGAGATCGCCGCGGTCGGGATCATCGTCACCTCGGTGCCGATGCCGTAGTGGTAGTTGCCGATGATCTCCCGCGAGAAGTTCGGGTTGGTCATCGGTGACCCGCTGTACATCCCGGGGTCGTGCACGATGCCGTCGGGGATGTACATACCGTTGGACAGCACGGTATCGGTGCTGCGGAACAGGGTGTTCATCCGCCAGATGCCGGTGCGCACGGGGGTGCGGTTGCTGAAGGTGTCGCCGAAGGCGATGAGCACCTGGTGTTCGTTGACGGCCGTGGTCGGGTCGTCCTTGACACCGTTGTCCCACATGATGCCCAGATCGGTGCCGCCGATCCCGAAGCGGGCCATGGTGTCGTTGAGGCCACCGGGGCCGGTGACGTTGGCGATGCGAACAGTGTTGCCACTCACGGTAACCGGGGTCACCTTGTAGTCCTTGGCCGGATCGTAGGGCGCCGCCGCAGCAGCCAGGGCGACGGCCGTCTTGGTGGTGGTGGAAACCGACTTGGTGGTCGCCACCGACTGCTCGACCTCCCGGCGCGATCCGAGCGCGAGCAGCGCGCTGAGCGCCCAGGCCGGGCTGGGCAGCGAGGGCAGGTTGCGCAGGCCGCCGAGCCCGAACGCGTTGAGCAGCCGGTTGATCACCGGCACCGCTTTGCGTACGACGGGAGGAGCGGTCAGCGCCGTGACCGTTTCGACCGTCTCGGGCACGACCTTCTGCACGACCGGTTCGATCTCGACGTCCGGGGTGACCGTCACAGGTGGCTCGTCGAGCTTCTCGACCGTGAGGGTACGCAGGGTGTCCTCAGCCGGCTCGACCGGATCGTTTTCCTCTGGTTCCGTGCGCTTTTCGATGATCTCCACGCCGTCGGTGCGCTCCCGGGTGTCGCGCCGCAGCGTCTGGGGCTCTTCGGGTTCTTCCGCGGGCTCTTCGGGTTCTTCCGCGGGCTCTTCCTCGGACCCGACGGGCTCTTCGGTGGGCTCCTCGACGGGCTCTTCGGACTCGAGGTCATCCTCGACCGGTTCGGCGGATTCGTCGAGGCCGTCCTCATCGGCTTCGTCCGCGTCCTGCGGCTCCGAATCCTCCTGCGGTGCCTCGGCTTTGGGATCGTTGTCGGGCGGCGCCTGGGAGGACTCCTCGGTCCCGGGTTCGGCGTACGCGATCCCCGGGGCCCCGACCATCACCGCGGCGCCCACCCCCAACGCCACTGCCAGGCCGCCGACACGCCCTATGTACGCCGAAGCATCCATTGCTCTCCCCTTGCAGATGCATCCCCCGACGCCATCTCGTCCCCACCGGCGTCACCGTCGACGGTTCACTGAAGATAGGCGCGAACTCGCCACGGCGATGCGATTTCGGCAAAGAATCTTCGCGAAACGACCAACAGGGTCGAGATCGCCAAGGGGGGCACCTCCGTCCGACCTGTCCGCAAAGCGAATTCCTGCCAGCCGCCGATCAATTCCTGCCACCGGAATTAAACCCCTGACCTGCTGGTTTACCAGTGCATACCGGAACGGCAAAGGTCCGGAACCAGAGGGAAAGAAAGAAGACGGACATGAAGAAGCTCGGATTCGCCTCGATCATCGCCAGCGGACTGGCCGCGGCCTTCTTAGGGCTCGCTGGCCCCGCGCAGGCCGCACCCGCCGGCCCCGGCAACGCCCAGGATGTCATCAACTCCCTCGACGACCGCGGCTACGCGGTCAGCGTCAACCACCACGGCGCGGTCAAGCCGCTCGACGAGTCGAAGATCGTCTCGGTGCGGTACGACAACGACGACCGGGTGGTCTACGTCGACGTCCGCTGACCCGGAACAGAGGAGGGGCGCCCGAACGGGTGCCCCTTCTTTTGATTTGTCCCCTCCTTGAGCATTCCGTCCAGTACGTGGAGGGAGTGCGAGATCGGATTCCCCGGCAGCGGGGTGTTGTGCGATGCCGCGATCAACACCCCGACCATCGCCCCGGCGAGCACGCGTCGCTCGTCCGGGGTGGCCGGGGCGTCCGGACGCTTCGCCAGCCCCTCGGCGATCAGATCGATCAGCCGGACGTACTCGGTGTAGAGCAGCCCCCGCGCCTCGGGGATCGCGTACATCAGCCGCTGCCCGAAGATCGCGTCCTCACGCTGCTCGTCGGTCAACGCATTGAACGTGGTCACCACCGCGTACCGGTAGGCCTCGATGGGCGGCAGGTGGGCGGGGGCGGCGACGAACGCCTCGATGATCGGGGCGATGTGATCGTCGGACGGCAGGACGGCTTCCTTGACCGGGAAGTACCGCGAGAACGTCCGCGGGGAGACCTCGGCCGCGGCGGCGATCTGCTCGACGGTCGTGTTGTGGTAGCCCTGCGCCTTGATCAGGCGCAATGCCTCACGCCGGATCGTCTCGCGGGTCTTGAGCTTCTTGCGCTCGCGCAACCCCGCCGGCTTACCGGGCACTGACATCGCTCGATTCTTGCAGACTCACGGTGTCCGGCTTCTGACCAGCGTCCAGTGGTTGCCGTCGCGGTCACGCCGGTAGGACAACTCGTCGAGCACGCGGTGCGCGATGGCCAGACCCCGGCCGCGCTCGGACAGGTCGTCGGGCATACCGACGTCGGTGAGGTCGATCGGCGAGGGGTGCCCGTCGTCGAAGAACGTCGTCCGCACGGTGTCGGCGTCGAGGATCACCTCCATGCGCAGCCGCACCGGCCTGCCGTCGCCGGAGTGCTCCACGATGTTGGCCGCGATCTCGCCCGCGGCCAGATCGACGTGGATACGCACCAATTCGTCGACGTCGTGCTGCGCCCACAGCCGGTCGAGCGTGCGCTGAACGGCGTCAAGCGTGTCGGGGCCGGTGGTGGTGTCGAGGACCACCGGGGCGTCATGCGTCGTCATCGAATGCGCCGTCGGCCGAGTCGTACGTGCGCAGCACGCGGTTGAGGTTGGTCAGCTCGAGCACCGTGGTCACCTGCCGGGTGGGTGCGGCGATCCGCAGGTCACCACCGGCCTGCCGGGCCACCTTCAAACCCGAGATCAATGCCCCCAGACCCGACGAGTCGATGAACTCGGTGCCGCCGAGATCGACGACAACCCGGGCGGTCCCGCCGTCGACGACCTCGTGGATCTGTTTGCGCAACGCGGGCGCGGCCACCATGTTCAAGCGGCCGTCCGGCCGGATCACCACGGCACCGGAATCCGTCGTACGCGTCGGATAACTACTCATCACGCTCCTTCGTCCTCGTGTCCGCGGTACCGCACCGCCTGGAACACCACGCTCAGGATCAACAGGTCGAACAGCACCCAGAAGAGGTTGACGCCGACACCCAGGACCGAGATCGCGCCGAAGTACAGCTGCACGATGCCGATGATCGAGGCGACCACCAGCAGGGCGATGGCCACCAGCTGCCATTTCACCAGATGCCACGGGATCGCGGTCGCCTCCTGACGGGTCTTGGGGGTGACCGCGAAGCCCAGCGGCCGGCCGAACACCACGTTGAGAAAGGCCGTGTAGCAGGCCCTGATCCACACCGGGAACAGCGCGAGGCTGTACTGCTGGCCCCGCCACGTGGGCGTGCCGTGGCTGATGATGATGAACATCAGCTGATTGAGCAGCAGGAACGGGATGAGCCTGCCGAAGAAGTCCCAGCTGTAAGCGGTGACGGGCATGATCCCGAAGATCAGGTAGATCGCCGGCGCGGCGATGTAGGCCAACGCGGCGAACCCGGCCAGATAGCTGTACATCGTCGCCCAGTACATGAGCTTCTGGCCGATCGAGAGCCCCTTCTGGACGAACGGATTCTCCCGCAGCATGACCTGGACGGTGCCCTGCGCCCAGCGCAGCCGTTGGGTCATCATCGTCCGCACATCGTCGGGAGCGAGCCCGCGCGCGAGGACCTCGTGGTGGTAGGCCGACTTCCAGCCCAGGGCGTGCAACCGCATACAGGTCGCCATGTCCTCGGTGACCGAGATCGTCGCCATCGGCAGCATCGGTTGCGCCTCGTCGTCGCGGCCCACGTCGACCGCGCGGATCATCGCCGACACCGATTCGATCGCCCCGAGCGGCGACCACTGCCTGCCGGCCAGCGACTCCAGCGCCTCGTCGTCGAAAACCACCGTGGTGGCGGTGTTCTCGGGATGCTCACTCAGGGCGGCGATCACTTCGAGATCCGCGCGCATGGCGGTGACGTCGGACTCGACAACCGTGCGGGCCGCCTCGTCGACACGCTGCTGGAATTCGTAGGTGATGTCGGCCAGCGCACGTTTCTCCCGCAGCTGTCGGCGGGCGTCGCGCACCGCCTGCAGGACGGCGTCGAGGGCCTGCTGCACCTCGGGTTGGTCGGCGCCCGGTTGCCGGCGCGCAGTCCTGACCATCTTGCGAGATGCGTACAGGGTGCGCCGGACACCTTCCTCGACTGCGCGGACGTAACCGCGAATGCCCAGCTGCATCAACGCTTCCCGGCGCAGCACGGCGTTCGACCCGCAGAAATAGGCGGCGTTCCAGCCGTCCTTGCCCTGCTGGATCGGGCCGTAGAACAGCGGCGCCTGACTGCCCAGCGGATCGCTGAACGGCACGTTGTGGAAGTACTGCGGGGTCTGCACCAACGCCATGTACGGGTCGCGGAAGTAACCGAGCGTGTTGTCGAGGATGGCCGGGTCGGGCACCTGATCGGCGTCGAGCACCAGGATGAACTCGCCGTCGGTCTCGAACAGTGCGTTGTTCAGGTTGCCCGCCTTGGCATGTCGCGGTTTGTCGGGCGTCCAGTGCGACGATCGGGTGATGTAACCGATCCCCCGTTCGGCAGCCGCCGCGGCCAGTTCGTGACGGTCGCCGTCGTCGAGGATCCACGTCGAGTGCGGGAACCGGATCCGCTGGGCGGCCTCGGCGGTCTCGAGCACCATCTCGATCGGTTCGTTGTAGGTGGTGATGAAGACGTCGACGGTGGCGTCCTCGGGTGGCGGTGGAGGGGTGTTGCGGCGCAACATCTTCCACATCGTCATCCCGAACAGTAGGGAGTCGATGACGCTGTAGGTCTCGGCGATGACCAACGGCACCGCGATCCACCAGGCCGCCCAGTTGATCGATTCGAACCACCGCCAGATGACGTAGTTGACGCCCAGCAGCGCGGTGCACAGGATCAGCAGCCGCAGCCACGGCGACGGGTATCTGCCCACGGGGGCGTCGGGCATCTGGTGGCTCACGCGGCCGACTCCCGGCGCACCGCCACGAGGGTGACGTCGTCCAGCGGCGACTTCTCGGCGACCAGCGCCCTGGCGCGCGCACACAGCTCGGCCGGTTCGGCGTGGCGGGCGACGAAGTGCAGGGCCGGGCGCACATCGCTGTCGTCGCCGATGAGGTCGAGCACACCGTCGGACGCCACGATGAGCGTGTCGCCCTCACCGAGCACCACCTCGCCGTAATCCCAAGTGGCGCCGGGGAGTACGCCGAGTGGGATGTCGGCGCTGTCGAGCCCGTCGACGCGACCGTCGGCGCGGACCACGACCGCGAACCCGTGCCCGGCGTCGACGTAGCGCACCGTGCCGGTCGCGCTGTCGAGGTGGCAGTGGAACAGCGTGACGAAGGTGTCGGTGCTGCCGAAATCCTCCGCCAACTGGAGGGCGACGGAGTTGACGACGTGGTCGGGCCGCAGCGGGGTGGTGACCTGCTGCACGGCGCGGGAGGCGCCGCGCAGCGCCGAACGCACGCTGGCGGCGAGGATCGCCGCGCCCAGCCCCTTGCCCATCACGTCGGCGACGGTGAACACCGCCCCGCCGTCGATGCGGTAGTGGTCGTAGAAGTCGCCGCCGACGGCGTAGGCGGGCAGGCACATCGCGCACACCGAGTAGCCGGGTAGGTCGCCGAGCGGGCGGGGCAGCAGGTGCCGCTGTACCTCGGCGGCGCGTTCGATGTCGTCGGTCTGTTCGAGTTCGCGTTGCGCCCAGGACGCCAGTTCGGTGAACGTCGTCAGCTCCGCGTCGCTCAGCGCGCGGGGTTCGGTGTCGTAGATGCAGAAGGTGCCCACCGCGTGCCCGCCGGGCCCGTACAGCGGATAGCCGGCGTAGAACCGGATGCCGCCCGGTTCGCCGATGCCCGGCACCATCGCGAATTCCGGTCGGGCCGCGGCATCCTCGACGATGAGCGCGGGGCTGTCGGGGTTTTCGTAGCTGCGGGCGACGGTCGCCTGGCAGATCGTCTTCTCGCGCGGAATGCTGGTTCCGATGTCGAGGCCGTCGACCTGTTTGAACCACTGCCGGTCCCGGTCGACCAACGCCACCGCCGCCATCGGGATGCCGAAGACAGTGCGCGCCATCCGCGTGATCCGGGCGAACCGTACCTCCGGCGGGGTGTCGAGTACGTGCAGCTGGGCCAGCGACCGGACGCGTTCGTCCTCGATCTCCGGTGGCAGCGCGTAGGGCGACACCGCCGGCGCTGTGGTCGTCTCCGCGCTCATGCCGCCACCGCCCGCAGTGCGCGCGCCATCGCCGCGGCCGCCGCCGGGGTGCTCGCGATCCGCCAGTCGGTCTCCTTGTCGTGGTCGAACCAGATGACCGCGCCGACATCGGGTTGCGCGGCCGCCCACGCGACGAGGTCGCTGATCCAGTCGGGCTTGCTGCCGCCGTGCTCGGCGCAGCCCACCTCGGCGAGTATCACGGGGCGGTCGGTCAGCGCGCGCACCGCGGTGAGGGCGGGTTCGAAGATCTCGACGGGTGCCGTCCACCGACTCCACGGCCGTGTGGTTCCCCAGTTGTAGCCGTCGATCCCCACGACGTCGACGCAGTCGTCACCCGGGTACCAGGGCGCCGGCGGCTCCGACTCCGCATCCGGCGACCACATCCACTGCACGTTCGTCGCACCCACACGCCGGAACAGGTCGTGCGCGTGCCGCCAGGCCGCGACGTAGGTCTGCGGCGGGGTGCCGCGCGCCGGTGTCCACGGATACCAGTCGCCGTTGAACTCATGGGCGAAGCGCAGCAGTACCGGTGTCCCGCACTGGGCGAGCGCGGCCGCCCACGCCGTGAGGAGGTCGTCGTGGCGTCCGTCGGCGATCTCGGCGAGCAGTGCCCCGTCGACCTGGTCGACGTCGGTGCGCCAGAACCACGGCTCCCAGGTGATCACCGGGGTGGCTCCGGCGGCGGCCACCGCAGCCACCCCGCGGACGGGCGGTGACGCCGCGAAATCCACGTACCACAGGATCAGGCCGACCTGTCGGTCGACGGTTGCCGCGGTCGCCGCGACCTCATCCAGACCGCATGCCCCGCCGGGCGTGCTCAGCCCCAGGCGCAAACACCCATCCATGCCCACCCCGTTGATCTACCCGACCCCGCAGTCACCTTAAGCAAAGCTGTGACGCCGTGTCGGGCAAACGCGGGCGCCGCCGTCAGTTGTTCAGGACGGGGGCCTGCGTCTCGAGGAAGAACTCCGCCATCGCGTCGGCGACCTCCTCGGCCGCCTCGACGTGGGGGTAGTGCCCGAGACCGGGCATCACCTTCAGCCTGCTTCCGGGCCTGGCCGCCTGCACTGAGTAGGCGTGGGTGACGGGGATGATCGGATCCCGGTCACCCCAGATCACCAGCGCGGGCACCTCGGGGTGGACGCCCAGACGGCTCAGCGCGCTGACCGACTGACCGCGGTAGTCGACCACCGATCTCAGCGTGCGCTGGAACGCCGCCCGCGTGGGCGGATCGGCCAGCGAACTGTAGGACTGCCACGTCTGCTCCGCCGTCGGCGAACCGAAGCCGATCGCCCCCAGCACGGGCCGCAGCCGGTTGCCGAGGGTGACCACCGCCTTGGGGGCGATGACCGGCAGCAGGAACTCGGCGCCCGGCGCCGCCAGCAGCCTCAGGATCCATCCCACATCCGGCCCGAGGCCGCCACTGCTGATCAGGATCAGCCGCCTGCAGTACTCCGGATGCTGGTAGAGGAACTGCATGGCGACCCCGCCCCCGAGGGACTGACCGACGACAGTGACGCGGCTGATGCCCAACTCGTCGAGCAGGTCGCGCAGTCCGGCGGCGAAGGCGCCGAGCGAATAGTCGCCGCGTGGCTTGGCGGACCTGCCGTGTCCGAGCAGGTCCGGGGCGATCACCCGGTGGTTCTCGGCCAGCCGGGGCAGCAGTGCCCTCCAGGTGTCCGAGCAGCCGGCCATCCCGTGGATCAGCAGGATGACCTCACCGCTGCCGGCATCCCGGTAGGCGACGCGCTCGCCATGTAGTTCGACGTATCGGATGTCACTCATCGACACCTCTTCCGTAGCGGTCACCTCGATGGGTTACCGCTCGCCGATCACGGAAACGCGGGGGTGACCGGCGTCACCGCCGTCAGTTGTTGGGAACCGGGATCGGAATCGGGACCGGCACGAACGGCACGGTCACGTACGTCGTGGTCACCGGGTTGGTGGTCGTCGGTGCCTGCGTGGTCGTGGGCACCTGGGTGGTGGTCGGCTGCGTCGTCGTCGGCTGCGTCGTGGTGGGTGGCGTGGTCGTGGCCGTCGTCGTCGACGGGGTCGTGGTGGTCGTGGT
>NZ_LQIT01000060.1 GCF_001499965.1 Mycobacterium sp. GA-2829
CGGTCGCGGTGGTCGCCGGGGTCACGAATCTCGTCCCGCTGTGGGCGGCGACGGTGATGTGGCTGACGCTGTGGGTGCTCTACCTGTCCATCGTCAACGTCGGGCAGCGGTGGTACGGGTTCGGTTGGGAGTCAGTGCTTTTGGAGGCAGGGTTCGTCGCGCTGCTGCTCGGCAACGACGAGACGGCACCACCGCTGTTCGCGATCCTGCTCGCCCGCTGGCTGGTGTTCCGGCTGGAATTCGGTGCGGGGCTGATCAAGATGCGCGGCGACCGGTGCTGGCGCGATCTGACGTGCCTGGACTATCACCATGAGACGCAACCGATGCCGGGTCCGCTGAGTTGGTTCTTCCATCACCTGCCCAAGCCGCTGCACCGGGTCGAGGTGGCGGGTAACCACTTCGCCCAACTCGTCGTCCCGTTCGCGTTGTTCGCGCCGCAGCCGGTCGCGTCGATCGCAGGCGCAATCGTGATCACCACCCAGCTGTGGCTGGTGTTGTCGGGGAACTTCGCGTGGCTCAACTGGATCACGATCGTCCTGGCCGTCAGCGCACTCGACCACACCGCGTTCGCGTCGGTGCTGCCGGTACTGGATCAGCCGGCCCTGCCGGACACTCCGCTGTGGTTCACCGTCCTGGTCACCGCCGCGGCTGCCGCGGCCGTGGTGATGAGCTACTGGCCGGTGCGCAACATGGTCTCGAGCCGACAGCGCATGAACGCGGCGTTCAACCCCTACCACCTGATGAACACCTACGGGGCGTTCGGGTCGATCAGCCGCATCCGCTACGAGATCGCCGTCGAAGGCACCGACGACGCGGTGGTCACCGCTCAGACGGTGTGGAAGGAGTACGGGTTCAAGGGCAAACCGGACGATCCGCACCGGTGGCCGCGCCAGTGGGCGCCCTACCATCTGCGGCTGGACTGGCTGATGTGGTTCGCCGCGCTGAGCCCGACCTATGGGCGGGACTGGTTCCGGCCGTTCATCGTGCGGTTGCTCGAGAACGATGCGCCGACGCTGAAGCTGCTGCGGCACAACCCGTTCCCGGACGCGCCGCCCCGCCATGTGCGGGCGCGGCTCTACGAGTACCGGTTCAGTACCTGGCGCGAACTGCGCGACGAGCGGATCTGGTGGCGCCGGACGTACGTGTCCGACTACCTGCCGCCCGTGCGCCTGCGGCCTAGGTGACCAGCGAGACCGAGTTGGCGCGGCGCAGCTTGCCCGAGGAGGTCTTCGGGATGCTGCCCGGTCCGAGCACCACGACGTTGCGCGGGCGCACGTCGACCTCGGACACCACCTCGTGGGCGACCTGATGCTCGATCCGGCGCACCTCGTTGGGGTCCTGCCAGTTGTTGCACTCCACCGCGACGGCGAAGGTCTCCCGTGAGTGGCCGGCGTCCAGGCGGACGGCGACGGCGCAACCGGGGCGCACCCCCTCGACACGGCCCGCGGCGCGCTCGATGTCGGTCGGGTAGATGTTCCGCCCGGCCATGATGATGACGTCCTTGACGCGGCCGCACACCACGACGTGGCCTTCCTCGGTGATGTAGCCGAGGTCGCCGGTGTCGTACCAGCCGTGCTCGTCCTGCGCCGGGACGAAGCCGCCCATGGTCATGTAGCCGGGGGTGACGCATTCGCCGCGCAGTTCGATGACGCCGACGCCGCGGGGCGGCATGACATTGCCCTGTTCGTCGATGATGCGGGCTTCGAGGTCGGTGAGCAGCGGCCCCAGCGTGGCGAGCCGCTTGGTGTGTCCCTTGGTCGCGGGTACGGCACGGCGGAGAGCAGCCAGCAGGTCGGCGTCCACCTCGTCGACCACCAGACCGGCGTTGCACGGCGAGAACGACACCGCCAGGGTGGTCTCGGCCATGCCGTACGCCGGCAGGATCGCCTCGGGCTTGAGGCCGAACGGCTTGCCCGCGTCGATCAGGTCCTCGACGTCGGCCGGTTCGACGGGCTCGGCGCCCGACAGCGCGAAGCGCAGCGTCGACAGGTCGAACTCACCCGGGGTGGCCTGGCGGCGCAGCCGCTTGGCCAGCAGCGCGTACGCGAAGTTCGGCGCCGCGGTCATCGTGCCCTTGTACTTGTCGATGAGCTTGGCCCACAGCAGGGTGTCGCGCAGGAAGTCCATCGGCGTGACCTTGACCAGCTCGGCGCCGAAGTACATCGGGATGGTCAGGAAGCCGACCATGCCCATGTCGTGGAAACAGGGCAGCCAGCTGACCATGACGTCTTTCTCGACGTCGTACTCCGCGCCGATGAACATCGCCTCGGCGTTGGAGTGGATGTTGCGGTGGGTGATCTGCACGGCCTTCGGGGATCCGGTGGACCCCGACGTCAGCTGCATCAGCGCGAGGTCGTCCTCGCCGACATCGATCGGGTCGATCGGCTCGGCGGCGAGCAGTTCCTCGACCGTGAGCACGAGGATGCCCTTCTCCTTCAGCACCGGGATGGCGACGATGAAGGGTTCGGACACGATCACGGCCTTGGCCTCGATCATGCCGATGACGTTCATGGTGTCCTCGGCCCACATCGCGAGGTCGGTGCGCGGGGTGGGCTGGTGCAGCATCGTCAGGCTCGCGCCGCGCATCCACAGCCCCTGGGCGGTCGGGGCGATCTCCACCGGGTAGCCGGCGAGGACGCCGACCGCGTCACCGCGCCCGACACCGGCCTCGGCGAGTCCGCCCGCGATCCGACGGGCGCGCTCGTGCACCTCACCCCAGGTGTGGCGGATCGGCTCGTGCGGCTCGCCGGTCACCATGCCGGTGCTGACGGTGCGCGCGTTGCGGTACATCTTCTCGGTGAACCTGCTCACGGCAACCTCCTGGGGACCGGCGACAATGCCCGGCTTCTCATGCTCCGCCTGTCCACGGGCGTTGCCGAGTAGGCACGCGCACACGATTCAGGAGCAGTTGGGTATCGAAACGGGTGATGCAACGGGTGATGCAACGTTGATGCGATCGCGGGTCCACGTCGAAACCCGCCGGCCGTACCGGCGGGGAAAGGACACACGTCCGGTACTCGACCGCTAGCTTTCACCGTCGACCATCTTAAGAGACCCTTAAGTAACTGCCAAACTGTCGCAGCAATTGAGGTCTCCGTCACACTTCACGAATGCAACGACCCAGGTCGCGTCACGCCGACGGCGACGGCGCAGGCACCACCCGGGCGCCCTGCACCGGTCCACTGGCCACCCTTACGGTCCGGCAGACGCCCGCACCGGCCAGTTGAGCGCCCACGTCGATCGCGGCGGGCGACGAGGGGCACAGGAACGCGCATGTCGGTCCGGAGCCGGACACGATCGCCGCCAGGGCGCCGGCGTCCAGTCCGGCGCGCAGCGTGCGCCTCAGCTCGGGGTAGAGGCTCAGCGCGGCCGACTGCAGATCGTTGCCGAGCAGGGGCGCCAGGCGGTGCGCGTCTCCGGACGCCAACGCGGCCAGGATCGGCTCCGGGTCACCGAGGCGGGCCGGCCCCGTCCTCCCGGAGCCGGTGTCGGCGCGCAGGCGGTCGAGTTCACCGAACACCTTCGGCGTCGACAACCCCTTGCGCGCGAACGCCAGCACCCAGTGGAACGTGCTGCGGGCCAGGACGGTGGCCAGCTCCTCACCGCGGCCGGTGCCCAGCGCGGTACCGCCGTGAAGGGCGAACGGCACATCGCTGCCGAGTTCGGTGGCCATCGCGTGCAGATCGCGCCGCGGGACGCCGAGCTCCCAGAGGTGGTTCATCGCGACGAGGACGCCCGCGGCGTCGGCGCTGCCGCCGGCCATCCCGCCGGCGACGGGGATCGACTTGTCGATGGAGATCGCGACGTCTGGGGCCCGGCCGACGTGGTCGGCCATCAGTTCGGCGGCCCGCCAAGCGAGGTTGCGACGGTCGGTGGGCAGGGACTCCACACCTTCACCGGACAGTTCGACCGACAGCGTGTCGGCGGTCGAGACGGTGACCTCGTCGAGCAGGGACACCGCGTGGAACACCGTCGTCAGATCGTGGTATCCGTCGGCCCGCAGATCACCGACACCCAGGAACAGATTGACCTTGCCGGGCACCCGCACGGTGACCGATCCGGTGGGCACCCACTCAGAGGCGGTGTTGCCGTTGCGCACCGCTCGACACTATCCCGCAGTACTACGGGACGCGGACCTGCTCCTCGGCTTCCTCGGACCGCTGCAACAACCGCACGAAGTCGGCGATCGCGAGGGTCTCACCCCGGCGCGACGGATCGATGCTGGCGGCCAGCAGGCGGCGCGCGGACTCGTTACCCGAGCCGGCCCACTCCGCGAAGGCGTTGCGGGAGGTCTTGCGGCGCTGCGCGAAGGCGATGTCGATGAGTTCGAACACCTGATCGCGGAAGGCGGCGTCGGTCGGCCACGGCGACGTCTCGTACCGGTCGATGCGGACCAGCCCGGAGTACACGCGCGGGATCGGCCAGAAGACCGTCGGGGAGACCATGCCGTAGCGGCGGACGTTGCCGTAGAACCGCACCTTGGCGCTCGGCACGCCGTAGTCCTTGCCGCCCGGGTCGGCGGCGAGCCGCTCGGCCACCTCGGCCTGGACCATGACCATCACCGAGCGGATGGTCGGGAACTCGGCCAGCAGGTGCAGCAGTGCGGGCACCGCGACGTTGTAGGGCAGGTTCGCGACCAGGGCGGTGGGCTGGTTCTCCAGATCCGACGGCATCAGCGTCAGGATGTCCTGGTTGAGCACCGTCAGCCGGTTGATCTCGCTGTGCGAGTGGTCGGCGATCGTGGTCGGGAGCTGCTGGGCGAGCAGGGGGTCGATCTCCACGGCGGTGACGTGCGCGCCGCGGTCGAGCAACGCCAGCGTCAGCGAACCGAGCCCGGGCCCGACCTCGAGGACGTGGTCGTGCCGGTGCACACCGGAGGCCGAGACGATCCGGCGCACGGTGTTCGCATCGTGAACGAAATTTTGCCCAAATGACTTACGCGGGCGAAAGTCGATGTCTTTCGCCAGGCGCCGGATTTCTGTCCGCCCGAGCAGTCGAATTGTCACGACGCCCCCAACCTTCCACTACACGTGGGCCAGGCTCCCCAGCCTTGCCTTGCCCGCGTGACCTCAGCAATCGCGATCTGTTCTTCTCTTGTCGCCAGATCTGCCCTCGGAGCATACCTCAGACCACCGTTGCGCTCCCAGGTGTTTTGATCAAATTGGACACCACCGAAATATCCGTTGCCGGTGTTGATGGCCCAGTTACCTCCGGCTTCACACTGCGCCAAGGCATCCCAGGTAGCTCCGGCCCGCACTTCCGGCACCTCTGTACCGGGCTTCGCGCCCACCCGGACGACGGCATTCCTTGCGGGTGCAACGACGACATTGGCTACTGGCAATCTGCCGGTCTCCACACCGTTGACCTTCGAGACAGCAAAAGTGACGTCTTGTTCTCCCGGATTTCCCGGATCTTCGACGATCTGTCGACTCATGTTCATGTCGACGTCCTCGATGCGGGTGTGCGCCGGCTCGAGGGGCCGCCGCTCGGTGATCTTCTCGACCCGGATGCGAGTTACCTGGATCTGCATACCGTCGACGACCGGGGACGTCGCGGCAGGCACGACGGTGTCGCGCTGCTGCAGCGGGACACCCGCGGCGTCGAGCAGACCTGCCACGTTCGGGGCGGCCAGTCGGACGGTGCGCACGGCGCCGCCGTCGTCGATCTGGACGGTCTTGGGGCTGACCACCGGCAGTGACATCCCACCGAGGGGGACGCGGCTGCCGCGCGAGGCCGCGGCGGGTGCGCTGTCGTCCATCTGGAGCTGGGCCAGCGCCTCGTCGACCGTCGACGCGGTGGTCCACACCTGCTTGGTCGACTGGCCGTCCAGCGAGATGTCCAGCGGACGGCTGCGACGCAGCACGATCTTCTCGGCCTGCTGCACCTCGGAGTCACCGGCCGGGTAGAGGTCGTCGCGCTCACCCACCTCGAAACCGTTCTCCTCGACGACGTCGATGACCCGCGTCTTCATCGTGGACACGGTGGTCTCGGTGCCGTCCACCGACAGCGTGACGGTTTTGTGCGTGGTGACGGCGTATCCGCCCGCGAAGGTGAGCGCGACCAGCAGGGCGCCCACCACGATGCGCAGCATCGGCGAGCGCGCCTCGTGCAGCCTGTTCAGAGCGGTCAAAGTCCCGGCGAATCCCTGTTATTGGTACAAACGTTTCAAAAAACGGAGCTAAGTCCGCTTACGATCACAAGACGGTAACGAAGTCTGGAGGGGGTTTCAACTCGTAGCGAGGCCGTAGACGCGGTTCGCATTCGCCGCGGTTTGCTGCGCGAGCTGCTCGGCAGGCTCCCGGCGCACGTCGGCCAGCGCCCGCACGGTGTAGGGCAGACAGTAGGGCTCGTTGGGCGCGCCGCGGTACGGATGCGGGGTGAGAAATGGTGCGTCCGTTTCCACCAGCAGCTGCTCGGCGGGGATCAGCTGCGCCGCCTCCCGCAGCGCATGCGAGTTCTTGAAGCTCACGGTGCCCGACAGGCTGAGCACCCAGCCCGCGTCCACGCAGGTGCGCGCCATCTGCGCATCTGACGAGAAGCAGTGGAAGATCACGGTCTCCGGGGCGCCCTCGGCGGCGAGGACGTCGAGGACGGCGGCATCGGCGTCGCGGTTGTGGATCATCAGCGGCTTACCGGTGCGTTTGGCGAGGTCGATGTGCCAGGCGAAGGCCTCCCGCTGGCTGTCCGGTGCGGCGCAGCCGTCGAGCTTGCCCGGCCAGTACAGATCCATGCCGGTCTCCCCGACCGCGACGACGCGCGGATGCGCCGCGAGCCGTTCGAGTTCGACGCGCGCGTCGTCGGTGAGCGCGTCGGCGCGGGTCGGGTGCAGGGCGACCGCCGCGTACACCCGGTCGTCCCACCCACTGGCCTGCACCGCCCAGCGCGCGGCGTCCAGGTCGTCGGCGATCGTCACCACCGCGCCCACCCCGACCGCACCCGCACGGTCCAGCACGGCGCGGACGTCATCGCCGTCGCGCGCCCCGCAGGCATCCAGATGGGTGTGCGCATCGACCAGGGGGCTCAACGGTTCGGGAAGGGGCGGGGCCGGACGGTTCGAGCGACTCACCTGGAACACCATAGAGTGAGCGTGACATGAGCAAGCCGCCGTACTACATCACCACTGCGATCGACTACCCCAATGGCGCACCGCACATCGGGCACGCCTACGAGAAGATCGCGACCGACGCCCTCGCCCGGTTCAAACGGCTCGACGGCTTCGACGTCCGCTTCCTGACCGGCACCGACGTGCACGGCCTGAAGATGGCGCAGACCGCGGAGAAGGAAGGTATCCCCACCGCGGAGCTGGCGCTGCGCAACTCGGACACCTTCCAGGCGATGCAGAACCGGCTGGGCACCTCGTTCGATCGGTTCATCCGGACGTCGGATCCCGACCACCTGGACGCATCGGTGGAACTGTGGAAGCGGATGGACGCCGCCGGCGACATCTACCTGGACTCGTACTCCGGCTGGTACTCGGTACGCGACGAACGCTTCTACACCGATGACGAGATCGAGACCCGCGACGACGGCGAGAAGTACTCCATCGAGACCGGCACCCCGGTGACGTGGACCGAGGAGCAGACGTACTTCTTCCGACTGTCGGCCTACACCGACCGGCTGCTGGCCCACTACGAGGCCCATCCCGAGTTCATCGGACCGGATGTCCGCCGCAACGAGGTGATCAGCTTCGTGTCCGGCGGGCTGCGCGACCTGTCGATCTCGCGCACCACATTCGACTGGGGCGTCCCGGTCCCGGGACATCCCGACCACGTCATGTACGTCTGGGTGGACGCCCTGACCAACTACCTCACCGGCGTCGGCTTCCCCGACGTGTCCTCCGAGGCTTTCGAGAAGTACTGGCCCGCCGATCTGCACGTCATCGGCAAGGACATCATCCGGTTCCACACCGTGTACTGGCCCGCGTTCCTGATGTCGGCCGGGATCGAGCTGCCACGACGGGTCTTCGCCCACGGCTTCATCAACGTCAAGGGCGAGAAGATGAGCAAATCGGTGGGTAACGTCGTCGACCCGATCGCACTGGTCGAGGAGTTCGGCGTCGACGCGGTGCGCTACTTCTTCCTGCGCGAGGTGCCGTTCGGGCAGGACGGCAGCTACAGCGAGGACGCCATCATCGGCCGGATCAACGCCGACCTGGCCAACGAGCTGGGCAACCTCGCGCAGCGTTCGCTGTCGATGGTCGCCAAGAACCTCGGCAGCGCGGTCCCCGAACCGGGTGAGTTCACCGCCGAGGACTCGGCGCTGCTCGACGCCGCCGACGGACTGTTGGAGCGGATCCGCGGCCACTACTCCGAGCAGGCGATGCACCTCGCGCTGGAGGCGATCTGGTCGGTGCTCGGCGCGGCCAACCGGTACTTCTCCGCCCAGGAACCGTGGGTGCTGCGCAAGTCGGAGGCCGAGGCCGATCAGGTCCGGTTCCGCACCGTGCTCTACACGACGCTGGAGACCGTCCGGATCGCGGCGCTGCTGAGTCAGCCGGTGATGCCGGATTCGATGGCCAGACTGCTCGACCTGGTCGGCCAACCCGCCGACACCCGCGACTTCACCGCCGTTTCGACCCGCCTCGCCCCGGGCACCGCACTACCGAAGCCCGAAGGTGTGTTTCCCAGATATCAGGTGGACGAGAAATGAACGGACTGCACGAGAAGCTGCAGGACACCTTCGAGGAGGTGGCCAAACGCAACCCCGGCGAGACGGAGTTCCACCAGGCCGTCTACGAGGTGCTCCAGAGCCTCGGACCGGTGGTGGCCAAACATCCCGACTACGCCGACACCGCCGTCATCCGGCGGCTGTGCGAGCCCGAACGGCAGATCCTGTTCCGGGTGCCGTGGGTCGACGACAGCGGCGCGGTCCAGATGAATCGCGGCTTCCGCGTCGAGTTCAACTCGGCGCTGGGACCGTTCAAGGGCGGGCTGCGGTTCCATCCCTCGGTGTACCTGGGCATCGTGAAGTTCCTCGGCTTCGAGCAGATCTTCAAGAACTCGCTGACCGGGATGCCGATCGGCGGCGGCAAGGGCGGATCGGACTTCGACCCCAAGGGCCGCTCGCGCGGCGAGATCATGCGGTTCTGTCAGTCGTTCATGACCGAGCTCTACCGCCACATCGGGGAGTACACCGACGTGCCCGCCGGCGACATCGGCGTCGGCACCCGCGAGATCGGGTTCCTGTTCGGCCAGTACAAGCGCATCACCAACCGCTACGAATCCGGCACGCTCACCGGTAAGGGCATCACGTGGGGCGGATCGCTGGTGCGCACCGAGGCCACCGGTTACGGGACGGTGTTCTTCATCGCCGACATCCTCAAGTCCCGCGGGGAGTCCTTCGACGGGAAACGCGTGGTGGTGTCGGGGTCCGGCAACGTGGCCATCTACGCGATCGAGAAGATCCAGCACCTCGGCGGGATCGTGATCGCGTGTTCGGATTCCGATGGATACGTGGTCGACCCTGATGGCATCGACGTCGCCGCGCTCAAGGAGATCAAGGAGGTGCGGCGCGCCCGCATCTCCGAGTACGCCGAAATGCGCGGTGGCCGAAGCAAGTTCGTCACGGGCAACGTGTGGGACACCGAATGCGACATCGCGGTGCCGTGCGCCACCCAGAACGAGATCAACGGCGCCGACGCCACCAAGCTGGTCAAGGGCGGCTGCCGCGTCGTCGCCGAGGGCGCGAACATGCCGTGCACGCCGGAGGCGGTGAAGGTATTCGCCGACTCGGACACGGTCTTCGCGCCGGGTAAGGCCGTCAATGCCGGCGGTGTCGCCACCAGCGCGCTGGAGATGCAGCAGAACGCGTCGCGCGATTCGTGGACGTTCGATGAGACCGAGGAGCGCCTCGCCGAGATCATGAGCCGCATCCACGACCGCTGCCTACGGACCGCCGACGAATACGGACAGCCGGGCAATTACGTCGCGGGCGCCAACATCGCCGGGTTCACGCGGGTGGCCGACGCGATGCTCGCCCTCGGCCTCATCTGAGTGATCTATCTCACACCCATGTCCGCGCGCGTGACGTTCGCGCCGCATCCGGTGTCTCAGGGGCATCACCCCCTGAATTGAAGGAGACACCATGACGGTCCAGCGGCCCCACATCGTCGTCATCGGCGGCGGATACAGCGGCACCCTGGCGGCCAACCATCTCCGGATGCGCGGCGACACCGACATCACACTGGTCAATCCGCGCCCGCGTTTCGTCGAACGGATCCGGCTGCACCAGCTGGCCGCGGGCACCGCCGAAGCCACTGTCGACTACGGCACCCTGCTCGGCGAGGGGATCCGACTCGTCGTCGACACCGCGACCCGCATCGACGCCGGCGCCCGCCGAGTCGAACTATTGTCCGGCGGCACCCTCGATTACGACTACCTCGTCTACGCGGTCGGCAGCACCGGCGCGGTCCCGGCCTCGGTGCCCGGTGCGGACGAATTCGCTTATCCCGTCGCCGAACTCGAACAGGCCCAGCGGCTACACGCGGCACTGGACGCGCTGCACCCGGACGCACCGGTGACAGTCGTCGGGGGCGGGCTGACCGGAATCGAGGTCGCCACCGAACTCGCCGAGCAGGGCCACCGGGTCGCGATCGTCTGCGGCGGCCGGCTCGCCCCGTCGCTGTCCCGGCCCGGCAGGCGGTCGGTCGCCAAGGTGATGGCGAAACTGGGCGTCGCAGTGCTGGAGAGCGACGTGGTGACCGAGGTGCGATCCGACGCGGTGGTCCTCGCCGGCGGCGCGGTCCGCCCCAGCGCATTGACCGTCTGGACGACCGGTTTCGGCGTGCCCCAGTTGGCGGCGACCAGCGGGTTGCACACCGATGCGCTGGGCCGGCTGCTCACCGACGAGACGCTGACCAGTGTCGACGACGACCGGATCGTCGCGGCGGGTGACTGCGCCGCCCCGTCGGGTGTGCCGCTGCGCATGTGCTGCGCGACGGCGTCCCAGCTCGGTCCGCAGGCCGCCGAGACCGTGCTGCGCCGGATCGCGGGCACCGAACCGGTGGACTTCTCCTACGGCATCCCGGGGAGTTGCACCAGCCTCGGCCGCCACGCCGGCATCGTGCAGTTCGGCCGGATGGACGACACCCCGGTCGACCTCTACATCGGCGGCCGGGTGGCCGCCGTGCTGAAGGAGGTGATCGTCCGGGGCACAGTTTGGGGTCTGCGCCGGGAGGCCCGCAAGCCCGGCTCGTCGCCGCGGCTCAGCGGTGGTCCGCGTCCGCAGCGGCCGGCGTTCGAGGTGGTCGCGGAGCCGTGACCACCGACGGCGGACATGCGGAGCGCTTCACGCCGTTGAGGCCGCTGTTGTTCACGATCGCCTACGAGATCCTCGGCAGCGCAAGCGAATCCGATGATGTGCTGCAGGACAGCTACCTGCGGTGGGCGGAGGTGGACCTCGCGACGGTGCGGGACACCAGGTCGTATCTGGCACAGCTGGTGACCCGGCAGGCGCTCAACACTCTGCGCTCGAACAGCCGCCGTCGGGAGGATTACGTCGGCCCCTGGCTGCCCGAACCGCTGCTGCTCGACGGGGCCGACGCCTCCTCCGACGTCATCCTCGCCGAATCCGTGTCGATGGCGATGCTGGTGGTGCTGGAGACGCTCACCCCCGACGAGCGGGCGGTGTTCGTCCTGCACGAGGTGTTCGGCTTCGACCACGGCGAGATCGCCGACGCGGTCGGGAAGTCCGTCGGCGCGGTACGCCAGATGGCGTACCGCGCCCGCGCACACGTCCACGCCAGACGCATCCGGTCAGGCCCCGTCGACACCGCCGACGCCGCGCGGGTCACCGAGCGGTTCATCGCGGCCGCGGAGACCGGCGACATCGACGGGCTGCTGTCGGTGCTCGCCCCCGACGCCGCATGGATCACCGACTCGGGCGGCCGGGCCAAGGCAATCCGCCGGCCGGTGCTCGGCGCCAGGAAGGTGGCAGCCCTGGTCGCCGGCTTCTTCCGCGCCGCGCCCAAGCAGGTCCCGGACATCCGGTTCGCCACGGCGACGTACAACAGCACCCCCGCCGTCGTCGTGTCCAGCGGTGACGAGGTGAAGGGGGTGGTCCTCATCGACGTCGTCGACGGCCGGATCGCCCACTTCTACGCGATGGCCAACCCGGACAAACTGACCGGGATCTCCGTGCCCCGTTCGATCAGCCGGGAGTGACGTGCACCACTTTCCCGGCTGAGCTGTCACACTTCCCGTGTGCCAGGTGTCTCGAGGACAGACCGGCTCGAAGATGTGCCGGATGACCCCAGGAGGTACACCCGATGAACACCCGCATCGTCGTCGTCGGTGGCGGATACGCCGGCGTGATGGCCGCCAACCACCTTCGTCAGAACCCCGACGTCGACATCACCCTGGTCAACCCGCGGCCGCAGTTCGTCGAGCGGATCCGGCTGCACCAGCTCGCGACCGGATCCGACGACGCCGTCGTCGACTTCGGCACCGTGCTCGGCGACGGGATCCGGTTGGCCGTGGACTCCGCGGACCGGATCGACGCGGCGGCGCGCCGGGTGGAACTCACCTCCGGTGACGCGCTCGACTACGACTATCTGATCTATGCCGTGGGCAGCACCGGCGCCGCCCTCGAGGTGCCCGGCGCAGCCGAGTTCGCCTACCCGATCTCGGAGTTCGAACACGGCGAGCCGCTGCGCGCGGCGCTCGTCGATGCCGCCCCCGACGCGCCGATCGTCGTCGTGGGGGCAGGTCCGACGGGTATGGAGGTGGCCGCCGAACTCGCCGAGCAGGGCCGCCGGGTCACCCTGGTCTGCGGCAACGTGCTCGGTCCCTACCTGAGCACCGCGGGGCGCCGAGCCGCGGCCAAGCGGTTCGCCGAGCTCGATGTGGCCGTGCTCGACGGGCCGGATGCGGTGGTCACCGAAGTGCACCGCGATGCGGTCACGCTCGCCGACGGCCGCCGACTCGCCAGCGCCGTCACGGTGTGGACGGCCGGCTTCGGAGTGCCCGACCTGGCCGCCCGCAGCGGCCTGACCACAGACCGCATCGGTCGGCTGCTCACCGACGAGACGCTCAGCAGTGTGGACGACGACCGGATCGTCGCCGCGGGTGACGCGTCGGCACCGTCGGACCTCCCGTTGCGCATGAGCTGCCAGGCGGCGATTCCGCTCGG
The DNA here is from genome assembly GCF_001499965.1 of Mycobacterium sp. GA-2829. Taxonomy (GTDB): domain Bacteria; phylum Actinomycetota; class Actinomycetes; order Mycobacteriales; family Mycobacteriaceae; genus Mycobacterium. Next base: position 13,129 of record NZ_LQIT01000060.1, read on the forward strand.
TGCGCAGGCCGCCAACACGGTGCTGAGCCGCATCGCCGGCGAGGAGCCGAAGGTGTTGAACCAGGCCTTCACCGGTCAGTGCATCAGCCTGGGCCGCGATGCGGGCCTCATCCAACTGGCCCACCTCGACGACCGGGTCATGCGCTGGCACATCGGCGGCCGGGTGGCGGCATCGATCAAGGAGACGGTCTGCAAGGGCACGATCTCATTCCTGTCCCGCGAAGCGCGCAAACCGGGGAGCTACTTCTGGCTCAAGGGCGGTAAGCGTCAGCAGCGGGTGGCCGAGGCGGTACCGGTGCGATGACCACGCCGACGGAGCACGCCGAACGGTTCACGCTGCTGCGGCCGCTGCTGTTCACGATCGCCTACGAGATCCTGGGTAGCGCAACCGAATCCGACGACGTGCTGCAGGAGAGCTACCTACGCTGGGCGGAGGTGGACCTGTCGACGGTGCAGGACACGAAGGCCTACCTCGCCCAGCTCGTCACCCGGCAGGCCCTCAACGCGCTGCGCGCCCAATCCCGCAGGCGTGAGGACTACATCGGCCCGTGGCTGCCCGAGCCGCTGCTCGTCGAGAGTGCCGACGCCTCCGCCGATGTGGTGCTCGCCGAATCGGTGTCGATGGCGATGCTCGTCGTGCTGGAGACGCTGACCCCCGACGAACGCGCGGTGTTCGTACTGCGCGAGGTGTTCGGCTTCAGCCACGACGAGATCGCCTCGGCCATCGGCAAATCCGTGACCGCGGTGCGTCAGATGGCCCACCGGGCCCGGGAACACGTGCAGTCCCGGCGCAAGCGGTTCGAACCCGTGGATCCGAAGACCTCGATGGAGATCACGTCGCAGTTCCTCGCCGCGGCGGCCACCGGTGACGTCGACGCGCTGATGGAGGTGCTGGCGCCCGACGTGGTGTGGACCGCCGACAGCGCCGGCAAGCGCAGTGCGGCCCGCCGTCCGGTGGTCGGCGCGGACCGGGTCGGCAAACTGGTCATGGGTCTGCTGCGGGTCGCCGGCGATGACGGTCACGTCGAACCGGCCGTCTACAACAACGCCCCCGCGCTGAAGCTCTACCTCGGCGACAGCTTCGAGGGGATCGTCACCGTCGAGATCGTGGACGGGAAGATCACCCACTTCTACGCGATGCGCAACCCCGACAAGCTCGCAGGCGTCGACATCCCGCGGGCGATCAGCCGCTGACCTGTGTCAGGCTTGGGCCGTGCGGATCGAGCGGCTCGGCGACCTGGGTGACGCGCCCGGGGTCCTGGCCGCCGTCGGCCGGGCCGGCGCCGCACTCGGATTCGCCCCGCCCGCCGCGCTGTTCGGCGACTGGTTCGACTCGACCGCCGTCATCGCACCGTCGGTGGCGGTCCGCCCGGTCCCGGCCTCCGAGGTGTTCGAGGTGCCGACCGGTTCGGGCTCCGGTGACGCCGTCGGCGGCGGGTGGTTCGGCTACCTCTCGTATCCCGACTCCGGCGCCGACGGTCGTCCCCCGCGCATCCCCGTGGCGGCGGGCGGCTGGTCGGACTGCGTGCTGCGCCGCGACCGGGACCGCTGCTGGTGGTACGAAAGCCTCGACAGCGCAGCACTTCCCGCCTGGGTGGCGGCGGCGGTTTCGGCGCCCGAGGCACCGTCGCCGTTCGAGATCGACTGGACCGCACCGGATCACGAGACACACCGCCGCGGAGTGCTCGAATGCCTGGAGGCGATCGCCGCCGGCGAGGTGTACCAGGCGTGCGTGTGCACGCAATTCGCCGGCCGTCTCCGCGGCGCGCCGCTGGACTTCTTCGTCGACACCGCCGCGCGCACCTCCCCCGCCCGCGCGGCGTACCTCGCCGGCGAGTGGGGTGCGGTCGCATCACTGTCCCCGGAGCTGTTCCTGCGCCGCCGCGGCAGCACCGTGACGTCGAGCCCGATCAAGGGCACGCTGCCGGCCTGGGCGGACCCCGCCGACCTGCGCGCCTCGGTCAAGGACGTCGCGGAGAACGTGATGATCGTCGACCTGGTGCGCAACGACCTCGGCCGCGTCGCGGAGACCGGGTCGGTGACCGTGCCCGACCTGCTGACCGTCCGGCCCGCCCCCGGGGTATGGCATCTGGTGTCTACGGTCAGCGCCGAGATCGACCCCGCCCGGCCGATGTCCGAGGTGCTCGACGCGACGTTCCCCCCGGCGTCGGTGACCGGAACGCCCAAGGGCCGGGCCCGCACCCTGCTGCGGACGTGGGAACCGCTTCGCCGCGGGATCTACTGCGGCACAATCGGTCTCGCCTCACCCGTCGCGGGGTGTGAACTCAACGTCGCGATCCGCACGGTGGAGTTCGACACCGACGGGTGCGCGGCGCTCGGCGTCGGCGGCGGGATCACCGCCGATTCGGACCCCGACCGCGAATGGGACGAATGCCTGCACAAGGCCGCGGCGATCGTCGGCCCGTCGGCGGCGGTTCCGCGCGGCGACCGATCTGTGATAGTCAACCCGGTATGAGTGATTCCCTCGACGCCGGCCCGATGCCGCTGCCCGCGCTCACCGACTTCCCGTCCGACCAGCCGGTCGTGATGGTGAACCTGCTCAAGTTCGCCGAACCCGACGGGTTGGCGAGCTATCAGCGCTACGGCGCCGCGGTCGCCCCGTTCCTCGAGCGCGTCGGCGCGAAGGTGGTCTACGGCGGGACCTCACCCGCATTCGTCCTCGGCGACGAGGGCAGCCCGTGGTGGGACGTCATCCTCGTCGTGCAGTACCCGACGCCGTCGGCGTTCCTCGAGATGGTCACCAGCGAGGAGTACAACCAGATCCACGTCCACCGCGCCCAGGCCCTCGAACGGGCGGAGCTGATCGCGACCACGCACTGGTCGGCGCTGTCCTAATCGCGCGCCCGCAGCACCGCGTCGTACAGTTCGCGCCGCGACGGCGCGCCCGGATAGGCGGCGACGACCTCGGCGCAGGCGTCCTTGACCCGCACGCCCGCCTCCACCCGTTCGTTGACCTCCGCGACGAGCATGTCGATGTCGGTCGACGGCACCGCACCGGCCAGCACCACCGTCACCTCGCCCAGCACCCCGTCGGCCGCCCACTCGGCGAGTTCGGCCAGGGTGCCGCGCTTGACCTCCTCGTGGGTCTTGGTCAGCTCGCGGCACACCACGACGCGGCGGTCCCCGCCGAGCGCGGCGGCCGCGTCGCGCAGCGTGTCGGCCAGGCGGCGGGGCGACTCGAAGAACACGCAGGTGCGCTGTTCGGCGGCCAGCGCGGCGAACCACGACACCCGGGCGGCCTGTTTGCGCGGCGGGAAGCCCTCGAAGCAGAACCGGTCCGACGGCAGCCCGGACACCGCCAGCGCCGTCGTCACCGCCGAGGGCCCGGGCAGACAGCTGACCGTCAGCCCGGCCTCGGCGCACGCGCTGACCAGCCGGTAGCCCGGGTCGTTGATCAGCGGCATCCCCGCATCGCTGACCACGAGCACCGTCGCACCCGATTTGACGGCCTCGACCAGCATGGGGACGCGGGATGCCTCGTTCTGGTCGAACAGGCTCAGCACCCGTCCGACCGGGCGCACGCCCAGCGACTGCGCGAGTTGGCGGATGCGGCGGGTGTCCTCGGCGGCGACGATGTCGGCGCGGGCGAGGGCGTTCACCAGTCGCTGGGAAGCGTCGCCGGGTTGGCCGAGCGGGGTGGCGCCGAGAAGCAGACGACCGGCGGTCATGGTCCACAGCCTACGATCTGAAGACGTGACCGCCCCCGCCACCGACGCTCCGCGCGCGGTTCCGGTCATCAGCCCCGCCCCGTTGATGCCGGTGGCCGACTTCGGACCGCTGGACCGGTTGCAGGGCTGGGCGATGACCGCGGTGGTCACCGCACTCGCTGCGATCACCCGATTCCTCAACCTCGGCTCGCCGACCGATGCGGGTACGCCGATCTTCGACGAGAAGCACTACGCGCCGCAGGCCTGGCAGGTGCTGAACAACAACGGCGTCGAGGACAACCCCGGCTACGGGCTGGTGGTGCACCCGCCCGTCGGCAAGCAGCTGATCGCGATCGGCGAGGGGCTGTTCGGCTACAACGGCGTGGGGTGGCGGTTCTCCGGCGCGGTGTGCGGGGTGCTGCTGGTGCTGCTGGTCGCGCGGATCGTGCGGCGGATCAGCCGCTCGACGCTGATCGGCGGGGTGGCCGGGCTGCTGTTGATCGCCGACGGGGTCAGCTTCGTCGCCTCCCGCACCGCGCTGCTCGACGGGTTCCTCACGTTCTTCGTCGTCGCCGCGTTCGGCTGCCTGATCGTCGACCGCGACCAGGTGCGCGAGCGGATGCACGTCGCGTTGATCGAGGGCCGGATCGCCGAGACCCCATGGGGGCCGCGGCTCGGCGTGCGGTGGTGGCGTTTCGGTGCGGGCGTGCTGCTCGGCCTGGCGTGCGCGACGAAGTGGTCGGGGCTGTACTTCGTCGCGTTCTTCGGGGTGCTGACGCTGGCGTTCGACATCGCGGCGCGCCGCCAGTACCGGGTGCGACGGCCTTGGCTGGGGGCGTTGCGGCGCGACCTGGGGCCGTCGCTGTACGCGCTCGTGCTGATCCCGTTCGGGGTGTACCTGGCGTCATACACCCCGTGGTTCGCCTCCGAGACCGGGGTGAACCGGCACGAGGTCGGGCAGTCGATCGGCCCGGACAGTGTGCTGCCGATTCCCGACGCGATCCGCTCGCTGTGGCACTACACGTATGCGGCCTACCGGTTCCATTCCGGGCTGACCAACGCCGACGGGAACCACCATCCGTGGGAGTCGAAGCCGTGGGCGTGGCCGATGTCGCTGCGGCCGGTGCTCTACGCGATCGACAACCAGGACGTGCCGGGGTGTGGTGCGCAGTCGTGTGTGAAGGCCGTGATGCTGGTGGGCACGCCGGCGATGTGGTTCATCGCGGTGCCGGTGCTCGGCTGGGCGGTGTGGCGGGCGTTCGTGAAGCGCGACTGGCGCTACGGCGTCGTGCTGACCGGGTATGCGGCCGGATTCCTGCCGTGGTTCGCCGACATCGACCGGCAGATGTACTTCTTCTACGCGGCGGTGATGGCGCCGTTCCTGGTGATGGCGATCGCGTTGATCCTCGGCGACCTCCTGCACGCGCCGCGGCAGAACGCCGAGCGGCGGACACTGGGGTTGATCGTCGTCGCCGGCTATGTGGCGTTGGTGATCACGAATTTCGCGTGGCTGTACCCGATCCTGACGGGGATTCCGATCAGCCAGTCGACGTGGCATATGCAGATCTGGCTGCCGAGCTGGCGCTGAGACGTTTTGCGCTTTGCGCGGGCGAGACATTGCGCTGAGGGCTGTGCCGAAGCTGTTATCCACAACCCTGGGCGCAATGTCTGCCTGCGACAGCCGGATCTGTCAGCGGCCGACGTCAGCATCGAGCCATGTCGGAGGTGGTGGTCGGCGGTGAACTACTGGCGAGCGGAGCGCTCACCCGCGGCCAACTGCGCTGGAACTACCGCCGACTCTTCCCCGATGTCTACGCGCCGAAGGCGTCGCCGCAGACGCTCCGGCTGATGACCGCAGGCGCCTGGCTGTGGACCGGCAGGAACGGCGTCGTGACCGGCCGCGCCGCAGCGGCGATCCACGGTGCGCAGTGGGTGGGCTCGACAACGCCGATCGAGATGTTGTGGCAATGCGGGCGGCCGCCCGAGGGAATCATCGTCCGCAACGAGCGCATCGCCGACGACGAGATGCGCGAAGTCGGCGGTCTTGTGGTGACCGCGCCGCACCGGACGGCCTTCGACCTCGCAAGACATCTACCCCGCGACGCGGCGGTCACCCATCTTGACGCGTTGTCGCGGGCCACCGGTGTCACTGCGGCGCAAGCACTCGCGCTGGCGGAGCGTTACCCGCGTGCGCGCGGACTGCCGCGTGCCCGCGTTGCCCTCGACCTGATGGACGCCGGCGCGGAGTCGCCGAAGGAGACCTGGCTGCGCCTGTTGCTCATCGATGCGGGCTTGCCGCGGCCGCGGACGCAGATCCGGGTGAGCGACGGTTACCGCGAGGCCTTCATCGACATGGGTTACGACGAACCGAAGGTGGGCCTGGACTACGAGGGTGCACACCACAGCACCGACCGCGGACAGTATGTCTACGACATCGGACGCGCAGAACTCATCGAGGGCGAGGGTTGGATCGACATCAAGGTCGTCAAGGAGCACAGCAGGCGGTTCATCCTTCACCGGGTCCGCGAAGCGTTCGCCCGCCGCGGATGGACACCTCAGACATTGCGCTGACGGTTGTGCAACGTGGGCATTCCACGACCGTGAGTGCAATCTTCGCGTGAGTTCGCGCAGAAACCTACAGCGGGTCGCGGGCCGCCGGACACGACATACAGCGCGGCCCGCCGCGGCCGGTACCCAACTCCGACGCCGCGATCGGCAACACCTCGATACCCGAATCCGCAAGGCGCGCATTGGTTTCGGTGTTGCGCTCATACGCGGCGACGACACCCGGCGCGAGCGCGAGCGTGTTGTTGCCGTCGTCCCACTGCTCCCGTTCGGCGGTCACCGGGTCGAGCCCCGTGTCGATCACCCGCAGCCGCTCGATACCCATCGCGTCGGCGGCCGCGGCGACGAACGGCGCGGCGTCGTCTATCCGCACCCCGCCGTCGCCGTTGCGCCGAATCGTGAACGCCGACAACGTGTCCACCACGTTCGGATACATGACGACAGCGTCGACGTCGACCATCGTGCAGACCGTGTCGAGATGCATCTGCGCCCGCTCCTGCGCGATCGGCACCGCCAGCACCGTGTGCGCGAGGTCGTCGTCGAACAGGCTGCGTGCCAACGCTTCCGCACCGGCGGGCGTGGTCCGCTCCCCCACCCCGACCGCGACCACCCCGGGTGCGAGCAGCAGCACGTCACCACCCTCGACCGGCGCCGACCGCGACTCGTACGCTCGCCGCACCCCGAGGAACCGCGGATGGTGGGCATAAATCAGATCGGTCAGCGAGGTCTCCCGCGACCTGGCGGGCAGCGACAGCGAGGTGATCGCGACCCGCGGACCCATCCAGAACGACGAGTCGCGGGTGAACAGCAGATTCGGCAGCGGGTCGATGACGAAGTCGCCGCCGTGGTGCATGAGCCGAACCAGCGACAGATCGGTCGCGTCGAACGGCAACTCGTTGAACGTCATCCCCGCCACCAGTACGTGCGCCAGCGTCGCCGGTTCCAGCGTCCGCAGGAACGCCGAGAGTTCCTGCGCCAGCGGCACTCCCAGCCGCCGGGGGTCGACGGCGGCCGCGATCCCCTGCATCCGCGCCGCACCGCTCGAGAGCGCTTCGGTCAGCAGTTCGGCCAGCAGCAGCACCTCGACACCGCGCGAGCGCAGCAGTGCCGCGAACGCGTCGTGTTCCTCCTGGGCGCGTGACACCCACGGCAACCCGTCGAACAGCAGCGCGTCGTTGTTGCGCGGAGTCAGCCGCTGCAGTTCCGCGCCGGGGCGGTGCAGGATGGCCACACGCAACGTGCCGACCTCGGAATCGCAGCCCAGTGTCACATCTAGCACCGTAGCGCCCTCACCCTTCCGTGGAGACCTCAAGTATGGTTCAGAGTCATGGACGGCCACGAGCTGACCCCGAGCGAAATGGCGACCCGCAGCGGTGTCGCGATCTCCGCCCTGCACTTCTACGAACGCGAAGGCCTCATCACCAGCAGGCGCACCGCGGGCAACCAACGCCGCTACGCCCGCGAGACGCTACGGCGGGTCGCCTTCATCCGGATGTCCCAGCGGCTCGGCATCCCGCTGGCCCGCATCCGCGCCGCGCTGGCCACGCTGCCGACCGACCGCGTCCCCACCAGCAAGGACTGGGCCAAACTGTCGGCCAGCTGGCGCGAGGACCTCGACGAACGGATCCTGCACCTGCAGCGCCTGCGCGACAATCTCGCCGGGTGCATCGGCTGCGGATGCCTGAGCCTGAAGACCTGCGCGCTGGCCAACCCCGGGGACGTCCTCGCCGGTAGCGGACCCGGACCCGTTCGCCTCTGAGCCATCGAACGCCTGTGCGATACACTGGCTTCCATGGAGCTGGCTCTACAGGGCTCGCTTTTCGAGCACGCAGAGCGCCGGATACTCGGCAACGGCGCGTGGCTCGACGTGCGGTCGGGCTGGCTGACCGACGCGGACACGCTGTTCGACGAACTGCGTGACACCATCCCCTGGCGCGCCGAACGCCGCCAGATGTACGACCGGGTGCTCGACGTGCCACGCCTGCTCAGCTTCCACAACCTCGTCGAAAACGAGGCGCCGCATCCGCGGCTCAAGCACATGCGCCGCCGGCTCAACGACACCTACGGCGGCGAACTCGGCGAGCAGTTCACCACCGCCGGGCTGTGCCTCTACCGCGACGGCAACGACAGCGTCGCCTGGCACGGCGACAACATCGGCCGCAGCAGCCGCGAGGACACGATGGTCGCGATCGTCGGGCTCGGCGCAACCCGCACGTTCGCCCTGCGGCCGCGCGGCGGCGGCCCGTCCCTGCGCATCCAGCACCACCACGGCGACCTGCTCGTGATGGGCGGATCCTGCCAGCGCACATGGGAACACGCGATCCCGAAGACCACCCGCCCGACCGGCCCGCGGATCAGCATCCAGTTCCGCCCGCACGACGTGCGCTGAGCCGTCAGCCCTGGACGGCGGCCACCGCATCGACGAGCAACCGGCGCGCCCGTTCGGTGTTCACCGGGGCGACCGGCTTGTCCGGGATCACCAGCGGATTGGCCGTGACGATCACCAGGTAGGAGCCGAAGCGGGCGGTGTAGTTGTACAGCTCGCCGATGCGCGGTGCGCCCGCCACGACGGTCTGCAGCACCCGGTGCGTCGCGGTGGTCTGCACACCGTCGATGTGCGGCGCCTCGACCACCTCGACGGCGCCGCGCACCCCGGCCCCGCTGAACTCGACCTTCTTGCAGTCCTCGCCGGTGTCGAGCGCCGGGACCGGCGTGTTGGTCTCCACGGCCAGCGCGATGAACCGGTTACCCTCGCCCTCCGCGGTGGCGGCGGCCATGTTGCCCCGCAGATCCGCTTCGGGCAGTTGGCCTTCGGCGAACTTCGCGCACTCCGGCGGCCGGAACGTCATCCCCGGCGGCATCTTCTGCGGCTGCAGCAGCTTGGGATCGATACCCGTCGGCGCGACGTCGCGGTACTGGAACGACTCGCCGAACGTCGACTTCACCTCGGAGATGCGGGCGATGTCGGCGTCTGAGTGATCAGGTGCGGACCCACATGCGGCGAGGAGTCCGGCGCACGCCGCGGCCACGATCGTCTTCGGGATGGACATCGCCGCCAATGTACCGGCGGTCAACTCCGCAACGCCGCAACGGTGCGGGTGAGCAGATCCGTGGCGAAGTCCCCGTCGAGCGCGGGGTGCGCTGACCCGGGATCGGTCACGACGGTGACCGCGACCAGGTGCGCACCCTCGTGGACGACGAATGTCTCAGCGTGCGAACGGGTTTCGGTACCGCCCTCGACGACGGTGACGGTGTCGGCGGCCATGCCGACACCGGTCATGCCCGTGAGAGACGGCGGATCGACCAGGCGCACGCCGCCGGTGGTCGGCCCGGCGGCCATGGTCCACTCCCGGCACTCGTCGAGCACCGCGGGATCGACGGGTGCGGCGCCGCCCGCTGCCAGCACGTAGACGATCCCGCCTCCCCCCGACGCCGACCACCCCCGCACCGTCGAGGGTTCAACCGGCGGGTCGGCGAGCACACCGCACTGCGGCGGATCAGCCGACCAGTTCAGGCCGTAGCCCCACTGCGCCAGCGGCGCGACCCGCCCGCCGAGACCCCGGACAACGGGAGTCGTCTCCGTCGCGTTGATGGACTCTGTCTCGGGAGCAGCAGGCGGCGGCAGTGG
>NZ_LQIT01000061.1 GCF_001499965.1 Mycobacterium sp. GA-2829
GGGGCGTCGGTGGTGGGGCAGGCGTCGCGGCCGCCGGACCGTGCGGTTCATCGGCGATCGTGTTCCACAGCGCGGTGTACCACGGGTCGCCCGACGGGGCGACCTGCTCGGCCGGCGTCGGACCGGCCCCGGGGGCCACCGCACCCGGTGGCAACTGCACCTGGAACGGGATGTCGCCGGGCATGACGAACCCGAGGCGTTCACGCGCCTGCGCGGCGATGAACACCGGGTCGGCCAACTTCACCTTCTGCTGCTCGAGTTCGGCGATCTGCTCACGCAATTGCTCCTCGGAGGCCTTGAGCTGCTTCATCTCCGTGCGCTGCGAGAAATACGTGCGCACGGGTCCCGCGATCGTCAGCGTCAGCACGCACACCACCGCCGCGAGGATCGCGGCCCGCCGCGCCGCCGACCCGAATCGCTGTTCGGAGTGCTCATCGGCGATGCGTTCGGCCCGCCGCACGATCGCGTGCCCGACCGATTCGGTCTCCTGCGAGGCGGGTTTGGCCTCGATGGCGCGCGGCTGCGCACGCGGAGTCGACGTCCCCTTCGGGCGGCCCCGGTTCGCGCCGCCGGGTTTACCCGGCTTCCCCGGCCGCGGGGCCGGGGACCGACGCTTGGGATCGGGCCGCTTCGATTCGGGCACGGGCTATTTGGTCTCCAACGCGTACCGCGGGAAGGCCAGGTCGCCTGCGTAGCGGGCGGCGTCGCCGAGGGTCTCCTCGATGCGCAGCAGCTGGTTGTACTTCGCGACGCGCTCGCTGCGCGCCGGGGCGCCCGTCTTGATCTGGCCGCTGCCGACGGCGACGGCGAGATCGGCGATCGTGGTGTCCTCGGTCTCGCCGCTGCGGTGGCTCATCATCGTGCGGTAGCCGCTGTTGTGGGCGAGCGCGACGGCGTCCAGCGTCTCGGTGAGCGTGCCGATCTGGTTGACCTTCACCAGCAGCGCGTTGGCGGCGCCGCGTTCGATGCCCTCTTCGAGGCGTTCGGGGTTGGTGACGAACAGGTCGTCGCCGACCAGCTGCACCCGGTCGCCGATCCGGTTGGTCAGCGCGACCCAGCCGTCCCAGTCGTCCTCGGACAGCGGATCCTCGATCGACACCAGCGGGTAGGCGTCGAGGAGCCCGGCGTAGAACTCCGCCATCTGCTCGGCGGTGCGGGTCTCCTTCTCGAACGCGTAACCGGTGCCCTCGGTGAAGAACTCGGTGGCCGCGACGTCGAGCGCGAGCGTCACGTCGGTGCCGAGCTTGAAGCCGGCGGCCTCGATCGCCGACGCGATCAGGTCCAGCGCGGCCTTGGTGCCCGCGACGTCGGGCGCGAAACCGCCCTCGTCACCCAGCCCGGTCGACAGTCCCTGCTTCTTGAGCACCGACTTCAGCGAGTGGTACACCTCCGCACCCCAGCGCAGCGACTCCTTGAACGACGGGGCGCCGATCGGCGCGACCATGAACTCCTGCACGTCGACGCCGGTGTCGGCGTGGGCGCCGCCGTTGAGGATGTTCATCATCGGCACGGGCAGGATGTGGGCGTTCGGGCCGCCGAGGTAGCGGAACAGCGGCAGCCCGGCCGATTCGGCCGCGGCCTTGGCCACCGCCAGCGAGACGCCGAGGATCGCGTTGGCGCCCAGCCGCGACTTGTCCGGGGTGCCGTCGAGGTCGAGCAGGGCCTGGTCGATCAGGCGCTGATCGTCGGCGCTCATCCCGATCACCGCGGGGGCGATGTCGTCGAGGACGGCCTGCACGGCCTTGTCGACACCCTTGCCGCCGTAGCGGGAACCGCCGTCGCGCAGCTCCACGGCCTCGTGCTCACCGGTCGACGCGCCGGAGGGCACCGCGGCCCTGGCGAACGTGCCGTCGGTCAGCGCCAACTCGACCTCGACCGTCGGGTTACCACGGGAATCGAGGATCTCGCGGGCTCCGACCTGCTCGATGATGGGCACTGGCGTCTCCTTCTGGGGGCTTGCGGACGTCGCCTCAGCCTAAAGGCTGCCCGCCGCGGCGGCGTGACCAGACGCCGGTTAGAGGCGCCGGCCCTCGGCGTAGGCGGTGGCCCAGTCCCGCACCGTGCGCGCGTACTGCTCGGAGTAGTTGTAGGCGCGCAACGCGTTCATCCAGCCGCGTGGCGTGGACAGATCTTTGCCCGTGTAGCAGAGGTAGCCCGCCGAGGACAGCGCGGCGTCGTCGATGTTGTCGGGGTCGACCTTGCCGTCGCCGTTGGCGTCCACCCCGTACAGCCGCCACGTCTCGGGGATGAACTGCATGGGCCCCATCGCGCGGTCGAGTTCGTCGTCGCCGTCGAGCAGGCCGGCGTCGGTGTCCCTGATCTCGAGGTTGCCGCTCGACCCGTCCAGCCGCATCCCGCGGATCGGCGGGGTGACCTCACCGTTCGAGGCGACCATGGCCCCGCGGTAGTTGCCGTGGTGGCTCTCCACCATGCCGATACCCGCGAGCGTCGTCCAGGTCAGGTGGCAGTCCGGGTTCTCCACCTCTGCGACGCGGGCGGCGTAGGCGTACGCCTCCAGCGCGGTCACCGGGATGCCCAGCCGAGGGGCGCGCTCGGCGGCCCACTCGTGCAGGGCGTCGGCCGGGCGGCCCTCGGCGTAGGTGTCGACGGCGGGGACGGGGTCACCGGCAGGCGGCGGAACGCCTTCGGGGATGGGGGTGCCCATCTGCCACGAGCAACTCGAGGCCAGCACCAGCAGCGTTGCGACGACGACGGCGGCCACCATCACCGCTCGACCTTTCAGGCGGCCCCGATTCGTCTCACTCCGGCTGGCGGTGCCGGAGTCGTCCTCCCGGGCCGACGTCGGGGTCGTCAGGCACCCTTCGTCAGACAACGCACTCCCTCAACCGACTGTCGTCACTCTCATACTCCCATGCGACGGTACGGAACCGAACCATTCGCAGCTCGTGGCGAGGTTGCGCGGGCGTCATTTTCTTTAGGTATGCCTACCCTGTGGCGTTGCGAGGGGTAGAGTTCCGCTCCGACTCTAGGAGGTCGCATGGGACGGCAAATCGCCTGGCGGATACCGGTTGTTGCAGTGGCGCTCGCGTTGGCCGGATGTTCGGGCGGCGGCGAGAGCGGCAGCGAGTCCGAGACCTCCGCCGCGCCCACCTCGTCGACGACCGCCGCCGCGGCGCCCAGTCCCGAGGCCGAGAAGGCGGCCGCGGACTACAAGACCTACGCGGTCGAGCAGGCCAACGAGCTCGTCGGCGCCGTCAAGACACTGACCGACGCGGTGCGGGCCAACAATCTGCAGGCCGCCCAGGAGGCCTACGCACCCTCCCGCCTGCCCTGGGAGCGCATCGAACCGCTGGCGGGTCTCGTCGAGGAGATCGACGGCAAGGTCGACGCCCGCGTCGACCACTTCGCCGGCGTCGACGATCCGGAGTTCACGGGGTGGCACCGCCTCGAGTACCTGCTGTTCGACCAGAACACCACCGAGGGCGGCGCCCAGTTCGCCGATCAGCTCGACGCCGACGTCGCGACGCTGCAGAAGCAGTTGCCGACCATCGACGTGAAGCCGGTGGACGTGTCGACCGGTGCCGCCGAGCTCATCGAAGAGGTGTCCGAAGGCAAGATCACCGGCGAGGAGGATCGCTACTCCAAGACCGACCTGTGGGACTTCGATGCGAACCTGCAGGGCTCGCAGGCGGCGGTGGAGCGGCTGACGCCGGCGCTGGAGCAGGCCGACCCCGCACTGCTGGGCAAGATCGACGCGGGTTTCACCGAGATCTTCGCGAGCCTGGAACCGCTGCGCCGCGGTGACGGCTTCGTGCTGTTCTGCACCGAGAACGATCAGTTCCCGTCGCCCCGCTGCCCGGAGGTCACCGTCGATCCCGCGACGATCGACAAGATGAAGGCGCAGTTGGCCGGTCTGTCCGAGAACCTCTCGCAGGTCTCAGGAGTGCTGAAGCTGACGTGACCCGAGGTTCGCGGCGTGGGGTTTCGCGCCGAACGTTCGTCACCGGCGCCTTGGGCACCGGCGCCGCGGTGGGCGCCGGTGCCGCGCTGTCCGCGTGCTCGGAGACGACGACGGCGCCCGCCGCCCACACCGCGCGCTTCGTCCCGTTCGAGGGTGCCCATCAGACCGGTGTCGTCGCCGTCCCGATCCCCGAGCGGGGCCTGATCGCGTCGTTCAACGTCCTGTCCAAGGACCGGGCGGGGCTCGCGGCGACGCTGACCGAGATCACCGACGAGATCCGCGGGCTGATGGCGGGCAGGCCGCCCGAGGTGCGCGACCCCGCCTATCCGCCGGTCGACTCCGGGATCCTGGGCGAGAAACCGCCTGCGGACGACCTCTCGGTCGTCGTCGGCGTCGGCGCGTCGCTGTTCGACGACCGCTTCGGGTTGGCCGACCGCAAACCCCGCGAACTCGAGACCATGCCGTTCCTGGCCAACGACCGGCTCGATCCGAAGCTGTCGCACGGCGACCTGTCGATCATCTTCGAGGCGGGCCACAGCGACACCGTGCTGTTCGCGTTGCGGCAGGTGATGCGCCGCACCCGCAGCCACCTGGTGATGCGGTGGATGGTGGACGGTTACGCCCGCGGGATCGGGGCCGGACCGGTCTCCGACGCGGCGACACCGCGAAATCTGTTGGGGTTCAAGGACGGGACGTCGAACCTCGACGTCGACGATGCCGCGCTGATGGATCGTCACGTCTGGGTGGGCCGCGACGACGGGGAGCCGGAGTGGGCGGTCGGCGGCTCCTATCAGGCGGTGCGGATCATCCGGATGTTCGTCGAGTTCTGGGACCGCACCCGGCTCGCCGAGCAGGAGGACATCATCGGGCGGCGCAAGATCAGTGGCGCCCCGATCGGGATGACCGACGAGTTCGCCGATCCCGACTACGCGGAGGACCCGGACGGTCGACGCATCAAACTCGACGCACACATCCGGTTGGCCAATCCCCGCACCCCGGCGACCGAGGAGAATCGCCTTCTGCGACGGGGGTTCTCGTACTCACGCGGGTTCGACGGGGCCGGCCGGCTCGATCAGGGCTTGGCGTTCGTGTCCTACCAGCGCAGCCTGTCCAAGGGCTTCCTCGCCGTTCAGCGGCGCCTCAAGGGCGAACCGCTCGAGGAGTACATCATGCCGGTCGGCGGCGGGTTCTTCTTCATCCTGCCGGGTGTGAGCGGCGAGGACCGGTTCCTCGGCGATCAACTGCTCGACTGATCCGAGGGCCAGTGCGCCCGCCACTCCTCGTCGCTGATCCGGCCCGGTGATGCGCCGTCGAGTTCCTCGGGAATGTCCGATCCGCGCCGCGCGGCCACCACCGCCCGCTCCACCGCGCGTACGGTGTCCATGAACTCGAGGACCGCTGTCCGTAAGGCATTTTCGGCGTCCACCTCTGCCGAGACCTGCACCGACCGCAGACCATCGGGGATCAGGTCGTCCGGCAGCCCGGCCGTCGCGGCGCGGGAGAGCACCTTCTGCGCCAGCGCCAACGCCGGCTGGGCCGTCGGCACGTCGTCCATCGACGATTCGCGCGACGTCTCCAGCAGCTTGCGTTCCTCCCACTGCGCCAACTGCTCTTCCAGTGAAACCGACTCCCCCGCAAGCACTGCCGGCACCCGGTTGCCCAGCTTGCGCACCAGCGCGTCGGCCACGTCGTCGATCGTGAACGCATGCTCGGAGGCGTCCTCGGCGATGCGGGCGTGAAAGAGCACCTGTAGGAGCACATCTCCGAGTTCCTGGCGCAGCTCCTCGGCGTCGCCGCTGCGCACCGCGTCGAACAGCTCGTAGGTCTCCTCGAGCAGATACCGGCGCAACGAATCGTGGGTCTGCTCGCTCTCCCACGGCCCCGACGTGCGGAGCTTGTCCATCATCGCCACCGCGTCCACCAGCCGCTCCCCCGGCTGCGGAGAAGGTGCGGAGATCACCCGGTCCCCCGCCGCGATCCGGGCCCGCACCGCCGGATGCTCGCGATCCGACGACAGCAGCACCGGCGCGTCCTCGCCGTCGTACGCCGGCCGGGCCGACGGCAGCGACCACGGCACCTTGATCGGCATCTCCTCGGTGTACTGCACATCGCCGGCGAGCAGTCCGACCGCCTCGACGGGCACCAGCGTGGGACGTCGGGGATCGACCAGCACCACCGTCATGCGCGCGCACCCCCGTACTTCGACATGTCGATCTCCGCGGCGGGTTTCCCGTTGAGCGCCAGGATCAATCCGGCGACCATCCCCACCAGCGCGGTGTCGCGGATCCGCGGGGCGCCCACGCTGTCGGTGGTGCGCGGGATCGGCACCGTCACCGTCTGGGTGGTCGCCCGGTAACTGCCGCCCGGGTACATGCGCTTGAGCCGCAACTGCGCCGAATCAGGCAGCTCCATCGGCGAGAGCTTCACCGTCGACGCCGATACCGACGCCACATCGGTGATGCCGTACTCCCGGCACAGCAGCCGCAGCCGTGCCACCGCGACGAGCCGCTCGGCGGGTTCGGGCAGCGGGCCGTAGCGGTCCACCAACTCGTCGACCACCGCGTCGATCCCGGCGTCATCGGGTGCGGCGGCCAGCCGCCGGTAGGCCTCCAACCGCAACCGGTCGCTACCGATGTACTCCGGCGGCAGGTTCGCATCGACCGGCAGGTCGATCCGCACGTCCTTCGTCTCCTCCGGCGTCGCGACGGTCTTCCCGTCGGCGGCCGCTCGGTACGCCTCGACGGCCTCACCGACCAGCCGCACGTAGAGATCAAATCCGACACCGGCGACGTGGCCGGATTGTTCGGCGCCGAGAACGTTTCCGGCGCCGCGGATCTCGAGGTCCTTCATCGCGACGGCCATACCGGCGCCGAGTTCGTTGTTCTGCGCGATCGTGGCCAACCGGTCGTAGGCCGTCTCGGTCAGCGGCTGCTCGGGCGGATACAGGAAGTAGGCGTAGCCGCGCTCCCGCGACCGGCCGACGCGGCCGCGCAGCTGATGTAGCTGCGACAGGCCGAAGGTGTCCGCGCGCTCGACGATCAACGTGTTCGCGTTCGAGATGTCGAGGCCCGTCTCGACGATCGTCGTGCAGACGAGGATGTCGTACTCGCGGTTCCAGAACCCCTCGACGGTCTTCTCGAGCATCTCCTCGGGCATCTGCCCGTGCGCGACCACGACCCGCGCCTCCGGCACCAGCGCCGCGATCTTCGCCGCGGCCTGGTCGATGGTGCGGACCCGGTTGTGGATGTAGAACGCCTGGCCGTCGCGCAGCAGTTCACGACGCAGCGCGGCGGCGACTTGCTTGTCGTCCTGTGGGCCGACGTAGGTCAGCACCGGGTAGCGCTCCTCCGGCGGGGTGAGGATCGTCGACATCTCGCGGATGCCGGCGAGGCTCATCTCGAGTGTGCGCGGGATCGGGGTGGCGCTCATGGTCAGCACGTCGACGTGGGTGCGCATCGACTTGATGTGCTCTTTGTGCTCGACGCCGAAACGCTGTTCCTCGTCGACGATGATGAGCCCGAGGTCCTTCCACACCACCCCGGTCTGCAGCAGGCGGTGCGTGCCGATCACGATGTCGACCGACCCGTCCTTCATGCCCTCGATCGTCGCGCGGGATTCGGCCGGATCGGTGAAGCGGGACAGACCTTTCACGGTGACCGGGAAGCCGGCCATCCGGGCGGTGAACGTCTGCAGGTGCTGATCGGCGAGCAGCGTCGTCGGCACCAGGACCGCGACCTGCTTGCCGTCCTGCACCGCCTTGAACGCCGCGCGCACCGCGATCTCGGTCTTGCCGTAACCGACGTCACCGCAGATCACCCGGTCCATCGGCACCGGCTTCTCCATGTCGGCCTTGACCTCTTGGATCGCGGTGAGCTGGTCGACGGTCTCGGTGAACCCGAACGCGTCCTCCATCTCGTTCTGCCACGGGGTGTCGGGGGCGAAGGCGTGGCCGGGTGCGGCCTGGCGCTTGGCGTACAGCGCCACCAGCTCGCTGGCGATCTCGCGAACGGCCCTGCGCGCCTTGGTCTTCGTGTTGGCCCAGTCGCTGCCGCCGAGCTTCGACAACGACGGCGCCTCGCCACCGACGTAGCGTGAGAGCTGGTCGAGCGAATCCATCGGCACGTAGAGCCGGTCGGATCCGCCGCCGCGTTTACTCGAGGCGTACTCCAGCACCAGGTACTCGCGGCGCGCACCGCCGACGACACGTTCGGTCATCTCGACGAACCGGCCGATGCCGTGCTGGTCGTGGACGACGAGATCGCCTGCGGTCAGCGCCAACGGGTCGACGACGTTGCGCCGTTTGGCGGCGAGGCGTTTGCCTTCGGTGGCCGCGACGCGGCTACCGGTCAGATCGGCCTCGGTGACGATCACCAGCTGGGCGCCGGGCAGCACGACCCCGTCGTGCAGCGGCCCCTTGAGTACCCCGACGACACCGGGTCCGGGTTCCTCGCCGGCCTCCAACAGTGCTGTGGGCGTGTCGTTTTCGCGCAACTGCTCGCAGACACGTTGGGCGGTACCGGCACCGGGGGTGACGACGACTGCGTAATTCGGGGCATCCCCGCCGGTCGAGACGTGCGCACGCAGCATCGCGAAGATCTCCTCGACCGAGGACTGCTGACCGCGCGCCGACGGCGCCGACCGGATGTCGAGTTCGATGGCCTTCTCGTCGGACAGCTGGCTCAGCGTCCACCACGGATGGCCGCCGGCGCGGGCGCCGGTGCGCACCTCGTCGAAGCCGAGGAAGCCGGATGCGCCCATCGCCTCGAGGTCGATCGGGGCGTCACCGCCGACGGCTGCGGTCGACCACGACGCCTCGAGGAACTCGCGGCCGGTCTTGATGAGGTCGGCCGCGCGGGTGCGCACCTTCTCCGGATCGCACACCAGGATCGGCGCGCCGTCGGGCAGGTGGTCGGACAGCATCGCGAGGTCGCCGGGGCGCAGCAGCGGCAGCAGCGCCTCCATTCCGTCGACCGGGATGCCCTCGGCCAGCTTGGCGAGCATGTCGGGCACGGTGCCGACGACGGTGTTCTCGTTCGTGGGGTGTTCGGCGGACAGGGCGGCGGCGCGGATCTTCACGTCCTCGCTCATCAGCAGTTCCCGGCACGGCACCGCGATCACGGTGTCCACCTCGATCTCGGGGATCGACCGCTGATCGGCGACCGAGAACATCCGCATCTCGGAGACCTCGTCGCCCCAGAACTCCACGCGCACAGGGTGTTCGGCGGTGGGCGGGAAGACGTCGAGGATGCCGCCGCGAACGGCGAACTCACCGCGTTTGGAGACCATGTCGCAGCGCGTGTAGGCCAGGTCGACCAGGTGTTTGATGACGCCGTCGAAGTCGAGTTCGGCACCGACGGCGAGCGTCACCGGCTGAACGTCGGCGAGCCCCGGGGCCATCGGCTGCACCAGCGAACGCGCCGTGGTGACCACGACCCGCAGCGGCGGGCCGAGGCGGGCGTCGTCGGGGTGGGCCAGCCGGCGCAGCAGCATCATCCGGGCACCTACGGTGTCGACGCCCGGTGACAGCCGCTCGTGCGGCAGCGTCTCCCAGGACGGGAACATCGCCGCCGCGTCGCCGATCACACCCTTCAGTTCGGCGGTCAGATCGTCGGCCTCGCGGCCGGTCGCGGTGACCACCAGCAGCGGGCCGGCCTTGGCCAGTGCGGCGGTGACGAGCAGCCGCGCGCTCGACGGGCCGACCATGGCCAGCTCGTCGGGTTTGTCGGCGGCGCGGCTGGTCAGATCGGCCAGGCAGGGATCGCGCAATGCCAATTCGATGAGACCCGCGATCGGGGTCTGGACAGAAGGGTGCCCCGGTGCGGTCATGATGCACCCATTCTAGGCGTCGGCGCGGACCGGCCCGGCACACCGTCGCGCGATCGACCCCCAGACGTTGCCGAGCACAGTCGGGGAACTTTCAGCGAATATTGTTGACACCGTAAACAATCTGTCTAAGCTTCACCGAAAGCCCCCGGGTGAGGGCGGATCGCCGGCTCGAGACGGAGGCCTGCATCGTCCTTTTTGACCCGGACTTGCGCAGCGCAGGTCCGGCGGGAGCAACCTCGACAGCTTTTCTGGCAGCCACCATTCGTGATCGCGGGCGGTGCACATCGAAAGGTCACGATGACGCGTACCCCAGTCGGTCGAATCGCGATACTCACCGCCGCCCTGGGGGTGTGCCTCACCCCTGCGGTCGCGGTCCACGCCGCCACCCCTCCGACGCCGGGCCACCTGGCCGTTTCGATCAACGGCGAACTCAAACACCAGGAGGGCACCGCGACGGCCAGCTCTTTCGGCTCCGGGGATAACGAAACGGGGTCCCGGGCGATCGCCAAAGGCGCGAACGCGAGCGCGCAAGCGCGCCGTGTTCGCGCGGTCGCCGAAGTCATCGGCGACGGGGCCACTGCCTTGGTGGTCGAGTACGGGAGCTGGGCGTTTGTGGAGGGAGCGGGCAGCCGCGCCACGATCAACAGCGGGTACAGCCGCGCCACGGTCAGGGGCGACGGCATCTTCGTCCTGATCGACGTCGGGTATGGAACCCAGGTGGACGCGGGGGGCTCCGATTACGTCTTGACGGTCCTGGGACCCGAGAACATCGTCGACTACCGCGATGTGCATGGCGGGAGATACGACCTCCAGGGTTCCAGGCAGGTGTTCTGCCGCAATGGCACCGTCGTGTGCTCCGGGCCGATAACCCCCGGGCCATTCGGACGTCAGACACTGGCGCTGACAACCCCGACAACGGTCCGCGGGCCGTTGTTCGGTCTGTTCGGTGACGGTGTCGACGCCGCGGCCGATTGCACCGGCACTGCGTGCAACGGTGGCCGCGGCGGTCTGCTCTGGGGTAACGGCGGCGCCGGCCGTAACGGCGGCGTCGGCGGCGCGGCCGGGTTGATCGGCAACGGCGGCAACGGCGGTAACGCCACGGCCACCGCCGCGGCCGGTAACGGCGGGCGCGGTGGACTGCTGTTCGGCAACGGCGGCAACGGCGGCGTGGCGAACGAGCAATTCGTCGACGCGGGCCACGGCGGCGACGCCGGCTGGTTCGGCAACGGCGGCCGGGGTGGTTTCTCCGGCTATGAGTACGGCACCGGCGGGCACGGGGGCCGGGGCGGTCTGCTCGCCGGAAACGGCGGCGACGGCGGCATCGCGATCGGCAACTACGGCACCGGCGGCGACGGTGGCGACGCCGGGCTGCTCGGCAACGGCGGCCAGGGCGGCCGCGGCGGACAGTACGACGAAGTCGCCTACGGCGGTGACGGCGGCGACGGCGGACAGCTCGCCGGTAACGGCGGCCGCGGCGGCGACGCCTACGCCCTCGACACCGCCATCGGCGGCTGGGGCGGCGACGCCCACTTCATCGGCAACGGCGGCGACGGCGGCAATGCCGAAGCCACCGATTCCGACATCGGGGTCGCCGTCGGCGGCGACGGCGGCAACGCCGGCCTGATCGGCAACGGCGGTCGCGGCGGCGACGCGACCGGAACCTACGCCGGCATCGGCGGCGACGGCGGCAACGGCGGTGACCTCTACGGCGACGGTGGTGACGGCGGCCAGGGCGTCGGCAGCGACGAGTTCGGCATCGGCGGCGGTGGCGACGGCGGCGATGCAGGTCAGCTCGGCGACGGCGGGGACGGCGGCGACGGAGACGGCTGGTCCGGATCCGGTGGCGACCGCGGCGAAGGTGGCGACACCGCCGGCGACGACGGGGACGGCGGCGACAGCGACGGCGGCGACAGCGACGGCGGCACCGGCACCGACACCGACTGAATCAATCCTCGTCCTGCAGCCGCGGGTCGGCCTCCAGATGGGTCAACCCGTTCCACATGAGGTTCACCAGATGCGCGGCCACGACCTCTTTCTTGGGCACCCGGGTGTCGAGCCACCACTGCGCGGTCATCGACACCGACCCGACCAACGCCTGCGCGTACAGCGGTGCGAGTTCGGGGTCGAGGCCCCGGCGGGAGAAGTCGCCGGCCAGGATCGAGCTGACCTGATTGACGGCGTCGTTCAGCAACGTCGAATAGGTGCCGGACGTGATCGCCGCGGGTGAGTCGCGGATCAGGATCCGGAAGCCGTCGGTGCGCTCTTCGACGTAGGTCAGCAGCGCGAGCGCCACCCGCTCCACCCGCACGCGCGACCGGTTGTTGGTCAGCGACGAGGTGATGCCGTCGAGCAACGCCGACATCTCGCGGTCGACCACCACCGCGTACAGGCCCTCTTTCCCGCCGAAGTGTTCGTAGACCACCGGTTTGGACACGTTGGCCCGCTGCGCGATCTCCTCGATCGAGGTGCCCTCGTACCCGCGCTGGGCGAACAGCGACTTGGCGATCTCGACGAGCTGCTGCCGTCGTTCGCTGCCGGTCATCCGTGCGCGGGGTGCGCGCACCTCCTTGTCGGGCGCTGCCATATTCGGAGGGTAGCGGCTTCGACTACAGTCTCGGAGTGATCGATCCGTCGTGGTGTAATCGGCAGCACCTCTGATTTTGGTTCAGATAGTTCAGGTTCGAGTCCTGGCGACGGAGCAATATGACCTCTTCGACCGATACCGCGGTCCTCGTACTGGCCGCAGGCGCCGGGACGCGGATGCGCTCAGACATTCCCAAGGTGCTGCACACCCTCGGCGGCCGGAGCATGTTGTCGCATGCGCTGCACACCGTGGCGAAGGTCGCCCCGCAACACCTCGTCGTGGTGCTCGGCCATGACCGCGAGCGCATCGCGCCCGCCGTCGACGCGCTGGCCGGCGAACTCGGCCGCCCCGTCGACATCGCGATCCAGGACCAGCAGCTCGGCACCGGGCACGCCGCCGAATGCGGCCTCAAAGCACTGCCGGACGGCTTCGCCGGCGTCGTCGTGGTGACCGCGGGCGACGTCCCGCTGCTCGACGCCGACACGATGGCCGACCTGCTGACCACCCACGGGTCGGCCGCCGCCACCGTGCTGACCACCACGGTCGACGACCCCACCGGCTACGGCCGCATCCTGCGCACCCAGGACAACGAGGTCACCCGCATCGTCGAACAGGCCGACGCGAGCCCGTCGCAGCAGGCGATCCGCGAGGTCAACGCCGGTGTCTACGCCTTCGACAGCGTGGCGCTGCGGTCGGCGTTGAGCCGGCTGCGCTCCGACAACGCCCAGCACGAGCTGTACCTCACCGACGTGATCGCGATCTTCCGTCAGGACGGCTTGAGCGTGCGGGCGAAGCACGTCGACGACAGCGCGCTGGTCGCCGGCGTCAATGACCGGGTCCAGCTGGCGGCGCTGGGCGCCGAACTCAACCGGCGCATCGTCACCGCGCATCAGCGCGCCGGCGTGACGGTCGTCGATCCGGGCTCGACGTGGATCGACGTCGACGTGACCATCGGCCGCGACACCGTCATCCGCCCCGGCACGCAACTGCTCGGCCGCACCGCCATCGGCGGCCGCTGCGAGATCGGCCCCGACACCACGCTGACCGACGTCACCGTCGGCGACGGCGCCTCGGTGGTGCGCACCCACGGTTCGGAGTCGGTGATCGGCGACGAGGCGACCGTCGGCCCGTTCACGTTCCTGCGGCCGGGCACGGTGCTGGGCGCCGACGGCAAGCTCGGCGCGTTCGTCGAAGCCAAGAACGCCACGATCGGCACCGGCACCAAGGTGCCGCACCTGACCTACGTCGGCGACGCCGATATCGGTGAGCACAGCAACATCGGCGCCTCAAGCGTGTTCGTCAACTACAACGGCGAGAGCAAGAGCCGCACGACGATCGGCTCGCACGTGCGCACCGGCTCGGACACCATGTTCGTCGCGCCGGTGACCGTCGGCGACGGCGCCTACACGGGTGCGGGCACGGTGATCCGCGAGGACGTCCCGCCGGGCGCGCTGGCGGTGTCGGCCGGACCGCAGCGCAACATCGAGGGCTGGGTGGTCCGCAAACGGCCGGGCTCCGCCGCCGCGCGCGCGGCAGAGCAGGCGCTCGGGCAGGGTGACGACTCCCAGGAGCCGTGAGCTCGACCACTTCTGTTCACGATCCGGCAACCCGGGCACGGGGACCCAGGAACGCTACGTACGATTGGGCCGACACGATCCCCGACCGGCGAGGCGCACAGTGGGCAGCGAGTGGACCGACAACCGCAAAAATCTGATGCTCTTCTCGGGCCGCGCGCACCCGGAATTGGCTGAACAGGTCGCCAAGGAGCTCGACACTCCGGTGACCGCGCAGACCGCGCGCGACTTCGCCAACGGCGAGATCTTCGTCCGCTTCGACGAATCCGTCCGTGGCTGCGACGCATTCGTGCTGCAGTCCCATCCGGCGCCGCTGAACCAGCATCTGATGGAACAGCTCATCATGATCGACGCGCTCAAGCGCGGCAGCGCCAAGCGGATCACCGCGATCCTGCCGTTCTACCCGTACGCGCGCCAGGACAAGAAGCACCGCGGCCGCGAACCGATCTCCGCGCGACTGGTCGCCGATCTGCTCAAGACGGCGGGCGCGAACCGGATCCTCACCGTCGACCTGCACACCGACCAGATCCAGGGCTTCTTCGACGGGCCGGTCGACCACATGCGCG
Organism: Mycobacterium sp. GA-2829; assembly: GCF_001499965.1. GTDB lineage: Bacteria > Actinomycetota > Actinomycetes > Mycobacteriales > Mycobacteriaceae > Mycobacterium. The sequence goes on from NZ_LQIT01000061.1 coordinate 14,473, forward strand.
CACAGAAGCTGCTGACCGGCTACATCGCCGAGCACTACCCCAGCGAGAACATGGTCGTGGTCTCCCCCGACTCCGGCCGCGTGCGTGTCGCCGAGAAGTGGGCCGATTCGCTGGGCGGCACCCCGTTGGCCTTCATCCACAAGACCCGCGACCCACTGGTGCCGAATCAGGTGGTGTCCAACCGCGTGGTCGGCGACGTGCGCGGTAAGACCTGTGTGCTGACCGACGACATGATCGACACCGGCGGCACCATCGCCGGCGCGGTGAAACTGCTCAAGCAGAACGGCGCGGGTGACGTGATCATCGCCGCGACCCACGGTGTGCTGTCGGATCCCGCGCGCGAGCGGCTGGCCGAGTCCGGGGCGTGCGAGGTCATCGTCACCAACACGCTGCCGATCGGCGAGGACAAGCGGTTCCCGCAGTTGACCGTGCTGTCGATCGCCCCGCTGCTGGCCAACACCATTCGCGCGGTATTCGACAACGGGTCGGTGACCAGTCTGTTCGACGGGTCAGCATAAGTGGCACGCATTTACCACAACCCGAAGTGCTCGACGTCGCGTAAGACGCTGGACCTGTTGCGCGACAACGGGATCGAGCCTGAGATCGTGCAGTACCTGAAGACGCCGCCCACCCGCGCCGAGATCGCCGAGATGATCGAGGCCGCCGGAATCGAGGTGCGGGCGGCGGTGCGCAAACGCGAATCGCTCTACGCCGAACTGAATCTGGCCGAGGCGTCCGACGACGAACTGCTCGACGCTCTTGCCGAGCACCCCATCCTGATCGAGCGGCCGTTCGTCGTCACGGACAAGGGCACCCGGCTGGCCCGCCCGATCGACACGGTGCGCGAGATCCTGTGACGGCTCGCCGCGTCGCGGCGGCCGCCGCGCTGCTGGTCCTCGCCACCAGTGCGTGCGGTGCGGAAACCCCTGACTACCAAGCGCTCTGGAGTACGACGAGCTCCGCTGCCCCGACGTCGACGGAACCCACAGAGGCACCGGTGCCGATCGCGCAGTACCTCGAGCAGGTCGGCGTCACCGGTCGCACCGTCGCGCCGGAGAAACTGCCCGACCTCACCGTCACGATCCCGACCCCCCCGGGTTGGCAGCCCTACCCCGGCACCCAGTTCGAACCCGGTACCCGCGTCATCGCCAAGGGCGACACCTATCCCATCGCGATGCTGCTGGCCATCGAACTCACCGGGAACTTCGACCCCGCCGAGGCGATCACCCACGGCGACGCCGACGCCCGGCTCTCGGAGAACTTCAAGGAGCTCAACTCCTCGCGGGAGAACTGGCGCGGGATGCCGTCGTCGATGATCGAGGGCACCTACGACCTCAACGGCCAGCGGATGCAGAGCTACAACCGCATGGTCATCGCGACCGGCGCGCCGCCGGCCAATCAGCGCTACCTCATCCAGTTGACGGTCACCAGCTTCGCCGACGAGGCCGAGAAGTACGGCAAGGACATCGAGACCATCCTGGCCGGGTTCACCGTCGCCCCGAAGTAGGGACTGCCTCCTCATTTGCCGGCGATACAGTGTCAGCCATGAGTGGATGGACCGCCGCAGACCTGCCCTCCTTCACCGGCCGCTCGGTGATCGTCACCGGCGCCAACAGCGGCCTCGGTCTGGTGACCGCCCGCGAACTGGCCCGCGTCGGCGCCGATGTCGTTCTCGCCGTGCGCAACACCGCCAAGGGTGACCAGGCCGCCGCCGAAATGACCGGCAATGTGACCGTCCGGGAACTCGACCTGCAGAACCTCGCGTCGGTGCGGGAGTTCGCGGCGGGCACCGAGAAGGTCGACATCCTGGTCAACAACGCTGGCATCATGGCGGTGCCCTACGCGCGGACCGTCGACGGGTTCGAGAGCCAGATCGGCACCAACCACCTCGGCCACTTCGCGCTGACCAACCTGCTGCTGCCCAAGATCACCGACCGCGTGGTGACGGTGTCGTCGTTCATGCACGTGTTCGGGCGCATCAACCTCGACGACCTCAACTGGAAGGCCAGGCCCTACTCGGCGTGGCTGGCCTACGGCCAGTCGAAGCTGGCCAACCTGCTGTTCACCAGCGAACTGCAGAACCGGCTGCGCGGCGCCGGGTCACCGCTGCGCGCGCTGGCCGCCCACCCCGGGTACTCGCACACCAACCTGCAGGGGCAGTCCGGCCGCAAGATCGGTGACGCGGTGATGGCCGTCGGCGGCAAGTACTTCGCCACCGACGCCGACTTCGGCGCCCGCCAGACGCTCTATGCGGTGGCCGAGGATCTGCCGGGCGACACCTTCATCGGCCCCAAGTTCGCGATGCGCGGTCCGACCGGCCCGGCGTGGCGCACCCCGCTGGCCCGGGACATGAAGACCGCCGCGGCGCTGTGGGAGCGCTCCGAGCAGCTCACCGGCACCCGGTTCCCGCTCTAGCGATTTTCCCCGCACCGCCCGGGTGCGGTAACCTCGACCGCGCATCACGGCGAGGGTGGCCCGGCCACCGTTATCGACGGGAACTTCGTTTCACGCTGTTGTCCTCCTCCGCCGTGTCCACCACCGGCATACAGGAGCAACACATCATGGCCAAGAACGCGCCGAACAAGCTGACCGCCGCGGTCCGCACCGAGACCGGTAAGGGCGCCTCCCGCCGCGCCCGCCGTGACGGCAGGGTCCCCGCCGTCCTCTACGGCCACGGCACCGACCCGCAGCACCTCGAGATCAACGCCCGCGACTTCGCCGCCGTGCTGCGCCACGCCGGCACCAACGCCGTGCTGACCCTCGACATCGACGGCAACGAGCAGCTCGCGCTGACCAAGTCGCTCGAGATCCACCCGATCCGCCGCAACATCCAGCACGCCGACCTGCTGGTCGTGCGCCGCGGCGAAAAGGTCACCGTCGAGGTCACCGTCGTCGTCGAGGGTGACGCCACCCCGGGCGCGCTGGTCACCCAGGACGCCAACGCCATCGAGATCGAGGCCGACGTGCAGTCGATCCCCGAGCAGCTGACCGTGTCGGTCGAGGGCGCCGAGGAAGGCACCCAGATCACCGCGGCCCAGATCGAGCTGCCCGAGGGCGTCAGCCTGGTCTCCGATCCGGAGACCCTGGTGGTCAACATCGTCAGCGCCCCGAGCGCCGAGGAGCTCGAGTCCGAGGGCGGCGGTGCGTCGGTCGAGGAGCAGGCCGCCGAGGCCGCCGAGGCTTCGGGTGAGGCCGAGGGCGCCGAGGAATCGGCAGAGTAATCCGACATGGCCGAGCCGTTGCTGGTGGTCGGCCTGGGCAATCCCGGGCCGAACTACGCCAAGACCCGCCACAACGTCGGCTTCATGGTTGTGGATCTGCTCGCCGGGCGGATCGGATCGGGATTCAAGGTGCACCGGAAATCGGGCGCCGAGGTCACGACCGGCCGCCTGGCGGGCAGATCCGTCGTGGTCGCCAAACCCCGCACGTACATGAACGAATCGGGCCGCAACGTCGGCCCGCTCGCGAAGTTCTTCTCCGTGGCGCCCGCGGACGTCATCGTCATCCACGACGAGCTCGACATCGACTTCGGCCGCATCCGGTTGAAGTTCGGCGGCGGCGTCGCAGGACACAACGGCCTCAAATCGGTGGCCGCGGCGTTGGGCACCAAGGACTTTCAACGGGTTCGGGTCGGGGTCGGCCGCCCGCCCGGCCGCAAGGACGCCGCGACGTACGTCCTCGAGACCTTCAGCTCCGTCGAACGCCCCGAGGTGCCGACGATCTGCGAACAGGCCGCCGACGCGACCGAACTGCTGATCGCCCAGGGGTTGGAGCCGGCGCAGAATCTGGTGCACGCCTGGGCGTGACCCCCGGGGGTGCCGCGAACAGTCACAGATTCGCGTTATTCCGTGGGTATTCACGCGAATCTGTGACTGCTCGGCGGAGGGTGGTGACATGGCGCTGCTGACCGCGGGCCACGGCCGCCTCACCGGCGCGGAGATGACCGACCTCCTGCGCGGTGCCGGAGTGCGGTCTCTGGTCGACATCCGCCGCTTCCCCGGCAGCCGCGCCAATCCGGACATGTCGCGCGATGCGATGGCGTCCTGGCTGCCCGAGGCGGGCATCGCCTACCGGTGGGACGACCGCCTCGGCGGGCGGCGACGGCTGGCGGCCGACGCCCCGCGTGAGGACCCGTGGTGGCAGGTCGAGCAGTTCGCCGCCTACGCCGCGCACACCAGGACCCCCGAATTCGACACCGCGTTGCGTGAGGTGCTCGACGAAAGCGTCTCCGCCACAACACTTGTCATGTGCAGTGAGAGTGTCTGGTGGCGGTGTCACCGAAGGCTGGTCGCCGACGTCGCGGTGCTGCGCTTGCACGCCGAGGTCCGCCATCTCATGCACGACGGCAGGCTGACAGCCCACCCCGTCGCGGCGGGCGCCCGGGTGCGCGACGACGGTCACGTCGTCTGGGACGGCTGACGACCGCGGATCCCGCTGTCGACGACTTTCACCGGTTTGTGGGGATAGCGCCGCTCGGCATAGGCCTTGGCCGCGGAGTTCGGCAGCACGTAGAGCGTCTCTTTCTTGTCCTGCAACGGTTTGAGCACCAGGTCCATGAACGCCTTGCGGTCGTCGAGATACGGCTCGATGACGTCCTCACCTGCCGGGCACACCGCGAGGCAGTACGCGGCTTTGTAGTTGGCCTTGAACGACAGGCTCTGCCACATCGACGCGTTCTCCGAATCGCTGACCCGGTTGCGGAAGTCGTCGGCGTCGACGCTGTCGGCGACGGTCTGCGCCCAGTCGGTGAACCCGCCCATGAACTCGCGGTAGTTGTGCACCGAGCAGGCCACGAAGTCGAACTCGCCGTTCTTGCCGATCGCCCCGACCGGGCATGCCGCGACGCACAACTTGCACTCCAGGCACGGCGAATAGTCCAGCGGTGCACCGTATTCGCTGATCTCGGCGTCCACCAGCACGGTGGCCAGCAGGATGAAGTTGCCGAACCGGGGGTGGATGACGTTACGGTGGATGCCCATCACGCCCAGGCCCGCGGCCACCGCGACGGGTTTGTGCGCCACCACCCAGATGCGGCCCGGGTAGCGGTCCATCTCCATCGGGAACGTCGCCGACGGGTTGAGCGCGCGGTGACCGGCATCCTGCAGTGCGCGGGTGATGCGGTGGGCGGCCTCGTTGATGATCTCGCCGCTGCGGTGAAACTCCTGGTTCGCCACGCTGCGCGCGGTCGAGCGCACGTTGTCCCGGTTCATCCGCACGACCAGCGAGATGAAACTCCGGGCCCCCGGCAGCGCCGCGTCGACGTGCTCGCGTTCGGAGGCGAGATCGGGGTTGTCGACCGAGGCGAAGGCCACGTCGTCGGCGCCGGCCTCGAGGCAGAGGCGGCGCAGCCATTCGGCGTCGACGCGGCCGGGTCTCGTCGCCTGCCGTGACCGCACGGCCCGCACGGTCGGATGCTCGGCCAGACGTGGCGGCAGCTTGCTCATGCGCTGAGTATAGCGTGCAATACTCAGCTGCCGACGGGAACCGTCAACCGCCCGTGCGCCGCGCGTAGGCCCGCAGCGCGAACGGTGCGAACACCGCCGTCAGCGCCAGCGACCACAGGATCGTCGACAGCACCGGATGGTGCAGCGGCAGCTGGGCGTCCGGGGCCGCGGGCCCGCCGTTACCCCACAGCTCGCGCATCGCCTGCGCCAGCGACGACACCGGATTCCACTCGGCGATCACCCGCAACCAGTGCGGCATCGGTTCGGTGGGCACGAACGTGTTGGCCAGGAACGTCACCGGGAACAGCGCGGTGAACATGACGCCGTTGACCGCCTCGACCGTGCGCATCAGCGAACCGATCAAGATGCCGAACCAGATCATCCCGAACCCGAACAGCAGCAGCAGCGCGAACGCCGCGACCGCCTCCCCCACGCTGCCGCGGATGCGCCACCCGATCGCCAGACCCGTCAGCGCCATCACCACCACGCCCAGCGACGAGTGGATGACGCTGGCGATGCTCCGGCCGATCAGCACCGACGACCGGGAGATCGGCAGCGAGCGGAACCGGTCGATGATGCCCTTCTCGACGTCGGCGGTGATCCCGGAGGCCACCACGAACGCGGAGAACACGATGGTCTGCGCCTGGATGCCCGGCAGCAGGAACTCCCGGTAGGACGCACCGCCGGTGTTGGTGATCGACGCACCGAACACGAATGCGAACAGCAACACGAACATGATCGGCTGCGCGGTGACGTCGCTGAGCATCTCCGGCATGCGCTTGGTGTGGATCATGTTGCGTTTGACCATGATCCACGACTGCTGCGCGAGATTGGTGCGGTGGGTCAGCGGTCTGCGGGCCTGATCGTTGACCCGGGATTCGACGGCGGTCATGCGTCGACCTCCTCGTCTTCGGTGCGGTGGCCGGTCAGCGAGAGGAACACGTCGTCGAGGCTGGGCCGGGACAGCCCGATGTCGTCGACCTCGATGTCGCTGTCGCGCAGCCAGCCCGCGACGCGGACCATGTCGGCCAGCCCGTCGGCGGCGGCGGTGAGCTGACGGGCGCCCCGGTCGACGAACACTTCAGCGCCCGTCTTGGCCAACAGCGCCTGCGCCGCGGCGAGGTCGGCGCCGTCGGCCACCGTCACCACCAGGCTGGCGTTACCCGCCTGCCGCTTGAGCTCCAGCGGGGAGCCCGAGGCGATGATTCGACCCTTGTCGATCACGACGATGTCGTCGGCGAGCTGATCGGCCTCCTCCAGGTACTGCGTGGTGAGCAGCAGTGTGGTGCCGCCCTCGACCAGGCCGCGCAGCACCTCCCACAACTCGCTGCGGCTGCGCGGGTCCAGCCCGGTGGTCGGCTCGTCGAGGAACAGCACCGGCGGTGCGGCGAGCAGGCTGACCGCCAGGTCGAGCCGGCGGCGCATCCCGCCGGAGTACGACTTCACCACACGGTCGGCGGCGTACCCGATCGAGAACCGCTCGAGCAGTTCGTCCCCGACGCGGGCGAGTTCCTTGCGCCGGATGCCGTAGAGCCCGCCGATCATCCGGATGTTCTCGCGGCCGGTGAGCAGTTCGTCCACGGTCGCGACCTGACCGGTCAGCCCCATGTTGCGCCGCACCTCGTCGGGCTGGCGGCGGACGTCGAAGCCCGCCACGCGCGCGGTTCCGCTGGTGGGCGCGGTGAGCGTCGTCATCATCCGCACGGTGGTGGTCTTGCCGGCGCCGTTGGGCCCCAGCAGACCCAGCACCGTCCCCGCGGGGACGGCGAAACTCACGCCGTCGACGGCGGTCTGGTCGCCGAACCGCTTAACCAGGTCGATCGCCTCGATGGCCGGTGTCATGCCTCGACGGTAGCCGCGGGCACCGACACCGGGCGAATCCATTTGTCCCGCGCCGACTGTGCGCCCGAACCGTGGGTACACCGGGTGCGAACGGGTCGTCGACGCAGGAGTATCCGCAGTGGGCACGCAGTGGTTCGTAGCACCCGAGTACTGGCTGGCCCGCGAGGTCCTGCAGCGCGGTGTCGCGACGATCTACCTGGTCGCCTTCGTCGCCGCGGCGCGTCAGTTCCGGCCGCTGATCGGTGAGCGCGGCATGCTGCCGGTCCCCGCGTACGTCGCGCGGGTCCCGTTCCGCGCCGCGCCGAGCCTCTTCCACCTCCGCTACTCCGACCGGCTGTTCGCCGCCGTCAGCTGGTTCGGCGCGGCGGTGTCGGTCGCGGTG
>NZ_LQIT01000062.1 GCF_001499965.1 Mycobacterium sp. GA-2829
CCCCCGGGGTCCCCCCCCCCCGCGTCCCGCCGCCCGTCCAGCCGCAGCCGGTCGTCCCGGGTGCCCCGGTACCGCCTGGTCCGCTGCCGCCCCCGTGACGGTGGACGACGAGCGCGCACGGGCCGAGTGGGTCTCGCCTGCGCCGCTTGCCCGTGATCCGCGCAGCGCCGACGACCGCGACCTGCCCAGCCGCACCGACACCATCGGCGCCGCGCTGTCGGAGACCGTCGGCGGCCCGGTGGGCCGGCATGCGCTGATCGGCAGGCAGCGGTTCATGACGCCGCTGCGGGTGATGTTCCTCATCGCCGTGGTGTTCCTGGCGCTCGGCTATTCGACGAAGGCCGCGTGTCTGCAGACCACCGGCACCGGTTCGGCCGACCAGCGGGTCGCCAACTGGGAGAACAACCGCGCGTACTACGAACTCTGCTACTCCGACACCGTCCCGCTCTACACGGCGGAACTGTTGAACCAGGGCAAGTTCCCGTACAAGTCGAGCTGGATCGAGAAGGACGGCACCGGTACGCCGCGCATCACCTACGACGGTGAAGTCGCGGTGCGGTACATGGAGTATCCGGTGCTGACCGGGCTGTACCAGTACGTGTCGATGGCGTTGGCCAAGACGTATTCCGCGGTGACGCGGGCGGTGTCGGTACCCGTCGTGGCCGAGGTGGTGATGTTCTTCAACGTGGCCGCGTTCGGTCTGGCGCTGGCCTGGCTGGCGACGGTGTGGGCGACGGCGCTGCTCTCGGGACGGCGGGTGTGGGATGCGGCGTTGGTCGCGGGCTCACCGCTGCTGATCTTCCAGGTGTTCACCAACTTCGACGCGCTGGCAACGGCTTTCGCGGTCGGCGCACTGCTGGCCTGGGCGCGCCGAAAACCGGTGCTGGCCGGCGCGCTGATTGGCCTCGGGGTGGCGGCCAAGCTGTATCCGCTGCTGCTGTTGGTGCCGTTGGTGGCGCTCGCGGTGCGGACGGGCCGGCTGCGCGAGGTCGGGAAGACTGCGGCGACCGCGGCGGTCACCTGGCTGCTGGTGAACCTGCCGATCATGGTGTTGTTCCCGCGCGGGTGGTCGGAGTTCTTCCGGCTCAACACCCGCCGCGGCGACGACATGGACTCGCTCTACAACGTCGTGAAGTCGTTCACCGGGTGGGGCGGCTTCGACACCGGGTTGGGGTTCTGGCAGCCGCCGACGGTGCTCAACGCGGTGACCGCGCTGTTGTTCGCGTCGTGCTGCATCGCGATCGGGGTCGTCGCGTTGACGGCTCCGCAGCGCCCGCGGGTGGCGCAGCTGGCGTTCCTGGTGGTCGCGGCGTTCCTGCTGACGAACAAGGTGTGGAGTCCGCAGTTCTCGCTCTGGCTGGTGCCGCTGGCGGTGCTCGCGCTGCCGCACCGCCGGATCCTGTTGGCGTGGATGACCGTCGATGCGCTGGTGTGGGTGCCGCGCATGCTCTACCTCTACGGCGAGGCCAACCGTGGCCTGCCCGAACAGTGGTTCACCGCGACGGTGTTGCTACGCGATATCGCCGTGATCACGTTGTGCGCGTTGGTGATTCGGCAGATCTACCGGCCGGCGCAGGATCTGGTGCGCTGGGGCGGGCGGGTGGACGACCCGGCCGGCGGAGTGTTCGACGGTGCGCCCGACGATCCGCCGCGGTGGCTGCCCGACTGGCTGTTGCCCGCCCACCGGCGCGTCCGCGTTGAGGCGCCGTCGCCGGCGGCGGAGCACGAGGCCGCCGGTGCACCGCGTTGACGACTGATTTCGCTGCTCAGAGCAGTCTGCTGTAGCCTGGGCAGGTTGCCGACGCAGGCGACCCTCCTGCCACGGAATTCGCCGTGGCCGCACTACGACCATAGGAGGTGATGAGGTTCTAATGCGTCCATACGAAATCATGGTCATTCTCGACCCCACACTTGACGAGCGCACGGTTGCTCCCTCGCTGGAGACGTTCCTGAACGTCATCCGCAAGGACGGCGGAAGCGTTGACAAGGTGGACATCTGGGGCCGCCGCCGGCTCGCCTACGAGATCGCCAAGCATGCCGAGGGCATCTACGCGGTGATCGACGTCAAGGCCGAGCCCGCCACGGTGACCGAGCTCGACCGTCAGCTCAGCCTGAACGAGTCGGTGCTGCGCACCAAGGTCATGCGGACCGACAAGCACTGATCACCGAACGGCTACGGGCGTCATAGGCCTTGCGTAGGCTCGCGCCCAATATGCCGTCCATTTCAGGAGGACCCAGTGGCTGGTGACACCACCATCACCGTCGTCGGAAACCTGACCGCCGATCCGGAATTGCGGTTCACGCCGTCCGGTGCGGCCGTCGCCAACTTCACCGTGGCATCGACGCCGCGCATCTACGACCGCCAGAGCGGTGAGTGGAAGGACGGCGAAGCGCTGTTCTTGCGCTGCAACATCTGGCGCGAGGCGGCCGAGAACGTCGCCGAGAGCCTGACCCGCGGGTCGCGGGTGATCGTGACCGGGCGGCTCAAGCAGCGTTCGTTCGAGACCCGCGAGGGTGAGAAGCGCACCGTCATGGAGGTCGAGGTCGACGAGATCGGCCCCTCGCTGCGGTACGCCACGGCCAAGGTCAACAAGGCCAGCCGCGGAGGCGGCGGTGGCGGCGGCTTCGGCGGTGGCGGCGGCGGGGGATCCCGCGGTGGCGGTGGTGGGCAGGCGGCTGCGGCCGAGGACCCGTGGGGCAGCGCCCCGGCGTCGGGGTCCTTCAGCGGCGCCGACGACGAGCCCCCCTTCTGAGTGGCTTGCGAAAGCACTCCCCGAGAAACATTGAGAAAGAGATAGCGAAATGGCCAAGTCCAACAAGCGGCGGCCGGCACCGGAGAAGCCGGTCAAGACCCGCAAGTGCGTGTTCTGCTCCAAGAAGGGCCAGAACATCGATTACAAGGACACCGCACTGCTGCGTACCTACATCAGCGAGCGCGGCAAGATCCGTGCCCGCCGGGTGACCGGCAACTGCGTCCAGCACCAGCGTGACATCGCCGTTGCGGTGAAGAACGCCCGCGAGGTGGCTCTGCTGCCGTTCGGTTCGTCCACGCGGTAGTCCACCACCGGAAACGAGAGATCAACGAGATGAAACTGATTCTGACCGCCGAGGTGGAGCACCTGGGTGTGCCCGGTGACGCCGTGGAAGTCAAGGACGGCTACGGCCGCAACTACCTGCTGCCGCGCGGGCTGGCGATCGTCGCCACGCGTGGTGCGCAGCGCCAGGCCGACGACATCCGTCGGGCCCGTGACCTCAAGACCGTCAAGGGTCTGGAGCACGCCAACGAGATCAAGCAGGCGCTCGAGGCGCTCGACTCCGTCGAGCTCGCCGTCAACGCGTCCGCCGAGACCGGCAAGCTGTTCGGCTCGGTGACGTCCACCGACGTCGTTGCCGCGATCAAGAAGGCCGGTGGCCCGAACCTCGACAAGCGGACCGTCGCACTGCCGAAGGCGCACATCAAGAGCCTCGGTCAGCACTCGGTCGCGGTGCGGCTGCACCCGGGTGTCGAAGCCTCGGTGTCGCTGAACGTCGTCGCTGAGAGCTGACGCAAGCGTTAATTCGCCCGGGTGGGGATTGATCTTGATCCCCACCCGGGCGTTGCTGTCTCTTCTGGCGAACTCAATCACCTGAAGTTCGCGTAGCTCGAGTTATCGGGTGTTAACCTGCGCGGCGTCCGCGCGATACTCAACACGCCCGACTCGTCAACCCGGCACGACACGCCGGAGAAGTTTTTATCCACAACGATTTACCGGCTGAGCGGTGCGCTTATCTGCGCGAATATCCAGATAACGAACACTCATCCACAGGTTTTCCCCAAGCGCTCAACACGCCTGTCCTGAGCTATGCACACTCGCTCCACAGGTTCATCAACAGCCCTCCCACCGGGCCGCCTCAGCAACGTCTAACGTTGGCCGTCGCGCGGAGTTGTCGGTGCTGTTTCGTACAGTCGCAACGAGCAGAAACGAACTGGCGTTCGATCGACATAGGGGGTCTTGTGGCTGTCGTGGACGACCGTGGTCATCCGGACATGGATGAGCCCCCTCCGAGTGAGGAGTTCGGTCGGCAGCCACCTCATGACATCGCCGCCGAGCAGGCCGTGCTGGGCGGCATGCTGCTGAGCAAGGACGCCATCGCCGATGTGCTGGAGCGGCTGCGGCCGGGCGACTTCTACCGGCCGGTGCACCAGAACATCTACGACGCCGTACTGGATCTGTACGGGCGCGGGGAGCCCGCCGACGCGGTGACGGTGGCCGCCGAGCTGGACCGGCGCGGACTGCTGCGGCGCATCGGTGGGGCGCCGTATCTGCACACGCTGATCTCCACGGTGCCGACGGCGGCGAACGCGGGCTTCTACGCCGGCATCGTGTCCGAGAAGGCGCTGCTGCGCCGGCTCGTGGAGGCGGGCACGCGGGTGGTGCAGTACGGGTACGCGGGTGCTGAGGGCGCCGATGTCGCGGAGGTGGTGGATCGCGCGCAGGCGGAGATCTACGACGTCGTGGACCGGCGGTCGTCCGAGGATTTCGCGGTGCTGGAGAGCCTGCTGCAGCCCACGATGGACGAGATCGACGCGATCGCCTCGCAGGGCGGTATCTCGCGCGGTGTGCCGACGGGGTTCACCGAACTCGACGAGCTGACCAACGGCTTGCACTCCGGGCAGATGATCGTGATCGCGGCGCGGCCCGGTATGGGGAAGGCGCTGGCGCTCGACACGCCGCTGCCGACGCCGGACGGCTGGACCACCATGGGCGAGGTCGCCGTGGGTGACCGGTTGATCGGTGACGACGGACGCCCGACGCGGGTGGTGGCGGCGACGGACGTGATGGTGGGTCGGCCGTGCTACGAGGTCGAGTTCTCCGATGGCACCGTCATCGTCGCGGATGCGGAGCATCAGTGGCTGACCGATACGCGGGCGTCGCGCGGCACGATCTGCACGACGGAGGAGATCGCGGCGACGCTGGGTGCGAACCACTCGGTGATTGATGCCGCGCCGCTGCAGTCGCCCCAATGCAAGCTACCCGTCCCGCCCTACACGCTCGGAGCGCTCTTGGGCGATGGCACAACGACCGACCCGGAGATACTCATGCGGGTCGAGGGCGAAGGTGCGGCGCCCGGTGGACCGCTGGTGGGCGAGCGCATCCCGGCGGAGTATCTGCGCGCGTCTGAAACACAGCGCCGGGCGCTGCTGGCGGGCTTGCTCGACACCGCTGGTCAGATCGCGGTCGATGGCGCTGTGGAGTTCAGCGCTGCGACCGAGTGCCTGGCGGCGGACGTAGTTGAACTGATCGTGAGCCTCGGGTACCACTGCGAGACGGCGGGGCGGCTCAGCTTGACGTTCTCGGTCGAGGACGACGTGTTCTGGGTCAGTCGGAAGGCGTTGCTGCACAAGGAGCGTCGTGGCGCGGCGAACACGTCCCGATTCATCGTCGATGTGCGGCCGGTGGACAGTGTGCCGGTGCGGTGTGTCGAGGTCGACAACGAGAGCCACATGTATCTGGCTAGCCGGTCGATGGTGCCGACGCACAACTCCACGCTCGGACTGGATTTCATGCGGTCGTGCTCGATCAAGCACCAGCTGCCGAGCGTGATCTTCTCGCTGGAAATGAGCAAGTCCGAGATCGTGATGCGCATGCTCTCGGCGGAGGCGAAGATCAAACTCGCCGACATGCGATCGGGGCGCATGAGCGATGACGACTGGACGCGGTTGGCGCGCCGGATGAGTGAGATCAGCGAGGCGCCGCTCTACATCGACGATTCGCCGAACCTGACGATGATGGAGATCCGCGCGAAGGCGCGGCGGCTGCATCAGAAGGCGGGGCTGCGGCTGATCGTCATCGACTACCTGCAGCTGATGACGTCGGGCAAGAAGGTCGAGTCGCGTCAGCAGGAAGTCTCGGAGTTCTCGCGAAACATGAAGCTGTTGGCCAAGGAGCTCGAGGTTCCGGTGATCGCGATGAGCCAGCTGAACCGTGGACCGGAACAGCGCACGGACAAGAAGCCGATGCTGTCGGACCTGCGTGAGTCGGGCGCCATCGAGCAGGACGCCGACATGGTGATCCTGCTGCACCGGCCGGACGCCTTCGAGCGCGACGACCCGCGCGGCGGCGAGGCGGATCTTATTGTGGCCAAACACCGTAACGGTCCGACGAAGACCATCACCGTCGCACATCAGCTGCATTTGTCGCGGTTCACGAACATGGCGCACGCGTAGCCTCGAGCCGAGATGCAACGGAAATTAACAAACGATCCCTAATTGTTTAACAAGTTGGTTAGCCGGTGAAACTAAACCCTCCGCCACGGCAGAAGGTCCGAGTGCGCGAACTGGCCCGTGAGTTGGGTTGGACGCCTCGGCAGCTGCTCGCCGAGTTGAATCGGCGCGGCGAGTTCGTGAAGTCGGCGGCTAGCCAGTTAGAGGCGCCGGTCGTCCGCGCCCTTCTGCGCGAGTTTGGGACCGTCAGCACTGGGCCAAACCCAGACGCGACGCTCAGTCCGGGGATGTATGGCCACTCGGCGGAGCTTCCGACAGGCGAAGACGACACAGGTTTCGAGAGTGAACTTGCGAAGGCTCGAGCTCGGTCGAAGGTTAAGGGCCAGAACAAGGTTGCGCGATGGCATCCACCGATCCTGCAGGCGCTACTCGACGATGTTGTCGTTCCGCAGCGGCCAGAACATCTCGCCGCACCGGCGAGTGGATACTTCGTACGGGAACTGAAAAAGGCCGCAGGACTCAGCAAGCGGTGGGCTGAAGCACAACTAAACGGTCTTGGAGACGATGAATCTTTAGTAATCAAATGGATCCGGCTCAGCGATGGTCAGCGTCCAGACATTGCTGTCGAACTAGCAGGTTGTGGTATCCGTCCGGACGAGGCGGCCCTCTGCATCGGACACGGCGGACGTATCGATCCGCATCTTTCGACCATCTATGAGCGCTTCCGTGACAGAAAAGTCGGTCGATCGGAGGCCACCACGATAGTCCGGGAGTGGCGAGCCAAACGGTGGGCTGTCTAAGCGGTTCTGCCTGTACGCCACTAACTTTCGATCTACCGAAGCGCGTTAATGCTGCCGATTCCGACAGCTATACGGTATCCTCTAGTACTACTAGTAGGGCACATCGAGACCCGATTGCGAGGTCGAAATGGTTGAGACACTGCGGGATTGCTCGCCTGCGCCAAGCCTCGAGTATGTCGATCGATTCGGTCGAGTTGTTGGTGATCTGGTCTACCTTCGGTGGTGCGCCGGAGCTACCGCTCCCTCCTGGAAGGAGGTGTTCAACTCACCGGACGTCTTGAATTTCCTTGACCAAGAGGGGCTTACAAGCTTTCATCCGCGAATGGAGGCTCTAATGGCGCGAGCTGCCGGCCGCGGTTGGCTGGCCTACTCCGACGAGCCGCGGTCGCTACGCGTCGGGCCAACCTACCTGGCATCACCCGGACAAAAGCTGCGAGTTAGACAGCCGCGTGACATGGGCCGTCGTGTTGCTGGCGCGGTCGCAAGGCTTAGGTACAAGCACAAACACAACCCGACCATCAAAGAGTTTGCGGATTTCCTCCGAAATGCTCGAGTGCAGCGAATCTTTCGCGGCGAGGCGGATGTGCTCAAGAGCCTGCCGTGGTTGGTGGTTTCAGGCTGGATCGTTCTCGAAGATGGACGCGTGCTTCGGGGTCCGACTGCGAGGGCCGACATGAACGAACGAGCGGCTTTGCGGCGTTTGGCCATACGAGAGGCCGCCCAGGCCGCCAACACGGACGAGGAGCGCACCTCGTCGACGGCAATCCCGACACCTTGTGGCTGATGTCGCGCTCGTTGATCGTCGACGACCTCTAGGCTGGCCAAGTTGAAGCAGGTCGTGGTCTCTTACTACTGGGCGAAAGTGTCGAGGTCGATGCTGATTTCGACTCCGTCGCGTTCTACGACGATTCGTGAATGCTCGATGCCTGCGGCTTTGAGATAGTCGCGCAGCGTCGATAGGAGAAGGTCGTGGCGTCGCTCGATGCGTGACACGGTGCCTTGGTCGGTGCTCAAGGCCTTCGCGATCTGTTGTTGCGTAAGGTTTCCTGCGCGGCGGATGTCGGCCAGACCTTCGGCGTAGACCCGGTTTACGTTTTCGCGTTCAGCCGCGTAGCTGCGCACGTCGTCCGCGATGAGGGGATCTGCGACCAGCTCGTCGATCCTGTTGTTCATCCGACGGAACGTCTTGCCTTCATCACTCATCGTGGTCCTCCTTGGTTTCGTGAAGCCATATGGATATTGCGGCGTCGGCCCGGCTTCCGACGCTGTTGTAGAAGACGTCGCCCATGCGGGCTTTGTCGGCGGCGAAGAGCGCAACTACGACGGTGGTGCTGTGCGGTAGAAACCAGAAGCAGATCAAGCGGAAGGCGATTTCGCGATCGAAGGGGTGGGCTGTGCGCCCGGCGAATCTTCGATTGTCATACTCCTCTTAGGTCGGGTGTGTCTTCGGTCGGTGCCTGTTCGAGCGTTCGCAGTTGTTTGAGCGCGTCAACTGCGCGGGCCAGTAGCCGTCTGGGGGTTCGTCCCCGTTTCGGGCCTTGTCTTCGGTGCGGTCCAGCCAGTCGAAGAACTCGAGGGTCCGTCGACGTCCATGTCCACAAGTATGGCTTTAGAGCCATATGCTGCCAACACCATATCGAGCAATTGCGCGGCATTGGATCGTGCTACTCATGGCGCGCCGGGGCCGATTTTCACCCTCCCCCGTTGTGCTATCTGAACCGTGGCGCTTGAAAGGTGAGGTTGAACACCACGCGGTCGGTGGCCGGCATGTTGAACTTCGAGAGATCGAATCGGGCGTCGGTGGACGGCATACCATTGAACATCGGCACCGAAATCTCATAGGGCTCAGGGGGTTTCTCGCCCTTCTGTCCCGCGTGGATGCGGCTGCGTTTGCGGTTCGAGACCGGGTCGGTTACTTCGATCAGTCCGAACTCACCCAGCTCGTGGATGTAAACGTACCGGGGTCAACGTATAGCGATAATGCCCTCGCCGCACTCGAGTCGGCGACGCCATAGTTCCTAGCTGAGACCGGCGCGATCGCAGCACCACTAGTAGGGCGGACACGTCGCTCCGCACGTGGCTTCCTGAAGTATGCGCAGTCGGCTACGAGCAGACTGGCTCCTTCCGGATCGAGCCACAAGATGGGGATCCGGCTAATGGTGACCGCCGCTCTCTTGCCTGTGCGGGTCAAGCCTGCGTCAGGGGAGTGCATCGATTCATGGTTGGATGCGACGGCGGCTGTAATGGGAGTTACGCTCGGCGATGTATCTCGCCAATTGCATCTACCGATAGCCGCGAAGCCGCAATGGATTTGGTGGCTGCCGCAGTACCAGTTGGACTCTCTTCAAGTGTTAACGGGCACCCCGGCCGAAGACATCGCAACGATGACACTCGACGACTACGCCGTCAAAGGTCTGCCCGTCCTCACCGATTCACACGAACCCGACCGCACATTCCCGTTCGGCGTGTTACCGGGGTCGAGGTTCTGTCCCGAGTGCCTACACGAGTCGAGCGGCAGATGGCGGCTCGTGTGGCGGTTGGGCTGGTCATTCGCATGCACAACCCACGGCCGGTTGCTGGCTGCTCAATGTCCGAGTTGTGGAGAGGATCAGCGGCGTCGGCAGAACTACACAAGCATTCCGATGCCGACCCAATGTCGGTGCGGCTGCGATCTCACGTCGGTGCCCACCCCTGCGGTTGGGAGCGAGCACGACGTCGTTGTTGCGCAACGCTTCATCGGTAAGATTCTCAGCGGAGCCCGCCCGAGCGGCGGAGTGCTTGCGCGTCAGGCGCGATCGCGTCGTGAGTCACTGGAAGCGGTCCGGAGTCTGGCCAATCGAACGATCAACTTCGCGGCACGCCACGGCTTGGCAACCGCAGCAAGACTGGGAGGCGGATTCACATTCGATGAACTTTCCGCGGAACCGAATCCGAGCCGTGGACGAAGTGCGGTGAATTCCTACCCATCGATGCGGACCGTTGAGGCCGCCGTGGGGATAACCGTTGCTGTCAAGGTCTTAGGCGCCGAAACCATTGAGGAATCAGCGAGCCGGCTTCGGTGGCTGGTAGACAGCCAAGACGCCAAAGCCCGCCAGACCGAGTTGCTCTGGTGTCGCACCGACGATGCGCTAGCTGCGGCGATCACGATTAAGGCGAGTAGGCAACAGCTTGGAGCGCAGGGCGAACTCCGCTACCGCGCGGCAACTCCAGCGCCCGAAGCCCCACGGCGCAGTTATCTCGATGACTGGAGCTTCGCGGCGACACTACCCGCATTGATGTGGCCAACCTGGTGCGAGAAGCTGCTCGCGGATACGTCAGTAGATGCGGATATGAGGCGCGCGCTATCGATCGCCACGCTCATCGTCGGCAGCAATATCACGATCGGTGGTGCAGAGAAACTGTTGTCTGCGCGCCCGTCCCACCGCACCGTGAATGAACAACTCGAGCTCCTCTATTCGTTGCCGCGCTGGAACTCTATATGCAGAACGCTAATCAGTCTGAGCGACTATCTCGTAACTCAGGGTTCAGAAATCGACTACGCGCGTCGGAGGAAGTTGGTCTACTCGGCTCGGCTCGAGTGGCAGGACTGGCTCAGGATCAGGGGCGAATCCGCCGACGAAACGCTGCCGCGGACGGCGCCCCAGCAACCAGACCAGGCGCTGGTGCATCTACGTCGCCTCGGGATCGACGAGCCTGTAGAGTGGCATCCGCCGCTCAAAATAATTGGTGTCGCGGACCTAACATAGCTACCCGTAAACTAGATCGGTTGGGCTAGAGCGTATTTCAACACCCTCGCAGAATCAACTTGTGCTATTCACCGTCGCCTTGACCACGTAAGATAGTCCGCGCTGGTCTCGCGCGGGGCTTGTCCTTCTTGGCGCGCGGGAACCGACGAAAAGGTCCGAACCATGCCTTCGAGTGACGATGTAGACGATCTCCTTGACGCCTTGGCATTGCGCGCGCCAGGGCTTACGTGGACGTTCAGGCTGCAGGGCACCGAAATCGTGTGGATGTGGCAGCGGAGTAGCTCGCCGCCGGTGCACAGTCTCGAACCAATGCGAAGGATTGTCTCGTCCACCTTCAGCCGCCATATACCCGTGACGGCTCACTCCATGACTAACGGTGCGAGCGTGCATCTCGAATCCGGACTGGAGCACGACCTCTTCCGGAGACTCGACAGAGACCCGCGTGTCGCCTGGATGGTCTCGCAGCCATTCCGGCTCGCGTGGAGAGGTTTGCCTGGACGTCACACTCCCGACCTTCTAACCGTTGATGTCGAGGGGCGCGTGACTATCTGGGACGTACGCGCACCCGAAAAGCAGGACGACGAGTTCAGGGCCCAGAGCCGCATCACAGAGCACGCGTGCGCTGCTGTGGGATGGCGCTATGAGGTGTTCGGCGAAATGGCTCAAGCTGAGCGGCTGAATCTCATGTGGCTGAACGGGTTTAGAAGAGAGCCATCATGGTTGCAATTTCATGAACGCCAGATTGTTGACCTCGTCTCCGGTCACGAAGCAACCCTCGGAGCGTTGTTTGACGCGGACGACGGCTGCGGTGAACTGAAATCGTCTGTTTGGCATATGGTTTGGAAGGGGGCTTTGAGTATCGACACGACGTGCCAGTGGGGGCTGGACACGTTTGTGCGCCTATCTGTCGAAGTATTGCGATGAACGCCGGCCGGACATTTCTCTACGAGGGAGCGCGGGTGCTCACGGAGACGGGTGCGGAGCTCGTCGTTCGTTTCGACCCTACGGGTGTCGACCTTCGCGACTGTCTCAACAACATTCGGCATAGGGACTGGAACGATCTTCCGCTCGTGCAGAATATCGTCGATGGCCGGCCGGTTGCCGTCGCTCGGACTCTCCGACCGCTCTGGGACAGCCTCGACGACAAAGCCCGCGAACGCGCGCTCAACAAACTCGAAATTGTTCTCGAGATCGTGACTGGATACCGCGATGGTCATCCTGAACTCAGACGACCCGGCGAACCATACCCTCCGTTCGGTCCAGGGTTTGGCGTATCCGAGTCGAAGCGGGCCGTAGCAATGGCGTCGGTTCTCATTCAGGAGGGTCGAAATGACCGTAAGGTCCAGCGCCGCTTGCGAGACGGCGAGCTGACGTCGGTCGGGACGAACGAGAGCACCATCAGAAACTGGGTGCGAAGCTGGAGGCAGAAGGGACTGCTCGGATTGATCGATGGGCGGCACATCCGCAAGAGCCTGTCGTGGGAAGTCATCGATCCGCGCTACCGCGCGATCGCTGAGGAAGAGTTCGCGACTCTGGACGGTGATAGATCGAATCTGGCGATCCAAGAGATGCACAGACGAGTGCTGGTCAAGCTCCGTAACGCAGGCATTGACGACTACCACGCGCCGCAGCGCACGACGCAGAAGTTCCTCTCGAACTTGAAGCACCAGAGAGGTGAGACCACCAGGTCGCAGCGTACCAAGAAGCTGCAAACAGCCTCAGGTTCAACACAATACCCAGGCGTTCGGCCCGGCCAAGTGGTAGCGATTGATGTCACGCGAGCCGACAATCTCGTATACGACACCTTCAACGGTAGGCCGCTCAGCGTTGAGATCATCACCGCTATCGACGTCGCCACACGCGTGGTCCTGGCGCTCCGGGTGGTCCCGATGAGCGCGAATGGCTTCGAAGCGGGACTACTCCTCTATGACGTCTGCAGGCCGTTCTCGATGCTCGTCGCAGGCACGACGGTCAGCGATTGGAGATGGGTCGGCCTGCCTGAAACGGTCGACCTTTCGAGTGCGGTGGTCAAGGTGTGGCGTCAAGACTTGGAGGTCGACTTCGACACGTTGCAGGGCGAGCACCCCATCCCGTCTGTGATGCCGGATGCGATTCATTGCGACAACGCCGCGATCTTCACGAGCGTGCACTTCCGTGCACTTCTGCGCGACCTTCAGATCGACCTGTTGCTCAGCCGCCCGGGAAACCCCACCGACAACCCGCAGGTCGAGCGGTGGCATGAGACGATCCAACGCGGCTTGCAGCAGATTCCGGGCTACAAGGGGCGGAACGTGTCTGAGCGGGGGCGACTCGTCGCCGATGAGCCGCTGTTGACGGCTCGCGAACTGCAACTACACCTGCGAAAGTTCATTGCGCTTGATTACCACAGACACGGACACGACGGCCTCATTCAGCCGGGCGTCGAGGCCGCCAAGATGTGTCCACTCGACCTATGGGACGTCATGGTCGAAGCCACGGGTCGTATCGACGTCCCCCAGCGGCACGACCTGATCTACCAGTTCCTACCGATCAAGTGGGGCACCATCGGACCAGCGGGAGTCGAATTCTCCAACCTCCGATACGAAAACCCGCTTGTCTTCGAGCCGTTGCGCTACGTCGAGGTAGGCCGATTTCGCGAAAGGGACCGGGCCGCACCGTTCTTCTACGATCCAAACGATCTGTCGCGCATATGGTTTCATGACGAATCCACCGACAGGATCGAGCCCATCGAATGGGTCGGCCGTAGTAAAGCTGACGCACCGATGACCGACGTCATCCTCGACGAGCTCTGTCGGAAGATCAGGCGCCGCGGCGGCAACCATGTGTTCAAGCGCGGATTGACAACCCAACTGATCATCAACGAACTCGGCGAACTCACGTCGGCAAGATCGAAAGCGGATCGCCGCAAGACGGCTGCTGCGGCACAACGGGTCGAACAGTCGCGTATCGATCATGCCGAGGCGGAAGCTGCCCAGGAACGCGCCCATCCCGTGCGCAGCATCGCACCGCGGACGGTGCCGACTTCGTCGATCAGGCGGGCGTGGGACAACTTGCTGGAGACCGAGTAGGCGATGGACTCGCAGGAGTGGCACGACAACTGCGTCAAAGAGCTACCGCACGCGCCTCCCAGCCGATCGTCCAAGCAACTGAACGCCATGTCAGACCAGGCGCGAAATGCTTATATCGAGCAACTCGAGGCGTGGCTCGCCCGGCTCTACCTTCCGACAGCGGCGTTTACCGAGATCGAGCATGCTCTTGACCGGACCGTCCGGGACAACATGCTGGAAGGTCCGGGCGCCAAACAGATCGTCGTGTTGACCGGACCGAACTACGTTGGCAAGAGCACGTTCATGCTGCGGTGGGCACAGAGACGATATGTGGAATGGACCCATGATGCGCTGCACGACCGTCGGGGGCGTCCCGTCCACTATCCATCGGACGGTGTAGAGGCCGACCTATGTCCTGTGATTTGGATCGACTTGGGTTCGGCCGCCAAAGTCAATGATGTGACCACCGAGTTGCTCAACGGCTTCAACCTTGCGAGCACCGGCCTCACACGTGATCTGACTCATCGAGCGATGCATGGGCTACGTATGCACCGCACCCAGATCGTCGTCATGGACGACGCGCATCTTCTGAAGACCGACTCCAAGAGTGGGCGCGATGTTCTAGACCACATCAAGAGCATCAACACCAAACTTGGTCAGGTCTCGAGCGCGACCCTCGTCCTGGTCGGAGCCAACCTCGCAAACGGCGACCTAGTGAACGACCCACAGATCGCATGTCGATTAACGGAGTTTTCCGTCGCACCCTACGGCGTAGATACCGAGGAAGAACAAGCCGAATGGCAACGCGTCGTACGTGACCTAGAAAGGTTGGTGCTGCCACACCTGCCCGCAGGTGAGCCGGGAATGCTCTTCCTGAAGCTGGCCGGCGAACTATGGTTTCGCACGCAGGGCTACGTTGGCGACCTGCGAAAGCTAGTCAGTCGAGCGACCGTTGCGGCGATTACGGACGGCTCATACCGGATCAGCGCGGAGCACCTCAAAGCGATCACCCTGAGCAAGCGTGCAATTCGTGATACTGCAGCGGAGACGGAGCGCCGCCGCACTGAGTCATCGACGCAGACCCGGCGGCGGCGCCGGAAGCGCGCACGCGTGTCTGATCTCAACGCGCTGGGGGCGGAAGGACGAGTCGGCGCAGCGAGTCCTGGGCTGCGGCCGGCAGTCGGTCACGAAAGGCGCGATAGCCGGCCTTGATGCGATGGCAAGGCGGCACAGTCCACGCCGGACTGTTGTCGAGGCAGCCTTGTGCCACCTCGCACCACATCCATGTGACGGCGTAGACCCACAGGTCAGGACTCCGTGCTGGGGTGGTCGACAGGCGCCAAGCTGGGTACCAATCGGCGGGATTGCGAGCCAGCAACCGGACCTGCGCTTCGAGGGTGCGAAAGTCTCTGCTCGCGGGAATATCGTTCAGCGCCAGATCGATTGAGCGTTGAAGATCCTCCGGCGTTGCACGCATCCGCGCACGCGCGGCGCGTGAGGTACGGGAGCCGAGGTCGGGCGGCAGCCCAATTCTGACAGCCGCGTCGGCCCAGTTCTTCACTAAGACAATCGCTCTCACCATGCATAGCGACACATAGAGCCGGCCGGTGTGTTCGTAGCCGCCAAGCATGCCGTTAAAAAGTCGGCGATAGATGCCGACATCGATCATTTGGGGTATCGCAGATGGTTGAATCCTCCGACAGTGATTACCGCGATCGAGTCTTCGACCCACATCGCGGCGGTCGGATGTAGCCGCGGTGATCAACTGCTGCATCATCGGCGTTCTCTTGGTGCGATTAATGAGCCAGACGGCGGGACCGTTCTTCTCGTCTTCGACAAAGCGAATCCACTCACGCAACCGGGCACCCCCAGAATCGAGATCCCGTTGCATCAGAATTTCGTAGGCACATCCGAGGACGGCTCCGCGAACCCTGGCGCTGTGCGGGGGACTGAAGCCCCAACGAGCTCCACGAACCATGTTGGACCGGGCCCGCGCCTCATCACGCAAACCGCTCGCCCACGATACGGCAGTCTGGGCCGACGTCCTCGCTCCCAGATGAAGCAAAAGTGTTGCAAGGTTGCGGAGTTCGGCAAGAAAAGTACGAGGGTCGGCAGGTGTGCCGAACATGATCACCGTCTGCCCATTTATCGCTCGATGGACGGCTTCCGTGCAGTCGAGCGCAGGGCCGTTCGCCGGCTCAGCGGCGTTTGTGAGTACCGAGCGAAGACACGGCTGCCGCAGGACGACAGGATTGCCGCACGGTTGCTCCGGTCCGAGCACTGGGCGCAATGGCCAGTACCGGTGGCTGCGAAACCGTTGGCCGCAGCCGCCGCATTCGGTGGTCAGATAGGTGCCGTGATGAATGCACGTGGCCACGATCGGCAATCGCCAACCAACTCGCCAGATTCCCTGCTGTGCAACGCATAAAGGACAGAGTTGCGTGCCGAAGGGAGGAAACCACCCCTGCACCACGATCCTGCGATAGCTGTGCCTGTCTAACGGATTGAGGGCATCGAGGTACAGAGGCCTTCCTGCGTCGAAGCGCATGAGAGTCGCGGTTCGAAGCCGCTCGGCAGGGATGCCGCTGAGCCTTTCGATTCGCGCGAGCACGGTGTTGGTGGGCGCCGTCATGAAGAACGCGAGTGTCGTATGGGTTGCGCCTTCGCCGCTGCGGAGCGCAGCCAGGATGTGCTCAGGGTCGAGATCGTTGGCTTGGGTGAGGCGCTCGAGAAAGCTATCGAGAGCTTCGTCCTCACCCAGAGACACCCTGGTTGGCAGCAAGCTTAGTTCCGTCGGCATGATCCTGTGACCTCGGTCGACCACTGTGTGTGAGGTGCGGCGCAACGCTCAATGTACTACTAGTAGGGCAGACAATGATGGGCGTCCGCTGACTACTTGATGGGTGCCGACTCGCCCTAGTCAAAACAACCCGGAACGGGTTGCCAAGTGGGAGGCCTGGCGGTTGGAGGTGGGCACGAGAATTCGCGACGTCCGGCTATCGCAGGAAATGACTCAGGAGTCGCTCGCGCTGCGATCTGGCGTGACCCGAAACGTGCTCATCGACGTCGAACATGGACGGCGCGGCCTCCTATTCGAGCGGCTCCTCGATATTGCGGAGGCCTTGGAGGTTGCGCCGGCGGAACTACTGCCGTGATTGCAGGGACGCCTTGGACGCCACAGAACCGGCTCAGATGAAGCCCTACTAGTAGTACACTAAACTTGTGAGTATGGCGGCCAGACCAGGGCAAAGATGCGCCGCAGCGGCTCCGAGATGGCTAAGCGGGCCACCTGCTTATCCTTGCGGTTGCCCGACGAACGACAACCTTCGGGCATCACGGCGGACAACTCGGGCCATCCCCGGGAGCAAGCCCGGAACCCTGATTGCGCGGGCCGCACCTCGTCCACACGGTGCGCTAGCGGTTGGCGCCAAGTAGATGCGCCGGACCAAGCGCGTGACTGATAGCGCGATCAAGGACATGATCGCCCGAAACACCAGGGCCTCTGCGCGGCTCGAAGGACGGGAATCGCCCGATGGCCACACGCGCTCACAGGCCGTTCAGGATTACCTCGACGGGCTGGCATCAAGGAGTAAACGCGATGCAGCGCAGAATATTTCGTACACTGATTCGGATAGCGCAAGTGTCGGTCACTGGAATTACCGCGTAGTGCAGTCAGCCGACGGATCCGAGTACTTCATCGCGGAGGTGTATTACGCCGGCGACAAGCTGGGGTGGGTCGACGGCTCCCGCGACCTTCTTCGCTGGGAGCGGTACCAGGACCTCATTGACACCGTGCAACTGATTAGACACGCGTTCGACCAGCCTTTGCTGCGTGTGACGGAGGACGACCGTCTAGTTGAGGCCACATCTACATGATGGAACGAGCGGTTATCGGCGCTCGATCCGGCGATCCCGGAGTCACACTAGAGCGACTGGATCTTCGAGCAAAAACAGGAGCGTGGGCAGGTGAGGGACGATGAGGTGGACCCTGCGCTGGCGATCATCGACTGAGGTGGCCGACCTTTTCCACGGACCCGAGGATCCTGAGTGGGCGGCGGACCGAGACCGAATCGCGGACGAGCTGCAGGATCCGTGGCAGCGGGCGGTTCAAGCGGATTAACGTCGTCCTCGTGAGTCCCGTCGCTGCGGAGTGATCAGTCGCGGTGGTCGCGCATTCGGTGGACGTTGCGTGATGTCGCTGCAGCAGTGAGCAGTGTTCGTAGTTCGGGATTGGACCAGTACTCGTACTGGGCGTCAGTAACAGGCTGAGCAGGCTGAAGGATAATGCTGCCATCCGCGTTGTGGCGCAACAGGAACCGGCTATTCGGGCGGCCTGGCAGAGTGATGCGTCCGCGGTCATCTGTCTCAACGAACTCGGAGTCGGGCACTTCACGATCGTAGTCGCCGCGCCAGCGGACCGATGACAATCTTGACCCGACGGGATCGGCGCTTATCGGGGGGAGGATGACCCCAACACCCTGGAGGCGGTGGAGTTTGCCGCCTTGCAAGAGGAGTGAACGGATGGCGCACGACGAGCGATGCGCCGCGATGCCAGCGAAGCAATGACAGAAATTTCACGGCCGCGCGGATTCGTTGTAGCGACGGACCCAGACCAGGTCGCAGCCGGACTGCAAGATCAATGGACAGACGGCCAGCTCAGGCGGATCAACGTCGGCCGAGCCGGTCCCGCCGTTATTGAAAACGTCAGTCACGATTATGGCGTGCTCGGCGAACGCTATGTCCGGAAGCTGCGGCGGCGAACAGCGCCTGTAGTGGCACCCGTCCCGGCCTTTCTCACGTCCTGCGCAGGTTGAAGGTGGAAGCCGCCGTCCTAGTTGCGCCGCGACAGGAAACACCGACTGGGACGACCCCGAAGTGTAAAGCGACCGCGACCCTCCGGCTGAACGAACTCGGGAGTGTTCGCGGCGCAACGTCGGATGACCGAACTGCTTGAGATCTGAAGACGGAGATCTGGCCGCCGCTGACGACTGGAGGGCACCGCCGATCTGATTCAGCAAGAGTTCGGCAGACCCGTTCTCGGGGTCACACCGTACGGCCGCCGTATGGAGGTGGCGCCTGACAGGAGCGCAGGCTGCAAACGGCCAGCCGGTGGAGCGGAGTGAGTCGATATGAATCCCGTTCGGATGTCGTTACAACGTTAACGACCCTACGTAGCAGAATAGTAGTTGCAGAACACCGAAGCGGCGGAGGGAGAACCTATGGTCGGTCAGATTCGCGCTGTGCTCGTCGCGGTGGGCGTGGCGTACTTCGTATTCACCGGCGCAGGGGTTGCCGACGCCGGGACGGCGACACCAAGCAGCATGGCGTTGGCGACGGTTGTCTCACCTGAACCTGGCCAGGTGGTCGGCATCGCCGCGCCGGTGACTATCCGTTTCAGCAGCGTCGTCGCCGACCGTGAGGCGGCCGAGCGCGGCATCACCATCGACACGCCCGTTGAGGTGCCAGGACGGTTCACGTGGACGAGCGACCGCGTCGTGCAGTGGGCGCCGAAAGGCTTCTGGCCGGCCCATACTCCGGTGTCGGTGCGCACGGACGGGATGTCGACCAGCTTCGATGTCGGGGCAGCGGTCGTGTCCGTTGCTGACATTTCCGCACATACGTTCACTGTGAGCATCGACGGTCAGACGGTGCGTGAGATGCCGGCGTCGTTGGGCAAGCCGGGCTTTGACACTCCGCAGGGCAGTTTCAAGGTGCTGGAGAAGCAGCGCCGGGTGAAGTTCGATTCACGCACTATCGGCATTCCGTTGGATTCGCCGGAGGGCTACCTGATCGACGGCGAATACGCGGTGCGTGTCACGTGGGGAGGGGTCTATGTGCATTCAGCGCCGTGGTCGGTTGGCTCGCAAGGCAGTGCCAATGTCAGCCACGGATGCATCAATCTCAGTCCCGATAATGCGGCGTGGTACTTCGACACGGTGACCATCGGTGACCCGGTCATTGTTCAGGCGTAAGGGCCTGCGCTCGCTAGCGCACAGGTTGTGGTACCGGTAACGATTCACGAGCCGGTCGTTCGGTAACGCTCAGGATGGGTCGGGCGAATCCGCGGATAGCCTGGTTGCGTCATTTGCTGCGGACTTCCGTCGATTCCTCCGCGATTGCCAGAAAGCGATCACGCCGCCCAGGGCCAGACCCGCGGCACCTGCGGTTATTACCGTCGTCTTGGTGTCCGATGTGGCAGGAGCTGCCGTTGACGGCGGCGGAGCTGCGGTGCTAGGCGCGGCAGCTGCCGATGTAGAAATGGGCCGGGGTTCGTCGGATACGTCGGCGAGGGTGAACTTGTAGGAGCCGGTGACAGGATGTCCGTCTGCTGAGACCACCCGATAGCCGACGGTGTAGACGCCGTTACCGGGCCGGCCTGGTTCGACGGCCGCCGTCAGGCGCTGTCCCTCCACCTGTGGGGAGCCGGATATCCAATTGCGACCGTCAGCGCTGCTGACGACGACACTCGCGAACTGTGGGCTGATGTCCTCGTTGAAGGTCAACATGATGGCAGCCGGCGCGGCAGTGACGGTGGCGTCCGGCGCGGGATCGGAGCTCGAGAGCGCTGTGTGAGCCGCAGCGATTCCGCTTCCACACGTCAAGGCAACCAACATCCCCAAGCTGGGAACGATAGTGCGCAAGGTTGGATTCACGGTCCTCTTCTCGGTTCACGCTATTGCTTGTCAATGGCCAGGTTGAAGTACCCACTGGTGGCCAGATGAGAGTATCCACCCCGTGCGGTAGTTCCTAGGTTGGTG
>NZ_LQIT01000063.1 GCF_001499965.1 Mycobacterium sp. GA-2829
CACCAAGACACCGGCCAACCCCGCGTCAACAACCACTTCCACCCCCAGCGCTACCTCACCGACAACAACAACGACGACGACGAACCCGAATAACGTTGTGCTGCAGGGTGATTCATCGGTACCGCAGTGCGGCACCGGCGATCACGCGTGCGGGGGTCTAGGCGTCCTCGAGCAGGTCCGGCGTCACGGCGGACTCGGTGTCCGGGATGCCGTCCTGCTTGGCTTTGCGGTCGGCCATCGACAACAGCCGCCGAATACGGCCGGCCACAGCGTCTTTCGTCATCGGCGGGTCGGCGAGCCGGCCGAGTTCCTCGAGCGAGGCCTGTCGGTGCTCGACACGTAACTTCCCGGCGGTGGCCAGGTGATCGGGGACGGTGTCGCCGAGGATCTCCAGCGCCCGCTCCACCCGTGCGGCCGCCGCCACCGCGGCCCGTGCCGACCGGCGCAGGTTGGCGTCGTCGAAGTTGGCCAGCCGGTTCGCGGTCGCGCGCACCTCGCGCCGCATCCGGCGTTCCTCCCACGTCAGCCGAGTGTCTTGGGCCCCCATCCGGGTCAGCAGCGCACCGATCGCCTCCCCGTCGCGCACCACCACGCGGTCACTGCCCCGCACCTCGCGGGCCTTCGCGCTCACCCCGAGTCTGCGGGCGGCACCGACCAACGCGAGCGCCGCCTCAGGGCCCGGGCAGCTGACCTCGAGCGCCGACGAGCGTCCCGGCTCGGTCAGCGACCCGTGCGCCAGGAATGCGCCCCGCCATGCGGCCTCCGCATCGGCCACGCTGCCGCCGACCACCTGGGCGGGCAGGCCACGCACCGGACGGCCGCGCAGGTCGAGCAGGCCCGTCTGGCGGGCCAGCGCCTCACCGTCCTTCGCCACCCGCACCACGTAGCGGGTGTTCTTGCGAATCCCGCTGGCGGACAACATGTGTACAACCGCGCTGTACCCGTACAAGTCGTAGATGTCCTTGCGCAGCCGGCGGGCGATGATCCCGAGATCGACTTCGGCCTCCACGACCACCCGGCCCGACACGATGTGCAACCCCCCGGCGAAACGCAGCAGCGACGCGACCTCAGCGCGGCGAGCGCTCACCGAGTTCACCACGAGACGGCTCAGCTCGTCCTTCACCTCGGCTGTCATAGCCACGAGTCGTCACCTCTCGGTCGGTTCCAAGTCGGGGTGGAGGCAGCCGGCAACTCGTCGCGGTCCCCCACCGTTCCGCGTAGCCGCACGCCTTCGAGAGCAGCGGCCAGTCTTGCCGGATCATGTAAAGGTGTACCAGGTCGGCAGACGTCGGCGAACTCCACTCGGGCATCGAGGATCTTCGCGGTCCGGCTGAGCTGGTCGCGCTCGCGGTCGCTGGGCACCCGGCTGGCGTCGACGATGATGTCGTGCACCGTGAAGTCGGGCGCGTGCTGCGACAGCACGTGCAGATGCCGCTCAGCGGAGAAGCCCGCCGTCTCCCCCGGTTCGGCGGCCAGGTTCAGCACCAGCGCCCGCCGCGCCGACGTCTCCCGCAATGCGGCGGCCAGTTCAGGCACCAGGACGTGCGGGATGACGCTGGTGAACCACGATCCAGGGCCCAGCACCACCAGGTCGGCCGACAGGATCGCGTCGACGGCCTGGCGGGTGGCGGGTGGATCGCCCGGCAGCAGCCGCACCCGTCGCACCTTGCCCACGGTGGTGGCGATCGCCACCTGCCCGCGGATCACGCGGCTCATCCGCGGATCGGACTCCAGACCGGCGACGTCGGCCTCGATCTGCAGCGCGATGGGGCACATCGGCAGCACCCGGCCCTTGACCCCGAGCATGCGGCCCAGTTCGTCGAGCGCGGCGACCGGATCGGCCAGCACCTCGGACAGCCCCGCCAGCATGAGGTTGCCGATCGGATGCCCGGCCAGCGCCCCGCTGCCGCCGAACCGGTGCTGGATGATGGTCGCCCACAGCCGGCCGTGCGGGCTGTCGGATGCCAACGCCGCCAACGCCATTCGCAGATCGCCTGGGGGCACGATGTCCAGTTCGCTGCGCAGTCGGCCCGAGGAGCCGCCGTCGTCGGCGACGGTGACCACCGCGGTGACGTGCGGGCTGAGACGGCGTGCGGCGGACAGCGTGGCATACAGCCCGTGACCGCCGCCGAGCGCGACGATGCGGGGGCTCATTCGCCCTCCTCGCGTGCGGGGAAGCTCATTCGCGACCCAGGTCCCGGTGCAACACCCGCACCGTGAGCTCGTCACCGCCTTGCAAGCGTCCCGCCAACGCCTCGGCCATCGCCACACTGCGGTGTTTGCCGCCGGTGCAGCCGATCGCGACGGTCATGTAACGCTTCCCCTCCCGCCGGTAGCCGTCGATCACGACGTTGAGCAGCCGATGGTAGGTGTCCAGGAACTCCTCCGCGCCGGGTTGATGCAGAACGTAGTCCCGCACGTCGGGGTGCTGCCCCGTGTGCGGGCGCAGCGCGTCAACCCAGTGCGGGTTCGGCAGGAAACGTACGTCCATCACGATGTCGGCGTCCATCGGCAGTCCGTACTTGTACCCGAAAGACTCGACGGTCACGCTCGTCTCGGCGACCACCTCGCCGCCGAAGGCGCGTTCGATGCTCTCGCGCAGGGCGTGCACCGACAGCTTCGACGTGTCGATCACCAGATCGGCCGACGCCCGGACCGGGGCCAGCAGCGCCCGTTCCCGGGCGATGCCCTCGGCGAGCGTCTCGCCGCCCTGCAACGGGTGGCTGCGCCGGTTCTGTTCGTAGCGGCGCACCAGGATGTCGTCGCTGGCCTCCAGGAACAGCACCCGCGGGGTGATGTCGCGGGTGGCCAGGTCCCGCCGCACCCAGTCCAGGTCGCCGGTGAACCCGCGGGAACGGACGTCCATCACCACCGCCAACTGCGTGATCCGTGATCCGGCGGCCAGCCCGAGCTCGACCATCCGGGCGATCAGTTCCGGCGGCAGGTTGTCGGCGACGTACCACCCGAGGTCCTCGAGCACCTTGGCCGCGGTGCCGCGGCCGGCCCCGGACAACCCGGTGACCAGCACGACGTCGATCCCCGATTCCGGGTGCTCGACGTCCTCGCCGATCTCGCCGCCCCGCAGCTGTTCGCTCATATCCGACTCTGTCATCCCGTCACCCTGCGTTGATCATCCTCGATGACCGCTGCCGGCGCGTCCGATTCGGCTGGCGCGGTCTGCGGCACCCCCAGTGCCTCGAGCACCGCCTTGGCCGTGGTCACCCCGATACCCGGCACCGCGGTGATCTCCTCGACCGTGGCCTCCTTCAACCGCGCCACCGAACCGAAATGCGTGACCAGTGCCTTGCGCCGGTGTTCACCGAGGCCCCGCACCGAATCCAGCGCCGAGGCCGTCATCCGCTTGGACCGCTTGCTGCGGTGATACGCGATCGCGAACCGGTGCGCCTCGTCGCGCACCCGCTGCAACAGGTACAGCCCCTCGCTGTTGCGGGGCATGATCAGCGGATCGGGTTCCGACGGCACCCACACCTCTTCGAGCCGCTTGGCCAGCCCGATCACCGCGACGTCGCTGATCCCCAGATCGTCGAGCACCGCCTGCGCCGCGTTCACCTGCGGGGCGCCGCCGTCGACGACGAACAAATTGGGCGGGTAGGCGAACTTGCGCGACTTTCCCTCCGGCGCCATCTCGGTCGGATGCTGGGTGTCGTGCAGATGCCGGTAGAACCGGCGTCGGGTCACCTCGGCGATCGAGGCGACGTCGTCGCTGCGACCCTCGCCCGCGGCCTCGCGGATCGCGTAGTGCCGGTAGTCAGATTTGCGCGGCAGCCCGTCCTCGAACACCACCAGCGAGGCCACCACGTCGGTGCCCTGCACGTGGCTGATGTCCACGCACTCGATGCGCAGCGGCGCGTCGGCGAGTCCGAGGGTGTCCTGAATGTTCTGCAGCGCAGCGGTTCTCGCGGTGAAGTCGCCCGCACGCTTGAGTTTGTGCTGCGCCAGCGCCTCTTTGGCGTTGCGCTGCACCGTCTCGAAGAGCGCCTTCTTGTCGCCGCGCTGCGGCACCCGCAGCGCAACGCGGGAGCCGCGCAGCCCCGACAGCCAGGCGGAGAGTTCGTCGGCGTTGTCGGGCAGGCACGGCACCAGCACCTGGCGCGGCACCGGATTGGTCGCCTCGTCGAGCGCGTTGTCCCCGGCCACCCCGAGTTCGGCCTGGTCGCCGTAGAACTGGGTGAGGAACTGTTCGACGAGGTGCTCCTCACCGGACTCCCCCGGCTCACCGGACTTCTCGACGACCCAGCCCCGCTGACCGCGGACCCGGCCGCCGCGGACGTGGAAGACCTGCACGGCCGCCTCGAGGTCGTCGTCGGCGAACGCGACGACGTCGGCGTCGGTCCCGTCGCCGAACACGACGGTCTGCTTCTCCAGCGCGCGTTTGAGCGCGCCGATGTCGTCGCGCAGCCGGGCGGCCCGCTCGAAGTCGAGGTCCTCGGCGGCGGCGTTCATCTTGCGTTCCAGATCGCGCACCAGTCGATCGGTCTTACCGGCGAGGAAGTCGCAGAAGTCGAGCACGATCTGGCGGTGCTCCTCGGCGCTCACCCGCCCGACGCACGGCGCCGAACACTTGTCGATGTAACCGAGCAGGCACGGCCGGTCAATCTGGTTGTGCCGTTTGAACACTCCGGCCGAACAGGTCCGTGCCGGGAACACCCGGGTGAGCAGGTCGACGGTCTCGCGGATCGCCCAGGCGTGCGAGTACGGCCCGAAGTAGCGCACCCCCTTCTTGCGGGGACCGCGGTACACCTTGAGCCGCGGATACTCCTCGTTGAGGGTGACGGCCAGCACCGGATAGGACTTGTCGTCGCGGTAGCGGATGTTGAACCGCGGGTCGAATTCCTTGATCCAGTTGTATTCGAGCTGCAGCGCCTCGACCTCGGTGGTGACGACGGTCCACTCCACCTTGGCCGCGGTCATCACCATCTGCCTGGTGCGCGGGGCCAGCCCGGACAGGTCGGCGAAGTACGAGTTCAGGCGGCTGCGCAGGCTCTTGGCCTTACCGACGTAGATGACCCGGCCGTGCGGATCGCGAAATCGGTAGACGCCCGGTTCGACGGGGATCGACCCTGGCGCGGGTCGGTACGTCGATGGATCGGGCACGCCCCCAGATTACTGCCGCGGTCCGACCGGGTTGGACCCGCGCACGCGCCACCGGCGCGACCTGCGCACAGGTCGTGCGGGACTCCGCTACCGTCGAAGGGTGCGGATCCCGGCGTCGTTGCAGAAGGTGACCGCCCTGCTCGGAGGGGTTGCGTTGCTCGCGGCCGGATGCTCCGAGTCCGAACAGGCGCAACCCACCCCGCCACCGGTGCCGTGCGAAATGGTGTCCAACGGCACTCCGACGCCCAAGACGCCCGAGAGCTCACCGCAGGGACAGCCCAACATCGCCCAGGAACCCGAGGTGGGCACCGGTTACCGCAAGGACATGACGCCGGTCGGCACCGCCCGCTACTCGGTGTCCACGGCGAACCCGCTGGCCACCCAGGCCGCGTGCCGGGTGCTGCGCGACGGCGGCACCGCGGCCGACGCGCTGGTCACCGCGCAGGCGATGCTCGGCCTGGTGGAGCCGCAGTCCTCCGGGGTCGGCGGTGGCGGTTTCCTGCTGTACTTCGACGCCGCGACGGGTGCGGTGCAGGCCTACGACGGCCGCGAGACCGCACCCGCCGCGGCCACCGAGAACTATCTGCGGTGGATCAGTGACACCGACCGCACCCCGCCCCGACCCGATGCCCGCGCGTCGGGACGCTCGATCGGTGTGCCCGGCATCGTGCGCATGCTGCAGGACGTTCACGACGCGCACGGTAAGACCGCGTGGCGGGATCTGTTCGGGCCCGCGGTCCGGCTGGCCGACGGCGGGTTCGACGTCAGCCCGCGGCTGGCGGCGGCCATCTCCGACAGCAAGGACGAACTGCGCGTCGACCCGGCCGCGGGCCGGTACTTCCTCAACGCCGACGGCAGCGCCAAACGGCCCGGCAGCCGGCTGACCAACCCCGCCTACGCCAAGACCCTCGGCGCGATCGCCACCGAGGGCGCCGACGCGTTCTACACCGGCGCGATCGCCGAGGCCATCGTCGAGGCCGTCACCGACCCGGCAGGCGGGCGCACCCCCGGCGAGATGACGCTGGCGGACCTGGCGAACTACCGCGCCGAAGTGCGGGAACCGGTGTGCCGCAGCTACCGCGGCAAGGAGGTGTGCGGGATGCCACCGCCGTCGTCGGGCGGGATCGCGGTTCTCGCCACCCTGGGCATGCTCGAACGGTTCCCGATGGATGAGCACCGACCCGACGACATCGACCGCAACGGCGGCAGGCCCGACGCGATGGGTGTGCACCTCATCTCCGAGGCCGAACGGCTCGCCTACGCCGACCGGGACCGCTACGTGGCCGACACCGCGTTCGTCCCGCTGCCCGGCGGCACCCCGGACACGCTGCTCAACAACGCCTACCTCGCCGGCCGCGCCGCGCTGATCAACGAGCAGCGCAGCATGGGCGTCGCCAAACCCGGCGAGTTCGGGCCGCCCGCCGCACCCGTGCCGCCGCCCCGTGAACACGGGACCAGCCAGGTCAGCGTCGTCGACTCCTACGGCAACGCCGCGTCACTGACCACCACCGTCGAATCGCAGTTCGGCTCGTTCCACATGGTCGACGGATTCCTGCTCAACAACCAGCTCACCGACTTCTCCGCCGAACCCGCGGGTCCCGACGGCGTTCCCGTGGCCAACCGGATCGAACCCGGTA
Organism: Mycobacterium sp. GA-2829; assembly: GCF_001499965.1. GTDB lineage: Bacteria > Actinomycetota > Actinomycetes > Mycobacteriales > Mycobacteriaceae > Mycobacterium. The sequence goes on from NZ_LQIT01000063.1 coordinate 6,753, forward strand.
AACGGCCCCGCAGCACCATGGCGCCGACGCTGATCTTCGAGGCGGGCCCGCCGGGCACCAGGGGCCCGCTGTACGCGGTGCTGGGCTCCCCCGGCGGCGCGGTGATCATCCAATTCGTGGTGAAGACCGTTGTGGGCATGCTGGATTGGGGCATGGATCCGCAGCAGGCGGTGAGCATGGTGGATTTCGGGGCGGACAACACCCCCGAGACCAACGTCGGCGGCGAACACCCGAACATCGACGTCTCCGACAACGGGGACCACGATCCGCTGGTGACCGAACTCCGCCGCCTCGGCCATCGGGTCGACCTCGCCGAACAGTCCAGCGGGCTGTCGGCGATCGTGCGGGACACCTCCGGCTGGATCGGCGGCGTCGACCCCCGCCGCGAGGGCATGGTCATGGGCGACGCCCGCCGGGCGGGAGGGTAGTGACCGCACCGCAGGTGACCCGGCTGACCGAGGCCGACTGGCGGGCGTTCGCGGTGGTGCGGCTGCGCGCGCTGACCGAGTCACTGGGCGCCGACGACCCGCAGTGCCGGCACGAATCGTCGTTCACCGCCGCACAGTGGCGCAGGCGGGTGCGGGAACACGCCCAGTTCGCGGTGCTCGTCGACGGCCGCCCCGCCGGGCTGATCAGCGCCCAGCGGGAGAACCCCGACTCGGTCTACCTGTACTCGCTGTGGCTCGACCCGGAGGCGCGGGGCCACGGGTGGGCGCGGCAGTTGATCGAGGCGGCGGTGGACTGGGCGCGCGCCCAACACGCGCAGACCGTCACGCTGCGCGTCGCCGCCGACAACACGGTCGCGCGGGCGGTGTACGAACGGGTCGGGTTCCGGGTCGCCGGGGCCACGGTGGGCCCGCGTCAGGAACTGGCGATGTCACTGAGTGTGTGAGTGGTAGCGCGACAACGCATCACGCACCTGCTCCATCGCCTGTACGGCGCGGTCCTTGTCTACGGCCTGGATCGCCATCAGCGGGATGTACTCGTCGTCGGGCAGGTCGACCCGGGCCCACCGGGCGCCCGCGGGGAACGACACCCCGACGACGTCGGACCAGTCCAGCACGCGGTCGGTCCACAGGTTGCGCACCGACAGACCGCGCGGGCCGACCCGTAGCCGCGGACGCGCGAACAGCGTCACCACCCCGCCGATGATCACACCCAGCAGCGCGATCGCCACCTGGTCGGCGGTCTGGAAGATGACGCCGCTGGAGCCGACCTTGAGCAGGAATCCGACGGCCACGTGCGCGGCGATGATGACCAGGGCCGCGGCGTAGGCGAAGTACGGGGTCAGGTGCGGGCGGATCACCACATCCCATTCGGCACCGGAATCGTGCTGGCTCATGATTGTTCGCGCAACTCCCGCAGGGTCAACGCCGTCGACAGCGCCGCGGCGGCGGCCTGGGCGCCCTTGTCCTCGGCCGACCCGGGCAGCCCCGCACGGTCGAGCGCCTGCTCCTCGGTGTTGGTGGTCAGCACACCGTTGGCGACGGGAGTGGAGGCATCCAGAGAGACTCGCGTGAGACCCTGGGTGACGGCGTCACACACGTAGTCGAAATGCGGTGTCTCCCCGCGGATCACGACACCGAGTGCGACGACGGCCTCGTGTCCGGCGGCGAGAGCCTGTGCCACGACCGGGATCTCGATCGCGCCGAGCACCCGCACCACCGTCGGATCGGTGACGTTAGCGGCCGCGGCGGTCTTGAGCGCACCTTCGAGCAGGGCGTCGCAGATCGTGGTGTGCCAGGTGCTCGCGACGATCGCCAGCTTCATGCCCGATGCGTCGATGTCCGGCATGTCCGGTACGCCGGCGCCACCGCTCATCGGGCGCCACCGTGGTCGGTGGGACGGCGGTCGCCGAGCAGGTAGACGCCCTCGTCGTAGGTGTCCATGCTGTTGGCTTCGTCGAATTCGTCCAGACCTTCGAGGTCGTGGCCCATGCGGTCGCGTTTGGTCATCAGGTAGCGCAGGTTCTCGGCGTTGACGCGGACCGGCAGCGGGACCCGTTCGATGATGTGGAGGCCGTACCCGTCCAACCCGACGCGTTTGGCCGGGTTGTTGGTCAGCAGCCGCATCGAGCGCACACCGAGGTCGACGAGGATCTGCGCGCCGATGCCGTAGTCGCGGGCGTCGGCGGGCAGGCCGAGTTTGAGGTTGGCGTCGACGGTGTCGTCGCCGGCGTCCTGCAGTTGATAGGCCTGCAGTTTGTGCATCAGGCCGATGCCCCGACCCTCGTGGCCGCGCATGTACAGCACGATGCCGCGGCCCTCCTTGGCGACCATCGCCATCGCGGCGTCGAGCTGCGGCCCGCAGTCGCAGCGCCGCGATCCGAACACGTCGCCGGTCAGGCATTCGGAGTGCACGCGCACCAGCACGTCGTGGCCGTCACCGTGCGGACCCGCGACGTCGCCGCGGACCAGCGCCACGTGTTCGACGTCGTCGTAGATGCTGGTGTAGCCGACGGCGCGGAACTCGCCGTGGCGCGTGGGGATCCGGGCCTCGGCGATGCGCTCGATGTGGCGTTCGTGCTTGCGCCGCCACTCGATCAGATCCGCGATCGAGATCAGCGCGAGGTCGTGTTCGTCGGCGAAGATGCGCAGCTCGTCGGTCTGGGCCATCGCGCCCTCGTCCTTCTGGCTGACGATCTCGCAGATGGCGCCCGCGGGCTGCAGACCGGCCAGGCGGGCCAGGTCGACGGCGGCCTCGGTGTGGCCCGGACGGCGCAGCACACCACCGTCTTTCGCGCGCAGCGGCACGACGTGACCGGGTTTGGTGAACTCGTCGGCGGTGGCCGCCGGATCGGCGAGCAGGCGCATGGTGGTGGCCCGGTCCGATGCCGAGATGCCGGTTCCCACACCGTTTTTCGCGTCGACGGTGACGGTGTAGGCGGTGCCGTGCTTGTCCTGGTTGACCGCGTACATCGGCAGCAGCCCGAGTCGGTCGCAGATGGCACCGTCGAGCGGGACACACAGATAGCCGGAGGTGTAGCGGACCATGAACGCGACCAGTTCCGGAGTGGCCTTCTCCGCGGCGAAGATGAGATCGCCCTCGTTCTCGCGGTCCTCGTCGTCGATCACGACCACGGCCTTACCGGCCGCGATGTCCGCGATCGCCCGTTCGACCGAATCGAGCCTGGTCATTGTCTGCCACCCTTACCGGTTCCACGGATGCGCGGAACCAGGAAAATCAACGTCTCAGCTTCAGTATGAACCACCGTGGCGCGCCGAATATTGCCGGTCACTCGGCCGGGGCGCTCATCAAGCGTTCGACGTATTTCGCGATGACGTCCACTTCCAGGTTCACCTGGGTGCCGATCGGGGCGCTGCCGAGCGTGGTGAGTTCCCGTGTCGTCGGGATCAACGACACCTCGAACCAGTCGCTACCCAGGCCGGAAACGGTCAGCGACACACCGTCGACGGTGATCGAACCCTTCTCGACCACGTACCGGGCGAGCGTCGTCGGCAGTGCGATGCGCACCACCTCCCAGTGCTCCGAGGGTGTGCGCGCAATCACATGTCCGGTGCCGTCCACGTGGCCCTGCACGATGTGGCCGCCGAGCCTGCTGTTGACCGCCGCGGCGCGTTCGAGGTTGACCCGGCTGCCCACCCCGACGTCGCCGAGGCTGGAGCGGTCCAGCGTCTCGCCCATCACGTCGGCGGTGAAGACGCCGCCCGGCTGGATCTCGACCACGGTCAGACAGACCCCGTTGACCGCGATGGAGTCACCATGGCCGGCATCGGCGGTGACGACCGGGCCGCGGATGACCAACCGCGCCGCATCGGTCAGGTCCTCTTTGCCGACGACCTCGCCCACTTCTTCGACGATTCCCGTGAACACCCGACCAGGCTAGACCCCGGCACGGCCACTTCCGCGCCGACAGCGCACCCGGGCGCTCGGAGCGTGCTCCTCTACGATGCAAACCATGCCGCTGAGCCCCCGCCATGCCGCCAAGGCCCTCATCGCCGTCCTCGTCGCCGCCGCGATGTTCCTCGCCGGATGTTCCTCGTCCTCGGAGAACTCGGACAAACCGCTGCCCGAGGCCGCGACGTTGCTGCAGGAGTCCACCCAGACCACGCGGGACCTGCAGAGCGTGCACCTCAAGCTCACCGTGCAGGGCACCATCGAAGAGCTGCCGATCGAATCCCTCGAAGGCGACCTCACCAACACCCCGGCCGTCGCGGCCGCCGGCAAGGCCAACATCGTGTTCCTCGGCCAGCGCCTCGACGGTGTCGAGTTCGTGGTCGCCGACGGCAACCTCTACGGCGCCATCAGCGCGGGCAGCTTCCAGGACTTCGGCCCGGCCGCCGACATCTACGACGTCGCCGCGATCCTGAGCCCGGACAAGGGGCTGGCCAACGTGCTGGCCAACTTCAGCGATCCGAAGGCCGAGGGGCGGGAGAACGTCAGCGGCGTCGAGACCGTGCGCGTCACCGGCACCGTCAGCGCCGAGGCCGTCAACGCGATCGCCCCGCAGATCGGCGCCACCGGCCCGGTGCCCGCCACCGCCTGGATCGAGGAAGAGGGCAGCCACAACCTCGCGCAGGCGAAGCTGGAGCCCAGCCCGGGCAACAGCGTCACGATGACCCTGTCGGAGTGGGGTAAGCAGGTCACCGTCACCAAGCCGGCGGTCTGATCCCGGTGCAGGGCACCGAACCGGCGATCTCCAGCCGGAGCCGACGGATCGCGATCAGCGCCGGGAGCCTGGCGGTGCTGCTCGGCGCGCTGGACACCTACGTCGTGGTGACGATCATCCGCGACATCATGTTCGACATCGGGATCGCGATCAATCAGATCCAGCGGGTGACCCCGATCATCACCTGGTACCTGCTCGGCTACATCGCGGCGATGCCGCTGCTCGGGCGGGCGTCTGACCGCTTCGGCCGCAAGTTCATCCTGCAGGTCAGCCTCGCCGGGTTCGCGATCGGTTCGGTGATCACCGCGCTGTCGAACGACCTGATCCCGATGGTCATCGGCCGCACCATCCAGGGCACCGCCAGCGGGGCGCTGCTACCGGTCACCCTCGCGCTGGCCGCCGACCTGTGGGCGGCACGCAACCGGGCCTCGGTGCTCGGCGGCATCGGCGCCGCGCAGGAACTGGGCAGCGTGCTGGGCCCGCTCTACGGCATCGGCGTGGTGGCCGCGCTGAACACCTGGCGCGACGTGTTCTGGATCAACGTGCCACTCGCCGCCATCGCGATGGTGATGATCCACTTCAGCCTGCCCGGCAAGCAGAAGTCCGACCAGCCGGAGAAGGTCGACGTCGTCGGCGGGCTACTGCTCGCGCTGGCACTGGGCATGGCCGTGATCGGCCTCTACAACCCGGCGCCGGACGGGAAGCAGATCCTGCCGCCGTACGGCCTCCCGGTCCTCCTCGGAGCGGCGGTCGCGGCGGTCGCGTTCTTCGTGTGGGAGCGCTTCGCGCGCACCCGCCTCATCGAACCGGCGGGTGTGCACTTCCGGCCGTTCCTGGCCGCGCTGGGCGCCTCGCTGTGCGCCGGTGCGGCGTTGATGGTGACGCTGGTCAACGTCGAACTGTTCGGCCAGGGCATCCTCGGCCAGAGCCAGAACGAGGCCGCGTTCCTGCTGCTGCGCTTCCTGGTCGCGCTGCCGATCGGCGCGCTGCTCGGCGGTTGGTTGGCCAGCCGCGTCGGCGACCGAATCGTGGCGTTCGCCGGTCTGCTGATCGCCGCGGGCGGCTACTTCCTGATCTCCAAGTGGCCCGTCGACCTGTTGTCGGCCCGCCACGACCTGGGCTTCGTGAGCCTGCCAGTGCTGGACACCGACCTGGTCATCGCCGGGATCGGGCTCGGCCTGGTGATCGGCCCGCTGACCTCGGCGACACTGCGCGTGGTGCCCGCCGCCCAGCACGGCATCGCGTCGGCGGCGGTCGTGGTGTCCCGCATGATCGGCATGCTGATCGGTATCGCCGCGCTCTCGGCGTGGGGGCTGTACCGGCTCAACCAGCACCTGCAGACGCTGCCGTTCCCGCCGGGGGCGGACACGCTGGCCGAACGGCTGGCCGCCGAGGCCGACCGCTACCGCGCCGCGTACGTGCTGCAGTACGGCGACATCTTCATGGTGACCGTCGTGGTGTGCATCGTCGGGGCGCTGCTCGGGCTGCTGATCAGCGGCCGGGACGAACACGCCGACGAACCGGTGGCCGCCGATGAGTTCGGCGACGATGCGCCCACCCAGTTCATCAACGTGCCCGGGGGCGCGGGCGACGAGCAGACCACCCGCCTGCCGCGACAGGCGCCCCCGCCGGGGAGGCACCACCGCGACGACGGCTGAGTCAGCAGCGCTCGCGGCCCGGGGTGAGCAGGCGGACGCCGTCGCGTTCCTCGGGTCGTCCGGGGAAGACACTGCGCAGCGGTCCCCAGACGAAGGACCCCACCGCGCGGGGCGCCGAGGTCGGAATACTCAACCAATCCTGCAGAACGGTCACGCTTGACGTCCTTTGTTCGTGCTCATCGCGCGCACATCGTCGGTGAAAGCGCTTTGGTACGAGTGTACCGAGATGGCCGTGAAATCGGTGTGCCTCACCTGCGCGTTCGCCGGACAGCGGATGTGAGGTCAGCTGGGGACGAGGGACAACCGCACGTCGGGGCCGATCGGGGTGACCGCGTCGAAGCGCCAGCGCTGGGCGTGGGCGATGCTCAGCACGCCGACGTCGTCCACCGCGGTGATCGGCCCGCCGAGCAGGATCGGCGCCACGTAGGCCAGGATCCGGTCGATCGCCCCGGCCCGCAGGAACGCCCCCGCCAGCGTCGGACCACCCTCGAGGATCACGTCGGTGCGGTCGGACAACGCCCGCAGCACCTCGTGCGGATCGCGGGTGCGGATCACCATCGTGCGCGAATCGTCGTTCAGCACACGGGAATCCTGCGAGATCTCGCGCAACCCGACCACGACGCGCAGCGGTTGCCGTTCGGCGAGGCTGCCGTCGGGCAACCGGGCCGTCAGCACCGGATCGTCGACGAACACAGTGCCGGTGCCGACCACGATCGCATCGGCCACCGCACGGCGGCGGTGCACGTCGGCGCGCGCGGCCTCACTGGTGATCCACTGGCTGCTGCCGTCGGCCGCGGCGCTGCGCCCGTCCACACTCGTCGCGAATTTCCATGTCACATGCGGCTTTCCGGTGCGCTGCTTGTGCAGCCACTCCCGCAGCACGCCGCCGGCGACGACATCGGCGAGCACCCCGGCCGTCACGGTGACGCCGGATTCGCCGAGCCGGGCCGCTCCCCCGGCCGCCACCGGATTCGGGTCGGCCACCGCGTACACCACGCTCGAAACCTGCGCCGCCAGAAGCGCGTCCACGCACGGCGGGGTGCGGCCGTGGTGGTTGCACGGCTCCAGGGTCACCACCGCGGTACCGCCCGCGGCTCGGGTGCCCGCGCGGCGCAGCGCCACCACCTCGGCATGCGGGCCGCCCGGCGGCTGCGTCGCCCCGACCCCGGCCACCTCACCGTCGGCGTCCAGGATGACCGCGCCCACAGGCGGATTCGGATAGGTACCGCCCTTGACGCGGTCGGCCTGGTCGACGGCCAGCCGCATCGCGTCCTCGAGCGTCATCAAGACAGGTGTTTGGACGCGGCGGCGGCCTGACCGCGCAGCTTGCGCACCGCCGCGGACGGATCCTCGGCGCTGTAGACGGCCGATCCGGCGACGAAACAGTCCACTCCGGCCTCGGCGGCCTCGGCGATGGTGTCCTCGTTGATGCCGCCGTCGATCTCCACGAGCACGGTCAACTCACCGGCGTCCACCAGCCGGCGCACGATCCCGACCTTGGGCAGCACCTCGGGGATGAACTTCTGGCCGCCGAACCCGGGTTCGACCGACATGATGAGCAGGGTGTCGAACTCCCGCAGGATCTCCAGGTAGGGGTCGATCGGCGTGCCGGGTTTCACCGAAAGGCCCGCCTTGGCGCCGGCGGCGCGGATGTCGCGGGCGACGGCGACGGGGTTGTCGGTGGCCTCGGCGTGGAAGGTGACGTTGTGCGCGCCCGCCTCGGCGTACGGCGGCGCCCAGCGCTCGGGGTTCTCGATCATCAGATGGCAGTCCATCGGGATGTCGGTCACCTTGAGCAGCGACTCCACCACCGGCAGGCCGAGGGTGAGGTTCGGGACGAAGTGGTTGTCCATCACGTCGACGTGCAGCCAGTCGGCGCCGTCGACGGCGGCGGTCTCCTCCGCGAGCCGGGCGAAGTCGGCGGCCAGGATCGACGGGGCGATGAGGGGGTGCGCCATGCCGATCAGATTACTTGCAGCGCTGCGGCGAACATCGCGTCCGTACCGTGCCGGTGCGGCCACAGCTGCACGTACGGGCCGTCGCCGAGGTCGTCGACCGGATCGAACAGCGGCCGGGTGTCCAGCGCGGTGACCGGCTGGCGGCGCAGCGCGTCGGCCACCACGCCCACGGTCTCGGCCAGATGCGGCGAGCAGGTCGCGTAGAGGACGACGCCGCCGGGACGGGTCAACCGGATCGCCGACGCCAGCAGCTCCCGCTGCAGGCGGGCCAGACCGGGTACGTCGCCGGGCTGCCTGCGCCAGCGCGCCTCGGGCCTACGCCGCAGCGCACCCAGCCCGGTGCACGGCGCGTCGACCAGCACCCGGTCGAACCCGGGCTCCAGACCGGGATCGCGGCCGTCGACGCGCAGCACCGTCACGTCGAGCCCGCGGGTGTTCTCCTCGACCAGCTCCGCGCGCCGCGGTGCGGGTTCCACCGCGGTGACGGCGCCCGGGGCGAGGGCGGCCAGCATCGCGGTCTTGCCGCCGGGGCCCGAACACAGGTCCAGCCAGCGGCCGCGGTCGTCGTCGATCGGCGCCAGGGTCAGCGCGCGGGCGACCAGCTGGCTGCCCTCGTCCTGCACGAGCGCGCGCCCGTCGCGCACGGGCGCCAACCGGCCCGGGTCGCCGCCGGTCAGGTAGACCGCGTACGGCGAGTACCGGCCGACGGTGCCGTCGACCTCCGCGGCGAGATCCTCTGCGGTCAGCACACCGGGGCGGGCGGCCAGGTGCACCACGGGGCGGGCGTCGTCGCTGGCGAGCAGCGCGTCGAGCTCACCGGCGCGGGCGCCGAGCGCATCGGTGAACGCCTGGGCGACCCAGCGCGGATGGGCGTGAGTGAACGCGGTGTGGCCGACCGGATCGGCGGTGGCCGGTGGTGCGAGTTCGGCGACCCAGGCCGCCTCGTCGCGGCCGGCGATCTTGCGCAGCACCCCGTTGACGAAACCTGCTCTGGCCGTGTCGAATTCGATGCCAGCCTGTTCGACGGTGGTGGACACCGCGGCGTGGGGTTCGACACGGGTGCGCAGCAGTTGGTAGGCGCCGAGCCGCAGCAGGTCCAGGAGCACCGGGTCGATGCGGTCCACCGGGCGTCCGGCCGCGGCGGCGATGATCTCGTCGAGCAGGCCGCGGCTGCGGCAGGTGCCATAGGTCAGTTCGGTGGCGAAGGCGGCGTCGCGGCCGTCGAGTTCCCGCTCGGCCAGCAGCGCGGGCAGCGCCAGGTTGGCGTAGGCATCGCGCTCGGAGACCGCGCGCAGGACGTCGAAGGCGACCCGGCGCGCCGGGTCGAGCGGTTTGCGCCGCTGCTGCCTGCCGCGCTGCGGACGTTGCGGTGGGCGGGTCACTGCGCCGCCACCGATGCGTCGAGGCGGGCGCCGCGCGCCCAGTCGGCGGCGTTCATGGGCTTCTTGCCGGGTGGCTGCACGGTGCCCAGCCGCACCGGCTCCGACGCGGTCCCGACGAATACATCGTTCTTGAGCACGCGTAGCGCCCCCGGCGGAAGCGGTTCGCCGGGCTCCACGGTCACCGGCCCGAGCTTCACCCGCACGTCGCCGATCACCGTCCACGCGCCGGGGTTCGGCGTCACGGCACGGATGCGGCGGTCCACCACATGGGCGGGCAGGTCCCAGCGCACGCGGGCCTCCTCGACGGTGATCTTGGGGGCGACGGTGACGCCGTCGGCGGGTTGCGGGACCGCCTGCAGGCGACCGTCGCCGATCCCGTCGAGCGTGCTCTCCAGCAGCCGGGCGCCGGAGTCGGCGAGGCGGCCGAGCAGATCGCCCGCCGTGTCGGTCGCCCGGATGGTCTCGGTGACCACTCCGTAGACCGGCCCGGAGTCCAGCGCCGGCTCGATCTGGAACGTGGTGGCACCGGTGACCGCGTCACCCGCGGCGATCGCGGCCTGCACCGGGGCCGCACCCCGCCAAGCGGGCAGCAGCGAGAAGTGCAGGTTGATCCAGCCGTGGGTGGGGACGGCGAGCAGCCGCTCCGACAGCAGGGCGCCGTAGGCCACGACGGCGCAGCAGTCGGGGGCGAGGTCGCGCAGTTCGGCGACGAACTCCTCGGAGTTGGGTTTCGCCGGCCGCAGCACCGGGATGTCGTGGTCGAGTGCCAGCCGGGCCACCGGTGACGGAGCGGGTTTTCCGCGTCGACCCGCGGCGGCGTCGGGGCGGGTGAGCACGGCCGCGACGTCGTGGTGGGGGGACGCGATCAGCCGTTGCAGCGAGGGTAGGGCGGGCTCCGGGGTACCGGCGAAGACGAGACGCACCGAGACAGTCTAGGAGCGCTCAGCGCGGCGTCCGGTAGTACTCGCGCTCGGAGACCCCCGCCGCGCCCGCGACGTACATCCACGGGATCGTGGTGGTCAGCCGGTTGAGGGTGGCCACCGCGTCGTTGTAGTACTGCCGGGCGAAGGCGAGTTTGTTCTCGGTGTCGGTGAGATTGCGCTGCAGATCGAGGAAATTCGCCGACGAGTTCAGCTGCGGGTAGCTCTGCCCGAGGGCGAGCACCTGGCCGACCGCGGTGTCGAGTTCCGCCTCGGCGGCGCTGCGCTCGGCCACCGAACGGCCCGCCGTCGCCGACGTCACCGCAGCCCGCGCGGTACTGACGTGCTCGAGGATGCCCTTCTCGTGGGCGACGAAGGTCTGCACGGTGTGCACCAGGCTGGGGATCAGCGACGCCCGCCGCGTCAGTTCGACGTCGATGCCCGCCAACGCCTCGGCGACGCGGACGTCGGCCGCGCGCAGTTTGTTGTAGCCCAGCACGAATCCGGCAAGCGCGAGCACCGCCACCACCAACACGAGCACCAGCACGACACTCACCATGAGCCGCCTCCTCCTCCGC
>NZ_LQIT01000064.1 GCF_001499965.1 Mycobacterium sp. GA-2829
GTGGTGGACGGGGCGGGTGGGGGGGGGGGGTCCTGGGCGCAGGACACCACGCTCAGGGCGGCGGTCAGGACGACCGCGATGCGGCGCACGTCGCGTTGATATCACAGCGCGTGCGCCGCAGCGGTCAAGCGGCGTCGGCCGAGTCGTCCTCAGGCGCGGGATCGTCGGCGTCCTCGGTCTCGTCGTCGGCCTTGCCAGGATCCTGCGGCTCCGTCGACTTGGGCGACTCGTGACGCTGCGGCTTGAGCCGGTCGAGGATGCGCGAGATCGGGCCCCGGCGCTGCGGTTTGACCGCCACGTCACCGTCGTCGCCGGTCTCGGCGACCTGACGCTTGGCGTCGGACTTCGGCTCGTTGTCCGGGGTCTCGGCGGGCGGGGTCTCGACAACGGGAGTCGTCTCCGTCGCGTTGATGGACTGTGTCTCGGGAGCAGCAGGCGGCGGCAGTGGATCGCCGAGCTCGATACCGCCCACCCCGTACGGGCTTTCGACCGGCTTCGTGCCGAGCGGGCGGTAGGTCGGATCCCCCGCCGATTCCGCCGCGGCGTCGTCCAGCCCGGTCGGGATCGCGATGACGAGGTTGGTCAGGCCGGTGATCGGGTTGGCCACCGGGAACAGCCCGGCCCGGGTCGGGGTGCCGACGTGGTCGGCGTCGCGGTCGTAACCCCACTCGACGATCACCCGCAGCGGCGCGTCGAGCGCGGTGAGCAGGGGTGACGGCACGCCGAGCTGAGCCAGCGGGGTCAGCAGCGGCAGCCGGTCGGTGGGGATCATGTAGTAGGTGGTGTCGCCCACCTCGGCCTGTTCGAGCGGGGCGGCGACGCCGGTGCTCCAGTAGTCGCCGTGCAGGTAGTAGATGCCCATCAGGGCGTTCATCGTGGCGAGCATGTTCATCGGATACACCGGGAAGTCGGCCCAGCCGTCGTACTGCCGGGCGACGTCGACGGTGTCGAATCCGCCGTTGGTCGGCGTGGACCCGTTGAACGTGACATTCAGCAGCGGGATGGACAGGCCCTCGAAACGCTGCATGATGCCGCCGTTGGGCCGGTTCGGGTTCGCGAGCAGTACGAAGTCGATGTCGGGCAGGTCCTCAGAGTCGCCGTACTGCTCGATCAACTGCCGCTTCAGAAGCGTGGCGATAATCGCGCTCTGGGAGTACCCGTAGATGACGAATGGGCTCTCGAACTCTGCTGGCGGTAACTGCGCGTCGGGATCGGCTTGCACCGGACGCGACACGCACGACGCCTTGCGGGACACGCAGTCGCCCAGGTTGGCGAGGCCCGCGTCGACGGAGTCGCCGAAGGTCGTGGTGCCGAAGACCGGAGAGAACTCCTCCGGCGTGTGGACCGCGACAGCCTGGTAGTCGTCGGGCTCGGTCGCGTCCCCGCGAACCGCCGCGCTCGGCACCACGTAGATCCGGACCGCATCGTCGGCGTAGTCCGCGACGAACGGATACGGGTCGGCCCAGCCGCCCTGCGCGCTGACGAGCGGATGCTGCGTGCCGCCCATCACCAGCACCGTCGCGGCGAGCAACGAGACCGCCGACGACAACGTCACCGACCACGCGATCGCCAGCACGCCCAAAATTGCACCAACGACGAGCGCCAGCGAACGCAATGACTTCCGAGCCATGGAACTCCCCCACTGATATATCCGTGCAAGCCGTCCGACTTCAGCCCACTTCCCCTCGAGGGAGCTGCGCAGCGTGCAACAGGGAGTTTGACATCGCATCTGAGAAATTCACAGGAAGTGCTCGCACCTGCAAGCATGTGCTTCCCTTGGGAATCACCGCACCGGCTCCCACCTGCGTCAGCAACGGTTTGCGGATAGTGAAAAAGAATTCGCTGCGGCCTCGACACGCGCCCCTGCCTGCGGGGGTGATCACCCGCGTCACGGGCGTCGTTGACCTACCGTGTACTTGCACCGAACGCTCGAGGAACGGAGACCCATGGCAACGTCACTGCGGGTAGGCGGCGTCGCCGCACTCGCCGTAACGCTCGGCATCACCCTCGCCGGCTGCGGCTCGGACTCCTCATCCGACCAGGGCAGCGCCACCGAGGAGACCTCGACCAGCGCGTCCGAGACATCCGCGGCCGCCGCCACCCCGTCCCCGGAGCCGAACGCACCGGCCTACACGATCGTCGACTACATCCGCGACAACAACATCCAGGAGGAGTCGATCAAGGCCGGCACCCCGGGTGCGCCGACGGTCGAGCTGCCGCTGCCGCCGGGGTGGCAGGACTCTGGGCCGAACACACCCGAGTGGGCGATGAGCGCGATGGAGTTCGTCGACCCGGCGACGGCCACCGATCCCCCCAAAATCGTCGCGCTGATGTCCAAGCTCAGCGGCAACGTCGACCCTGCCAAGATCCTCGAATTCGCCCCCAACGAGATCAAGAACCTGCCCGGTTACGAAGATCTCGGCGGCACCGAGAGCGAACTCAGCGGCTTCCAGGCGTACCAGGTCGGCGGGGCCTACACCCGCGACGGCGTCAAGCGCCTGATCGCCCAGAAGACCGTCGTGATCCCCAGCGGCGCCGACCTCTACGTGCTGCAGATCAACGCCGACGGACTCGAGGATCAGATCGGTCCGCTGATGGACGCGACCGCGGCCATCGACGAACAGGCCAGGATCACGGCCTAACCCTGGCGGGACACCGCTGACGCCTCGGCGACCTGTTCGGGTGTCGGCCGCACGCCGGTGTAGCGCTCGAACTGCTCGGCAGCCTGCAGCGCCACCACCTCAGCGCCGGTGATCACCTGGGTGCCCGCCGCGCGGGCGGCGACGATCAACGGGGTCTCCGACGGCATCGCGACGACGTCGAACACGGTGTGCGCGTTGGCGATTGCGCGCTCGTCGAACGCCTGCTGGTTCTCCTCGGGTCCGCCGGCCATCCCGATCGGTGTCACGTTGACCAGCACGGCGGCCGCCCGCGAACCGACGTCCGCGGTGTAGTCGTAGCCGAGCCGGTCGGCCAGCGCGCCCCCGGTACCGGGGTTGCGCGCCACCACGGTCCCCTCGGTGAAGCCGCGGTCGCGGAACGCCGCAGCGACCGCCGACGCCATCCCGCCGCTGCCACGGATCAGCACCGGCTGTGCCGGGTCGAGTCCGTATGAGTCGATGAGCCGTTGCACGGCGAGGTAGTCGGTGTTGGAGGCGGTCAGGTGGCCGTCGTCGTTGACGACGGTGTTGACCGCCTCGATCACCCGCGCGGACGGCTCGACCGCGTCGACGAGGTCCAGGACGTCGCGTTTGAACGGCATCGAGACCGAACAGCCGCGGATGCCCAGTGCCCGCACCCCGCCGATCGCGGCGGCGATGTCGGTGGTGGTGAACGCCTTGTAGAGGTAGTCGAGGCCGAGGACCTCGTACAGGTGGTTGTGGAAGCGGGTGCCGATGTTGCTCGGACGTCCGGCCAGCGAGATGCACACGCAGGTGTCCTTGTTCAGCGGCGGGCGTCCCATCAGCCGACGGCCCGGATGACCTGGCGCGTGACGTCACGGATCCGGGTGGTGGTTTCTGGCGGGAACGGCAGCGTCGCCGGGTCGGGGACGTCGATCTCAGTGACGACGACGCCGAGATCCTCGCGGTGCCAGGTGGCCCCGTACCGGTCCATGATCCGGCGCATCGCGTAGTTGTCGGTCAGCACACGGGCGGTGAACCGGCGCACCCCGTCGTAGCTGGCCGCCACGATGAGCGCATCCATCAGCACCGTCCCGATGCCGCGGCCCTGGTACTCGTCGCCGACGACGAACGCGATTTCGGCGGTCGTAGGGTCGTTTTCGTCGCGGACGAATCGCGCGTCGGCGACCACCGGCCCCTCGGCGCCTTCGGTGAAAACCCAGACGAAGTGGTCGGCGTAGTCGACCTCGAAGAGGTAGGCCATCAACCGGGGCGTGGGTTTCCGGGCGGATTGGAACCGCCGGTAGAGCGTCTCGCTCGAGAACTCGACCGGGCCGTTGATGGTCCGCTCGTTGTCGCCGGGGAGGACGGGCCGCAGGTAGAACCAGCTGCCGTCGCGCACCTCGAGCGGGATCGGCGCAATGAACGCCGCGAGGCGCTGACGGGCGATCCGTACGAGTTTGTCCATCATGCCCGGGACCTCGAGCATGGTCGCGAAGGCCTCATGCCCGCCGACCCAGCCGGTCACCTCGTCAAGGGCGACGACGGTGGCGGTGCGCGGCGTACCGCGCATCAGGGCGATCTCGCCGACGATCATGCCGTGGTTCACGTCGACGACCGCGTGCGGACCCTCGGTCCCGGTGTGGGTGATCTGCACCCGGCCGGCTCCGAGGAGAAGGAACGACACCGCGGGATCGCCTTGACGCATGAGGATTTCGCCCGGCGCGGCGGTCAGCGGACGCAATTGCGCCGCCAGCGGCTCCAGTGAGCGGGTGGAGCGGCCGGCGAAGAATTCAAGAGCCGCGAGCTCGTCAGCACGGGCGGCAGTCACACCGGCCACGATCCCGAGGCTACGGCGCGGGGGCCGGACGCGGCAAGGAATGCCCACCGAGGGCTCGAGCACAACGAAAAGCGCCCGGTGTCCGTCGTAACGGATCCGGGCGCTGTTCGTCAGATCAGATGCGGTGCAGCCGCGGTCACCAGTCCCACAGCGGGGCGCCGGGGCCACCGAACGGACCGAAGTCGACGAAGGTTCCGATGCCACCGGTGATGGACGGCACGGCACGCAGCGAGTCCTTCACCTCACCGCCGGCGGGGGCCAGGGGCGCGTTGATGTCGGCGGCGCGAACCTCGGACGGGCCGGCGTTCACGACACCGGGATCGGCGACGCGGATGCCGTCTTCGGCGATGGGGTTGGCGGCCGGTGCGGCGGGGTCACCCTCGATGTCCGAGACGTCGGCACCGGCGACGCCGGCACCGAACGCAAGGAAGGCTCCCGTGACGGCGAGCGCACCAAACCCCACAATGCCCAGCTTCTTCGTATTGCGGACGAGGGCTTCGGCGTTTTCGGCCATCTGCCTCCCCTTTCTCTGCGGGACCGGGTCCCGGGAATGTCAACGTAGCGCGCTGAGGAACATTATCAGGGAAGGTGATACCCCGCACCCGCACGGGCGTACCAGATCCTGTGAATTTTCGGGGGCGGTTCGAGGCAACGAGATGAACTCGGTGTGCCGCCGAGACGGAACGGCCGCCGAAGCGGCCGTGAAGTGGAGCTAAGGGGAATCGAACCCCTGACCTACTCGATGCGAACGAGTCGCGCTACCAACTGCGCCATAGCCCCTGATGCCGGAACGAAAGGCTACCAGCCGATCCGCACCAGCCGGAAACCGACCTACTGACCAGCGGCTCTGGGCAGGTCGTAGTGCCGCGCGAAGGCCACCTCGTCGAGGTGTTCGAAGATCGGATCCTCGTCGTCGATCTCCAGCACGGCCGCGCCCGGCCTGCGCAGGCGTGCGGGCACCACGTCGAGTTCGGGGTCGTCGGTGTTCTCCACCCCGAGCCGCGAGCGCCGCAGCCGCTGGGCGCGCCTGCGCCGCAACTGTTCTTCGATGCGGGTCTGGCGGCGCAGGTAGCCGAGGTAGAGGACGGTGATCGCGCCCACGCCGCCGCAGAGCCACCACGCCCACGGTGCGAGGAGGTAGGCGAGGAGAGCCGACGCGAGCAGTGCCACGCCCAGCGAGGTCACCATGCGCTTGCGGAACCGGAACTTGCGCGCGCTGACCGCCTCGGCGGTCTTGGACTCGTAGCGCCGCCTGCGCGCCGCACCGACGGCCTCGACGGCCGGTTCGTCGCGCTCGTCGTCGGCGGGTGTCTCGAGGCCCGAGGAGTCGGGGACGTACTCGTATTCGTCCTCGGTCTCGCGGTCGGTCCCGGCTTCGGGTTCGACGGCGTCCTCGGCGTCGGTCTCGACCTCGACCTCGTCGGATTCCGTTGCGTCGTCAGCGATCTCGTCGACCTCGTCGAGGTCGTCGAGGTCGGCCTCGGCCGTCCCGACGGGCAGCGCACCGGGGTCCTCTTCGACGACATCGACGTCGAGGTAGTCGGGCTCTTCGCGTGCCGGTGCCGTGGCGAGCACGACGGCCTGCCGGGGTTCCTCGTCGAGGTCGTCGTCCGGTGCGACGGCGCGGTCCTCGGCCGACGGGCGCCAGTCCGGATCGGAGTGGTGGCCCGCGGCAGGACCGGATCGACGGAGCAGTCGGGACGTCTCGCCGGAGGTGAGCACGCGGGTGGCCAGCGCGACGTCACTCGTGCGCCGGACGGCATCGCGCTTGCTCACCAGCATGGGCACCAGCACGAAGAGCCAGAGCACCACGAGCGAGATCCACAGCAGAGATTGGGGGATGCTTGGCATGACGCCTGCTCCTTTCCCCTACAGGCTAGGTCGGTTGACCAGCGCACCTGGGGGCGACGCGCCGGTGACAATTACACACCTGTAATTCGCTCGTGACAAGCACCACTAGTCACACGTGTCACATCAGTAACAGCGGATCACGCCCAGTCGGCGCGACCGGACCGCACGAGCGCCGACGACGCCGATCCGCTGAGCTCCTCGACGGTGATCGCGACCAGCAGGTGGTCCCGCCACCCGCCGTCGACGTCGAGATACCGCTTGAGCAGCCCCTCCTCACGGAAGCCGACCTTTGCCAGCACGCGACGGCTCGGGGCGTTCTCCGGCCGGACCGTCGCCTCGACGCGGTGCAGCATGACCGGGCCGAAACAGTGGTCCACCCCGAGCGCCAACGCCGCGGTCGCCACGCCGCCGCCGACGTGCCCGCTGGCCACCCAGTAGCCGATCCACGCCGACCGCAACGCGCCGTGGGTGACGTTGCCGATGGTCAACTGTCCGGCGAACTGCCCGTCGAGTTCGATGGCATACGGCAGCATCCGTCCCTTGCGCGCCTCTGAGCGCAGTGTCGAGCACACCGTCGGCCACGACGAAAAGGCATGGCGCAGTTGCCAATCGATGCCGGTGACCGGTTCCCACGGTTCGAGGTGCGCCCGGTCGGCCAGCCGGATGCGGCTCCACTGCGCGGCGTCGCGCAACCGCACCGGCCGCAGTCGCACCACCCCGGCGGGCACCCGCAACGGGCCCACCGACATCGGCCATCCGGGATGCATGGAATTCGACCGCAGCAGGTTCACCTCACCTCGCGTCAGCCGCGCTGCGCCAGGAACGCGACGTCGACGCTCTCGCCGGTGCGCACCTCGTCGACATCGGTGGGAACGATCACCAGACAGTTTGCCTCGGCCAGTGTGGCGAGCAGATGCGACGACGCGCCCGGCGCACCGCCGAGGGCCTGCACGAGGTACTCGCCGGTGTCCTGGTCCCGCATCAGCTGACCGCGCAGATACCCCGTCCGGCCGGCCACCGATGTGATCGGCGACAGCGCCCGCGCCGACACGATGCGCCGCATCGGCGACCGCTTACCCAGCGACAACCGGATCAGCGGCCGCACCATCACCTCGAACACCACCAGCGCGCTGACCGGGTTGGCGGGCAGCAGGAACACCGGAACCCGGTCGCGACCGAGTTGGCCGAACCCCTGCACGGAGCCGGGATGCATGGCGATCCGGGAGACCTCCATCTCCCCCAGCTCCGCGAGCACCGCGCGCACCGATTCGGCCGCGGCGCCGCCGACCGCACCGGCGATCACCACGATCTCGGCGCGGTTGAGCTGCCCTTCGACGACCTCGCGGAGCCGGGCGGGATCGGTGTCGACGATGCCGACGCGGTTGACCTCCGCACCGGCGTCGCGGCCCGCCGCCGCCAGCGCGTACGAGTTCACGTCGTAGACCTGGCCGTTGCCCGGGGTGCGGGAGATGTCGACCAGTTCGCCGCCCACGCTGAGCACCGACAGCCGCGGCCGCGGATGGACCAGCACCCGCTCGCGCCCGACGGCGGCGAGCAGCCCCACCTGTGCGGGACCGATGATCGTGCCCGCCCGCACCGCCACATCACCGGGCTGCACATCGTCCCCGGCGCGGCGCACATAGGCGCCGGAGCGGACTCCGCGCAGCACCCGGACGCGGTTCGCACCACCGTCGGTCCACCGCAACGGCAGCACCGCGTCGGCCAGGGTCGGCATCGGCGCGCCGGTCTGCACCCGGGCGGCCTGCCGCGGCTGCAGCCGGCTCGGGGTGCGCGCACCGGCCTCGATCACGGCCATCACCGGGAGGCTGACGTCGCGGCCGTCGTGGTCGTCGGATCCCACACCGTTGCCGACGCCGAGGACGTCGACGCTGCGGACCGCGTAACCGTCGATGGCGGCCTGGTCGAACCCGGGCATCGGCCGCTCGGTGACGACCTCCTCGGCGCACATCAGACCCTGGGCTTCGGCGATCGCAACCCGTACCGGTCGCGGCGCCACCGCGGCAGCCGCTATCCGAGCCTGCTGCTCCTCAACCGAACGCACAACACGCCTTTCTCCTGTTTCAAGTCGGGCCTGTCGCGCGGGTTCAGTTCTCGGTCAGGCCCAATCTCTCGACCAACCACTGCCGTAGTTCGGGGCCGTAGTCGTCGCGTTCCAACGCAAAGTCAACCGCAGCCTTGAGGTAGCCGCCGGGATTTCCCAGGTCGTGTCGAGTGCCGCGGTGGACAACGACGTGCACCGGATGGCCTTCCTCGATGAGCAAGGCGATCGCGTCGGTCAGCTGGATCTCGTTGCCCGCACCGCGTTCGACGCGGCGCAACGCATCGAAGATCGCCCGGTCGAGCACGTAGCGGCCGGCCGCCGCGTACGGCGACGGCGCGTCCTCGGCCTTGGGCTTCTCGACCATCCCCTTGACCCGGAGGACGTTGGGGTTGGCGGCGTCCGGCACGGTCTCGACGTCGAAGACTCCGTAGGCGCTGATCTTCTCGGTCGGCACCTCGATCGCACACAGCACCGAACCGCCGCGTTTGGCGCGCACCTTCGACATCGTCTCCAGCACGCCGGTGGGCAGCACGAGATCGTCGGGCAGCAGCACCGCGATCGCGTCCTCGTCGTCGGAGAGCGCAGGTTCGACGCAGCTGACGGCGTGCCCGAGGCCCAGCGGTTCGGCCTGCACGACCGACTCCACCTTGATCAGCGCCGGGGCGCGGCGGACCTTCTCCAGCATCGTCTTCTTGCCACGGGCCTCCAGCGTGCCCTCGAGCACCAGGTCCTCGACGAAGTGCGCGACGACGCCGTCCTTGCCCTCGGACGTGATGATCACGAGGCGTTCGGCACCGGCCTCGGCCGCCTCCGCGGCGACGAGCTCGATGCCGGGCGTGTCCACCACCGGCAGCAATTCCTTGGGCACCGTCTTGGTGGCGGGGAGAAATCGTGTGCCGAGACCTGCGGCGGGCACGATGGCGGTACGCGGAATGGGTACTTCTGGCCGAGTCATCGCAGACAGATTAACCCTTGGGCGCAGGTTAAACTTGTTATGCCGGTGGCCGAATCCCGCACGAAGGGTGTCATCGTTGAAGGCGTGACGACGCCGACGAAGTCCGAGTTGCGCGCGCAGATTTTGCGGGCGCGCCGCAAAGTGCCGTCCGAGATCCGTGAGCGGGAGGCCGCCGCCCTCGCCGCGCACCTTGCTGGATTCGCCGAACCTGGGCGAACAGTGTGCGCGTATGTACCGGTGGGCGCCGAGCCCGGATCGCTCGCAATGCTGGACGCGCTGTTGCAGCGCGCTGCGACGGTGCTGTTGCCCGTTTCCCGCACCGACGAGGCGGGTGTGCCGCTCCCGCTGCGCTGGGGCGAGTATTTCCCGGGCCGGCTCGTCGATGCCCAGTTCGGTCTCCGCGAGCCCGCGGGACCGTTCCTGGAGCCCGCGGCGATGCGCGAAGCCTCGGTCGTCCTGGTTCCCGCGCTGGCCGTGGACCGCTCAGGGATGCGGCTGGGGCGCGGCGCCGGGTTCTACGACCGCTCGCTGGGTCTGGCGGATCCGGCGGCACCGCTGGTGGCGGTGGTACGCGACGAGGAACTGGTCGAGACCGTGCCCGCCGAGGCCCACGACGTCCGCATGACGCACGCCCTCACCCCGGGGTGTGGTGTGGTCGCTTTGGGGGAATCACAGTGGCCGCGTAGCGGTTCTAGCACTTGAGCCGGTAGAGTGCTAAGAAGTTTGACGACCTCGGAGGTTTTCGTGCCTACCTATTCCTATGCGTGCACCGAATGCGGCAATCGGTTCGATGCCGTGCAGGCGTTCAGCGACGATGCGCTGACCGAATGCCCCAAGTGCAGCGGTCGGCTGCGCAAGCTCTTCGGCAAGGTGGGAGTGGTGTTCAAGGGCAGCGGTTTCTACCGCACCGACAGCCGCGAATCCGCCAAGTCGTCGAGTAACGGCTCCGCCAAGAGCTCCTCGGAGTCGACCAGCTCGTCCACCACGAGCTCGTCGAACTCGAGCTCCTCGAGCGATTCCAGCTCCTCGTCCTCCTCGACGAGTTCGGCCCCGGCCGCAGCCGCCTCCAGCTAGATCCCCGGAGTTATCCACAGGCGGGCGGTTTGCCCGCGCACGGTCGTCCTGCCGCGCTCTAGCGTGGCGTCATGGCGGAATCCCTCGACCCTTCACCGCTGACACGGCTGAGGAGTCTGCGTCCGGACTGGAGCCGTACCGTCGCGGCCCGGCGCGTCGCCGCCGCCATGCTCGTCGTCCTCGCGGCGGTGGCCGCGGTCCGGTCGAATCCTGACGGTGACCACGCCGAAGTCGTCCTCGCCGCCGAGGACCTCTCCCCCGGCACCGAACTCGCCGCGAGACATGTGCGCGTGGAACGGCGCCCCGTGAGCACGATTCCCGACGGTGCGGTCACCGACCCGTCGGCGGCGCTCGGCGCGACCGTGGCCGGACCGGCCCGCCGCGGTGAGGTGCTCACCGATGTGCGATTGCTGGGGCCCCGGATCGCCGAGGCCGCCGCGGGACCCGATGCGCGACTCGTATCGCTGCAGTTGTCCGACGGCGCGCTGGTCGATCTGGTGCGGGCCGGCGACGTCGTCGATGTCCTCGCCGCTCCCGCGTCGGACATCGGTGCCGCGGCGCAACCCCGGGTCATCGCCACCCGCGCCGTCGTCGTACTCGTATCCGAGAGGAGGCAGGGACCGGGCGCCGCCGGTGACCGCGCGGTGCTGGTGGCGCTGCCTGCACGGGCAGCCAACGACGTTGCGGGTGCATCGTTGACGCAGGCGGTCACGCTCACCTTCCATTGAGGACACGCGGACGGAGTTACCGTTGGCCCACGGTCCGGCGTCCATCGACTCAGAAGGGGTTTCTCGCCATGCTGAAGGGGTTCAAGGAGTTTCTCGCCCGAGGCAACATCATCGACCTGTCCACCGCGGTCGTCATCGGTACCGCGTTCACCGGTCTGGTCACGGCGTTCACCAACAGCGTCATCGAACCGCTGATCAGCCGCATCGGGGCCGGCGGCGAAGCCGACTACGGGATTCTGCGCATCAGTATCGGCGGCGGTCAGACCATCGATCTCAACGTCTTGCTGTCGGCGATGATCAACTTCCTCATCATCGCCGCGGTGGTGTACTTCCTCATCGTGCTGCCGTACAAGAAGCTGCGCGAGCGCGGCAAGGTCGAGCAGGCACAGGACACCGAGTTGAGCCTGCTCACCGAGATCCGCAACCTCCTGGCCGAGACCAACGGCTCGACCGGTAAGCATGAGCAGGTCACCGGCCCGGGCACCGGCCCCAGCCCCGACACCGCCGAGGTGACCAGCGCCGACAGGCACTGAGACGGCAATCGGCCCCCGGACGGATCCGGGGGCCGATCGTCGATGCGTATCTGTTCAGTTCATGTTCCAGGGTTCGCCGTAGGTGGTGACGCTGTCACCGGTCGAGGCGATCAGCCGGGCGTACGGACGCAGCAGCACACCACCGGCCGCACCGGTGACGGTGCCGTGAGCGTTGGACACCGCGACGGTTCCTTCGGGGCCGGTCACGTCGACGGCGAAGGTGGCGACTTCCTGGATGCCTGGGCCGTTGCCCAGGTCCGCGCTGATCGACACACCCGGGAACAGCGGCGGGGTCACGACCTCAGGCAGCAGATCGATACGGTCGCCACCACCGATCGGGTTGATGACACCGAAGTCGGGGCTGTCGAAGGCGATGTTGGGGGTGGTGTAGCTGAAGTTGATGCCCACGCCCAGCGACCACGGGAAGCCGATCTGGTAGCCCAGCTCCAGCGAGCCCTCGAAATCCTCGGCACCCTCGCCAGCGACGATGTACTTCGCCCGACCCGAGTGGAACCACTCACGGGTCAACCGGTTGCGGTCCAGCGGGAACACCCCGTTGAGGAACGTGTCCCACTGCTGCACCGTCAGCGTCCGACCCTGACCGTCGAGCAGGCTGAGCTCATTGTCCAGCCCCGCGTTGGAGGTGCCCGTGCTCGTGAACAGAGCCGCAACGGCCGCGATCAACGCGACCAGCACCCGACTGATGACCTTCATATCTCTCCCTAGCTGTCGCGTCGATCCGTCGACCGTGGCACCAGCCACGCCCGTGAAGACAAACATGTGACCCCGATTAGAGATCACATGCCCAATCCTCATGTGAATCTCATCGCCGGAGACGCGCAAAACATAACAGGGCGGCATACAAGCGACAACAGATAGCGCAAGCTGCGAATTTTCGGCCACTGACCTGCGAGAACGCTGTGAATCCGCCGAGAGTTGTTTGCCAACGAAAATGCCCCACGGATTCGGAGATCCGCAGGGCGTTTCCGTTCAGAGATGACTCAGTTCATGTTCCACGGTTCGCCGTAGGTGGTGACGCTGTCACCGGTCGAGGCGATCAGCCGGGCGTACGGACGCAGGAGCACACCGCCGGCCGCACCGGTGACGGTGCCGTGAGCGTTGGACACCGCGACGGTTCCTTCGGGGCCGGTCACGTCGACGGCGAA
>NZ_LQIT01000065.1 GCF_001499965.1 Mycobacterium sp. GA-2829
GCTCGCTCTGGCTGTAGTCCGGTTCGCTCTGCGACGACGACGACGAGTCGGAGGCGGGGATGGGGATCGGGGGCAGGTTCAGCCGCTCCTCGGGGATGTCCGGCGGCGGGACCGGGGGCTGCCCGTTGATCTGCAGCGGCCCCTTGGCGCTGTTGAGCAGCGTGGACCAGCCGCCGTTGCCCAGCGTCGCGCCGATGCTGCACGACACCTTGTGGCTGCCCGCCGCCCAGCTCGGCAGCGAGACCGTGCTGTAGATCAACGTCAGCGTGGTGCTGCGGAGTTCGATCGGCGCCAGGTACTCGTCGGTCAGCCGGGTGCAGGTCTCCTTGATGAAGCCGTCCTGCTCGGGCTCGGGCGGCAGCCCGCCGGGGAACTTCTGGCCGAGGTCGACCGCGCCGGTCACCTCCATCGCGTGCGGGGCCGCGCAGTCGACCGGGATGTCGGTCGGCTGGTTGGTGGCGGGGTCGATGCCCAGGCACGTGCCCGCGGGCCACACCTTGGACTGGTCGATCTCGGCGACCTTGCCCTTGAACGCCAGCTGCTGGTTGTTGGCGCCCGGCAGCTGCAGACCGCACAGCATGCGGCGTTCACCGGCCTGGCGCCAGGCCTTGTCGCCGGACCAGAGCATGCTGATCGTGAACCGGCTGTTGGGGTCGAAGCGCGGGCCGAGGTAGCGGCGCACCGCGGCCTGGCACTGCTCCTGGCTGATCTGCTGGATGCGCGCGGGTGACGGCGGTTCGGCGTCGGGGCCGTACTCGCTGCCCGGGAACGTGCGCATGTCGACCGACTCGGCGACCTCGAAGCGGTGCTCGTCTTTGCAGTCGACGATCTGGGCGCCGTCGGGATTGCGTTCCGGCCAGTTCAGGCAGTCGCCGCTCTTGGCGTGGTCGAAGGTGGCGTTCCCGCGCGGGCCCAGCGAGATCGCGCTGGCGCTCAGCCCGGCGCCGCCCGCGCCCTCGCTCTGGGGCAGCGCGGTGACGAGCCCGGCGATGAGCAGTCCGCCGAGCGCGGTCAACAGCAGGGCGCGCCGCGTCGACGTGGCCTGCAGGCTGTGCCACCACGGCGCCTTGTCGCGTGCCTCGTCCCCTGGGCGGTCGCGTTCTGGTGCCTCCAACATCCGCTCCATTGTGACAGGCGTGTCAGGGGCTGTGACAAGTGATGCGGTTGTAAAGTTATGTGGTTGTGCCGGGCGCGTAGATTCGGGCTATGACCCAGCCCGAGGACGCCGCTGAGCAGGCCGTCCCCGCCGATGTCGCCGAACTCGCGGGCCGGCTGTTCGACATGGCGCGCACCGGCGATGCCGAGACGCTGGCCGCCTACCTCGATGCCGGCGTGCCCGTCGACCTGACCAACGCCAGGGGCGACACGCTGGTCATGCTCGCCGCCTACCACGGCCACGCCGACACCGTCCGGGTGCTCACCGCGCGCGGCGCCGACGTCGACCGCCCCAACGACCACGGCCAGACCCCGCTCGCCGGGGCGGTGTTCAAGGCCGAGGACGACGTGGTGCGCGCCCTGCTCGATGCGGGCGCCGATCCGCACGCCGGGGCGCCCAACGCCGTCGAGGCCGCCCGGGTGTTCGGGCAGGACCATTACCTCGAGATGTTCGGGGCGGCCGGACAAAAGTAGGGTTGCGGCCGTGATCGACCTCAAATTGCTGCGCGAGAACCCCGACGCCGTACGCGCCTCCCAGCGGGCGCGCGGCGAGGATCCCGCACTCGTCGACGCCCTGCTGGAAGCCGATACGGCCCGCCGCGCCGCGGTGTCGGCGGCCGACAACCTGCGCGCCGAACAGAAGGCGGCCAGTAAGAAGGTCGGCAAGGCCTCCCCGGAGGACCGGCCCGCGCTGCTGGCGCAGGCGAAAGAACTCGCCGATCAGGTCAAGGCGGCCGAGGCGGCCCAGGCCGAGGCTGCCAACGCGTTCACCGCCGCGCACATGAAGATCTCCAACGTCGTCATCGACGGGGTGCCCGCGGGCGGGGAGGACTGCTTCGAGGTGCTCGACGTGGTGGGCGAGCCGCCCGCGCTCGAGAACCCCAGGGACCACCTCGAACTCGGCGAGGCGCTCGGGCTGATCGACATGGAGCGCGGCGCCAAGGTGGCCGGATCCCGCTTCTACTTCCTGACCGGCCGCGGGGCGCTACTGCAGCTGGGACTGATGCAGCTCGCGGTGCGGTTGGCCACCGACAACGGGTTCAGCCTGATGATCCCGCCGGTGTTGGTGCGGCCGGAGGTGATGGCGGGCACCGGATTCCTCGGCGCCCACGCCGACGAGGTGTACCGGCTGGAGGCCGACGACATGTACCTGGTCGGCACCTCGGAGGTGCCGCTGGCCGGCTACCACGCCGACGAGATCCTCGACCTGTCCGCGGGTCCGCGGCGCTACGCCGGGTGGTCGTCGTGCTTCCGCAGGGAGGCGGGCAGCTACGGCAAGGACACCCGCGGCATCATCCGCGTGCACCAGTTCGACAAGGTCGAGGGCTTCATCTACTGCAAACCCGAGGACGCCGAGGCCGAACACCAGCGCCTGCTCGGCTGGCAGCGCGAGATGCTCGCGCTGATCGAGGTGCCGTACCGGGTGATCGACGTCGCCGCAGGCGATCTCGGCTCGTCGGCGGCGCGCAAGTACGACTGCGAGGCGTGGGTGCCGACGCAGCAGACCTACCGCGAGCTCACCTCGACGTCGAACTGCACGACGTTCCAGGCCCGGCGACTGTCGACCCGCTACCGCGACGAGAACGGCAAACCGCAGACCGCCGCGACCCTCAACGGCACGCTGGCCACCACGCGGTGGCTGGTCGCGATCCTGGAGAACCATCAACAGCCCGACGGCAGCGTGCGGGTACCCGCCGCGCTGGTGCCGTTCGTCGGGACGGAGGTGCTGGCGCCGTGATCGATCTGCAGCTCGACGATCTGCGCTCCTGGTTCGGTTTCGGGGTGGCGGGCAACTTCGCCGGTCACCTCGAACAAGCCGGGGAGGCAGTGGATTTCGTCAACGTCACTTCCGAGGCGCAAGCGCCGAAGGGCATCTTCCCGTGGTACGGGCCCGGCCTGGACGGCTTCCTCGGCGACTTCCCGCTCTCACACGACCGGATCGTGTTGCCCGACAGCGCCGAACCGCTGAACCTGCAGATCGAACCCGAGGTGGGGCTCGCCTGCCGGGTGGTGTGGGACGGCGACACCGTCGTCACGCTCGAACCGTTCGCGCTCGGCGCGTTCAACGACTGCTCGATCCGCCGGGCGGGCGCCGCCAAGATCAGCCACAAGAAGAACTGGGGCGCATCGTCGAAGGGCGTGGCGCCGCAATTCTTCGACATCAGCGATCTGACTCCCGACGGGCCCACCGCCACGCTGCGCCTGGAGTGTTTCCTGCGCGATCACGCGGGCACCGAACACGCCTACGGCGTCGACAGCCCGCTGCTCGGCTACTCCTACTACGGCGAGGTGCTGCTGGACTGGGTGGTCGAACGGCTGGCCAACCAGAAGGGTTCGGCCGACACCCCGCTCGAGGACGTCGGCGCGCTGATGGTCGCCGCGGGGCATCCGGCCAACGTGCTGATCGGGATCGGCGCCACCCGCTACACCGAACTCGGCGAGTCGACGTACCTGCAGCCCGGTGACGAGGCGATCGTGCGGGTGTACGACACCGAGTCCGGGGAGGCCTCGGAGTTGCGACAGACAGTCGTCACCGGATAACCGCTCGTTTCGCCGCCGCCCGGCCGGGTATGGGCACGGACATGCGTGCCATGGTCTACCGGGGTCCCTACAAGATTCGGGTGGAAGAGAAACCGCCACCCGTCATCGAGCATCCCAACGATGCGATCGTGCGGGTGGAGCTCGCCGCGATCTGCGGCTCCGATCTGCACCTGTATCACGGCATGATGCCCGACACCCGGGTCGGCATGACGTTCGGCCACGAGTTCATCGGCGTGGTGCACGAGGTCGGGTCGTCGGTGCAGAACCTCAAACCCGGCGACCGGGTGATGGTGCCGTTCAACGTGTACTGCGGGTCCTGCTACTTCTGCGCCCGCGGGCTGTACTCCAACTGCCACAACGTGAATCCCAACGCGACCGCGGTCGGCGGCATCTACGGGTACTCCCACACCTGCGGCGGATATGACGGCGGACAGGCCGAATTCGTCCGGGTGCCGTTCGCCGACGTCGGGCCCGCCCTGATCCCCGACACCATCTCCGACGAGGACGCACTGATGTGTACCGACGCGCTGGCCACCGGATACTTCGGCGCCCAACTCGGTGACATCGTCGAGGGCGACGTCGTCGTTGTGTTCGGTGCGGGGCCGGTCGGCCTGTTCGCCGCGCAGTCGGCGTGGCTGATGGGTGCGGGCCGGGTCATCGTGATCGACCACCTCGAGTACCGGCTCGAGAAGGCGCGCACGTTCGCCCACGCCGAGACGTTCAACTTCGCCGAGTACGACGACATCGTTGTGGAGATGAAGAAGGCCACCGGATACCTCGGCGCCGACGTGGTCATCGACGCGGTGGGCGCCGAGGCCGACGGCAACTTCCTCCAGCACGTCACCGCCGCGAAGTTCAAGATGCAGGGCGGTTCACCCATCGCGCTGAACTGGGCGATCGACTCGGTGCGCAAGGGCGGCACCGTCTCGGTGATGGGCGCCTACGGACCGATCTTCAGTTCGGTCAAGTTCGGCGACGCGATGAACAAGGGGCTGACTCTGCGGATGAACCAGTGCCCCGTCAAACGGCAGTGGCCGCGGTTGTTCTGCCACATCGAGAACGGCTACCTCAAGCCGAGTGAGATTGTCACGCACCGCATTCCGCTCGAACACATCGCGGAGGGCTATCACATCTTCTCCGCCAAACTCGACCACTGCATCAAGCCGATCATCGTGCCCAGCGCCGCGTGAGGACCCAGCCATGACCTACACCGCAGACCATCCGCCCGTCCCGTCGTCCGAGGAACTGGGCGCCCGCATCCCCGGCTGGGGTGCTGATCTCGATCCGGCCGACCGGCCTGCGGTGCCCAAACTGCAGCGCCTCGAGACCGGTGCGCACTGGGACTTTCCGGAGCGACAGCCCGAGAAGTGGCCGCGCGAACGCTCGATCGAACATGCGATGCTCACCCCGGTGTTCGGCACGTCGGCCCCGCCGCGGCTGCTGTCGGGGCGGATCCGCAAGTACGCCTATGCGACCCACAGCGAGACGAAGGCCGCGCACTGGTTGCTGCTGATCCTCGCCGACCGGGTGGACGCCGTCGAGCACCACCTGCAGTCGTTCGCGACCCTGCGCCCGGACAACCCGTTCACCGAGACCGGCGTCAAGGCCGAGTTCACCCACAGGAACTCCAAGGCGGGCCTCGCCGCCCGCACCAACACCAAACGCGTTGACCGCAGCCACACCTGGATAGACCCGATCCTCATCGCCGGCCCGTGGGTGGCCACCGGGGCGCTGATCGCACGGGGGTTGAAGGCGGTGGCCGCACGGGCTCGGAAGTAATCGACATGGCGGACCAGACCCCCACCCCGGTGTCATCCGACACGGCGCTGCGCATCGCCGCGTTCTGCCGAGACCTGTGCGCGGCGATCCCCACCGATCCGGCGGGGGTGTGGGGCAAGCTCACCGCCGCGGCCGTCACCCTGCTCAGTCCGGTCGAGCATGCCTTCATCACCGTCGTCGACGAGCATGGGGGCGTGCAGCCGCGGGCGGCCACCGACCGCGTCGCCGAACGCCTCGCCGACGTCGAGAAGTGTTATCTGCAGGGGCCCGGGATCCAGGCGGTGCGCGCACAACAGCCGCAGATCGTCGCCGACCTGGCCACCGACGACCGCTGCGCCACCTTCGTGGCCAACGCCGCCTCCACGCCGGTCCGGGCTTTGGCGTCGTTCCCGCTGCTGCGGGCTTCGCACAAGTGTGCCGCGCTGACCCTGTGCGCCGACGTTCCCGACGCCTTCTCGGGCGAATACCGGGCGCTGGCCGAGGTTTTCGCGTGTAACGCCGCGATGCTCAGCGAGACCGCGCACCGCGAGCGCGAACTGCACCACACGCTGGCCAACCGCGATCTGGTCGGTCAGGCCAAAGGTCTGCTGATGGAACGCTTCGGCATCGACTCGTCGGC
This sequence comes from Mycobacterium sp. GA-2829, assembly GCF_001499965.1. Lineage (GTDB taxonomy): Bacteria > Actinomycetota > Actinomycetes > Mycobacteriales > Mycobacteriaceae > Mycobacterium. Next base: position 6,095 of record NZ_LQIT01000065.1, read on the forward strand.
GGCGTTCGGCATGCTCACCCAGTTGTCGGACCGGCACCATCAATCGGTGGTCACGGTGGCCCGCCAGTTGGTGCGCCGGACTAGCGACCGAGCAGTTCGTCGAGCATCGACCTGAACCGGTCCGGGTCGACCGGGGTGAACGCCGGCCGCCACCGGCCCTCGGCCACGTCGAGGGTGATGAGCGTCGACCTCAACGGCCGCCGCATGTCCAGCGGCAGCCAGCGCTTCAGGTCCGAACTGCCCCACATGCGGAAGCGGTGCACGAACGATCCGAGCGGTTCGGCGGTGTAGCCGCGGACCTGGTGCAGCGGAATGACTTTCGAGGTACCCGACGGGAAGTGGTAGCGCCGCAACGTGATCGCGTGCTTGTCGAGCTGGATCAGCCCGTCGTCGTAGTACTGGCGCGGAGGTGTCACGCCGGTCCAGTCCGCAATTCGTGGCCCTTTGTCGTCAGGCATCGTCCGTTCTCCAGATTCCATTGCCAGCCGTGCAGGTTGCAGGTCAACGTGGTGCCCTCGACCACACCGAACTTCGACAGGTCGGCCTTCAGGTGCGGGCAGCGCCGCTGGAACTCGTACCCGCCCATCGCGATCGACGCCGAGTCGTCGTGCGCTTCGGCGAACCACCCGTCGGCGTAGGCGACGCGCTCGTCGGTGAGGCATTTGAAGAACGTGTACAGGTACTCGTTGTAGCCGCCGACCCGCCACGCACGGAACCGGGTGGACAGGAAGATCGTGTTGACCCAGTCCGGTTCGTCATCACGCAGCACCGTGCGCACCAACTCGGGCGGGATCTCGAAGCCGTAGCGGAACTTCTCGTCCGGAATCGCTTCGCGCACAGCCCGTTTCGGGAAGTCGACGACGATGGTCTCGGGTCCGATGCGCAACTCCACCGGATAGCCGATGCCGTCGCAGATCTGGTCGCTCTGCACCATGATCGGCTCGAACTTCTCTCGCAACGGTTCCAGCAGCGAATCACCGTGCGCGGGAGCCCAGGTGGCCTTCTCCGCCGCCAGCACGGGCGCCATCCGCTGGGCGAACGCCTCGATGTAGTCCGCCTTGCCGGTGGTGAAGATCGCCTCCACCTCGTCGGTGGGCAGGGGGTGGGTCAGCGCCCGCAACTCGGTGCCCGCGAAATCGGCCGTCGAGCCCGGGATCATCAGCAGCCCGCCGTCGTGGCCGTGCCTGCGCATCTGATCGAGGAACACCATCTGGTCGGGGAAGATGTTCGCGGGATCACCGTGGTCGTCGTTGAGGTCGCGCAGCTCGGGGTCCAGGAAGCACGGCGGCCCCGCCGACGGGATCACCCACGTCGCCCCGACCTGGGCGATGTACTGGCGGCACCGGTCCATCTGGCGCTGCCGCTTCTGGGTGCCGAAGGCCTCCTTGGCGCGGGCGGGCATGTCGTAGACCATCGGATACCAGATCGCGCCCGAGTACTGCAGCATGTGCACGTCGACCCGGCCGAATTCGGCGTCCAGGACCTCCAGATCAACGGGGCGGGCGTCGTTCATGTTGAACGCGACGGTCTCGCCGTCGTCGACCACCAGGCCGGAGTCCCCGATCGGGCCGTCGGCCGGCGCCCGCAGCGCGATGATCATCACGTCCAGATCGCCCTTGGGGCCGCTGACGCGGTGCTTGACCGAGTTCGTCGTCTCGAAGAACCGGTGGAAGCCGAGCTTCTCCAGCTCGCGGCGCAGATCCGGCACCGGATAGTCCGGCAGCAGCACCACCGCGTCCTTGTTGACGTGTTCGCTCAGGTTCTTCGGGTCGAAGTGGTCCTTGTGCAGGTGGGAGACGTAGAGGTAGTCGACGTCGCCGAGGGCGTCCCAGTCGAGTTGGGTGTTGTCCGGGAACGGGACCCACGAGGCGAAATAGGCCGGGTTGACCCACGGGTCGCACAGGATGCTCCCCGCCTTGGTGTCGATCCGGAAGCCGGCGTGTCCGACGCTGGTGACCTGCACATTTTCCTTCCTGCACGCGCGGGCGCGCGCATGACGTCGTCGCCCAAGTCTAAGGGGCGCCACGAGTGCGGGCCGCCCGCCGAGACGGTGGTGCCCAGCTGCGCCTCCGGGCGCGGTGCGGCGCACTACGCTGGCCGTGTGGAACCGGTATACGGAACTGTCATTCAGATCGCGCGACTGACATGGCGCCTGCAGGGGCTGAAGTTCACCGTCACCGGTGTCGAGAACCTGCCGAAGACCGGCGGTGCGGTGGTCGCGATCAACCACACCAGCTATTTCGACTTCACCTTCGCCGGACTGCCCGCCTATCGGCAGGGCCTGGGCCGCAAGGTGCGGTTCATGGCGAAGAAAGAGGTGTTCGACCACAAGATCACCGGTCCGATCATGCGCAGTCTGCGCCACATCGAGGTCGACCGGGACAGCGGCGCCGCCTCGTTCGAGGCGGCCGTGCAGGCGTTGCGCGCCGGGGAGCTGGTCGGGGTGTATCCCGAGGCCACCATCAGCCGCAGCTTCGAGATCAAGGAGTTCAAGTCGGGGGCGGCGCGGATGGCGATCGCCGCACAGGTGCCGATCGTTCCGCACATCGTGTGGGGCGCCCAGCGCATCTGGACCAAGGGGCATCCGAAGAAGCTGGCGCGGCCGAAGGTGCCGATCTCGATCGCCGTCGGCGAACCGATCGAACCCACCCTGCCCGCACCCGAGTTGTCGGCGCTGCTGCATCACCGGATGCAACACCTGCTCGAACGCGTCCAGGACGCCTACGGACCGCACCCCGAAGGGGAGTTCTGGGTTCCGCACCGGCTCGGCGGAGGGGCGCCGACGCTGGCGGAGGCCAACCGGATGGACATGGAGGAGGCGGCGGAGAAGGCCGCCCGGCGCGCCGAGCGGTCGAAGACCGACGGGGTGCCGGAGTAGCGCCTATGGAGCCGGTCTTTCGCACGTTGGAGGTCGCCGCAGAGACCCTGACCCGGGCCACCGGGACGCGGATCACCTACCGCGGTCTGGACCACATTCCGGCGCGCGGCGGTGCGGTGGTGGCCATCAACCACACCGGATACGTCGACTTCCTGCCCGCCGCCCTGGCGGCCAAGCGCCGCGGCAGGCGCATGCGCTTCATGATCAAGTCGGAGATGGAGCAGGTGAAGGTGGTCGGCTACCTGATCCGCCACACCGGCACCATCCCGGTCGACCGGCGCGCGGGTGCGGGTGCCTACGCGGTCGCCGTCCAGTCGCTGCGCGCGGGCGAGATCGTCGGGGTGTACCCGGAGGCGACGATCAGCCGCAGCTTCGAACTCAAGGAGTTCAAGACCGGCGCGGTGCGGATGGCGCTCGAGGCCGACGTGCCGATCGTGCCGCTGATCGTCTGGGGTGCGCACCGGCTGTGGACCAAGGACCATCCACGGGCGTTGGGCCGCAGGAAGTTCCCGGTCACGGTCGAGGTCGGCGCACCGATCGCGCCGGTCGGTCCGGCGACGGAGCTGACCGCGTCCCTGCGGACGTCGATGGAGGCGCTGCTGGCACGCGCCCAGGCCGACTACCCCGCACCGGCGGGCGAGTACTGGGTGCCGCGCCGCCTCGGCGGCAGCGCGCCGACCATCGAGGAGGCCAGACGTCTCGAGGAGGCGGAACTGGCGGAACGGGCCCGCAAGCGGGCGGAAGGCGGACGGCCCAGATGACCCTCCCGGCGATGATCGCCACCGATGTGGACGGCACCCTGCTCGACGACGACGAGAAGGTGTCGCCGCGCACGCGGGCGGCCGTGCACGCCGCCGTCGACTCCGGGGTGCGCTTCGTGCTGGCCACCGGACGCCCGCCGCGCTGGGTGGCGCCGGTGGTCGACGGGCTCGGCCTGGCCCCGATGGCGGTGTGCGCCAACGGCGCGGTGATCTACGACCCGGCCACCGATCGCATCGTGTCGGCGCGCACGCTGTCGACCGATGCGCTGCGCGAACTCGCCGACATCGCCACCCGGGTGATCCCCGGTGCCGGTCTGGCGGTCGAGCGGGTGGGCACGTCGGCCCACGATGCGGCGACCCCGCAGTTCGTCAGCTCACCTGGCTACGAACACGCCTGGCTCAACCCCGACAACACCGAGGTGTCGCTGGAGGATCTGCTCAGCGCGCCCGCGGTCAAACTGCTGATCCGCAAATCGGGTGCGCGCAGCGCCGACATGGCGGCCGAACTGGTCAAGCACATCTCGGTCGAGGGTGACATCACGTACTCGACGAACAACGGTCTGATCGAGGTGATGCCTGCGGGCATCAGCAAGGCCAGCGGCATCCAGGAGCTGGCGGGACCGCTCGGTCTGCTCGCCGAGGACGTGGTGACGTTCGGGGACATGCCCAACGACGTGCCGATGCTGCGCTGGGCCGGTCACGGCGTGGCGATGGGCAACGCGCATCCGGAGGCGGTGTCGGCCGCCGACGAGGTCACCGCACGCAACTCCGACGACGGGGTGGCGCGGGTGCTCGAGCGCTGGTGGTTCAGGGATTGATGGGTCGGACTCCTCAGCGCGGCTCGTGCCTCGCCGCTTGATCGTCGTCCTCAGGGATTGATCGGGGCGGTGAAGCGCTCCAGCTGAACCGGCGGGGTGTCCGCCGACGGCGGCGGCACCTCCATCGGCACACCGTCGATCACGCGGGTGACGGTGCCCTTCTCGCGGTCGAAGTTCAGCGTGCCGTGCTGGAAGTTCTGTTTGATCCACAGCGGTTCGTGGATCTCGCCGCTGGTGGGCAGTCCGAGTGCGCCGCGCTCGAAACCGAGTGAGCCCCAGGCGTCGTAGATGGCGCCCATCACCGGGGCCGCGCCGCTTTCGGGTGACCAGTACATCGCGCCGCGTTCGAACCGCACGTAGCGGGCGGTGGCCTCACCGGCGGCCTCCGGTGTGGTGGGTGCGCCGAGTGCGCTGTTCATCCCGCCCATCTTCATCCATCGGTCGAAAATGGCTCCGCCACGCAGGGTTTCGGCGAGGTCCTCCGGTCCGGGCGGGGCGTTGAACCGGGCGGCGATCGCGCGCAGGTCGCCCATCGCGGCGTAGGCGGCGTTACCCGGGCATTCGGTGTTGCCGACGTCGCGGTGAGTGAAGATGCTCGGCAGCGTGGGGGTGGAACCCGCGGGGAAGTGGGTGAACGACCCGCCCGCCGACGTCAGCACCGCGGTGCCCATCGGGTCGACGTGGTCGATGCCCAGCCGCCAGCCCAAAAGCCTTCCGGTGGTGCGCAACTGGATCGGGCTGGGCGGTTCGACCTCGAAGTTGCCCATCATCGCCACACCCCAGGTGTCGGTGTTGAAACCGCCGGTGTGCGAACCCTCGACCGGGCGGTCCATGCCGCCGGCGCGTCCTTCGAAGACCTGCCCGTACTTGTCGACCAGCGCGTTGTAGCCGAGGTCGCACCAGCCCAGCGTGCGGGTGTGGTACTCGTAGATCGACCGCACCATCCCGGCCGAATCCTGCGGCGCGTAGTCGTTGCTGCCCGCGGTGTGGTGCACCACCCCGGCGCGAACGGCGCTGTCGTAGCGGGGATCTCCGCACCGCATCGACTCATCGGCTCCCCACTGCGGGCGGGTGATGATGCGAGGCGGGACGCCGGGGGCCAGTACGGCGTTGGGCAGCGGCGCGACGTCGACGACCGGCGCCTGGGGAGGGCTGATCAGCACCGCGTTGATGTTCTGCGCGAACGGCTGCTCGACGGTGGCGGGGACGTAGCCGAGCGCCGGACCCTTCGGTGCGATGTTGGTGGTTTTTTTGGGGGGGGGGGGGGGGGGGGGGATCACCGAGGGCGACGCGGG
>NZ_LQIT01000066.1 GCF_001499965.1 Mycobacterium sp. GA-2829
GCCGACCGTGGTGGCCGCGGGCGGGGGAGCCGGGTCGCCCGCGGCCACCACGGTCGGCTGACCGGGAACCGGGGGCGGGGCGTCGGGCTGCGCGGCGGCGGGGCCGGCCAGCCAGAGCGCGCCGAGGCCCAGGGCCGCGCCGGCCAACCCCAGTTTGGCCGCGTGCGTGGTGCGGGGCGAACGTCCGGTCATGAGTGTGCAGGCTAGCGTGTCCTGGCCGTCGACGTCGCCTGTGCGGTCAGATCGCCGGGCTCGCCTGGTAGTAGCCGATGCGCCAACCGTCGCCGGTCCGGACGGCCAGGACCCCCACATTCAGCCGCACCGGTGGCCGCTCCCGGTAGGAGAACACCGCCGCGACGTACCCGAGCACCGCGTCCGCGCCGATCCGGCGGGTCTCCTGAAGCGCGTAGTCCACGCTCATTCCCGCCGGTTGGCTGTCGTAGTACGCGGCCACCCCGTCGCGGTCCACGCTGTACGGACGCAGCCCCTGGAACACCGCGTCCATGGTGAACACCGCGGCCACCCGCTGCGGATCGTGGGCGTCGATGCCGGCCTTCCACTCGTCGAGGACACCGCGCAGTACGGCGGCGGTGTCCTCAGTGCCCGGCACTCTGACCACCGTCCACGTGCAGGATCTCGCCGGTCACGAACGCCGCGTCCTCCAGATAGAGGACCGCCTGCACGACGTCGCCGATCGTGCCGAGGCGGCCCATCGGGTGCAGTGCGGCCAGGAAGCCGTGGGTGGACGGATCGTGCATCGGGGTGTCGATGATGCCCAGTGCCACGGTGTTCACCCGGATGCCGCGGCCGGCGTACTCGACCGCAAGCGCCTTGGTCGCCGCGTTGAGCCCGCCCTTGGTCAACGACGCCAGCGCCGACGGCACCGTGGAGTTGGCGTGGTCGACCAGGCTGGTCGAGATGGTGACGAGGTGGCCGCCGTCGCCCATCGCGGCGAGCCCGGCGCGTGACACCTCGAAGAAGCCGCGCAGGTTCACCCCGGTGACCGCGTCGAAGTCGGCGTCGGTGTAGTCGGTGAACGGTTTGGCGACGAAGATGCCCGCGTTGTTCACGACGGTGTCGACGCGGCCGAACCGCGCGAGCGCGGTCTCGATCACCCGCGTGCCCTCACCGCGTTGTGCGAGGTCCGCCGCGAACGTGACGACCATCGGGTCGTCGCTCTCGCCGATGGTGCGGGAGGTGGCGACGACGGCGTACCCCGCCTTGCGGTAACCCGCCACCAGGCCCGCGCCGATGCCATGGGATGCGCCGGTGATGACGGCGACTCGTTGTGTGTTCATGACTGCCCTTTCACTGGAGGTCCGGTCCGATCCGGTTGTCGTGCTCAACACGCCGCGGACCGCGGGGGATGTCCGTGCGGCGGGACCGATTCGCTCTCTGCTGGGAGGCTGTGCCTACTACGCTGCAGCCGTGGAGCTGCGGCAGCTGCGGTACTTCGTGGCGGTGGCCGAGGAACTGAACTTCGGGCGCGCCGCCGAGCGGCTGCGCATCGCTGGTCCGTCGCTGTCTCAACAGATCAAGGCACTCGAACGGGATTTGAAGGTCGTGCTGTTCGATCGGGATCGCCGGTCGGTGGCGCTCACCGCGGCCGGAATCGCACTGCTGCCCGATGCCCGTGCGCTGATCGCCCAGGCCGACGAATTGCGCAGGCGCGCAGCCGGTTTGGCGGTATCCGATCCGGTGCGCATCGGGTACGTGAACTGGTGCCCCACCGACTGGGCCGAGCGGGCGGCCGGGGTGGCGCCGCTGCGGGTGGACACGTGGGTGATGCCGTCGCACGCGCAGGCCGCCCGTGTCGCCGACGGCAGCCTCGACCTCGCGATCTGCTGGGTGCAGAACACCGACCTGGAGGCGCTGTCGCTCGAGGCTCGGTTGCTCGGGGTGGACCGGTTGTACGCCCTCGCCGCCGGTTCCGACGAGAGCCCGGTGTCTGCCCGCGACACCGTGGTGCTGGTCGACACCGACGCCGCCAGCTGGTCGTCGTGGAACCGCTACGGCGAGCAGTTCGCCGCTGCCACCGGGGCGCGTGTCATGCGCACCGACGACGGCGGTGTCACGGGTCCGACCTTCTTCGAGCACGTCCGCCGGCTGGGCCGTCCTGTGCTCAACAACCCCAAGGGGCAGGATGCGCAGCTGCCGCGCGGGCTGGTGCGGCGACCGGTTGTGAACCCGTCACCGTTGTGGACGTGGTCGTTGGTCTGGCGTCGGGGTGAGACCGACCCGGCGGTGCACGCGATCGTTGGCGAATTCACCCGTGACGTCGGCGATCTCGGCCTCACCGCCGCGTCGGCGTGGCTGCCCGACGACGATCCGCATCACCCCCGCGACGAGGGCCGCGGCTGACACCACCACGGCGCCGACGAGTAGCGCATCGCGGAACCCGTTGTGCAGCAACGGTGTTACTGCGACCGGGCCGACGAGCTGGCCGATCGAGTACCCCGCCGTCAGCAGCGCGACCGCCCTTGGATAGCGCAGCAGCCGGCCGGCCGCCAACGTGAGGGTGCTGACGCCGATGAACGTGCCGCCGAACAGCACAGCGCCGGCGAGCGCCGCCGTCACCCCGCCGACCAGCCCCGCCAGTGCGATACCGACGGCCTGCACCCCGAGCGCGCACGCCAGCAGGGCGTGATGGGACCAGCGGCTGCTCAGCGCCGCCCACAGCGCGGCCGACGGCACCGTCGCCAGCCCCACCACCAGCCACGCCCCGCCGCCGAGCCAGTGCGGCGCCCCCTCGGCGACGGCCGCGACCAGGAACGTGCCCGCGATGATGTAGCCGATGCCCTCGAGGGTGTAGCTGCCCAGCAGCAGCGCGAACGCCCCGTGGGGCGGCCGGACGGTCTCCGGCGCGGACGCGGGCGGGTGTGGTGCGGCGCGCATGGACCACGCGCCGACGGTGAACACCGCCGCGGCGCCCGCGGCGGCCCACCACGCCGTCCGCCAGTCCGGGGTGCCCAGCACCAGCACCGCCGACAGCGCGATCCCCGCGCCGACCCCGCCGAAGCCCCACCCCGCCAGCCGGGCCGGGTGGCCACGCAGGTGTTCGAGCAGCGTGTTGACCGCGATGACGAAGACCAGCGCGCTCGTGAGACCCGCCACGCCGCGCAGCACCGTCCACGCCGCCGCGTCCGTCGTCACCGGCATCGCCGCGAGGCTGGCGATCAGCACGAGCAGCGACACCCGGCAGATCACCGTCGAGCGGGCGAGCCGCGGCGAGAGGATGCCCGCCACCGCGCCTGCGAGATAGCCCGCGTAATTGGCGGTCGCGAGCGCCGCCGCGGTGTGCGCCGACACCCCGGTCATCAGCGGCAGGATCGGGGTGTAGACGAAGCGGCCCACCCCCATGGCGGCGGCCAGTGCGGCGGCGGTGCGGGCGATGTGTCGGTGCATCGAACCATCGTGTGGGCCAACAGGTCCCGCCGGCCACGACCGGAAGGCTCGCAGCTGGGAGGCACTGCCTCGGACGGCCCGCCCGCAGATCGTCGGCGTGCGACGCGCCGCCGCGGATTCGCGAACCGCGTATGCGACCCCGGTAGCCGGTCTAGCATTCGCCGGGTGGACACCACGCACAACGAATCCAGCGAGTACCTCGCCAAACGGACGCTGAAGCAGGGCACTGCGGGCTGGCTGCTCCTCGCCGGCCTCGGCGTCGGGTACGTCATCTCCGGCGACTACTCGGGCTGGAACTTCGGGCTCGGCCAGGGCGGCTTCGGCGGCCTCCTCATCGCGGGCGTGATCATCGCCGGCATGTACCTGGCGATGGTGCTGGGCATGGCGGAGATGTCCTCGGCGCTGCCCGCCGCGGGCGGCGGGTACACCTTCGCCCGCCGCGCGCTCGGGCCGTGGGGCGGATTCGCCACGGGCACAGCCATTCTCATCGAGTACGCGATCGCCCCGGCCGCGATCGCCACCTTCATCGGTGCCTACGTCGAATCGCTGGGCCTGTTCGGTATCACCGACGGCTGGTGGGTGTACCTGGCGGTGTACCTGCTGTTCATCGGGATTCACCTCAGCGGCGTCGGCGAAGCGCTCAAGGTCATGTTCGTCATCACCGCGATCGCGCTGGTCGGCCTGATCATCTTCGCGATCGCGGCGATCGGGAAGTTCGACGTCGCGAACCTCACCGACATCGCGCCGACCGACGCCGCGGGCGCCTCGTCGTTCCTGCCGTTCGGCTACCTGGGGATCTGGGCGGCCGTGCCGTTCGCGATCTGGTTCTTCCTCGCGATCGAAGGTGTCCCGCTGGCCGCCGAAGAGGCCAAGGATCCGTCGCGCAACGTCCCGCGCGGCATCCTCGCGGCGATGGGTGTGCTGCTGCTGACGGGCGCCACCGTGCTGTTCCTCGCGGCCGGCTCCGGCGGTGCGGAGCTCATCAGCGAGTCGGGCAACCCGTTGGTGGAGGCGCTCGGTGACTCGACGATGGCCAAGGTGGTCAACTACATCGGCCTGGCCGGGCTGATCGCGAGCTTCTTCTCGATCATCTACGCCTACTCGCGTCAGCTGTTCGCACTGTCCCGCGCGGGGTATCTGCCCAAGCGCCTGTCGGTGGTCAACTCACGCAAGGCGCCGACGCTGGCGCTGGTGGTGCCCGGCATCATCGGCTTCATCCTCTCGCTGACCGGGCAGGGCGCGATGCTGCTCAACATGGCGGTGTTCGGCGCCGCGCTGTCCTATGTGCTGATGATGGTCAGCCACATCGCGCTGCGGGTGCGTGAACCCGACATGCCGCGGCCGTACCGCACGCCAGGAGGCATCGTCACCACCGGTTTCGCACTCGTCATCGCGGCACTCGCGGTGGTCGCGACCTTCCTCGTGGACAGCACCGCGGCCGGCTGGTGCCTGGTGGTGTTCGCCGCGTTCATGGCCTACTTCGGGTTCTACAGCCGCCACCACCTGGTGGCGAACTCGCCGGACGAGGAGTTCGCCGCACTGGCGGACGCGGAGAAGGACATCACCTAGGGCTCGCTCAGATGGCGGGCCCCAGCAGGTCGTCGGCGTCCTTGATGACGTAGCCGTAGCCCTGTTCGGCCAGGAACCGCTGCCGGTGTGCGGCGTATTCGGCGTCGAGGCTGTCGCGCGAGACCACCGAGTAGAACACCGCACCGCCGCCGTCGTGCTTGGGCCGCAGCAGCCGGCCCAGCCGCTGCGCCTCTTCCTGGCGTGAGCCGAACGTCCCGGAGACCTGAACGGCGACAGAGGCTTCCGGCAGGTCGATGGAGAAGTTGGCGACCTTGGACACCACGAGGGTGGAGATCTCACCGCGGCGGAACTGGTCGAACAGCGCCTCGCGTTCGGCGGTCTTCGTCGAGCCCTGGATCACCGGGGCGTTGAGCTCCTGACCCAGTTCCTCGAGCTGATCGAGGTACGCGCCGATCACCAGCGTCTGCTCACCCTTGTGCTTCTCGAGGATCGAGCGCACCACCGCGATCTTGGTGTGCACGGTCGAGCACAGCTTGTAGCGCTCCTCGGGTTCGGCGACCGCGTAGAGCATGCGCTCGTTGTCGGTCATCGTCACCCGGACCTCGATGCACTCGGCGGGTGCGATCCAGCCTTGCGCCTCGATGTCCTTCCACGGCGCGTCGTACCGCTTGGGCCCGATGAGGCTGAACACGTCGCCCTCGCGGCCGTCCTCGCGGATCAGCGTGGCGGTCAGTCCGAGGCGGCGCCGGGACTGCAGATCCGCCGTCATCCGGAACACCGGTGCGGGCAGCAGGTGCACCTCGTCGTAGATGATCAGCCCCCAGTCGCGGCTGTCGAACAGCTCCAGATGCTTGTACTCACCCTTGGTGCGGCGGGTGATCACCTGATAGGTGGCGATCGTGACGGGGCGGACCTCTTTCTTCTCCCCGGAGTACTCGCCGATCTCGTCCTCGGTCAGCGACGTGCGCGCGATCAGTTCGCGCTTCCACTGCCGCCCGGCGACGGTGTTGGTGACCAGGATCAGCGTGGTGGCGCCCGCCTTGGCCATCGCCGCCGCACCCACCAGCGTCTTACCCGCACCGCACGGCAGCACCACCACCCCGGAGCCGCCCGACCAGAACGAGTCGGCCGCCATCTCCTGGTAGTCGCGCAGCTGCCAGCCGTCCTGCAGCAGATCGATCGGATGGCGTTCGCCGTCGACATATCCGGCCAGATCCTCGGCCGGCCAGCCGATCTTGAGCAGCATCTGCTTGACGCGCCCGCGCTCGCTGGGGTGGACGATCACGGTGTCGTCGTCGATGCGCGCACCCAGCATCGGGGCGATCTTCTTGTTCCGCAGCACCTCTTCGAGCACCGCGCGGTCGAGGCTGACCAGCACCAGGCCGTGGACCGGGCTCTTCACCAGCTGCAGCCGCCCGTAGCGGGCCATGGTGTCGACGATGTCGACCAGCAGCGGCTGGGGCACCGCGTAGCGGGAGAACGACACCAGCGCGTCGACGACCTGTTCGGCGTCGTGCCCCGCCGCGCGGGCGTTCCACAACGCCAGCGGGGTGATGCGGTAGGTGTGGATGTGTTCGGGTGCGCGTTCCAACTCAGCGAACGGGGCGATCGCCGCGCGGGCGGCTTGGGCCTGCTCGTGGTCGACCTCCAGCAGCACCGTCTTGTCGGACTGCACGATCAAAGGGCCGTCGGTCATGCTTGTTCTCCCCTGGAGCTCATCGCTCCATTATTCGTTCTCGGCCGACACCACCGACGTCACGCGATGGATGGCGAACTCGCGGACCCGCCCGGATGCCGGATCGTAGGCGGTCAGCTGGCCGCCGCGGACGTTGACCGGCGCCACCACGCGCTGCGTGGCCACCCCGGCCGGGTCGACGTAACCGATCACCACCGACGTCTGCGCCAGCGCCGCTTCCTGCAACTGGGTAATCGCAACGCCGGGATCGAGCCGCATGTTCCCGCTGGGCGCCGATGCGACCCGACGCAACACCGCGACGATGGCCCCGAGCGTCTGACCGGTGGGCGTCGACGCGGGCCGGTAGATCCGCCGCCGGCCGGGGGCGGGCACCCGCGCACCCCGCGTGCTGATGTCGACGATCGCCCCGGAGGCGTCCTCGGCGGCGGGGGCCAGACCCGCGTCGCGCAGCGCGGCGAGCACGTCGGCGATCGGCGCCTGGGACACCGCCACCGTCGGCGCCAGCAGCCGCAGCTCCACCGCCGCGGTGGCCGGTGCGGCGACCGCCTGCGCCAGCAGCGCCGGGTCCTCGCACCGCACGAACGACGACGCCATCCCGACCCGCAGCTGCCCGTGCCGCCGCGCCACGTCGTCGATGAGATACGTGAGTCCCTGCGGCACAGGGGTTTTCGAGTGACGTCCGAAGAACGAGTGCAGTTCGCTCGCGGTCCTGCCGGTGTCGAGCGCGCGACGGATCGACGCCTCGCTGACCCGGTACACCATCGCCGCGCCCGCCGACTCCACCGCCGCGACGGCCGCCAACTGCTCGGCCAGATCGCGTTCGAGCGGACCGGGGACCACGACGGTCAGGTCGGCCTGCACCAGGAAGTGGTGGATCGGGGCGGGCAGCACCTTGGCCATGGCCGCCACCACGTCCTCGGGTTCGTCGCCGGCCAGCAGCTTGCGCGCCGGCGTCGCGATCGCGCCGCGTCCCACCAGGCCAAGCGCGTGGGCCTCGGTCAGCAGATCCGCGACGGGGTCGGGCTGCAACCGCACCGCCCAGCGCGGCCTGCGCCAGATCATCGCCCGCGACGCCGACGCGGCGTCCACACCCGCACCGGCCGGCAGATCGGCCAATACCGCCAGCAATAGCCGCCGATCCAGCGGCGCGGCCGTCGAGTACAGCGAATCCGACAGCGACGCATACGGTTTGCCGTCCGGTCCGCGGCTGCCGGTCAAACCGGGCCTGGCGGGCAGGTCCAGCCACGTCGAGGCGAGCAGATGCCACCGCACCGCGGTCGGTGACTCGATGAACCGGTCGGCGGCCACCGTCGGCGCCCAGAACGTATTGGCCCCGTCGCCGGGGTCGGGGTCCGGGATCCCGGCCGCGATCAGGCCCGCGCCCAGCGCCGTCTCCAGAATCAGCCCGAGCCTGCGCTCCTCGATGCCGGTCGTCTTCCCGAGGCGTTTGAGGTCGCGTACGCCGAGCCCGCCGCTGCGCAGTTCCGGCACCGGGGCGGCCGAGAGCGCCTCGAGCACCACGTCGACTTCGCGGAGCAGGTCGATCGCCGCACCGGCGGCCACCGCGTCGACGTCGGCGGTCTTCGTCGTGGAGGTGACGGGATCGGGCGGGGTCAGCTCCACCGGTCCGGGGGCGTCACCACGCAGCACCTGACCGACCAGCCGGGGCAGGATCACGGTGTCGTCGTCGACCTGGCGCAGCAGGCCCGCCGCCAGCAGGCGTTGCACCGGCCGGTCGGCGGGTGTGCCGGGGGCGGCGTCGCGGGTGCGGCCGACGGGGGAGCCCTCGAGCAGCCGGTCCAGCAGATCGCGCTGGGCGGCGTCGAGTCCGGTCAGCATCCGCGCGATGTCGTCGGGGCTGTGTTCAGTGGCCTCGGCGACCGCTTGGCCGGGATACCAGGGCAGGCCCGACGCCGCATCGGGGGCGACGCGGAGTTCGTCGTCGCCCCACACCAGTGCCCGCGTGCGCAGATCGTCGATCGCGGTGGTGAGCGCGTCCTCGTCGGCGCGGCCGCCGATCAGCTCGGACAGTTTCGTCGTCGGTACGGCGGTGGTGTCGGCGTGCAGCACGAGCAGGCCGTCCAGCACGGCCAGCCGCAGGTAGTCCAGCCCGTCGGTGGCCGCCTTCACCGACTGCCGCGACGTCGCCCGCGCGGCCAACGCGGCGATCGTGCCGGGTGGCGGCTGGGTGAGATCAGGGCGCAACTCCAGCAAGCGGATCAGCCGCTCGTCGGGGAGGTTGGCCAACCAGGTGCCCAGAGGGACGCCCGGAGTGTGTGCTGTCATTGCTGACCAGCGTAAAGCAGCCGCCCGAGGTCGCCACGCGGCGAGGCGTTTGCCACAATGTGGGCGTGGCTGACAAGAAATCGAAGAAGCAGTACGTCGATCCGGGGTGGCCGACTCACCTGGACGATGGGGAGCACGCCGTGAGCGAGCTCGCCACCGACCGCGTCGGCTCGCTGTCGCCCTTCGGTGACATCACCTTCCCGCTGCCAGCCGACGAGCTGCCGTACCTGCACCCCGTCACCGTCGTCAACAAGTAAGTGACCGGCGGCTCGCAGCACGGGCTCACCCACCTCGACGAGTCCGGTGCGGCGCACATGGTCGACGTCAGCGCCAAGGACGTGACCAAACGCGTCGCCGTCGCCGCGGGCACCGTACGCACCCGCGCGGACGTCGTCGCGATGATCGCCTCCGGTGGACTGCCGAAGGGCGATGCGCTGGCCACCGCGCGGGTGGCCGGGATCATGGCGGCCAAGCGCACCAGCGACCTCATCCCGCTGTGCCATCAACTCGCGCTCACCGGCGTCGACGTCGACTTCGAGATCGGGGACGACGCCGTGCGCGTCACCGCGCGCGTGCGCACCACCGACCGCACCGGCGTGGAGATGGAGGCGCTGACGGCGGTCAGCGTGGCCGCGCTGACCGTCTACGACATGATCAAGGCCGTCGACCCCGCCGCCCGCATCGACGACATCGCCGTACTGCGCAAAGAGGGCGGTAAGACGGGCACCTGGACGCCGTCGTGACGAGCACAGGCCGCGTCGTGATCGCCTCCACCCGCGCCGCGGCGGCCGTCTACGAGGACCGCACCGGCCCGCTGATCGTCGACTGGCTGACCGCGCGCGGGGTGCAGACCCCTGGTCCGGTCGTCGTGCCCGACGGCGATCCGGTGGAGGCGGCCCTGCGCGCCGCCGTCGCCGACGGGGCCGACGTCGTGATCACCTCCGGCGGCACCGGGATCTCACCGACCGACGCCACCCCGCAGGCGACCGCGGCCGTCCTCGACTACGAACTGCCCGGCCTGGCCGAGGCGATCCGGCGGTCCGGGCTGCCCAAGGTGCCCACCGCCGTCCTGTCCCGGGGTATCTGTGGCGTCGCAGGCCGCACGCTCGTGGTGAACCTGCCGGGCTCGCCCGGTGGCGTCAAGGACGGCCTGTCGGTGCTCGCCGACGTGCTCGACCACGCCCTGGATCAACTCGCCGGAAAGGACCATCCGCGATGACCGCCGTCGTGCTGCGCGCCGCCGTAACGGAGACCCCGATCCACCTGGCTGAGCACGAGGACCTCGTCGCGCACGAATCCGCGGGCGCCGTCGTGAGTTTCGCCGGTGTGGTCCGCGACCACGACGGTGGCCGCGGCGTCACCCGGCTCGAGTACTCCGCCCATCCCAGCGCCGAGCAGGTGCTCGCGGAGGTGGCCGCCGAGATCGCCGCGACCGCCGACGGGGTGCGCGCGATCGCCGTCAGCCACCGCGTGGGACCCCTGGAAATAGGCGACGCCGCCCTGGTGGCCGCTGTGGCAGCGGACCATCGCAGGGCGGCGTTCGACACCTGTTCCGCGCTCGTCGACGCCGTCAAGGATCGGATCCCGGTGTGGAAGCACCAGTTCTTCGGCGACGGCTCCGACGAGTGGGTGAACTCGGCCTAGCCTCAGGCCGGCGGCAGCACCGGCGCCGGGGCGGGCGCGGGAGCCGGGGCCGGAGCGGGTGCCGGGCCGACGGGCAGGTTCGGCGGCGGCCCACCCGGGGTGTCCGGGGTGGTGAGCGGCCGCTGGGTCAGCGCCAGCAGCGCATCGGCACCCGAGATCTCCTGGGTCTGGATCGCGTGCCAGATCTCCTTGAGATACGAGACGTTCGGGCTCTGACCCGGCACCTGATTGCGGTCGACGGTCGTTCCCGGCGGCAGGTTCTCGGGGCTCGCCAGGTGCGGTACCTCGGCGGGCACCGGCGGCAGGCCTGCGGGCACCGCCGGGACCTGACCGCTGACGGCCTGGTTGGCCGCATCGAACACCGGCTGCGGAATGTCGACGCCGCTGAGCGGATCCGGCGCCGGAGCGGCGACGGGAGCGGGAGCCGGGGCAGGCGCCGGCGCGGGAGCCGGGGGAGCGGGCTGCAGCGGCGCGGGGACGCCGAGCGACCACGTCTGCGGCTGCGGCTGATCCGGTGCGGGCGCGGCGGCGGTGTCCCAGTTCGCGGCGGCCGCGGCCACGGCGCTGTCGACCGGAGCCGGCGGCGGGGGCGGCACCTCGACGGGCGCGGGCGCCGGAGCGGCCCAGGCCATCGGGTCGGCAGGAGCCGGTGCGGGCGGCAGCGGGGCGTCCAGCGGCGCGGGTGGAGGCGATCACGACGCGGCCTGTGCTCGTCACGA
>NZ_LQIT01000067.1 GCF_001499965.1 Mycobacterium sp. GA-2829
TCGATCCGCCTCGCCTAATTCGACTGTGCGATTTCATCCGCGACGCGCCGAGCTAGGCGTATCGATCCGCACACTCGGCGCAGTCAGCAGACGGTCGATCCGCCTCGCCTAATTCGACTGTGCGATTTCATCCGCGACGCGCCGAGCTAGGCGTATCGATCCGCACACTCGACGCGGTCAGCAGACGGTCGACGCGTCCGGCACGCATTCCGGTTGCGGCTCGGCCGACGGTTCGGGCTCGGGCGACGGTTCCGGCTCGGGCGCGGCGGTCGGTTCAGGCGCGGCTGTCGGCTCCGGCGCAGCCGTCGGCTCAGGGGCAGCCGTCGGCTCCGGCGCGACCGTCGGCTCAGGCTGCGGTTCGGGTTCGGGTTCGGGCTCGGGTTCGGGCGACGGCTGAGGTGCAGGAGTCGACGCAGGCGGCCGCGGAGCGAACGTGACCTCCGGCAACGGGATTCGCGGGAGGTTGAACGCCGGAGCCGGAGCGGGAGCCGGGGCCGCAGGAGCCGGCGCAGGCGCGGGAACCGGAGCCGCAGGTGCAGGTGCAGGTGCAACAGGAGCCGGCGCAGGGGCAGCCTGCTTCGCCACCCGGTCCCCCACCCTCGGCTGTTGAGCAATCGGCGGCCGAGGCGCGGCATCCACCGTCCGAGTCACCGCCGCCGGAGCAGGCGGCGCGACCGCGGGAGCCTGCGGCGCCTCGACCTCCATCGGCCGCTCCGCCACCGGCGCGGAGATCACCGACGAATCCGTCCGCACCGCATCCGCATCGCCGATGTGCGACGTCAGGATCACTCCGGTCGCCGCGAACGCCGCCACACACGCGGCCCCGACGAGCAGCCCCGCCGGCCTGCGGTACCACGGCGTGTCCTCCACCGGTAAGGGCGTCGGCTCGAACGCGAAACCGGGCCGCGCCATCGCGGCGTCCTGCACCGGCTGCACGGACTCGGTCGCCGCGTCGAAGTCCACGGTCTCCTCCGACCACGCCAGTGCCGGCGCCGCCATCGTCTCCGCCGAGTCGAAAGTCGCCACGACCGTCGTCACCGCTTCACGTGAAACCCCGCGCACCGCGACCAGTTCCGCACCCGCCGCCGCCGCGACCTGCGCATACGGACCGGTGATCACCGGCAGCCGGAACGCCTCCGAAAGACGTTGCGTGATGAACGGTATTTGCGCGCCGCCACCCACCGTGGCAACGGCGGCGAGCTGGCCCACCCCGTTGCTGTGCATCACCTCGAACACCGCGTCGACCAGACCGGTCACCGGTGCCGCCAACAGTGCCTCGAGTTCGGGTCGGGTCACCCGGCTTCCGGCGACCGCCGTCGCGGTCTGCGCCGACAATCGTTCCTTGGCCGCCCGGGCCTCGACCCGCAGCGCCGACAACGACGCCACCGCCGACGTCGCGTTCGGGTCCACCTCGCGACCGGCCAGCACGTGGCGCAGCACCGCCTGGTCGACGAGGTCTCCGGAGAAGTCGTCGTAGCGGATCGTCGACCCGATGACGCGGAAGCCGTCACCGGCGTCGGCCAGGGTGATGCTGGTGCCGGTCGCGCCGATGTCACACAGGGCGACCACACCGCGGGCGGGCAGCCCGGGATTCGTCTGCAGCGCCGTGAGCGCGGCGACCGCGTCCGAGACGACGGTCAGATACGGGGCCACCGCACGCAACGCGGCCACCGCCGAAGGCGACCAGTGCGCCGGTACCGCGACCGCGGCCACATCGGGCCGCCGCGTCGGGTGGACGCTGCGGGTGATCGCCTCGATCGCGGCGCCCACCAACCGACCGCCGTCGTGGGCCGAGCCGTCGGCGGCGACCAGCGGGACCGGGTCGCCGACGCGGTCGACGAAACCCGAGAGCGTGGATCCGCCGACCGTGATCTGGGCGGGGCGGATGGTCGGGCGACCGTCGGCGACGGCCACCAGGTTGGCGGCGCCCAAAGAGATGCCGAGAGACGTGCGCATACCTGTATGTCGCCGCGGAGCGCGGAAACGTTAAGCGGGTCCGCGCCCAGCCGCCGCATACGCCGCGACCAGCGCTTCGGCGCTGCGCACCGCCGCCCGGCAGGCCCTGGCGGTGAACGGATCGTTGAGCGGATGTTCGGCGCGGCGGCGCCACCGCTGCGCCGCCGCGAACGCCGCGCGCGGACCGTCGTAGGGGTCCTCGGGTTGCAGGCCGAGCCTGCTGGCCGCGTCGGTGCCGGACCCGCCGATCAGCCGTCGCAGCGAGGCCATCTCGTCGTCGGTCAATGTCGTTGACCGCGAACGCAATTGACTCAGCAGGCGGAGCTCTTCGAACGCGTGGGTGTCGGCGAGCAGCGGGTCGATGTCGGCGATGATGTACGGCGTCGCGTAGATCGGATTGAGCTGCACGAACTGCCGCAGCGACAGCAGCGCCGTATGCGCCTTGAGCAGGTCCGAACGCTGCGCGAACTGCTGATCGATCACGTCGCGCAACGCGACCAGACCGCTGCGTTCGAGTAGTTCGTCGGCCAGCGCCACCGAATCCGACACCCCCGCCCGCAGCACGGCGATCGAGATGCGGATCCCGAACATCCCGAACCGGTCCAGCAGTGCGGCGCGGGTGGCCGCGTCGACAGGTAGCGGGCTGTCTTCGCGGACGAACCGGTCCACCGACAGCATCGCCTTGGCCAGTTCCGTCGGCTCCACGCCCGAAAGCTTCTCCAGCGCGACGAACTCGCTCTGCCGCAGCGTGCGCGCGGTCAGCGCCAGCAGCCCGGACACCGGGACGACGGCCTGACAGATGCCGGTGCGGTCCATCTCGGTGGTGAACCGCTGCGCGACGTCCTTGGCCGACAGCATCGCGTCGATGCGTCCGGCGCCGATCTCGTCGGCGCGCGAGGCCACGCCGATCACGCCGAGCGCCCCCGACGACCCGCCGACCAGTTCGCCGATCTGCTTGAGCAGCGCGATGTCGGCGGCGTTGAGCGTGCGCAGCAGAAACACCACCGCGTCGACGCGCGGCACCCCGTCGTCGGGGACCAGCAGCCGCACCGTGCGGGCCGAGACGTCGCGGTTGATCGAGGACGTGCCCGGGGTGTCGATGATCGTGGCGTCGATCAGTTCGGCGGCGGGCCACTCGACCTCGAGGTCGAGCACCTCGTCAGGGTCGAGCCGCGCGAGGTCGAACGTCAGGCCGCGGTCGCGGGCGATCGGCACGTTGGTCCGCCGGCCGCCGCGGTGGTTGGCGGTCACCTTGGGGGTGGGGCCGTGCCGGAACCACGTGACGATGCGGGTGGCCTCGGTCGCGTCGGTGGGGGCGATCTCCTCGCCTACCAGCGCGTTGACCAGCGTGGACTTCCCGGCCTTCAGCGTTCCGGCCAGCGCGATGCGGATCGGCTGGTTGAGCCGCGCGCCGATGCGCTCGAGTTCCTGGTGGATCTCGGGGCGCTGACGGTATGCCGGGTCGGCGCGGTAGGCGGCGATGGTGCCGCCCAGGATCGCGCGTACTTGATCGCTTGTGCTCAGGGTTTGCCCAGTCCGTTCCCGTTACCCGACTGCTGACCCCTCGAGCTTAGAGACCGGGGCGGCGAGCTTGTCCGCATGTGCGATTACCTGGCGCAGGATGTTGAGTTGCCGTTCGAGTTCCTTGACGCGGGCATTGCGCTCGGACTCCTCGAGTTTTGCCGCGGCGATGGTGGCCTGCAGCGACTCGTTCAGCGAGCGGGTCGTCTGGTTGGCGATCTCGCGGTAGTGGTCGCGCAGCTGGCGCTGGATGCCCTTGAGCCGGTCGCGGGATTCCTTGCCGACGACGAACGCGACGTCGTCGACGAACCGGCGCACGTTGGTCTTGGCCTCGTTGCGCACCCGCAGCATCCGGTTCTCCATGTCCTCCTTGTAGGCCTTGCGGCCGAGAACGAAGCCGGCGCCGAGAGACAGGGGGTTGAACATGCCGAGCCCGGCGAACGAGGTCAGCATCCCGAACATCAGCACGCCGCCATAAGAGCCGCGCATCCCGGTGACGATCTTGTGGCCCATCTTGAGGGGTTTGGCCTCCAACTGAGCCAGCGAGCGGAACTCACCGAACTCGGCGCCCAGTTCGCGGGCGTCGATGGCGGGCATCCGCACCGCGTCGAGACCGGCCTCCATGAATGTGCGGGCCACCTCGGCGGCGAGCGCCTCGGCCCGCTGGTAGGCCCAGACGAAGTTGTCGCCGACGGCGGTGGCGACGGCGTCTTCGAGTTCGGCGCCGATCTCGGCCCAGTGCAGGGTCGGGTCACCGGAGTCGATGACCCGTTCGGTGTGGTGGGTGATGTTGCGGAAGCGTTGGCGCAGATCGTGATCCACGTCGGCGGTGAGGTCGGCGATCCCGTCGTTGAGCACCTGCTGCCACAGCGCGGTGTGCTGCAGCGCCTCCTCCGCCTCCTTCTTGCGCCGCTCGAGGTCGGCGGTCAGGCTGCCGCCGGCCTGCGGGTCGTTGAGCGCGGAGAGTTCGGACTGCACCGTCATCGTGAGATGTTCTGCGGCGGCGCGGATCTCGTTGGCCACCTGGGTGCGCACCCGGTCGTTGTTCTGCGAGAGCACCTGCTCGGACAGGAACTTCACGATCGCGGGAAAGTTCGACTCCTCGTTGAGCTCCTTGTCGTTGAGCTGGACGGCGTGGCTGCGCAGCGTCGACGACACCGGGAGCATCGGGGTGGTCAGCCCGGCGCGCTGGAGGTGGGCGCGGTTGGCATCGGCCACCTGGCGCCAGTGCGGGTACAGGTCGGTCTTGGTGGCGACGATCGCGGCGACCGGGCAGATCTCCAGGGCCTGCCGGATGAACGTCATCTCGGGCTCGGTGAACTCCTGGCTGGTGTCGCTGACCATCAGCATCGCCTGGGCGTCGGGCAGCAGGCCCAGCGTCGCCGACAGGTGAGGTTGTCCGTGGCCGCCGACGCCGGGGGTGTCGACGAACGCGAGACCGCCCTTGAGCAGCGGGCTGGGCACCGTGACCTCCACGCGGAGCACCTCGCGGCCCTCGGCCTGCGGAGCGCGGCGCAGATCCGTGCCCAGATCGGTGGTCGGGATCTCGACGAGTTCGGGTTCCTCCCCCTCGGGGCGGGCCACCACCAGCCGGGCCGCCGGCTGCTCGCCGTAGGAGACGACGGTGGCCAGCACGGTCGACTCGTCGTCACCGACCCGCGCCACCGGCATGTTGAGCAGCGAGTTCAGCAGCATGCTCTTGCCCTGTTTGAGCTGTCCGGCGATGACGACCCGGATCTGCGGATCGCCGATGCGCTTGCGGGCGCGCCCGAGCCGGGCGACGAGGTCGCCGCGGTCGTGCGCCTCGGCGATCGTGGTGGTGTGCTCGAGGAGCTCCTTGATCACCTTGCGCGGGTCGTTCGCTTGCGTCATGACGCCTTCTCTCCCGTCGACCTGTCAACGGTATGCGCGCCAACCGGCGGGGACCAGGTCGGTCCCCGCCGGCTGCGCTATGCGGTTGTCGGTCAGAACACGTCCAGACCGGCGTCGTTGTTCGACGCGACATCGGTGCTGACACCGGTGTCGTTGCCCGAGAACAGGTTCGTGTCGTTGCCCGAACCGATCGCGGACTGGTTGCCCGAACCGATGCTCGACTCGTAGTTCGACGAGTGGTCCTCGATGGAGCTCTCGGTCGAGGTGTTGACCTCGGTCTCGACGACGCTGCTGACCGAGTTGTCCTCGACGTTGTCGCTGCCGTAGTCCCCGTCGATCTGGGTTCCGGTGTTGACGTCGGTGTCGGTGATGACGATGCCGCCACCGTTGCCGCCGGAGCCGCCGACCGCGTTGCCGCCGCCGATCCCGATCAGGCTGCCGCCACCGTCGGCGCCGCCGCCGTTGCCGCCGCTGGTGTCGACGTCGTTGAGGACGGGTGCGTCGTTGTCGGTGATCAGGTCGCCACCGGCGGTCTTCGAGTTGTCCTCGACCTCGTTGCCCTTGCCGACGACGACGTTGGACCCGGAGCCGGCGAGGATGTCGCCGTTGTTCATGGTGTTGCCGTCGCCGAGCACCGCGCCGTCACCGCTGACGATGTCGCCGTCGTTGTCGCGGCCGACCACCACACCGCCGTCGGTGGCGGTCTGCGTGGTCTTGTCGCCGAGGGTGATGTCACCGAAGCCCAGGTTGAACGCACCGTTCTGGGCGTTGGCGCCGGCGTCCTGGATGGGGCTGGCGACCGGGACGTTGTTGCCGCTGAGCAGGTCGGTGTCATTGCGGCTGGCGAGCTCGGTGGTCGGCGCGAAAGAGGTCTGCGGCGAGAACGGCGAGGCGAAGTTCGACGCCAGCTGGTGGTGGTCGGCGACCGCGCGCTGCAGGCCGACGATCGGGTCGCCGCCGCCGAGGGCGTAACCGGCCGGTGCCGCGGTGGCGGCCACGGAGGCCAGCTGTGCGGCGGTCACGTTCGGCAGGCCGGCGTCGCGCAGTGCGCCGTCCGGATCGACGACGAAGCTCGCCGCCGTGCCCGGGTTGCGGAACAGGTCGAGGATGAAGTCGATGATCGTGGTCATGTGACTGCCTTTCTGTCTTCCCGAGTTCCGGGGAGGTTGTCTCGCCGGCACCCCGGCGATCTGGAGACCACGTTATGGAGTTCGGAAGACCCGGCAAACGGGGTTGCCACCCCTGCCTGGCCGCTTCCCGTAGGGGGTGAAGAGCACTCCCCATTAGGGGATTAGGGGGTTGCCGGGGGCATCGGGGGAACAACGGCGAAATCGCAGTTCAGACACGAAAAAGCCCGCGCGGATCGCGATCCGCGCGGGCTTTCGGCGTGTTGTGACGGGTCAGTCGAAGATGTCGAACCCGGGGGTGTGGTCGGCGGGCTGGGCGTCGTCGACGGCCGCGCCCCAGACGTCGTCGAGTCCGGGGTCCGCCGGGGCCACCGTATCGATGGCCGAGTCCGTGAACTGCGTCGATGCCGTGTCGACGAGCGGTTCCGGTGCGGTGAGCACATCCACGGTCGAGGCGTCGACACCGACGGTGTCGATGACGGTCGGACCGGCGTCGATGACCGGTGACGCGGGTGCGAGATCGTCGAACGCGTCGAATGCGGCGGTGGCCGCACCACTGGACCACACATTGCTCGCCGGTTCGGCACCGAAGGCGTCCAGTCCAGGCGACGGAGCGGTCATCGGCATCGACTCCGCCACCACCGGGATCAGGTTGTCGACGTCCACACTGGTCACGCCGGTCAGCCCGGCGTCGGCGAGCGCGCCCGCCGGATCGGCGGCGTACCGGGTCGCGGCGTCGGGATCCCGCACCAGCGACATGACGAAGTCGAGTAGCGAGTTAGCCATCGAGCACCTTATCCCCAACTGATCCCATGACGGATGTGACGCTGTCGATGCTATCGACGCCGCATACGCCCCGGATCGGTGCTGACCCCACTGCCGGCCGCCCGTCGTTAGGGGATCGGCCGTTAGGGGGTCGGCGACACTAGGGGGATATCCCGAGGCTGCAGGGTGTCAACCGCTATCGTGACCGCATGACCGAACCCCTGGGGTTGTCGATCGGCCAGACGAATCTGGTGGCGGCCCGCGTCGGCCGCGCGCCGGTGATCCGACGGGCCATCCTCACCCTCTTCCCCGACCGGCCCGCCGAGGTCGGCGTGCCCAGCGAATGGTCGGCGAATCCCGACAGGCAGGGCCTGGTGCTGACCAGCTTCGTCGACCGGGTGGGCGACCCCGTGCCGCTGGTCGCGGCCGACGGTTCGGCGCACCGCGGTGAACTGGTGCTCGCCGAGGCGCTCGACGCGATGGCCCGCACGGTCGACGGCGGCTCACCGATCGCGATCGCCGTCCCCGCCCACTGGGGTCCGGGCACCGTCGGCGCCCTGCGCGGCGCCCTGCGGTCACGGCCGAACCTGGCGCCGCACGGTGTCCCCGCCGCACTGATCCCCGATTCGACTGCCGCGCTGGCGGCACTGCAGGCCGCCCCGGGCCTGCCCGGCCAGGGCGTGATCGTGCTGGTCGACCTCGGCGGCAGCGGCACCAGCATCTCGTTGGCCGATGCGAACGCCAACCTCGACGCCATCGGTCAGACCGTGCGGTATGCGGAGTTCTCCGGCGATGCGGTCGACCAGGCGCTGCTGAACCATGTCCTGGTCGGCATGGCCGATGCCGGGTCGGGAGACCCGGCGGGCACCGCCGCCGTCGGCTCGCTGGCCCGGCTGCGGGACCAGTGCCGGCTGGCCAAGGAACGGCTGTCCGCCGACACCGCCACCGCGGTCCCGGTCGAACTGCCGGGCGTCGCCTCCGACATCCGGGTGACCCGGCCCGAGCTCGAGCAGTTGATCGCCGCACCGCTCGACGGGCTGCTCGGCGCGATCGAAGACACGTTGCAGCGCAACCAGATCGCACCGGCCAACGTGGCCGCCGTGGCGACCGTCGGCGGTGGCGCGGCGATCCCGCTGGTCACCCAGCGGCTCTCCGAGCGGCTGCGCGCCCCGGTGGTCACCACCCCGGAACCGCAGCTCAACGTCGCCGCGGGTGCGGCGCTGGTGGCCAACCAGAGCGCCGACGCCGACGCCCCGACCGGCATGGCGGCCGCGGCCGATGCCCCCACCGGGATGGCACCCGCCGCGTGGGCCGCAGGCGCGGCCGGTCTGGCGGCCGGTGACGCCGCCGCCGACGGTGCGTCCTCGGCGACCTTCCGGGCGCTGGCGTGGTCGCAGGACGATGCGGCCGCCGGGGAACCGGTCGCCTACGCCGGTCCGGACTACGACCCGTCGGCGACCGGGGCTAGGCCACCGGTGGCATTCGCCCAGGACGACACCGGCTACGGCGCCGCGTACGAGGAACCCGCGCCGCTGCCCTGGTACAAGCGGCCGCCCGTGCTGTTCGGCGCCGCGGCCGCGGCCGCACTGCTGGCTGTCGGCGGGTTGGCGGTCACACTGACCGGCAACGAGGGCGATTCGACACCGGTGACCGAGACCGCGACCACGGTGTCGATGGAACCGTCGCCGCAGGAGTTGCCGCCGCCGGTCACCACGGTGACGGTCGGCCCCGACGGCGTGGCGACCACGACGGTGAGTCAGCCCCCACCGCCGCCTCCGCCGCCCGCACCGACGACGTCCACCACCACGACGACGACGTCGCCGACAACGACGACCACCACCACGACGACCACGACCACCACGACGCAGCCGACGACGACCACCACCCGGCCGACGACGACCCCGCCGCCGACCACCACCCAACCGCCGCCGACGACGACGCAGCCGCCCCCGACGACGGTCGATCCCCCGGATCCGCCCGAGCCGCCGACCACGGACGTCCCGGTCCCCGACGACGGCGCCTGACCGCAGTCGATGACGGAGCTCCCGACCGCCGCGCGTGAGGCCGTCGCGGCGATCGAAGCCGATCCCGGGACGCCGACGAAGCTGGTGGTCGTGGGCGGGATCGGAACCGGTAAGTCCACGGTGCTCGCCGCGGTGCGGATGGCGCTGCGCTCGGCCGGGCGGGCGGTGCTGTCGCGGCCCCGCCGCGCCGACGACCCCGCCGATGCGGCGGTGGTGATCGACGACGCCCACCTGCTCGACACCGATGACCTCGAGCGGCTCACCGAACTCGTCGCAGATTCGGCCGCGACGGTCGTCATCGCGGCCCAACCGCTGGCCCATCACCCGCCGCTGCGCACCCTCGTCACTGCGCTGGAACGCGAAAACCCCGCTGTCACACTGGGATCCGCGTCGCCGGTGGAAGTGGGGCGGGCGGCCGCGGCCGCTCTGGGCGCCGCCCCGGCGCCCGAGCTGGTGCGGATGCTGGCGACGGTCACCGCGGGTCTGCCGTTCCTGGTGCGTCCCGCGCTGGCGGCGGTGGCCTCGGTCGCTGAAAGTGCCGCCGCGGTGCGCCAGGCCACCCGCATCGCGCTCGTCGAACAGTTGCGCCGCCTCGACGAACCGCTGCTCGACACGCTGCTGGTCGCGTCACTGAGCCCGGATCTGGGACCCGACGACGTCGCCGCGGCGCTGCGCATCCCGTCGGACGCGGCGCTTGCAGTGGTCGACCGGGCCAGGGCCAGCGGGTTGCTGGAACCGTCGTTCCACCCCGGCTTCCAGCGCACGGTGCACGACGCGATCGCGCAGATCGTCGGCGCGGCCCGTCATCACGAGATCGAGGTCGCGCTGCTGTGTTCGCAGCTCGAGATGTCCACGCTGACAGCCGATCTCGCGCTGCGCATGGCCGAACACGGGCTGCGGGACGAGAAGCTCGCCACGGCGCTGGCGGACCTGGCGACGCGGGCGGGCGCCCCGGTGCGGGCGGCGCGGCTGTACCGGGCAGCCGCCGACGCCGGCGCCACCGCGCTGAGCGCGCAACTCGCCGACGCGCTCGCCCTGACCGGGGACTGCGCGACCGCCGGGCGGATCGCCGACGAACTGCTCACCGCCGAAGACGTCGACGAACGCGCCGCCGCGGTGCGGATCTCGGCGAGTATCGCCATGCACGACGGCGCCGCCACGCAGGCCCTCGACCTGTTCCGGTGGCTGGGTCCGTCGTCGGATGCGCTGCTGAGCGCGGCAGGCACGGCGGCCGCACTGGCCGCCGGCGACGGCGCCACCGCCAGGGAGTTGTCGCGGACGCAGTCCGCCGGACCGCCGACGTCACTCGCGCGGGCCGCCCGCAGCCTCGCCGACGGCCTCGTCCTCACCCTCGATCAGCCCTACCCCGTCGCGGTCGCGCGGCTGGGCCAGTCGCTGGGCGCCGAACCCGGCGGCCACCTCGTCACCCCGGACACCCCGGCCGCGTTGGTGACGCTGGTGGCGCTGCACGGCGGCGACCCGGTGCGGGCCCGCAGCGTGATCGGCCGTGCCGTCCGGGGCGCCGCTGACGACGCCTCGGCGGATGCGATCTTCGTCACGTACCGGCACCGGTTGCTGCTCGGCTGGACGCAGATGCAGGACGGCCAACTGCAGTCCGCCGCGGCGGCCGTCCCGCGAGCCGAGGCCGACCTGCACCGGCGGGATGCACTGTGGGCGGCGGCGCTGCAAACCGCGATCGCCCGGCGCAGCGGTGACAGCGGCGCCATGCAGCTGCACTGGTACGCCGCGATGGAGGTGCTGGCCGAATACTCCGTCGACCTGTTCGCCCTGTTGCCGCTGGGTGAGTTGTGGGTGGCGGCCGCCCGGATGCGGCAGGTGGACCGGCTGCGGCACACCCTCGACGAGGCGTTCGCCCTGTTGAGTGCGCTCGGCGATCCGCCGCTGTGGTCGGTGCCGCTGCACTGGGCGGGTGTGCACGCCGGGATCCTGGCCAACGCACCCGAGGCGGTCGCCCCGCACGGGCAGGCGCTGACCGCGGCGAGCCGCGACGAGCACGCCCAGAGTGGTTTCGCGAAAGCCCTGGCCACGGCGGGCCGCACCTGGTTGCGGGTACTGGCCAACCAGGTCGACGTCGATGAGGTGACCGCCGCGGCGCGCGGGCTCGCACAGTTCGGCCACACCTGGGACGCGACGCGGCTGGCCGGGCAGGCGGCGCTGCAGACCTCCGACGGCCGGGTGTCGCAGGCGATGCTGCAACTGGCCCGCGACCTCAAACAGGCGGTCGCCGGGACCGACGCCCCGGCCAGGCCGGCCGCCTCGAGCCCGGCGGCGCCCGCACCCGCCGCGGCACCCGCCCGGCCGGCCTCGGCACAGCTCTCGGAGCGCGAGCGCGAGGTCGCCGAACTCCTGCTGCTAGGCATGCCCTACCGCGACATCGGCGCCCAGTTGTTCATCTCAGCTAAGACCGTCGAGCATCACGTGGCCCGGATCCGGCGCCGGTTGGGCGCGGAATCGCGGTCGGAGATGCTGTCGATGTTGCGGGCAATCCTCGCCCCGCCCGGCTGACCGAACGGCGGGTTAGGGCAGCCTTCGTAGCGGCCCGCATACGGGTGATGTCACTATGAGCAGGATCGAGCCTAAGTTACCCACGGGTAACTTCGTCTAAGTTACTGCCGAGTAACTTCATACCGGGAGGCCGCGCGTGGACACCCAGATCCTGATCCGACTCGTCGTCGGATTGCTGATGACCGCGATCGTGATAGCGCTCGCCGCAAAACGCGTGCTGTGGCTGACGAAGCTGATCCGGTCGGGCGCGCCCACCAGCGAGGCCAACAACCGCAAGGACAACCTCAGCAAGCGCATCACGACGCAGTTCGAAGAGGTCTTCGGACAGACCCGCCTGCTGCGGTGGTCGATCCCCGGTATCGCCCACTTCTTCACGATGTGGGGCTTCTTCATCCTGGCGTCGGTCTACCTGGAGGCCTACGGCCTGCTGTTCGACCACGACTTCCACATCCCGATCATCGGCACGTGGGATGTGCTCGGCTTCCTGCAGGACTTCTTCGCCGTCGCGGTGCTGCTGGGCATCATCACGTTCGCGATCATCCGCGTGATGCAGGAGCCGAAACAGCACGGCCGCGACTCCCGGTTCTACGGTTCCCACACCGGCGGCGCCTGGCTGATCTTGTTCATGATTTTCAACGTCATCTGGACCTACGCGCTGGTCCGCGGCGCTGCCGCCGACGTCGGCAACCTGCCCTACGGCAACGGCGCGTTCTTCAGCCAGTTCATGGGTTGGGTGCTCAGCCCGCTGGGCCACAACGTCAACGAGTGGGTCGAGACCATCGCGCTGCTCGCGCACATCGCGGTCATGCTGATCTTCCTGCTGATCGTGCTGCACTCCAAGCACCTGCACATCGGCCTGGCCCCGATCAACGTCACCTTCAAGCGGATGCCCAACGGTCTGGGCCCGCTGCTGCCGATGGAGTACAACGGCGAGCCGATCGACTTCGAGGATCCCGCCGAGGACGCCGTGCTGGGCCGCGGCAAGATCGAGGACTTCACCTGGAAGGGCTACCTCGACATGACCACCTGCACCGAGTGCGGGCGTTGTCAGTCGCAGTGCCCGGCCTGGAACACCGGTAAGCCGCTGTCGCCCAAGCTCGTGATCATGAACCTGCGCGACCACCTGTTCGCGAAGGCGCCGTACATCCTCGGCGACAAGGAGTCCCCGCTGGAGAACACCCCCGAGGGTGGTCTCGGCGAGGAAGCGCGCGGCGAGAAGAGCTCCGAGAAGCACGCGCACGACCACGTGCCGGAGTCCGGGTTCGAGCGGATCCTCGGTTCGGGCCCCGAACAGGCGACCCGCCCGCTCGTCGGGACCGAGGAGCAGGGCGGCGTCATCGACCCCGACGTGCTGTGGTCCTGCACCACCTGCGGCGCCTGCGTCGAGCAGTGCCCGGTGGACATCGAGCACATCGACCACATCGTCGACATGCGCCGCTACCAGGTGATGATGGAGTCCGAGTTCCCCGGTGAGCTCGGCGTGCTGTTCAAGAACCTGGAGACCAAGGGCAACCCCTGGGGCCAGAACGCCAAGGACCGCACCAACTGGATCGACGAGGTCGACTTCGACGTCCCGGTGTACGGCAAGGACGTCGAATCCTTCGAGGGCTTCGAGTACCTATTCTGGGTCGGCTGCGCCGGCGCCTACGAGGACCGCGCGAAGAAGACCACCAAGGCCGTCGCCGAACTGCTCGCGACCGCGGGCGTCAAGTACCTGGTGCTCGGTGAGGGTGAGACCTGCAACGGCGACTCGGCCCGA
Organism: Mycobacterium sp. GA-2829; assembly: GCF_001499965.1. Classification (GTDB taxonomy): domain Bacteria; phylum Actinomycetota; class Actinomycetes; order Mycobacteriales; family Mycobacteriaceae; genus Mycobacterium. Next base: position 13,551 of record NZ_LQIT01000067.1, read on the forward strand.
CGCTCGGGTAACGAATTCCTGTTCCAGCAGCTCGCCGCGCAGAACGTCGAGACGCTCAACGATCTGTTCGAAGGCGTCGAGCGCGTCGACCGCAAGGTCGTGGTGACCTGCCCGCACTGCTTCAACACCCTGAGCCGCGAATACCCGCAGGTCGGCGGCAACTACACCGTGCTGCACCACACCCAGCTGCTCAACCGGCTGGTCCGCGACAAGAAGCTGGTCCCGGTCTCGCCCGTCGGCGGCGGCCAGGATGTCACCTACCACGACCCCTGCTACCTGGGCCGGCACAACAAGGAGTACTCCGCTCCGCGTGAGCTGATCGGTGCCGCGGGCGCGAAGCTGACCGAGATGCCCCGGCACGCCGACCGCGGTCTGTGCTGCGGCGCCGGCGGTGCGCGGATGTGGATGGAAGAGCACATCGGCAAGCGCGTGAACGTCGAGCGCACCGAAGAGGCCATGGACACCGCCTCGACCATCGCCACCGGCTGCCCGTTCTGCCGCGTGATGATCACCGACGGTGTCGACGACGTGGCCGCCACCCGTGAGGTGGAGAAGGCCGAGGTCCTCGACGTGGCCCAGCTGCTGCTCGGCTCCCTGGACAAGTCGTCGGTGACGCTGCCGGAGAAGGGCACCGCGGCCAAGGAGGCCGAGGAGCGCGCCGCCAAAGCGGCCGCGGCGGCCCCCGCGCCGGAGAAGGCACCGGAGAAGGCTCCCGCCGAGGAGCCGGAAGCGCCCGCCGCGAAGGCCTCGACCGCCACGGAAGCCAAACCCGTCACGGGTCTTGGCCTCGCCGGCGGCGCGAAGAAGCCGGGCGCGAAGAAGACCGCCGCGCCTGCCGAGGACAAGCCGGCCGCTGCCGCGGCTCCGGCCAAGGGGCTCGGCATCGCGGGTGGCGCCAAGCGTCCGGGTGCGAAGAAGACCGCCGCCGCGGCTCCGGAAGCCAAGGCCGAGACGACCGAGGCGCCCGCCGCACCCGCGGCCAAGGGGCTGGGCATCGCGGCCGGGGCCAAGCGGCCCGGCGCCAAGAAGACCGCGACCGCATCCGCTGAGGCCAAGCCGGAAGCCACCGCCGAGACCGCCGAGGCGCCGGCCAAGCCGGAGCCCGAGGTCAAGGGCCTGGGTCTCGCCGCGGGCGCCCGCCGCCCCGGCGCGAAGAAGAAGGCACCGGCCAAGGCGTCGCCGAACGAGGACGCGGGCACCGTCGTGCAGCCGCCGAACGTCGATCCGGACCAGGCCGAGGCCGGCACCGAGACCGACAACCGGCCCGCCGACACCGCCGATTCGGACCGCGGTCTCGAGACCAAGCCCGAACCCGAGGTGAAGGGTCTCGGCATCGCCGCAGGCGCCCGCCGCCCCGGCGCCAAGAAGAAGGCCTCGACGCCCAAGCCGGCCGAACCGGCTCCCGCGGCCGAACCCGCGCCCGAGCCGGAGGCCGCCGCCGAGCCGGAGCAGGCGCCCGAGCCCGCACCGTCGTCGGACAACGGCGACTCGCGGATCGTCGGCGACGAACCGCCGGTCAAGGGTCTGGGGATCGCCAAGGGCGCGCGCCGCCCCGGAAAGCGTTAGTCCGCGGCCGACACACCGTGAGGCGTCTGATCACCCTGGCTGCGATAGCGCTGCTGGGGTGGTCGGCGCCCGTCGCGAGCGCCGACCCCGTCGACGCGTGCGTCGTCGTCGACACCGACCTCGACATCGACGACCTGATGTCGATCCCGACGGTCATCGGGGCGCGGCACGTCGCGGCGATCGTCACCACCGAGGGCTACACGCTGCCCGGAATCGGCGCGTCGGCGATCAACCGGCTGGTGGCCGAACCGGGCCAGCGCACGATCCCGGTGGTCGTGGGCGCCGCCGTCAACCGTCCGGAGGGCGACATCGCCGATACGTTCGGCGACTACGTGCTGGTGTTCCGCAGGCTGATGAGCCGGCTGAACAACTTCCTGCCGGTCGAGCCGCCGCCGACACCCCCGTCCGACGACTTCGTCCGGCAGATCATCGCCGCGACGGCGGACTGCGCGCGGGTGGACGTGCTGCTCATCGGCGGGTTCACCTCCTACCAGTTCTACGGCCCCGCGATCCGCGCCAAGACCGGCCGCGTCGTGATCACCGGGCGTCCGATCGAAGGCGATCCGGAACTGGAGGCGGGCGAATCCTTCAACTGCGTCTACGACCGGCCGTCTTGCGAGAAGGTGTTCCACGAACAACTTCCGGGCCTGGACCACACGTTCGTCGACGTCCCGCGCGGCGACTGCGATACGACCCCGAACCGGGCGGGCTGTGCGGGCACCGTCTACGGCCCGACGCTGGCAATGGTGCAGGGCCTCGGCCCGACCGGCCTGCCGAACACGCTCAAGCAGATCCTGCTCAACGAGTCGGCGTCGTGGGCGATCGACACCTGGGAGCAGTCGGGGTACGGCGGGCGCACGATGTTCTGGGACCAGTCGACGGTGCTGGCCCTGCTCGAACCGGAGCACTTCCGCCCGGTCGGCGCGCACGTCGAGACCGTGCTCGGCCCACGCGAATTCGCCGACCGCTGGACCGCCGTGACCAACCTCGCGGCCACCTACGCCTGACCGCCGGATTACTAATTGATTGGACGACAGTGCCACCATGGATGACGTGACCACGCCCCAGACGCCCGCGACGTGGCATTCCGCGGGCCATCAACGGCCCCGGACCTTCACACAGTCATCGAAACTGCAGGACGTCCTCTACGAGATCCGCGGCCCGGTGCACGAGCACGCGGGGCGGCTGGAGGCCGAGGGGCACCGCATCCTCAAGCTGAACATCGGCAACCCGGCGCCGTTCGGTTTCGAGGCGCCCGACGTGATCATGCGCGACATCATCGCCGCGCTGCCGACCGCGCAGGGCTACTCCGATTCCAAGGGCATCGTCAGCGCCCGCCGGGCCGTGTTCACCCGTTACGAACTCGTCGACGGGTTCCCCCGCTTCGACATCGACGACGTCTACCTCGGCAACGGGGTCTCCGAGCTGATCCAGATGACGCTGCAGGCGCTGCTGGACAACGGCGACCAGGTGCTGATCCCCGCCCCGGACTACCCGCTGTGGACGGCGTGCACGTCGCTGGCCGGCGGCACCCCGGTGCACTACCTGTGCGACGAGACCCAAGGCTGGAACCCCGACGTCGCCGACATCGAATCCAAGATCACCGATCGCACCAAGGCGATCGTCGTGATCAACCCGAACAATCCGACCGGCGCGGTGTACAGCCGCGAGACGCTCGAGGGCATCGCGAACCTCGCGCGCAAGCACCAGCTGTTGCTGCTCGCCGACGAGATCTACGACAAGATCCTCTACGACGACGCCAAGCACGTATCGCTGGCGTCGCTGGCCCCCGACGTGCTGACGTTGACGTTCAACGGGTTGTCCAAGGCCTACCGAGTTGCCGGGTACCGGTCGGGGTGGCTGGTGATCACCGGGCCCAAGGAGCACGCGAGCAGTTTCATCGAGGGCATCAGCCTGCTTGCCAACATGCGGCTGTGCCCGAATGTGCCTGCGCAACATGCCATTCAGGTCGCGCTCGGCGGCCATCAGAGCATCGACGATCTCGTGCTGCCCGGTGGGCGGCTGCTCGAACAGCGCGACGTGGCGTGGGAGAAGCTCAACGAGATCCCCGGCGTCTCCTGTGTGAAGCCGTCCGGGGCGCTGTACGCGTTCCCGCGGCTGGACCCCGAGGTCTACGACATCCACGACGACGAGCAGCTGGTGCTCGACCTGCTGCTGCAGGAGAAGATCCTGGTGGTGCAGGGCACCGGATTCAATTGGCCCACACCGGATCACCTGCGCATCGTGACGCTGCCGTGGGCACGTGACCTGTCCGCCGCGATCGAACGGCTGGGCAACTTCCTGGTGAGCTACCGGCAGTAGGGCCTCCCCTGCGCCGAACGTGCGCTCATTGCGAGAAATCGCGCCGAGGACCGCACTGAGCGCACGTTCGGCGTTGCGAGGATCGCCCCCTACCCTGTTCAGGTGTCGCACAACCACTCGCATTCGCACTCGTTGAGCGGGCCCTCTCCGTTGGGTCCTCTCGCCGCGAAGATCGTCGTCGGGCTGCTCGTCGTGATCGCGGTCGCCGTGGCGATCGGCGCGGCGGTGTTGTGGCCGAGCGGCCAGCAAGCCGACATTCCGCTGCCCTTCCAGAACGCCGAGGGCGGCGCGGTGACCACCGAGGCCGGGCAGGTGCGTTCGACGAGCCTGGGCGGCTGCGGCAGCCCGTCGGCGGGTCAGGTGCTCACCTCCGCGCCCGCACCGGCCCCGGACGACGGCTCGCAGTGCGTGCAGGTGCTCGTCGCGATCGCGTCCGGCCCCAACTCGGGCGCGAACACGCTGCTCGAGTTCAGCGGCGGACCCGGGCAGCCTCAGCTGGCCGCCGGCGACGACATCCGGATCAGCAGGCAGGTCTCCCCCGACGGCGCCACCACCTACACGTTCTACGACTACGCGCGCGGCTGGCCGCTGGCTCTGCTGGCCGCCGCGTTCGCGATCGTCGTGGTGGCGGTGGCGCGCTGGCGGGGGCTGCGCGCACTGGTGGGGATCGTCGTCGCGTTCGCGGTGCTGGTGGTGTTCCTGCTGCCCGCCCTGCGCGACGGCGCACCGGCCGTCCCGGTCGCGTTGGTGGCGTCGGCGGCGATCCTCTACGCCGTCATCTACCTGGCGCACGGGGTCAGCCTGCGCACGAGTGCAGCGCTGCTCGGCACGCTGACCTCGCTGCTGCTGGCCGCCGTGTTGAGCTGGGGGGCAATCGAACTCGTGCACCTCACCGGGTTGTCGGAGGACCAGAACAACGAGGTCGCCGCATATCTGGGCAGTGTGTCGATCACCGGTCTGCTGTTGGCCGGGTTCATCATCGGTTCGCTCGGTGTGCTCAACGACGTGACCGTGACGCAGGCGTCGACGGTGTTCGAACTGGCCGGGCTGCAGAACAGTTCACGTCGTGCGGTGTTCGTCGGCGCGATGCGGGTGGGCCGTGACCACATCGCGAGCACGGTCTACACGCTGGTGCTGGCTTATGCGGGCAGCGCGCTGCCGTTGCTGCTGCTGTTCAGCGTCGCCAATCGCTCGCTGGGCGACGTGCTGACCAGCGAGAGCGTGGCCATCGAGATCGCGCGCTCGGCCGTCGGCGGTATCGCCCTGGCGCTGTCGGTGCCGTTGACGACGGGGATCGCCGCCGTCCTGGCCACCCCCGACGTTTCGCCAGGGGGGCCCGGGGTACCCCCGCGCCATGACCCAGCCCGCCGGTCATCATGACGTGACCCTCGAGGTCGACGGCCAACAGCGCACGCTGCGCCTCGACAACCGTGTGACCCTGCTCGACGCGCTCCGCGAACACCTCGGTGTGACGGCCCCGAAGAAGGGCTGCGACCACGGCCAGTGCGGGTCCTGCACCGTGCTGCGCGACGGTCGCCGAGTGACCACCTGCCTGACGTTCGCCGTCGCCGCCGACGGTGCGCGCATCACGACCGCCGCCGGCCTGGGCGAAGGTGACGATCTGCACCCGGTCGCCCAGGCGTTTCACGACGAGGACGGCTTCCAGTGCGGCTACTGCACACCGGGCCAGATCTGTTCGGCGGTCGGCATGCTCGACGAGGTGAAGGCCGGCGCGCCGAGCGTCGTCTCCGACGACCTCGAGGCCTCCCCCGAACTGACCGCTGACGAGATCCGGGAACGGATGAGCGGCAACCTGTGTCGTTGTGCGGCGTACCCGAACATCGTCGCCGCGATCGAACGGGCCGCCCGGTGAAGACGTTCGACTACCACCTCGCCGAGAGCCCGGCCGACGCCGTCGCCACCCTGACCGCCCACCCCGACGCCGCGTACCTCGCCGGCGGCACCAACCTCGTCGACCACATGAAGCTCGGGGTCGCCGCTCCCGACCTGCTCGTCGATGTCAGCCGGTTGCCGCTCGACGAGGTCACCACGACCGCCGACGGCGGTGTGCGCGTCGGCGCCACCGTCCGCAACAGCGACCTCGCCGCGCACCCGCTGATCCGTGCGCACTACCCCGTGCTGTCCCGGGCGCTGCTCTCGGCGGCGTCGGGTCAGCTGCGCAACGCGGCCACCACCGCGGGAAACCTGTTGCAGCGCACACGATGTGTGTACTTCCAGGACGTGACCACCCCGTGCAACAAACGCACCCCGGGCAGCGGCTGCTCGGCGATCGGCGGCTATGTGCGCTACCACGCGATCCTGGGCGCGTCACCGCACTGCATCGCCGTGCACCCGTCGGACATGGCGGTGGCGATGAGCGCGCTGGACGGCGTGGTGGTCGCTGAGGGCGCCGACGGGGAACGACGGATCCCGATCGACGAGTTCTACCGACTGCCGGGCGACGAACCGCACCGCGACACGGTGCTGAACCACGGTGAACTGATCACCGCGGTCGAGCTACCCTCCCCGCGCCCGGATGCCGTGTCGGACTACCGCAAGGTCCGCGACCGGGCGTCGTTCGCGTTCGCGCTGGTGTCGGTCGCCGCGGAGATCAGTGTGGACGAAAGCGGCCAGATCGGCTCGGCGCGAATCGCTTTGGGCGGTGTGGCGCACAAACCGTGGCGGGCTCGGCGCGCCGAGGAGGTGCTCACCGGCGCTCCGGCCACTGAGGAGACGTTCGCCGCGGCCGCCGATGCCGAGCTATCGGCCGCCGACCCGCAGCCGGGTAACGAGTTCAAGGTCGCGTTGGCCCGCCGCACGCTCATCGCCGAACTCCGCACGCTGACCGAACGGGGACGCCGATGACCCTCCTCGAACCGCAGGCGATCGGCGCGCCGCTGGCCCGCCTCGACGGCCGCGCCAAGGTCACCGGGACCGCGCCATACGCCTTCGAGCATCAGGTGGACAACCCGGCGTACGTGCACGCGATCCAATCCATCGTCGCGCGTGGGCAGGTCGCGGCCATGGACGTCGCCGCGGCCCGCGAGGTCGAGGGCGTGCTCGACGTGCTGACCGTCTTCGACGCGCCCACACTCGCCGACACCTCCGACGGCGAGCTGGCGATTCTGCAGGACGACAGGGTGCACTTCCGCGGGCAGATCATCGGCGGTGTCGTCGCCGAGACCGCCGAGATCGCCCGTCACGCAGCCGCTTTGGTGCAGGTGATGTACACCGAAGAGCCACACGACGTGGAGTTGCGGGCCGACCATCCGGACCTGTACACACCCGAGTCCGTCAACCCGTCGTATCCTCCCGACACCGACGAGGGCGACGTGGACGCCGCGCTGGCCGTGGCGGAGGTGACCGTCGACCAGACCTATACGACGCCCATCGAGCACAACAACCCGATGGAACCGCATGCCGCGATCGCGACGTGGACGCCCGATGGTGTCACCATGTACGACTCGACGCAGGGCGTGCACGCGGTGCGCAAGGCGTTGGCACCGATTCTCGGGCTCGAGGTCGACCAACTGCGGGTCATCGCACCGCATGTCGGCGGCGGGTTCGGGTCCAAGGGCGCGCCGCACGCCCACGACGTGCTGGTGCTGCTGGCGGCCAAGCGCAGCGGCGGCCGTCCGGTGAAACTGGCGCTGACCCGCCAGCAGATGTTCTCGCTGGTGGGCTACCGCACGCCGACCATTCAGCGCATCCGGCTCGGCGCGTCCCGCGACGGCATCCTGACCGCCCTGTCGCATGAAGTGGTCGAACAGACCTCGACCGCCAAGGAATTCGCCGAGCAGACCGCGGTGACGTCGCGCAAGATGTACGCCGCGCCGAACCGGCGCACCGCACACAGACTCGCCGCCCTCGATGTGCCGGTGCCGTTCTGGTTCCGCGCGCCGGGTGAGTGCCCCGGCACCTACGCCGCCGAGGTCGCGATGGACGAGTTGGCGGAGGCGTGCGGCATCGATCCGATCGAGTTGCGCGTCCGCAACGACCCCGAGGTCGACCCGGAGACCGGTAACCCGTGGTCGGGTCGGCACCTCGTGGAGTGTCTACGGCTGGGGGCCGAGAGGTTCGGTTGGTCGGAGCGTAATCCTGTTTCGGCGCAGCGGGTGTCGGGTGACTGGTACGTCGGGCTCGGGGTGGCGTCGGCGACCTATCCGGCGATGCAGATGCCGGGGAACACGGCGCGGATCACCTATGTCGCCGAGGGACGGTATCTCGTGCAGATCGGTGCCGCCGACATCGGCACCGGGACGTGGACGACGTTGACGCAGATCGCCGCGGACGCGTTGGGCTGTGACGTCGCGGCGGTCGAGTTGCAGATCGGGGACAGTTCGCTACCGGATGCGTCGGTGGCGGGCGGATCATCGGGCATCAACTCGTGGGGGCGGGCAATCGTGGCGGCGGCGCGGCAATTCCGGCAGGACCATGGCGATCCGCCTGCGGTGGGTGCGACGACGGTGGCCGAGGCGCCGGAGAATCCGGAGTCGGAGACGATCACGATGCAGTCGTTCGGCGCGCATTTCGTGGAGGCGCGGGTCAACCGCGACACCGGTGAGATCCGGGTGCCGCGGATGCTCGGGGTGTTCTCGATCGGCCGAGCGATCAATGCGCGGACGCTGCGCTCGCAGTTGATCGGCGGGATGACCATGGGCCTGTCGATGGCGCTGCACGAGGAGAGCGTGCGGGATCCGCGGTTCGGGCACGTCGTGACGCAGAACCTGGCCGAGTATCACATCAGCGCGCACGCCGACGTGGCCGACATCGATGCGATCTGGCTGGACGAGGCCGATGAGCACGCGAATCCGATGGGATCGCGCGGCGCCGGGGAGATCGGGATCGTGGGGTCGGCGGCGGCGGTGGTCAACGCGGTCTACAACGCGACGGGTGTGCGGGTGCGGGATCTGCCGGTGACGTTGGACAAGGTGTTGCCGGGGCTGCCGTGACCCCTCAGCGCTGCAACAACTCCAGAAGGTAAGCGCCATAACCGGATTTGAGCAGCTGCTGTCCCCGCGCGGCCAACTGATCGTCGTCGATGAACCCCACGCGCCACGCCACCTCCTCCGGCACCGAGATCTTCAACCCCTGCCTGCGTTCGATCGTGCGCACGAAATCGCTTGCGTCCAACAGTGAATCGAACGTCCCGGTATCGAGCCACGCGGTTCCCCGTGCGAGCACCTCGACGCTGAGCCGGCCCTGCTCCAGGTAGCGCTGGTTGATCTCGGTGATCTCGTACTCCCCGCGCGCCGACTTCCGCAGCGACCGCGCGATCTCGATGACGTCGTTGTCGTAGAAGTACAGCCCCGGCACCGCGTAGTGCGACTTCGGCGTCGCCGGCTTCTCCTCCAGCGACAGTGCGGTCCCGTCGTCGCCGAACTCGACCACCCCGTACGCCGACGGATTGGCCACCCAGTACGCGAAGATCGCACCCCCGGACACGTCGTGGAAGCGCCGCAACCCGGTCCCGAGTCCCGGCCCGTAGAAGATGTTGTCCCCCAACACGAGTGCCACCGAATCGGTGCCGATGTGATCCGCCCCGATCACGAACGCCTGCGCGAGCCCGTCCGGTTCGTCCTGCACCGCGTAGGTGATGTTCACGCCGAAAGCCGTTCCGTCACCGAGCAATCGGTGGAACGCCGGCGCGTCCTCGGCGGTGGTGATCACCTGGATGTCCTGGATACCCGCCATGATCAACGTGGACAGCGGGTAGTAGATCAGCGGTTTGTCGTACACCGGCAGCAGCTGTTTACTCGCCCCGAGCGTGATCGGGTACAGGCGGGTGCCCGACCCGCCCGCCAGGATGATCCCGCGCATCAGCCGGCCAGATCCTGTTCGCCGAGTTCGGTGGCGGCCAGCGCGGACGCCAGATCGGGATGCCGGAACACCGCCGTCACCTTGTCGTGGACGACGCGGAACGCCGACGCCCCCGCACCGGTCTCCCCCGTCACCGTCACGATCTGCTGTTCGGCGACCACCACCCCGTCCCGGATGTACAGCCTGCCCGGTTCGGCGTTGACGTCGAGGGCGTGCACCCAATCCCGCAGCGCCGCATGCCCTTGCACCGCGCCGTGCGCGTCGCCGATCTCGATGTCATCGCTGGACAACTCGAGCAGCGTGTCGAGGTCGCGGGCGTTGAGTGCGTCGTGCCAGGCGAGCACCGTCGCCTTCTCCGATGTGGTCATGATCGTGAAGGTACGCCACTCAGAACGGCGTCTGCTCCAGCCACCGATCCCAGATCGCCGTCTTGCCGAACGCCTCGAGCCCACTGTCGGCCAGCGTGCGGCGCCGCGCCACCGCCAGCAACAGGTCGGTGACCGGTCCCCGGACCGCGACGTCACCCTTACCGTGTTCGTGCGTCCAGTCGATGCCCTCTTCGGTACTGGTGATCATCCACTCCCCCACGCCGCCGAGACTCTCATCGGTGGCGTGCAGGTGCAGCGTCTGACCCCGCTCGAGCGGCGTGCCGTGCCTGCCCGCCTTCACCGCCGCCAGCTCGATCCACTCGCTGAGCGCATCGGCGGCGAGGTCGGGCGGCAGCTCATACGGCTTGCCGAGCGCGAGCGCCGCATCGGCCCGGTGCACGGCGACCTCATGCACACGCCGCCGGATCCACCACCCCGCCGGGCGCGGTCCCAGGAACGTCCACACCTTCGTCGACGATCCGACATTGTCGACCGCGCCGACGAGCAGCTCAACCCCGTCGCGCAGCCACTGGATCGCGGCGGCCGGGTCGTCGGGGGGTCTGCCGTCGCGCACCTCGCGCGGATCGAGCGGTTCGTTGCGCCGCTCCGCGACGATCTGTGCGGCCCAGCGGTTTCCGCGGCCGACGTGGCGGAACAGCTGTTTGAGCGTCCAGTCGCCGCAGGTGGCCACGGGTGTGTCCGGGTCACCCGCCGCGATCAGGTCACCGAAGTCGTTGGTCTGCTCGAGCAGAGCCGCTCGGAAGTCCACGTCACGAACCTAGCGCGGCGCGCGCGGTTCCGAGTGCGATCGGCAGAGTCGACCACCCGCGCAGCACGCGGGTGTCGCGGCGGCTGCCCGAGCCGGCGAGCTGGGCGTCCGGGAACCGGTCGAAGAACGTCCGCAACCCCACTTCGCCCTCGGCCCGCGCCAGCGCGGCGCCCAGGCAGAAGTGCCTGCCGCCGGAGAACGACAGATGCTTGCCGGCGTTGTCCCGCTCCACGTCGAAGCGGTGCGGATCGTCGAACACCTTGGGGTCGCGGTTGGCGCCGGCGAGGTGGATGATGGTCAGCTCGCCGCGCCGGACGGGCACCCCGGCCACCTCGATGTCGCGGCGCGCGATGCGGGCGCTCATCTGCACCGGCGAGTCCAGCCGCAGGATCTCCTCGACCGCCATGGGCCACAACTCCGGGCGCTCACGCAGCTTCGCCAGCTGATCGGGGTGGTCGAGCAGCATCTTGATGCCGTTGCCGAGCAGGTTGACCGTGGTCTCGAACCCGGCTGCCAGCACCAACCCGGCCGTCGCCTGCAGCTCCCGTTCGCTCAACCCGGCGCCGTCCTCGGTGGCCGAGATCAGCTGGCTGAGCAGATCGTCGCCGGGCTGGCGGCGCAGATCGGCGAGGTGGCGCTTCAGCCACGCGTTGAACCCGACGATGCCGCTGTGCACCCGCAGGTACTGCTGCCAGCTCAGCCCGATGTCCAGGCTCGGCGCGCCCAGCTCGCCATACCGCAGGATCTGGGCGCGGTCGGCGTCGGGGACACCGAGGACGTCGCTGATCACCGAAACCGGCAGCAGCGAGCAGTACCGCGCGACGATGTCGACGGGACCTGAACCGGTGGCGTCGCGCTCGAGGTCGTCGAGCAGCCGGTCCGCGGTGGCCTGGACGCCGTCGCGCAGTTGTGTGACCGCGCGGGTGGTGAACACCGAGGACACCAGCTTGCGGCAGCGGGTGTGGTCGGGCGGTTCGATGGACAGCAGCGACGGCGGTTCGATCGGATGCAGCAGCCCGGTGTCGGTGCGGTCGACGACCCAGCGCAGCGGTTTGGGCAGTTGACCGCCCAGCGAGGACACCCGGAAGTCGTCGGAGCGCAGCAGTTCGTTGGCGACGGCGTGGTCGAAGGTCATCAGGCCGGCCGCCCCGCGGATGATCGGCCCCTTCACCCGCTGCTCGTCGGCGAACGCGGCCGGCTCTCGCCGGACCGCCGGGTCGGCGATGAGACGCGCCTGTGGATCGCCGCGGCGCATCCCGAGCCGGGTCATCGTCCGCACGAAGCCGTGCAGCGCAACCCATCGGACCCGGTGCCGCAGCGTCGGTCTGGAGTCGTCCGCCATCACTCCACCTTAAGGACGGGTCGCAAGTCGTCCAACCGGTCGAACAGGTGCCAGATGTAGGCCGACGACCCGTCCTCGCGGTGGGGGTGCAGGTCGGCGAGGTCGGGGTCGTTGCGGTAGCTGTCGAAGGCTTCCTTGGACTCCCACTCCACGAGGATCAGCACCCGGCGGGGTTCGATGTCCCCGGTGACCGACTCACGGAACTTGCCGAGTGCCACCACGCGTCCGCCGTGCGCGGCCACCGCGGCCGGGGACCGCTTGGCGTAGGCGAGGTACTCCTCGCGGTCGGCGACGTCGAACAGGTTGAGCGCATACACCGGAGCCATATCCGGTGACGCTACCGCCCGACGTCAGCGCCCGAAGGACGGGAACGGCCAGATCGTGTCTCCGCCAGGCGAAGACGATCCGCCGCGGTCGTTCGACCCGCTCGAACCGGAACCCGAACCGGAGCCCGACTGCGATCCCGAGCCGTAGTCACCGCGACCCGAACTCGAACCCGAACCGCCCGACGGCGGGTAGTACGGATTGGACGGGACCTGCGGCACCGACGGCACCTGGGGCACCTGCGGTACGGACGGCACCTGCGGCGCGGGCGCGCGGGTCGGCTGCTGCGGAACGACGGTCCGCGTCGGCTGCTGCGGCCAGTCGTCGTCCTGGGCCGGCGGCTTCTGCGGGCTGGGCTGCCACGGCGGCTTCCACGGGTTCGGCCACGACGGGCGGTCGGGCTTGTCGTCACCGCGTGACGGCGGCCGGAAGATCGGCGGCAGCTGTGGACGCGGCAGCTGGATGACCGGCGGCGGCAGCTGGAATACCGGAGCCGGGACGACCACCGGGACCGGTGCGGGCGCGACCGGGGCCGGCGCCGGCCCCGGTCGCGCCCGCACCGGTCCCGGTGGTCGTCCCGGCTCCGGTATTCCAGCTGCCGCCGCCGGTCATCCAGCTGCCGCGTCCACAGCTGCCGCCGATCTTCCGGCCGCCGTCACGCGGTGACGACAAGCCCGACCGCCCGTCGTGGCCGAACCCGTGGAAGCCGCCGTGGCAGCCCAGCCCGCAGAAGCCGCCGGCCCAGGACGACGACTGGCCGCAGCAGCCGACGCGGACCGTCGTTCCGCAGCAGCCGACCCGCGCGCCCGCGCCGCAGGTGCCGTCCGTACCGCAGGTGCCCCAGGTGCCGTCGGTGCCGCAGGTCCCGTCCAATCCGTACTACCCGCCGTCGGGCGGTTCGGGTTCGAGTTCGGGTCGCGGTGACTACGGCTCGGGATCGCAGTCGGGCTCCGGTTCGGGTTCCGGTTCGAGCGGGTCGAACGACCGCGGCGGATCGTCTTCGCCTGGCGGAGACACGATCTGGCCGTTCCCGTCCTTCGGGCGCTGACGTCGGGCGGTAGCGTCACCGGATATGGCTCCGGTGTATGCGCTCAACCTGTTCGACGTCGCCGACCGCGAGGAGTACCTCGCCTACGCCAAGCGGTCCCCGGCCGCGGTGGCCGCGCACGGCGGACGCGTGGTGGCACTCGGCAAGTTCCGTGAGTCGGTCACCGGGGACATCGAACCCCGCCGGGTGCTGATCCTCGTGGAGTGGGAGTCCAAGGAAGCCTTCGACAGCTACCGCAACGACCCCGACCTCGCCGACCTGCACCCCCACCGCGAGGACGGGTCGTCGGCCTACATCTGGCACCTGTTCGACCGGTTGGACGACTTGCGACCCGTCCTTAAGGTGGAGTGATGGCGGACGACTCCAGACCGACGCTGCGGCACCGGGTCCGATGGGTTGCGCTGCACGGCTTCGTGCGGACGATGACCCGGCTCGGGATGCGCCGCGGCGATCCACAGGCGCGTCTCATCGCCGACCCGGCGGTCCGGCGAGAGCCGGCCGCGTTCGCCGACGAGCAGCGGGTGAAGGGGCCGATCATCCGCGGGGCGGCCGGCCTGATGACCTTCGACCACGCCGTCGCCAACGAACTGCTGCGCTCCGACGACTTCCGGGTGTCCTCGCTGGGCGGTCAACTGCCCAAACCGCTGCGCTGGGTCGTCGACCGCACCGACACCGGGCTGCTGCATCCGATCGAACCGCCGTCGCTGCTGTCCATCGAACCGCCCGACCACACCCGCTGCCGCAAGCTGGTGTCCTCGGTGTTCACCACCCGCGCGGTCACACAACTGCGCGACGGCGTCCAGGCCACCGCGGACCGGCTGCTCGACGACCTCGAGCGCGACGCCACCGGTTCAGGTCCCGTCGACATCGTCGCGCGGTACTGCTCGCTGCTGCCGGTTTCGGTGATCAGCGACGTCCTCGGTGTCCCCGACGCCGACCGCGCCCAGATCCTGCGGTATGGCGAGCTGGGCGCGCCGAGCCTGGACATCGGGCTGAGCTGGCAGCAGTACCTGCGGGTGCACAGCGGCATCGTCGGGTTCAACGCGTGGCTGAAGCGCCACCTCGCCGATCTGCGCCGCCAGCCCGGCGACGATCTGCTCAGCCAGCTGATCTCGGCCACCGAGGACGGCGCCGGGTTGAGCGAACGGGAGCTGCAGGCGACGGCCGGGTTGGTGCTGGCAGCCGGGTTCGAGACCACGGTCAACCTGCTCGGCAACGGCATCAAGATGCTGCTCGACCACCCCGATCAGCTGGCGAAGCTGCGTGAGCGCCCGGAGTTGTGGCCCATGGCGGTCGAGGAGATCCTGCGGCTGGACTCGCCGGTGCAGATGAGCGCCCGCATCGCGCGCCGCGACATCGAGGTGGCCGGGGTGCCCGTCCGGCGCGGCGAGCTGACCATCATCCACCTCGCCGGCGCCAACCGCGACCCCAAGGTGTTCGACGATCCGCACCGCTTCGACGTGGAGCGGGACAACGCCGGCAAGCATCTGTCGTTCTCCGGCGGCAGGCACTTCTGCCTGGGCGCCGCGCTGGCGCGGGCCGAGGGCGAAGTGGGGTTGCGGACGTTCTTCGACCGGTTCCCGGACGCCCAGCTCGCCGGCTCGGGCAGCCGCCGCGACACCCGCGTGCTGCGCGGGTGGTCGACTCTGCCGATCGCACTCGGAACCGCGCGCGCCGCGCTAGGTTCGTGACGTGGACTTCCGAGCGGCTCTGCTCGAGCAGACCAACGACTTCGGTGACCTGATCGCGGCGGGTGACCCGGACACACCCGTGGCCACCTGCGGCGACTGGACGCTCAAACAGCTGTTCCGCCACGTCGGCCGCGGAAACCGCTGGGCCGCACAGATCGTCGCGGAGCGGCGCAACGAACCGCTCGATCCGCGCGAGGTGCGCGACGGCAGACCCCCCGACGACCCGGCCGCCGCGATCCAGTGGCTGCGCGACGGGGTTGAGCTGCTCGTCGGCGCGGTCGACAATGTCGGATCGTCGACGAAGGTGTGGACGTTCCTGGGACCGCGCCCGGCGGGGTGGTGGATCCGGCGGCGTGTGCATGAGGTCGCCGTGCACCGGGCCGATGCGGCGCTCGCGCTCGGCAAGCCGTATGAGCTGCCGCCCGACCTCGCCGCCGATGCGCTCAGCGAGTGGATCGAGCTGGCGGCGGTGAAGGCGGGCAGGCACGGCACGCCGCTCGAGCGGGGTCAGACGCTGCACCTGCACGCCACCGATGAGAGTCTCGGCGGCGTGGGGGAGTGGATGATCACCAGTACCGAAGAGGGCATCGACTGGACGCACGAACACGGTAAGGGTGACGTCGCGGTCCGGGGACCGGTCACCGACCTGTTGCTGGCGGTGGCGCGGCGCCGCACGCTGGCCGACAGTGGGCTCGAGGCGTTCGGCAAGACGGCGATCTGGGATCGGTGGCTGGAGCAGACGCCGTTCTGAGTGGCGTACCTTCACGATCATGACCACATCGGAGAAGGCGACGGTGCTCGCCTGGCACGACGCACTCAACGCCCGCGACCTCGACACGCTGCTCGAGTTGTCCAGCGATGACATCGAGATCGGCGACGCGCACGGCGCGGTGCAAGGGCATGCGGCGCTGCGGGATTGGGTGCACGCCCTCGACGTCAACGCCGAACCGGGCAGGCTGTACATCCGGGACGGGGTGGTGGTCGCCGAACAGCAGATCGTGACGGTGACGGGGGAGACCGGTGCGGGGGCGTCGGCGTTCCGCGTCGTCCACGACAAGGTGACGGCGGTGTTCCGGCATCCCGATCTGGCGTCCGCGCTGGCCGCCACCGAACTCGGCGAACAGGATCTGGCCGGCTGATGCGCGGGATCATCCTGGCGGGCGGGTCGGGCACCCGCCTGTACCCGATCACGCTCGGGGCGAGTAAACAGCTGCTGCCGGTGTACGACAAACCGCTGATCTACTACCCGCTGTCCACGTTGATCATGGCGGGTATCCAGGACATCCAGGTGATCACCACCGCCGAGGACGCGCCGGCGTTCCACCGATTGCTCGGTGACGGAACGGCTTTCGGCGTGAACATCACCTACGCGGTGCAGGACGAACCGGACGGGCTCGCGCAGGCGTTCGTGATCGGGGCGGATCACATCGGCACCGATTCGGTGGCACTCGTGTTGGGGGACAACATCTTCTACGGGCCGGGACTCGGGACCGGGTTGCGGCGCTTCCACGACGTGTCCGGGGGTGCGATCTTCGCGTACTGGGTGGCCAATCCGTCGGCGTACGGGGTGGTCGAGTTCGGCGACGACGGGACCGCACTGTCGCTGGAGGAGAAGCCGGCGACGCCGAAGTCGCACTACGCGGTGCCGGGGCTGTACTTCTACGACAACGACGTCATCGAGATCGCGCGGTCGCTGCGGAAGTCGGCGCGCGGGGAGTACGAGATCACCGAGATCAACCAGCGCTACCTGGAGCAGGGCCGGCTCAGCGTCGAGGTGCTCGCACGGGGAACCGCGTGGCTCGATACCGGGACGTTCGATTCACTGTTGGACGCAAGCGATTTCGTGCGCACGATCGAACGCAGGCAGGGGTTGAAGATCTCGGTGCCGGAGGAGGTGGCGTGGCGCGTGGGGTTCATCGACGACGATCAGTTGGCCGCGCGGGGACAGCAGCTGCTCAAATCCGGTTATGGCGCTTACCTTCTGGAGTTGTTGCAGCGCTGAGGGGTCACGGCAGCCCCGGCAACACCTTGTCCAACGTCACCGGCAGATCCCGCACCCGCACACCCGTCGCGTTGTAGACCGCGTTGACCACCGCCGCCGCCGACCCCACGATCCCGATCTCCCCGGCGCCGCGCGATCCCATCGGATTCGCGTGCTCATCGGCCTCGTCCAGCCAGATCGCATCGATGTCGGCCACGTCGGCGTGCGCGCTGATGTGATACTCGGCCAGGTTCTGCGTCACGACGTGCCCGAACCGCGGATCCCGCACGCTCTCCTCGTGCAGCGCCATCGACAGGCCCATGGTCATCCCGCCGATCAACTGCGAGCGCAGCGTCCGCGCATTGATCGCTCGGCCGATCGAGAACACCCCGAGCATCCGCGGCACCCGGATCTCACCGGTGTCGCGGTTGACCCGCGCCTCCACGAAATGCGCGCCGAACGACTGCATCGTGATCGTCTCCGACTCCGGATTCTCCGGCGCCTCGGCCACCGTCGTCGCACCCACCGCAGGCGGATCGCCATGGTCCTGCCGGAATTGCCGCGCCGCCGCCACGATTGCCCGCCCCCACGAGTTGATGCCCGATGATCCGCCCGCCACCGACGCATCCGGTAGCGAACTGTCCCCGATCTGCAACTCGACCGCCGCGACGTCACAGCCCAACGCGTCCGCGGCGATCTGCGTCAACGTCGTCCACGTCCCGGTGCCGATGTCGGCGGCACCGATCTGCACGAGATACCGTCCCTCGGCGACATAGGTGATCCGCGCCGTGTTCCCCGGCATCTGCATCGCCGGATAGGTCGCCGACGCCACCCCGAGCCCGACGTACCAGTCACCCGACACCCGCTGCGCCGAAACAGGATTACGCTCCGACCAACCGAACCTCTCGGCCCCCAGCCGTAGACACTCCACGAGGTGCCGACCCGACCACGGGTTACCGGTCTCCGGGTCGACCTCGGGGTCGTTGCGGACGCGCAACTCGATCGGATCGATGCCGCACGCCTCCGCCAACTCGTCCATCGCGACCTCGGCGGCGTAGGTGCCGGGGCACTCACCCGGCGCGCGGAACCAGAACGGCACCGGCACATCGAGGGCGGCGAGTCTGTGTGCGGTGCGCCGGTTCGGCGCGGCGTACATCTTGCGCGACGTCACCGCGGTCTGCTCGGCGAATTCCTTGGCGGTCGAGGTCTGTTCGACCACTTCATGCGACAGGGCGGTCAGGATGCCGTCGCGGGACGCGCCGAGCCGGATGCGCTGAATGGTCGGCGTGCGGTAGCCCACCAGCGAGAACATCTGCTGGCGGGTCAGCGCCAGTTTCACCGGACGGCCGCCGCTGCGCTTGGCCGCCAGCAGCACCAGCACGTCGTGGGCGTGCGGCGCGCCCTTGGACCCGAACCCGCCGCCGACATGCGGTGCGATGACCCGCAGTTGGTCGACCTCGAGCCCGAGAATCGGTGCCAACGCCTTGCGCACCGCGTGCACGCCCTGCGTCGAGTCGTACATGGTGACACCATCGGGCGTCCACGTCGCGATCGCGGCATGCGGTTCCATCGGGTTGTTGTGCTCGATGGGCGTCGTATAGGTCTGGTCGACGGTCACCTCCGCCACGGCCAGCGCGGCGTCCACGTCGCCCTCGTCGGTGTCGGGAGGATACGACGGGTTGACGGACTCGGGTGTGTACAGGTCCGGATGGTCGGCCCGCAACTCCACGTCGTGTGGCTCTTCGGTGTACATCACCTGCACCAAAGCGGCTGCGTGACGGGCGATCTCGGCGGTCTCGGCGACGACACCGCCGATGATCTGCCCGCGGAAGTGCACCCTGTCGTCCTGCAGAATCGCCAGCTCGCCGTCGGAGGTGTCGGCGAGTGTGGGCGCGTCGAAGACGGTCAGCACGTCGAGCACGCCCTCGACCTCGCGGGCCGCGGCGACGTCCATGGCCGCGACCTGCCCACGCGCGACGATGGATTGGATCGCGTGCACGTACGCCGGGTTGTCCACCTGATGCTCGAAGGCGTATGGCGCGGTCCCGGTGACCTTGGCGCGGCCGTCGAGGCGGGCCAGCGGCGCGCCGATCGCCTGCGGTTCGAGGAGGGTCATCGGCGTCCCCGTTCGGTCAGCGTGCGGAGTTCGGCGATGAGCGTGCGGCGGGCCAACGCGACCTTGAACTCGTTACCCGGCTGCGGGTCGGCGGCCGATAGCTCGGCATCGGCGGCCGCGGCGAACGTCTCCTCAGTGGCCGGAGCGCCGGTGAGCACCTCCTCGGCGCGCCGAGCCCGCCACGGTTTGTGCGCCACACCGCCCAAAGCGATTCGCGCCGAGCCGATCTGGCCGCTTTCGTCCACACTGATCTCCGCGGCGACCGACACCAGCGCGAACGCGAACGACGCCCGGTCGCGGACCTTGCGGTAGTCCGACACGGCATCCGGGCGCGGGGAGGGTAGCTCGACCGCGGTGATCAGTTCACCGTGGTTCAGCACCGTGTCGCGGTGCGGTTCGTCGCCCGGCAGTCGGTAGAACTCGTCGATCGGGATCCGTCGTTCCCCGTCGGCGCCCTCAGCGACCACCACGCCGTCCAGCGCGCTCATCGCCACCGCCATGTCCGACGGGTGCACGGCGATGCAGTGCGGTGACGCGCCCAGGATCGCGTGGTAGCGCACATAGCCGCCGATCGCCGAGCAGCCGCTGCCCGGGGTGCGTTTGTTGCACGGGGTGGTCACGTCCTGGAAGTACACACATCGTGTGCGCTGCAACAGGTTTCCCGCGGTGGTGGCCGCGTTGCGCAGCTGACCCGACGCCGCCGAGAGCAGCGCCCGGGACAGCACGGGGTAGTGCGCACGGATCAGCGGGTGCGCGGCGAGGTCGCTGTTGCGGACGGTGGCGCCGACGCGCACACCGCCGTCGGCGGTCGTGGTGACCTCGTCGAGCGGCAACCGGCTGACATCGACGAGCAGGTCGGGAGCGGCGACCCCGAGCTTCATGTGGTCGACGAGGTTGGTGCCGCCGGCGAGGTACGCGGCGTCGGGGTGGGCGGTCAGGGTGGCGACGGCGTCGGCCGGGCTCTCGGCGAGGTGGTAGTCGAACGTCTTCACCGGGCGGCCCGTTCGATCGCGGCGACGATGTTCGGGTACGCCGCACAACGACACAGGTTGCCGCTCATCCGTTCCCGGATCTCGTCAGCGGTCAGTTCGGGGGAGGCCTCGAGGTCGTCGGAGACGACGCTCGGCGCGCCGGCCTTCACCTCGTCGAGCATGCCGACCGCCGAACAGATCTGGCCCGGTGTGCAGTAGCCGCACTGGAAGCCGTCCTCGTCGTGAAACGCCTGGGCGACCGGGTGCAGATCGTCACCTTCGCCCAGGCCGGCGGCGGTCGTGATGCGCGCACCGTCGGCGGCGACGGCGAACGTCAGGCAGGTGGTCACTCGGCGACCGTCGCGCAGCACGGTGCAGGACCCGCACTGGCCGTGGTCGCAGCCCTTCTTCGGGGCCGTCACACCGAGGTGTTCGCGGAGCGCGTCGAGCAGGGTCACACGGTTGTCGAGGCGCAGCGTGCGCTGTTGGCCGTCGACCTCGAGGGTCACGTCATGATGACCGGCGGGCTGGGTCATGGCGCGGGGGTACCCCGGGCCCCCCTGGCGAAACGTCGGGGGTGGCCAGGACGGCGGCGATCCCCGTCGTCAACGGCACCGACAGCGCCAGGGCGATACCGCCGACGGCCGAGCGCGCGATCTCGATGGCCACGCTCTCGCTGGTCAGCACGTCGCCCAGCGAGCGATTGGCGACGCTGAACAGCAGCAGCAACGGCAGCGCGCTGCCCGCATAAGCCAGCACCAGCGTGTAGACCGTGCTCGCGATGTGGTCACGGCCCACCCGCATCGCGCCGACGAACACCGCACGACGTGAACTGTTCTGCAGCCCGGCCAGTTCGAACACCGTCGACGCCTGCGTCACGGTCACGTCGTTGAGCACACCGAGCGAACCGATGATGAACCCGGCCAACAGCAGACCGGTGATCGACACACTGCCCAGATATGCGGCGACCTCGTTGTTCTGGTCCTCCGACAACCCGGTGAGGTGCACGAGTTCGATTGCCCCCCAGCTCAACACGGCGGCCAGCAGCAGCGAGGTCAGCGTGCCGAGCAGCGCTGCACTCGTGCGCAGGCTGACCCCGTGCGCCAGGTAGATGACGGCGTAGAGGATCGCCGCCGACGCCACCAACGCGACCGGGACGGCCGGTGCGCCGTCGCGCAGGGCGGGCAGCAGGAACACCACCAGCACCGCGAACGCGACGACGATCCCCACCAGTGCGCGCAGCCCCCGCCAGCGCGCCACCGCCACCACGACGATCGCGAACGCGGCGGCCAGCAGAGCCAGCGGCCAGCCGCGCGCGTAGTCGTAGAACGTGTAGGTGGTGGCGCCGTCGGGGGAGACCTGCCTGCTGATCCGGATGTCGTCGCCGGCGGCCAGCTGAGGCTGCCCGGGTCCGCCGCTGAACTCGAGCAGCGTGTTCGCGCCCGAGTTGGGGCCGGACGCGATCGCGACGAGCACCTGCACGCACTGCGAGCCGTCGTCCGGGGCCGGTGCGGGCGCGGAGGTGAGCACCTGACCCGCCGACGGGCTGCCGCAGCCGCCCAGGCTCGTCGAACGCACCTGCCCGGCCTCGGTGGTCACCGCGCCGCCCTCGGCGTTCTGGAAGGGCAGCGGAATGTCGGCTTGCTGGCCGCTCGGCCACAACACCGCCGCGCCGATCGCCACGGCGACCGCGATCACGACGAGCAGCCCGACGACGATCTTCGCGGCGAGAGGACCCAACGGAGAGGGCCCGCTCAACGAGTGCGAATGCGAGTGGTTGTGCGACACCTGAACAGGGTAGGGGGCGATCCTCGCAACGCCGAACGTGCGCTCAGTGCGGTCCTCGGCGCGATTTCTCGCAATGAGCGCACGTTCGGCGCAGGGGAGGCCCTACTGCCGGTAGCTCACCAGGAAGTTGCCCAGCCGTTCGATCGCGGCGGACAGGTCACGTGCCCACGGCAGCGTCACGATGCGCAGGTGATCCGGTGTGGGCCAATTGAATCCGGTGCCCTGCACCACCAGGATCTTCTCCTGCAGCAGCAGGTCGAGCACCAGCTGCTCGTCGTCGTGGATGTCGTAGACCTCGGGGTCCAGCCGCGGGAACGCGTACAGCGCCCCGGACGGCTTCACACAGGAGACGCCGGGGATCTCGTTGAGCTTCTCCCACGCCACGTCGCGCTGTTCGAGCAGCCGCCCACCGGGCAGCACGAGATCGTCGATGCTCTGATGGCCGCCGAGCGCGACCTGAATGGCATGTTGCGCAGGCACATTCGGGCACAGCCGCATGTTGGCAAGCAGGCTGATGCCCTCGATGAAACTGCTCGCGTGCTCCTTGGGCCCGGTGATCACCAGCCACCCCGACCGGTACCCGGCAACTCGGTAGGCCTTGGACAACCCGTTGAACGTCAACGTCAGCACGTCGGGGGCCAGCGACGCCAGCGATACGTGCTTGGCGTCGTCGTAGAGGATCTTGTCGTAGATCTCGTCGGCGAGCAGCAACAGCTGGTGCTTGCGCGCGAGGTTCGCGATGCCCTCGAGCGTCTCGCGGCTGTACACCGCGCCGGTCGGATTGTTCGGGTTGATCACGACGATCGCCTTGGTGCGATCGGTGATCTTGGATTCGATGTCGGCGACGTCGGGGTTCCAGCCTTGGGTCTCGTCGCACAGGTAGTGCACCGGGGTGCCGCCGGCCAGCGACGTGCACGCCGTCCACAGCGGGTAGTCCGGGGCGGGGATCAGCACCTGGTCGCCGTTGTCCAGCAGCGCCTGCAGCGTCATCTGGATCAGCTCGGAGACCCCGTTGCCGAGGTAGACGTCGTCGATGTCGAAGCGGGGGAACCCGTCGACGAGTTCGTAACGGGTGAACACGGCCCGGCGGGCGCTGACGATGCCCTTGGAATCGGAGTAGCCCTGCGCGGTCGGCAGCGCGGCGATGATGTCGCGCATGATCACGTCGGGCGCCTCGAAACCGAACGGCGCCGGGTTGCCGATGTTCAGCTTGAGGATGCGGTGCCCCTCGGCCTCCAGCCGCCCCGCGTGCTCGTGCACCGGGCCGCGGATCTCGTAGAGGACGTCCTGCAGTTTCGATGACTGTGTGAAGGTCCGGGGCCGTTGATGGCCCGCGGAATGCCACGTCGCGGGCGTCTGGGGCGTGGTCACGTCATCCATGGTGGCACTGTCGTCCAATCAATTAGTAATCCGGCGGTCAGGCGTAGGTGGCCGCGAGGTTGGTCACGGCGGTCCAGCGGTCGGCGAATTCGCGTGGGCCGAGCACGGTCTCGACGTGCGCGCCGACCGGGCGGAAGTGCTCCGGTTCGAGCAGGGCCAGCACCGTCGACTGGTCCCAGAACATCGTGCGCCCGCCGTACCCCGACTGCTCCCAGGTGTCGATCGCCCACGACGCCGACTCGTTGAGCAGGATCTGCTTGAGCGTGTTCGGCAGGCCGGTCGGGCCGAGGCCCTGCACCATTGCCAGCGTCGGGCCGTAGACGGTGCCCGCACAGCCCGCCCGGTTCGGGGTCGTATCGCAGTCGCCGCGCGGGACGTCGACGAACGTGTGGTCCAGGCCCGGAAGTTGTTCGTGGAACACCTTCTCGCAAGACGGCCGGTCGTAGACGCAGTTGAAGGATTCGCCCGCCTCCAGTTCCGGATCGCCTTCGATCGGACGCCCGGTGATCACGACGCGGCCGGTCTTGGCGCGGATCGCGGGGCCGTAGAACTGGTAGGAGGTGAACCCGCCGATGAGCAGCACGTCCACCCGCGCGCAGTCCGCCGTCGCGGCGATGATCTGCCGGACGAAGTCGTCGGACGGGGGTGTCGGCGGCGGCTCGACCGGCAGGAAGTTGTTCAGCCGGCTCATCAGCCTGCGGAACACCAGCACGTAGTCGCCGAACGTATCGGCGATGTCGCCCTCCGGACGGTTGACGGCGGCGCCCACGACCACCGGGATCGTGCGCTGGCCCGGTTCGGCCACCAGCCGGTTGATCGCCGACGCGCCGATTCCGGGCAGCGTGTAGCCCTCGGTGGTGACGATCGCCGCGACGTGCCGCGCCCCGATGACCGTCGGGATCGACATCAGGTCGTCGATGTCGAGGTCGGTGTCGACGACGACGCACGCGTCGACGGGGTCGGCGCTCGCGACGGGCGCCGACCACCCCAGCAGCGCTATCGCAGCCAGGGTGATCAGACGCCTCACGGTGTGTCGGCCGCGGACTAACGCTTTCCGGGGCGGCGCGCGCCCTTGGCGATCCCCAGACCCTTGACCGGCGGTTCGTCGCCGACGATCCGCGAGTCGCCGTTGTCCGACGACGGTGCGGGCTCGGGCGCCTGCTCCGGCTCGGCGGCGGCCTCCGGCTCGGGCGCGGGTTCGGCCGCGGGAGCCGGTTCGGCCGGCTTGGGCGTCGAGGCCTTCTTCTTGGCGCCGGGGCGGCGGGCGCCTGCGGCGATGCCGAGACCCTTCACCTCGGGTTCGGGCTTGGTCTCGAGACCGCGGTCCGAATCGGCGGTGTCGGCGGGCCGGTTGTCGGTCTCGGTGCCGGCCTCGGCCTGGTCCGGATCGACGTTCGGCGGCTGCACGACGGTGCCCGCGTCCTCGTTCGGCGACGCCTTGGCCGGTGCCTTCTTCTTCGCGCCGGGGCGGCGGGCGCCCGCGGCGAGACCCAGGCCCTTGACCTCGGGCTCCGGCTTGGCCGGCGCCTCGGCGGTCTCGGCGGTGGCTTCCGGCTTGGCCTCAGCGGATGCGGTCGCGGTCTTCTTGGCGCCGGGCCGCTTGGCCCCGGCCGCGATGCCCAGCCCCTTGGCCGCGGGTGCGGCGGGCGCCTCGGTCGTCTCGGCCTTGGCTTCCGGAGCCGCGGCGGCGGTCTTCTTCGCACCCGGACGCTTGGCGCCACCCGCGATGCCGAGCCCCTTGGCCGGAGCCGCGGCAGCGGCCGGCTTGTCCTCGGCAGGCGCGGCGGTCTTCTTCGCGCCCGGCTTCTTCGCGCCGCCGGCGAGGCCAAGACCCGTGACGGGTTTGGCTTCCGTGGCGGTCGAGGCCTTCGCGGCGGGCGCTTCCGGCTCCTCGGCGGGAGCCTTCTCCGGTGCCTTCTCCGGCGCGGGGGCCGCCGCGGCCGCTTTGGCGGCGCGCTCCTCGGCCTCCTTGGCCGCGGTGCCCTTCTCCGGCAGCGTCACCGACGACTTGTCCAGGGAGCCGAGCAGCAGCTGGGCCACGTCGAGGACCTCGGCCTTCTCCACCTCACGGGTGGCGGCCACGTCGTCGACACCGTCGGTGATCATCACGCGGCAGAACGGGCAGCCGGTGGCGATGGTCGAGGCGGTGTCCATGGCCTCTTCGGTGCGCTCGACGTTCACGCGCTTGCCGATGTGCTCTTCCATCCACATCCGCGCACCGCCGGCGCCGCAGCACAGACCGCGGTCGGCGTGCCGGGGCATCTCGGTCAGCTTCGCGCCCGCGGCACCGATCAGCTCACGCGGAGCGGAGTACTCCTTGTTGTGCCGGCCCAGGTAGCAGGGGTCGTGGTAGGTGACATCCTGGCCGCCGCCGACGGGCGAGACCGGGACCAGCTTCTTGTCGCGGACCAGCCGGTTGAGCAGCTGGGTGTGGTGCAGCACGGTGTAGTTGCCGCCGACCTGCGGGTATTCGCGGCTCAGGGTGTTGAAGCAGTGCGGGCAGGTCACCACGACCTTGCGGTCGACGCGCTCGACGCCTTCGAACAGATCGTTGAGCGTCTCGACGTTCTGCGCGGCGAGCTGCTGGAACAGGAATTCGTTACCCGAGCGTCGGGCCGAGTCGCCGTTGCAGGTCTCACCCTCACCGAGCACCAGGTACTTGACGCCCGCGGTCGCGAGCAGTTCGGCGACGGCCTTGGTGGTCTTCTTCGCGCGGTCCTCGTAGGCGCCGGCGCAGCCGACCCAGAATAGGTACTCGAAGCCCTCGAAGGATTCGACGTCCTTGCCGTACACCGGGACGTCGAAGTCGACCTCGTCGATCCAGTTGGTGCGGTCCTTGGCGTTCTGGCCCCAGGGGTTGCCCTTGGTCTCCAGGTTCTTGAACAGCACGCCGAGCTCACCGGGGAACTCGGACTCCATCATCACCTGGTAGCGGCGCATGTCGACGATGTGGTCGATGTGCTCGATGTCCACCGGGCACTGCTCGACGCAGGCGCCGCAGGTGGTGCAGGACCACAGCACGTCGGGGTCGATGACGCCGCCCTGCTCCTCGGTCCCGACGAGCGGGCGGGTCGCCTGTTCGGGGCCCGAACCGAGGATCCGCTCGAACCCGGACTCCGGCACGTGGTCGTGCGCGTGCTTCTCGGAGCTCTTCTCGCCGCGCGCTTCCTCGCCGAGACCACCCTCGGGGGTGTTCTCCAGCGGGGACTCCTTGTCGCCGAGGATGTACGGCGCCTTCGCGAACAGGTGGTCGCGCAGGTTCATGATCACGAGCTTGGGCGACAGCGGCTTACCGGTGTTCCAGGCCGGGCACTGCGACTGACAACGCCCGCACTCGGTGCAGGTGGTCATGTCGAGGTAGCCCTTCCAGGTGAAGTCCTCGATCTTGCCGCGGCCCAGCACGGCGTCCTCGGCGGGATCCTCGAAGTCGATCGGCTCGCCGTTGTACTCCATCGGCAGCAGCGGGCCCAGACCGTTGGGCATCCGCTTGAAGGTGACGTTGATCGGGGCCAGGCCGATGTGCAGGTGCTTGGAGTGCAGCACGATCAGCAGGAAGATCAGCATGACCGCGATGTGCGCGAGCAGCGCGATGGTCTCGACCCACTCGTTGACGTTGTGGCCCAGCGGGCTGAGCACCCAACCCATGAACTGGCTGAAGAACGCGCCGTTGCCGTAGGGCAGGTTGCCGACGTCGGCGGCAGCGCCGCGGACCAGCGCGTAGGTCCAGATGACGTTGAAAATCATGAACAAGATCAGCCAGGCGCCGCCGGTGTGGGAACCGTAGAACCGGGAGTCGCGGCCGTGCTGTTTCGGCTCCTGCATCACGCGGATGATCGCGAACGTGATGATGCCCAGCAGCACCGCGACGGCGAAGAAGTCCTGCAGGAAGCCGAGCACATCCCACGTGCCGATGATCGGGATGTGGAAGTCGTGGTCGAACAGCAGGCCGTAGGCCTCCAGGTAGACCGACGCCAGGATGAAGAAGCCCCACATCGTGAAGAAGTGGGCGATACCGGGGATCGACCACCGCAGCAGGCGGGTCTGTCCGAAGACCTCTTCGAACTGCGTCGTGATGCGCTTGCTGAGGTTGTCCTTGCGGTTGTTGGCCTCGCTGGTGGGCGCGCCCGACCGGATCAGCTTCGTCAGCCACAGCACGCGTTTTGCGGCGAGCGCTATCACGATCGCGGTCATCAGCAATCCGACGACGAGTCGGATCAGGATCTGGGTGTCCACGCGCGGCCTCCCGGTATGAAGTTACTCGGCAGTAACTTAGACGAAGTTACCCGTGGGTAACTTAGGCTCGATCCTGCTCATAGTGACATCACCCGTATGCGGGCCGCTACGAAGGCTGCCCTAACCCGCCGTTCGGTCAGCCGGGCGGGGCGAGGATTGCCCGCAACATCGACAGCATCTCCGACCGCGATTCCGCGCCCAACCGGCGCCGGATCCGGGCCACGTGATGCTCGACGGTCTTAGCTGAGATGAACAACTGGGCGCCGATGTCGCGGTAGGGCATGCCTAGCAGCAGGAGTTCGGCGACCTCGCGCTCGCGCTCCGAGAGCTGTGCCGAGGCCGGCCGGGCGGGTGCCGCGGCGGGTGCGGGCGCCGCCGGGCTCGAGGCGGCCGGCCTGGCCGGGGCGTCGGTCCCGGCGACCGCCTGTTTGAGGTCGCGGGCCAGTTGCAGCATCGCCTGCGACACCCGGCCGTCGGAGGTCTGCAGCGCCGCCTGCCCGGCCAGCCGCGTCGCGTCCCAGGTGTGGCCGAACTGTGCGAGCCCGCGCGCCGCGGCGGTCACCTCATCGACGTCGACCTGGTTGGCCAGTACCCGCAACCAGGTGCGGCCCGCCGTGGCCAGGGCTTTCGCGAAACCACTCTGGGCGTGCTCGTCGCGGCTCGCCGCGGTCAGCGCCTGCCCGTGCGGGGCGACCGCCTCGGGTGCGTTGGCCAGGATCCCGGCGTGCACACCCGCCCAGTGCAGCGGCACCGACCACAGCGGCGGATCGCCGAGCGCACTCAACAGGGCGAACGCCTCGTCGAGGGTGTGCCGCAGCCGGTCCACCTGCCGCATCCGGGCGGCCGCCACCCACAACTCACCCAGCGGCAACAGGGCGAACAGGTCGACGGAGTATTCGGCCAGCACCTCCATCGCGGCGTACCAGTGCAGCTGCATGGCGCCGCTGTCACCGCTGCGCCGGGCGATCGCGGTTTGCAGCGCCGCCGCCCACAGTGCATCCCGCCGGTGCAGGTCGGCCTCGGCTCGCGGGACGGCCGCCGCGGCGGACTGCAGTTGGCCGTCCTGCATCTGCGTCCAGCCGAGCAGCAACCGGTGCCGGTACGTGACGAAGATCGCATCCGCCGAGGCGTCGTCAGCGGCGCCCCGGACGGCACGGCCGATCACGCTGCGGGCCCGCACCGGGTCGCCGCCGTGCAGCGCCACCAGCGTCACCAACGCGGCCGGGGTGTCCGGGGTGACGAGGTGGCCGCCGGGTTCGGCGCCCAGCGACTGGCCCAGCCGCGCGACCGCGACGGGGTAGGGCTGATCGAGGGTGAGGACGAGGCCGTCGGCGAGGCTGCGGGCGGCCCGCGCGAGTGACGTCGGCGGTCCGGCGGACTGCGTCCGCGACAACTCCCTGGCGGTGGCGCCGTCGCCGGCGGCCAGTGCGGCCGCCGTGCCTGCCGCGCTCAGCAGCGCATCCGACGACGGACCCAGCCACCGGAACAGGTCGAGGGCCTGCGTGGCGGCGCCGTCGTGCATGGCGATACTCGCCGAGATCCGCACCGCGGCGGCGCGTTCGTCGACGTCTTCGGCGGTGAGCAGTTCGTCGGCGATCCGCCCGGCGGTCGCGCAGTCCCCGGTCAGGGCGAGCGCGTCGGCGAGTTGCGCGCTCAGCGCGGTGGCGCCGGCGTCGGCGGCTGCCCGGTACAGCCGCGCCGCCCGCACCGGGGCGCCCGCCCGCGTCGCCAGGTCCGCCAGCGCCGTGGCGAGCTTCTCGTCCCGCAGCCCGTGTTCGGCCATGCGCAGCGCGAGATCGGCTGTCAGCGTGGACATCTCGAGCTGCGAACACAGCAGCGCGACCTCGATCTCGTGATGACGGGCCGCGCCGACGATCTGCGCGATCGCGTCGTGCACCGTGCGCTGGAAGCCGGGGTGGAACGACGGTTCCAGCAACCCGCTGGCCCTGGCCCGGTCGACCACTGCAAGCGCCGCGTCCGACGGGATGCGCAGCGCCGCGGCGACGTCGTCGGGTCCCAGATCCGGGCTCAGTGACGCGACCAGCAGCGTGTCGAGCAGCGGTTCGTCGAGGCGGCGCAACTGTTCGACGAGCGCGATGCGGGTGGCCTGGCGCACCGCGGCGGCACTTTCAGCGACCGAGGCCACCGCCGCCAGCGCGGGACGCACCAGGAACGGCAGACCCGCGGTGACCGTCGCCAGCATCCGCACCAGCTCGGGCGCCGGGGCGGCGCCCAGAGCGGCCGCGGCCGCCCGCCCCACTTCCACCGGCGACGCGGATCCCAGTGTGACAGCGGGGTTTTCGCGTTCCAGCGCAGTGACGAGGGTGCGCAGCGGCGGGTGATGGGCCAGCGGTTGGGCCGCGATGACGACCGTCGCGGCCGAATCTGCGACGAGTTCGGTGAGCCGCTCGAGGTCATCGGTGTCGAGCAGGTGGGCGTCGTCGATCACCACCGCCGCATCGGCGGGGTCGTCGGCGCGGCGGGGCCGCGACAGCACCGCCCGCCCGGCCGAGCGCAGCGCCATCCGCACCGCGGCGAGCACCGTGGACTTACCGGTTCCGATCCCGCCCACGACCACCAGCTTCGTCGGCGTCCCGGGATCGGCTTCGATCGCCGCGACGGCCTCACGCGCGGCGGTCGGGAGCTCCGTCATCGACTGCGGTCAGGCGCCGTCGTCGGGGACCGGGACGACCGTGGTCGGCGGCTCGGGCGGATCCGGGGGATCGACCGTCGTCGGGGGCGGCTGCGTCGTCGTCGGCGGCGGTTGGGTGGTGGTCGGCGGCGGGGTCGTCGTCGGCCGGGTGGTGGTCGTCGTCGGCTGCGTCGTGGTGGTCGTGGTCGTCGTGGTGGTGGTCGTCGTTGTCGGCGACGTCGTCGTCGTGGTGGTGGACGTCGTCGGTGCGGGCGGCGGAGGCGGCGGTGGGGGCTGACTCACCGTCGTGGTCGCCACGCCGTCGGGGCCGACCGTCACCGTGGTGACCGGCGGCGGCAACTCCTGCGGCGACGGTTCCATCGACACCGTGGTCGCGGTCTCGGTCACCGGTGTCGAATCGCCCTCGTTGCCGGTCAGTGTGACCGCCAACCCGCCGACAGCCAGCAGTGCGGCCGCGGCCGCGGCGCCGAACAGCACGGGCGGCCGCTTGTACCAGGGCAGCGGCGCGGGTTCCTCGTACGCGGCGCCGTAGCCGGTGTCGTCCTGGGCGAATGCCACCGGTGGCCTAGCCCCGGTCGCCGACGGGTCGTAGTCCGGACCGGCGTAGGCGACCGGTTCCCCGGCGGCCGCATCGTCCTGCGACCACGCCAGCGCCCGGAAGGTCGCCGAGGACGCACCGTCGGCGGCGGCGTCACCGGCCGCCAGACCGGCCGCGCCTGCGGCCCACGCGGCGGGTGCCATCCCGGTGGGGGCATCGGCCGCGGCCGCCATGCCGGTCGGGGCGTCGGCGTCGGCGCTCTGGTTGGCCACCAGCGCCGCACCCGCGGCGACGTTGAGCTGCGGTTCCGGGGTGGTGACCACCGGGGCGCGCAGCCGCTCGGAGAGCCGCTGGGTGACCAGCGGGATCGCCGCGCCACCGCCGACGGTCGCCACGGCGGCCACGTTGGCCGGTGCGATCTGGTTGCGCTGCAACGTGTCTTCGATCGCGCCGAGCAGCCCGTCGAGCGGTGCGGCGATCAACTGCTCGAGCTCGGGCCGGGTCACCCGGATGTCGGAGGCGACGCCCGGCAGTTCGACCGGGACCGCGGTGGCGGTGTCGGCGGACAGCCGTTCCTTGGCCAGCCGGCACTGGTCCCGCAGCCGGGCCAGCGAGCCGACGGCGGCGGTGCCCGCCGGGTCTCCCGACCCGGCATCGGCCATGCCGACCAGGACATGGTTCAGCAGCGCCTGGTCGACCGCATCGCCGGAGAACTCCGCATACCGCACGGTCTGACCGATGGCGTCGAGGTTGGCGTTCGCATCGGCCAACGAGATGCTGGTGCCGCTGCCGCCGAGGTCGACCAGCACGATCACGCCCTGGCCGGGCAGGCCCGGGGCGGCCTGCAGTGCCGCCAGCGCGGCAGTCGAATCGGGGATCAGTGCGGCGGGGACACCGTGCGGCGCCAGGTTCGGCCGTGACCGCAGGGCGCCGCGCAGGGCGCCGACGGTGCCCGGACCCCAGTGGGCGGGGACGGCGATCGCGATCGGTGAGCCGCCGTCGACCGTGCGGGCCATCGCGTCGAGCGCCTCGGCGAGCACCAGTTCACCGCGGTGCGCCGAACCGTCGGCCGCGACCAGCGGCACGGGGTCGCCCACCCGGTCGACGAAGCTGGTCAGCACCAGGCCCTGCCTGTCGGGATTCGCCGACCATTCGCTGGGCACGCCGACCTCGGCGGGCCGGTCGGGGAAGAGGGTGAGGATGGCCCGTCGGATCACCGGCGCGCGGCCGACGCGGGCCGCCACCAGATTCGTCTGGCCGATCGACAACCCCAGGGGTTCGGTCATGCGGTCACGATAGCGGTTGACACCCTGCAGCCTCGGGATATCCCCCTAGTGTCGCCGACCCCCTAACGGCCGATCCCCTAACGACGGGCGGCCGGCAGTGGGGTCAGCACCGATCCGGGGCGTATGCGGCGTCGATAGCATCGACAGCGTCACATCCGTCATGGGATCAGTTGGGGATAAGGTGCTCGATGGCTAACTCGCTACTCGACTTCGTCATGTCGCTGGTGCGGGATCCCGACGCCGCGACCCGGTACGCCGCCGATCCGGCGGGCGCGCTCGCCGACGCCGGGCTGACCGGCGTGACCAGTGTGGACGTCGACAACCTGATCCCGGTGGTGGCGGAGTCGATGCCGATGACCGCTCCGTCGCCTGGACTGGACGCCTTCGGTGCCGAACCGGCGAGCAATGTGTGGTCCAGTGGTGCGGCCACCGCCGCATTCGACGCGTTCGACGATCTCGCACCCGCGTCACCGGTCATCGACGCCGGTCCGACCGTCATCGACACCGTCGGTGTCGACGCCTCGACCGTGGATGTGCTCACCGCACCGGAACCGCTCGTCGACACGGCATCGACGCAGTTCACGGACTCGGCCATCGATACGGTGGCCCCGGCGGACCCCGGACTCGACGACGTCTGGGGCGCGGCCGTCGACGACGCCCAGCCCGCCGACCACACCCCCGGGTTCGACATCTTCGACTGACCCGTCACAACACGCCGAAAGCCCGCGCGGATCGCGATCCGCGCGGGCTTTTTCGTGTCTGAACTGCGATTTCGCCGTTGTTCCCCCGATGCCCCCGGCAACCCCCTAATCCCCTAATGGGGAGTGCTCTTCACCCCCTACGGGAAGCGGCCAGGCAGGGGTGGCAACCCCGTTTGCCGGGTCTTCCGAACTCCATAACGTGGTCTCCAGATCGCCGGGGTGCCGGCGAGACAACCTCCCCGGAACTCGGGAAGACAGAAAGGCAGTCACATGACCACGATCATCGACTTCATCCTCGACCTGTTCCGCAACCCGGGCACGGCGGCGAGCTTCGTCGTCGATCCGGACGGCGCACTGCGCGACGCCGGCCTGCCGAACGTGACCGCCGCACAGCTGGCCTCCGTGGCCGCCACCGCGGCACCGGCCGGTTACGCCCTCGGCGGCGGCGACCCGATCGTCGGCCTGCAGCGCGCGGTCGCCGACCACCACCAGCTGGCGTCGAACTTCGCCTCGCCGTTCTCGCCGCAGACCTCTTTCGCGCCGACCACCGAGCTCGCCAGCCGCAATGACACCGACCTGCTCAGCGGCAACAACGTCCCGGTCGCCAGCCCCATCCAGGACGCCGGCGCCAACGCCCAGAACGGTGCGTTCAACCTGGGCTTCGGTGACATCACCCTCGGCGACAAGACCACGCAGACCGCCACCGACGGCGGTGTGGTGGTCGGCCGCGACAACGACGGCGACATCGTCAGCGGTGACGGCGCGGTGCTCGGCGACGGCAACACCATGAACAACGGCGACATCCTCGCCGGCTCCGGGTCCAACGTCGTCGTCGGCAAGGGCAACGAGGTCGAGGACAACTCGAAGACCGCCGGTGGCGACCTGATCACCGACAACGACGCACCCGTCCTCAACGACGTCGACACCAGCGGCGGCAACGGCGGCGGCGCCGACGGTGGCGGCAGCCTGATCGGGATCGGCGGCGGCAACGCGGTCGGCGGCTCCGGCGGCAACGGTGGCGGCATCGTCATCACCGACACCGACGTCAACACCGGAACCCAGATCGACGGGGACTACGGCAGCGACAACGTCGAGGACAACTCGGTCAGCAGCGTCGTCGAGACCGAGGTCAACACCTCGACCGAGAGCTCCATCGAGGACCACTCGTCGAACTACGAGTCGAGCATCGGTTCGGGCAACCAGTCCGCGATCGGTTCGGGCAACGACACGAACCTGTTCTCGGGCAACGACACCGGTGTCAGCACCGATGTCGCGTCGAACAACGACGCCGGTCTGGACGTGTTCTGACCGACAACCGCATAGCGCAGCCGGCGGGGACCGACCTGGTCCCCGCCGGTTGGCGCGCATACCGTTGACAGGTCGACGGGAGAGAAGGCGTCATGACGCAAGCGAACGACCCGCGCAAGGTGATCAAGGAGCTCCTCGAGCACACCACCACGATCGCCGAGGCGCACGACCGCGGCGACCTCGTCGCCCGGCTCGGGCGCGCCCGCAAGCGCATCGGCGATCCGCAGATCCGGGTCGTCATCGCCGGACAGCTCAAACAGGGCAAGAGCATGCTGCTGAACTCGCTGCTCAACATGCCGGTGGCGCGGGTCGGTGACGACGAGTCGACCGTGCTGGCCACCGTCGTCTCCTACGGCGAGCAGCCGGCGGCCCGGCTGGTGGTGGCCCGCCCCGAGGGGGAGGAACCCGAACTCGTCGAGATCCCGACCACCGATCTGGGCACGGATCTGCGCCGCGCTCCGCAGGCCGAGGGCCGCGAGGTGCTCCGCGTGGAGGTCACGGTGCCCAGCCCGCTGCTCAAGGGCGGTCTCGCGTTCGTCGACACCCCCGGCGTCGGCGGCCACGGACAACCTCACCTGTCGGCGACGCTGGGCCTGCTGCCCGACGCCCAGGCGATGCTGATGGTCAGCGACACCAGCCAGGAGTTCACCGAGCCCGAGATGACGTTCATCCGGCAGGCCCTGGAGATCTGCCCGGTCGCCGCGATCGTCGCCACCAAGACCGACCTGTACCCGCACTGGCGCCAGGTGGCCGATGCCAACCGCGCCCACCTCCAGCGCGCCGGGCTGACCACCCCGATGCTCCCGGTGTCGTCGACGCTGCGCAGCCACGCCGTCCAGCTCAACGACAAGGAGCTCAACGAGGAGTCGAACTTTCCCGCGATCGTGAAGTTCCTGTCCGAGCAGGTGCTCTCGCAGAACAACGACCGGGTGCGCACCCAGGTGGCCAACGAGATCCGCGCCGCCGCAGAACATCTCACGATGACGGTGCAGTCCGAACTCTCCGCGCTCAACGACCCGCAGGCCGGCGGCAGCCTGACCGCCGACCTCGAGCGGCGCAAGAAGGAGGCGGAGGAGGCGCTGCAGCACACCGCGCTGTGGCAGCAGGTGCTCAACGACGGGATCGCCGACCTCACCGCCGACGTGGATCACGATCTGCGCCAACGCTTCCGCAACATCACCCACCACACCGAACGGGTCATCGACTCCGGTGACCCGACCCTGCACTGGGCCGAGATCGGCGCCGAACTCGAAGACGCCGTCGCCACCGCCGTCGGCGACAACTTCGTCTGGGCCTACCAGCGGGCCGAGGCGCTCGCCGCCGAGGTGGCCCGCACATTCATGGAGGCCGGTCTCGACGCGGTGCGGATGCCCGCCATCGACGCCCGCGAACTGGGCGCCGAGTTCGGTGAGTTCCGCTCGCTGGCTCAGTTGGAGGCCAAACCCCTCAAGATGGGCCACAAGATCGTCACCGGGATGCGCGGCTCTTATGGCGGCGTGCTGATGTTCGGGATGCTGACCTCGTTCGCCGGGCTCGGCATGTTCAACCCCCTGTCTCTCGGCGCCGGCTTCGTTCTCGGCCGCAAGGCCTACAAGGAGGACATGGAGAACCGGATGCTGCGGGTGCGCAACGAGGCCAAGACCAACGTGCGCCGGTTCGTCGACGACGTCGCGTTCGTCGTCGGCAAGGAATCCCGCGACCGGCTCAAGGGCATCCAGCGCCAGCTGCGCGACCACTACCGCGAGATCGCCAACCAGACGACCCGCTCGCTGAACGAGTCGCTGCAGGCCACCATCGCCGCGGCAAAACTCGAGGAGTCCGAGCGCAATGCCCGCGTCAAGGAACTCGAACGGCAACTCAACATCCTGCGCCAGGTAATCGCACATGCGGACAAGCTCGCCGCCCCGGTCTCTAAGCTCGAGGGGTCAGCAGTCGGGTAACGGGAACGGACTGGGCAAACCCTGAGCACAAGCGATCAAGTACGCGCGATCCTGGGCGGCACCATCGCCGCCTACCGCGCCGACCCGGCATACCGTCAGCGCCCCGAGATCCACCAGGAACTCGAGCGCATCGGCGCGCGGCTCAACCAGCCGATCCGCATCGCGCTGGCCGGAACGCTGAAGGCCGGGAAGTCCACGCTGGTCAACGCGCTGGTAGGCGAGGAGATCGCCCCCACCGACGCGACCGAGGCCACCCGCATCGTCACGTGGTTCCGGCACGGCCCCACCCCCAAGGTGACCGCCAACCACCGCGGCGGCCGGCGGACCAACGTGCCGATCGCCCGCGACCGCGGCCTGACGTTCGACCTCGCGCGGCTCGACCCTGACGAGGTGCTCGACCTCGAGGTCGAGTGGCCCGCCGCCGAACTGATCGACGCCACGATCATCGACACCCCGGGCACGTCCTCGATCAACCGCGACGTCTCGGCCCGCACGGTGCGGCTGCTGGTCCCCGACGACGGGGTGCCGCGCGTCGACGCGGTGGTGTTTCTGCTGCGCACGCTCAACGCCGCCGACATCGCGCTGCTCAAGCAGATCGGCGAACTGGTCGGCGGGTCGTCGGGGGCGCTCGGCGTGATCGGCGTGGCCTCGCGCGCCGACGAGATCGGCGCCGGACGCATCGACGCGATGCTGTCGGCCAAGGACGTCGCGCAGCGGTTCACCACCGAGATGGACCGCACCGGCATCTGTCAGGCCGTCGTCCCGGTGTCCGGGCTGCTGGCGCTGACCGCGCGCACGCTGCGGCAGAGCGAGTTCGTCGCGCTGGAGAAGCTTTCGGGCGTGGAGCCGACGGAACTGGCCAAGGCGATGCTGTCGGTGGACCGGTTCGTCCGCGAAGACAGCCCGCTACCTGTCGACGCGGCCACCCGCGCCGCACTGCTGGACCGGTTCGGGATGTTCGGGATCCGCATCTCGATCGCCGTGCTGCGGGCGGGGGTGTCGGATTCGGTGGCGCTGGCCGACGAACTACTCGAACGCAGCGGTCTGGTCGCGTTGCGCGACGTGATCGATCAGCAGTTCGCGCAGCGTTCGGACCTGCTCAAGGCGCATACGGCGCTGCTGTCGCTGCGGCAGTTCGTGCAGCTCAATCCGATCTACGCGACGCCGTACATCATCGCCGACATCGACCCGCTGCTCGCCGACACCCACGCGTTCGAAGAGCTCCGCCTGCTGAGTCAATTGCGTTCGCGGTCAACGACATTGACCGACGACGAGATGGCCTCGCTGCGACGGCTGATCGGCGGGTCCGGCACCGACGCGGCCAGCAGGCTCGGCCTGCAACCCGAGGACCCCTACGACGGTCCGCGCGCGGCGTTCGCGGCGGCGCAGCGGTGGCGCCGCCGCGCCGAACATCCGCTCAACGATCCGTTCACCGCCAGGGCCTGCCGGGCGGCGGTGCGCAGCGCCGAAGCGCTGGTCGCGGCGTATGCGGCGGCTGGGCGCGGACCCGCTTAACGTTTCCGCGCTCCGCGGCGACATACAGGTATGCGCACGTCTCTCGGCATCTCTTTGGGCGCCGCCAACCTGGTGGCCGTCGCCGACGGTCGCCCGACCATCCGCCCCGCCCAGATCACGGTCGGCGGATCCACGCTCTCGGGTTTCGTCGACCGCGTCGGCGACCCGGTCCCGCTGGTCGCCGCCGACGGCTCGGCCCACGACGGCGGTCGGTTGGTGGGCGCCGCGATCGAGGCGATCACCCGCAGCGTCCACCCGACGCGGCGGCCCGATGTGGCCGCGGTCGCGGTACCGGCGCACTGGTCGCCTTCGGCGGTGGCCGCGTTGCGTGCGGTGGCCCCGTATCTGACCGTCGTCTCGGACGCGGTCGCCGCGCTCACGGCGCTGCAGACGAATCCCGGGCTGCCCGCCCGCGGTGTGGTCGCCCTGTGTGACATCGGCGCGACCGGCACCAGCATCACCCTGGCCGACGCCGGTGACGGCTTCCGCGTCATCGGGTCGACGATCCGCTACGACGACTTCTCCGGAGACCTCGTCGACCAGGCGGTGCTGCGCCACGTGCTGGCCGGTCGCGAGGTGGACCCGAACGCGACGTCGGCGGTGGCGTCGTTGTCGGCGCTGCGGGTCGAGGCCCGGGCGGCCAAGGAACGATTGTCGGCGCAGACCGCGACGGCGGTCGCCGGAAGCCGGGTGACCCGACCCGAACTCGAGGCACTGTTGGCGGCACCGGTGACCGGTCTGGTCGACGCGGTGTTCGAGGTGATGCACAGCAACGGGGTGGGCCAGCTCGCCGCCGTTGCCACGGTGGGTGGCGGCGCGCAAATACCGTTCATCACGCAACGTCTTTCGGAGGCGTTCCGGCTGCCGGTGATCACCGGTCCGTATGCGCAGGTCGCGGCGGCGGCGGGTGCGGAACTGGTCGCGGTGCGCGGGGTTTCACGTGAAGCGGTGACGACGGTCGTGGCGACTTTCGACTCGGCGGAGACGATGGCGGCGCCGGCACTGGCGTGGTCGGAGGAGACCGTGGACTTCGACGCGGCGACCGAGTCCGTGCAGCCGGTGCAGGACGCCGCGATGGCGCGGCCCGGTTTCGCGTTCGAGCCGACGCCCTTACCGGTGGAGGACACGCCGTGGTACCGCAGGCCGGCGGGGCTGCTCGTCGGGGCCGCGTGTGTGGCGGCGTTCGCGGCGACCGGAGTGATCCTGACGTCGCACATCGGCGATGCGGATGCGGTGCGGACGGATTCGTCGGTGATCTCCGCGCCGGTGGCGGAGCGGCCGATGGAGGTCGAGGCGCCGCAGGCTCCCGCGGTCGCGCCGCCTGCTCCGGCGGCGGTGACTCGGACGGTGGATGCCGCGCCTCGGCCGCCGATTGCTCAACAGCCGAGGGTGGGGGACCGGGTGGCGAAGCAGGCTGCCCCTGCGCCGGCTCCTGTTGCACCTGCACCTGCACCTGCGGCTCCGGTTCCCGCGCCTGCGCCGGCTCCTGCGGCCCCGGCTCCCGCTCCGGCTCCGGCGTTCAACCTCCCGCGAATCCCGTTGCCGGAGGTCACGTTCGCTCCGCGGCCGCCTGCGTCGACTCCTGCACCTCAGCCGTCGCCCGAACCCGAGCCCGAACCCGAACCCGAACCGCAGCCTGAGCCGACG
Source organism: Mycobacterium sp. GA-2829 (assembly GCF_001499965.1). Taxonomy (GTDB): domain Bacteria; phylum Actinomycetota; class Actinomycetes; order Mycobacteriales; family Mycobacteriaceae; genus Mycobacterium. The sequence continues at coordinate 52,858 of NZ_LQIT01000067.1, forward strand.
GTCGCGCCGGAGCCGACGGCTGCCCCTGAGCCGACGGCTGCGCCGGAGCCGACAGCCGCGCCTGAACCGACCGCCGCGCCCGAGCCGGAACCGTCGCCCGAGCCCGAACCGTCGGCCGAGCCGCAACCGGAATGCGTGCCGGACGCGTCGACCGTCTGCTGACCGCGCCGAGTGTGCGGATCGATACGCCTAGCTCGGCGCGTCGCGGATGAAATCGCACAGTCGAATTAGGCGAGGCGGATCGACCGTCTGCTGACCGCGTCGAGATCGATACGCCTGGCCCGGCGCGCCGCGTATGAAACCGCACACTCGAACCAGGCGGCCAAGAACGACGGTCAGCCGCCGGGCGGGACCAGTGTCGGCACCGTGATCGTCACCGTGCTGGTGCTCGTCTCCACCGTCGTCGGCGTGGTCGGCGCAGTGGTCGTGGTCGTCTCAGCGGTCGTGGTGGTGGTGGTCGTCGTCTCGCTCGTCGGCGGAGTGGTCTCCTCCGGAGTCGTGGTCTCCGGCGCCACCGACGTCTCTGCCGGTGATTCGGTCACCGTCTGCGGCGGCACCACCGCAGGCGCCTCGGACGTCGTCGTGGTCGTGGTCGTGGTCGTGGTCTCCGACGTCGAGGACGAGTCGTCCCCGGACGCCAACTGCACGATCAGCCAGATGATCAACGCCAGCAGCAGCGCGGCCAGCGCACCGAGACCGACGAGTGCGCCCGGTTTGCGGTACCACGGCTGCGGCGGCTCCTCGGGCGGGTACTGGGGATAGGCCCCGGAGTAGTCGCCGTACTGGGTGGGCTCGGCGCTGTAGGCGTTCGAGTACTGGGTCGGCTCGTTGTCCGAATAATTCGGATCTTCAGGAGGTCGCGCCACGGGCTCCGATAGTAGGCGTCGTTTGCCCTACGGACGCGGGTAAAGCGTGCGTGTCTCGTTGAGTCGTGGCCGGTTGCGCGTCGTCGTTCGCGGTGCCGACTCCTCCGAGGTCTCCTCCTGCTGGGTGGTCGAGCGGCCCCTCGGGGTGCTGCTCTCGGACGACGACTCCGAGGGTGGCGGCGGAGGCGGCGCAAGCTCCGGCGGCAGGTCCAGATCGGTGGTCAGCGGCGGGCTGATCCGCGTGGTCGTCGTCGACGTGGACGACGCCGAGGTCGACCGCGACGTCATCGACGAGAACGTCGGGTCGACGAAGTCCGGCGGCGCATCCGGGGCCTGGCCGGAATCCCGCGACACGAACATCACCCCGGCCACGATCAGCGCGATCGCCGCCACTCCGGCCAGGCTGGCGCCGAGTACCTTCGCCGTCGACTGGTGCCAAGGCGTCGGCGCATCCGCCTCTCGGTCGGATGGCTCGTCGTCGTCGGGGGCGCTCACGGGCACCGATCCTAACGGTGACCAGGCATGCCGTGCCGGTCAGCGCAGCTGCGGCAGCACCTGTCCGGCGACCAGCGCCAGGTGGTCGAGGTCGCTCATGTCGAGCAGCTGCAGGTACACCCGCTCGACCCCGGCCTCGACGAATGGGCCCAGCTTGTCGACGATCTCCGCCGGCGTCCCCACCATCGGCGAGTTGCTGCGCAGCTCGTCGACCTCTCGGCCGATCGCATTGGCGCGGCGGGCGATCTCGTTGTCGTCGGCGCCCGCGCACAGCACGAACGCCGCCGAGTACACCATCGAATCCGGTTCGCGCCCGGCGTCGGCGACCGCGGCCCGCACCCGCTCGAACTGGGTCTGCAGGGTCTCCAGCGGCACGAACGGCACGTTGAACTCGCCGGCGTACTTCGCCGCCAGCGCCGGAGTACGTTTGGCGCCCTGACCGCCGATGATCACCGGCGGCACCGCCTGCACCGGTTTGGGCAGCGCGGGGGAATCGACGACGGTGTAGTGGGTGCCGCTGTAGTCGAACGTCTCGCCGACGGGGGTGGACCACATGCCGGTGAGGATGTCGAGCTGTTCGGTGAGCCGGTCGAAGCGTTCACCCAGCGGCGGGAACGGAATCGCGTACGCCTTGTGTTCGGCCTCGAACCAGCCTGCGCCCAAACCCAATTCGACGCGCCCGCCGCTCATCTCGTCGACCTGGGCGACCGAGATCGCCAACGGGCCGGGATAACGGAAGGTGGCCGAGGTGACCATGGTGCCCAGCCGGATCGACGAGGTCTCGCGGGCGATGCCCGCCAGCGTCACCCAGGAGTCGGTCGGGCCGGGCAGCCCGTCGCCGCTCATCGCCAGATAGTGGTCGGAGCGGAAGAACGCGGAGTAGCCCAGTTGTTCGGCGGCGCGCGCCACGGCGAGTTGGTCGGCGTAACGGGCGCCCTGCTGCGGTTCGACGAAGACACGGAAATCCACGGCGGCCAACCTACAGACCCTTGGGGGCGTCTTGCAGCGCCTGCACGTCGGCCGGGTCGCCCTCGAACTCGACGCGGGCCTGGCGGCCGACCGCGAACAGCAACAGTTCCTCCGGCCGTCCCGTCACCGTCACCGCGCCGCCCTTCCCGGCGGTCACCAGCGTCTTGCCCTCCGGGGTGCGCAACGCCACCCGAGCGGGCGCTTTGGCCAGCGTCACCCGCGCCATCAGCGACAGTGTGCGGGTCAGCCCCTTGACCGTCGCGTCGTCCAGCGTCCGCGGCTCCCACCCCGGCTGCGCCCGCCGCACGTCCTCACAGTGGATGAACATCTCAGCGAGGTTGGCGATCGGGTCGAGCAGTTTGAACGGCGAGAACATCGGCGGGCCTGCGGCGATCTTGTCCAGCAGCGCATCCCAGTCGTTCGACTGCGCCGCCTGGTTCTGCACCTTCTCGGTGTACTTCGCCAGCGCCGGCACCGCGATCCCGGCCGAGGCGTCGGGCCGGTGCTCGCGGACGTAGAGGTGGGCAGCCAGGTCGCGGGTCGTCCAGCCCGCGCACAGGGTCGGCGCGTCCGGCCCCTGCATGCGCATGGCGTCGACGAGCGCGGCGCGCTCCCGCTGGGCGGCGGTCATGGTGTTCCTCCAGATTCGTCGAGGGCACGGTCGAGGTTGATCGCGGCGCTGATCAGCGATAGGTGGGTGAAGGCCTGCGGAAAGTTGCCGACCTGTTCGCCGGTGCCGCTGACCTGTTCTGCGTAGAGCCCGACGTGGTTGGCGTAGGTGAACATCTTCTCCAGGGCCAGCCGGGCGTCCTCGAGGCGGCCCGCGCGGGTGAGCGCCTCGACGTACCAGAACGAGCAGATCGAGAAGGTGCCCTCGTCACCGTCGAGGCCGTCGCTGCCGGGCTCATAGCGGAACACCAGGCTGTCGGTCACCAGGCGACGTTCGACGGCGTCCAGCGTGGACAGGAACCGGGGGTCGGCCGGCGACAGGAATTTCAGCATCGGCATCAGCAGTACCCCGGCGTCGAGGTCGCTACCCCCTTCGACACGGGTGAACGCCTGTAGGTCGTCGTTCCAGCACTTCGTCATGATGCGGTCGTAGATCTCGTCGCGGGCCTTGGACCACGACACGATGTCCCCGGGCAGCCCGCGCGTCCGCGCGATCCGGATGGTGCGCTCGATCGCTACCCAGCACATCAACCGTGAGGTGGTGTACGGGCGGTCGTCGTCGCGGATCTCCCACATGCCGGCGTCGGGCCGGTCCCAGTTCTCGGCGACCCAGTTCACCACCTCGGTGGTGTCGCGCCAGCCGTCGTGGCTGATGCCCGGGCCGTACTTGTCGAACAGGTAGACCGAATCGATGATCTCGCCGTAGATGTCGAGTTGCAGCTGACGCGCGGCGGCATTGCCGACGCGCACCGGCGCCGAATCGCGGTAGCCGCGCAGATGGTCGAGTTCGGCCTCCTCGGGCAGGTTGCCATCGATGTCGTAGAGCACCCGCAGCGGTCCGAGCGTGCCGTCGTCGGCGCCGTTGCGTTGGCCCATGCGTTCGGACAGCCAGCGGATGAATTCCCTTGCCTCGGACATGAATCCGAGCCGTAGCAGGGCGTAGGTGCTGAACCCGGCGTCGCGGACCCAGACGTAGCGGTAGTCCCAGTTGCGGGTGCCGCCGACCGGGGCGGGCAGGCTGGTCGTCGGTGCGGCGATGATCGCGCCGCTGGGTTCGTGGCTGAGCAGTTTGAGAGTGATCGCCGAGCGGTGCACCACCTCGCGCCAGCGACCGGTGTAGGTGGACTGCGCCAACCAGCGGTGCCAGAACGCGGTGGTGGCTGTCAGCAGATCGTCGGTCGAGGAGACGGCGTCGGGGGCGACGTCCTCGTCGGGGCCGAGCATCTCGAGGATGAACACGGCGGTGTCGCCGGTGCTCAATTCCACGTCGGCGGTGACGGTTCCGTCGTCGATGTCGAGATCGGCCGACGCGCTGAGCCCCATCCGCACGCCGTCCCCGGTGAGTAGGACAGCGTCGCCGCGGCGTTCGGCCCGGCAGGTCGTGCGCGCGTAGTCGGGGCGGGCGTCGAGACGCATCCGGATCCGCAGGGTGCCGCGCACACCGCTGACCCGCCGCACCAGGCGCTGCCGCGGCGCGGCATCGCCCTCGGGCACCGGCATGAAGTCGTGCACCTCGGCGACGCCGTCGGCGGTGAGGAAGCGGGTGATCAGCACCGCGGTGTCGGGGTAGTAGAACTGGTGGGTGCGGGTGACGCCGACCGCGGGTGCGAGTTCCCAACGGCCGCCGTCGGATTCGTCGAGGATCGCGGCGAAGATGCTGGGCGCGTCGAACCGCGTCGGGCAGAACCAGTCGATGGTGCCGTCGACGCCGACCAGCGCGCAGCTGCGCAGGTCCCCGATCAGCCCGTGGTCGGCGATGCCGAGCGGCTCACTCATCGCCGCAGCCGCCACCCGTCCGCGCCGGGCAGCGCCAGCGCTTCGTCGGGACCCCACGATCCGCGCCCGTACGGGCGCGGCTGCGGCGGCGCGTCGAGCACCGGCTGGCACACCTGCCACAGCCGGTCCACCTCGTCGGCGCGGGTGAACAGCGTCTGGTCGCCGCGCATCACGTCGAGCAGGAGCCGTTCGTACGCCTCGAGCGGAGTGTCGTCGGAACTCTGTTCGGCCAGTCCGAGATTCAGCTCGAGCGGCATCAGAGCCAGGTCGGGGCCGGGGCGTTTGGCCTGTAGCTCCACCTCGAATTCGGGGGAGTCGGTGAGTTCGAGGACCAGCTGGTTGGGGCGGTGCTCCTCACCGAAGAGTGCGGTCGGCGGGGTGCGAAACGTCAGCGTGACGGTGCGGCGGGTGGCTGCGAGCGCTTTACCGGTGCGCAGGTAGAACGGCACGCCCTGCCAGCGCTCGGTGTCGACGAACGCCTCGAGCGCGACGAACGTCTCGACGGCCGAATCGTCGTCGACCCCGTCTTCGTCCCGGTAGCCGTCGTACTGCCCGAACACCACCCGGTCGGGGTCCAGAGGCCGCATGGCCTCGAACACCTTGGCCTTCTCGTTGCGCAGCGACACCGCGTCGAGGTGGACGGGCGGCTCCATCGCGACGAAGCCCAGCACCTGGCACAGGTGGGTGGAGATCATGTCGCGGAAGCAGCCCGTCGACTCGTAGAAGCCGCCGCGGCCCTCGATGGTGAGTTCCTCGGGCACGTCGATCTGCACGGAGGTGACGTGGCTGCGGTGCCACGCGGGTTCGATGAGGCCGTTCGCGAACCGCACCGCGAGGATGTTCTGCACCGCCTCTTTGCCGAGGAAGTGGTCGATGCGGTACACCTGATCCTCGCTGACCACCTCTTTGAGCGCCGCGTCGAGGTCGCGCGCCGATTGCAGGTCGGTGCCGAAGGGTTTCTCGACGACCAGTCGGGCGCCGTCGGTGAGTCCCTCGCGGCCGAGCATCGTGATCATCGGCTGCATCGCCTTCGGCGGGACGGACAGGTAGATCATGGTGCGGGCGTCGTCGCCGAGCTCCTTCTGCGCGGTGCGCACGGCGTCGGCTAGTTCGGCGCCGTCGTCGCTGTCGGAGGTCTGAAAAGACAAGCGCGACAACAGTGTTGACAGCACGTCGTCGTCGATGTCGGCCACCGAGTCGCGCAGTCCACCGCCGATGCGGTCGCGGAATTCGTCGTCGCTGCCGGGGGAGTGCCGTCCGGATCCGATGATCGCGTACTCCTCGGGCAGCCGGCCCGCGGCGGCAAGCCGGTACAGCCCGGGGAAGAGTTTGCGTTTCGCGAGGTCGCCGGTCGCGCCGAAGAGGACGAAGACGTGGGGCGCGGGGCGCGGTTCGCTCATGGGGCCAAGGTGCCCGGCGGGCGGCGGGTCTCAAACGGGCTATGACGGGAAAGTCAGAAAGTCTGGACGCCTTCGACGGCGACGACCATGCCGTGGCGGGTGCGGTCGTTGGTGATGCGGGTGCCGTCGGCGCTCGCGTCGATGGTCCAGCCGACCGCGGCGTAGCGGCGGTAGTCCAGCGTGACGGCCGGGATGTCGCCGAGGTTGCCGACGACCCATTCGGTCTGTCCGTCGGGCGTCAGGCGCACGCCGTTGGCCGGCAGCCCGTCGACCTCGGGGGCGTTTGTGAACTGCGCTTCGCAGCCGACCTCCGTCGCGGACAGCTGGCAGCGCGTCTTGCCGGACTTGGTCTCGATGAACACGTAGCCGTTCTGCGGGCTGAGCACCTCGGCGGCTTGTGGCGGCGCGGACGTGCCGGAGGGAGCGGGGGTGACGGTGCGCGGCGGTGCCGCCGTCGGGCTGGGGGTGCGCGACGGGCGCGGGGTCGCGATGGTCGGTTCGGTCGGCGAATCGGGGCTGCGCACGGCGGTCCCGGTGGTGTCGGACTGGCAGCCGGCCAGCAGCGCCGCGACGGCGAGCGCACATCCGGCCAGGCGCAGCTTCACCCGGTAAACCCTACGGCGTATGGGGTGCGAGTGACTGAAGTGACGCGCGCATCATCTCGGTGTAGCCGTCGGCGAGGCCCCGCAACTGCTCCCCGTGAGCAGGAACTGACGTAGGTCGACAGCCGGAACATCCCGGGGGCGATCTCGTCGACGGTGGTGTCCATGCGTCAATCGTCCGCCTGCCGGGGTCCGCGGTGGTCGTTGTCGGCGAATCGCCTCGGCCGGGAACAAATCGTGGCCGGCCGACCGTTGGAGGTATCGACAAGTTGAGCGAATCACACTCAAGTCTGGGTTGACAGTCGGGCGTCCGGCGGAGCAGTCTTGAGCCCGGTCCGCTCAGACCCACAAACGTAGTAGTCGGTAACAAGGAGGACAAACCATGGCTCGTGCGGTCGGAATCGACCTCGGGACCACCAACTCCGTCGTCGCGGTTCTGGAGGGTGGCGACCCCGTCGTCGTCGCCAACTCCGAGGGCTCGCGCACGACGCCGTCGGTCGTCGCATTCGCGCGCAACGGCGAAGTGCTGGTCGGCCAGCCCGCCAAGAACCAGGCGGTGACCAACGTCGACCGGACCATCCGGTCCGTCAAGCGCCACATGGGCACGGACTGGACCGTCGAGATCGACGGTAAGCAGTACACCGCGCAGGAGATCAGCGCGCGCACGCTCATGAAGCTGAAGCGCGACGCGGAGAGCTACCTCGGCGAGGACATCACCGACGCGGTGATCACCGTTCCCGCGTACTTCAACGACGCCCAGCGTCAGGCCACCAAGGAAGCCGGCCAGATCGCCGGCCTCAACGTGCTGCGCATCGTCAACGAGCCGACCGCGGCGGCCCTGGCCTACGGCCTCGACAAGGGTGAGAAGGAACAGACCATCCTGGTCTTCGACCTCGGTGGTGGCACCTTCGACGTGTCGCTGCTCGAGATCGGTGAGGGTGTCGTCGAGGTGCGCGCCACCTCCGGTGACAACCACCTCGGTGGCGACGACTGGGATCAGCGCGTCGTCGACTGGCTGGTCGAGAAGTTCAAGGGCACCAGCGGCATCGACCTGACCAAGGACAAGATGGCGATGCAGCGGCTGCGTGAGGCCGCGGAGAAGGCCAAGATCGAACTCTCGAGCTCGCAGAGCACCTCGATCAACCTGCCCTACATCACCGTCGACGCGGACAAGAACCCGCTGTTCCTCGACGAGCAGCTCACCCGCGCCGAGTTCCAGCGCATCACCCAGGATCTGCTCGACCGCACCCGCAAGCCGTTCCAGCAGGTCATCAAGGACGCGAACATCTCGGTCGCCGACATCGACCACGTGGTGCTCGTCGGCGGTTCGACCCGTATGCCCGCGGTGTCCGACCTGGTCAAGGAGATGACCGGCGGTAAGGAGCCCAACAAGGGTGTGAACCCGGACGAGGTCGTCGCCGTCGGCGCCGCCCTGCAGGCCGGTGTGCTCAAGGGTGAGGTCAAGGACGTCCTGCTGCTCGACGTCACCCCGCTGTCGCTGGGCATCGAGACCAAGGGCGGCGTGATGACCAAGCTCATCGAGCGCAACACCACGATCCCGACCAAGCGGTCGGAGACGTTCACCACCGCCGACGACAATCAGCCGTCGGTGCAGATCCAGGTGTTCCAGGGTGAGCGGGAGATCGCCTCGCACAACAAGCTGCTCGGCAGCTTCGAGCTGACCGGTATCCCGCCGGCTCCGCGTGGTGTGCCCCAGATCGAGGTGACCTTCGACATCGACGCCAACGGCATCGTGCACGTCACCGCGAAGGACAAGGGCACCGGCAAGGAGAACACGATCCGCATCCAGGAGGGCTCCGGCCTGTCCAAGGAAGAGATCGACCGGATGATCAAGGACGCCGAGGCGCACGCCGACGAGGACCGCAAGCGTCGCGAGGAAGCCGACGTCCGCAACCAGGCCGAGACGCTGGTCTACCAGACGGAGAAGTTCGTCAAGGAGCAGCGTGAGGCCGAAGGTGGCAGCAAGGTCCCCGAGGACGTGCTGACCAAGGTCGACGGCGCGATCTCCGAGGCCAAGACGGCGCTCGCCGGCACCGACATCGGCGCGATCAAGGCGGCGATGGAAAAGCTCGGCACCGAGAGCCAGGCGCTCGGCCAGGCGATCTACGAGGCCACCCAGGCCGAACAGGCCGCGGGCGGCCCCGCCGACGGTGCGGGCAGTGGTACCAGCAGCGATGACGACGTCGTGGATGCCGAGGTCGTCGACGATGACCGGGAGAACAAGTGAGCGCAAGCGATCCGCAGGAGCCGGTGACCGTCACCGACAAGCGGCGCATCGATCCCGTGACCGGTGAGGTCCGCGATCCGGCGAAGGCGTCGGCCCCCACGGGGCCGGCGCCGGAGCAGGCGCCGGCCGCAGACCAGTCCTCAGCGCAGGCGAGCGACACCGACGAGGTGGCCGAGCTCAAGAGCACCCTGCAGCGCGTGAAGGCCGAGTACGACAACTACCGCAAGCGCACGCTGCGCGATCAGCAGTTGATCGCCGATCGCGCCAAGGTATCGGTCGTCAGTCAATTGCTCGGTGTGCTCGACGATCTCGACCGTGCCCGCAGTCACGGTGACCTGGAGTCCGGTCCGCTCAAGGCGGTGGCCGACAAGCTCTCCGGCGCACTCGAACAGCTCGGGCTGACCGCGTTCGGCGACGAGGGCGACGAGTTCGACCCCGCGCTGCACGAGGCCGTCCAGCACGAGGGCGACGGCACCCATCCCGTGGTGGGGACCGTCATGCGCCGCGGCTACAAGGTCGGCGAGCAGGTGGTCCGGCACGCGATGGTCGGCGTCGTCGACACCGTTCCCGCGGACGGCGATACGCCCGACACGGCCGAGAACGCCGACGGCGCAGCCCAACAGGCAGCAGAATCAGACAACTAGACAACGAGAGAAAGGTGAGGAGGTGACGCGGCATGGCCCAACGCGAGTGGGTGGAGAAGGACTTCTACAAAGAACTCGGCGTCTCCTCTGACGCCAGCGCGGACGAGATCAAGAAGGCCTATCGGAAACTGGCCCGCGATCTGCACCCCGACACCAACCCGGACCCCAGTGCCGCCGAGCGGTTCAAGGCGGTGTCCGAGGCGCACAGTGTGCTGTCGGACCCCGCCAAGCGCAAGGAGTACGACGAGACCCGCCGGCTGTTCGCCGGCGGTGGTTTCGGGCGCGGCCGCTTCAACGGCGGCACTGGGGGATTCGGGGGTTTCGGCGGCGGCGACGGTGGGGTCGAGTTCAACCTCAACGATCTGTTCGACGCCGCCGGGCAGACCGGGGGCGCCAACATCGGCGACCTGTTCGGTGGTCTGTTCGGGCGGGGCGCCTCACCGCGGCCCAGCCGGCCGCGGCGCGGCAACGACCTCGAGACCGAGACCGAACTCTCGTTCCTGGAGGCCACCAAGGGCGTGGCGATGCCGTTGCGGCTGACCAGCCCGGCGCCGTGTACGAACTGCCACGGCAGCGGTGCCCGGCCGGGAACCAGCCCGAAGGTGTGTCCGAACTGCAACGGCGCGGGTGTGGTCAACCGCAACCAGGGCGCGTTCGGGTTCTCCGAACCGTGCACCGAGTGCAAGGGCAGCGGCTCGATCATCGAGCACCCCTGCGGGGAGTGCAAAGGCACCGGTGTCACCACCAGGACGCGCACCATCAACGTGCGCATCCCACCGGGTGTCGAGGACGGGCAACGGATCCGGCTGGCCGGTCAGGGCGAGGCCGGTCTGCGCGGGGCGCCCTCGGGCGACCTGTACGTGACCGTGCACGTACGCCCCGACAAGGTCTTCGGCCGCGACGGGGACGACCTCACCGTCGCGGTCCCCGTCAGCTTCCACGAACTGGCGCTCGGCACAACGCTTTCCGTGCCCACTCTGGAGGGGAAGGTCGGCGTGCGGGTGCCCAAGGGCACCTCCGACGGGCGGATCCTGCGGGTGCGCGGGCGCGGTGTGCCCAAACGCGGTGGCGGACATGGTGATCTGCTGGTCACCGTCAAGGTCGCGGTGCCGCCGAACCTCGAAGGTGAGGCCGCCGAGGCGCTCGAGGCCTACGCGAAGGCTGAGCGCGCAAGCGGATTCGATCCGCGGGCCGGCTGGGCGGGGGCGTGACGATGGCGGCCAAACGTAACGAGGAAGCACGCACCTTCCTGATCTCGGTGGCCGCGGAGCTGGCCGGTATGCATGCGCAGACCCTGCGCACGTACGACCGGCTCGGCCTGGTCAGCCCGCAGCGCACCTCCGGCGGCGGCAGGCGCTACTCCGAACGCGACGTCGACCTGCTCCGCGAGGTGCAGCGGCTGTCGCAGGACGAGGGCGTCAACCTCGCCGGAATCAAACGGATCATCGAACTGACCAACCAGGTCGAGGCGCTGCAGGCCCGCGTCAAGGAACTGGTCCGCGAAGTCGAGGACCTGCGCGCCAACCAGCGCCGCGACCTCGCGGTGCCCACCAAGAGCACCGCGCTGGTGGTGTGGCAGCCGCGGCGCGGCCGCGACCGCTAGACGACGCTGATCGAGAACCGGCTCGTCGCGGGTGCGCCGGGTTCGGCGACCCGGTAGGTCTCGCGGCGCAGCGCATCGGTCGGCGCGGCCATCGGCTCGACGGCCACCAGGTCGTCGGCGCCCGGGGCGAACAGCTGCGCGGCCGGATAGCCGGTGTGGAATCGCATCTCGATGCGGCGGTCACCGCCGGACAGCGTGAACACCGCACCGTCGGCGACCTCGTCGAACCCGTCGTCGAGTTCGGTGTCGCCCAGCATCTGGCCGCCGCCCGCCCATGGCGCTGTGGCTCCGGTCGGGATGCCCCAGTCGTCCACCGGCAGGTGGCGCATCGGCGGCGTCTGCAACTCCCACTGTGCCCGCGGCACATCCTGCAACTGCAGATACGGGTGGAACCCGTAGCAGAGTGGGACCGCCGTGGTGGCCGTCGCCGTCACCGTGGTGTCCACGGTCAGCGTGCGGTCGGCCAGCGTCACCGACAGCCGCAGGACGTGCGGGAACGGGAACGTCGCGAGCAGCCGCGGTCTGTCGGCCCAGTTCACCTCGGCGACAAGGGTGTTGGCGGTCTTCTCGACCACCACCCAGCCCGGGTAGGCGCCGAGCACGCCGTGGATCGGCACCCCGTGCTCGTCGGTGCGTACCCCCGCGACCCCCGGCGTGAGCGTCACGATGCCGCCCTCGATCGGGTACTTGTTCGTGCTCAGCCGGTTGGCCCACGGGTAGAGGATCGGGATCCCCATCGTCTTGCCGCTGGTGATGTAGGCCTGCACCCCGCGGCGCTGGCCGAGGAACTCGATCTCGCCGTCGGCCAGCGAGGTGCAGATCATCCCGGCGCTCGGCACGTACGTCGCGGTCACCGAGGACGAGGGGTCGTGCAGGGTGACTGGGAGGTGTTCGGCCACGCCGCCAGTGTGGCACGGCTCAGGTGGTGAGCGGGTCGTGCTGTATGCGCTCCGGCGGCGCCCCGCGGGCGATCAGCGCCGCCTTGGTGGCCTCGGTCATCGCCGCGCTGCCGCAGATCAGGATCTGCCGGTCACCCCAGTTGCCGTACCGCGTGACCACCTCCGGGAGCCGCCCGGTCTGCCGGACGTGCAGGCCACGGGGTGGTGTGGGGTCGGGGTAGTCGGCGGCCCACGGCGGGTCGGTGGCGTACTCCGACACCGGCGTCACCGACAGCCAGGGGTTGGTCGAGGCGATCTGCCACAGCGTCACGAGGTCGTACAGATCGCACGGGAACCGCCCACCGAAGAACAGGTGCACCCGCGGGTTCACCCCGAACCGCGTCATGTCCATGATCAGCGTCCGCAGCGGCGCGAGCCCGGTGCTGCCCGCGACCATCAGCACGTCGCCGCAGTCGCGGTCGACTTCCAGGCTGCCGTGCGGATTGGACATGCGCCACCGGTCCCCGACGCGGGTCTCGTTGACGATCGCGGTGCTGACCATGCCGCCGGGCACCGAGCGGATGTGGAATTCGATACCGCCGCCGGGTTCGGTGGGGATGGCCGGGCTCAGGTATCGCCAGCGCCGCGGCCACTGCGGCACCTGCACGGTGACGTACTGGCCCGGGTGATAGGCCAGCGGCCGGTCCAGTTGCAGTCGCACCACCGAGACGTCCCGGGTGGCGCGGATGTGCTCGACGACGGTGCCGTCGCAGTACGGCGGGCCGTCCTCGGCCTCGGCCGCCCCGCGCATCACCCCGGTGGCCAGCGCGACGGCGTCGCGAGCCACCTCGTCGAGCCGCTGCGACCACTGCTCGTCGAGCCCGTTGCGCAGCGCTGCGTACAGCGCCTCACCCATGGAGTCGTAATGACGTTGGGCGACACCGTATTTGCGGTGGTCCCGACCGAGCTGGGCGAGGAACGCCACCGGCTCCTCGGCGCGCTGGGCGATCAGCTCCCCGAACAGCCAGGTCATCGCCTCGGCGAACACGGTGCGCTGGCGCGCCATGTCCGGCGGGAAGAGGTCGCGCACGGACAGGTCGGCGGCGAACCAGCGGGTGTAGAAGTCGGCGATCAGACGGTCGGAGCCCCGACGGGGATCGACCGCGTCGCGCAGTACGGCCAGCGCGTCACGGTCGTCGAGTCCCACGTCGTGCGAGTGTAAGTCAGCCGGCTGTGCGCGCCCGTTCCCGCAGCGCAGCCACCGCGACGAGCGCCGCACCCGCCACCGCCCAACAGACCGCGACCACGATCGCCGAGGTCGCCCCGGCCCCGCCGAAGTACGCCGTCGACCGCAGCAGCGTGGCCGTCGCACCCTGGGGCAGCCACTGCCCGACCTCGCCCCAGCCGCTCGGCAGCATCTCCGGCGCGCTGTTCAGCCCCGACAACGGATTGCCCAGCAGTAGCGCCAGCGCCGCGCCGCACGCCAGGCCGACGCGGCCGAACAGTGAACCCAGCCCGAGGATGGGCAACCCGCAGGCGAGCAGCCCGAGTGTCAGACCCGCCGTCACACCCCAGAAGTTCTGGTCGAACGAGCCGAGGACGTAGTACAGGAGCGCGGTGATCGTCCACGCAGCGACAACGCTGAAGACGACGGCCGTGGCCAGCCGGGTCCAGACCTCGCGGCGCAGCGCGAACACCAGCGCGACGGCCGGCAGGATGCCGGCCAGGGTGATCGGCAGCGCCGAGGCGGCCAGTCCGGTGCCGCGCGGGTCGGCCGCGGGCAGCGGTGCGACGTCCTCGACGGCGGGTGCCCGACCCGTCTGCGCGGCCATCCCCGTGCCGAGCTGGGTCAGCGCCTGCGCAACGGCCGGACTGCCACCCGAGGCGATGAGCAGGCGTGGTCCGTCGGGGCCGAGGGAGAGGCCGCCGTAGACGTGGCGGTCAGCGATGGCCTCGCGCAGCTGCTGTTCGCCCGGGTAGTAGGTGACCGCGAACGCGCCCGGCGCCCGCTCGTCGAGCATCGCCGCGACCTGCCCGTTGGCGGCCTGCGGTCCGGCGACGCCGATCGGGACGTCGTGCGGCCCGGATTTGGCCGCGGGCAGCGCGAACGCGAGCGCGACGATCGCGATCACCGCGCACAGTGCGACGACGATGCCTGCGGCACGGGCGGCCGGCGGCGGTTCGTGGCGGGTGGCCGCGTGAGGGGATGACGTCGTTGTCATGGCCCGCTCCTTTTCACTCGGTGTTGAAATCTTCCGGCACGAGCGTATGCCTGCCGCGGGTTTTATTCAATAGCAGTTGAAAATGATACTGTCGTCGTATGCCCTCACCTGCGAAGACGACCCGCCGCCGTGGCCGCCGCCAGGGGGAGCCGGTGTCCCGGGAGGCCGTGCTCGCTGCCGCCAAGAAACGGTTCGCGGTCGACGGCTATGAACGCACCACGCTGCGCGCCATCGCCGACGACGCGCACGTCGACCCGTCGATGGTGCTGTACCTGTTCGGTTCGAAGCTCGACCTGTTCCGCGAGTCGCTGCGGCTGATCCTCGACCCGGAGCGGCTCGTCGAGGCGTTGTCGGCGGCGGGCGACGACGTGGGCACCCGGATGGTGCGGGTGTATCTGCAGATCTGGGAGTCGCCGGAGACCGGACCGAGCATGGTCGTGATGCTGCAGTCGGCCACCTCCAACAGCGAGGCGCACGAGGCGTTCCGCAGTTTCATGCAGACCTACGTGCTCACCGCGGTCTCCGGGGTGCTCGGCGGCGACGACACCGCGCGACTGCGCGCGATGCTGGCCGCCACCACCCTCGTCGGCACCGCGATGCTGCGTTACGTGATGAAGATCCCGCCGCTGGCCACGCTGCCCGGCGACCAGCTGGTCACGCTGCTCGCCCCGACCATCACGCGCTACCTGACCGCCGACGCCGAGGAACTCGGGCTGCCCGGCTAGAGGGCGTGAATCCCCTTGTACAGCACCAGGAGTCCGATCACGACGAGGATCACGGCCATCAGCGTGGCGTGATTGCGCTCCATCCAGTCCTTGAGCCGCGCGAGGGGTTCGTCGAGGCGCCCACCGGACACCACGTAGGCCAGGATCGGCAGCGCCACAGTCGAACCCGCGACCACCGCGAAGTACACCACCGCCAGCCATACCGCATCACCGAGGCCGGCCGACCCGATCGCCAAACCCGCTGCCACGCAGAGGAACAACACCTTCGGGTTGGCGACGGTCAGCACGGCGGCGGTGCCCGCGGCCTTGACGGGCGTCAGCGTCGTCATGCTGCGCAACCACTTCGGCTGGTGTGCGGAGGCATGCCTGCGCACGAACCGCACGATGCCGAAGACGACGAGTGCGGCGCCGATCACGATGCGCAGCCACGACGCCCAACTCGGCGGCTTCTCGAACCCGCCGATCGCGCCGGACACCGTCACGAAGATCGCCGTCAGCGCAGCAAGACCGATCAGCCACCCCGCCACGAACGCCAACCCGGTCGGTCGCGGCCGCGGCGTCTGCAGCATCAGCACCGCCGGAATGATCGACAACGGCGACAGCGCGATCACCAGGGCCAGCGGAATCAACTCGGCCAGCACCGAACCCCAACTACCCGTCATGGGCGGAAAGGTAGCGCGTCAGGAGCCGTCGAAGTGGTTGCAGCCCAGCGTGTCGACGAAGGTGGGGCCCAGCAGGGCCAGTTCGTTGCGGTAGTCCTCGGCCCATCCGCTGAACGGGTGGAACGCCAGGTGCTCATTGCGGAACCGGTCGTCCTCGGACACCTCGGTGGTGCAGAACGACGGGATCACCAGATCGACGACGGGGGAGTTGCGTTCGACCTCGGCGAGCACCAGGGGTGCGTTGGCGGCGAGGAACCGGTCGATCACCCAGCCGTCCTCGCCCAACCACACCGAGGACCGGACCTTGAGCACCACGTGCTCGGCGCGCGAGACGATCTGCCCGGCGACGAGGGGATCGAGGTCGCGTTCGGCCTCGTAGCGGGTCCCGCCTGCGGCAGGGCCCTTGGCGGTCATGGTGCCGATCGCCTCGTCGCCCAGCGCGGCGACGAGTTCGGCGGGGGAGGCGTCCAGTTCGGCCGGCGCCGGGCCCTGCAGGCGGACCCGGACCGCGTAGCCGTCGGCGGCGAACAGGTAGGCCTGGGCGATCAGGACCGGGCTCGGGTCGGAGGCGGCCACCGCGGGCATATCGCCGACGAGGAACTTCCGTTCGTACTCGAAGTCGCCGAACTCGGACATACTGCACGCTAACCCGATTGCGTTCGTTCCGGGGGCGACGGCGCGTTCGTGTCGGCCGGCGAGTTCCGCGCTTGCTTCGCAGACGATCCACGCGCGTGGATCAGCGGTAGCGAGCGGCCAACTCGGCCGCGGAAGCGCCCGCTTCGTCGGGCGTCGGCAACCGCAGTCGGTGCCGCAGCAGATCGTCGACCGACGCCCGGTCCTGACCCTGGGCGCGGAACATCGTGGAGAACAGTTCGTAGGCCCCGGCGCCCGCGCGCTGTGCCGCCACTTGTGCAACGGCCACGATCTCTGCGGCGAGTTCGGTCTTGGTCAGTGCACGCACCGCGGGCGTCAGGTCGATGCGTTGGCATTCGCCGCCCAGCAGGGCGGTGACCGTGATGGTTCCGGACGGATTGGCCGCGACGAACGCCAGATCCTGCGCGGGGTCGTCGCTGTCGTCCGTGCCGGTCGGGTTGAAGGCGTCCAGGGCGTCGAGTTCGTGGCCCGCGTCCTCGTCGAAGTGCGGGGTGAACGCGTCGAGGGCGGCAAGTTCGTCGTCGTCGAATTCTCGCTCGTCCGTCATGGTGCAGGTCGCATTCCGCCGTCGAGTTCGTCACTGGATTCGGAATCGGTCGTGGCGTACTGCGCGATGGCGGTGTGCAGGCTCGATTGCAGCGATGTCGACACGAACTCCATTGCCGCGCACGCATCCGCACGCGCCTTCTCGGCCTTGGCGGCCGCGCCGGAAGCGGGTGCGCATATGTTGCCGTGGCTGGTCGCCACAGAGGCCGCCACCCCTTGAGTCACCGGAGCGGCCGAAGCGATCTGACTCGCTGCGCCGCCCTGCTTGTCCGCAAGGTCCTGGAGATGCATTGGGTCGAGACGCAATTCGTCGAACGGCGAACTCATCGAAGTCGTCCCCTCACATGTTGACCGGGTAGCAGCCCCGGCTCACGGCCTCGTAGATGCTTGTTGCGTCATCGATGGTCTTGGCGGCCCGTTCCGAGGCTGCGCGCATCTCCTTCATGTACCAGAAGCACGTGGGCAGGGAGACTCCGACGACCGACATCTCGATCTCGAGGGATATCACCTTGCCCACTCGCGGAATGGCTTTGGCTGCGATCGCGGGGATGATCGCGTTGCCCATCATCGTCGCCGCGTTGTTGAGGATGCGTCGAGTGTTCTCCACCGTTCCGGCCTCGGCCGACAGCGCATTACTCACGTCGATGTCTGCGTCAACCATCATCCGAGCGCGCGCCAGTTGTTCGGCATTCGCCTCCGCATAAGCGTCCGAGGCTGCGCCCTGCCAGCGGGCGTCGGGTGACGCTGTCTTGAGGGTTTCGATCGCTTCGTTGAAGAGCTGGTAACCCTTGTCATAGCCCTCGCCCCGGTCCGGTGGTGTCGTCCATCCACACAGCACCTGCATGCCCAGCACCGTCTTCAGGCCCGCGGCGATGATCGGCGTCTGCTTGGCCTTTGGAAGGAAGAACTCCGCGACGCTGGCAACTTCGGCGGCGTCGGCGGCGAGATTCCAGAGCGCGTCCGGACCGGAAGACTCCACGGCCTCGGCAACGGTCACGATGTTGGTCAACATCTCACCGGCCTCACCGATAGGGCCGAAGGGGTCGAATTTCCGCATCGTGCCGCCGACCTTCTCCAGCACGTCGCCGAAGTCGTCGAAGATCCCCACAGCCCTCCGTTCTGATTTGCCGAAATCAACGTACCAGCGCGGTCAGCATCGACAATGCGCCAATTTGATGCTTGCTCGGACCTCGGCGATCGATAGGATCAACTCTTCGCCGAAACGGCGTCAAAGGTGGAACGGAGGTTGGCCATCGAGAACGAATCGGTACCTAGCCCGGGTCCGGGATGGTTCACCGATCCGTGGGATCCCCGGCAGCTGAGGTACTTCGACGGACACCAGTGGACGGATGGCGTCGCGCCCACAACTCCGACGGCGGGGTTTCCGATCGGAGAGCCGGTTCTGGTGTTGCGCGCCATCCCGTGCGGCCGCGACGTCGACGTCTCGTGCGCGCTGGAAACGGCAACCGGCCATCAGGTGGGCCTGATCCGTCCGCGCGGGAACCGGTTATCCGGCATCGACCGCGAGATCGCCGATCTCGGGTACGAAGTCGTCGGCGCGACGGGCGCAGGAGTCCTGTTCTTCACGCGGTTGGGCGGTTTGGCCCGCAAGCACAGCATCGTGGTCAGCGACCCGGCAGGTCGAACCCTCGGTCGCATCCGCCAGACGAGCTCGGTCTGGCGGCAGATTCGCACACCGCGTCTCGCCGTCACGCTCGAGGCCGGTGATCGGGAACTGGCCACGACAGAGATCTGTATCGATCCTCGCGATCGCTTCGCAGCGGTCTGCCAGCCCATCCACTCGACTGCCGGCCCGGCGATCGCCACCGTGGAACGGCGCTGGCGATATGCCGGGACGAGTAACGACTTCTTCGATTACACCCTCACGTGCACGCAGCCCACCGGCCACCCATTGCCCGAACTGCTGCTGGCCACGGCCTTCGCACACTGTTTGTACGACCGCCTCGCCGTCGGTGGGCCACTGGAGACCTACCAGAGTTTCGGCCGGGGTGGTACGTGGCACGACGCTCGCTGAACGGTTCTTCGCCGCTAGCCGCACGTGCCGAAAAAAGTTAAAGTTGAGCGGAACAGACTCAACCTTGACCACGTTGTGTATGGCGAGAACCATTCCAACCAGAGGATCGGAGGTGTCGTGGACTCATTCAACCCGACGACCAAGACCCAGGCGGCGCTGACTTCGGCGTTGCAGGCGGCCAGCGCCGCAGGCAACCCGCAGATCGTGCCCGCCCATCTATTGATGGCACTGCTGACACAGAATGACGGCATTGCCGCACCCCTCCTGGAGGCCGTCGGCGTCGAACCCGCGACGATTCGCACCGAGACGCAACGCCTCCTCGACCGGCTGCCCAGCGCCACCGGCGCCAGCGCGCAACCGCAGTTGAGCCGTGAATCGCTGGCCGCGGTCACCGCCGCCCAGCAGCTCGCGACCGAGATGGACGACGAATACGTCTCCACCGAGCACCTGATGGTCGGCTTGGCCAGCAACGACACCGACGTCGCCAAGCTGCTGACCGGCCACGGCGCATCGCCGCAGGCGCTTCGTGAGGCATTCGTCAAGGTCCGCGGCAGCGCCCGGGTCACCAGCCCGGACCCCGAGGGCAGCTACCAGGCGCTGGAGAAGTACTCCACCGACCTGACCGCCCGCGCCCGCGAAGGCAAGCTCGACCCGGTGATCGGCCGGGACACCGAGATCCGCCGCGTGGTGCAGGTGCTGTCCCGTCGCACCAAGAACAACCCGGTGCTGATCGGTGAGCCGGGCGTCGGCAAGACCGCGATCGTCGAGGGCCTGGCCCAGCGCATCGTCGCGGGTGACGTGCCGGAGAGCCTGCGCGACAAGACCGTCGTCTCGCTCGACCTGGGCTCGATGGTGGCCGGCTCGAAGTACCGCGGTGAATTCGAGGAGCGGCTCAAGGCCGTCCTCGACGACATCAAGAATTCGGCCGGGCAGATCATCACGTTCATCGACGAGCTGCACACCATCGTCGGCGCCGGCGCCACCGGCGACTCCTCGATGGACGCCGGCAACATGATCAAGCCCATGCTCGCCCGCGGTGAGCTGCGGCTGGTCGGTGCGACCACGCTCGACGAGTACCGCAAGTACATCGAGAAGGACGCCGCGCTGGAGCGCCGCTTCCAGCAGGTCTACGTCGGCGAACCGTCGGTGGAGGACACCGTCGGCATCCTGCGCGGCCTCAAGGAGCGTTACGAGGTGCACCACGGTGTGCGCATCACCGACTCCGCGCTGGTCTCGGCCGCCACGTTGTCCGACCGCTACATCACCGCCCGCTTCCTGCCGGACAAGGCCATCGACCTGGTCGACGAGGCCGCGTCCCGGCTGCGCATGGAGATCGACTCCCGGCCCGTCGAGATCGACGAGGTCGAGCGGCTGGTCCGTCGCCTCGAGATCGAGGAGATGGCGCTGGCCAAGGAGGAGGACGACGCGTCCAAGGAGCGGTTGGAGAAGTTGCGCGGTGAGCTCGCCGACCACAAGGAGAAGTTGGCGGAGCTCACGACCAGGTGGCAGAACGAGAAGAACGCCATCGACATCGTCCGCGAGCTCAAGGAGCAGCTCGAGACGCTGCGCGGGGAGGCCGACCGGGCCGAACGCGACGGCAACCTCGAAAAGGCCGCCGAACTGCGCTACGGCCGCATCCCCGAGGTCGAGAAGAAACTCGACGCCGCGGTGCCGCAGGCCGAGGCGCGGGAGGACGTCATGCTCAAGGAGGAGGTCGGCCCCGACGACATCGCCGAGGTGGTGTCCGCGTGGACCGGTATCCCCGCGGGCCGCATGCTCGAGGGCGAGACCGCCAAACTGCTGCGCATGGAGGACGAACTCGGCAAGCGGGTCGTCGGCCAGAAGAAGGCCGTGCAAGCGGTCTCGGATGCGGTGCGGCGCTCACGCGCCGGCGTGGCCGACCCGAACCGGCCGACGGGATCGTTCATGTTCCTGGGTCCGACCGGCGTCGGTAAGACCGAGCTGGCCAAGGCGCTGGCGGAATTCCTGTTCGACGACGAGCGCGCGATGGTCCGCATCGACATGAGCGAGTACGGCGAGAAGCACTCGGTGGCTCGGCTGGTCGGCGCCCCTCCCGGCTACATCGGCTACGACCAGGGCGGTCAGCTGACCGAGGCGGTCCGCCGCCGCCCGTACACGGTGATCCTGTTCGACGAGATCGAGAAGGCCCACCCGGACGTGTTCGACGTGCTGTTGCAGGTGCTCGACGAGGGCCGGTTGACCGACGGTCAGGGCCGCACGGTCGACTTCCGCAACACCATCCTCATCCTGACGTCCAACCTGGGCGCCGGCGGTACCGAGGAGATGGTGATGGCGGCGGTGCGCTCGGCGTTCAAGCCCGAGTTCATCAACCGGCTCGACGACGTGATCATCTTCGACGGGCTCAACCCGGAGGAGCTGGTGTCGATCGTCGACATCCAGCTGCAGCAGCTGTCCAAGCGGCTGGCGCAGCGCCGGCTCACACTCGAGGTGTCGCTGCCTGCGAAGAAGTGGCTCGCCCAGCGCGGGTTCGACCCGCTCTACGGCGCCCGGCCGCTGCGCAGGCTGATCCAGCAGGCCATCGGTGACCAGCTGGCGAAGATGCTGCTGGCCGGCGACGTGCACGACGGCGACATCGTGCCGGTCAACCTCAGCCCGGACGGCGAATCGCTGGTCCTGGGCTAGCCACCCCCACCCGAGATCAGGGTTGTGCACGCCGAAACGGCCATCGGCGTGACATAACCCTGATCTCGGCGTGCGGAAATAAGGTTGTGACCAACTTGAGTTCGGGCGAACGCGGTACCAGCAAGTAGGCTAGGTCCGATGGTCCCGCTCTGGTTCACGCTGTCTGCGCTCTGCTTCGTGGGTGCAGCCGTGCTTCTCTACGTCGACATCGATCGTCGACGCGGGCTCGGCCGACGCCGGAAGTCGTGGGCCAAGTCGCACGGCTTCGACTACGAACACGAATCCGCCGACATCCTCAAACGCTGGAAACGCGGCGTGATGTCCACGGTCGGTGACATCACCGCCAAGAACGTCGTGCTCGGCCAGATCCGCGGCGAGGCGGTGTTCATCTTCGACCTCGACGACGTGGCCACCGTGATCGCGCTGCACCGCAAGGTCGGCACCAACGTGGTGGTGGACATGCGGCTCAAGGGCATCAAGGAGCCCCGCGAGAACGACATCTGGCTGCTCGGAGCCATCGGGCCCCGGATGGTGTATTCCACCAACCTCGACGCCGCCCGCCGCGCCTGCGACCGCCGCATGGTCACGTTCGCCCACACCGCGCCCGACTGCGCCGAGATCATGTGGAACGAACAGCACTGGACGCTGATCAGCATGCCGGTCACCAGCACCCGCGCCCAGTGGGACGAGGGTCTGCGCACCGTGCGGCAGTTCAACGATCTGCTGCGCGTGCTGCCGCCGATCCCGCAGACCGACTCCGTCCAGGCCGTCGCCCGGCGCAGCGGTTCCCCGAGCCGCCCGCTCGTCCCGGCGCCGCCGCGCCAGCCTGAAGGCGCCCAGCTCCAGGGTCGGCCCGGCCCTGGCCGTCCCTACGCCCAGCGTCCGGATGCCGGCCGCCCCGACGGTCCGCCCGCGGCCCGCCCGGACGCCGCGCCGCGCACCCCGCCTGCGCGCAACGGGCACAGCTCGCCCAACTTCCAGCGCTGAGACCGCCCACTCGATGCCACGCCCCGTCGCTCTGATCACCGGACCGACCTCCGGCCTCGGTGCCGGCTTCGCGCGCCGCTACGCCGCCGACGGCCATGACCTCGTTCTGGTCGCCCGCGACGTCGCCCGCCTCGACGAGCTCGCCGACGAACTACGCATTCACGGCGGCGCCGTGGAGGTGCTACCGGCCGACCTCGCCGACGCCGACGACCGTGCCAGGGTCGCCACCAGGCTCTCCGAGGGCGTGGACGTGCTGGTCAACAACGCCGGGTTCGGCACGGCCGGGGAGTTCTGGACCGCCGACTATCCGCTGCTGCAGTGCCAGCTCGACGTCAACGTCACCGCCGTCATGCAGCTCACCCACGCCGCGCTGCCCGCGATGCTCGACAAGCACGCCGGCACCGTGATCAACGTCGCGAGCGTTTCCGGTCTCCTGCCGGGCCGCGGATCGACGTACTCGGCGTCCAAGGCGTGGGTGATCTCGTTCTCCGAGGGGCTGGCCAACGGTCTCGGCGGCACGGGTGTCGGCGTGCACGCGCTGTGCCCCGGCTTCGTCCGCACCGAATTCCACGCACGGGCCGGCATCGAGATGTCGGGCACCCCGGCGTGGATGTGGCTGCAGGTCGACGACGTCGTCGGGGACTGCCTCGCCGACGTCGCCAAGGGCAAGGTCGTCATCGTGCCCAGCGTGCAGTACAAGGCCATGACCACCGTCAGCCGGCTGGTGCCGCGCTCCCTGGTCCGGGTGATGACCAGGACCGTGGGCCGCGGCCGCGGCCGCACCTGATCGCCGGTGCGCGCGTTCGTCGCCGTCTGCGTGACGGTTCTCCTCGTCGCGGTCTCGGGCTGTTCGAAGACCGAGGCCGCCACCGACGTCTACGCGGCACCGACGGCGAAAGTCGGTGAATCGCTAGCCGTTTCGGGCTGGAACATCAGCGTGTCCAACATGCGTTTCGAAGGCGACCACGTGCTCGTCGACGTCGACGCCGCGCACTCCGGGGACGGCACCCCGGTGCCGCCGGAGTCGTTGCGGTTCGGGCTCTACGGTGCGCTCGTGCACCCGATCGAGGCCAACGGGATCGGCGGCTGTCAGAACGTCGACTCGCTGTCCATCACCCCGATGTCGGCGCCCAGCCCCGACCGTCTCACCGGCACCGTCTGCCTGGGCCCGCAGCGCGACCAGAGCCAGGTGCGCGGCGTCTACGCGTACTCGCCACAGGACCGGATGCCCGGCACCACGGTCGCCTATGCCGCGGCGTTTCCGGTCGGATTGCTGCCTACCAGCGACGAGACCGGCCTGACGCTCAAATCCACCAGCCTCGACGCGTTCCGCGCCGACGGCGCCCAACTGAACCAGAACGCGCTCGGCGATCCGGAGGCGTTCACCGGCAACGGCTACATGTTGCTCGGACTCGAGATCACTGGGCTGGCAAGCCGATACCGCGACGAATCGGCCCAGCGGGGCGGCCCGCTGATGGTGGTCGTCGCGCCGACGATGCCCGGCAAGGGGCTCAGCTACGCCTGTTCGGCGTACGGGGCGTCGATGCTGGTGCTGCCCGACGCCTCGCGGGACGCGGTCAACGTGCGCGGATCCCTGTGCACCCAGGGCGAGATCAACCAGGCGCTGCTGTTCGCGTCGGTGTCGGTGATCGGCACCCACGCCGCGCTGTGGACCCGCGATGGATGACCGCAAGGGTCCGACCGAATGGGGTGAGGGGCCCGGCGTCGGGCCCTGGGTGGGGGAGCTGCCCGACGATCCGCGCTACGACCCGGACCTGTTGCGCGACGGCGACACCCGCAACGTCGTCGACGCCTACCGGTACTGGACGCGCGAGGCGATCATCGCCGACATCGACCGCCGCAGGCATCCGCTGCACATCGCGATCGAGAACTTCGGCAACGACGCCAACATCGGCGCTGTGGTCCGCACGGCCAACGCGTTCGCCGTCGACACCGTCCACATCGTCGGTCGACGGCGCTGGAACCGCCGCGGCGCCATGGTCACCGACCGGTACCAGCGGCTGCGCCACCACGACACCACCGCCGAGCTGCTGGCCTTCGCCGCTGACGCGGATCTGGTCGCGGTCGCGGTCGACAACGTGCCCGGTGCCGTGCCGCTGGAGACGACCGCACTGCCGCGGAACTGCCTGCTGATCTTCGGGCAGGAGGGTCCCGGGATCACCGACGACGCGAAAACCTCAGCGCGGCTGACGGTCTCAATCGCGGCCTTCGGCTCGACACGCAGCATCAACGCGGGCGTCGCCGCCGGTATCGCCATGCACACCTGGATCGTCCAGCACGCCGACCTCGGCCAGGCGTGGTAGCCGGTCCCGCAGCAGGACCCACACCGTCGCCGCGGAGACGAGCATGAGCACCGCACCCACCCCGGAGGCGATCGCCAGCCCGCTGCTGAACGAGGCGCGCGCCGCGTCGAGCAGTGCGTTCGCCTGTCCGGCGGGCAGTGTGGTCGCCACTTCGCTTGCCGCGGCGAGGGATTCGCGGGCCTCGGTGGCGACACGGGGAGTGACGCCTGCGGGCACGGTCATGGTGCGGTACACCCCGGCCAAGATCGAACCGAGCACCGCGATGCCCAGCGCCGTGCCGAGTTCGTAGGCGGTCTCCGAGACGGCGGCCGCCGCGCCGGCGCGATCGCGCGGGACGATCGAGAGGATGACGTCGCTGGCGACGGTGAACGCCAGGCCCAGCCCCACACCGACGACGAACAGTGCGACGCCAAGGTGCAGGTACGGCGACCCCGGATGGATCGTGGTCAGCGTGGCCATCGCGACGCCGACGAGCGCGAGACCCGTCGTCAGCACCGACCGCTTCGTGAAGCGGCGCACCGCGAACCCGGCCAGCACACCGAAGACCGTCGCGGTCACGGCGGCGGGCAGCTCGGCGAGCCCGGCGCCCAGCGGGCTGTACCCCTGCACCAGCTGGAAGTACTGGGAAAGGAAGAACACCAGACCCGAAAGGCCCAGCACCGACAGTAGATTCGCGCCGACCACGCCCGAGTAGGCGCGGTTGGCGAACAGCCGGACGTCGATCACCGGGCTCGGCAGCCGCAACTGCCTGCGCACGAACGCCGTCAACGCCGCGGCGCCGACGACGAACGCGACGAGGGCGCCGAGTTCCGGACCGTGCGCGGCGGTCTCCTTGATCGCGTAGACGACGCCGAGGATGCCGGCCATCGACAGCGCGACGCTCGGCAGGTCCCACGGTCCGGGTGCGGGGTTGCGCTGCTCGGGTAGCAGCGTCACCCCGCCGACGATCAGCACGGCCATCACCGGCGCGTTGATCAGGAACACCGAACCCCACCAGAAGTGTTCGAGCAGCACGCCGCCCACCATCGGGCCGAGCGCCGCGCCCGCCGAGAACGTCGACGCCCAGATGCCCACGGCCAGCGAGCGTTCACGCTCGTCGGCGAAGATGCCGCGGATCAGGGCGAGGGTGGCGGGTGCCAGCGTGGCGCCTGCGACACCGAGCAGGGCGCGGGCGCCGATCAGCGCCTCGGCGGTCGGCGCGTACGCGGTCACGACCGAGACGACACCGAAAAGCGTTGCCCCGCAGACCAGGAGCTTGCGGTGACCGATGCGGTCGCCGAGGCTGCCCATCGTGATGAGCAGGCTGGCGAGGACGAACGAGTAGAGGTCGCCGATCCACAGCATCTGGGTGCCGGTGGTGTGGAGGTCGGCGCTGATGAACGGGGTCGCCAGCGCCAGGACGGTGCCGTCGATGCCGATGACCAGAACGGCCAGGGTGAGGACGCCGAGCGCGAGCCAGCGGCGGGTCATGAGGTCTGTACTCCAGTCAGAAGAAGTTCGGTGATCATGTGCTCGAAATCGCGGCTCGCGGCCCGGCCGACCTGAATGCACCAGCCCGCGCCGCCCACGAGGCTGTAGAGCGCTTCGGTGAGCCAGGCCGCGGTCAGGTCGGGGCGGAACTCCCCGGCGCGCTGACCGCGCTCGAACAGCGCGGTGATCGCGGCGTCGGCCTCGGCCCAGCCCTGCATCGACTGGTCGCCGTCGACGTCCTGGCTCTGGCTGTACAGCAGCGCCAGGTAGGGCGACACCGGACGGCAGGCGGCGACGAGCCGGCGCAGCGCCTCGGATGCGGAGCCTTCGTCCAGCCGGGCGGCCGCGACCGCGGTGCGCATCTCGGAGATCGCCAGCTCGTCGAGGGCGGCCAGCAGGGCCGGTTTGCCGGCGAAGTGCCGGTGCAGGGTGGCCCGGCTGACGCCGGCGGCGGCGGCGATCTCGTCCACGGTCGCGTTCGGGCGGCGGCCGAGGAAGTCGGCAGCCGCACGCAGCACGCTCTCGCGATCCGTGGCCATGAAACGATAGTATCTCAAGTGAGACAGAAACGTCTCATCCCCCTCGTCGGGGACGGTTTCCGGGACGCCGCCGGTGAGGCAGGATCGACGCATGGATCAGCTGTGGGCCAACAGGGCGGCCAGCGCCGAAGCGGCGATCACCCAGCGGCACCTGCGGCGGCTGTGGGGACTGCCCGGCACCCAGCTCGGCGTGGTGGCCTGGCCCGCGGGTACCCCGCACAAGCAGTTCCGCACCTGGCACTACTGGTGGCAGGCCCATTTGCTGGACTGCCTGGTCGACGCCCAGGTCCGCGCCCCCGACCCGGCACGCAGGCAGCGCATCGTCCGGCAGATCCGCACCCACCGGCTACGCAACGTCGGCCGCTGGGTCAACGACTACTACGACGACATGGCCTGGCTCGCCTTGGCGCTCGAACGCGCCGACCGGCTCGCCGGGGTGGCCAAACCGCGGGCGCTGCACACGCTGAGCGAACAGTTGGTCAACGCCTGGGTGCCCGAGGACGGCGGCGGCATCCCGTGGCGCAAGCAGGATCAGTTCTTCAACGCGCCCGCCAACGGCCCGGCGGGGATCTTCCTCGCCCGCCACGGGGACCGGCTGCGGCGGGCGCAGCAGATGGCCGACTGGATCGAGGAGACGCTGCTCGACCCGGACTCCCACCTGATCTTCGACGGCATCAAGGCCGGCTCGCTGGTGCGGGCGCAGTACACCTACTGTCAGGGCGTCGTGCTGGGGCTCGAGGTCGAACTCGCCGCGCGCACCGGCGAGGGCGAGCACGCCATGCGGGTGGAGCGGCTGGTGGCGGCGGTCGCCGAGCACATGGCCGCCGACGGAGTCCTCAAGGGCGCGGGCGGCGGTGACGGCGGCCTGTTTCACGGCATCCTCGCCCGCTATCTCGCGCTGGTCGCGACCAGCCTGCCCGGCGACACCGCCGACGACATCGCGACCCGCGACACCGCGCGCCGGCTGGTCCTCGATTCGGCCGAGGCGGCGTGGACCAACCGGCAGACCGTCGGGGTGGACGGGGCCGGGCTGCCGCTGTTCGGCGCGTTCTGGGAGCGCACCGCCGACCTGCCCACCGCCGCCGGTCGTGAGGCCGCATTCGTCGAAGGCGCCGTCAACGCCTCGGAGATTCCCGAACGCGATCTGTCCGTGCAGCTTTCGGGCTGGATGCTCATGGAGGCCGCTTATGCGGTGAGCGAACACGCCACCGACGCCGGTCCCACCGCACCGTGACCGAGGTGTCCGCGCGGCCCGTCGGCGCGCTGCCCAGCCGGTTCAGCCGCGACCCGAAGGCCTCGCGGTCGAGCGGCAGCCGGGCCGCCGCGCTGCTGCTCGCCGCCACCGTCCTCGCGATCGTCTGGGCGAATTCGCCGTGGGCGCACACCTATTCGGAGTTCTGGGATACCGACGTCGCGTTGAGCTTCGGCGAGTACCGGGCCGAGATGTCGGTCAAACACCTCGTCAACGACGGCCTGATGGCGTTCTTCTTTTTCATCGTCGGGCTCGAGGTGAAGAGCGAGTTCGTGATCGGCGAATTGACCGACCGGGCGCGGGCCGCGGTGCCCGTCGTCGCGGCGATTGCCGGGCTGATCGTGCCCGCCGTCATCTTCCTGGCGTTCAACCCGTCGGGGGAGAACGCGCAGGCGTGGGGGGTGGTGATCTCCACCGACACCGCGTTCCTGGTCGGCGCGCTCGCGGTGGTCAAACCGAAGTTCCCGGCGCGCCTGCGGATCTTCCTGCTCACCCTGGCGGTGGTCGACGACGTCGGTGCGCTCGCGGCGATCGCACTGTTCTACACCGACGACCTCCGGTTGCCGCCGTTGGGCGTCGCGGTCGTGCTCATCGTCGCGTTGGCGTGCGTGCGCCGGCTGCCCGCGCTGCGCGGACCCGCCTACGCCGTCCTCGGTTTCGCGTTGTGGATCGCGCTGTACCTGGCGCACGTGCACCCGACGCTCGCGGGCGTCGCCGTCGCCGTCCTCATCCCGGTGTTCACCCCGGAGCGCCGACGCGTCGAGCAGACCGTCGATCTGGTCCGCGCCTTCCGCCAGTCGCCGAACCCGCACTACGCCCGCGCGGTCACCCGCGGTCTGCGCGAGTCCATCTCGATCAACGAGCGGTTGCAGACCGCCGTCGGGCCGTACGTGTCGTTCGTCGTGCTGCCGATCTTCGCGCTGGCCAACGCCGGCGTGCGGTTGACCGGGGAGACCCTCGGCACCGCGATGACCTCGCCGCTGACCTGGGGTGTGGTGGCCGGTCTCGTGGTCGGCAAGTTCGTCGGCATCACCGGCGCCACCGCGCTGATGAGTGTGACGGGATGGGGTCAGCTGGCGCCTGGACTGTCGCTGCGCCGGGTGGCCGGCGGGGCGGCGCTGTCCGGGATCGGGTTCACCATCTCGCTGTTCATCGTCGACGTCGCGATCACCGACCCGGCCCGGCAGGATCAGGCCCGCGTCGGTGTCCTGATCGCCTCGGTGCTGGCGTTCACGCTCGGCTGGGCGCTGTTCCGGATCACCGACGCGATCAGCCCGCCGGAGCCGGTCGGCCTCACCCTCGTGCGCCCGGTCGACGCCGAGCGCGACCACGTCCGCGGCCACCCGAACGCCCCGCTGGTCCTCGTCGAGTACGGCGACTTCGAATGCCCCTTCTGCAGCCGCGCGACCGGCGCCATCGACGAGGTGCGCGCGCACTTCGGCGACGACCTGCTGTACGTGTGGCGGCACTTCCCGCTGGCACGGGCGCATCCGCGGTCGTTCGACGCCGCCCGGGCCTGCGAGGGCGCCGCGATGCAGGGCCGGTTCTTCGACATGGCCCGCCAGTTGTTCGCCCACCAGGACGATCTGGAGTGGTCGGACATGTACCGCTACGCCGTCGCGATCGGACTGGACATCGAACGGTTCGACCAGGACGTGCGGGTGCACGCGTCGAAGGTGCTCAACCGGGTCCGCGACGACGCGCAGGACGCCGAATCGATGGACCTCAACTCCACACCCACGTTCTTCGTCAACGGGAAACGCCACCGCGGGCCGTGGGATGCGGCCAGCCTGATCCGGGCGTTGGAGGCCGGCCGACCCCCGCGCTGACCCGGTTCAACTCCACAGCGTCACATGCACTTTCGGCTTGAACCTGGTTACCCCGACCCCCGTGCCGCGGATCATCGCCTGCGTGCACCGCGGCGTGGTGATGAACCGCAGTAGTTCCGAGGCCGCGGGCTGCCGTGCGGCGGGTGTCAACGTCGCGGCGAACCACTCGCCCGTCGCGGGCAGTCCGGTGCCCTTGAGCTGACAGAGTCGCCCCGCGGACAATTCCTTCGCCACTGCGAATCCGATGGCCAGCGTCACCCCGCCGGTTCGGCGCACCTCTTCCAGTGCGGCGGCGTCACTCTGGAAGATGCGCTGGTGGGATTCCGGCACCGCCAGGGCGCGCAGGGCGGTGGCGATCTCCCCGTCGGCGCTGCCCGCCGACGGGCCCAGTAGCCAGTGTTGTTCGCGCAGCTGCGCGTCCGTCGGAACGCCCTGGGCCAGAACGCTTTCGGATCCGGTTACGGCGACGATCTGATATCGCAGGAACGGCCGGACGACGACCGCGGGGCCGGGATCGGCCGGTGCCGGCCCCAGGGTCACGTCCACCGCCCGAGATGCGATCAGGTCGCGGAACCGGCCGGCGGGATGGACCGACAGTTCCACCGACAGGTCGTCGGCTCGCGACGAGAACAGGTCGATCAGTCCGGGTGCCGCGTGTTCGGCGAACGCGCTCGACGCCGCGATCCGCAGCAGCCGCCTGCCGTGGGCGGCCTCGGTCACCTCGATCGCGGTCTGTTGTTGCAGGCCCAGGATCTCGATGGCCCGGCTCGCCAGCCGCAGCCCGCCCGGGGTGAACGCCAGCCCGGCCGCGGTGCGGCTGAACAGCGGATCGGACAACTCCTTGCGCAGCTGCGCGACGTGCATGGAGATCCCGGCGTCGGACATCCCGAGTTCCTCGGCGGCAGCGTGCACCGACCCCAGCCGTACCACGGCGGAGTAGGCCCGGAGTTGAGCCGGTGTCACGATGTGCAGCCTACGGCGGGCATACATTGGCAACGTGCGAGATGTGCTGAGCGATCTGTCGGCGGTGTGGCGTGGCGGCGGCACAGCCGGGTTGGCGACGGTGGTGCGGACGTTCCGGTCGGCGCCGCGGCAACCCGGGGCGGCGATGGTCGTCGCCCCCGACGGCACGGTCAGCGGTTCGGTGTCGGGCGGGTGCGTCGAAGGCGCGGTGTACGAACTCGCCGGCGAGGTGGTGGCCTCCGGCACCCCGGTGCTGCAGCGGTACGGCGTGAGTGACGACGACGCGTTCGCGGTCGGGCTGACCTGCGGCGGCATCCTCGACGTGTTCGTCGAGGCGGTGTCGGAGGCGACGTTCCCGGACCTCGGCGCGGTCGTCGACGACATCGACGCCCACCGGCCGGTCGCGGTGGCGACGGTCATCGCCCATCCCGACCCGGCATGGATCGGGCGCCGGATGGTGGTCCGTCCGGACACCCACGACGCCGCCGTGTCCGGCACGCTGGGCTCCCCGCGCGCCGACGCCGCGGTCACCGACGACGCGCGCGGCCTGCTCGCGGCCGGCCGCAGCGACGTGCTCACCTACGGCCCCGACGGTCAGCGCCGCGGCGACGGGATGGAGGTGTTCGTCGCCGGGTATGCGCCGCGACCCCGGATGCTGGTGTTCGGCGCCATCGACTTCGCGGCCGCGGTCGCCCAGCAGGGCACCTTCCTCGGGTACCGGGTCACGGTTTGCGACGCGCGGCCGGTGTTCGCGACCGCCGCGCGGTTCCCCACCGCCGACGAGGTCGTCGTCGACTGGCCGCACCGCTACCTGCGCGCCCAGGTCGACGCCGGCGCCGTCGACGGGCGCACCGTGGTCTGCGTCCTCACCCATGACCCCAAATTCGACGTGCCGCTGCTGGAGGTGGCGCTGCGTCTGCCCGAGGTCGGCTACATCGGCGCCATGGGGTCACGCCGCACCCACGAGGACCGGATCGTCCGATTGCGCGACGCCGGTCTCACCGACGCCGAGCTGGCGCGGTTGTCCAGCCCGATCGGCCTCGACCTCGGAGCGCGGACGCCGGAGGAGACCGCGGTGTCGATCGCCGCGGAAATCATCGCCGGGCGGTGGGGCGGCTCGGGGCGCCGGCTCAGCGAGACCGGTGGTCGGATACACCATGACCAGGCTGAACAGAGCGAGTTAAGCGATTCCTTAACCCGCTATTGACGCCCGCGTCGGCCGGTCCGAGACTGGAGGCTCGTCGGCGAATGTGAGGTCGATCACATGCAGGTGCCCGGGCCCTTCGAATACGAACGCGCGACCAGTGTCGACCACGCGATCGGACTGCTCGACCGCCTCGGCGACGGGGCGATGATCGTCGCAGGCGGCCACAGCCTGCTGCCGATGATGAAACTGCGCATCGCCAACCCCGAATACCTGGTCGACATCAACGACCTCACCGGCGAGCTCGGCTACATCGTGCGAGACCGGGGTCAGGTGCGCATCGGCGCGATGACCCGGCACCGGGAAGTGCTGGACTCCGCCGACCTGGCTGCGGTGTGTCCGATCTTCGCCGACGCCGAACGCGTGATCGCCGACCCGGTGGTGCGCAACCGCGGCACTCTCGGCGGCTCGCTGTGCCAGGCCGATCCCGCCGAGGATCTGACCACCGTGTGCACGGTGCTCGACGCGGTGTGTGTGGCCCGCGGACCCGGCGGACGGCGTGAGATCCCCATCGACGACTTCCTGACCGGACCCTACGAAACGGCGTTGACGCACAACGAGATCCTGCTCGAGGTGCGCATCCCACTGCGCCCGGACAGCTCCAGCGCCTACGCGAAAGTCGAACGCCGCGTCGGGGATTGGGCTGTCACCGCGGCCGGGGCGGCGGTCACACTCGACGGCGACGCGATCGCCTCCGCGCGGGTCGGTCTGACCGCGGTCAACCCCGACCCGGCGGCGCTGGCCGAGGTCGGGCGGTCGCTGGTGGGCCGGCCCGCCACCGATGCGACGTTCGCCGAAGCGGGTCGCGGTGCCGCCGCGGCCTGCGAGCCCGTCTCCGACGTCCGGGGCAGCGCGGACTACAAGCGACACCTGGCGGCGGAGTTGACGGTGCGGACGCTGCGCACCGCTGTGCAGCGGGTCCGGGAAAGGAGCTGACATGCAGGTGACCATGTCCGTGAACGGCGAATCGGTGACCGCGGATGTCGAGCCGCGGCTGCTGCTCGTGCATTTCCTCCGGGACCACCTGCGGCTCACCGGAACTCACTGGGGCTGCGACACCAGCAACTGCGGCACCTGCGTGGTCGAGGTCGATGGTGAGCCGGTCAAGTCCTGCACCATGCTCGCGGTGATGGCCGGCGGACACACCGTGCGGACCGTGGAGGGCCTCGAGGTCGACGGCCGGCTCGACCCGGTGCAGGAGGGGTTCATGCAGTGCCACGGCCTGCAGTGCGGCTTCTGCACGCCCGGGATGATGATCACGGCGCGTGCCCTGCTGGACCGCAACCCCGATCCGAGTGAGGACGAGATCCGCGAGGCGATCTCCGGGCAGATCTGCCGCTGCACCGGTTACACCACGATCGTGCGTTCGGTGCAGTGGGCGGCCCGGCACCGCGACGGCAGAACCGTCGAACCCGGGCCCGACGCCGACGATTTCGCACCGCAGGCACAGACCGACGACACTCGCGGCCCGGCCGCCGGTGAGCACCTCATCGAGACGGGAAGCGCGTCATGACCGCACTCGAGGAACGACCGGTCGACAACGACCAGAAGCCGTGCGGTCACGGGCGGATGCTCCGCAAGGAGGATCCGCGCTTCATCCGTGGCCGCGGCAACTACGTCGACGACGTGCAGCTACCCGGCATGCTGCACCTGGCGATCCTGCGCTCGCCGTACGCCCACGCCCGCATCAACAGCATCGATGTGTCTGCCGCACAGGCGCATCCGAAGGTCAAAGCCGTCGTCACCGGCGCCGACCTGGCCGCCAAGGGGCTGGCGTGGATGCCGACGCTGTCCAACGACGTGCAGGCGGTGCTGGCCACCGACAAGGTGCGGTTCCAGGGGCAGGAGGTCGCGTTCGTCGTCGCCGAGGACCGCTACTCCGCCCGCGACGGTGTCGAACTCATCGACGTCGACTACGAACCGCTCGACCCGGTCATCGACGCGCGCCGCGCCCTCGACCCCGACGCCGAGGTCATTCGCACCGATCTCGACGGTAAGACCGACAACCACTGCTTCGACTGGGAGACCGGCGACGCAGCGGCCACCGAGGCGGCGTTCGCCAGGGCCGACGTGGTGGTCAAGCAGGAAATCGTCTATCCCCGAGTGCATCCCGCGCCGATGGAGACCTGCGGTGCGGTGGCCGACCTCGACCCGGTCAGCGGTAAGCTCACCCTCTGGTCGACCACACAGGCGCCGCACGCCCACCGCACGCTCTACGCGCTGGTCGCCGGGCTGCCCGAACACAAGATCCGGGTCATCTCACCCGACATCGGCGGGGGGTTCGGCAACAAGGTGCCGATCTACCCGGGGTACGTGTGCGCGATCGTCGGATCCCTGCTGCTCGGCAAGCCGGTCAAATGGATGGAGGACCGCAGCGAGAACCTCACCAGCACCGGCTTTGCGCGCGACTACATCATGCTGGGCGAGATCGCGGCCACTCGCGACGGCAAGATCCTGGCGATCCGGTCGCACGTACTGGCCGACCACGGCGCGTTCAACGGTACCGCGGCCCCGTCGAAGTATCCGGCCGGGTTCTACGGCGTGTTCACCGGCAGCTACGACATCGAGGCCGCCTACTGCCACATGACCGCGGTGTACACCAACAAGGCCCCCGGCGGGGTGGCGTACGCGTGTTCGTTCCGGATCACCGAGGCGGTGTACTTCGTCGAGCGGCTGGTGGACTGCCTGGCGGACGAGCTGAAGATGGACCCCGCCGAGCTGCGCCTGCGGAACCTGTTGCAGCCCCGCCAGTTTCCGTACACGTCGAAGACGGGCTGGGTGTACGACTCCGGCGACTACGAGACCACCATGCGCAAGGCCATGGCGATGATCGGCTACGACGAACTGCGTGCCGAGCAGAAGGCCAAACGCGAACGCGGCGAGCTGATGGGCATCGGCATGGCGTTCTTCACCGAGGCCGTCGGCGCGGGCCCGCGCAAGGACATGGACATCCTGGGCCTGGGTATGGCCGACGGCTGTGAACTGCGGGTGCATCCGACCGGTAAGGCCGTCGTGCGGCTGTCGGTGCAGACGCAGGGCCAGGGGCACGAGACGACGTTCGCGCAGATCATCGCCGAGGAGCTCGGCATCCCGCCCGACGACATCGACGTCGTGCACGGCGACACCGATCAGACGCCGTTCGGGCTCGGCACCTACGGCAGCCGGTCGACACCGGTGTCCGGGGCGGCCGCGGCGCTGGTGGCCCGCAAGGTCCGCGACAAGGCCAAGATCATCGCGTCGGGCATGCTCGAGGCGTCGGTCGCGGATCTGGAGTGGGACAAGGGGTCGTTCCGCGTGAAGGGCGACCCGTCGGCCTCGGTCACGATCTCCGACATCGCGATGCGCGCGCACGGCGCCGGCGACCTCCCCGAGGGTCTCGAGGGCGGCCTCGACGCCCAGATCTGTTACAACCCGTCCAATCTCACCTACCCCTACGGTGCGTACTTCTGTGTCGTGGACATCGATCCGGGTACCGCGGTGGTCAAGGTGCGCCGGTTCCTGGCGGTCGACGACTGCGGCACCCGGATCAACCCGATGATCATCGAGGGGCAGGTGCACGGCGGCATCGTCGACGGGATCGGGATGGCGCTGATGGAGATGATCGCCTTCGACGAGGACGGCAACTGCCTCGGCGGCTCGCTGATGGACTACCTGATCCCGACCGCGATGGAGGTGCCGGACCTCGAGACCGGCTTCACCGTCACCCCGTCCCCGCACCACCCGATCGGCGCCAAGGGCATCGGCGAGTCCGCCACGGTCGGGTCCCCGCCGGCGGTGGTCAACGCGGTGGTGGATGCGTTGGCGCCGTTCGGGGTCCGCCACGCCGACATGCCGCTGACCCCGTCGCGGGTGTGGGAGGCCATGCAGGGCCGGCCGACCCCGCCGATCTGATCAGGAGCCGGGTATGCGATCCGCCACCACGATGCACGACCGCGCACAGCAGCTGCTGCGCACCAGGACCCCGTTCGTCCATGCCACGGTGGTGCGCGCCCAGCCACCGGCGTCCGCGCACGCCGGGGACGAGGCGATCCTGCTGCCCGACGGCACGATCGAGGGTTTCGTCGGCGGCGAGTGCGCGCAGAACTCGGTGCGCAACGCCGCGCTGGGCGCCCTGCAGACGAAACAGAGTGTGCTGCTGCGGGTGCTACCCGACGGCAACGTCGGTTTCCCCGACGCGCCGGGTGCCTGCGTCGTGGTCAACCCGTGCCTGTCCGGCGGCGCGCTGGAGATCTTCCTCGTCCCGCAGGTACCCCCGCCGCTGATCCGGATCTGCGGCGCGACGCCGATCGCCGCCGCGCTGGCCGATCTGTGCGATCTGCTCGGCTACGAGGTGGCGCGGGACGGGCCGTTGAGCGACACCGCCGCGGTGGTGATCGCCGGCCACGGCGGCCCGGAGGCCGAGATGGTGCGCGCCGCACTCGACGCCGGCGTCGGGTACGTGGGACTGGTGGCCAGCCGGGTACGCGGTGCCGCGGTGCTCGACGGGCTCGACCTCACCGAACCGGAACGGGCGCGGGTGCACACTCCCGTGGGCCTGCCGATCGGGGCCCGCACCCCGGCGGAGATCGCGGTGTCCATCGCGGCCGAGGTCATCGCGACGCTTCGGAGTGAACCTGCGCCGGACACAAGCGTTTCCGCTGCCGCGCCGGCCGAGCACCATTGTGCGGCGCATGGCCACTGAGCGGGTCTTCGACGACGTCGACGACGTCATCGCCCGCTTCGACGAGCGCGACTACCTGCTGGACGCCGGCACCGCGACGGCGGTCTATCTCGCGGTGACGCTGGCCCGCCCGCTGCTACTCGAGGGTGAGCCCGGGGTGGGCAAGACGACGGCGGCGAAAACCCTTGCCGCCGTTCTGGGTGCGCCGTTGATCCGGCTGCAGTGTTACGAGGGGCTGACCGCGGGCGAGGCGCTATACGACTGGAACCATCAACGTCAGCTGTTGAGCATCCGCCTGGCCGAGGCCCGCGGGGAGGACATCGCCGAAACCGACCTGTACACCGAACGCTACCTGCTCGACCGGCCCATTCTGCGCTGTGTGCGCCACCGCGGCCCCACCCCGCCGGTCCTGCTGATCGACGAAATCGACCGCGCCGACGACGAATTCGAGGCGCTGCTGTTGGAGTTTCTCGGCGAGGCCGCCGTCACGGTGCCGGAGATCGGGACCTTCACCGCGCAGCGGCCGCCGATTGCGGTGCTCACCTCCAACCGCAGCCGCGACCTGCACGACGCCTTGCGTCGACGCTGCTTCTACCACTGGATCGACTATCCCCATCCCGAACGTGCCGTGGCGATTCTGCGTCGAACCGTGCCTGGCGCCACCACCGCGCTGGTCGAACAGGCCACCGACTTCGTCGGTGCGGCAAGGACTCTCGACCTCGACAAACCTCCCGGCATCGCGGAGACGATCGACTGGGTGGCCGCCCTGGCCACTCTCGGGGTGGCCGACCTGGCGGCATGCGGAGACCGGGGGCTCGCCGGGCTCAGCGCACTGGCCAAGACCCCCGACGACAGCGCCGCGCTGCACGACGCGCTGGCCGAGCACAGCTGGAATTGACGTCAGGAAGGACGCCGATGAAGATCGCCAACGAGTTCACCGTGCACGCGCCCATCGAGCGGGCGTGGGAGGTGCTCACCGACCTGGAACGAGTGATCCCTTTGATGCCCGGGGCGTCGCTGACCGGCCGCGACGGTGACGAGGTAGCCGGCAAGGTGAAGGTGAAGGTCGGGCCGGTCACCAGCGAGTTCAGCGGTAAGGTGCACTTCGTCGAGCAGGACCCGGGACTGCACCGCGCCGTCATCGACGGACGGGGCAAGGAGGCGCGCGGCACCGGGAACGCCGCGGCGACGGTGACTGCGCAACTGCGCGAGATCGGTGAGGGCACCCACGTCACCGTCGACACCGACCTCAAGATCGTCGGCAAGCTCGCACAGTTCGGCAGCGGGATGCTGCAGCAGGTGTCGGAGAAACTGCTTGGCGAGTTCGTCGAGTCGTTGGAGGCCGAACTCACCGCGGAGCCGGTCGGGGCAGTGGCGCCGCCGGTGACACAGCCGGCCGAGGAGGCCGCTCCCATCGACCTGCTGGCGGTGGCCGGAGGTACGGCGATCACCAAGTACGTGCCCGTCGCGGTCGCCGCGATGGTGTCGGTGCTGCTGCTCGTGGTGCTGCGCCGACGCCGCGGATGAGCCGGCCCCTGCTGCTGCCCGGTGTCGATCTCGCGGCCCTGGCGGTGGCACTGGTGGCCCGGCTGCGTGGCGGCGGGGTGGCGGTGTCGGCCGGTGGCCCTGCCGATTTCGTGTCCGCGATGACGGAGTTGGCGCCACGCGACCGGGACACGCTGTACTGGGCGGCGCGGCTGACCCTGGTGAACCGTGCCGACGATCTCGAGACGTTCGATCGCGTCTTCGCCGCCGTGTTCGCCGATGCCGTGCTCGGGGTGGATCCGCTGTCGCTGCACCGCAGTCCGGGCGAACCGGTGGCGTCGGGCCCGGCGACGCGCGCCGGCGCGGGGCCACCACTCGAGGCGGAGGGCCTACCGTGGCTCACCCGACCGGCGGGGCTGACGGCGGCTTCGGAGGCGCAGAGCACCCTGACATTGCCGGAGCTGCTACCCAGTCGGATCATCGCGAGCGCCGACGAACCGTTCGACCGGTTCGACGCCGAGGATCTGCGGCTGCTCGGCCGCTGGCTCGAACAGACCGCGCCGCACTGGCCGCGCCGTCACACGCTGCGTCGCGAGCCGCACCGGCACGGTCGGCGCGTCGACCTGCGGGCCACGATCCGCGAGTCCCGTCGCACCGGCTGGGAGACGGCGCGTCTGACCCGCACCCGCCGTTGCGCGCGGGAGCGGCGCATCGTGCTCGTATGCGATGTCAGCCGGTCGATGCAGCCCTACGCCGCGGTGTATCTGCACCTGTTGCGGGCGGCCGCGATGCGCGGTGGTCGCATGCGGCCCGAGGTGTTCGTGTTCTCGACCTCCCTGACCCGGCTCACGCCGATGCTCGCCCACCGATCCCCGGAGACGGCGCTGGCGCGGGTGAACGCGACGGTCACCGACCGCTACGGCGGGACGCATGTCGGTGCCAACCTGGCCGCACTGCTCTCGGGTGCGCATGGAGCGGCGCTGCGCGGTGCGGTCGTCGTGATCGCCTCCGACGGGTGGGACAGCGACCCGCCCGAGGTCCTCGACCACGCCATGGCGCGGTTGCGCCGTCGGGCGCATCGGGTGGTGTGGCTGAACCCGCGCGCCGCCCAGCCCGGGTTCCGCCCGCTCGCCGGGGCGATGGCCGCCGCGCTGCCGTACTGCGATCTAGTTCTGCCGGCGCAGTCACTGCGCGGGATGCGGGAGCTGTTCGCGGCGTTGACTGAACTGTGACACCCCGATCTGCGATGCTGAGCGCCATGGATCAGTTCCGGCGCGACGGCCTGGTGTTCGATGTGCGTGACGAGGGACCCGCCGACGGTCCCGTGGTGGTGCTGCTGCACGGCTTCCCGCAGCGCAACAGCAGTTGGGGCTCGATCATCGAGCGGCTCACCGCGCAGGGCTACCGCTGCCTGGCGCCCAACCAGCGGGGGTACTCGCCCGGCGCGCGGCCGCGGCGGCGCCGCGACTACCGCATCCCGGAGCTGGTCGCCGACGTCGGCGCGCTGATCGACGCGAGTGGCGCCGACCGGGTGCACGTCGTCGGCCACGACTGGGGCGCCGCGGTGGCCTGGGGAGTCGCCGCGGAGTATCCCGAGCGCCTCGCCACGGTGGTGCCGGTGTCGGTGCCGCATCCGGCGGCGTTCCTCAAGGCGATCGCGACCAGCAAGCAGGGCCTGGCGTCCTGGTACATGTACTTCTTCCAGCTGCCGTTCGTGCCCGAACTGCTGCTGACCCGACGCGATGGTGCCTTGGCGAAGGCGGCGCTGACCCGGATGGGGCAGAGTGCCGCGGCGGCCGACCGCGATGTCGCGGCGATGCGGGAACCGGGCGCACTGACCGCGGGCATCAACTGGTATCGCGGGATGCCGCTGATGGATCCGCGCGCGACCGGTGGCAAGGTCAAGGTGCCGACGATGTTCGTGTGGAGCGACAACGATCCGGCGTTGCTGGCCAAGGGCGCCTACGACACCGCGCGGTACGTGGCGGGGGAGTACCGGTTCGAGGTGATGACCGGTGCGTCGCATTGGATTCCCGAGGAGCGGCCCGACGAGCTCGCGGCGTTGCTGCTGGAGTGGTTCGCAGCACACCCGACGGTGTGAGATCCGCGGGGCCGGGTTAGGTTGAGGCGGTGACGGATTCCGGCAAGCCCAGCATCGCGTTCCCTTCTCGTATCGGTGTCTGGTGGGCCAGTGAGACCTGGTCGATCACCGACGCGCAGGACGTCGCCCGCGAGGTCGAGGCGCTCGGCTTCGGCTCGCTGTTCATCCCGGAGGTGGCGGGCAAGGAGGTCCTGACGCAGTCGGCGGCGTTCCTGGCCGCCACCGACCGGCTGGTGGTCGGCACCGGGATCGCGAACATCCACGTTCGGCTGCCCTCGGCCGCCGAGACCGGGGGGCGCACCCTCAATGCGCTGCACCCCGAGCGGTTCGTGCTCGGGCTCGGCGTCAGCCACGCCCCGCTGGTCGAACACGCGATGGGCAAGACGTACGCCAAACCGCTGGCCACGATGCGGGACTACCTCGAGAAGATGGCGTCGGTGTCCGACGCGATCGAGCCCGGTGCGCCGCGGCCGACGCGGCTGCTGGCCGCGCTCGGCCCGAAGATGATCGAGCTGTCGGGCACCCACGCCGACGGTGCGCATCCCTATCTCGTCACGCCGGGGCAGACCCGCACCACCCGCGAGATCCTCGGGCCGGACAAGTGGATCGTCTCGGAGCAGGCGGTGGCGATCGGCGGCGACGACGCCGACCGGTTGCGCCGCGCGCACCAGCACCTCGACGTGTACAGCGGGCTGCCGAACTACCGGAATTCGTGGCTGCGCCAGGGCTTCGACGAATCGGATCTGGTGCGCGGCGGATCGGACCGGTTGGCCCGGGCAATCGTCGGTATGGGTTCGGTCGACGAGGCCGCCGCGTCGGTGACCGCGCATCTGGACGCCGGCGCCGACCATGTGGTGCTGCAGGTGCTCGGCGACAACCCGATGGCCGATCCGCGGCCCGCGCTGCGCGAGCTGGCCGACGCGCTGGGGCTCAAGAGTTAGACAGCCCCGCCTTCACGGCACGGGTCGCCGCGTCGCCGATGATCTCGTCTTCGCCGGCGAACAGTCCGTCGAGCGCGAGCTTCGCGACCACACCGGGATCGGTCTTCTGGTCGGCCGGGATATAGGGGACCATGTCGGTGTCCATGTAACCGACGTGCAGCGCGGCGACGTGAATCCCTCTCGGCCCCAACTCGGTTCGTACCGCATCGGTCATCGCCCACCCGGCGGCCTTCGCGGCGGCGTACGCACCGCTGGTCGGCGGATGCGCCCAGGACAGGATCGAGAGGACGTTGAGGATGTTGCCGCCGCCGTTGCGTT
Source organism: Mycobacterium sp. GA-2829 (assembly GCF_001499965.1). Classification (GTDB taxonomy): domain Bacteria; phylum Actinomycetota; class Actinomycetes; order Mycobacteriales; family Mycobacteriaceae; genus Mycobacterium. Next base: position 94,589 of record NZ_LQIT01000067.1, read on the forward strand.
CGACGATCGGGGCGAACGCCCGGATGACCTGCAGGGTGCCGAAGTAGTGGGTCTCCATCTCCAGGCGGATGTCGGCGAGGTCGCCGTCGAGGAGCGTCGACCGGGTCGAGACGCCTGCGTTGTTGATCACGACGTTGACGTCACTCGCGAATTCGGCGGCGCGGCTGATGGATTCGGGATCGGTGATGTCGAGTTGCACCGGGATGGCTCCGGGTAGGTCGACGGTCTCGGGACGGCGGGCGCCGGCGTAGACCTTGGCGCCACGGGCGAGCAGTTGTTCGGCGAAGCGGCGGCCCAGTCCGCGGTTGGCCCCGCTGACCAGGGCGACGACGTTCTCGGTGTTCACGATGTGCTCCTTGGGTTGTGTCTCAATGGTTTTCAGCGGCCGGGCAGGCGATCGGTGATCTCCTGCAGGATCCAGCCGTTACCGTCCGGGTCGGAGAACGACGCGAACGACGAATAACTGCGGCGCTGCGGGTCGGGCCCGGGTATCCGGGCCGCGGGGTCCGCATGGTTGAACACGCCCGTCGGATCGTGGAAGACCTCACTCACCTCGACGCCGCGTTCGGCGATTTCGGTGCGGGCGGCCTCGATGTCCTCGACCACCAAGTACAACCCCTGGGACGAACCGGGTGTCGCGGTACTGACACCTTCGCCGAAGATCACCGACGCGGCCGATCCGGGTGGCGTCAGCTGCACGACCCGATAACCCTCTGCCACAGGGAAATCCGCGTCCAGCCGCCAGCCGAGCGTTTGATAGAAGTCCTTCGCCTTGTCAACATCGGAGACCGGCAGTACGACGACTTCGAGTTTCATGTCCATGACAGTTCCTACGATTCTGCCGGTCCGCACCGGCGTGCTCGGGGGAACGCCGGAGGTGGCGGCGTTCATTCCCGGGCCGTTCGTCGCGGGTCGTCGGTAGTCTCACCAGGCAGCACTCGACGATCGGAGGCCGCCCATGACCACCGTCCCGATCACCGCGGACCGGCACCCGTTCGCCGTGGGCGTCGTCGGCGGCCCGACCGTCGTGATCGACTACGGCCGAACACGTTTCGTCACGGACCCGACGTTCGACGAACCGCACGACTTCGGGACCATGGCCAAGCTCGAACCGCCCGCAGTGCCTGCCTCCGCGCTCGGTGCGGTCGACGCGGTGCTGCTCAGCCACGACGATCACCACGACAACCTCGACACCTCCGGACGGCAGTGGGCGACCACGGCGACGCCGTTGATCGTCACCGGTCCCGGCGCCGCCTCCCGCCTCGGCACTCCTGCCATGGGTCTCGAGACCTGGGCGAGCACCGAGCTCCCGCGTTCGGACGCCGCCGGAACGGTCACCGTCACCGCGGTCCCCGCCGTCCACGGTCCGCTCGACGGCACTCGCGATGCGTCCGGACACGTCAACGCCGAGGTCACCGGGTTCGTCCTGCAGGCGTCCGGGCTCCCGACGGTGTACGTCAGCGGGGACAACGCCTCCCTGCTCCCCGTCGTGCAGATCGCGCGGCGGTTCCCTGACCTCGACGTCGCGGTGCTGTTCGCCGGCGCGTCGCGGCTGCCGAGCAAGAACCGCGGCAGGCCGTTGACGCTGACCGGTCCCCGCGCAGCGGATGTCATTGCCGCACTTGGTGTTTCACGGGTGGTAATCGCCCACATCGCGGGCTGGTCGATCTATAGCGAGACCATCACCGACGTGCGGACCGCATTCGACGAGGCGGGGTTGGCCGACCGCATCGTGTCCGGCGCCGCCGGGGCGTGGTCGATCTGCGAGGAAGGGTGAACCTCCCAGCAGAGAGGGAACCGGTCGTAGTGATCCGGACGCCGGCGGGGGCCGCGGCTGTTCCTGGGAGCATCATCCCCATGAGAGGAGCGCCGAGATGACCACACCGCTGACCGACCTGGGTGTCCGGCTACCCGTGATCGCCGCCCCGATGGCGGGGGGCGCCACCACCACCGCGATGGTGATCGCCGCGGCGGGCGCGGGCAGCCTGGGGCTGCTGGCCGCCGGTTACAAGAAACCCGATGCGCTGCAGGCCGAGATCGCGACGGTGCGGGCTGCGTCGGTGCCGTTCGGCGTCAACGTGTTCGCCCCGAACCCGGTGCCGATCGACGCCGAGGACTACCGCCGGTACGCCGCGGCCCTGCAGCCCGACGCCGACCGCTACGGCCTCACGCTGCCCGGCGAACCGATCGACGACGACGACGCATTCGCCGCGAAGATCGACCTGCTGCGCGCTGACCCCGTGCCAATCGTGAGCTTCACCTTCGGCCTCCCCGACATCGACGTCATCCGCGGCCTGCAGCGGGCCGGCACGACCGTCGTGCAGACCGTCACCTCCGCTGATGAAGCCGAGGCCGCCGCCGCGGCCGGCGTCGACATGCTCGCCGTGCAGGCCTCGGTCGCGGGCGGGCACTCGGGCACGTTCACCCCTGACCGCATGCCCACCCCACTTACGCTGACCGAACTCGTCGGCCAGATCGCGACCACCACGCGGCTCCCGGTCATCGCGGCCGGGGGACTGGCCACCGCGGCCGACGTCGCCGCCGTCCTGCATTCCGGCGCCGTCGCCGCGGCCGTCGGCACCGTGCTGCTGCGCGCCGAGGAGAGCGGCGCCTCGGCCACCCACAAAGCCGCGCTGGCCGACCCGTCGCGCACCGGGACCGTCCTCACCCGCGCCTTCACCGGACGGCCCGCGCGCGGACTGCGCAACGGGTTCATCGACCGGTTCGAGGCGTCGGCGCCGCTCGGTTATCCCGCCATCCATCACCTGACCAGCCCGCTGCGCAAGGCCGCGGCCGCCGCCGGGGAGGCCGATCTGGTGCACCTGTGGGCGGGCACCGGCTACCGGCACGCCGCCGAACAGCCGACGGCGGCGATCCTGACCGGACTGGCGTCCTAGGCCGGGTCGACCGGCGGGGCGGCGATGCCTGCGCGCTTGGCGGCGCGGCGCCGCTTGTAGTACTCGATGAACATCGGCGCCACGGACGCCAGCACGATCGCGATGAAGATCGGTTCGAGCAGCTTCTGGATGATCTCGAACTGGCCGAGCCAGTAACCGAGCAGCGTGAGCCCGACACCCCACACCACCGCGCCGAGGATGTTGAACAGCGCGAACACGGGGTAGCTCATCCGAGCGGCGCCCGCGGTCAGCGGGGCCAGTGTGCGCACGATCGGGACGAACCGCGCGATCACGATCGCGAACGGGCCGCGGGTCTCGAAGAACAGATGCGCCTCGTCGAGATACTTCTGCTTGAGGAACCGGGCGTCCGGTTTGAACATCGCGGTCCCGACGTTGCGGCCGAGCCAGTAGCCGACCTGGCCACCCAGGATGGCGGCGATCGGGATGAACACCAGCAGCTGCCACAGCTGGAAGTTGATCGTCTCCCCGCCCTGTTCGGCGATCGAGGCCGTGCCCGCGGCCAGCATGCCCGCCACGAACAGCAGCGAATCGCCCGGCAGGATCGGGAACAGCACCCCGGATTCGACGAAGATCACGACCAGCAGCCCGACCAGCGCCCAGGTGCCGAAGTATCCGAGCAACGTCATCGGATCCAAAAAGTCCGGCATGAGGGCCAAGTGGGTGGTCGTCATGGGTACCCAAGATACCGGGCGGAAATTGCAGCTAGCCGGTACGCAATCACGCGACGGCGTCCCATGATCGTCATTACTGTCTGATCATGCCTACGCACAGAGCCGTCCACGTCGCCGCCGCGGGTGAGCCGCTGACCCTCGTCGATGTCGACACCTCAGCCCCGCAGCCCGGTCACGTGCGCATCGACGTCGCCGCCTGCGGCGTGTGCGGCACCGACCACGCGTTCGTCAACGGCGCCTTCCCCGGCCTGAGCTGGCCGCTGACACCCGGCCACGAGATCGCCGGCACGGTCGCCGAGGTCGGTGACGGTGTCGAGGGCTTCGCGGCAGGCGACCGGGTGGCGGTCGGCTGGTTCGGCGGCAACTGCAACCGCTGCGACCCGTGCCGCAAGGGCTACTTCATGCAGTGCGTCAACCTGCAGGTGCCCGGCCTGAGCTATCCCGGCGGTTACGCCGAATCCGTCATCGCGCCGGCCACGGCGCTCGCCCGCATCCCCGAGGGGTTGTCGTTCGCCGAGGCGGCGCCGATGGGGTGTGCGGGGGTGACCACGTTCAACGGGCTGCGGGCCACCCGGGCGAAGGCCGGTGACCTGGTCGCGGTGCTCGGGATCGGCGGGCTCGGCCACCTCGGCGTGCAGTGGGCGCGGGCGATGGGCTTCGAGACCGTCGCGATCGCCCGCGGCGAGGGCAAGGCCGAGGACGCCAAGGCGCTCGGCGCCCACCACTACATCGACTCCACTGCCTCCGACGTCGCGCAGGCGCTGCAGGATCTGGGCGGTGCCCGGGTCGTGCTCGCCACCGCCGCCAACTCCAAGGCGATGGCCGATACGGTCGGCGGGCTGGGACCGCAGGGCGAACTGGTCGTCGTCGGCGTGACGTTCGACCCGCTGCCGATCAGCCCGGGCCAGCTGATCAGCCCCGGGCTCAGCGTCACAGGCCACCCGTCGGGCACATCCCGCGACGTCGAGGAGACCATGCACTTCGCGGTGCAGGCGGGCGTGCGGGCCAAGATCGAGGAAAAGCCGCTCGCCGAGGCCGCCGAGGCCTACGCCGCGATGGACGAGGGCCGCGCCCGGTACCGCATGGTCCTCACGATGTGATCAGGCGGCGATAGGGGGATACTTCCTGCTATGCCCATCGCCACCCCCGAGGTCTACGCCGAGATGCTCGACCGTGCCAAGCACCACGCGTTCGCATTCCCCGCCATCAACTGCACGTCATCGGAGACCGTCAACGCCGCGATCAAGGGATTCGCCGACGCCGGCAGTGACGGGATCATCCAATTCTCCACCGGCGGAGCTGAATTCGCGTCCGGGCTGGGTGTCAAGGAGATGGTGACCGGAGCCGTCGCGCTGGCCGAGTTCGCTCATGTGATCGCCGCGAAGTACCCGGTCACCGTCGCCCTGCACACCGACCACTGCCCCAAGGACAAACTCGACACCTACGTCCGGCCCCTGCTGGACATCTCCGCCGAGCGCGTGCGCGCGGGGCGTGATCCGCTGTTCCAGTCGCACATGTGGGACGGGTCCGCGGTGCCGATCGACGAGAACCTCACCATCGCGCGCGAACTGCTCGAACAGGCGGCCGCCGCCAAGATCGTGCTCGAGGTCGAGATCGGTGTGGTCGGCGGTGAGGAGGACGGCGTCGAGGCCGAGATCAACGACAAGCTCTACACCACCGCCGAGGACTTCGAGAAGACCGTCGACGCGCTCGGCGCCGGCGAGCGGGGCCGCTACCTGTTGGCCGCAACCTTCGGCAACGTCCACGGCGTCTACAAACCGGGCAACGTGAAGTTGCGCCCCGAGGTGCTCGCCGAAGGGCAGAAGGTCGCCGCCACGAAGCTCGGATTGGATTCCGACGCACAACCTTTCGACTTCGTGTTCCACGGCGGCTCGGGGTCGCTGAAGTCGGAGATCGAGGATGCGCTGCGCTACGGCGTGGTGAAGATGAACGTCGACACCGACACCCAGTACGCGTTCACCCGCCCCATCGCGGCGCACATGTTCACCAACTACGACGGGGTGCTCAAGGTCGACGGTGAGGTCGGCAACAAGAAGGTCTACGACCCGCGCAGCTATCTGAAGAAGGCCGAGGCGGGGATGACCGAACGCGTCATCGAGGCGTGCCGGGACCTGCACAGCGAGGGCCGGTCGGTCAGCGCCTGACCTGCGCACACACCCGTCGCCGAGACGACGGTTGATGACGGAAATCGGCCGAATTCCGTCAACAAGCGTAGTTTCGGCGCGCGCGGAAACTAGGACGGGGCCTGGCAGATCTTCCACTGGTCGTCGCGGAACTCCAGGTCGAAGCTGCGGGTGGAGCGGGTCTGCGGCGCGTAGGCCATGAACGCGGTGACGTTGGCCTCGGCGTGGTCGCCGTTGATCACCACCTGATCGATGCTGGCCACCACCGGGTACTGCTTGGCCGCCGCGACCCGCTCGTGGGTCTCCGCCCAGGCCTTGTCGTCGTAGTTGACGTAGCTGTCGCGTTTGGCGCCGCAGGTGATGCTGCGCAGCGTGGCCAGGTCACCGTTCTGGATCGCGACGTCGAACTGCTCGATCGTCGCCCGCACCCGGTCTTCCTGCGACGCCGCGGACTCGGAGTCGCGGGTCAGCAGGATCGTGCCGAGGATCGCGATCGCCACCAGGGCCGCGATCACCAGCACCACCGCCACCACCCAGCCCCAGCTGCGCCGCGCCGGCTGCGGCGGTTTGGGCGCGTCGCCCCGCGGCGGGATGACCTGCGGGCTGGCCGGCTTCTGCCCGAACGGATCGGGGTCGGACCGCGGGAACACCTCGGTCGCCGGATCCGGCGGCGGGTCGATCTTCTGCGTCGACCCGGCGTCGAAGCTCGACGGCGCGGTGAAGCGGCGCTCGGGATCGGCGGAATCGCCCTGGTTCGCGTCGGCCGGCCGCGACGCGAAGACCTCGGTCGCGGGGTCGTGGTCGGCGGTCGGCGAAGGCCGCGTCACGTCGTCGGGACCGCTTCGCTCCCCGGGGCCCCCCGCTGCCGACGGTACGGTCGGCTCGTCACCCTGTTCGGGTCCTCGTGGGTTCGACATCCCTGCTGCGTTCCTCCTCCGATGACGCTACCGATGGAGCTTATCGACCGGATCGAGCCGATGACCGCACGCCGCGACCGGCACGGCACAATGAGTCGCATGACGCGTATGGGTGACCTTCTCGGACCGGACCCGGTGTTGCTGCCCGGGGACCCCGAAGCCGAAGCCGAGCTCGACGCGAACGAAAACCCGTCGATCGTCGCGGCGGCGCACCCGTCGGCGTCGGTCGCCTGGGCCGCACTCGCCGAGGAGGCGCTGGCCGACGAACAGGCCGTCGCCGCCTACGCCTATGCCCGCACCGGTTACCACCGCGGCCTCGACCAGCTGCGTCGCAACGGGTGGAAGGGTTTCGGTCCGGTGCCCTACCGGCACGAACCCAACCGCGGCTTCCTGCGGTGTGTGGCGGCGCTGGCCCGCGCGGCCGACACCATCGGGGAGACCGACGAGTACCAGCGTTGCCTGGACCTGCTCGACGACTGCGATCCCGCGGCGCGCGGCGAGCTCGGCCTGAGCTGAGGCTCGGCGGCTTCGTCGCCTCTGTCGCCGAGATCGACATGAGGGTCGTCAGCCGGCCGGTTTGACGACCCTGGTGTAGAACTCGGCGGGCGTTACCAGTCGTTGCTCTCGCAGTTGCCGCAGTCCGCGGCGCCCGACGGCGGTTCGACCTGCACCGTCGCGTGGTCCAGTCCGCGGGCGGACAGCACCGCACGCGCGTCGTCGAGGACCCGCGCCGAGTCGCGGTTCGACGTCAAATGGGCGGTGACGACGTCTTTGCCGGGGACCAGCGTCCACACGTGCAGATCGTGCACCTCGGTGACGCCCTCCACCGCGCACAGCGCCGACTTGAGCTCGTCCACGTCGATGTGGGTGGGGGAGGACTCCGAGAGGATCCGCAGCGCCGCCCGGGCCAGCGAGATCGCCCGCGGCAGCACCCACAGCGCGACGAACACCGCGACCACCACGTCGGCGTAGGGCCAGCTGGTCGTCACGGTGACGACGCCCGCGATCAGCACGCCGATACTGCCGACGGTGTCGGCCACCACCTCCATGTAGGCGCCCTTGACCGCCAGGCTCTGCTCGGAGTGCGACCGCAGCAGGAGGACGACGACGGCGTTGGCGGCCAGCCCGGCCAGCGCGACCACGATCATCGGCACGCCGGGCACCTCCGGCGCGTCGCCGAGCCGCTCGAAGGCCTCGAACAGGATGAACACCGCCATCGCGAGCAGCAGCGCGGCGTTGGCGACCGCGGTGAACACCTCGGCGCGATGCCAGCCGTAGGTGCGGGCGGGTGACGCGCTGCCGTGGCGGGCCAGCAGGACCGCGGTCAACCCCATGAACATCGCGACGAGGTCGGTGAGCATGTGCCCGGCGTCGGCGAGCAGTGCGATCGAGTCGATCGACAGCGCCGTGACCACTTCGACGACGAAGAACGCGGTGAGTATGCCCGCGGCGATGAGCATCCTGCTGACACGGGCATCCGAACCGTGGTGGTGATCGTGTCCGGCGCCCATGCCAGCAATCTATGCGTGAAGTCGCATATATCGCAAGGGTGGCGCGTCGCGCGAGCAGACACAGATTCGCGTGATTCACGCCGGAAGCACGCGAATCTGTGTCTGCTCGCGTGCTGTTACAGCCAGGCGGACCAGAAGCGGGTGAGCTGGCCGCCGATCGACACCAGCGGACTCGGCACCCCGGACAGTTCGGTCAGCCAGTACACCGCGCCGAAGAACCACTGGTTGAGCGCCGGCGCGAGCAGCAGGATCAGCAGGATGAAGAAGCCCCACTGTTTGACCGGGTCGAGCGCTCGCTGAGTGTCGGGGCTCAGGTGGGGTTCCAGGGCGCCGTAGCCGTCGAGGCCGGGGACCGGCAGCATGTTCAGCACGAACGCGGTGACCTGCAGGAACCCCAGGAACGCCAGCCCGGCCCAGAACACGCCGTGCGCCGGGTCGTACAGCAGCCGGGTCACCGCGAGCAGCACGATCGCGAGCAGCAGGTTCGCCGACGGCCCCGCCAAGCTGACCAAGGTCTTCTGCCGCGGCGTCATCCACGACGTGCGCAGGTAGACCGCACCGCCGGGTAGGCCGATTCCGCCGAGCGCGATGAACAGCACCGGCAGCCCCAGCGACAGCATCGGGTGGGAGTACTTGAGCGGATTGAGCGTCAGGTAGCCGCGGATCTCGACGTCGCGGTCACCGAACCGCCACGCGGTGTAGGCGTGGCCGAACTCGTGCAGCGACAGCGACACCAGCCAGCCCGCGATGACGAACGTGAAGACGCCGGCGTACGCCAGCGGCTGCACGGCGTCGGCGGCGAGCCACGCCACCGCTCCGCCCGCGGCGGTGACGGCCAGCGCGGCCAGGAAGACGGGGCTCGGCCGCACCGACTGGCGCAGCGGGCGGATGCTCACGTATCGACGGTACCGGTCGCGCTGACCTCAACCCGCCGAGCGGACCTCCGGTTGCGTGGTCGTGGACAGCACCGCGGTCACCTCGCCGCGGGCCTCTTCGATGTGGGCGGCCATGGCCGCGGCCGCACCGTCGGGGTCCTTCGCGCGGATCGCCTCGATCACCGCGGCGTGACCGCGGATCGTCGATTCGAAGATGACCGCGAAGTCCTGACGGTCGAGCCGTGAGAAGGCCGCGGCGCGGGCGTCCTCGATGACCTGGCTGAGCATGCCGTTGCCGCTCAACCGGGCGACCGCGAGATGGAACTCCGAATCCGCGCGCCGGAAGGTGTGGACGTCGGTGCTCGCGCGCAGCGCCTCCTGGCAGGAGTCCAGCCACTGCAGGCCGTCGGGGTCGCCGCGTTCGGCGGCCAACCGCGCGGCCATGGATTCGACGGCCAGCCTCAGTTCGAAGACCTCGCCGAGCCGGCGGACGTAGTCGTCCTCCATGTCGTCGCCCAGCCGGGTGGCGGCGGGCGCCACGACGGTTCCTGCGCTGCCCCGCTTGGTGATCAGCAGCCGCTCACCCTGCAGGACGCGCAACGCCTCGCGCACCGTCACCCGTGAGACGCCGAGCCCCTCGGCCAGTGCGCGTTCGGCGGGCAGCCGGTCACCCGGCAAGAGCACCCCCAGCGCGACGGCGCGGCGCACCCGTTCGACGACTGCGGCGTAGGCCGGCGGGGCGTCGAGCGGACGCAACAGGAAGTCCTCGGACATCATTTCGAGCGTAACGCAGCGTGGGCCCTATGTCCGGTGGTATGAAAACAGGACCATGAACGAGACCACGCCGTTGATCGGTATCTGCGGGGTGAATCTGACTGCGCGCTGGGGCGGTTCGGACCAGCCCGCCGTCGCCACCGTCCACACGTGTCTGCAGGCCGCCTACCGCGCGGGCGCGCAACCGCTGATCCTGCCTGCGCTGGCCGACGCAGACCCCGACCTGCTGCTCCACACCGTCGACGCGATCGTCCTCGCGGGCGCCGCCGACGACGCCCCGCTCGACGGGTTCGAACGCGAGATCGCCGACGCCGCACTGCAGGAACGTGTTCCGGTGCTCGGACTGGGGCGCGGGTTCCAGATCCTCAACGTCGCGGCGGGCGGCACCCTGCACGCGCCGTCGTCGCGCCCCGCCGAACCGGCATCCCACACCGTCGACGTGGTCGTCGACAGCCTGCTCGGCCGATGCGGACTGGCCGGGGTGCGAGAAGTGCACGCGCACCGCTCGCCCGCGGTGGCCCGAGTCGGTCAGGGCGCCCGGGTGACCGCCGTATCGGTGCCCGACGGCGCCGCCGAGGCCGTCGAGTGGCCGGACCACCCGTTCGCCTTCGGGGTGCGATGGGAGCTCGAGGACTCGCCGCTGCGGAACCTGTTCGGAGCGTTGACATCCGCCGCCACGGCACCGCTGTTCGACGACACGCCGGATCCGGTGACCCGGTGACGAGAGGATCGACCATGGACACCATCGCACCGTTCGGCAACCATCTGCCCGTGCGCATCACCTTCGGCGAGGGCACCGCTCACCGCCTGCCCGACCTGCTCGCCGAGGCCGGCGCCCAGCGGGTGCTGGTGATGACCGATCAGGACGTCGAACTCCACAACCCCGCTGCCGCAGCCGTTCTCGCCACGCTGTTCTCCGCGGGCCTGACGGTCAGCCGACTGGACAAGGCGCCCGGTGAACCGACCATCGCGATGGTCGACGCCGCCACCGCGCGGATGACGTCCGACTCGGTCGACGCGATCGTCGCGCTCGGCGGTGGTTCGGTCATCGACACCGCCAAGGCCGCCCGGCTGTGCCACCAAATCGGTTCGGGCTTCGGCGAATTCCTCGGCTCCGAGCGCACCTATCCGGTGCCCGAGATCGCGCTGATCGCCGTGCCCACGACCGCGGGCACCGGATCCGAGGTGTCCGGCGGTTCGGTGGTCTCCGATCCGCAGAGCGGGCGCAAGGCCGGGATCGCCCACCCGAACCTGCGGGCGCAGTACGCGGTGGTCGATCCGGTGCTGACCTGGAGCATGCCGCCCGCGATGACCGCCAACACCGGCATCGACGCGCTCGCCCAGGCGATGGCCGCGGTGATCGCCAAGGTGTGCACCCCGATCGGCGACGCCATCGCGTTGGAAGCCGTTCGGCTGATGGGCAATTCGCTGCTGAGGGCCTACCGTGACGGGTCCGATGCGGCCGCCCGCGCCGACATGGCGTGTGGCAGCATGATGGCGGGATTGGCGATGAACATCTCCGACTGCGCGGCCGAACACTCCCTCGGCCAGGCCATCGGCGGGATCACCGCCGCGCCGCACGGGCTCACCATCGGCCTGGTGCTGGCCGAGACGCTCGAGCGCGAACGCCACTACGTGCCCGACCGGATGGAACGCATCGCGCACGCCTGGGGGCTGCCCGCCGACGGCACCACCGACGGCAGCCGACTGGTGACCGCGGTCCGCCGGCTGCTCGACGAGCTGGAGTTCCCGGTGCTGCGCGATCTCGGCCTTGGCGCCGAACACCTCGACCGCCTCACCGATCTCGCGCTGGCGGACTACTTCATCACGATGTCGCCGCAGCCGTGGGACCGCGTGGAGGTCTACGACGCCTTCGCCGCCGCACTCGGCACGTCCGCCCGCCGCCTCACCGCCACCGCAGGATAGGAACGCATGTCTGCACAACAGGATTCGAAGAACCTCGACGTGGTGATCGTCGGGGCGGGGTTCGCCGGTCTCTACATGCTGCACCGCGTCCGCGCGCTGGGGCTCACCGCGCACATCGTCGAACGCGGTGAGGACGTCGGCGGTACCTGGTACTGGAACCGCTATCCCGGGGCGCGCTGCGACATCGAGAGCGTCGACTACTCGTACTCGTTCGACGAGGAGCTCACCCGCGCGTGGCGGTGGACCGAGCGCTACGCCGCACAACCCGAGATCCTCTCCTACATCGGCCATGTCGCCGACCGCTTCGGCCTGCGTGACGGCATCACGTTCGGCACCACCGTGGAGCGAGCCGACTGGGACGACGAGGCCGGGCGGTGGACCCTGCGTTGTGACACCGGGCTGACCGTGCACGCCACCTTCTGCGTCATGGCGACCGGCTGCCTGTCGGTGGCCAAACAGCCCGAGTTCCCAGGGCTCTCGCAGTTCGGCGGGCAGTGGTACCACACCGGACGGTGGCCGCACGTGCCGGTGGACTTCACCGGAAGGCGGGTCGCGGTGATCGGCACCGGCTCGTCGGGCATCCAGGCCATCCCGCGCATCGCCGAGGCGGCAGAGCAGCTCTACGTGCTGCAGCGCACCCCGAACTACAGCATGCCCGCGCAGAACCGGCCGCTGTCGGACGACGAGTTCGACGCGGCGATCGCGGATTACCCGACCCGACGGCAGATCTGCCGACTCTCCGACGCCGGTGTGCCGCATCCGCCGCCGACGCAGGCCACCTTCGACGTCACCCCCGAGGAGCGGGAACGGCGCTTCGAGGAGGGCTGGCAACGCGGCGGGATCAACGCGCTGTCCGCGGCGTTCACCGACTTCTTCACCGACGAGGAGGCCAACCGGATCGCACAGGAGTTCGCGCGCAACAAGATCCGCGACATCGTCACGGACCCCGAGACCGCGGAGCTGCTCTGCCCCCAGCACCACATCGGCACCAAACGCACGTGTGTGGACACCGGCTACTTCCAGACCTACAACCGCGACAACGTCGAACTGGTGAGCAGCCGCGCCGAACCGATCGACCAGATCACCGAGACAGGGATCCGGCTCGTCGGCGGCCGCCACCTCGACGTCGACACGATCGTGTTCGCGATCGGATTCGACGCCATCACCGGCGCATTGGCCGACATCGACATCCACGGGGTGGACGGTTCCGCGCTGCGCGACGAATGGGCCGACGGGTCGAGGACGCTGCTCGGTCTGCAGGTGGCCGGTTTCCCGAACCTGTTCACGGTCACCGGCCCCGGCAGCCCGTCGGTGCTGAGCAACATGCTGATCTCCATCGAGCAGCACGTCGACTGGATCGCCGACTGCCTGCTGCATCTGCGCAAACTCGGCCACGACCGCATCGAGGCCACCCGCGACGCCCAGGACCGGTGGATGGACCACGTCGCCGACCTGGCCGCCGAAACCCTCTACCCGCAAGCGAATTCGTGGTACGTCGGCGCCAACATCCCGGGTAAGCCACGCACCTTCATGCCCTACGTCGCCGGATGCGGCGAATACCGGCGGGAGTGCGAGGAGGTGGTCGCCGGCGGCTACTCCGGCTTCCTGCTCGGACGGCCCAGCACGGTGAGCGGAGGAGCCAACGCATGATCGACGCACCCACCGCCCCGACCCCGTCGGAGGTCCTGGCCCGGCTGCACGCCGAGGACGTCACCACGGTCATCATCGGCGGCACCGACACCCACGGGGTGATGCGCGGCAAACGGGTCCCGATCGCGCAGCTGCCCAGGATGCTCGAACACGGGATGCCGATGTGCGACGTGTTCTGGGTGATGCACGTCGACGAATCCGACCTCGTCGCGCGGCCGGACGGCTACCGCGGCTACTTTCCCACCGAACGCGAGGGTTACCCGGACATCCTCGCCGTGCCGGATCTGAAGACGCTGCGAATCGTCCCGTGGCACAGCGGGACCGCCCTACTGCTGTGCGACTGGGTGCTGCCGCACGACCACCGGCCGGTGCCGATAGCGCCGCGGTCGGTGCTGCGCCGCGTCGTCGAACGTGCCGACGCGATGGGCTACGAACCGCTCAGCGCACTGGAGTTGGAGTTCTACCTGCTGCGCGAGAAGGCGGGCACCACCCACCACAAACGCGCTGACGAACTCGTGCCGCTGCAGGAGGCGCCGAGCACCTACGGCGTCGTGATGGGTTCGCTGCAGGAGGACATCGGCGCGCTGATCCGCCGCCACATGCTCGATTACGGTCTGCCGGTCGAGGCGTGCAATCCCGAGACCGGCCCCGGCCAGTTCGAGATCACGCTGCGCTACGGGCACAGCCTGAAAGCCGCCGACGACGCGTTCCTGTTCAAGTCGGCGGTCAAGGAGGTGGCCGCGCAGAACGATCTGCTCGCGACGTTCATGGCGAAACCGGTGACCGGTTGGGCGGGCAACAGCTGCCACGCGCACCTGAGCCTGCGCGACCTCACCGGAGGCGGCGTGTTCTACGACGAGAATGCCCCAGACCAGCTGTCCACCGCGATGCGCCACTTCGCCGGCGGGATCCTGCACACCATGCGGGAGTTCACCGCGCTGATGGCGCCCACCCCGAACTCCTACCGCCGCTACGTGCCGTACTCGTGGGCCGGGACCACCGCCACGTGGGGCATCGAGAACCGGTCGGTGGGGCTGCGCGTCATCCGTGAGGGTGAACACGGCACCCGCGTCGAGCACCGTCAGCCCGGCGGCGACGCCAACCCGTATCTGGTCACCGCCGCCGCGCTCGCGGGCGGACTGCACGGACTGCTCAACGAGACCGATCCCGGCGACATGTCGGCCACCGATGTCTACGGCCAGCCGGCCGGTCAGGTGCCCGCGCTGCCGACCACCCTCACCGAGGCGGTAAACCTGTTGGCCGACAGTGCGATCGCCAGAGAGTGGTTCGGCGACGACTTCGTCGACCACTACGTGCAGATGAAGCGCGCCGAGATCGCGGCGCAGGCGGTGGCGGTCACCGACTGGGAGGTCGCCCGCTACCTCGAGGCGATGTAGACGACATCAGCTGACCCGCAACCACCCCTCGGTGTGGCGGTAGAACGTCGACCGTTTCACCTCGCGCGGGCCCTCCACCCCGTCGCGGACCACCCGCGCGCCCGTCGTCCCCAACTGCGCGGCGCGCCCCGCCACCCAGCGGTGCGGGCGGCCCCGCCCCGTGAGCACCGCCGCGCGCAGCCCCGGCATCTCGTCGGTCGGCTCGATGCGCACCCCCGCGGCCTCCCCGGTGAACAGCGTCGTGTCGTCGACGATGGCCTCACCGAGCAGCGGTGCGCCCCGCCACTCCGCGGATCCCACGATCGCGATCCCGGCGTCGTCGCGGATCAGCGGCACCCGCCGCGCCGTCCCCGACAACGCGGTGCGCGCCGCGAACAGCCCCCGCGCGGCGGCCAGCTCGACGCCGAGCCGTTCGGTGCGCATCAGCCGGGTCAGCACGGTTGCCAGGTCGGCGTCGGCGCCCACGACGACGAGCCGGCGCGCACCGGCCGACGCCGCGTCGACATCGGCCGTCCCCGTCACCTCGACGGTGTCCAGACCGGTCAGGGCGCGCGGGATGCGGCGGTCCCCGAACCGGAGGACCACCACGTCTGCGGACCCGTCTCTGGCACTCAAAACAACTCCTCCCGACCTGCTGGGATAGGGTGTGTCACCGGCTGCACCACAATTCAAGCGGGAGATTAAGCCATGCCGGCAATCGTGCTCATCGGAGCCCAGTGGGGTGACGAGGGCAAAGGAAAGGCCACCGATCTACTCGGCGGCCGCGTGCAATGGGTCGTTCGGTACCAGGGCGGCAACAACGCCGGCCACACCGTCGTGCTCCCGACCGGCGAGAACTTCGCCCTGCACCTCATCCCATCGGGCATCCTCACCCCCGGCGTCACCAACGTCATCGGCAACGGCGTCGTCGTCGATCCCGGGGTGCTGCTGACCGAGCTCAAGGGCCTCGAGGACCGCGGCGTCGACACCGAACGCCTGCTGATCTCGGCCGATGCGCACCTGCTGATGCCGTACCACGTCGCGATCGACAAGGTCGTCGAGCGGTGGGCGGGCAGCAAGAAGATCGGCACCACCGGCCGCGGGATCGGCCCCTGCTACCAGGACAAGATCGCCCGCATCGGCATCCGGGTGGCCGACGTGCTCGACCCGGCGCAGCTGGCGGAGAAGATCGAGGCCGCGCTGGAGTTCAAGAACCAGGTGCTGGTCAAGATCTACAACCGCAAGGCGCTCGACGCCGACGAGGTGGTCGACAACCTGCTCGAGCAGGCCGAGGGGTTCAAACACCGCATCGCCGACGCCCGGTTGCTGCTCAACGCCGCGCTCGAGAACGGCGAGACGGTTCTGCTGGAGGGGTCGCAGGGCACGCTGCTCGACGTGGACCACGGCACCTATCCGTTCGTCACCTCGTCGAACCCGACCGCGGGTGGCGCGGCCGTCGGATCCGGCATCGGGCCCACCCGCATCACCACGGTCCTCGGCATCCTCAAGGCCTACACGACCCGCGTCGGCTCCGGTCCGTTCCCGACCGAGCTGTTCGACGAGCACGGCGCCTATCTCGCCAAGACCGGTGGTGAGGTCGGTGTGACCACCGGCCGCGCCCGCCGCTGCGGCTGGTTCGACGCGGTGATCGCGCGGTACGCCACCCGCGTCAACGGCATCACCGACTACTTCCTGACCAAACTCGACGTGCTGTCCAGCCTGGAGACCGTGCCGGTCTGCGTCGGCTACACCATCGACGGCAAGCGCACCGACGATATGCCGATGACCCAGAGCGACATCGCCCGCGCCGAACCGGTCTACGAGGAACTGCCCGGCTGGTGGGAGGACATCAGCGCGTGCCGCACCTTCGACGAGCTGCCCGCCCGCGCGCGTGACTACGTGCTGCGGTTGGAAGAGCTTGCCGGAGCGCATGTCTCGTGCATCGGCGTGGGTCCGGGGCGCGATCAGACGATCGTGCGGCGCGACATCCTGGCCACTTCGTGAGCGCCGACTACGGGCTGGATCCGCGGCGCACCGACCCGGAGTACAACAAGCACGGCGGGTTCCCGGTGTTCGAGGCCGCCGAACCCGGACCGGGCTTCGAGAGGTTCCTGACCGCGATGCGCAAGGCGCAGGACCTCGCCGTCTCGGCGAATCCGGAGCCGGACACCTGGGACGCGGCGGCCGACCGTGTCGAGGAACTCATCGCACTGCTCGAACCGCACCGCGCCGGCGAGGGGGTCGGACCGGCCAACCGGGTGCCGACGCTGCCCGGTGCGGGCAGCCTGCTCATGCCACCGTGGCTGGTCACCAGGTTCGAGGCGGACGGCGTCGAACTCGAGGTCACGTTCAGCCGCTACCACGTGGGCGGCAACTCCGCGGTGCACGGCGGGGTGCTGCCGCTGCTGTTCGACTCGATGTTCGGCATGGTGATCCACGCGACCGGCCGCCCCATCAGCCGCACCGCGTTCCTGCATGTCGAGTACCGCGCCGTGACGCCGATCGACACCGTGCTGACCGCCCGCGGGTGGCTGCGCGAGGCCGAGGGCCGCAAGGCGTTCGTGAACGCCGAACTGCGGGACGCCGACGAGAAACTGCTCGCCGAGGCGAACGGCCTGATGATCCGGTTGCTGCCCGGCCAACCCTGAGTCGGTGCGACGATGACCGCGTGGCCGGACCTCAACCGCACCGGATGTCGACACCGCGGGCCGCAGCGCTGGCAGGCGTCGTGTTCGCGCTGCTGTTCGGCGCGGCGCTGATCCTCATCCGCCTGTCCCTGTCCGAGGGTGCCGAACCAGGATCCCAGTGGCTCGACGGCGGCAGTCACCGGTTGCGGGTGGCGGCGATGCTCATGCCGTTCGCGGGCATCGCGTTCCTGTGGTTCATCGGCGTGATCCGGGACGGTTTCGGCGCCTACGAGGACCGCTTCTTCGCGACCGTATTCCTCGGCAGTGGGCTGCTGTTCCTCGCGACGATGTTCGTCGCGTCCGGCGTCGGTGCCGGGCTGGAGGCGATGGGCGAGCACATCAACGCCTCGGCGGCCCGCTCGGACGTGGCGACGTTCGGGCAAATGGTGTTGCTGGCCGCGTCGAAGACCTACGCCTTGCGGATGGCGTCGGTGTTCATGCTGTCGCTGGGCACGATCTGGTTGCGCACCGGGCTGATGCCGCGGCCGCTGGTCTACGGCACCTATCTCGTCGCGCTGGCACTCATGGTCGCCGCCGAGGTCAGCATGTGGCTGGTGCTGGCGTTCCCGGCCTGGGTGCTGGTGATCAGCGTGCTTCTGCTCACCCGGACGGTGGGTCTGGTGCCACCTTCAGCGCCTGCGCCGGACACAATCTGACCGCCTCGCGGGCGTGGTCCTGCTCGCCGTCGGGCACCGGATCGGCCAACAGCACGACGATGCCGTCGTCGTCCTGGTCGAACACCTCCGGTGCGCTCATCACGCAGTTCCCCGCGCTGATGCAGGCGTCGCGGTCCACGTCGATCCTCATCGCGTCCTCACCATCCCACCAGCAGTGACCGTAGCCCGTAGATGAAGTGAAACGACCGGAACGAGACATCCTCGAACGGTTCGGCCAGCTCCAGGGTGGGGAACCGGCGCAGCAGCGCGGGTAACGCGATCCGCAACTCCATGCGGGCCAGCGGGGCCCCGAGGCAGTGGTGCACGCCGTGCCCGAACGCGAGGTGACCGGGGGCGCCGCGGCGGATGTCGAGGACGTCGGGGTCGGCGATGAAGTCGGGGTCGCGGTTGGCCGACGGCAGCGAGACGAACACCAGCCGTTCCGCGGGGATCGTCACCCCGGCGATCTCCACCTCGGTGGTGGTGATCCGCGGGATCCCGCTGTGCACGATCGACAGCCAGCGCAGCAGTTCCTCGACCGCGGGGGCCACGGCGGCGGGATCGTCGCGCACCGTTGCGAGCTGATCGGGGTGGCGCAGCAGGGCCAGCACGCCGAGGCCGAGCATGTTCGACGTCGTCTCGTGCCCGGCGAGCAGCAGCAGACCCGCGATGCCCGCCAGTTCGTCGTCGGTCAGCTCGTCGCCGTGGTCGCGCACCAGCATGCCGAGGATGTCGTCACCCGGGGTGCGGCGCGCCCGCTGCACCAGCGTGTCCATGTAGTCGCGGCTCTGACGCACCATCTCCATGCGCTCGGGGATCGGCAGCGAGAAGTCGAGTTGACGGGCGCTGCGCCGCTGGAAATCTTCTCGGTCGGCGTACGGCACACCGAGCAGTTCGCAGATCACCAGCGACGGGATGGGCAGCGCGAACCCGTTGACCAGATCCGTTGGCGGCCCGCTCTTTTCGAGTGCGTCGAGGTGCTCGTCGACGATCGCGACGATGCGGGGTTCGAGCCGGTTGATGCGGCGCAGCGTGAACTCCGAGGTGAGCATCCGCCGCAGCCGCTGGTGTTCGGGCGGATCGTTGGCCAGCAGGTTGCCCGCCTGGGCCCTGGCCTGCTCGGCGTCGGTGATCGGACCGGCCGCGCCGACGAACCCGGGCGGGCGGGTGTTCGAGAACCGTTCGTGGTCGGCGAGTACGGCCTTGACGTCCTCGTGGCGCGTGACCAGGAAGACGTCCATGTCGAACGCGTTCTTGACCATGCGGACACCGGTGGACTCCCGGATCTCGCGCAGCGCGGGGGTCGGGTCGAACCCGTTGCGGCGCATATGCAGAGGGGGGAGGGCGGGGGCCTCGGACGTCATGCCAACCGAACGTACGCCTGTCGGCGCGGCTCGCGCATCGCCGAAACTGCGGTGAGATCGCGAAATCGCGCGCGAACGCGATCTGGCAGCAGTCTCGGCGGAAGATCTACGGCTTCGCGCGCAGCGCAGGCCACCAGATCTTCGGACCGATCAGCGTGAACAGGGCCGGGATGATGACCGTGCGCACCAGGAACGTGTCCAACAGGATGCCGAGGCCGACGATGATGCCCAGCTGGGTGAGCACGATCAGCGGCAGCACGCCGAGCACGCAGAACACCGCGGCCAGCACGATGCCCGCGCTGGTGATGACGGCGCCGGTCGCCGACACCGCGCGCACGATGCCCAGCCGGGTGCCGTACTCCGGTGTCTCCTCACGGGCCCGGGTGACCAGGAAGATCGTGTAGTCCACCCCGAGCGCGACCAGGAACAGGAACGCGAACAGCGGCGTCGTGTCGTCCAGTGCGGGGAAGCCGAACAGGTGCACGCTGGCCCAACCGCCGAGACCCAGCGCCGCCAGCGCGCTGAGCACCGTCACCCCCACCAGGATCAGCGGCGCGAGCGCCGACCGCAGCAGCACGTACAGCACCACCAGGACGACGGCGAGGATGGCCGGGATGACGACCATGCGGTCACGTCCGGCGGCGGTGCTGACGTCACGGGCCTGCGCGTCGGATCCGCCGACCAGCGCCGAGGAGTCCACGGTGCGCACGTTCTCGCGCAGCGCGTCGACGGTCGAGAACGCCTCCTCGGAGGCGGGTTCGGCCGACAGCACCACCGACCACTGCGTCAGCCCGGTCGGCGAGGTGCCCGCCGGGTTCGCCGACACCACACCGTCGGTGTCGGTGATCGCCTTCTGCAGTTCGGCGGTCTTGTCGGAGGCCCCGATGACACGGGTCGGGTCGGTCAGCCCGCTCGGGAAGTGGTCGGCCAGCGTCTCGTACCCGGTCACCGACTCGGCCTGCACCCGGAACTGTTCGGTCTGCGTCAACCCGATCGGGGTGAACAGCAGACCGGTGCACAGCAGCACCAGTGCGCCGATCGTCGGTACCGCCACCCGCACCGGACGACGGGCGACCGAGGCGGCGATGCGGTGCCAGATCCCGCTGTCGGTCAGCGGTGCGGCGCCCTCCTTCGGGATCAGCGGCCAGAACAGCTTCTTGCCGAACAGGCGCAGCAGCGCGGGCAGTACCAGCAGCACGAACACCGCGGCGACCACCAGACCGGACGCGGCCTGCACACCCAGGCTGCGGGTGCTCGGCGCTGAGGCGAACACCAGCGTGAGCAGTGCCAGCACCACGGTGGCGTTGCTGGCCAGGATCGCCGGGCCCGCGGCGCGCACCGCGACGCTCAGCGCCGCCTTGTGGTCGCCATTGCGGGTCAGTTCCTCGCGGTAGCGCGAGATCAGCAGCAGCGCGTAGTTGGTGCCCGCACCGAACACCAGCACGCTGGTGATGCCGGAGGTGGAGCCGTCGGGCGTCATCCCGACCGCCTCGGCGATCGCGCTGCCCACCACGGCGGCCACCCGATCGGCGAACCCGATCACCGCCAGCGGCACCAGGAACAGCACGGGTGAGCGGTAGGTGACGATCAGCAGCAAGGCGACCACGGCGGCCGTCACGGCGAGCAGGGTGAAGTTGGCGCCGGAGAACGAGTTCGCGATGTCGGCGCCGAACGCCGGTCCGCCGGTCACCTCGGCCTTCAGGTCGCCGGGCAGCCCGTCTTTGGCGGAGTCGCGGACCTGTTTGACCGCGTCGTTGAGGTCGAAACCGGACAGGTCGGCGGCCAGCGGGACGGTGGCGATCGCGGCTTTGGCGTCCTCGGAGACCACGACGGGCGGGCCCGCCGGGGTGCTCTGGGCGGCGTCGAGCATGCGCTGGCGGGCGGCCTCGGTGGCCTCGACGTCAGCAGGGGAGAGCGTGGCGCCGTCGGTGCGGGTGACGACGAGGATCGCCGGAGCCTCATCACCGCCAGGGAACTCGCCGCGCAGCGCGTTGACCTGGGCCGATTCGGCGTCGCTGGGGACCGACACCGGTGACTGCGAACTCGACTCGCCGCCACCGAGGACGCCCATCAGGCCCCCGCCGACGAGGACCACCAGCAACGCAACGATCCAGGAGAAACGACCCGACATGCCCTCTCCTATTCCCGATATTTCAGAAACTTAACATCTAGCCGAACTATCCTCGTTCGGATGGCTGACGCCGACCGCGCCGCGCTCGAAGCGCAGATCGCCGCGGACATCCGGGCGCTGTCGGCCGAGTCCGAACACATCGGACGGGTCTTCGCCGCGCAGCATGCACTGACCGCCAACGATTTTCGCGCCCTGCTGCACATCACGGTCGCCGAGACGGCGGGCCGGCCACTCACCGCGGGCGAACTGCGCAGGCAGATGGGCATGTCGGGGGCGGCGATCACCTACCTCGTCGAGCGGATGATCGCCTCCGGACACGTGCGGCGCGAATCCGATCCCGCCGACCGGCGCAAGGTGATCCTGCGGGTCGCCGAGCACGGGATGGGCGTGGCGGGTCAGTTCTTCGCCCCGCTGGCCGAGCACACCTCCAGGGCGATGGCCGAGCTACCCGATGCCGACCTCGCCGTCGCGCATCGGGCCTTCGCCGCGCTGCTCGACGCCATGGCCGCGTTCCGCAACGACCTCGGCGACTAGCGCCGGTTGAGCGTCGCCTCCTCGAGGTCGAGGCCGTAGAGCACCGACCGCAGCACCTCGTCGTCGATGCGTCCGCTGTCGCGTTCGGCGATCAGCGTCGCGCGTTCGGCGGCCAGCATCTCCAGCCGCAGCCGCCGGAACGCCGCGGCCGGGCTCTCGCCGATGTCGTCCTCGTCGCGGCCCAACTGCTCCCACGCAGAATTCCGTCGTCGGGTGTTCCACCCGCGCAGCACCTCCGCCGCGCGCTCGTGCACGTCGTCGAGGCCGCCGCCGTCGCGCTGTTCGGCGAGCACTTGGTCGAGGCGTTCGGCGGCCGCCCTGGCCGCCCGGTCCTGGGCGGCGGCCGCGGCCACCGCATCGGTGTGGGCCTCGTCGCCCTGTACGTGCAGGGTGCGGATCAGCCACGGCAGCGTCAGACCGTGTAGCAGCAGGGTGCCGACCACGACGACGAAGGTGAGGAACAGCAGCTGCGGACGGCCCGGGAACTCCGCACCGGTCAGCGTCGTCGCGGGCACGCCGAACGCCGCCGCCAGCGACACCACACCGCGCATCCCCGCCCACGCCACCACGAACACCTGCGCGGGGCGGGGCCGGGGTTCTCGGTCGCGCAGTCCGGGGGACAGCGCCCGCGGCAGGTAGGCGAACAGGTACACCCACAGGATCCGCACCCCGATGACCGTGGCGAGCACCGCCAGCGACGACACCAACAGCACCATCGCCGAGATCCCGGCGAGCTCCGAGACGATCTGCGGCAGCTGCAGGCCGATCAGCAGGAACGCGAACGACTCCAGCAGCAACTGCACCGCCTTCCACACCGCGTTGTCCTGCAACCGGGTCGCGTAGCTCGCCTGCGTCGAGTGCTGTCCGAGGATCAGCGCCGCGACCACCACCGCGATCACCCCTGAGCCGTGCGCCTCCTCGGCGATCAGGTAGATCCCGAACGGTGCGATGAGACCCAGCGCGCTCTCGACGATCGGGTCCCGCAGCCGCGATCGCACATAGACGATCAACGCGCCGAGCACACCGCCCACCACGACGCCGCCGACCGCGGCCAGAGCGAACGTCGTCAGCCCGCCGGTCCAACTCGCGGTGCCGCCGATCGCGAGGCCAAGCGCCACCTTGTAGGCGGTCAGCGCGGTCGCGTCGTTGAGCAGGCTCTCGCCGCCGAGCAGCGTCATCAGCCGGCGGGGCAGCCCGAGCCTGCGGCCGACGGCGGTCGCGGACACGGCATCCGGCGGCGCGACGATCGCGCCCAGCGTCAGCGCGGCCGCGACGGTGAGCTCGGGCACCGCCCAGTACGCCACGACCCCGACCGCGAACGTCGTCGCCAGCGGCAGCCCGACCGCGAGCATCCCGATCGCGCTGACGTTGCGCCGCAATGCCACGTAGCTGCTCTCCAGCCCGGCCGACCACAGCAGCGGCGGCAGCACCACGTAGAGCACCAGGTCGGGTTCGAGCTGGATGTCGGGCATGCCGGGGATCAGCCCCGCGGCCAGTCCGGCGACCACGAGCAGCAGCGGCGCCGACAGGTCGGCGCGGCGGGCCACGGCGGCCAATAACACCGCGGCGACCAGGACGGCCAGCAGTGAGGCACTCACCTCGGGAGTCCTCCTTCCCTCATCGCATCCGTATCCTCGGTCACCATGCGCAGCAGAGCACGTCGAGCCACCCGGCGGGCGCAGGATCCGGCGGCGCCTGCCACGTGTGAGCACCTGGCCGCATCCGAGGCCCCTAACGTCTTACCGGAGCCGAGAACTCCCGGCCGCTGCGAGGGCTGCGCCGAACTCGGCGAGGAGACGTGGGCGCACCTGCGGGTGTGCCTGGTGTGCGGACACCTCGGATGCTGTGATTCCAGCCCGCACCAGCACGCCACCGAACACTTCCGCCGGACCGGCCACCCCGTCATGCGCTCGGCCGAACCGGGGGAGTCGTGGCGGTGGTGCTACATCGACCACCTCGTGGGTTGACCATCTGGCAGGCTGGCGGACGATGACTGAACCAACCGACCCCGAAGTCGCGGTGACCCCGGCCGGAACCAGGAGCACGGTGCTGCTGCTCGGCGGCGGGGAGTCCAGCCGCGAACTCGCGCTGGCCTTCCAGCGGCTCGGCGCGGTGGTGGTGGCCGTCGACCATTACGCCGACGCGCCCGCGCACGGCGTGGCCGACCGGTCGGACGTGGTGGAGCTGACCGACACCGAGGCCGTCACCGCGCTGATCGAGCGGGAGAAGCCGCGCTACGTCGTCGCGCAGTCCGGTGCGATCGCCGCCGACGCGCTGATCGGGATCGCCGAACGCGACGACGTCGACGTGTTCCCCACCCCGCGCGGCATCCGGCTCGGACAGGACCGCGAAGGGATGCGGCGGCTGGCCTCCGACGAACTCGGGCTGCCGACCGCACCGTTCTGGTTCGCCGGCTCCGCCGAGGAACTGGGCGTCGTGGCCCAGCACGCCGGGTTCCCGCTCGTCGTGAAACCGATCTCCGGCGCCCCCGGCGAGGGACAGTCGGTGCTGCTGCGCGACGAGGACGTCGAACCGGCCTGGCGGCGCGCCGTCGCCGCGGGCCGAATCACCCACAACCGGGTGATGGCCGAGACCGTCGTCGAGGTGGATTTCGAGGTCACGCTGCTGACGGTGCGCAGCACCGGTGCCACCGGCCCCACGCTGACCTTCAGCGAACCGATCGGGCACCGGCCGGGCGACGGTGACGCGCTGGAGTGCTGGCAGCCCCAGCAGATGACGCCCGCCGCGCTGGACGCGGCGAAGTCGATCGCCGCGCGCATCGTGAACTCGTTGGGCGGGCGCGGGGTGTTCGCGGTCGAACTGCTGGTCCGCGGCGACGAGGTGTACTTCTCCGACGTGCGGGCCCGGCCGCAGGACACCGGCCTGGTGACGCTGCGATCGCAGCGGCTGTCCCAGTTCGAACTGCACGCCCGCGCGATCCTCGGCCTCACCGTCGACACGATCATGATCTCCCCCGGTGCGGCCGAGGTCCGGTACGCCGGCGCCGAGACGTCGGTGGCGCAACCGTCGGGTGCCGAGATCGCCGCGGTGATCGCCGAGGCGCTGGCCACCCAGGAGAGCGACGTGCGGTTGTTCGGCCGCCCGGACGAGACCGACGGCAGGCGCAGGCTCGGGGTGGCGCTGGCGACTGCGCCGGATGTGATCATCGCGCGCGACCGGGCGCGCCGGGTCGGCGCGGCGCTGCGCAGGCTGTGGTGACCGGTGGCTGACTCCGACGCCGACCGGCCCACCGCGACGCCGTTCCTGCTGGCGCTCGTCATCATTGTCCTCGTCGTGATCGGTATCTGGCTGGTCAACCTCGTCGAGGGTGACGACCCCACGCCCGAACAGCTCATCGGCCAGGCCGCGGTGGCCCAGAACGACGCGCTGCAACGGGAGAGCTACCCGGATTTCACCGCCTACACCTGCCGAGCCGAACACGGCACAGAGGCCGAAGTGCTTCGGCAGCAACGGGATTCGAAGGTCGAACACGGTGCCAGGTACATCGACGGGGTGAGCGATGTGTCCGTCGACGGCGACCGCGCCACCGCCACGGTCACCTACCACTTCGAGAACACCGAGGACGACAAGTTCGGCGTGCCGACGACCTTCGTCCAGGAGGACGGGGCCTGGAAGGTGTGTTCGACCGCGTCCAGCTAGGTGTGGGACACTCACGGCCGTGAGTTACGCGGGAGACATCACACCGGAGGAGGCCTGGCGGCTGCTCGACGACAACCCCGATGCAGTACTGGTGGACTGTCGTACCGACGCCGAGTGGCGCTTCGTCGGCGTGCCCGATCTGGCCCCGCTGTCCCGCGACGTCGTGTTCATCGAGTGGAACCGCACCGACGGCAGCCACAACGACGGTTTTGTCGAGGAGTTGAAGGCCGCGGGCATCACACCCGGTGAGCGTCCGGTGGCGTTCCTGTGCCGCTCCGGCAACCGGTCGATCGGCGCCGCCGAGGCCGCGACCGCGGCGGGTATCGGCCCCTCCTACAACATCCTCGACGGGTTCGAGGGCCACCTCGACGAGTCGAAGCATCGCGGCGGCAGCGGCTGGAAGGCCGTCGGCCTGCCCTGGAAGCAGTCATGAGCGACGAGATCCCTTCGGTTCGCCGGCCGGCCGAACTGCCCGACGGGGTCAGCCAGGCCACGATCGGGGTGCGCGGGGGTCTGCTGCGCTCGGGGTTCGAGGAGACGGCCGAGGCCATGTACCTCACCTCGGGTTACGTGTACGCCTCGGCCGCCGAGGCGGAGAAGGCGTTCACCGGCGAGATCGACCGGTATGTGTACTCGCGCTACGGCAACCCGACGATCTCGATGTTCGAGGAGCGGCTGCGGCTGATCGAGGGCGCCGAGGCCTGCTTCGCGACGGCGACGGGGATGGCGGCGGTGTTCACCTCGCTGGGCGCGCTGCTCGGCGCCGGGGACCGGTTGGTCGCGGCGCGGTCGCTGTTCGGATCGTGTTTCGTGGTGTGCAACGAGATCCTGCCCCGGTGGGGGGTGGAGACCGTGTTCGTCGACGGCGACGACCTCTCCCAGTGGGAGGAGGCGCTGTCGGTACCCACGCAGGCGGTCTTCTTCGAGACGCCGTCGAATCCGATGCAGTCGCTGGTCGACATCGCCGCGGTCTGCGACATGGCCCACGCCGCGGGCGCAAAGGTGGTGCTGGACAACGTCTTCGCGACCCCGCTGCTGCAGCAAGGGCTGCCGCTCGGCGCGGACGTCGTCGTGTATTCGGGCACCAAGCACATCGACGGTCAGGGCCGTGTGCTCGGCGGGGCAATCCTCGGCTCGAAGGAGTACATCGACGGTCCGGTGCAAAAGCTGATGCGCCACACCGGCCCGGCGCTCAGCGCGTTCAACGCGTGGACGCTGCTCAAGGGGCTGGAGACGATGGCGGTGCGCGTCGACTACTCGAACCGGTCGGCCCAACGGATCGCGGAGTTCCTCGAGGAGCAGTCGTCGGTGAGATGGGTGAAATACCCGTTCCTGCAGTCACATCCGCAGCACGACCTGGCCAAGCGGCAGATGCGCGGCGGCGGCACGGTGGTGACGTTCGAACTGTCCGGCGGTAAGGAGCGGGCGTTCGAGGTGCTGGACAAGCTGCAGGTCATCGACATCTCCAACAACCTCGGCGACGCCAAGTCGCTGATCACCCACCCCGCGACCACGACGCACCGCGCGATGGGGCCGGAGGGGCGGGCGGCGATCGGCCTGGGCGACGGCGTGGTGCGGATCTCCGTCGGGCTCGAGGGCACCGACGACCTGATCGCCGACCTCGACCGGGCGTTGAGCTGAGTGTCGCGCAAATCCGAGGCCAAGAAGGCGCGCAGGCGAAAGCGGTTGGCCGCGCGCGGACCGCGCTGGGCGCCGGGGGCCGAAGACGACGGTCTGCTCGTCGACGACGTGATCACGTCCCGCGGTTGGGAGTTCGACGTCGACAACTCGAACGACGAGATGGTGACGTGGTACTTCCCGCCGTCGCTGTTCGACACCGACGACGAGACCGTCGAGACGGTGACGCGGATCTGGCTGACTGAGGATGAACAGTGGCACGTCATCCTGGTCGGGGCGGCTCCCGACGGGGTCGACTACATGTTCTCCGCGGAGTCGCTGCTGGAGAATCTCGAGGCGGTCGAGGCCTACCGCGCGGGGGATGCGACGCCCCATTTCGCGTAGCGCGACCGAAGCTACGCAGGCCCGTTCTCGCACTTTTGCTGCGCCACTTCAGGCTCGCGAGGGGCCATACGGGGTTGCCCGCGCCGAACGTGCGCCCACTGCGAAAATCAGCCCCGTTTTTCGCAGTGAGTGCACGTTCGACGAGCCCTACTCCTTCGTGTCGCCCTCGACCACGCCCAGCGCCGCCCGCGCGCGGTCCTCGTAGCTCTTGCGCTCGGCGGCGTCGAATTCGAGGAACACCGTGTCCAGTCCGAGCTTGCCGTTCAGCCAGCGCCGGCCCCGCGGACCGAGCAACTGGGCGGCCTGCGCGGTGAACCGCAGAGCCGGCGGCACCGACACGTGTGTCTTCGGCTTGTACAGCGTCTTGACCACCGCCGCCGCGATCTCCTCCGGTTCCACCGGCTTGATCGCCCCGGATTCCTTGGTCCCCGAGATCAGCTCGGTCTTGGTGAACGGCGGCATCACCACCGATACGTGCACACCGTGCGGGGCGACCTCGTCGGCCAGCGCCGCCGACAGCCCGACCACACCGAACTTGGCGCCGACGTAGACCACCTGGCCCGGGACCGGGATCAGCCCGGACAGCGAAGCGATGTTGATGATGTGCCCGCGCCGACGGGCGATCATGTCCGGCAGTGCCAGCTGGCAGCCGGTGATCACGCCGTAGAGGTTCACCTCGATCGACGACCGGATCGCCTGTTCGGACTGGTCGAGGAACGGTCCGATCGGCATCACGCCCGCGTTGTTGATCAGCACGTCGATGTGCCCGCCGCCGTCGGTGCGGGCCTTGTCGAGGAACGTGGCGAACGACTCTCGGTCGGTGACGTCGAGCGGATACCCCGAGACCGGCCCCAGCTTGGTCAGCTGGGCGACCGCCGACTCCTGCAGCGCCACGTCGCGGTCGCCGATCACGACGCGGGCGCCCCGTGCCAGTAGTGCCTTGGCGGTGGCGTAACCGATCCCGCGGGCGGCGCCGGTGATCGCGATCGTCTTGCCGCTGATGTTGTCCATGCCGCGAACTTTACAGGTGTCAAGTTTTGATCGGAAGAGCATTCGTCCGCCTCGAACAGTGGGCCAAGGAATGCACTGCGGCGTGCGACGTGTTCAGTGGGGTGATGAGCGTGCCGATGACTGACGACGTGCGGTTCGTGACCGTGACGCAAACCGATCCGCGGGCCGAACCGCTGTTGGCTGAACTCGCGGTCGAATACGCCGACCGGTACGACGGGCGCGCCGAGGCGGTCCTGGCGTGGTTGCGTCGCTATCCGGCCGAGGAGTTCGCCGGGCCGGACGGCGCCATGCTGATCGGCCTGCTCGGCGAGACTCCCGTCACCGGTGGCGCGTTCCGCCGTTTCGATGCCGAAACCGCTGAGCTGAAACGCATCTGGACCGACAGCGGACACCGGCGCCGCGGCTACGCCCGCGCGCTGCTGACCGCGTTGGAGACCGAGATCGCCGCGCGCGGCTACGGCCGGATCTACCTGACGACGGGCGACCGCCAACCCGAAGCCGAAGCCCTCTACCTCGCGACCGGCTACCGCCGGCTACCCGAACCCCTGCCCGCCGAAGGCGAGGTCTATCCCGTCGCCTTCGTCAAGCACCTGCGGGAGCACCTCGGTTTGTAAGCTGGCGCAAATGTCACAGGCGACCGTGGGGTGGCTGATCCTGCTGACCGCGGGCGTCATCGCCGCGGCCGGGGTGTCGCTGCGGGGGTTCGTCGGCCGCCGCGCCGACCGGCATCCGCTCGGCCGGCTCACCCGCCGGTTCCGGGAGACGAAGCTCGCCAGGCGAGTGTTCGGGCCTGTGCACCGCGATGCGCTCGACCCCGACGAACTCGATCAGGTGATCCTGATGCCCACCCTCGTCGTCGCGTGCGGGCTGTGCCTGACCGCGGTGTTCCTGCTCGGCTACCGCGTCCTGAGCTGACGGGCCGCCGCCAGCGCGGCATCGCGGATCGGTCCGCGCCACAACGGTCCGTGCCCCGGCAACAGGGTCTCGGCGTCGACGAGCGCGAGCGCGTCCAGGGTCTGCACACAGCGGGCCTGATCGTGGTTGAACACCTCCGGCAGCAGCTGCGGGCGGGTGTCGGCGAGCAGCGGGTGACCGGTCACCAGTGCGTCGCCGCCGACCAGGACGCCGTCGACCAGATACGAGCAGTGCCCGCCGGTGTGGCCGGGGCTCGGGATCGCCCGCGGGGTACCCGGCAGCGTCGCGGCGACTTCGTCGGTGAGCGCCGCGGCAGTCGGGATTCCGCCGCGCGTCAGACCGCCCTTGCGGCTGATCGTCACCGTCCACTTCAGCCACCGCGGCTGCCACACGTGTTTCGCGACCTCGACCGGGGACACCTGCTCGAGGTACTCCCGACGGGCGTGCCCGACCTCGTCGGCGTGGGCGTAGACGGGGATGCCGTGGTGGGCGGCGAACCAGATCGCCGAACCGAAGTGGTCGACGTGCGCGTGGGTCAACAGGATCGCCCGCACATCACCCAGCCCGAAACCCAAGCGGCGCAACGAATCCACCACATCGTCGCGGTGGCCGGGGAACCCGGTGTCGATCAGCACGACCCCACGGTCGTCGGCCACCACCGTCCAGTTCACCAGGTCGGTCTGGGCGAGGTGGACACGGTCGGTGACGGCCGTCAGCGCTGCTGGCATGCCGCGAGTGTAGGCAGAGGAGTAGAAACGAGATCGTGGCTGAACTCAAACTCGGATACAAGGCGTCGGCGGAGCAGTTCGCGCCGCGGGAACTGGTGGAGCTCGCGGTGGCGGCCGAAGAGCACGGGATGGACAGTGCGACGGTCAGTGACCACTTCCAGCCGTGGCGTCATGAGGGCGGGCATGCGCCGTTCTCGCTGGCGTGGATGACCGCGGTGGGGGAGCGCACCAAACGCCTGCAGTTGGGGACCTCGGTGCTGACGCCGACGTTCCGGTACAACCCGGCGGTGATCGCGCAGGCGTTCGCGACGATGGCGTGTCTGTACCCGAACCGGATCTTCCTCGGGGTGGGGACCGGTGAGGCGCTCAACGAGATCGCCACCGGCTACGAGGGCGACTGGCCGGATTTCAAGGAACGCTTCGCCCGGTTGCGCGAATCGGTGCGGCTGATGCGGGAGCTGTGGCTCGGCGACCGGGTGGATTTCGAGGGCGAGTACTACCGCACCAAGGGGGCGTCGATCTACGACGTGCCCGAAGGCGGGGTGCCGGTGTACGTCGCCGCGGGTGGGCCGGTGGTGGCCAAGTACGCCGGCCGCGCCGGGGACGGCTTCATCTGCACCTCGGGTAAGGGTGAGGAGCTCTACAAGGACAAGCTGCTGCCGGCGGTGGCCGAAGGCGCCGACGCGGCGGGCAAGAACGTCGACGACGTCGACAAGATGATCGAGATCAAGATCTCCTACGACACCGATCCCGAACTGGCGCTGGAGAACACGCGGTTCTGGGCGCCGCTGTCGCTGACCGCCGAGCAGAAGCACAGCATCGACGATCCGATCGAGATGGAGAAGGCCGCCGACGAGCTGCCGATCGAGCAGGTCGCCAAGCGCTGGATCGTGGCATCGGATCCTGACGAGGCGGTGGAGAAGGTCAAGGATTACGTGGGCTGGGGGTTGAACCACCTGGTGTTCCACGCTCCGGGGCACGACCAGCGGCGCTTCCTCGAACTGTTCCAGCGCGACCTGGAGCCTCGGCTGCGGAAACTGGGCTGACGCGGTCGGTGCGGCGCGCCGGCGGTTCGGTCACCCGGTACACCCGGAACCGTTCGTCGCCGGTCGCGCCGTACACCGAATGCACCAGCGTGCCCAGCCCCGCCCCGTTGGCCCACAGGTCGGGGTAGCGCACGTTGAGCGCATCGGCGTTGCTGATGCCGGGGTTGCTCGCGACGATGTACTGCACGCCGAAGTCGCGCGGCCGGTTGAGCGTCGCGGTGAAGTCGTAGTCGCTGGTGATGACGAACTGCTTGGGCCGCTCCGACCCCAGCCACACCCCCCAGGTGTTGAAGGTGTCCATCAGCACCGCACCCTCGGGCAGCTGTTTGCGGTCGAAGTAGCCGGCCAGCGCCCGGTCGTTCACCATCAGCCGCCGGTACCACTGTTCCGAGGGCGGGTACCGCTGCGGATCGGCCAGCGATTTGAGCCCGAACTGCAACTGCTGGTTGCCGATTCGCTCATCGGACATCGCGTACAACGTGACCGGGATGCCGATCGCCAGCGATGCGCACAGCAGGGCGGCGCCCGCCCGGCCTGCCATCGCGTCGGCGGCGGGTGCGGGTGTGCGCGGCGGCCGCGGCTGCCACAGCGCCAGCGCGATGCAGACCACCAGGGGGATCGCCAGCAGATAGAACCGGAACCAGCCGAACGTGGTCGACGAGAACTGCCCCCACGCGGCGAAGGCCAGCACCGGTCCGAAGACCGCGACCGGGACCAGCGCGGTGGCGTTGCGCCGCAGCACCGCGACCGCGACCGCACCGGCCGCCGCGATCAATGCGAAGGGCTGCATCCCGAGCAGGCGCGCCGCGATCACCACCCAGTCGTCCGACGCCGCACCGGCCAGCGGGCTGGCGCGGTTCATGGCGGCGGCGACCTGACTGTCGTTGCCGTACTGCGACGACAGCGTGGCGAACAGCTCACCGGTGACCACCCAGCCGGTCAGAGCCCAGATGCAGAACGCCGACACCAACGGGAACATCACGATGAGCACCGCGAGGATCACCGAGTTCACCCGCTGCGATCGCGGCGCGCGGTGCAAGGCCACCACCGCCACCAGCAGCGCCGCCCCGCAGGCGGCCGGAACCGCCTCGTAGCGCGACAGATACCCGACGCCCAGCGCGATACCGGCCCACGCCAGATCCCCGACGCGGCGCGTGTACACCCACTGCATGAGGTGGCGCGCGCACCAGACGAGCGCGAATGTCTCGGCGGCCTCGCTCATCCCCGATGCGCCGTAGGTGACGATCATCGGGTGCAGGGCGAAGCACGCGACGGCCAGCCACCGACACCCCGCGCCGACCCCCCGGTCGAGGGCGATGCGGCGCACCATCACCGCGGCGCCCGCCATGAACAGCGCGCTCTGCACCACCCCGGCCAGCCCGTGGGTCTTGAGCACCGGCCACCAGTCGCTCAGCGTGAGAACCGGGATCTCGACGAGACTGGGCAGCGGATTCCACACGAACCCGATCGCCGACAGGTGCGGCTGCCTGCTCATCAGCACGTAGCCGGCGTTGGCCACCCGGCTCGGCGAGTCGGGGTCGAACATGTTGTACCGCAACACCAGAGCCGCACCGACGGTGAAGTACAGCACGCTCAGGGCGGCGAACAGTGCGACGCCCCAGCTGCGCCGCGGTGCGGTCGTGGTCACCGGGCCCGGCGGCGGCGTCGCACCAGCACGATGGCCACGGCGGCGATGGCCACGGCCACCCCGATGGCCGAGGACAGCACGGCCCACCACTTCCACTGGTTGCCCGGGTACTCGTTGACCAGCGCACCGCCCTCGCGGACGGTCAGGTTCACGGTCTGCTGGGCCGCACCGGTGGCGACGAGGTCACCGGTCAACGAGGCCCACCGGTTCGGCAGACCGCGGATGTGGTCGAAGGTGTTGTCCACCAACGCCCAGTCGCCGGTTCCGGTGACCGCCAGCACGGTGCGGTTGTTGTGGGTGAACACTTGCACCGCACCCAGCGGGCCGCGCAGATCCACCTCGGTGAGCGGAGATCCGTTGATCGAGTAGGTGTTCGGGGCGTCGGGCAGCAGCGCCGGTGTCATCCCCGCATCGAGGAGTTCCTTACCGCCGCCGACGACCAGCAGGCCGGTGCCCGAGGCCGCCGCGACGTCGAACGAGGTCAGGCGCGGCCGCAGGGTCTCGGTCGTCTGCTGGCCCATGAGGTTGATCGCCTGTGCGGCGAAGCGCAGGTGGCCGGGGGTGTCGATGGCCACGTCGAAGTCGGGGGTGAACGCCACCGGCAGCACCGGGAACCCGCCGCGGTTGCGGGAGCCGGGGGTGACGGTGACCGTCGACTGCGGGTCGAGGGCGAAGGTCATCCGGTCGTTCAGCGGTGCGCATTCGTGGCTGGGCACGTAGCGCAGTTCCAGCGCCATCCCGATGTTGGAGGTGACCGACTCCGCGGGGATGTCGCCGGTGAGGTCGAGGACCCCGGACTCGTCGAGCCTGCGGGTGGCCAGCACGGTGGACCCGGAGCGGATCAGGACCGAGGCCTCACCGCCGACGACGGGGGTGTAGCGGGCCTTGAGGTGCACCGAGGCGTTGGTGATCGGGCCCACCGCGAACTTCGCGACGTCGAATCCGGCGTAGAGCGTGCTGGTGCCGAGGACCGACGCCTCACCGGTCATGCCGAGCTGCGCGAAGGTCTTGATGTCGGTGGCTTCGGTGCGGTTCGGTTCGACGAACCGCGTGGTCGCCGAATTCGACTGCGCCAGCGTGTATCTGCGGTCGGCGAACAGGTCGACCTGGCGTACCAGGTCGTCGCCCGATCCGCGGATCGCCAGCACCGCGCCCGGGGTGCCGGGCTTCTCGACCGTCATCGCGGCCGGTCCGCCCTCGTCGATCTCGATGACCCGGCGGCCCGCGGCGGCCGGCGACAGCGGCGCCTCGGAGGTGTCGACGTCGATGCGCACCGGCATCGGCCGGTACAGGTCGGTCAGTTCGGCGACGAGGGTCAGCGCGGCCTGCTGTTCGGCCGGTGACGGTTTCGCGCCGACGCGGATCACGATCTTGTCCAGGTAGCCGGGCAGGAAGTCGGCCACGGTCCTGGGGTTCGGCGTCGGACCGGAGAACGAGTTGCCGAGCTGGGTCAGCGACAGCGACGGCGGCTGGCTGCAGCTGTCGCCGACGGGTCCGCGGTCGCGCAGCACGAAACGCAGTGTGGCACTGCCGTCGACGACCTGCGCAGCGGAGATGTTGACGGTGAACGGTCTGCTCTCGGCCTCGCGCGGGACGGGGAACGAGCCGAGGATGGTGTCGCGGCCGTCCAGCACCTCCACGCGGCCGTCGGCCACGTTGACCACCGCGCCGGCCTGACCGGTCAGGGTCGTGGGCCGCACACCGTCGGGGACCGGGATCGACACGTCGAACGGCTGGTTCTCGCCGAGCAGGTCCAGCCGTTCGGACACCCCGAGCTGTTCCCAGCGGATCTGCCCGGGGGCGCCGTTGCCCGCGACGACTTTGTTGGCCGGATCCGCCTGCGCGGCGGGAAGGAGCGTCATCGGCAGCGTGAGGCCGACAGCGGTCAGTCCTACTGCGAATGCGCGGGTGAGAGTTGGCATCGGATTCCTTCCCAATGGGGACGAGGTCATGCGGACGGGGACAGACCGTGAACGGTCTTCTCCCAGAACGAGGGACGGGCGACGAGTTGGTAGATGGCCTTGACGGCGGCAACGGACTGCAGCATCCAGTACAGCGGCGCCAACAACGCCGCCCACCACAGCTGCGGTTTACCGAGCGCGGCGGTGACGATGAGCCCGGCGAACACGGACAGCGGCGCGCAGATCAGCAGGAGCACCAGGCACACGTAGTAGGTGAGCGGCGGGAACAGCACGGCGATCGCGGCGGGTCTGCCCAGCACCCAGACGAACATGGCGAACCAGAAGATCACGTTGAGCGCGCTCGTCAGAGGCACACCGCCGGTCATGTTGATCAACCGCAGGAAGGCTTTGGTGCCCAGCTCTTTCCGCAGCTTCGCCGGGGTGCGCAGGTGCACCAGCATGGTCTGCAGATAGCCCTTGTACCAGCGGGAGCGCTGCCGAATCCAGTTCACCACATCCGAATTGGCTTCTTCGAGGGTGATCGAATCGAGGATGAGGGTGCGGTAGCCGTGGCGGGCCAGGCGCACACCGAGGTCGGCGTCCTCGGTGACGTTGAACTCGTCCCAGCCGCCGATCTCGCGCCAGACCCGCACCGGCATGTGGTTGGAGGTCCCGCCGAGCGGCACCACGCAGCGTGCGTTCTCCACGGCGGGCAGGACGACGCCGAACCACTGGTCGTATTCGAGGGAGAAGAAGCGGGTGAGGAGGTTCTGGCTCTCGTTGAAGTAGCCCAATCGGGCCTGCAGACAACCGATCCCGTCGGGCACCCGGCGGAACGCGGCGACGGCGCGCCGCAGCTGCAGCGGATCGGGGATGTCCTCGGCGTCGTAGATCGTCAGGTACTCGCCGCGCAGATCGGGCAGAGACATCCCGTAGTTGCACGCCTTCGGCTTGGTCTTGGGAAAGCTGTGCGGCACGATCACGATCCGCACCGACTTCAGGTCCGCGCCGAGCAGCGCCTCCTGGGTGGCGATGTCGTCTTCCTCGACGAGCAGCAGGATCTCGAGTTTGTCGGCGGGGTAGTCGAGTCGGCCGACCCCGTTGATCAGGTTCGTCACGATCGTCGGTTCGTCGTAGACGGGTAGCAGCACCGTGTAGACCGGCAGTTCGTGGTCCGGGATGGCCGTGGCCTCGTCGGCGTCGACGGACACCAGGCTCGACATCCGAAGTCCCCTGAACAGCAGGTAGTTACGGTCGATCGTGGACACCAGATAGGTGAACGCGATCAGACCGGTGGCGATCGGGGCGACGATGGCCGGCCACACCCAGACCGTGGCCGCGACCACGGCGACCGCCGCGGCGGCGACAGTCAGCGCTCGCGGACCGAGCAGTCCGCGCGCCGACAGGTGCGCCGGCAGCAGGGTGGGCGTGGTGTCAGGCATCGGCGGCGGCGACCTCGGCGGCCAGGGCGACGGCGTCCTGCAGCACCACGTCGTCGACGTCGCCGAGCTCATCCGGCTGCTGCCGGGCCACCCACAGGGCCGGACGCAGTGACACGTCGAGCAGCTTCACCGGCGCGGGCACGGGCAGTCGACCGTCGGTGGGCGACTGGTTCGCCAGGACCGTGACCCGCTGGAAGACATCGCCGGACTGCCACTCCCAGGCGATCGCCAACCACTCCCCGGTGTTGCCGACCCTGGCGGCATCGGCGTTGGTGTGGGCGATACGCGCACCGGCGGGCAGTCCCCAATCCCCCGGAGCCGGCAGGAAATTGACCGGGGTGGCGGCCGGGTACCAGGTCAGGTCGCCGATCGCGGTGAGCGGGGCGCGCGCGGAGGTGGTGATGACGTCGACGGCGAGCGCCGGGAGGCCGTCCACCGCGGCGGGACGGTACCGCACGAAGGTGGCGTCGGGTCCGGCGTAGCGGGTGATGAAGTCGTACGACGCCGCCGCCGTCAGCCCGGCCTTCTCCGTCCAGTCCGTCTCGACCGTGGGCAGCGGCGCGGGCAGGACGGTCGAGGGGTTCAGCACCGCGAGGACGGCGCCGAGGGCCGCGAGCGTGGCGACGGACCGCGCCGAGACCGGGTGCGGGGCGGACCATGCCGGCGTACCGGCCGGGGCGGCGGTGCGCCGGTTGACGATCGTGACCGCCACCGGGAGCGCGGCCCCGACCACCAGCGCGGTCGCCATCAGCGGCAGCTGCGGTGCCGCGATGAGCGCGACGACCGCCGCCACGGCGAGGCACCCCGCCGCCGCGGTCGTCCGCCGGACCATGGGCACGGCCGGGCAGGCGAGGAACACCGCGAGGGCTCCGGCCCACACGGCGGGCATGACGGCCGCGGTGTCCGACCCGCCGAGGACCGCGGTGGTGAGGATCGACGGCAGCGGGCTGACGAAGTAGACCGCGAAGATCCACAGCGGCCACATCCGCGCCACGTGCCGGACCCCGAACAGCACCGCCAGCAGGGCGGCGAACCAGACGACCGCGCCGAAGTCCTGCAGATGCCACAGCGTCGACAGCGTGGGCAGGCGGCTGCTGAGAAGTTCGAAGCCGGCCAGTGCGGGTGCGGCCACCATCGCCGCGATGATCCAGTTCGATTCGGTGTCGCCGACACCACGCGGCGGGGTGCGGTGGCTCGCCGCGATCAGCACCACCAGGGCGGGCAGGACCACGAGGACGGGGGTGCGGCCACCGGCGACAGCGTCGGCGAGGGTGGCCGCATAGGAATGGCCGTAGGCGACGGCGGTGAGCGCGATCGCGATGACGAGCCGAACATCGAACCACGCGAACCGCGGTCGCGGCCCGACCGACACGCGTGAAATTGCCGTTAGGAACTCTAATGGCTTCGCATCAACAGTGATAGTAACGCCAGGCGGCGATGGCATCGTGAGCGACGTTGCCGCGGGTTGCGGTGCCAATTCTGCAGAAGTCCCAGTTCCCACTGCGTTCCTGACTCGGTAGTAAGTTATTGACGCGACCGTTCATGACGTGTCTGTGCGAAAGTAGCAAAGAAGTTTCACATAACCAAACCTGCAAGATCAGTGTCGTGTCAGTCGCAACGAACACCCTGCTGGCCGCATTGCCGCTGATACGGCAGGCTGGGAGGGTGCCCGACGAGACCGACTCGCGCGTTACCGCCATCTACGTCGCATCGCCGGAAGGCGACACGGGGAAATCGACCATCGCGCTCGGCCTGCTCGACCGCCTGACCGCCACCGCCGCCCGGGTGGGCGTGTTCCGGCCCATCACCCGCCAGGGGCCCGCGCGGGACTACATCCTCGAACTCCTGCTCGCCCAGGCCACCGCCGGTCTGCCCTACGAGGACTGCGTCGGCGTCACCTACCACGATCTGCATGACGACCCGGACTCCGCGCTCGCCGACATCGTCGACCGGTTCCATCACGTGGCCGACCAGTGCGATGTCGTGCTCGTCGTCGGCAGTGACTACACCGACGTGACCAGCCCGAGCGAGCTGTCGATGAACGCCCGCATCGCCGCCAACCTGGGCGCGCCGGTCGTGCTCGCGGTGAAGGCCCGCGGCCGCACCCCCGAAGAGGTGGCCCAGGTGGTCGAGGTGTGCCTCGACGAGATCGCCGGCCAGCACGCGCACACCGCCGCGGTGGTGGCCAACCGCTGCGATCCGGACCGGCTCGAAGAGGTCCGCGAGGCACTGCAGCGCGACGGCACCCCCCAGGTCTACGTCCTGCCCGAGGAACCGCTGCTGGTCGCCCCGTCGGTCGCCGAACTGTGCGAGGCCGTCGACGGCACGCTGGTCAGCGGTGACGAATCGCTGCTCGACCGCGAGGCGATGGCCGTCCTGGTGGCCGGGATGACCGCCGAGCACGTCCTCGAGCGGCTCAGCGAAGGGGTCACGGTCGTCACCCCGGGCGACCGCTCGGATGTGGTGCTCGCCATGGTGAGCGCACACGCCGCCGAGGGTTTTCCCTCACTGTCGAGCATCATCCTCAACGGCGGGCTGGAACTGCATCCGTCGATCTCCGCACTGGTCGCCGGGTTGGGGTTGAAGCTGCCGATCGTCGCCACCGACTACGGCACGTTCGAGACCGCGAGCCGGGTGGCCTCGGCCAGGGGCCGGGTGACCGCGGCGTCGACCCGCAAGATCGACACCGCACTGTCGCTCATGGAGAACCACGTCGACACCGCGGATCTGCTCAGCCGGCTGGCGATCCCGATCCCGGACGTCACCACGCCGCAGATGTTCACCTACCAGCTGCTCGACCAAGCGCGGTCGGACCGCAAACGCATCGTGCTGCCCGAAGGCGACGACGACCGCATCCTGCGGGCGGCGGGCCGGCTACTGCAGCGCGGCGTCGCCGACCTCACGATCCTGGGAGAGGAGGCGCCGGTGCGGGCCCGCGCCGCCGAACTCGGCGTCGATCTCACCGCCGCCGACGTCCTCGACCCGCGCACGAGCGAGCTGTGCGACCGGTTCGCCGAGCAGTACGCCGAACTGCGCAAGCACAAGGGCGTCACCGTCGAGCAGGCCCGCGAGATCATCCACGACGTCTCGTATTTCGGCACCATGCTGGTGCACAACGACATGGTCGACGGCATGGTCTCCGGGGCGGCGCACACCACCGCCCACACCGTGCGCCCGGCGTTCGAGATCATCAAGACGATGCCCGACGTTTCTACGGTGTCGAGCATCTTCCTCATGTGCTTGGCCGACCGGGTCCTCGCCTACGGGGACTGCGCGATCGTGCCCGATCCGACCGCCGACCAGCTGGCCGACATCGCGATCTCGTCGGCGCGCACCGCATCGCAGTTCGGCATCGATCCGCGGGTGGCCATGCTGTCCTACTCGACGGGGACCTCGGGTACCGGTGCCGAGGTCGAAAAGGTCCGTGAGGCAACGGAACTGGTTCACAAGCGGGAACCCGATCTGTTGGTGGAGGGACCGATCCAGTACGACGCGGCCGTGGAACCGTCGGTCGCCAAGACCAAGATGCCCGATTCGCCCGTCGCGGGCCGCGCCACCGTGCTGATCTTCCCGGACCTCAACACCGGCAACAACACCTACAAGGCCGTGCAGCGCAGCGCCGGGGCGATCGCGATCGGGCCGGTGCTGCAGGGGCTCAACAAACCGGTCAACGACCTGTCGCGGGGTGCGCTGGTCGAGGACATCGTCAACACCGTCGCGATCACCGCGATCCAGGCCCAGGAGCAACGATGAGCCGCACCGTCCTGGTTCTGAACTCGGGCTCGTCGTCGCTGAAATTTCAACTCATCGACCCGGATTCGGGCCTGTCCCTGGCCGACGGGATCGTCGAGCGCATCGGGGAGGACTCCTCGTCGGCGACCCTGGTCTGCGGGGAACACGAAGTGACCCACGGCGATCCGATCGCCGACCACGAAACCGCGCTGCGCACCGCGTATCACATGTTCGACGAGGCCGGCGCCGAGCTGAGCAGTGTCGGACTCGTCGCGGTCGGGCACCGGGTGGTGCACGGCGGGCCGGACTTCTACCGGCCCACGGTCATCGACGACGCCCTGGTCGACAAGTTGGAGGCGCTGGCCGCACTCGCACCGCTGCACAATCCGCCTGCCGTACTGGGGATCCGCGAAGCCCGCACGGCGTTCGCGGATCTGCCGCACGTCGCGGTCTTCGACACCGCGTTCTTCCATGACTTGCCCGCTGCCGCAGCGACATACGCGATCGATCGTGACGTCGCCGAGAAGTGGCACATCCGCCGGTACGGCTTCCACGGCACCTCGCACCAGTACGTCAGCGAGCAGGCCGCGCTGTTCCTCGACGCCCCGCTGGCCTCGCTGAGCCAGATCGTGCTGCACCTGGGCAACGGCGCGTCGGCGTCGGCGATCGTGGGTGGCCGGCCGATCGAAACCTCGATGGGGTTGACCCCGATGGAGGGTCTGGTCATGGGCACCCGCTCCGGCGACCTCGATCCGGGTATACCGCTCTACCTCTGGCGCACAGCCGAAATGAGCGTCGAGGACATCGAGACGATGCTCAACAAGCGGGCCGGGGTGCGCGGGCTCGGCGGGGAGATCGACTTCCGGGTGCTGCACGAGCGGATGGACAGCGGCGACGAGGCCGCGCAGCTCGCCTACGACGTCTACATCCACCGGTTGCGCAAGTACATCGGCGCCTACCTCGCGCTGTTGGGCGGCGCCGACGTCATCACGTTCACCGCGGGCGTCGGGGAGAACGATGCCGAGGTGCGCCGGGATGCGTTGTCGGGTCTGGGCCGGCTGGGGATCGAACTCGACGAACACCTCAATGCGAGCCCGTCGCGGGCGGCGCGGCGCATCTCGACCGACACGTCGCCGACCACGGTGCTGGTCGTCCCGACCAACGAGGAGCTCGCGATCGCCCGCGCCTGCGTGGAGGTCGTCTAGCGGCAGCCGGCCGGGTCGGCCAGCAGCGGTCCGAACGCCAACTCGGCGGCGCCGATCATCAGCGTCTCAGAACCCAGGCTGGCCGGTACGATACGCACCAATTCCCGTGCGGCGCCCAGTGATTGGCGGGCGACGGCGGCGCGCAGTGCTTCGGCGGCGTGGTCGGAGAAGGTGCGCAGGAACCCGCCGAGCACGACCAGCCGCGGGTTGAGCAGGTTGATCGCACCACCCAGCGCGATGCCGAGGTATCGGGCCTGCTGCTCGAGTTCGGCGAGATCGTCGGTCGGGACGACCTCGGTCTCGAGGCAGCCGACCGCGCCGCAGTGACACGCGCGCGTCCCCCCGACGTACGTGTGGCCGAGTTCTCCGGCGTAGCCCTCGGCGCCCTCCAGCAGACGGCCGGCGACCACGAATGCACCGCCGATACCGCTGGCGCCGCCGTTGACGTAGACCATGTGATCGGCATCCGGGTGCCCGCCGAAGATGTGCTCGGCGACCGCGCCGACGTTCGCGTCGTTGGCCGCGTACACCGGTAGTCCCGTCGCCGCCCTGAGCGGTTCGCCGATCTGTTCGTCGTGCCAATCCAGGTGCGGGGCCAGGCGAACCGTCGACTCGGGCGCGTGCACCACACCGGGCACCGCGACACCGATCGCGCTGAGCGCACTGTCCGCGGGCAGTCGGCCCCGCAGCGTGTCGACGGCGCGCGCGGTGAGACGCACGGTGTCGGCGACGGTCGGAATCGCCGTCGTCGGCACCCGCTCGACGCCGAGGACCGCGCCGCCCAACGCCACCGCCGCCACCGTGATCGCATCGACCTCCGGATTCACCGCGACCGCCACCACCCGGTCTCGGGGCCGCACAAGCGTGCTCGGTCGCCCGACCTGATTGGTGCACTCGGGCTGGGTCTCCTCGACCAGACCGGCGTCGACCAACTCCTCGACCAGGGCCTTCACCGTGGAGCGGGACAGCCCGGTACGCCGTGTGAGCTCCGCGCGCGTGGCGGTGCGGTTGCGGTGGACGAGCCGCAGCACGGCGGACAGGTTGCGGCGCCGAACGTCATCGGTGGTGGTGCCAACTCTCATCGCACATCCCTTGACAGTGACTCAGCACACATCTTATGTTCGGCAACAGAACAAATCCATGGCTTCGGGCCAGAAGGAGATGCCATGTCCGTCCTCGATTCCGCGCTCGCGGACCGCCCCGATCTCATCCCGGAACGGTCCCACAGGTTCTCCTTCGGTCTGTGGACGGTGGGGTGGACGGCGAGTGATCCGTTCGGCAGTCCGACCCGCTCGCCCCTCGACGTGGTCGAGGCGGTGATGCGGCTCGCCGATCTGGGCGCCTACGGCCTGACCTTCCACGACGACGACCTGTTCCCGTTCGGCGCCCCCGACGCCGACCGCAGGCGCCAGATCGATCGGCTCACCGCCGCGCTCGCGGCCACCGGGATGGTGGTGCCGATGGTGACCACCAACCTGTTCAGCCATCCGGTGTTCAAAGACGGCGGGTTCACCAGCAACGACCGCGCGGTGCGGCGGTTCGCGCTGCGCAAGACGCTGCGCAATCTCGACCTGGCCGCCGAACTCGGCGCCGAGACGTTCGTGCTGTGGGGTGGGCGCGAAGGCGGCGAGTACGACAGCGCCAAGGATGTGCGGGCGGCGCTCGAGCGCTACCGCGAGGCCATGGACCTGTTGTGCGAGTACGTGATCGATCAGCGCTACGCGATGCGATTCGCGATCGAGCCCAAACCCAACGAACCCCGGGGCGACATCCTGCTGCCCACTGTCGGGCACGCGCTCGCGTTCATCGACACCCTCGCCCACCCGGACCTCGTCGGCGTCAATCCGGAGACCGGACACGAGCAGATGGCGGGGCTGAATTTCCTGCACGGCATCGGCCAGGCGCTCTACAGCGGCAAGCTGTTCCACATCGACCTCAACGGTCAGCGCGGCATCAAGTTCGACCAGGATCTCGTCTTCGGACACGGCGACCTGGTCAACGCGTTCTCGTTGGTGGACCTGCTCGAGCATGGCGGTGTCGACGGCGGACCCTCCTACACCGGCCCCCGCCACTTCGACTACAAGCCCAGCCGGACCGAGGACGGCGCGGGCGTGTGGGCGTCGGCGACGGCCAACATGCGGATGTACCTGCTGCTCAAGGAGCGGGCCGCGGCGTTCCGTGCCGACCCCGAGGTGGCTGAGGCACGCGCCGCCGCGCGCGTCGACGAGTTGCGGCAGCCGACACTGGACCGCGGTGAGACCTACCGCGACTTGCTCGCCGACCGTTCGTCCTACGAGGACTTCGACCCCGATTCCTATTTCGACGGAAAGGGTTTCGGTTTCGTGCGGCTCCACCAGCTGGCGATCGAGCACCTGATCGGCGCCCGGTGATCTTGGTGCCGACAAACCCTGGACGTGACACACGTCACGCTATATGTTGTCCGAAACAACAAACCTACGGTGCCACGTCGTCCCGAAAGGCGGACTCATGAACAGACTCAACGGCCTGCTGTG
This sequence comes from Mycobacterium sp. GA-2829, assembly GCF_001499965.1. GTDB lineage: Bacteria > Actinomycetota > Actinomycetes > Mycobacteriales > Mycobacteriaceae > Mycobacterium. Next base: position 138,546 of record NZ_LQIT01000067.1, read on the forward strand.
CGCAGTCGTCCTCGGTGGGGGCCTCGCCTTGAGCGGGTGCAGCAGCGACAGCGGCGGGGGCGGCGACGCGTCAGGGGAGGGTCAGGCGGGCAAGATCGGCGTCATCCTCCCCGACACGAAATCCTCGGTGCGCTGGGAGAGCAAGGACCGGCCCGCGCTGGAGAACGCGTTCAAAGAGGCCGGCGTGGACTACACCATCCAGAACGCCGAGGGGTCGGCGGACACCATGGCGACCATCGCCGACAGCATGATCGCCGACGGTGTCACGGTGCTCGCGATCGTCAACCTCGACTCCGACAGCGGCGCCTCGATCCAGCAGAAGGCGGCCGCCCAGGGCGTCAAGACCATCGACTACGACCGGCTCACCCTCGGCGGGTCGGCCGACGTCTACATCTCGTTCGACAACACCGAGGTCGGCAGGCTGCAGGGTGAGGGGCTCGCCAAGTGTCTCGGCGGCCGCGAGGCGAATGTGGTGTTCCTCAACGGATCTCCCACCGACAACAACGCCACCCTGTTCTCCACCGGGGCCCATTCGGTGATCGACAAGACACCCGGCATCCGGGTGGTCGGTGAACAGGCGGTGCCGGACTGGGACAACGACAAGGCCGTCACGATCTTCGAGCAGATGTACACCGCCGCCGACGGCGCCGTGGACGGTGTCTACGCCGCCAACGACGGTCTCGCGGGTTCGGTGATCTCGATCCTGCAGAAGAACCAGCGCGCCGGGCAGGTCCCCGTCACCGGTCAGGACGCGACCGTCGAAGGGCTGCAGAACATCCTGGCCGGCACGCAGTGCATGAGCGTGTACAAGTCCGCCACCGAGGAGGCAGGCGCCCTCGCCGACGCGGCCATCGCGCTGGCCACCGGCAAGCCGGTGGAGACCACCGCGACCTCGCGGGACGACACCGGCAACCGGGACGTGCCGTCGGTGCTGCTGCAGCCGCAGTCGATCACCAAAAACAACGTCAGCGTGGTGTTCGACGACGGCGGACAGTCCAAGAACGAGGTGTGCGCCGGACAGTTCGCCGCCATGTGCACCGAGGCCGGAATCGGCTGACATGCCCGATCCGATCCTCGAATTACGGGGTGTCAACAAGAGTTTCGGTGTGGTGCACGTCCTGCACGACGTCGACTTCGCGGTGTATCCCGGCGAGGTCACCGCACTCGTCGGTGACAACGGCGCGGGGAAGTCGACCCTGGTCAAGGCGATCGCAGGCATCCACCCGATCGACACCGGCACGTACGTGTTCGACGGTGCGCCGGTGACGGTGCACGGGCCCAACGACGTCGCCGCGCTCGGAGTCGAGGTGGTCTACCAGGACCTCGCGCTGTGCGACAACCTCGACATCGTCTCGAACATGTTCCTGGGCAGGGAGATCCGGCGCCGCGGAACGCTCGACGAGGCCACCATGGAAACCCTCGCCCGGGAGGCACTGGCGTCGCTTTCGGTGCGCACGGTCAAATCGGTGCGCCAACCGGTCTCCAGCCTGTCCGGCGGGCAGCGCCAGACCGTCGCGATCGCGAAGTCGGTGCTGTGGAAGTCCAAGGTGGTGCTCCTCGACGAGCCGACCGCCGCACTCGGCGTCGCGCAGACCCGTCAGGTGCTCGACCTGGTCCGCCGGCTGGCCGATCAGGGTGTCGGCGTCGTCCTCATCTCCCACAACCTGGCCGACGTGTTCGAAGTCGCCGACCGCGTGTGCGCGCTCTACCTCGGCCGCGTCGCCGCGGAGGTGAAGGCCTCGGAGGTCACCCGCAGCCAGGTCGTCGAACTGATCACCACCGGCAGGTCGGGCGCGCTGGGGCTGGCGCCCGCTGAAGCCGCCCAGTCGCTGTGAAGGACCACCACATGACCACGCTCAACCGGCAGCTCGCCGATGCGGACTTCGCCGCCGACCTGCGCTCCGAGGAGACGTTCCCCGACGCGGTGCGCGCCTACCTGGCGCGGGTGCGCGGCGGCGACATGGGTTCGCTGCCGGCGGTCCTCGGCCTCATCGTGCTGTTCGTGGTGTTCGCCGTCGCCAACGAACGGTTCCTGTCGGCGCTGAACCTCGCCAACCTGGTGACCCAGGCGGGTTCGATCTGCGTGCTCGCGATGGGTCTGGTCTTCGTCCTGCTGCTCGGCGACATCGACCTGTCCGCCGGTGTCGCGGGCGGGGTCTCGGCCTGTGCGATGGCGCTGACCGTCGTGCAGTTGAGCTGGCCGTGGTGGGCCGCGATCCTGGCCGGCGTGGTGTGCGGCGCACTGATCGGACTGGCGATCGGCGTCCTGCGGGCCCGGCTCGGCATCCCGTCGTTCGTCGTCACGCTCGCGTTCTTCCTCGGGCTGCAGGGCGTGACGCTGAAGCTGATCGGCGAGGGCGGATCCGTCCGTGTCGACGATCCCGTGATCCGCGGCATCACCATCCACAACCTGTCGGTGAGTGCGAGCTGGATCTTCGCGGCGGTCGTGGTCGTCGGCTTCGGCGCGCTCGAGGCCTACCGGCACCGCGCCAAGGTCTCCGCCGGGCTGCATCACGCGCCGTCCGGGGTGGTGATCGCGCGCATCGCCGCCGTCGCGGTGGTCACGCTCGGGGTCACCTACGTGCTGTGCCTCAACCGCAGCGTCAACGCCAACGTCGAGATCCGCGGTGTGCCCTATGTGTTGCCGATCGTCGGGGTCCTGCTCATCGTGCTGACCGTGGTGCTGGGCCGCACCTCCTACGGCAGGCATGTCTACGCCGTCGGCGGTAACCCGGAGGCGGCGCGCCGTGCGGGTATCGACGTGAACAGGATCCGGATGTCGGTGTTCGTGGTCGGCTCCTCGCTCGCCGCGCTGAGCGGCATCATCGCCGCTTCGTACGCCGGCAAGGTGTCGGCGTCGTCGGGTGCGGGCAACACGCTGCTCTACGCGGTCGGCGCCGCGGTCATCGGCGGTACCAGTCTGTTCGGCGGGAAGGGGCGGGCCATCGACGCGGTGATCGGCGGTGTCGTGATCGCCACCATCGCCAACGGGCTCGGGCTGCTCAACCAGTCGTCCTACATCAACTTCCTGGTGACCGGCGGGGTGCTGCTGCTGGCGGCCAGCGTCGACGCGATCTCGCGGCGGCGCCGATCGGCGACAGGCCTGTCCTGAGTGCGCAATCAGGAGTACGTGCGACGGCACAACCTCACCACGCTGCTGCGCCATCTGCACCTGGCCGGACGCCTCTCCCGTGCGTCGTTGACGACGTCGATGGGCGTGAACCGCAGTACGGTCGCCGATCTGGTGCGCCAGGTCGAACTGCTCGGCTTGGCGGAGCAGCGGGTGCCCGACACCCGCGACGGGGGTGGTGCGGGGCGGCCTTCGGTGGAGGTCATCGCCACCGAACGGGCCTGTGTGCTCGCGGTGGACGTGCGGGTCTCCGGGTTGGAGGTCGCACGCGTCGGACTCGGCGGTGTCGTGCTCGCCGCGGCGGCCGCACCCGCCCCATCCAGCCATGACCCGCACGACACGGTCGCCACGATCGTCGGGCTGACGCGTCGGGTGGTGCGCGACGCACCCGACGACTCGATCCTCGTCGGCATCGGGGTCAGCGTCCCCGGAATCGTCGCGCGGGACTGCGGAATCGTCCGGCTCGCACCGAATCTGGACTGGCATGACGTACCGCTGGGCCGACTGCTCGGCGATGCGCTCGGCGCCGACACCCCTCCCGTGCTCGGCAACGAGGCCGACCACGGGGCGCTGGCCGAACACCTGCGCGGGGTGGGCCGCGGCATCGACGACATCGTCTATCTGTCGGGTGAAGTGGGCGTGGGTGCAGGCGTGATCACCGGCGGGCGGCCGGTCACCGGGATGTCCGGATTCGCCGGCGAGGTCGGTCACCTGCCGTTCGGTGACGGCAGGCGTCCCTGCCACTGCGGCGCCGTGGGATGCTGGGAGACCGAGATCGGTGCGGCGGCCATGGCCGATGCGGTCGGCTGCCCGCAGGAGCGGCTCGCCGACCTCGGCGCGTATCTGGACGGATTGCCGTCGGCACCAACGGAATTGGCGGCCGTCGGCCGACGGCTCGGGCGGGGACTGGCCGGACTGGTCAACCTGCTCAACCCCCAGCTCATCGTCCTGGGCGGCTACCTGCGGCCGCTGTACCGCTGGGTGGAAGGCGACGTTCAGGCCGAGATGGGTGCGCGGGCACTGCGCATCCCCGGGATCGTGCCGCCGATCGTGATGCCGGGGCTGGGGGACCGGTCGGTGCTCATCGGCGCGGCCGAGGTGGCGTTCCGCGCACTGCTCGACGATCCGGTCGGCTGCCTCGATGCCGCCACGCCCACCGCGCGGGTCTGCTGCTGAGCGTCAGAACGTGCTCATCGGGCGCACGCTGTTGGCCAGATCGATCAGCGCGTACCGGTGGGACTGGGTGGGCGCGACCCGGGCCAGCGCCCGCAGCGACGCCTCCACCCCGAGTTGCAGACCGTGTTCGGTGAACGGGAATCCGAGGATGTGGTTGGTGCTGGCGGAGTTGTCCACCAACCAGTCCATCGCGGTGCCCAGTACCAGCGCGCGGATCTGCAGCACCCGCGGTTCGGTGTCGGGCAGCGCCTCCACTCGCCGGGCGGCGTCGCGGATCTGCTGTTCGGTGATCTCGCCCGACGACCGCCCCGACAGCAGCGTCACCGCACTGGTCAACCGGGCGGTGGTGAAATGCCGTGAGGTGCCGGGTACTTCGTCGAGGGTGCGCACCGCGCCGTCACGGTCGCCCCCGGCCGACTGGGCGCGAGCCAACCCGAACCCGGCCGAGATGATGCCGTGGTCGGTGCCCCACACGGTCTCGTAGAACCTGCGCGACGGCGCCTGGTCGACGACGGAACCGGCGAGTTCGGCGGTGGCGGCCAGGGCGAGCTTCGGCGCCAGCTCGCCGGGCAGCGTGTCGAGCACCTCGGCGAAATGCTTTGTCGCCGCGTCGTAGTCGGCCGACAGCAGCGCAGCCACCGCGCGGAACCACACCAGCCGCCACCGCCAGCCGACGCGGGCGGCGAGATCGTCGAGTTTGCGGGTGGCCTTGGCGACGTCGCCGAGGTCGAGCAGCGCGCGCGCCTCCATCAGCGGCAGCTCCACCGACTCCGACAGGTCGATGCCCTCGGAGTCCAGTGCACCGTGGCGCGCCGCCCGCAACTGGTCGAGCGTCTGCACCGGCTGGCTCAACACGCTCGCCGACAGCACCGCCGCGCCCACGTCGGTTGGATCCACCAGCGGCACCGGCAGCGCGCGGACGATCTCCTGGGCGGTCAGCTTCTCCGAGTGCACCTGACCGTCGACGTAGACGTCGGTGTGGGCGACCAGCAGATCGATGCCGAACGTCGAGCGGGTCGGCGAGAACACCGTCGACAGGCCGGGTCTCGGGATGCCGGTGTCCTGGGCCACCACCTCGCGCAGGACCCCGAGCAGCTGCGACGACATCTCCTCGGCGCTGGCGAACCGGCGTCGGGGGTCCGGGTCGATCGCGCGGCGCAACAGCCGGGCGAACGAGTCGTACTGCGTCAGCACCGGATCGTCCTCCGGCAGCCCGTCGACGTACCGGCCCTTGCGGGTGCGCAGCTCCAGCGTCAACGCCGCCAGCGTCCGCCCCACGGTGTAGATGTCGCTCTGCACGGTGGGACCCGTCCGCACGATCTCCGGTGCCTGATAACCCGGTGTGCCGTACAGGTATCCGAACGAGTTGATCGTCGACACCGCGCCCAGGTCGATCAGCTTGACCTGATCCTCGGTCAGCATGATGTTCTCGGGTTTGAGGTCGTTGTAGGTCAACCCGAGCGAATGCAGATAGCCCAGCGCGGGCAGGATCTCCAGCATGTAGCCGATGGCCTGGGCGACCGGAAGGCGATGTCCTTTGGCCGGTTTCAGTGATGTCCCGCCGACGTACTCCATCACGATGTAGCCGACAGGGTTACCGGTCTTGTCCGCGTGCTCGACGAAGTTGTAGATCTTGACGATGCCGGGGTGGGTCACCTCGGCCAGGAACTGCCGCTCGGCCATCGCGATCGCCTGCGCCTCGGCGTCCCCCGAGTGCACCAGACCCTTGAGCACCACCGGACGCTCGTTGACGTTGTGGTCGAATGCCAGGTACACCCAGCCGAGGCCGCCGTGGGCGATGCAACCCTTGATCTCGTACTGGTCAGCGACCATGTCGCCCGGATTGAGTTGCGGCAGAAACGAATACTGGCTCCCGCAGTGCGGGCACCATCCCTCGGACAGGGCTTTGCCGTCCGACGAGGACCGCCCGACCGGGCGCCCGCAGTTCCAGCAGAAGCGCTTGTGCTCCGCCACCACCGGATTGGTCATCAACGCTTCGAGCGGATCCTTGGCCGGCACCCGCGGAATCTCCACGAGACCGCCGCCGAGCCGCCGGACCGGGGACAGCGTCCGGATCTGCGTCGTCGCGTGTTCCTGCGGTTCGGTGTCCCCGGTGTGTACCGAGATGCTGTCGGAGTCGTCGAAGTTGGGCCGCCACACCGCCTGGGTGGCCATCGGCCGCATGGTCGACGCCGAGTCGTAGTCGAGGTCGTCGAGGCTCGCCGGCTGCGTGCCGGGATCCTCGTCGGTCTGGGCGTCGGTGTCGACATCATGATCGACGTCGTGGTCGTGGGTCATCAGTCCACGTACCTCGCCGCCGGGGGCGCGGGCGCCGGGCCGAGCACGGTCAACCACTTGCGGTACAACGCATACCAGGTGCCGTCGTTGCGGATGCGCGCCAATGTGCCGTTGACGAACCGCACCAGCCCGGTGTTGTCCAGGTTCACCCCGATGCCGTAGGGCTCCTGGTTCATGCTCGGGCCCACGATGTGCAGATACGGATCCTGGGCCACCAGACCGGCCAGGATCGCGTCGTCGGTGCTGACCGCGTCGACCTGGCGCTGCTGCAACGCCACGAGGCAGTCGGCCCAGGTGACCGTCGAGACGATGAGCGGCGGCGGACTGATCTGCTGCACGCGCCGCAGCGAGGTCGTGCCCTTCACCACGCAGACCCGCCGCCCCGACAGATCGGCCGCTCGCACGATCGCCGAATCCCGCGGCGCGAGGATGCGCTGGTTGGCGTTGAGGTAGACCGTCGAGAACCCGACCTGCTTCTTGCGTTCGCAGGTGATGGTCATGGTCTTCACGACGACGTCGACCTGGTTGTTCTGCAGCGCGGTGATCCGGTCCGCCGACGACAGGATGCGGTAGTCGACCTGTGCCGGGCTGCCGAAGATGTCGCGGGCGATCTCACCGGCGATGTCGACGTCGAAACCGGTGATGTCCCCGGTGATCGGATCGCGGAACGAGAACAGGTTGCTGCCGATGTCCAAGCCGACGATGAGCCTGCCGCGCTCCTTGATGTAGGCCACCGCGGAATCGGCCTCGGCGCGGGTGGGGAAGGGGCGCAGGCTCGCCCGGCGGTCGCAGTCGTCGTTGTTCGGCATCGGTAACCGTGCGGGCTCGGGCGGCAACTCCTCCATGCCCGCGGGGGTGGGCGGCGCCAACGTCACCCCGGGCGTCGGCACCACCGACGCCGCCTGCGCACACCCGGCCAGCACCACCATCGTGGTGAGCAGCGCGAGTACCCTGCGAACGCTCATCACCTGTACTCACTCAGCCTCGGCCACAGCCCCAGCGCCACCGCCACCGCCGCGATGACACTGAGCCCGGCGGCGCCCGCCGTCGCCCCGGACAGCACCCGGCGGGCGTTGAGGATGTCGTTGCGCAACTGGCTGCGGCTCTGTTCGATCGCTTTGCTCAACGCGTCGTTGAGTTTGTCGAACGCGGGGGTGGAGTCGTCCTCCCCCGTGCCCAGCGCCACCTGCGTGGCCGCCTGGTAGTTGCCGACCGCGATGTAGGCGTTGATGCGGTCGTCGGCGGCGCGCCAGCGGGCCAGCAGATCCTCGGCGGCCACCAGATCGGTGCTGTCGATCGCGTCGTCGCGGGTGAGGTAGTCGGCCAGCTTCTTCTGCATCCCGTCGATGCGCTGGTAGTACGACTGTTTGCGGACCTCTTCGTCGCCGCGGCGGATCAGCGCCAGCGTCTCGTCGGCGCGGGCCTGCTGCGCGGTGATCGCCAGCGTCGTGATGGTCTTGAGCGATTCGGCGCCCGCACCCTTGGCGCTGCGGCTGTCGGCGGTCGAGATGGCCAGTGCGGTCCCCACCCACAGCACCATGATCAGCACCGCCAGGCCGCCCGCGACGAAGCCGATGTTCACCCGCCGCCGCGTCCGCCGGGCCAGCCACCGGTTGGCGAAGAGACCGAACAGCAGCGTCGCGAGCACCACGAGGATGACCGGTGCGGGGATGCGCGTCGAGGCCGTGGTCTCCTTGTCGACCTGCGCCGAGGTCTGCTCGTAGAGCCGTTCGGCGTCGGGCAGGATCTTCGTCTGCATCAGCGACGAGGCCTCCGACAGGTACGACGAGCCGACCGGATTACCCGCCCGGTTGTTCGTGCGCGCCGTTTCCACCAGTCCGGTGTACACCGCCAACTCGGCGTTGATCCGCCCGAGCAACCGCACCAGCTCCTCGTCGGTGAGCCCGCTCGAGGCCCGCGTCAACGCGACCGCGGCGTCGGTGATCGCCTGCTCATAGCGTTGCCGCACGTCGCGCGGTTCGGTGCCGGCGATGAACGCGGTGGCGGCCGCGGCGTCGGCGACCGACAGCCTGCTGTACAATTCGCCCGCGGCGAACGACAGCGGTTCGGTGTGGTTGAGGACGGTGGTCAGCGCCTGCTGGCGGTCGTTGATCGTCGTCGACGTCGCGAAGGCGCTGGCGATCGCGAGCGCGGACAGCACGATGCCGATGGTGAGGATGCGGCCGGGGGTCGTCCAGAGGAACCACCAGCGGGGGTGCGCCGGAGTGGTCGGCGACCGGGACGCCAGCGGCTCGGTCGAGGGGTGCGCCAACTCCACAGTCACCTGCGCGCGGTCCTCATCTCTTGCGGCAACGTTCCGACCGTCCGACTCTATAAAAGAATCCTAAGAGGTTCTGTCACGGCTCGCGCCCGATCGGGCGGAGCCGTCGAGGTTGGTGCGGCCCTATCCTGTACGGGTGCGTGGCGACGGTGACGGCTGGGTGTTCTCCGATGGCGGCGGCCGCTTCTGGGGTCGGCACGGGGCCGCGGGCCTGTTGCTGCGCGCACCGCGGTCCGACGGTTCGGCCGCGGTGCTGCTGCAGCACCGGGCGCCGTGGAGCCATCAGGGCGGGACGTGGGGTCTGCCCGGCGGGGCGCGCGACAGCCACGAGACCCCCGAACAGGCCGCGGTGCGGGAGGCCCACGAGGAGGCCGGGCTCTCGGCCGATCAACTCACCGTGCGCACCACCGTGGTGACCGCCGAGGTCGCCGGGTCGGGCGGCGCGGCGTGGACCTACACCACCGTGATCGCCGACGCGCCCGCGTTGCTGGAGACCGTGCCCAACCGGGAGAGCGCCGAACTGCGCTGGGTACCCGAGGAGGACGTCGACTCGTTGCCGCTGCACCCGGGGTTCGCGGCCAGCTGGGCGCGGCTGCGGACGGTCACCGCGTCCATCCCGCTCCTGGTCAGCGAGTAGCGAGCGCGGCTTTGAGCCGCTCGGCGGCGGCCTTCGGATCGTCGGCCGCGGTGATCGCGCGCACCACGACGATGCGGCGCGCACCCGCCTCGAGCACCTCGGGCAGCCGCTGTTCGTCGATGCCGCCGATCGCGAACCACGGTTTCGTGGTGTGCCGCGCCGCCGCCTCCCGGACCAGATCCAGCCCGGCCGCGGCCCGTCCCGGTTTCGTCGGCGTGGTCCAGCACGGGCCGACACAGAAGTAGTCGACCTCCTCGGCGACGGCGGCCGCCAGCTGCGTGCCGTCGTGGGTGGACCGCCCGATCACCGGACGCGGCCCGACGATGCGGCGCGCCACCGTCAGCGGTAGATCGTCCTGTCCGAGGTGCAGGATGTCGGCGCCCGCGGCAAGCGCGATGTCGGCGCGGTCGTTGACCGCCAGCAGCGCACCGTGGCGCCGTGCGGCGTCGGCGAGCACCTCCAGCGCGGCCAGTTCCTGGCGCGCCTCCAGCGGGCCGAACCGTTGCTCACCGGGTGACCCCTTGTCGCGCAGCTGGATCAGGTCGACCCCGCCCGCCAGTGCCGCATCGGCGAATTCGGCCAGGTCACCGCGCTCGCGGCGGGCGTCGGTGCACAGGTACAGGGACGCCTGCTGGAGGCGGTCGCGGGGATCGGGCACACGGCGACGGTAGCGCCTTGGTTGGGGTAGGGGGTGCCGGTAGGGTGGGTGGCCGACACGGGAGTCCCGGGAGCGGGGCTGAGAGTGGGCACGCGTCCGGCCCTTACCGTCGAACCTGATCCGGGTCATGCCGGCGAAGGGAGGTGCACATGAATTCGGACCTGGCCGTCATCGGCGGCGGTGTCATCGGACTGTCGGTCGCGCGCCGTGCCGCGCTGGCCGGGTGGTCGGTGCGTGTGCACCGCAGCCCCGAGAAGGGGGCGTCCTGGGTGGCCGGCGGGATGCTCGCCCCGCACAGCGAGGGGTGGCCCGGCGAGCACGAACTGCTGCGCATCGGCATGGATTCGCTGCGGCTGTGGCACGACGGATTCCTCGACGGGCTGCCCGCCGACGTGGTGACCGCCCGCGAGTCGCTGGTGGTGGCGGTCGACCGCGCCGACGCCGCTGACCTGCGCACCGTCGGCGAATGGCTGGCCGCCCAGGGGCACCCGGTCACCCTGACCACCGCCGCGCGCGACGTCGAACCCCTTCTGGCCCAAGGCATCCGGCACGGGTTCGTCGCCGACACCGAACTTGCCGTGGACAACCGCGCCCTCGTCGACGCGCTGGAGGCGCACTGTGTGCGCCTCGGGGTGCGGTGGGCGCCGCCGGTGACCGCGCTCGACGAGGTCGACGACGCCGACGTGCGGGTCATCGCCAACGGGATCGACGCGCCGGCGCTGTGGCCCGGCCTGCCCATCCGCCCCGTCAAGGGTGAGGTGCTGCGGTTGCGCTGGCGCCGCGGCTGTCTGCCCGTCCCTCGCCGGGTGATCCGCGCTCGCGTGCACGGCAGGCAGGTCTACCTGGTGCCGCGCGCCGACGGTGTCGTCGTCGGCGCCACCCAGTACGAACACGGCCGCGACACCGCGCCCACGGTGTCCGGGGTGCGGGATTTGCTCGACGACGCCTGCACGATCCTGCCCGCGCTGGGCGAGTACGAGTTCGCCGAGTGCGCGGCCGGTCTGCGGCCGATGACACCCGACGGACTGCCGTTGGTCGAAGGGCTCGACGAGCGCACACTGGTGGCCGCGGGGCACGGCCGCAACGGTTTTCTGCTCGCGCCGTGGACCGCCGAGCGGGTGGCCGCCGAACTATCGGGAGTCAAGACATGTACGTGACGGTCAACAACGAAGAGGTCCGCCTCGACGAACCGACCACCGTGGCACAACTCGTCGAACGAATGGGATTCCCGGAGAAGGGGATCGCCGTCGCGGTGGACTGGTCGGTGCTGCCGCGGGGCGAGTGGGAGACCCCGCTGCGCGACGGCGCGCGCGTCGAGGTGGTGACGGCGGTGCAGGGTGGCTGACTCCAAACTCACCATCGCCGGGCGTGAGTTCGGATCCCGCCTGATCCTCGGCACCGGCGGGGCGGCGAACCTCACGGTCCTCGAGCAGGCCCTGACCGCATCGGGCACCGATCTGACCACGGTCGCGATCCGCCGCGTCGACGCTGAAACCGGAACGGGGGTGGTGGAACTGCTGCACCGGCTCGGGATCAGCGCGCTGCCGAACACCGCGGGCTGCCGCGGGGCCGCCGAGGCCGTGCTCACCGCGCAGCTCGGCCGCGAGGCGCTCGGCACCGACTGGGTCAAACTCGAGGTGATCGCCGACGACCGGACATTGCTGCCCGATGCCGTCGAATTGATCCGCGCCGCAGAACAACTCGTCGACGACGGATTCACTGTGCTGCCCTACACCAACGACGATCCGGTGCTGGCGCGGCGGCTCGAGGACATCGGCTGCGCGGCGGTGATGCCGCTGGGTTCCCCGATCGGCACCGGGCTGGGGATCGCGAACCCGCACCACATCGAGATGATCGTCGACGCCGCGAACGTGCCGGTGATCCTCGACGCCGGTATCGGCACCGCCAGCGACGCCGCGCTCGCCATGGAATTGGGTTGCGACGCCGTCCTTCTCGCCAGCGCGGTGACCCGGGCGGCCGATCCGCCCGCGATGGCCGCCGCGATGGCCGCCGCGGTCACGGCGGGACACCTCGCCCGTCACGCCGGCCGGATCCCGAAGCGGTTCTGGGCCAACGCCTCGAGTCCGGCGCTGTGACGCGCTATGTGGCGCTGGGCTCCTCGATGGCGGCGGGACCGGGTATCCGGCCGTCGGCCGGCGGTGCGCCGTCGCGAGCGGGCCGATCGCCCGCAACTATCCGCACCTGGTGGCCGAACGGGTTGGGCTGGATCTGACCGACGTCACGTACTCCGGCGCGACCACCGCCAACGTCCTCGACGAACCGCAGCACGGCACGCCGCCGCAGATCGAGGCGCTCGACGGCACCGAGACCCTGGTGACGGTGACGATCGGCGGCAACGACGTCGGCTACGTGCCGATGCTGATGGCCGCCGGGCTGCCGCGGTTCGTCCGCCTGCTGCCCCCACTGCGCGACCTGTTCGACCGCACCGCCCGCGACCGGGCGCTGGTGGCTGTGGAGGAATCGCTGCGCCGGGTCGGCCGGGAGGTGCGCGCGCGGTCGCCGCGGGCGCGGGTGCTGTTCGTCGACTATCTGACGCTGCTGCCGCCGTCCGGTACGGCGGCGGCGCCGTTGAGGGACGTCGACGTGGCGCTGGGGCGGCGCATCGCCGACACACTCGAGCGGCTGACCGGTGCGGCGGCCGCCGACACCGGGTGCGAGTGGGTGCGTGCGGCGGAGGCCAGCCGCGCCCACCACGCCTGGTCCGCCGAGCCGTGGACGACGAAACCGGGGCTGCCGTGGCCGGGCCGCCCGGCGCCGCTGCACCCGAACGCCGCGGGAATGCGCGCGGTGGCCGATCTGGTGGTCGAGGCGCTCGATGATTGAGTTGGCCGGTCTGACAAAGACATTCGGCCGGGTCCGAGCCGTCGACGAGTTGACGTGCACGGTCGAGCCCGGCGTCGTGACCGGGTTCCTCGGCCCCAACGGGGCCGGCAAGTCCACGACGATGCGGATGATCCTCGGACTGGACCGGCCGAGCTCCGGCCGTGCCGCGGTGCTGGGTAAGCCGTACCGCGAGCACCGGTACCCGTTGCGCACCGTGGGCGCACTGCTCGACGCCCGCGGCGTCCACCCCAGCCGCACCGCGCGTGCGCATCTGCGGTGGATCGCCGCGAGCAACAGGCTGCCCGCCGCACGGGTCGACGAGGTGCTCGGGATGGTCGGGCTCGCCGACGTCGCGGACAAACCCGCGGGGGCGTTCTCGCTGGGGATGAGTCAGCGGCTCGGGATTGCGGCCGCACTGCTCGGCGACCCGCAGGTGCTGATGTTCGACGAACCGGTCAACGGGCTCGACCCCGAGGGCATCCGGTGGATCCGCACGCTGATGCGGGACCTGGCCGCCGAGGGACGCACGGTGTTCGTGTCGAGCCACCTGCTCGCGGAGATGGCGCAGACCGCCGACCGGCTGCTGGTGATCGGCCGCGGCCGATTGCTCGCCGCGACCACGGTCGCCGATTTCGTCGCGCGCGCCGGACTGGACACCGTGCGGGTGCGCACCCCGGACCCCGAGCGGTTACGGACCGCGTTGAGCGCTGCCGGACTGCAGGCGACGACCGAGGACGCCGCCCTGCTGATACCCGGGGCGTCGACAGAACAGGTGGGGGAGCTCGCGGCCGGCCACGGGATCACCCTGCACGAGTTGAGCATTCAGCGCGCATCGCTGGAGGAGGCGTACATGGCACTCACCGACGACGCCGTCGACTTCCGGACGGAACGGTAGATGCTGCGCGCCGAGCAGATCAAACTCCGCACCACCCGCGCCCCGCTGTGGACGGTGCCCGCCGTCCTGGTGCTGAGCCTGGGGCTGGCGGTGGTCCAGGCGTCGGTCGGCAGCGCGACCACTCCGCTGGCGCCGGAACGCATCGCGATCGGGGTCGCCACGTTCGGGGTTCCGGTCCTGATGGTGCTCGCGGCGCTGACCGTCACCGGCGAATACCGCACCGGGCTCATCCGCACCACGTTCCTGGCCATGCCGGTGCGCACCCGGGTGCTCGGCGCCAAAGCCGTTGTGACAGCGGTTTTCTCCGGTGTCTGCGCGGCGGTGATGGTGGTGGCGGCGGTGCTGGCCGTCCGTGCGGTCGGCACCCCGGACCAGGTCGCGGAGTTGTCGTTCACCGGGTTCGGGGTGTGGCGGACCGTCGGCGCGATCGCGCTGTATGCCGCGCTCGGGGCCGTCCTCGCCGTCGCCCTCGGGGTCCTCGTGCGACACTCCGCCGGGGTCGTCGCGATCCTGCTGCTGCTGCCGTTCGTCGTCGAACCCCTGCTCGGCGCGATCCCGAAGGTCGGCGCACGCGTCGGGCCACTGCTGCCCTTCGCCAACGTCAACACCTTCACCGAGGTGCCGTGGGTGCAGACCTTCGAGATGTGGTGGGGTCCGCGCGGGGCACTGCTGTACTTCACGGGCCTGGTCGCGGTGGTCTTCGCCGTCGCCGCGGTCGACATCAACCGCCGCGATCCCTGACCCCCGCCGCGCCGGGGTGGTTGCATCCGCACCAGGCTTCTCCATAGAATATTTTCTATTGAGATCGGAGGTGGCGGCATGGTGCTGTCGGCGGAAGAGAAGGCGCTCGTCGAGACGGTTCGCGAATTCGTCGAGAAGCAGGTCAAGCCCGTGGTGCGCGACCTGGAACATGCGAACACCTATCCCGAGGAACTCATCGAGATGATGAAGGAGATCGGGATCTTCGGGTTGGCCATCCCCGAGCCGTACGGGTTCGGGCAGGTGTCGATGCCGTGCTACGTCGCGGTGACCGAGGAACTCGCCCGGGGCTGGATGAGCCTGGCCGGCGCGATGGGCGGCCATACCGTGGTGTCGAAGCTGATCATGATGTTCGGCACCGACGAGCAGAAGCAACGCTATCTGCCGCGGATGGCGACCGGGGAACTGCGCACCACGATGGCGCTGACCGAACCCGGTGGCGGCTCCGATCTGCAGGCGATGCGCACGGTGGCCCGCCGCGACGGCGACGAGTACGTGATCAACGGCAGCAAGACCTGGATCACCAATGCCCGCCGCGCCGGATTGGTGGCGCTGCTGTGCAAGACCGACCCCGACGCCCAACCCGCGCACAAGGGCGTCTCGATCCTGTTGGTGGAGAAGGTGCCCGGCTTCACGGTCTCGAAGGATCTGCCCAAGCTCGGCTACAAGGGTGTGGAGAGCTGTGAGCTGAACTTCTCCGACTGCCGGGTACCCGCGGACGCGCTGCTGGGTGCGGCCGAGGGCAGCGGCTTCGCTCAGATGATGAAGGGGCTGGAGGTGGGGCGGCTGCAGGTGGCGGCGCGCGCCACCGGGGTGGCGCGGGCGGCGTTCGAGGACGCGCTGCGCTACGCCCAGGAGCGGGAGAGCTTCGGCAAGCCCATCTGGCAGCACCAGTCGGTGGGCAACATGCTCGCCGACATGGGCACCAAGCTGTCGGCGGCGCGGGCGCTGTTACACAGTGCCGCAGAGAAGTTCGACTCCGGCGCCCGTTGCGACATGGAGGCCGGGATGGCGAAGCTGTTCGCCTCCGAGGTCGGGATGGAGATCGCGTTGGATGCGGTGCGGGTACACGGCGGGTACGGATACTCCACCGAGTACGACGTCGAACGGTACTTCCGGGACGCCCCGCTGATGATCGTCGGTGAGGGCACCAACGAGATCCAGCGCGGTGTGATCGCCAAACAGCTGGTCAAGCGGGGTGGTCTGGATCAGTGACATGCTGCCGCTGAGCGGGGTCACGGTGCTGTCGCTCGAGCACGCCGTGGCCGCACCGTTTGCGACCCGACAGCTCGCCGACCTGGGCGCGCGGGTGATCAAGGTGGAACGGCCGGGGTCCGGGGATTTCGCCCGCCAGTACGACGATTCGGTCAACGGGGAGTCGAGCTACTTCGTCTGGCTCAACCGGTCCAAGGAATCCATCGCGATCGACGTGAAATCCGAAGGCGGACACCAAATCCTGCACGAGTTGGCCGAACGCGCCGACGTCATCGTGCAGAACCTGGGCCCGGGTGCGGCCGCCCGGCTCGGGTTGTCGGCCGAGGAGATCCGCGCGCGGGATCCGCGCAAGATCGTGGTCTCGGTGACGGGGTGGGGCGCCTCGGGTCCGTGGGCCGACCGCAAGGCCTACGATTTGCTGGTGCAGTGCGAGACCGGTCTGGTGTCGTTGACCGGAACCCCCGACGAGGTCGCCAAGGTCGGGGTGTCGATCGCCGACATCGCCGCAGGCATGTACGCCTTCAGCGGCACGCTGGCCGCGCTGTACCGCCGCGAAGCCACCGGCGAGGGCGCCACCATCGAGGTGTCGCTGTTCGAGGCGTTGGCCGAATGGGTCGGTCAGCCCGCGCATTTCACCGCGGGGGCGGGGCGCCAGCCGGGCCGGTTCGGCGCCCAGCACGCGACGATCGCGCCGTACGGACCCTACGAGGCCGCCGACGGGCACACCGTGCTGATCGCCATCCAGAACGAACCGGAGTGGGTTCGGTTCTGCAGCACCGTGTTGCAGCGTCCCGAGGTGGCCGATGATCCGCGGTTCGCCTCGAACACGTCGCGCGTGGCGCACCGGGCGGACGTCAATGCCGTCGTCACCGAGGTGTTCGCGCAGACATCGACCGGGGAGCTGGAGTCCCGACTGGCCGCCGCCCGCATCGCCTTCGCCGGGGTCAACACCGTCAGCGAGTTCCTCGACCACCCGGTCCTGGCTGCGCGGGACCGTTGGCGCACGGTCGAGACCGCCAAAGGTCCTGTGCGCGCGCTGCTTCCGCCGATCGACCTGGGCGCCGAGCCGCGGATGGATCCGGTGCCCGGACTCGGTGACCACACCGCCGCGATACTGGCCGAACTCGGCCTCGATCCGGAATCGAGGGACTGACGTGCTCTGCGTCGACGACTGGCGACCGCAGCCGCTGAGCAGTACCGAGGTGCTCGGCACGCGTCGCGCCGCCGAGCTCGCGGCCACCCTGGATCTCGACATGACGTTTCAGGCCGGCGACGAGCTGCCGGTGATGTGGCACTGGGTCTACTTCACCGAATGGCCGGCGACCGCCGAGCTCGGCACCGACGGGCATCCGCGCAACGGCCACTTCCTCCCGCCGATTCCTGACCGACGCAGGATGTTCGCCGGTGGCAGGCTGACGGTGCACGCCCCGCTGGTGCTCGGACGCGAGGCCACCCGGCGCGCCGAGGTGCTCTCCACGGCCGTCAAGCACGGCAAGACCGGTGAACTGCTGTTCGTCACGGTGCGTCACGAATTCAGCCAGGACGGTCGGCTGGCGATGACCGAGGAACACGACCTCGTGTACCGCAGCGACAGCGGGTCGAGCACACCGTTCACCACGGTGAGCGAACCGTTGGCCGACCGCTCCACCCCGTGGGCCCACGAACCCGCCACCCATCCCGCGCTGTTGTTCCGGTTCAGCGCGCTGACCGCCAACGCGCACCGCATCCACTACGACGCCGAGTACACCAGCCGGGTCGAGGGCTTCCCGGCGCTGGTGGTGCACGGTCCGCTGCTGGCGCTGTACATGTCCGAACTGGCCCGCACCAACAGCCCACGACCACTGCGAGACTTCAGTTTCCGGTTGGCCAGACCGGTGTTCGTCGGCGACGCGATCCGCGCTCAGGGGACCCCCGCAGCCGACGGGGCCACCGCCGAACTCGCGGTGGTCTCCGGTGCCGGGACCGTGCACGCCAGCGCACGGGCGGAGTTCGCGTGAGCGCCCGCGACGAGACCGAGGCGATCAGATCGGCCCGGTCGCTGCTGTTCGTACCGGGTGACCGCCCCGATCGCTTCGACAAAGCCGTGGCCGCCGGCCCGGATGTCGTCGTCCTCGATCTCGAGGATGCGGTGGCCGGTCACGACAAGGCGGCCGCACGGGACCACCTGGCGCGGTGGTTCGCCGCCGGGAATTCCGCGATGGTCCGGATCAACGCGGCCGACACCCCTTGGCACGCAGACGATCTCGAGTTGATCCGCGAACACCGCCCGCCGGTCATGCTGGCCAAGGCGGAGTCCGCTGAGCAGATCGACCGCGTCGGCTCCGTCGTGCCGGTGGTTCCGCTCGTCGAGACGGCGGCCGCGTTCGCGGCGTTGGCGCAACTGTGCGGGGCCACCGGCGTGGTCCGGATGGCGTTCGGCAGCATCGATTTCGCCAACCAGATCGGGGTCGATCCCGACGATCGCGACGCGCTGCTGCTGCACCGTTCGATGCTGGTGCTGGCTTCGGCCGCCGCGGGGCTGCCCGCACCGATCGACGGGGTCACCACGGCCTTCCGCGAAACCGGTTCGGTGACCGCCGATTTCGAGTATTCCCGGCGACTGGGGATGGGCGCCAAGCTGTGCATCCACCCGGCGCAGATCGCCGCGGTGCACACCGCGGCGGCGCCCACGGACGCCGACGTGGAATGGGCGCGCGAGGTCATCCGATCGTTCGACCTGTCCAACGGGTCGGCGGCCGCCGTCAACGGTCAGATGATCGACGTCCCGGTGGTCGAACGGGCCCGCCGCATCCTGCGGACCGCCTCAGCGGGCTGAGCCGGCGTGCGGTGCGCTCAGCCGAGCGTGCCGCTGGCGGCCAGGTGTTCGGCCAACAGGGCGCCCGCCCGCTGGACGTGTTCGGCCATCGCGGCCCTGGCGCCCTCGGCGTCCCCGGCGCGCAGGCGCTCGATGATCGCGCGGTGATCCTGCGCCGAGGCCTCCGGCCACCCCTCCACGGCGGAGAAGAACTTGCGCGGCGCGTAGGGCAGTGTCGCCTTGATCAGCCAGCGGATCTTGCGCGAGCCGGCCAGCCGGTAAATGGTCTCGTGGAACCGGTGGTTGAGCCGTTCCACCGCGTCGTAATCCTTCTCGGCGGCCGCGCGCTCGAGGTCCTGCTGGATGCGCTCGAGTTCGTCGACGGTCTGCGGGCTCATCAGGCGGGCGGCGCGGGCGGTCAGCTCCCCGCCGAGCAGTGCCTGTGCGGTGTAGACGTCCTGGATGTCCTCGCTGGACAGCGCCGTCACCGAGAACCCGCGGCGGGGTTCGATCGTGAGGAAGCCCTCGTTCTGGAGCAGGAGCAACCCCTCGCGGGCCGGTGTCGCGCTGATCCCCAGCTCGTCGGCCACGGTCTCGGGCCGGATGAACTCCCCGGCGCTCAACTGGCCGGACACGATGAGCTCGCGGACGTGGGCGGCGGCCAGGTCGCTGAGCCGAAGTGGCGCGGCGCGTTTCCGGTCGGCGGCGCCCGTCGGTTTCACGGAAATGAATATAGTCTGTTGTCGCGTCGGATCCGCGGGCTCCGCGGTCTCGAATGTACGTACAAATTCAGGCCCCCGGCCCGATACCGGAACCGGATCTCAGCTGGACACTGCGCTCCGAGCGCCATGCCCGTACATTGACATTTGTCTACCGTGATGTGTACATATCGGCAATCGTTCGACGCGCAGGGGAGGTCAGCCGTCCGATGACCGCAGACCCGGACACCCGCCCGGCCTATCAGCGCATCGCGGAATCGCTGCGCCAGTCGGTGCTGCGTTCCCGCGACGCCGATCTGCGGTTGCCGACGGAGGCCGAACTGGCCGAACAGCACGGCGTGAGCCGCCAGACCGTGCGTCGCGCCTACCAGGAACTCGTCTCGGACGGTCTGGTGACGCGCACCCCGGGCCGCGGGACCTTCGTGGCGCGGGGTGGTTCCCAGTACCTTCGCCGGTTCGGCACGGTCGAGGATCTGATGAGCCTGTCGGTGGACACCGAGATGGAGGTGCTTTCACCGCTGGCGCGCCGGGTGGAGATCGAGGCCGCGGGCCGCCTCGGCTTGTCCAGCGACGTCATCGCGACGGTGTCGTTCCGCCGTCTTCACCTCGGTGTGCCGTTCTGCGTCACCGACGTCTACCTGCCCCCGGAGGTCGGCGCGCTGGTCGCCGACGCCCCGGAAGTGCAGCAGGGCGCGCGGGGTACGGGCACGATCATCGGGTTGATCGATCCGCTGTTGCACGAGCCGATCGGCGGGGCCGACCAGACCATCACGGTGGCCACCGCCGACGCGCGGGTCGCCGCGGCGACCGGCCGCGAACCCGGTGAGGCGATGCTGCGCATCGACCGGATCTACCGCACGATGGCCGGGCAGGCCGTGGAGTTGGCGGTGTCACGGTTCGTCACCTCCCTCTACAGTTACAGGTCCAGCCTGCGCCGCGCGCGCAGTTGATCCCGAGGAAGCTCCATATGCCGCCTGCCGACGACGGCACCGACGACTCGACGTTCGCCCCCCACAGCGGAATCGCCGCCGTGGACCGCGCTGTCGCCGTCCTCGACGTCTTCACCAGGGGGCGAATGCGTCTGGGTGCCAGCGACATCGCCCGGGCGACCGGCCTGAGCACCAGCACCGCACACCGGGTCCTGGCGTCGTTGTGCGCGCACGGGCTGGTCACCAAGGTCGGCCCCAACTACGCGCTCGGTCCGCGCATCCTGCAGCTGGCGGCCGCCGCGCACGACACCGGCAACCTCGCCGCGGTCGCGCGTCCGGTGATGACGCGGCTGCGCGACGCCACCGGGGAAACGGTTGGGCTGCATGTGAACAAGGACGGCAGCCGGTTCGTGATCGACCAGGTGGAGAGCACACAACCGTTGCGCCGCACCTACACCGAGTGGGGACAACCGATCCCGCTGCACCAGGGCGCCCCGAGCCGGGTGCTGCTGGCCTTCGCCGACGACCAGACGATCGCCCGCGTGCTCGCGGGTCCGTTCGAGGGGATCACCGCCAACACCGTCGTCGACAGGGACCAGCTCGCCGAGCAGATCGAATCGATCCGGCGCAGCGGTTACACGTTCTCCTTCGAGGAGCGCGTGGCGGGCATCCGCTCCATCGCGGTGCCGCTGCGCGACTACACCGGGGCGGTGGTCGCGGCGATGAGCGTGACGGGACCCGCGATCCGGGTCACCGAGGACTGGATGCACCGGACGCTGCCGACGATCCTGCAGGCCGCCGCCGACATCTCCGCAGGACTCGGGTTCTCGCCGACCCGTTTCGGGTGACCCACCCTGCCCGCTTGCCCCACCCGTGATGTTTGACACAGGTGACATGCCGGCCCTAGGCTTCCCGCTGTACGGAAGATCTTCCCGCTAGGCGGGAAAAAAGGCGGCAGTGGTGACGCTCTGCTGGTTCGGCGGCCGTGAATGGCCGCACGATTGTCGTGACCCTCGGCTGCACAAAACCCCTGGTGAGACGCAGAAACAAGACGGAAATTCACAGCCCCCGCCACTTGACTTTCAAATGTACGGCCATAAGGTGGGTTTGACCCAGATCACAAAAGATGGGAAAACGCATGAAACGTCACACCACACGCACGATGTTGGTCGGTACCACCGCGGTCGCCTTGGCGCTTTCTGGCTGCGCATCGGATTCTGAGGGCTCCGACTTCAGCGGCACGAAGCTGCGCTGGGTCGTCTCCAGCGCGCCGGGCGGCGGGTTCGACACCACCACAAGGCAATTGGAGCCGTTCTTCACCGAGGCGCTGGGCACCACGGCGACCGTGGAGAACATGGAGGGTGGGGGCTACGCGATCGGCGCGCAGACCATGCTCACCAACGGGGCCGACTGCACCAGCATCGTCACCCACGGTGTGCCGCACCTGATGTTCTCCTACATGACCCAGGACGTCGACTACGACCTCGCCAGCTTCGCGCCGGTCGGCGGGATCAGCATCGAGCCCGGGGTGATCCGCGTGCGCAAAGACTCCCAGTGGCCAGACATCAAGGCGTTCGTCGACGACGCCAAGGCTCGGCCCGGCGCCATCAAGATCAGTGTCTCGGATCTGCAGAGCAACAACTACATCGCGCTGCTCCAGATGGAGCGCGACCTCGGCATCGACCTCAACATCATCGGGTACGACGGCGGTGGCCCGTCGCGTACCGCGCTGGTCAGCGGCGAGGTGGACGCCACGCACGCCGGCGTCTTCAACAGCCTCTCGATCGCCGACGACACCCGGGTGCTCGCGGTGAGCCAGCCCGAGAACAAGTGGCCCGAGGTGACCGACAACGCCCCGCCGATCAACGATGCGCTGGGCGTCGACCTTCCGGCCAACGCCTCCAACTATGTGGTGTTCGCCTCCGCGGAGTGCCGGGACAAGAACCCCGAGCGGTACCAGGCGCTCGTCGACGCATTGAAGACGTCGGTCGAGAACGAGGAATACCTCGCCACCCTGAGCAAGCTGGGCGAGGAGTCCAAGGTGGCCTACCTGAGCCCGGACGAGCTCGAAGAGCTCGCCACCCAGTCGCAGTCCGAGATCGAGCAGCTCCTCCAGGCGAATCCCAATGCATTCGCTGGCTGATCCCGTGACCACTGGCGAACACGACACCGGGCGGGCGGGCGCACGGCTGGCGCTCGTCGCCGCGCCGGGCGGAATCGCCCTTGTCGCAGGCATTCTCGCGTTGATGATGTCGGTGGACCTCAATCCCGCGGACAAGGGGTACCCGCGGGTGCTCGCGATCCTGCTGATCGTCGCCGGGATCTGGAACCTCGCGGTGGACATGCGAAACCGCGCCGATGACGAACCCGACGCCGAATACGGCCGGTTGAAGACCTGGCGTGTGGTCGCGTTCGTCGCCCTCGTCGCGGTCTGCATCTGGCTGGTCAAGCCGATCGGCTTCTACCCGGCCGCCGGTCTGCTGACGCTGGGCGGGCTGTGGATCATGGGTTGCCGCAAACCGCTTGTGCTGATCGGTTATCCGCTGGTCCTGGTGGGGCTCGGGTATGTCCTGTTCTCCCTCGTCATCGGCGTGCCCCTACCCCTTGCCAGAGGTTTCTGATGCTCGACCACATCACTTCGGGTCTCGACCTGCTGCTGCAGCCGGCGCCGCTGATGTGGCTGGTGGTCGGCGTGTCCGTGGGCTTCGTCGTCGGTGTGCTGCCGGGTCTGAGCACCTCCAACACCGCCGCCCTGCTGCTGCCGTTCGCGATCACGCTGCCGTTGGAGAATTCGCTGGTGCTCATCGTGAGCATCTACGCCGGCGCCCAGTTCGGCGGCGCCGTCCCGGCGATCCTGTTCAACGTGCCGGGCGAGGCCGGATCTGCGGTCACCGCGCTCGACGGTTACCCGCTCGCGAAGCGGGGACAGGCCGGGCTGGCGATCGGCATCGCGCGGATGGCCTCGGTGCTCGGCGGGGTGATCAGTGGTTTCGTCGTGCTGTTCCTGCTGCAACCGCTGGGGGCGCTGTCGCTGAAATTCGGCGCCAGGGAGATGTTCGCGATCATCGTCCTCGGCCTGGTGGTGGCGTCGTCGCTGATGGGCGGGTCCGCCCGCAAGGGCCTGCTGGTCGGCCTGCTGGGCTTGTTGCTCGCCGTCGTCGGCGTCAGCCCCGGCACCGCCGAGACCCGCTTCACCTTCGGCGAGATCCAGCTCTACGACGGGATCCCGTTCCTGGCCGCGCTCATCGGGGTCTTCGCGATCAGCGAGATGCTGATGCTCGTCGGCTCCACGCTGATGCAGAAGCGTCAGAAGGAGCAGGAGATGCGGCCGGGCGGGTTGCGCAAGGAGACCCGCGACGCGATCGACGGTGTCAAGGCCACCCTGAAGGAGCCGG
The DNA here is from genome assembly GCF_001499965.1 of Mycobacterium sp. GA-2829. Classification (GTDB taxonomy): domain Bacteria; phylum Actinomycetota; class Actinomycetes; order Mycobacteriales; family Mycobacteriaceae; genus Mycobacterium. Next base: position 162,276 of record NZ_LQIT01000067.1, read on the forward strand.
GCGCGGTGGCGCGTTCGAGCGGCATCGGCATCATCCTCGGCATCATCCCGGGGCTGGGCGCCGCGGTCGCGAACTTCATCAGCTACTCGTTCGAGAAGCGCCGGTCCAAGACGCCCGAGGAGTTCGGCAAGGGCAGCCACAAGGGCATCATCGCCTCGGAGGCCTGTGACAACGCGGTCGCGAGTTCGAGCCTCATTCCGACCTTCACCCTGGGCATCCCGGGCAGCGCGACCATGGCCGTGGTGCTGGCCGCGTTCTACCTGCAGGGGATCCAGCCCGGACCGCGCGTGCTGCAGAGCAACAGCGCCGAGGTGTACGCGGTGGCGCTGGCGCTGATCGCGGCGAGCGTGCTGATCCTCCCACTGGGCGTGCTGCTGGCCGGCCCGCTGGCCTCGGTGACCAAGGTGCCGTTGTCGTTCCTGGTGCCCACGGTGTTGTTCATGTCGATGGTCGGCGTCTACGCGATCCGCAACTCGATCTTCGACGTGGGGCTCGCCCTGTTCTTCGGTGTGATCGGACTTCTGTTGCGGCTCAACGGTTATCCGGTGATCCCGCTGATCCTCGGCATCATCCTGGGGCCGTTGGCGGAGGAGTACCTGCTGCGCAGCATGCAGTTGGCCGACGGACCCGGCTACTTCTTCGGATCGGTCGTGGTCAACATCCTGTGGGCGCTGCTGGTCGGTGCGCTGGCGTTCCTGGCCTTCTCGGGGGTGCGGCAACGCCGCAAGGACCGCCTGGCCGCCGCCGAACCCGTCGACCAACACAGCTGACCACAAGCTAGAAAGGAGCCCCTGTGCGGGCCGCAATCGTGACCGGCGCCAGTCGCAACATCGGTCTGGCGATCGGACGACGACTCCTGGCCGACGGGTGGAGAGTCTGCCTGACCGGCCGGGACGCCGACAGTCTCGCCGCCGCCGCGGGCGAGTTGGGCGCATCCGGCGCCACGGACTCGGTGCGGTGGTTCGCCGGCGACATCGGGAACGAAGCCGACGTCCAGGCGCTGGTGGACGACGTCGAAAAGCACTGGGGCGCAGTTGATGCCGTGATCAACAACGCCGGTATCCGGGCGCACGGCCCGATCGAGTCGATGACGCTGGACAACTGGGACGCGGTGTTGACGACCGTGCTCACCGGCGCGTTCCTGACCACCAGGGCGGTGCTGCCCGGTATGCGCGACCGCCGGTGGGGGCGCATCGTCAACATCGCCGGGATGTCGGGGCAGTCCGGTGCGGCCGGACGGACACCGGTGATCGCCGCCAAGGCGGGGTTGATCGGACTGACCAAGGCGTGCGCGCACGAGGCGGGTGGCAGCGGAGTCACCGTCAACGCCGTCTCACCCGGCCACATCGACACCGAACGTCGACCGGGTCTGGGTGACGCCGCGACCGCGGCCCAGCACTACCAGCACCTGAGCGACGCCGGCAATCCGGTGGGACGGATCGGCTCCGTCGACGACGTCGCGGGTGCGGTGTCATACCTCTGCGGCGACGACGCGGGATACGTGACAGGACAAGTGCTCTCGGTGAACGGCGGCGCCTACATGTGACACAGGCCCCCACCACCAGAGCACGGAATCGACGACAGCAGGAAGGACCGAACATGGTTGCCGAGATCAGCGCCCAGACCCGCCGCCTGGCGGAGTACCTGAGTGCCGCCCCGGACCGGCCACTACCCGCGGAGGTGACCCACAAGACCAAGCACCATGTGATCGACACGATCGCCGCGATGGTCTCCGGGGCCCAATTGCCGCCCGGGATACGGGGACTCGCCTACGTTCGGGACGGTGCCGAGGGACCCAGCGCGCTCATCGGGGGTGGGCGCACCAGTCCGGTCGAGGCGGCCCTGGCCAACGGGATGTCGGCCCACGCCGACGAGACCGACGACTCGCACGCGCGCTCCATCAGCCACCCCGGATGCGCGGTGGTCCCGGCGGCGCTGGCGATCGGCGACCTCCGCCGCAGCAGCGGTGAACAGGTTCTGCGCGCGGTGGCGGCCGGCTACGACGTCGGCACCCGGGTGGTGCTCAGCCTCGGAAAGCCGGTCCTGAACACCGAATCCAGCGGCCGCAGCACCCACGCCTACTGCGGGCTGTTCGGCGCGGCCGCCGCGGCGAGCACCGTGTACGGGTTCAGCGAGGAACAGGCCCGGCACGCGTTGTCCTATGCGGCGCAGAGCGCCTCGGGGGTGACCAGTTGGGTGCGCGACCCCAACCACGTGGAGAAGGCCTTCGTCTTCGCGGGTATGCCGGCCTCCAACGGTGTGCGGGCGGCGGCGATGGTGGCCTCCGGGTGCGACGGCGTCGACGACGTGTTCAGCGGCGTCCCGAACTTCCTGGACGCGCTCTCGGCCGACGTCCGGCGCGACGAACTGTCCGACGGCCTCGGTGACCGCTACGAGATCATGCACACCAACATCAAGAAGTTCGCCGTCGGGTCACCGGCGCAGGCGGCGGTGCAGGCGATGCTCGAACTCGTCGAGGCCGAACCGATCGACCCCGCCGAGGTGGCCGACATCCGAATCGTGTTGCCGCACGACCTGTGTCGGGTCGTGGACAACCGCGCGATGCCCGACATCTGCTGTCAATACCTGGTGGCGGGCACGCTCGTGGACCGGGCGTTCACGTTCGCGATGGCCCACGACGACGACCGGATGACCGACCCGGTGATCACCGCGTTGCGCGACCGCACCGACCTGGTCGCGGATCCGGACAAGGCCGGGGTCCGCACCGCCGACGTGACGGTCACCTTCGCCGACGGCCGCACCCGGCACCGCTATGTCGGCGCCGTGCGCGGCACGGTGGACGATCCGATGACCGACGACGAGGTGACGGCCAAGGCGGTCGATCTGATGGAGCCGGTGCTGGGCGAGGCTGCCACCGCGCAGCTGATGGACCGGTTGTGGTCACTGGAGAGTTGCCCGGACATCACCACCGTCACCGGCATGCTCACCGCAGACGTGCTGGCGGAGGCGCGGGCATGACACTCGAGATGGAGACCGGGGTGCGCACCACCGCCGAATCGCTGGCGCGCTGGGCGGTGGACGCCGTCCCGACGCCCGCCGACGTGGAGCTCGCGCAGATCGCGTTGATCGACACGGTGGCGGTCGCGATGGCCGGCGCCGACCATCCGCTGACCCGGCTGGTGGCCGGATTGTCCCCGGCCGCACGGTGGTCCGCGCAGGCGCACGTCCTCGACTACGACGATCTGCATCTGCCGTCGACGACCCACATCAGCACCGTGTGCGTCCCGGCCGCCGCTGCGGTCGGTGGCGACGCGCGGGCATATCTGGCGGGTGCGGGCGTGATGGCCCGGCTCGGCGCCGCACTGGGGTGGGATCACTATTCGCGCGGCTGGCACGCGACGTCGACCACCGCGCCGATGGCCGCGGCCACCGTCGCCGCCGTCGCCATGGGCCTCGACGCCGAACGCACCGCCACGGCCATCGCACTGGCGGTGTCCAGTGCCGGCGGCGTGCAACGCGCCTTCGGCAGCGATGGCAAGGCCATTCAAGTCGGGCTGGCGGTGGACGCCGGGATCCGTGCGGCGCGGCTCGCGGCCGCCGGTGCGAGCGCCGATCTGCGCGCCGTCGACGCGTGGCTGGACCTGGTGTCCGTCCCGCCCTACGACCTCGCCCTCGACGCGGCGGAGATGGTGCCCGGCGGGCTCGCGGTCAAGGTCTACCCGTGCTGCTACGCACTGCAGCGGCCCATCGCCTGCGCCGCCGAGATCGCCCGCGACCTCGACCCGGCCGGCGTCGACCGGATCGAGATCTGGCTCACCGAATCCGCGGTGCAGCCGCTGGTTCACCACCGGCCGACGTCCGGGCTGGAAGCCAAGTTCTGCCTGGAACATGCGCTGGCCGTGGGCGTGGTCGACGGGTTCGCCGGCTTCGACAGCTTCTCCGACGCGTCCGTGCACCGGCCGGAGGTGGCGCGGTTGACCCGTGCGGTCACCGTCCACCTGGCGCCCGGCGGCAATGGCCTGCTCGAAGACGTCGTGCGGGTCGCGCTGGTGACCACCGACGGCACCACCCACACCGGTGAGATCGACATCCCGCCCGGCGCCCCGGGCCGCCCCGTCACCCGGGATCAGTTGGCGCAGAAGGTGCGCGACTGTGTGGGGGACCGCACCGACACCGTGCTGTCGGCGGGTTGGGACGACATCGCTGCCCTGTTCGAGGGCACCACAACGCAGAAGGATGCTTCATGATCGACCTGACCGAACTTGCAGGACAGGCTCTTTCCGTCGCCGGCAAGGTCGAGGGCGCGGTCCGCGACGAGGCCGTACGCAGCCTGCTCAACGTGGTGGGCACCACGATCGGAGCGGCGACCACCGCCGAGACCGACATCGTGGCGGCGGGTATGCGGCGCTCCGGTGCGCCCGGCGAGGTCCCGGTGCCCGGACGTGCCGACACCTTCGACGCACCGTCGGCGGCGCTGATCACAGGCTTCGCCGCGCATCTCGACGATTTCGACGACACCCACCTGGCGACGGTCGTTCACCCGGGCGCCGCGACGCTGGGCGCCGCGCTCGGCGCCAGCTGGCTGCGGGACCGCAGCGGCGACGAACTCCTGCGCGCCTTCGCCGTCGGGATCGAGTTGCAACTGCGGGCCGCGGTGGCCATGTCGCCGTCGCACTACGACGCCGGCTGGCACATCACCGGCACGGTCGGGCCGCTGGGCGCGGCGACGGCCGCGGCCATGCTGAGGGGGCTCGACGCCGAGACGACCGGCCGCGCACTCGGTATCGCGTCCAGCATGACGATCGGCCACCGCGAGGGTTTCGGCACCATGAACAAACCCCTGCATCCGGGGAAGGCCGCGGCCAACGGTCTGGTCGCCGCGACGGTGGCCGCCCACGGGCTGACCGCGTCGCGTTCGGCGCTCGACGGCCCGCGCGGCTACTTCCGGGTGCTGGCACCGGAATTGGATGTCGACAAGCTGCTCGACGGCTGGGGTGACCGCTGGGAGCTGCTGGACAACACCTACAAGCCGTACCCCTGCGGTATCGTCAGCCATCCCGCCATCGAGGCGGCCGAGGCGCTGCACGAGGCGGTGGGGGATCGCGAGGTGGTCCAGGTCGACGTGCGGTGCCACCCGCTGGTCGTCGAACTGACCGGCAATCCCGACCCCGCCGACGGTCTGGCCGCGCGCTTCTCCACGGTGCACGGCGTGGCGTGCGGGGTGCTCGACGGCCCGGTCGACCTGTCCTCCTACGACGACGCCCACGTGCGGTCGGCGCCGGTCATCGCGATGCGGGCCAAGGTCAGGCTGCTACCGGATCCCGAAATCGCCCGCGCGGCAGCGTATCTCACCGCGACCCTGGCCGACGGCAGCACCGAGACGCGCGCGGTGGAGAACGCCCGCGGCAGCCTCGAGATGCCGCTGACCGACGATCAACTCGACCGTAAGGTCCTCGCCCTGGTGGAGCGGACCCTGCCAGGGCGGGAGAAGGAGATCGTCGACACGGCGCGTTCCGTGGCCGACGCCCCCACTGCTCGCGGCTGGTTCTCCGCCCTGGCCGACACTGCCACACCTCAGGAAGGCACCTCCCTCGCATGAGCACCGACATCACTGCTCGCATCAGTTCCTTTGTCGCCGAATTGAATTGGTCCGATGTCCCGGAATCGGCACGGGTCGCCACCCGCCGCACCGCGGCCAACGTGATCGGACTGTCGGTGGGTGCCGCGCATGCCCCCGCCGCCGATGCGGTACTGGCCGCCGCCGCCGACCTCGGCCAACGCGGTGACGCATCGGTCCTCGGTCGTGGTGAGCGGCTCACCGCCCCCTGGGCGGCACTGGTCAACGGGCTGACCGCGCACGTCGAGGACTTCGACGACACCTATCTGTCCTGCGTCCTGCACCCGGGCGCGCCCATCGTGCCCGCGGCGCTGGCCGCCGCCGAAGTCGTGGGTGCCGACGGTGCCACGGTCATGGCCGCGGTGGTGGCCGGTGTCGAGGTGGCCTCGCGGCTCGGTGACTGTCTGTGGCCGTCGCTGTTCGACCGGGGCTGGCACGTCACGTCGACCGTCGGCGCCGTCGGCGCGGCGTGTGCGGCCGCCCGCGTCCTCGGCCTGGACGCCGCCCGCACCGCGGCGGCCGTCGCGATCGCGGCGACCCAGGCGGCCGGGCACACCGAGCAGCTCGGTTCGATGACCAAGTCCTTCCAGGTGGGCCGCGCCGCGGCGACCGGAGTCGAGGCCGCGATGCTGGCCGAGCAGGGGTTCACCGGACCGGTCGAACCGTTGGCCGGCCGTCGCGGGATGGCGGCGCTCATGGCGGCGGACGCGGACTGGACCCCGCTGGAGAGCCTGGGCACGAGTTGGGCGGTGGAACGCAACGCGCTCAAACCGTACAGCTGCGGCATCGTCAGCCACCCCGTCATCGACGCGGGCAATCGCCTTCGCCAGCAGGGTGTTTCGGCCGACCAGCTCGAATCAGTGACGCTGCAGGTGCATCCCAGGGTGCTCGACGTCATGGGCGTGACCGACCCCACCGACGGGCTGTCGAGCAAGTTCTCGGTGTACCACTGCTTCGCGGTCGGGTTGGTCCGCGGCGCCGGGGGTCCTGCGGAGTTCAGTGACGACTGCGCGGTCGATCCGCAGATCCGCCAGGTGCGTGCGCGGGTGACGGTGGACGTCGACCCGCACATGCCCGCCGACGCCTGCCGGCTGACCGCGAACCTGTCCGATGGCACGCAGCTCGAGGTCACCGTCGAGCATGCCAGCGGCAGTGTCGAGTCCCCGATGACCGAGGCGCAGTTGCGGGACAAGGTCCTCTCACTCGCCCAGCGCATCGACGATCCGCGACGTCTGTGGGACGTGGCCCGGCGACTGGATGAGATCGCCAGTCCGGCAGACTTGTTCGCAGTAGCGGAGTAGCGCACCCGGTGGCTTCCGCGGTAGGCCGCTGGTTGCTCCTGGCCGCTGCGGTGGCCGCGGTCTCACTGGGTTTCGTCCTGATCGCCCTGCCCACGCCGCTGCTGTTCGGCGGTTTGGTCGGGGCGTTGGGGTACGCGCTGGCTCGGCCCGCGGCGCCGCTGGCGCTCCCGGGCTCCTGGTTCAAGGCTGGGCAGGCCGTGGTGGGCGCGATCGTGGGTTCCGCCGTCGACTGGGGCACTCTGGCCGGGCTGGGCGCCCGGTGGCTGATCGTCCTCGGAATCTCCTGTTTCGCACTGCTTGTCAGTGTGGTCGTCGGCAGCCTGCTCACTCGCCGAGGCGCCACCCCGGCGACGGCGGCGTTCTCGTCCATTGCCGGAGGAGCCATCGGTCTGACGGCCATGGCCGATGACCTCGGCGCGGATTCGCGGGTGATCGCGGCGCTGCAGTACCTGCGGCTGCTGATCGTGTTGCTGACGATGCCGGTGGTGGTGACGTCGGTGTTCGGCGCCTCGGATCAGGGGGGTGCGTTGTCGCTCGTCGGCGGGGACTGGCGGGTCGACGTGCCGTTCGTGGCGCTCGCGATCGGGGGCGGGGTCGTGCTGGGCAAGCTCCTGCGCCTGCCGTCGCCGGCGCTGTTGGGTCCGCTCCTGGTCGCCGCGCCGCTGACGCTGGTGCCGTACTTCGACGGGGCGCAGGTCCCGGCGGTCATCGCGGGCCTGGGCTATCTGGCGATCGGCGTGCAGGTCGGGTTGAAGTTCACCGTCGGCAGCCTCCGATCGATCGGTCGCATGGTGCCCACCGCCATGCTGACGATCGTGGTGACACTCGCGGCCTGCGCGGGGCTGGGCTGGATCCTGACGCTCACCACCGACGCGACGCCACTGGACGCGTACCTGGCCACCACGCCCGGCGGAATCTACGCGGTCATGGGCACCGCTGCATCGACCGGTTCGGACGTCACGTTCGTCGCGGCCGCGCAGATTCTGCGCATGCTGATCGTGCTGGCCCTCGCACCGTTCGTCGCCGCGTACTTCCGCGGCCGAACGGCATGACGACTGTGTAGCAAACTACTGGCCTGCGTATAACCAGGGTTACGACGAAAAGGCTCAAACGACTGCGAGTCGTCGCGATTGTGTGCTAATTCCATTGCTAGCACTGTCCTCTCGTGGCGCTATTCAGCTAAGCAGGGTGCTTAGTGGCTGTTGACGGTGTTCACGGCGGCGCTCCGGTTTCCGAAGGCGGTGGCCTGTGTTTTTGCCGCGTTTCTCTTTTGTCGGTGCTCGCCGCAGATAACACTTTGAAAAATCAAGGTAACAGCGGATCGAAGTGTATGCGCAGGCAATTTCGTAGCGAATATTGACAACGCTGAAAATGCGGCCCTAGATTGACCCACCATCAGGCGACAGCGCCGGCCGGCACCGCAAGAAGGGTTCGGATATGGGTAAGCACTCGCTGCAGCGGACGAAGGATCTTCCCTCGTCACCCGCCTCGGAATCACCTGGTGCGCCGTCCCCGCTCCGGCGGACGATGACCGCCCTGTGTGCCGGTGGGCTCGCGCTGTCGGTAACGGCGTATTACCAGGCGCCCCAGGTGCCGGCCATCGAACTGCTGTCCGTCGAGGACGCCGACGGGGCCGCCGCGGGTGACCCCGGTGACGGCGGTTCGGCAGGCTCGGGGGAGTCGGACGATTCGGACGGGTCGGCGAAAGGCGATGAACCCGAGACCAAAACACGGGTGGGGACCAAGGGGCTGCTGGATCTCGGCGGCGGTGGCGGACTGGACCTCGGCAACCTCGATCTCAGTGATCTGGTCGACGGCGTCCTCGACACCGTGGACGACACGGTCGACGGTGTCGCCGACACCCTGGACACGGCGGTCGACGGCCTCGACGAGACGCTCGATGTCACCGACGCGCTGGATCTGACCGACCTCACCGACGCCGTCGACACGGCGGTCGACGGTGTGGACGACACGGTGGATTCGGTTCTGGATGCGGCGGATTCGACCCTCGACATCAGCGATTCCGCCTCGGATGCCGATGGTGTGAGCGATGTGCTGGACAGTGCCGTGGACGGGGTGCTGGACACGGTCGATGGGGTGGCGGACAGTCTGGATCTGACCGATGTGGTGGATTCCACCGATGTGCTGGACGCCGTCGATGTGGCCGTCGATGGGGTGGCGGACACAGTCGATGCGACGGTGGATTCGGTCGATTCCGATGGTGTGAGCGATGTGCTGGACAGTGCCGTGGATGGGGTGCTGGACACGGTCGATGGGGTGGCCGACAGTCTGGATCTGACCGATGTGGTGGATTCCACGGACGTGGTCGATGCCGTCGATGTCGCCGTCGACGGCGTGCTCGACAACCTCGACCTCACCGACGGTTCCGATGCCACCGATGGCGTCGACGCCACGGATTCGATCGACAAGCCCAAGCCCAAGCCGAACCCCATCGCCCGCTTCTTCACCTTCCTGTCGGACCTCTTCTGGCGGACCGTGCACTTCTTCGCCGATCTCATCTCCGACTTCGTCGACCTGCTGTTCGGCGGAGGACCCAAGGGCCGCGACGGTTGGTGGGAGCTGTAACCCGCCATGCGTGAGCGGGCCGCCGACGTGGCGATCAGCACCCTGGTCACGCTCCTCGTCTCCATTGCCGTCGTCGGATCCCTGCCCGACTCGGCCATCAAGGACACCGCCGCGCCGCTGCTCGAACCCTTCACGCGCGCAACGGGGCTCGATCAAAGCTGGGGGGTGTTCTCGCCGAATCCGCCGCGCAAGCTCACCGAAGTCGAGGTGCATGTGATCATGAGCGACGGCGAGGACCGCGTCTGGCGCCTCGACGCCGACCGTTCGCTGCCGGGCTACCGCTGGCGCAAGCTCAAGGAAGAGGTCATCAGGCACAAGGCGCTGCGGCCCGGACTCGCCCGGTATGTCGTCCGCGAGGTGACCGCACCCGGCGAACGCGCGGTCCGCGTCCTCATGGTGGTGCAGTCCCAGACGCTGCCCCTGCCCGGTGAGGGTGAGCCGAAGACGGTCCGCAAGCTGCTGTTCGACCAGAAGGTCAGATCCGCCACCCCCGCCGCACCGGCGGGCTCACCCCAACCTGTGGCGACGCGGTGACCGGCGACGCGGTACGGCTCTGGCGCCGGTTCTGGTTCAGCGAGGACTCGGCGTATCCACTGGGCTTCATCCGGATCGCCTTCGGGCTGTTGATGATCGTGTGGACGCTGTCGCTCTACCCCGGACTGTACGACCGCTTCGGACCCGCCGGCGTGGTCCCGAAGGCACCCGACGCGGACTTCACCTGGAGCGTCTTCCGGCTCTTCCCCTCCGACTCCGCCGTCCTTGTGGGGTGGGTGGTGCTGCTGGTGGCTTCGATCGCGCTGACCCTCGGCTGGCGGAGCCGGCTGGCGGCGGTGCTGGTCTTCGTCATGATCGTGTCGTTCGAACGGCGGAATCCGTTCGTGATGAACGCCGGCGACGTGCTGCTGCGCGTCGAGGCGCTGTTCATCGCTCTGTCCGCCTCGGGTGCGGCGCTGTCGCTCGATCAGCGCAGGCGCACCGGCTCCTTCTGGTCGGCCGAACGCCGGCGGGTCTGGCCGATCCGGCTCATGCAGATCCAGGTGTCCGTCATCTACCTGTCGACCGTCGTCGCGAAACTGCACGGGGAGACCTGGCAAGCCGGAACCGCCGTGGCGTACTCGCTGCGGCAGAACGACTTACTGTTCTTCAGCATCCCGCGCTGGCTCACCGACAGCCTGCTCATCTCCAACGTGATGAGTTGGTCGACGCTGCTCATCGAACTGGCCATCGGACTGCTCGTGTGGAATCGCCGCGCCCGTCCGTGGGTACTGGCGGCCGGCGTGGTCCTGCACCTGTGCATCTTCGTCAGCATGTCGATCGGTCTGTTCAGCCTCGCCATGTTCGTGCTGTATTTGGCGTTCCTGCCCAGCGACCGCGCCGAGACGATCGCGCACCGGATCGCCGCGCTGACGACGCGACGCGGGCACTCGGGCCGGCACGCGAAGCGCCGAGCCGACGATCTGACCCGCAGCCTGTCGCCGAGCGGAAGCTGAGCCTCGTACACAGTTACACCGGCTAACGTGGGTGCAATGGTGCGCGAGATGCTCGTGGTGTTGTCGGCGGCTGCCCTCACGGCGGGCCTGGCCGGCTGCGGCGACGGCGGCGAGCGGGAGGGGACCCCGACCACCGCCCCGTCGACGCAGGAGACCTCACCGGCCGCGGTCGACTACGGCAACGCGCTGCGCAAGAAGGTCACCGTCGACGCGATGATGGGCCACCTCGAGGATCTGCAGAAGATCGCCGACGCCCACGACGGCAACCGTGCCCTCGGCACACCGGGATACGACGCCAGCGTCGACTACGTGGTGAAGACGCTGCGGGACAAGGGGTTCGACGTCGAAACCCCCGAGTTCGAGGTGCGCCTACCGTTCGCGGAGAAACCCCAGCTGTCCGTCGACGGGCGGGCTGTGGAGGCGAAACCGCTGGAGTACACGATCGGCACCGCCCCGCAGGGCGTCACCGGCCCGCTGGTCGCCGCCCGTGTCGAGGACTCACCCGGCTGCACCGCCTCGGACTACGACGGTCTTCCCGTCCAGGGTGCGGTGGTGCTGGTCGACCGCGGCGAATGCCCGTTCGGCGTCAAGGAGGCCGTCGCCGCCGAACGCGGCGCGGTCGCGCTCGTCGTCGCCAACAACGTCGACGGCGAAGTGGTCAACGGCACCCTGGGTGAAGACGCCGACGCCAAGATTCCCGCCGTCAGCGTCACCAAGGCCATCGGTGGGGAACTTCGCGCCGCACCGGGGCCGACCACCCTGAAGCTCGACGCCGGGGTGCGCACCGAACGCACGAGAAACGTCATCGCCCAGACCAAGACCGGATCCACCTCCGACGTGGTGATGGTCGGCGCGCATCTCGACAGCGTGCCCGAGGGGCCGGGCATCAACGACAACGGATCCGGCGTCGCGGCGATTCTCGAGACGGCGCTGCAACTCGGCCCGGAACCCGACATCCGCAACGCCGTGCGGTTCGGCTTCTGGGGCGCCGAGGAGGAGGGGTTGCTCGGCTCGCTGGACTACACCGAATCCCTCGACGAGGACCAACTCAAGGACATCGCGCTCTACCTCAACTTCGACATGCTGGGCTCCCCGAACCCCGGCTACTTCACCTACGACGGCGACCAGTCCGCACCGCCCAACCCCGAGGCGGGCACCCCCCGCGTGCCGGAGGGGTCGGCGGGTATCGAACGCACCCTCGCCCAGTACCTCGACGAGGCGGGAAAACCCGCCGAGGACACCAGCTTCGACGGCCGCTCCGACTACGACGGGTTCACCCTCGCGGGCATCCCCGCCGGCGGCCTGTTCTCGGGTGCGGAGGAGAAGAAGACCCAGGAACAGGCCGAGGAGTGGGGCGGCGCGGCCGACGAACCGTTCGACCCGAATTACCACAAGAAGGACGACAACCTGTCCAACATCGACCGCACCGCGATGGAGATCAACGGCGGCGGCGTCGCGTACTCCGTGGGCCTGTACGCCCAGGATCAACGGGGCCGCAACGGGATCCCGATCCGCGACGATCGCACCCGCCACCCCGCCGGCGACTGATGCGGATCCGCTGGGGAGCCACCGCGCTGGTGGCGGTGCTACTGACCGCCTGTTCCACACCCTCGCCCGCGCCCGTCGATCTGGCCGAGGATCTGGCGGGCAGGATCGGCATCGACGCGCTCTACGCACACCTCGAGGCGCTGCAGGACATCGCCGACCGCACCGACGGCAACCGCGCCCAGGACACCCCCGGATTCGATGAGAGCGTCGACTACGTTGCGAACGCGCTGCGCGACAACGGCTTCGAGGTGCAGACCCCGGAATTCGAACGCTACGGCGGAACGCGCGGCGGGGCGACCCGGCTGACCGTCAACGGTCGCGGCCATCCGGTGGAGAAGGCCTCGCTGCTGGTGGACACCGGCCCCAAAGGCATTGACGCCGTCACGCTGCGCCCCACCACACCGGCGGGCTGCACCGCACGCGACTACGGGAACGTCGACGTCCGCGGTGCGATCGCCGTGGTCGACGACAAGGGTTGTTCGGTGGTGGCCAAACAGAACACCGCGAAGGCCAAAGGTGCGGTCGGGCTCCTGGTCGTCAGCGGCAGCGCCGGTCAGGGCAGTCCGCCCTCGCTCTTCAGCTCCGGGTACTACCGTGAGCTGACCATGCCCGTCGGGATCATCTCTCCGGAGGTCAGTGCCGCGCTGCGCCGCACCACAGCGCCGGTGACGTTACGCCTCGACGGTCAACCGGTGATGGTGAAATCCCGTAACGTGCTGGCGCAGACCAGAACCGGCGACACCCGCAACGTCGTGATGGCCGGCGCGCACCTCGACAGCGTCGGTGGCGGCCCCGGGATCAACGACAACGGCACCGGCGTCGCCGCGGTTCTCGAAACCGCATTGCAGCTGGGGCATTCCCCGCAGGTCGCCAACGCCGTGCGGTTCGCGTTCTGGGGTTCGGAGGAGATCGGGCTGGAAGGCTCGCGGGCCTACCTGCGGGACCTCGGCCCCGGCCAGCTCGACGATATCGCGCTCTACCTCAACTTCGACATGCTCGGCTCGCCCAACGCCGGGTACTTCACCTACGACGGGGACCAATCCGCGGCCACCACACCGACACCGGTGCCCGAGGGGTCGGCGGGCGTCGAGCGGGTGCTGTCCGGCTACCTCAACGAGACCGGTGTGCGGCCGGCCGACATGCCGCTGGGCGATCACACCGACTACTACCCGTTCCTGGCCGCCGGGGTGCCGATCGGCGGTGCGACCACCGGTGCGGCGCAACTCAAGACGGAGGTGCAGGCGCGGTTGTGGGGCGGCCGGGCGGGTACCGCGTTCGACCCGAACTACCACACCCGGCGCGACACCATCGACAACGTCGACCGCAAGGCCCTCGAACTCATGGCACCCGCCGTCGGATTCGCGGTCGGCACCTACGCCCAGTCGACCGACGGCGTCAACGGTGTGCCGCCCCGGGATGCCCGTCACCGCCGGTAGTCACCTTCTTGTCGGTGCGCCACCCCAGCAGCCGCATCCCGTGGTACACCAGCAGCGCCGCGATCGACCCGAGCGCGATCCCGGTGAACGTGAGTTCACCCGCCTGCCAGGTGAAGTCGGCGATCCCGATGATCAGCGGCATCGCCGCGGTCATCTGGTTGATGGGCAGCGAGAAGTCGATGTGGTTGGTCAGCCAGATCCGCACGCCGAGGATGCCGACCAGACCGTAGAGCACCACCGTCGCCCCGCCGAGCACACCGGCCGGGGTGGCCGAGATCGCCGCGCCGATCTTGGGACACAGCGACAGCGCGATGGCCACCAGCGCGGCCACCCAGTACGCCGCCGTCGAGTACACCCGGGTGGCGGCCATGACGCCGATGTTCTCCGCGTACGTGGTGGTCGCCGAACCGCCGCCGAAACCGGCGAGCGTGGTCGCGACACCGTCGGCGGCCAGCGCCCGCCCGATCAGCGGGTCCATGTCCGTCTTCGTCATCTGCCCGACCGATTTCACGTGCCCGATGTTCTCGGCGATCAGCGCGACCACCGCGGGCAGGAACATCGGCAGCACCGACAGCGAGAACGAGGGCGCCTGGAAGTCGGGCAGGCCCAGCCAGGGCGCCGCCGCGATCGCCGCGGTGTCCACATCGCCCATCGCGAGCGCGAGCAGATAGCCGATCACCACCGCCAGGAAGATCGCCAACCGGCCGATCATGCCGCGGAAGACTGCCAGCGTCGCGACCAGCAGCACCAGCGTGACGGTGGCGACCACCGGACCCGCCTCGTAGTTCGTCTTCGCGGCCGGGGCCAGGTTGAATCCGATCAGCGCGACGATCGCGCCGGTCACCACCGGCGGCAGCGCGGCGTCGAGCCACCGGGTACCCACGAGGTGGACGACCCCGCCGATGACGATCAGCACCAACCCCAGCGCGACGATCCCGCCGAGTGCGCTTCCGGTGCCCTGCGCCGCGACCGCCGCGGTCACGGGCGCGATCACCGAGAAGCTCGAGCCGAGGTAGCTGGGCAGCCGGTTGCCGGTGATGAGCAGGAACGCGATGGTGCCCACCCCGGAGAACAGCAGGGTGGTGGCGGGCGGGAAACCGGTCAGCACCGGCACCAGGAACGTGGCCCCGAACATCGCCACCACGTGCTGGGCGCCGAGCCCGATGGTGCGCGGCCAGCTCAGCCGTTCGTGCGGGGCGACGACGAGGTCGGCGTCGGTGCGGGTCTCGACGGGTTTCCAGCTCAGCGCGGCCACGGTTGACTATCTTGCCCGGTGGCCGGGCGCCCGCGCGCGGCGTACCGCATAGGCCGCCGCGCCCACCGCCAGCACCGCAACCCCGGACACCACCGACGTCCACGGCAGCGCGCACGCCAGCACCAGGCAGCCGACGAGGCCCACGGCGGGCACCACCCGGTGGCCGAGCGTCCACGCCGAGGCGTTGGCGACGGCGTAGTAGACCAGCACGGCGAACGACGAGAACCCGATCGCCGCCCGCAGATCCAGCGTCGCGGCCAACACGGCGACGACCGCGCCGACCGCGAGCTCGGCGCGGTGCGGGGTGCCGAATCGGGTGTGCACCGCGGCCAGCCCGGGCGGCAGGTGCCGGTCGCGCGCCATCGCCAGTGTGGTGCGCGAGACCCCGAGGATCAGCGCGAGCAGCGAGCCCAGCGCGGCCACCGCGGCCCCGACGCTGACCAGCGGCACCCACCCTCCGAACCCGGCGGCCCGCACCGCATCGGCCAGCGGCGCCGACGAGGCCGCCAGCGCTGCGCCGCCCAGCTGCGCGAGCACCGCGACCGCCACGACCGCGTACACGATCAGCGTGATCCCGAGCGCCAGCGGGATGGCGCGGGCGATGGTCCGAGCGGGATCGCGCACCTCCTCGCCGAGCGTGGCGATGCGGGCATAACCGGCGAACGCGAAGAACAGCAGCCCGGCCGCCTGCAGCACGCCGCCCGCGGTGACACCGGCCCCGACGGCCAGCCGTCCGGGATCCCCCGATCCGGCCACCAGCACGACGACCGCGGCGAGCACGCCCAGCACGACCGCCACGATCACGCGGGTCAGCAACGCCGACTTGCGGATGCCGACGTAGTTGACCGCCGTGAGCACCACCACCGCGGCGACCGCGACCGCCCGCGCACCGCCCGGCCACACGTAGACGCCGACGGTCAGCGCCATCGCCGCGCACGATGCGGTCTTCCCCGCGACGAAACCCCAGCCCGCCAGGTAGCCCCAGAACTCGCCGAGCCGCTCCCGGCCGTAGACGTAGGTGCCGCCGGACTGCGGATAGCGCGCGGCGAGGCGCGCCGAGGAGGTGGCGTTGCAGTACGCGACGACCGCGGCGACGGCCAACCCGATGAGCAGACCGCTGCCCGTCGCGGCGGCCGCGGGGGCCAGTGCGGTGAAGATGCCGGCGCCGATCATCGCGCCGAGCCCGATGACGACAGCGTCGGCCGGTCCGAGACGCCGCGGCAGCGCCGGACCGCCGGAGGGGTTCACACCGTGATGTTAAGAAGTCTCGCGGTCGCCGGCCAACGCATCGTCCCGGTGCGACACCGTCGCGGTCAGCAGCACCGCGACCAGCGCGACGACCCCGGCGACGAGCAGGGGGATGGTCCACAGTCGACGGGTCAACAGCGCGGTCTGGCAGGAGTCGACGAAGGCGCTGTCGTCGGCGCCCGCGTTCTCCGCCTGTGTGAGGTTGGCGATGAATCCGTTGCCGCAGTTGATCTGCCAACCCCACTGGTCGTAGCTGTCGATGAAGACCGGCCAGCGCAGCGCGAACAGCCCGATCGCGATCAGGATGGCGCCGCCGATGGCGATGTACCAGCCTCGTGCGTGCATGTGACCCCCCGTCGACGTCTGCACTATGTTAACGCCCATTCTCAGTCCGCGTCGACATCGGACATATGCGCGGACGGGCAGCGATAGTGTGTTCGGCATGGCGCCCACCCCCGGCCACGGTGACGGTGTCCGGCGTCGTCCCAAGGACCGCAAGGTCCAGATCGCCAGAGCGTCGGCCGAGGCGTTCAGCCTGCTCGGCTACCACGGGGTCAGCATGGACGCGATCGCCTCGCGGGTCGGCATCTCCGCGGCCGCGCTGTACCGGCACTACACCGGCAAGTACGAACTGTTCCGCGATGCGGTGCTGGCCCTCGGACAGCACCTGGTCGACGCCACCGCCTTCGCCGACGACGCCCCTGCCGACGACCCGCGGGAGCTGCTGGGGCGCCTGGCCACCGCGCTCTGCGACACCGCGCTGGCCAACCGGGAGTCCGGCGGGCTGTACCGCTGGGAGGCGCGATATCTGCGCGGCGACGACCAGGCGACCCTCGATTCGCAGGTGCGCACCGTGCACCGGCGGGTGCAGAAACCGCTGCGCGTGCTGCGCCCGGAGCTGGATTCGCGGCAGCGGTGGACGCTGTCGACGGCGATGATCAGCGTGCTCGGCAGCGTGGTGGACCACCGCGCCAAGTTGCCCGCCGGTCAGATCCGTCCGCTGCTCGCCGAACTCGTCCTGGCGCTGGTGCCCGCGGAATTCCCGACGCTGCCCGACCTCCCGGAGGCACCAGGCGCCACCGCGCCGGCGCACCGCTCGAAATACGAAGCGTTGCTGACCGAATCGCTGCGGCTGTTCAACGAGAAGGGCTACCGCGACACGTCGATGGAGGACATCGCCGCCGCGGTCGGCATGCCCGCCTCCGGCATCTACAAGTACTTCTCCGGCAAGAGCGACATTCTCGCAAGCGCGTTCCGCCGGTCGGCCGACCGCTGGTCGGCGGAGATGTCGGCGATCCTCGACAGCACCGCGGACCGCGAGGAGGCGTTGGCCAAGCTGATCGACGGGCACGTCGCGCGCTGTTTCGCCGAGCCCGAACTCGACTACGTCTACTACACCGAGCGGCTCAACATGTCATCGGCCGATCAGCAGATCCTGCGTAACCTGCAGCGGTCGACGGTTGAGGGCTGGGCCGACCTGGTGGTGGCGCTGCGCCCGGAATGGAGTGTGGGACAGGCACGTTTCGCCGTCTACGCCGCCCAGGCCGTCACCACCGACCTGGGTCGGTTGGTGCACTACCGCAACTCGCCCTACGCGAGGGCGCTCGTCGCGGGGATGATGGATCTGACGCTGCTCGGCCGCTACCGCGCGCGAACGGTGTTGCCCGCCAAGTAGGCCCCGTAGCCGAGCAGACCGGCGAGCCCGAGCTTGCGGGTCTTGCGGCCGGCGAGCGCGAGCCCGATCACCGTCTCCAGCCCGCCGTTGGTGTAGATGTGGCGGCGGGTGTTCTGCGGGAACGCGGGCACGGTGATCGGTTCGAAGAGCTGGGGCCGGGCGAAGTGCGCCAGTCCGGTGGCCGCGATGGCCAGACCGGTCAGCTTGGCGGCGCGCTTGTTCTGTTGCGGCACAACGGGTCCTCTCACGCTATCTGGTAATCACTGAGCGGGAACTCGGACGCCTCTTTGATGGCGTCGCGGGTGGACATCGGGCGCAGCAGCGAGGGTTCGCCGCTGGGATTGAAATAGTACGACCGCGACGAGGCGCAGTTGCCGAGCGTCCACAGCGAGCTGCCGAGCAGTCTGGTCATCCGCTCGAGGTAGGCGGCATTGGCCTCCTCGGTCACCTCGAACGTGGTGGCGCCGCGGCGGTGCACCTCGCCGAACAGCCGGTCCATCAGCCGCATCTGGTATTCCATGGTGTTGAAGAAGTTCAACCCGAGGAACGCGTACGGGCTGGCCAGGCTCAGGTAGTTCGGGAAGTAGGGCATCGACACACCCTGGTAGGCCTGGAAACGCGTGTCGCGCCACCACTTTCCGAGGTTGCGGCCGCCCCGGCCGATGATCTCGATGGCCGGGAAGTTCGCCTCCCACAGGTCGAATCCGGTCGCGAGCACCAGGGTGTCGCTGACGGTCTTGGTGCCGTCGCCGTTGACCACACCGTCGGCCTCGACCCGGGCGATCCCGTCGGTCTGCAGGTGCACGTGCGGTTTGGTGAACGTGCGGAAGTAGCTGTTGGAGAACGTCGGTCGCTTGCAGCCGATGTCGTAGTCCGGGGTGAGCCTGCGCCGCAGTTCCTTGTCGCGGATCGAGATGAACTGGTGGATCTTGCAGAAGTCCATCGCCGACATGTTGAGGCGACGGAACAGCGGCACCTTGTAGTGCACGACCCCGATGTTGATCATCGCCTCGTAGATCGTGTCGGTGATCAGGCGGAGGACGCGCTGCAGCAACGGGATCCGGGCGAAGAGGCGTTTCGTCCGCTCCGAGAACCGGATGTCGATCTTGGGTGACACCCAGATCGGGGTGCGCTGGTAGACGGTCAGATCGCGCGCGGTCTTGGCCAGTTCGGGGATCAACTGCACGGCGGTGGCGCCGGTGCCGATGATCGCGATCCGGTGGCCGGACGGGTCGAACGAGTCGTCCCAGTCGGTGGTGTGGATGACCTTGCCCGCGAATTCGGTGATACCCGGGATGTCGGGCATGCGCGGTTGCGACAGGAATCCGGTGGCGGTGATCAGGTAGCGCGCGGTCAGCGTCTCGCCGTCGGCGAGCGTCACCCGCCACACCTTCGCGTCCTCGTCCCAGCGGGCGCCCTCGACGGCGGTGTTGAACCGGATGTGGCGTCGCACGTCGTACTTGTCGGCGACGTCGTCGGCGTACTGCTTGATCTCCGTCCCGGTGGAGAACAGCCGCGACCACTTGGGGTTCGGCTCGAAGAAGTAGCTGTAGGTGGTGGTGGGGACGTCGACGGCCAGGCCGGGGTAGTGGTTGACGTACCACGTGCCGCCCAGATCGTCCTCGCGCTCGAGGATGACGAAGTTCGCGTAGCCCAGTCGCTTGAGCTGGATCGCGGCACCGATTCCGGCGAATCCGGCGCCCACGATGACCGCGTCGTACTGCTCCGAAGTCATGAGTAGACGGTACCCCAGGTACCGGGGGTCTCGACCTCGGCGAGGTCAGCTCTTGAGTGAACCTGTCCGGGGTGGGTCGAGTGTTGCGACGCAGGTCACGGCGCGGTCGCCGTCGGACCAGGTCTCCTCGGTCGGGAACAGGACGTAGAGCTGGACGGTGTCGTCGGTCATCGCGTCGGGGGCGTAGCTCGCCAGCTCCGGGGTGCACCGGTTGGCGAATTCGGTGACCGCTTTCTGGCCTGGGAAGTCGCCGTCGGGCATCGTCAGCACCGCGAACACCTCACCGCGGTGGGGCTCGTCGCAGCCGACGGTCTTGACCGTCCGCACCCGGTTGCCGTCGGGGATCTCCGACAGGCAGTCGCCGAGCTTCACCGCGGTCGCGCTCACCCCGTCACCCCGCACCACCAGCGCCACGAACAACACCACCGCGATGATCGCGATCACGACGGTGAGCGCCACGATGCCCAGGATCAGCCACAGCCTGCTCTTCTTCGGCGGGGGCGGCGGCGCCTGCGGCATCTCCGCGTACGGCTGCGGCGGGGGCGGCGGGTAGTACGGCTGACCGTAGGGCTGCTGACCGTAGGCGGGATCTCCGTACGGGGGTTGGCCGTACGGGCCCGGCGGCGTGGTCATGGCACGACCATAGCCCGGTCAGGGCAGCAGGCGCAGCGCCGCGTCGACCGCGAGCGCCGGGACGTCGAGCGTCTTGGACGCCAGATCGTGGCGCGCGCCGGTGATCTCGACGAGTTCCGTCGGACCGCTGACCAGTGCCGCCGCCGCGGCGAGTTCGTCGATACCGCCGAATGGGTCGGCGGTGCCGTGGGTGAACACCGTCGGCACGCCGATCCGCGGTAGGTGTTCGGTGCGTGCGCGTTCGGGCTTGCCGGGTGGGTGCAGCGGATAGGAGAACAACGTCAGCGCGTCCACGGCGAGCCCGTCGGCGACGGCCATCGAGGTCATGCGACCGCCGTAGGAGTGTCCGCCTGCCAGCACCGGCCCGTCGGCCAGACCGCGCGCCGTCGCGACCGCCTCGGCCACCCCGGCCTGGTCGGTGGCCGCTGAACCCGACGGTGGCCCCTTGGGCCTGCGACGCCGGTAGGGCAGGTTGTAGCGGATCGCCAGCCAGCCGCGGGCGGCCCACTCGTCGCAGATCCGGACCAGCAGCGGGGACTCCCGGTTGCCGCCGGCCCCGTGGGTCAGCACGACCGCGCCCGCCGGGGAGCCCTGCGGATGATGGAGCACCCCGGCGATGTCCGCCAGCTCCTGACGGCTCACGTCCCGAGACGCCACAGCACCGACACCGGACCGTGCCCACCGCCGAGCGGATACGCCCAGCGCAGCGATTCGGTCACCCACGCCTTGCCGAACGCCACCGCCTCGGGCACCGAGTAGCCGTGCCCGAGTGCACACGCCGTTGCCGCGCCCAAAGTGTCCCCGGCGCCGTGGTCGTGCGGGGTGTCCACCCGAGGGGCGTCGAACTCGTGGAAGTTCTCGCCGTCGAACAGCAGGTCCGGGCTCTGCGCCGACGATCGCAGATGGCCGCCTTTGACCAGCGCCCACTGCGGGCCGAGCGCGTGCAACGCCTTGGCCGCATCGCGCTGGGTCTGTGCGTCGACGACGTCGATACCGACGAGCAGGCGGACCTCGTCGAGATTGGGCGTCACCAGCGTCGCGAGCGGGAACAACTCTTTGCGCAGCGTGTCCAGTGCGCTCGGGTGCAGCAGCGGGTCACCGTGCATGGAGGCGCACACCGGGTCGACCACCAGGGGTGTGGCGCCGGCGAGCCCGAGATCGCGCCAGGTGCCCGCGATGGTGTCGATGATCGCCGACGACGCCAGCATGCCGGTCTTGGCCGCCTGGATTCCGATGTCGGTGACGACGGCGTCGATCTGGCCGGCCACGACGTCGACGGGAATCTCATGGAAAGCGCGCACGCCCAACGAGTTCTGCACCGTCACCGCGGTGACGGTCACCGCGCTGTGCACACCGAGCAGTGCGAAGGTGCGCATATCGGCCTGGATGCCCGCGCCACCGCCGGAATCGGAACCGGCGATGGTCATCACGCGGACCGGCGTCTGGCCGGGCGGACTGAGCGGCAGGAAGTTCACGAGCTCAAGGGTAGATACACGCGGTTGCCGTGCTCGGCGAACTCCCGGGACTTGTCCGCCATCGCGTCGCGGATGTCCTGGGTGATGCGCATCGAACAGAACTTCGGCCCGCACATCGAGCAGAAGTGCGCGGTCTTCGCCGGCTCGGCGGGCAGCGTCTTGTCGTGGAACTCCCGCGCGGTGTCGGGGTCGAGTGACAGCGCGAACTGGTCGTGCCAGCGAAACTCGAAGCGCGCCTTCGATAGTGCATCGTCGCGCTGCTGGGCCAGCGGATGGCCCTTGGCCAGATTGGCGGCGTGCGCGGCGATCTTGTAGGCGATCACCCCGTCCTTGACATCCTTGCGGTCGGGCAGCCCGAGGTGCTCCTTGGGGGTCACGTAGCAGAGCATCGCCGTACCGGCCTGCGCGATGATCGACGCGCCGATCGCCGAGGTGATGTGGTCGTAGGCCGGCGCGATGTCGGTGGTCAGCGGGCCGAGGGTGTAGAACGGCGCCTCCTGGCACAGCTCCTCTTCGAGTCGCACGTTCTCCACGATCTTGTGCATCGGCACGTGCCCTGGGCCTTCGATCATCACCTGCACGCCATGGGCTTTGGCGATCGTGGTCAGCTCGCCGAGGGTGCGCAGCTCGGCGAACTGCGCCTCGTCGTTGGCGTCGGCGATCGAGCCCGGTCGCAACCCGTCGCCGAGGGAGAACGTGACGTCGTAGCGGGCCAGGATCTCGCACAGCTCGACGAAGTGGGTGTAGAGGAACGACTCGCTGTGATGAGCCAGCATCCAGGCCGCCATGATCGACCCGCCGCGGCTGACGATGCCGGTGACGCGCTGCACGGTGAGCGGGATGTAGCGCAGCAGCACCCCGGCGTGCACAGTCATGTAATCCACGCCCTGCTCGCACTGTTCGATCACCGTGTCGCGGTAGACCTCCCAGGTCAACGAGGCCGGGTCACCGTTGACCTTCTCGAGCGCCTGGTAGATCGGCACGGTGCCCACCGGGACCGGCGAATTGCGCAGCAGCCACTCCCGGGTGAGGTGGATGTCCTTGCCGGTAGACAGGTCCATGATCGTGTCTGCGCCCCACCGGGTGGCCCACACCATCTTGTCGACCTCCTCGGCGATCGACGACCGCACCGCCGAATTGCCGATGTTGGCATTGACTTTCACCCCGAACGCCTTGCCGATGATCATCGGCTCGCTCTCGGGATGGTTGTGGTTGGCCGGGATCACCGCCCGGCCGCGTGCCACCTCGTCGCGGACCAGCTCGGCTGGCACGCCCTCGCGCGCGGCGATGAAGGCCATCTCGGCGGTGATCTCTCCCGCGCGGGCGCGCTGCAGCTGCGTGCCGCGATCGCGGACGACTCCCGGCCGCGCGGGTAGACCCGCGCGCAGGTCGATCGCCGCGTCGGCGTCGGTGTACGGCCCCGACGTGTCGTAAAGGTCGAGATGTTCACCGTTGGTCAGGTGCACGCGACGGAACGGGACGCGCATGCCGTCCACGTCGCGATAGACCTTGGTGCTTCCGGTGATCGGCCCAGTGGTGACGGTGGCGTCCACACCGGCGGCGTCGGACAACGACAGAACTTCACTCATCAGATCTCCCTACGCCGGCATTACCCGGTCAGGTTCGTACGGTCGACAGCCCCAGCTGTCCTCTCAGCACGCTCGGTGCGCGCTCCCGCGTATCGGTCGCTGGGTGTATCCCAGCGCTGATCAACCTAGCGCAGCCGGCTGGCCCCGGCCAGACGTCGCGCCTGCGCGTTTAGTCGCGATGTTTTATATAGCTAACATATGTGTATTACCGATTGCGCAGCGTCGCGCCGCGCTCGCTCCGATACGAAATGAATCCCGATGACGACTGAACTCGGACCGACTGCGGCACCGGTCGTGGCCGACCAGCAGGTCGCGGTGACAGAGACTTCCCGCCGCCGCATCCAGATGGATCACGACCACCCGTTCTACAAGTGGGTCGTGCTGTCCAACACCACGCTCGGCACCCTGCTGGCCACGATCAACGCCTCCATCGTGCTGATCTCGCTGCCCGCGATCTTCCGGGGCATCGGGCTCAACCCGCTGGCGCCGGGCAACGTGAGTTATCTGCTTTGGATGCTCATGGGCTATCTCGTGGTGACCGCGGTGCTGGTGGTCCCGTTCGGCCGGCTCGGCGACATGCTCGGCCGCGTCCGCATCTACAACCTCGGCTTCGCGGTGTTCACCGTGGCCGCCGTCGCGCTGTCCTTCGATCCGTTCCACCTCGGCGGCGGCGCCGTCTCGCTGATCGCCTGGCGGGTGCTGCAGGGTGTCGGCGGGGCCATGCTGATGGCCTCTTCGTCGGCGATCCTCACCGACGCCTTCCCCGCCAATCAGCGCGGGATGGCGCTGGGCGTCAACATGGTGGCCGCCGTCGCGGGGTCGTTCCTCGGTCTGGTGATCGGCGGATTCCTGTCGGAGTGGAACTGGAAGGCGATCTTCTGGGTCGGTGTGCCGATCGGCATCCTCGGCACCGTCTGGAGCTACCGTTCGCTGCGCGAGCTCGGCGTGCGCACCCCGGGCCGGATCGACTGGGCGGGCACGCTGACGTTCGGAATCGGGCTGACGGTGCTGCTCATCGGCATCACCTACGGCATCCAGCCCTACGGCGCCTCCACCACCGGGTGGACAAGCCCATATGTACTGGGCGCCATCGGGTCCGGGGTGCTGCTGCTGGTGGCGTTCTGCGTCATCGAACTGCGTGTCGCCCAGCCGATGGTGAACATCCGCCTGTTCCGGTCGGCGTCGTTCGGGATGGGCAACCTCGCGCGTTTGATGTCGTCGGTCGGCCGCGGCGGGCTGCAGTTCATGTTGATCATCTGGCTGCAGGGCATCTGGCTACCACTGCACGGCTTCAGCTTCGAGTCCACGCCGCTGTGGGCGGGCATCTACATGCTGCCGATGACCGCTGGGTTCCTCATCGCCGGACCGCTCGCCGGATCGCTGTCCGACCGGTTCGGGGCCCGGCCGTTCACCGTCGGCGGCATGCTGCTGATGGCCGCGACGTTCGTCGCTCTCGTGTTGATCCCGGTGAATTTCGACTACTGGGTGTTCGCGCTGCTGGTTTTCCTCAACGGCCTCGGCGGCGGCATCTTCACCGCGCCCAACACCGCGGCGATCATGTCCAGCGTCCCGGCCGCCGAACGCGGCGCCGCCTCCGGGGTCCGGGCGACGTTCTTCAACGCCGGCTCGTCGCTGTCGATCGGCATCTTCTTCTCGCTGATGATCGTCGGGCTGGCCAACTCTCTGCCCGGTGCGATGAGCAGCGGTCTGCAGGCCCAGGGCGTCGCGGCCCCGATCGCCGATGACGTGGCCAACCTGCCGCCGGTCGGCAGCCTGTTCGCGGCGTTCCTCGGTTACAACCCGATCGCCGAACTGTTAGAGCCCTATCACGCCCTGCAGCAGCCCGGCGTCAACGTCGAGGTGCTCACCGGGAAGACGTTCTTTCCGGAGCTGATCACCGGACCATTCCACAGCGGGCTGGTGGTGGTGTTCGTCGCAGCCGCGGTGATGATGTTGATCGGCGCGGCGGCCTCGTTGTTCAACGCGGGACGCTATGCCGACACGCCTGGCGCCGCGGAACAGGTCAGCCGCTCAGCCTGATTGGTCGAACGACGAACACGTCGTTTTCCCACTATGTGGGACATTTTACAAATGTGCATTTTTTGTTCGTTGAAACTGCACCGACCTACTTAGCGGTAATTTACTCTCCGGTAGGTTCCGCGGGATCGCCCGATCCCGCCCCTACGAAGGAGTGTCCATGCAGGTTGCAGCGCGTCCTCGGCGGTCTACTCTCGGCGTCAGCCTGGCCGCAGCCGGCGTCGTCGCCATCAGTCCGCTGACGGTTTCCACACCCGTCGTGTCCCCGCCGGCGATCGCGTCGGCCGCGGTGAGCCTGGCTGCCGAGTACAACCCGTTGGAGCCGTGGATCGACGCGTTCCGGACGGCATCGGCGGGCGCCGAGCAGATCGGCGACGTCTTCATGGAGGCCCCGGCGGTACTGCTGCAGCAGATCCTGGCCAATCAGGCGGGCTACCTCGAGGAGCTGCTGCGGGATCCGGGCAGCATCGGTGCCGTATTCGACCAGATTGTCTCCAACATCGACGCCGCGTTCCTCGCCACCACCCTGGTCGGGTTCGACCACAACACCGACGGCATGCTCGCCGCGCAATCGCTCGACGGGTGGCACGAGATCCTGCGCCAGTCGATCCCGAAACTCCTGCCCGCAGGCACTCCCGCCCAGACGACCGACCTGGTCACCGAGGTGCTCAACGTCCTGTCCTCACCGCTCAGCGGCGTTGCGATGGGTTTCGCCGGACCATTCATCAGCCCGGCCGTGGCGTTGGTGAACAGCCTGCACAGCGTGGTCACGTCGCTGGTCGCGGGCGACTTCACGGCTGCGGTGCAGCACGTCATCGACATCCCCGCCAATATCGTCGACGGGGCACTCAACGGCGCGAACCTGAACCTGGACGGCCTGGTGCCGCTGCTCAACCGGTCAGGACTGCTGTCGCCCGGCACCACCCTGCACAACCTGAACATCCAGTTCGGCGGACTGTTCAGTCCGGGCGTCACCGGACTGGCCGACGAAGGTATCGGCGGGTCGATCTTCAACGCCGTGGGCTTGACCACCACCACAGACATGATGGGGTTCCCGCTGACGCTGCCGGTCGACGGTAGGGCGATCGGCCCGCTGTCGGCCCTGGTCTCCCTCAGCCAGATCGTCGCCAAGGCCATCGGCTGGGGCGGTACCGGCAACCCGCTGGCCACGTCGTCCGAACCGCAGAGGTCGGCGCCCGCAGGCGAACCCGAGACCGGGCTGCTGACCTCCTCCACCTCCGAGGACGACGATGTGACGGATGAGGTCGGCGGTGACGAGGACTCGGTCGTCACGCAGACGGTGTCCTCGAAGAAGACCGACGCCGACGCCTCATCCGAGGACGTGACTGACGACGTGACTGACGACGTGACCGACACGGCCGACGAAGACCTCCCCGGCGTGGAGGACGTGGAGGCCGACGACACCGTCGCCGATGAGACCGAGTCGGACGCGGCCGACGACACCGACGGCGCGGAATCGGACACCGCCGACGAGTCCGCCGAGGAGTCCACCAAGGAGTCGCCCAAGGACGACAGTGGCGCCGACGGCGGCGCCACGGGCGACTCGACGGAGTAGCGCCGAGCAGGCGGTGGGTCCCCGCGGTGCGGGGCCCACCGTCTTCACATCCAGCAACGATGGCCGTCTGGCCCGCAGCATCGCTGATCTGCTGCCAAGATGGCGGAGTGCCCCTCCAGCTCATCAGCCGCGATGCGGAGCTGAGCGCCGTCGACGCCCTGCTGGCCGCGGTGCCCGACGGCACCGCTGTGCTGATGCTCGAGGGTGACGCGGGGATCGGCAAGAGCACCGTGTGGCGCGCCGGGGTGGCCCGCGCCCGCGCCCGCGGTTTCCAGGTCTTGACGGCCCATCCTGTGGCGAGCGAATCGGCGGCGGCGTATTCGTCGCTGGCCGAACTGCTCGTCGACGTCGACCCCGTCGAGCTGGATCGGCTACCCACGCTGCAGCGGCTGGCCATCGACCGGGTGCTGTCCAGCGGTGAGGACGGCGACCCCGGCACCGATCAGCGCGCGGTGGGCGCCGCGCTGCGATCCGTGCTCGAGCATCTCGCAGAGTACGGTCCCGTCCTCGTCGCGGTCGACGACCTGCACCTGCTCGACGGGACCTCGGCGGTGGTGCTGGCGGCGGTGGCGCGACGGGTCAGCGGCCCGATCGGCTTCCTGGCCACTGTGCGCTCCGGCGACGGTGACCGCCCCCAGCTGGAACCGTCGCGTCCGGACCGGCTGTACCGGGCGCAGGTGCACCCGATGAGCGTCGGGGCGTTGCACGCCATGATCAACCACGAACTGGGACGTTCGCTGACCCGGCCGAGAATGGCCTGGGTGCACGAGGTTTCGGCAGGCAACCCGTTCTACGCGCTGGAACTGGCGCGCGCGCTGGACCGCGACACCGGTGGCGCCGCGACACTGCCCACCACGCTCGCCGAATTGGTGCGCACCCGCATCGCCGGACTGTCGGACCAGACCCGTGAAGCGCTGCTGACCGTGGCGTGTCTGGCCGACCCCACCATCGACGCGGTCGCCCGGGCGAACGGGAACGGCGTCGACTGGGCGGTCGCCGCACTGGAGGAGGCCGAACGGCACGGCATCGTCGAGATCGACGGGTACCGGGTGAACTTCTCGCATCCGCTGCTGGCGCGCGGGGTGTACGCCGAAGCGTCCGTGGAGGATCGCCGCTCCATGCACCGCAGGCTGGCCGACGTCGTCGACAGCCTCGAGTCCAGGGCGCGGCACCGCGCGATGGCCGGCGACGGCGCACCCGACGAGCAGACGGTCAAGGCGCTCGACGAGGCCGCCGACCTGGCCCGCATGCGCGGGGCTCCCGCGGCGGCGGCCGAACTACTCGACATGGCCCGCGCCTGCGGCGGTGACACCCCCGAACGCACCCTGCGCGCCGCGGTATGCCACTTCGAGGGCGGCTATCCGGCACGCACACGGGAACTATTGGAGCACAACATCTCTCGACTTGATCCCGGTGAGATGCGGGCCAGGGCACTACATCTGCTCGGCCTGGTGCGGTTGTGGGAGAACAGCTCCGCGGAAGCCGTGACGCTGCTCGAGCGAGCCGTCGCGGAGCCGGGGGTGAGCCCCGACCGGCGGGTGCAGATGCTCGTGGTGCTCGCGTTCATCGTGTTCAACGCCGGACGCGTCGAGCGTGCCATGGAGTGCGTCGAAGAGGCGGTGGCGCAGGCCGATTCGCTCGGCCGGCCCGATCTGCGGAGCCAGGCGCGGCCGATGCGGGCGGTGCTGCGGTTCCTGCTCGGCCACGGCCTCGACGAGTCTGAACTCGCCGGGGCATCCGATTTCGACGAACCCGAGGACATGCCGCTGGCGACGCGGCCCAGGACGTTGCACGCGCTGCTGATGCTGTGGACCGATCGCCTCGACGAGGCAGCCGACCGGCTCGGCGGAATCGCCCAGCGTTGCAGCGAACGCGGCGACGAGAGCGAATGGTCCTTCCTCGACTTCCAGTTCGGCCAGGTCCACCTGTGGCGGGGCGACTTTGCCGCCGCCGAGCGGGTGGCCGAGGACAGCGTGGAGCGGGCGTTGCGGTCCCACGGCGATCTGCCCCTGTTCATCGCGCTGATCGTGCGGGTCATGGTCAGCGCGCACCTGGGACGGGAGGACCAGACCCGGCGGTTCGCCGCGCAGGCGTTCGCGGTCGGGCAGCGATGTGAACTGAGTCGGCTCGGCGTGTGGTTGACCACCAGCCTCGGGTTCCTCGAGGTGTCGCTCGGCGACCACAAGACCGCCGCCGAGGTGTTGAGCCCATCGGTCGACCGGTGGTCGACGATGACGCCGTCGACCGAGATCGTCACCGCCGCTTTCCTTCCCGATGCGGTCGAGGCGTACATCGGGGTGGGGCGGCTCGACGAGGCACAACGGCTCGTCGACACCCTGGAGGGCAACGGCCGCCGCCTCGACCGGCCGTGGATGCTCGCGGTCGGTGCGCGCTGCCGCGCACTGCTGCTCGCCGCCAAGGGTGACCTCCCGGGGGCGGTCGCCGCCGGCGACCGCGCACTGGCCGAACACCGCAGGCTGTCGATGCCACTGGAACTGGCCCGCACCCAGCTCGTCGTCGGCCGGTTGCAGCACCGGCGGCGCCAGTACGACGCGGCCACCGCCATCGTCTCGGCGGCACTGGCCACGTTCGACCGTATCGGCGCTCAGCTGTGGGCACGGCAGGCGCGCGCCGAACTCGAGGCGCTGGCAGGGCGGCAGAATGCGGCCGGGCTGACGGAATCCGAACGCCGCTTCGCCGAGCCCGCCGCACAGGGAATGACCAACCGCGAGATCGCCGCCGCGCTGTTCGTCAGCGAGAAGACGGTGGAGGCGAATCTGTCGCGCGTCTACCGCAGGCTGGGGATCCGGTCCCGCGGTGAACTGGCCCGACTGCTCAACGCGGGTCGCTGAGCTCCACCAGTACGGGTGCGTGGTCGCTGGCGCCCTTGCCTTTTCGTTCCTCGCGGACGATCTCGGCGTGGGTGACCCGGTCGGCGAACGCCGGTGAGCCGAGGATGAAGTCGATGCGCATGCCGCGCCGCTTCTGGAACGCCAGACGCGTGTAGTCCCAGTAGGTGTAGACGCCGGGGCCGGGCGTGAAAGGTCGCACCACATCGGCGTACCCGGCGTCGACGATCGCGCTGAACGCCTCGCGTTCGGGCGGGGTCACGTGGGTGCTGTCCTGGTAGGCCTCCACACTCCACACGTCGTCGTCGGTCGGGGCGATGTTCCAGTCGCCGACCATCGCGATGGGCAGCGCCGGCTCCTCGGTCAACCATCGCTGTGACGTATCACGAAGGGCGGCAAGCCATTCGAGCTTATATGCGTAGTGCGGCGAGCCGACGAAGCGGCCGTTGGGGACGTAGAGGCTCCACACCCGCACTCCCGCACAGGTCGCGCCGAGCGCCCGCGCCTCCGCAGCGGCCTCCACGTCGGGTTTGTCACTCCAGGTCGGTTGACCGTCGAACCCGACCGCGACGTCGTCGATGCCCACCCGCGAGGCGATCGCCACCCCGTTCCACTGGCTGAACCCGCAGTGCACGACGTCGTAGCCGAGCGCGGCGAACGGCATGGTGGGGAACTGCTCGGCGTTGCACTTGGTCTCCTGCATCGCCAGTACGTCGACGTCGGCGCGTTCCAGCCAGTCGGTGACCCGGTCCACCCGGGCGCGTATGGAGTTGACGTTCCAGGTGGCCAGCCGCATGCGCTACAGCTTAGAAGCGTCGACGTAGCGCTCCCGGTGCTGTGCGGTGAACCCCATCGACTCGTAGAGCGCGATCGCGCCGTCGTTGTCGGAGAGCACCTGCACGTATGCGTGGCTCGCGCCGCTGCGCGCGCCCCAGGTCAGCAGGTCCGCGCACAGGGTGCGGGCGTGGCCTTGGCGGCGGCGGTCCTCGGCGACCCGCACGGCCGACAGGCCGACCCAGCGGGTGCCGTCGTGCGCTGTGGTGACCGCAGCCCGACCGACCGCGGCGTCCTCGATGCGGCCGAACGCCACCTGTCCGTCGACCACCGCGGTGAGCACCCCGAGGGGGACGTCGCGTTGATAGACGGTCAGCCACTGCTGATCGGGTTCGGACGCGATCGTGGTCTGCGGCGCGGCGTCGTCATCGGTGACCGCGCGCACCATCACGATGCTCTCCAGATGGGCGTCGGTGATGTCCAGCCGCACCAGACGGTCGGGCACCGCCAGCCACGGGGTGAGGCCGCGGCCGGCGTACCAGTCGCGGATCACCGGGATGGTCGCCGCACTCACGGTGATGTCCAGCGGCACAGCGGAGTTGCCGCGGTGGGTGTGGCCCTCGGAGGCGCGCAGCAGCCAGCCGTCGACCCATTCCCGGTGCAGACCGGGCCAGGCCATCGCGGCGGCGTACTCGACCGCGCGGATCTGCGAGGCCTTGACCGGGACGTCGGTGAGCACCCGGACGGTGACCACATCGGCGGGTGAGATCTCCACGGTGTCACCGGCTTTGGTGCGGACCCGGATCACCGGCTCACGGTCGACGACATGTCCGACGACGTCGTTGAGCGGCGGCACGGAACCGGCGGGCAGCCGGTAACGCAGGCTCACCCGGGTGCCGGGCCGGGGCAGATCGGTCACGGACGGATCAGTGCCCGAACGGGTCGGGATCCCGGCCCGGGGTCCAGCTCAGGCCGGGGACCCCCCAGCCGTTGTGTTTGACGGCGCGTTTGGCGGCGCGGGCGTGCCTGCCGACCAGCCGATCGAGGTAGAGGAAGCCGTCGAGGTGTCCGGTCTCGTGCTGCAGCATCCGCGCGAACAATCCGGTGCCCTCGATGGTGATCTCGTTGCCGTCGGCGTCCAGACCCGTCACCCGCGCCCAGTCGGCACGACCGGTCGGGAACTGCTCACCGGGCACCGACAGGCAACCCTCGTCGTCATCGTCGGGATCCGGCATGGTCTCGGGGACATCCGACGTCTCGAGGACGGGGTTGACCACCACGCCGCGGCGGCGGCCCGCGCGGCCACGGGAATCGGGGCAGTCGTAGACGAACACCCGCTTGGAGACGCCGATCTGGTTGGCGGCCAGGCCGACCCCGTTGGCGGCGTCCATGGTCTCGTAGAGATCGCGGATCAGATCGGCCAGATCGGCGGGCAGGGATCCGTCCTCGCCGACGGGGATCGGGGTGGTTTCGGTGCGCAGGACGGGATCTCCCACGATGCGAATCGGTACTACGGCCACATCGGAGAGCTTAGGGCGCGGCGGTTATGTGAGCCGACTCGCCCGCAGCGGTGCCGCCTCAACTCTCGCTGCCGTGATTGAATGAGCGCCGAACCACATCGGTGTCATTTTCGAGTGTCGGAGGGTCCGAGGAGCAATATGGACGGCGCCATGGCGCAGACTGAGCAATCCGGTGACGACTCTGATCTGCCTGCAGGACTGACCAGGCGCGAATTCGACATTTTGGCGTTCGAACGCCAGTGGTGGAAGTACGCGGGGAGTAAAGAGGACGCCATCAAGGAGCTGTTCTCGATGTCGGCGACCCGCTACTACCAGGTGCTCAACGCCCTCGTCGACCGTCCCGAGGCGCTCGCGGCGGATCCGATGCTGGTGAAACGCCTGCGCCGGTTGCGGGCCAGCAGGCAGAAGGCGCGCGCGGCGCGCCGCCTGGGCTTCGAGGTCACCTGAACCCACCCGCTGGATACAGTGGGGCGTGATGAACCAGCGAGAATCCTCCGGCCTGCCTCTGCGCGCCATCGTCATGGTGCTGCTCTTCCTCGGCATCGTGTTCCTTCTGGTGGGATTCCAGGCGCTGCGGTCGGACGACGATCCGGCCGAGACGACGGTGGCCACCACCACGACCGCGACACCGTCGCCGGAACCGTCCGCCGAGGCCGCCCCCGAGCGTCCCGACGTGCGGGTCTTCAACATCTCCGACGTCGCGGGTGCCGCCGAAGGGGTGGCGACGCGGCTGCGTGACGACGGCTGGAACGTCACCGAGACCGGCAATCTCGTGATGGAAGGCGTCCCGGCGACGACCGTGTACTTCGGTGAGACACCGGGTGAGCAGGAGGCCGCCGAGGCGGTGGGCCGGCTGCTCGAGGCGCCGGTCGAACCGCGGGTGCCGCCGATCACCGAACAACCACCGGGCGTCGTCGTGGCGGTCACCGGTTAGGCTCTTGACCATGCTCAAGCCCGGTCTCAAATCCGCAGCCGTCGCCGCCATGTTCGCCGTTCCCGCGCTCGCGCTGAGCGCCTGCAGTCCCAATGAGCCGGTGTCCAGCGAGCCCGGCACCACACCCTCGGTGTGGACCGGTTCGCCGTCACCCTCGGCGGCGCCCGAAGAAGGGCACGGAGGCGGCGGCGGTGCCCAGGGCGAGGGCGGGGAGAAGTTGACCGCTGAGCTCAAGAGCCCCGACGGCACCACCGTGGCGAACGCGGAATTCGACTTCAGCGGCGGCTACGCCACCGTGACCGTGCAGACGGTCGCGTCCGGTCAGCTCGCGCCCGGGTTCCACGGCATGCACGTCCATCAGGTCGGCAAGTGTGAGCCGAATTCGGTGGCGCCGGGCGGCGGTGCGCCGGGCAACTTCAACTCCGCGGGCGGACACTTCCAGGCCGAGGGCAACACCGGGCATCCGGCCAGCGGCGACCTCACCTCGCTGCAGGTGCGCGAGGACGGGTCGGCGATGGTGGTGACCACCACCGACGCGTTCACCGCCGAGGATCTGACCTCCGGTGAGGGCACCGCGATCATCATCCACGAGAAGGCCGACAACTTCGCGAACATCCCGCCGGAGAAGTACAACCAGGTCAACGGCGCTCCGGGACCGGATCAGGCGACCATGGCCACCGGTGACGCCGGTGGGCGGGTGGCGTGCGGTGTTATCGGTCCCGCCCAGTAGTCGCATCGACTTCGCCGGGTCGCCCCGGCCCACCCTCGGCGTGGAGTGGGAGTTCGCTCTCGTCGACGCCGACACCCGCGATCTGAGCAACGAGGCCGCCGGCGTCATCGCCGAGATCGGCGAGACCCCGCACGTACACAAGGAGTTGCTGCGCAACACCGTCGAGGTCGTCACCGGGATCTGCGAGAACACCGGTGAGGCGATGACGGATCTGCACGACACGCTGCAGACCGTGCGGCGGATTGTGCGCAGCCGCAACATGGAGTTGTTCTGCGCGGGGACGCACCCGTTCGCGGACTGGTCGACCCAGCAGCTGACCGATGCGCCGCGCTACGCGGAGTTGATCAAGCGGACCCAGTGGTGGGGCAGGCAGATGCTCATCTGGGGTGTGCACGTCCACGTCGGGATCTCCTCGGCGCACAAGGTGATGCCGATCATCTCGTCGCTGCTCAACCACTACCCGCACCTGCTGGCGCTGTCGGCGTCCTCGCCGTACTGGGACGGCTCCGACACCGGATACGCCAGCAACCGGGCGATGATGTTCCAGCAGCTGCCGACCGCGGGGCTGCCGTTCCAGTTCCAGTCGTGGCCGGAGTTCGAACGGTTCGTCCACGACCAGAAGAAGACCGGGATCATCGACCACATGAACGAGATCCGGTGGGACATCAGGCCGTCACCGCATCTGGGGACCGTGGAGATCCGGGTCTTCGACGGGGTGTCCAATCTCGCCGAACTCGGATCGCTGGTCGCGCTGACCCACTGTCTGGTGGTGGATCTCGACCGCAGGCTCGACGCGGGCGAGGAGCTGCCGGTGATGCCGCCGTGGCATGTGCAGGAGAACAAGTGGCGCGCAGCGCGTTACGGGCTCGACGCCGAGATCATCCTCGACGCGGACAGCAACGAGCGGCTGGTGACCGAGGACCTCGACGATCTGCTGACCCGGCTCGAACCGGTGGCCCGCTCACTGGACTGCGCCGACGAACTCGCCGGGGTCGCCGACATCTACCGCGACGGGGCCAGTTATCAGCGGCAGCGCCGGGTGGCCGAGGAGCACGACGGTGATCTGCGCTCGGTCGTGGACGCGCTGGTCGCCGAACTCGAGCTATAGGCTGGGTCGATGACGGTGCGGCGGTGGCTGGTGGTGGCCGGGACGGTCGCCGCTTTGACCGCCGGCTGCAGCGAGGTCACCAGGGGAACACCGGTGGCCGGCCCCGATGCGACCGCCAGGACCACCCCGCCCACGACGAGCCCGTCGCCGACGACCCGGGCGCGGGTGCCCGATCCGACGACGCGGGCGCCGCGACCGCCGGGGTCGCCGCCGGCAGCGCTGGCCGACACCACCTGCGGCGAGTACGTCGCCATGGACCCCGCGACGCAGCGGGAGGTGATCGAGGCGATCGGCGCGGAGAACTCGCTGGTGGCGATGAACCCGGAACTGTGGATCACGCTGGCCAGCGCGGTGTGCACGTTCGCCGCGCCCGCGACGCCCGTCAAGGATGCCGTCGTCGGAGGCGGATTCCGCTGAGATCGTGTGCGGCGGCGCACCTTCCACTACCCGTGACCGGTACGCATTGACCAGCCTTTTGGGCCGGGTCATATTGGGGTTGTGACTGTCACGCCGATGTTCCCGCTCGAGGTGGCGATGCTGCCCGGCGAGCAGCTGCCCCTCCGGATCTTCGAACCCCGTTACGTCGCGCTGGTGGGGGACTGTCTGGAGATGCCCGACCCGGCGTTCGGGGTGGTGCTGATCGAGGCGGGGCGGGAGGTCGGCGGGGGCGATCGGCGCAGCAGCGTCGGCGCGCTGGCCCGGGTCGTCGACCACGCCAACCTGGGGGTGGGCCGGTTCCGGCTCAATTGCGTCATGGGGGAACGGATTCGGATCACAGAGTGGCTGGACGACGCCCCGTATCCGCGGGCCGACGTCGAGGTGTGGCCCGATGAACCGGGGCCGCCGGTGGAACCGGCGGCGGTGTTCGACGTCGAGGACCGCATCGTCGCCCTGTATGAGCGGATCGCGGCGGCGCGAGGAACGGACTTCGGTGGGCGTTCGGCGGTGCTCGGGCCGGAGCAGTCGGACATCGCCAAGCGGTTGTACGGATTGGCTGCTCGGGTGCCGATGGGGCAGGCCGACAAATACGCCGTGCTGGCCGCGCCGTCGGTGTCGGCGCGATTGCACGCGCTGAGTGAGGCCGTCGACACGGTGACGGCGATGGTGGAGTTCCAGCTCTCCGAATGACCTGCCGCTAGAAGGGCGGGGGTCGGTTGCGTTCGGCGACGAAGTCGTCGTTGAGTTTGCGTTGTTCGTCGATGTAGCG
>NZ_LQIT01000068.1 GCF_001499965.1 Mycobacterium sp. GA-2829
CCCCCCCCCCCCCCCCCCCGCCGCCCCCCCCCCGCGCGCCCCCCCCCCCCCTCCGTGTTCTTCCTGGTGGCCGCTGCGCCCCCCGGGGGGCGCCCCCCGCCCCCCCCCCCCCCCGCCCCTGTAGGACAGGTCTGGCGTCAGCCGACGATGATGCCGCTGGCCGAGCTGGTGGCCTTGGCGAACCGGTTCTGCACGTCTTCCCAGTTGACGACGTTCCAGAAGGCCTTGACGTAATCGGCCTTCACGTTCTTGTACTGCAGGTAGTAGGCGTGCTCCCACATGTCGACCTGCAGCAGCGGGATGATGCCCAGCGGCACGTTGCCCTGCTGATCGAACAGCTGGAAGGTCAGCAGCTTCTGGCCCAGCGTGTCGTAGCCAAGCACGGCCCAGCCGGAACCCTGCAGTCCGTTGGCGGCGGCCGTGAACTGCGCGCGGAAGTTGTCGAACGACCCGAACGCGTCATCGATGGCGGCGGCGAGCTCACCGGTCGGCTTGTCGCCACCGTTGGGGGAGAGGTTCTTCCACCAGATCGTGTGGTTGACGTGGCCGCCGAGGTGGAAGGCCAGGTTCTTCTCGTTGAGGAAGATCGCCGAGTGATCCCCGGACTCGCGGGCCTCCGCCAGTTTGGCCAGCGCGTCGTTGGCGCCCTTCACATACGTGGCGTGGTGTTTGCTGTGGTGCAGTTCGTTGATCTGCCCCGAGATGTGCGGTTCGAGGGCGCCGTAATCGTAATCAAGATCGGGCAAGGTGTATTCAGCCACAAGATTCCTCTCTCAGCAGTGATTGATGGAGCGCGACATCCTCGACATCGATGTCAACCTTGCTCCATGGCAGCGTGCACCGCAAGGATGCACGTCCCTTTACATCAATACCCGACCGGGAGGCGGTCAGAACAAGACGATGGCCGCGAGGATGGCGAGGAGGACCAGCGCGATGACGCCGGCGCGCAGACACGCGATCAGTTGGCTGCGGGTGTACACATTCGCCGATGCATGCCACTCCGACGGCGGCATGGCCGAACCGCCACCCATCGAACGAGACGCCATCAGAGTCTCCTGACCTGCAGTTTCAAACTTCAAACCCCCAGTGAGACTTATCACACCAACCCCTTGTGACGCCGATCATAACGGTTGGGGCAGAGCGAAGGAAATCAGGTCTCCTGACGGGCTGCCGACGTGTGGTCGGCCGAGGTCAGGGCAGTCCACGCCGCTTGTGCGCACCGGCGGTCCGGGTTCGGATCGCGGTGAGGCCAAGTGGTCGGCAACGCCCGCCAGGCCCCGCCGCGAGACGGTGTCGCGACGACTCCGGCGTGTCGAAGCGGCGAGACGGGCCGCCGCTGGCAGACTCGAGCGACGCGCTTCCAGCGCCCGGCCGGACATCCGGATTAGTGCCGCTAAGCATTTCGCTCGACGCTTTCGTTACCGGCATGTGACCTTTGCGCATACTCCCGGTTTATCCACAGTTTCACGGCGCACGCGACCCGCTCAACGAGCACATATTCCCTCGACTCCCGATACGGCCTGTGGATGAACCTGTGGAAACTGTGGATAAATCCGCGATTGCTGTCTGCCGAGGGGTACGCCGAGTCGGCCGCGGCGTGTCAGCATGGGAGCCATGGACGACGTCGAGGTGCCGCAGGCTGACGTGGCCGCACTCCCCACCGCGTTCGACGGGTCGGCGTTGCTGCTCGACGTGCGCGAACACGATGAGTGGCGACAGGGCCATGCCGCGGACGCCCTGCACATCCCGATGGGTGAGGTACCCGCGCGGCTCGGCGAGATCGATTCCGACGCCACCGTCTACGTGATGTGCCATGCCGGCGGCCGGTCGCAGCGCGTCGCGCAGTACCTGGCCCGCAACGGTTACCGCGCCGTGAACATCAGCGGCGGCATCCTGGCCTGGTCGGCCGCGGGCCGCCCGATCGTCACCGACGACGGTGGCGCCGGGGCCGTGTGACCAGCGCCGCTAGGCTGGTCGGATGATCCAGGTGTGTTCCCGCTGCGGAACGCGGTGGAACGTGCGCGACCGCGAGCGGCAGGTGTGCCCCCGCTGCCAGGGCACGCTGATGGCGCCGTCCGCCCCGCCCACCGTGGGCGCGGAGTGGAGCGCCCGCCAGGCGGCGCCCGGTCCCGCGGGCGCTCCGCCACGCATCCCTCCCGGCTACCGCTGGATCGCGGTGCGCCCCGGGGCGCCGCCGCCGGCCCGCCCGCCGCGCCCGCCGCTGGGCCCGACACCGCGCTATCCGATGATCCCGCGGTGGGGGCTCGTCGAGCACTTCGACACCGTCGACGAGACCGCGGCCGCGGCCCGGGTCGGCCCGTCGGCGTCCGCCGTGCACAAGACGCTGATGGTGACCGCGGGCGTGCTCGGGGCGGCCGCAGCCATCCACGCGCTGCGCTATCTGCTGCTGCTGGTCAACCGCACGGTCCTGCTCAACCCGATCGTGGCGGGGGTGGCGACCTGGCTGGGTGTCGCGCTGAGCGTCGTGGCGGCGTTCCTGGTCGTCGGCAGCATCGTGCTGCTCACCAACTGGCTCGTCGCCCGCCGCGGCGCGGCGTACCACTTCCGGGGGCAGACCGACCCGCGCGATGCGCTACGGCTGCGGTTGGGCTGCCTGACCCCGTTCGTGAACCTGTTCTTCGCACCGGTGTACGTCCTCGAACTGGCCGGTGTCGAGAACCGGACGTCGGCGCTGCGCAAACCGATCATCGTGTGGTGGATCCTGTGGGTGCTGAGCACGCTGGTGTCGGTGTTCTCGATCGCCACGAGTTTCACCACCGATCCACAGGGCATCGCGGACAACACGATGGTGACGACGATCGCGTATCTGATGGCGCTGGGCACTCTGCTGGTGGCGCACCGGGTGGTGTCCGGGTTCGAACAGGCGCCGGCCTCGCGTCCGGTGCACCGCTGGGTGATGGTGCCCGACGACGGACCCGCGGCCCCCGGCAGCCAATCCGGCCGTCCGGTTGAGCCCAGCGGCCAGAACCCGGCAGCATAGGGCTCATGAACCCGGATGGCGGCGCGCTCGACGGCGGTCATCCCTTCGTCGTCGCGCATCGCGGAGCGTCGGCCGACCGGCCCGAACACACCCTGGCCGCCTACGAACTCGCGCTCAAAGAGGGCGCCGACGGCGTCGAATGCGATGTCCGGCTGACCCGCGACGGGCACCTGGTGTGCGTGCACGACCGGCGGGTCGACCGCACCTCGTCGGGCACCGGTGTGGTCAGCGAGATGACGCTCGCCGAACTGCGCGCCCTCGACTTCGGGTCATGGCACGCCAGCACCCGGCCCGGGGCGGGTGTCGACGTCACCGGACTGCTCACACTGGAACAGCTGGTCGAGCTGGTGCTGGACTGGAACCGGCCGGTGAAGATGTTCATCGAGACCAAACACCCCGTGCGCTACGGCGCGCTCGTGGAGAGCAAGGTGCTGGCGCTGCTGCACCGGTTCGGGATCGCGGCCCCGGCCTCGGCGGACCTGTCGCGTGCGGTCGTGATGTCGTTCTCGGCGGCCGCGGTCTGGCGGATCCGCCGGGCCGCCCCGATGCTGCCGACCGTGCTCCTCGGCGAGACCTCGCGGTATCTGGGCGGCAGCGCCGCCACGACGGTCGGGGCGACCGCCGTCGGGCCGTCGATCATGACGCTGCGCGAACACCCGGAACTCGTCGACCGGGCCGCCGCCCAGGGCCGGGCGATGTACTGCTGGACCGTCGACCACTACGAGGACGTGCGGTACTGCCGCGACCTCGGGGTGGCCTGGGTGGCGACGAACCACCCCGGCCGCACCAAGGACTGGCTGCAGAACGGGTTGACCGGCGCGGCCGGTACCGACCGTTAGAGCGCGCCGCCCGCGGCGCGCGGAGCCGTCGCGTCGGCGCCCGCGCTGTGCAGGTCGCGCGCGACGAAGTCCTCGAGGTGGAAGAGGTTCGAGCCTGCGCGTTCGGCGATGCGCACCAGCGTCGTCATCTGCGCGACCTCCTCGACCTGCTCCTTGAGGAACCACTGCATGAACTGCTCACCGAGGTAGTCGCCCTCCTCGCGGGCCACGCTGGCCAGCCGGCTGATCTGCTCGGTGACGGTGCGCTCCTGGTGCAGCGCCAGCGCGAGCGCGTCGCGCGGGGATTCGAAGCGGTTGCACACCTCGTCGACGCCGGGGATCTCGACCTCGACGTCGCGGTCGAGCAGGTACTGCACGAGCATCATCGCGTGGTTGCGCTCTTCGACCGACTGGCCGTAGAAGTGCTTGGCGAGCTGCGGCAGGTCCGCCCCGTCGAAGAACACCGCGATCGCGATGTATTGCTGCGCGGCGGTGAACTCGCTGCGGATCTGCTCGAGAAGGAGTCCGTGGAACTTGGTGTCGAGTGCGCCGGATGTCGTCATGGTGGCCACGATAGAGCAGGTCAGAGGGCATTGTCAGCGAAGGTCAACCTTACTGAGGGAAGGTTCTCCTAAGCTGTGACCCGAATTGTGTGACGCCGATAACAAAAGTTACGGAGTTTGCTCCAGCACGTCGGCGGGTACCGGCGTGTCCTCGGCCAGCGCCTCGAACAACCGGCCCGCGGCTTCGGAGTCCCAGACGACGACCGCGCCGGAACCTCCGGAGGTGAACTCGCCGATCGGCACCGTGGTGGTGGTGAGGTCGCCGCGCATCGCCCAGCCGAGCCGGGCGAGATCCCACACATGGGCGCCGCTGTCGACGGTCAGCGCGCCGCCTGCCGCCCGCGCCATCGGATACCAGCGCAGTGGGTTGAGCAGGACGGCCGGGCTCACCGCGCGGTGCAGCAGCGCCGACATGAACTCGCGCTGGTGGGTCATCCGGTCGAGGTCGGCGCGCGGGGTGGCGCGGGTCCGCACGAACCCGAGTGCGGTGGGGCCGTCGAGCTCCTGACATCCGGCGGGCAGGTCGATCCCGGCCAGCGGATCGCTGATCGGTTCGGTCGGGCACATCTGCACCCCGCCGACGGCGTCCACCATCGCGGCGAACCCGTCGAACCCGACCTCGGCGTAGTGGT
Organism: Mycobacterium sp. GA-2829; assembly: GCF_001499965.1. Taxonomy (GTDB): domain Bacteria; phylum Actinomycetota; class Actinomycetes; order Mycobacteriales; family Mycobacteriaceae; genus Mycobacterium. The sequence continues at coordinate 5,015 of NZ_LQIT01000068.1, forward strand.
CGAGGCGCACGCCGGTGGCCTGTTCGACGGTCTGCGCGAGCAGCGGCGCCCCACCGAGCGCGTACGCGGCGTTGATCTTGTCCTCGCCGTAACCCGGGATCGGGACGTAGGAGTCGCGCGGGATCGACACCATGGTCGCCGGGGCGTCGGACATCAGCCCGGGCAGGTGCACCAGCATGATCGTGTCGGTGCGGCCGTTGCCCACATCACCGCCGGTGGCCAGCTCGGCCTGCTGCTGTTCATCCAGGTTGGCCCTGCTGTCGGAGCCGACCAGCAGCCAGGTGGTCCCGCGGCCCGCGGCGGGCCGGTCCGGGTAGGCGGTCAGGGCGGGGATGCGCTGCAGCGACGTGTCGACCCAGACGGTCAGCCCGACGAGAACGACGGCCAGCACCAGCAGGACGGTCAGCACGATGCGGCCCCAGTGCCGTTTGCGGCGGCCGGTACGCGGGATCGCGGCGGATCACCTGCGGCGGTTCCCGCGGGGTGTCCGGCCTGCGCGGACCGGGCCTGCCGCCATTCGGGTTCACAGGCAGAAATGTACGTGCCGAATCACTGCAGCCAGCCCAGGCGCCCGGCCAGCAGCGCGTAACCCACGAAGGCCACCGCGTCGATCAGCGCGTGCGCGATGATCAGCGGCCACAGCCGTCCGGTCCGGTGCCAGACGTAGCCGAACACCAGCCCCATCGCCAGATTGCCCAGCCCGGCGCCGAAGCCCTGGTAGAGGTGGTAGGCGCCGCGCAGCACGGCGGCGGCGACGATCGCGACCATCGGGTTGACCCGCAGCTGCCGCAGCCGGGTCAGCAGGAACCCGACGACGATGATCTCCTCGGCCCAGCCGTTGGCGAACGACATCGCCAGCAGCACCGGGATCCGCCACCACGTGTCGTACAGTTCGGCCGGTTCGACCGAGGCGTTGATGCCGATCAGCCGGGCCACCTGGTAGAGCGCCAGTCCCGGCAGCCCGATCAGCGCCGCGAGCCCGAGGCCGCCGAGCAGGTCGGGGCGGATCCGTGGGCGGGCCAGGCCGATGTCGGACAACCGCAGGCCGCTGCGCCAGAGCAAGTAGAGGCCGAGGGCGCCCCACGCGGTGAGCTGGAAGACGCCGGCGAGGTTCAGCCCGAGGTCGATCAGGTCGAAGGTGGATCGGCGCGGGTTGAGCGCCACCACCTGTCCGGAGAGTCCGAGCAGGACGGATTCGAGTAGGCGCAGCAGCGCGGTGTAGGCGCTGAGGCCGAACGTGACGGCGAGGACGACGGCGATCTCGATCCGCACCGCGCGGCGCTGTCCGTCGTCGAGCAGGTCGGGCAACGTGGCGGGCGGGCGGCTCACCGCCCATACGCTAGCCGCCCGGGTGTTCGCGGCGGCGGGCCTGCAGCCCGTTGAGGAACGGGCAGCCCATGAGCACGCGGATCGCCTGGCTCAGCCCGGTCACGTCTTCGACGGGTTTGCCGAACGGCAGCCGCACGTCGTGGTCGCCGTCGCTGGCCTCGACGCGCAGTTGGACGCCGTACCGGTCCAGGCCCAGCGGGCGCACCCGGCCGCGGCGCATGGCGGCAGGCAACCGGCCGGCCAGGCGGTCGACGACGTCCTGGTGTGCGGACTCCATGTGCTGCAGCCAGCACGACTCCATGGCGCAGAAGGGGTCGGGGCGGGCGGCCAGCAGGGTGCCGACGGCGACGGACTCCGCGCCCGTCGCATCGGCGACCACCACCGACTCGATCTCCAGCCGCATCAGCGTGTACTGCCCGTCATCACCCGAATTGACCTGCAGCAGAGCTGGATTCGGATCGACGCTGGCGATCAGGTCGAGTAGTGCGGGCACGTCGGCGCGCGGTACCGCATGCACCCTGCCGCGGATCCACACCAGGGAGCGCACGGGTTCGCGCAGCGGCAGCGGTGCGTAGTCGGTCATCTCGAGGACGGCCTGCACGCCCGCGGCGCCCGCGGCGGCGGCCTGCGCGGGCAGCGGACCGTCGGCGGGCGTGGTGATCGCGAAGGAGCCGTCGTCGAGCAGGTGATGAACGGGGGTGCTGACCGGGTCGACGCCTTCGACGGCGAGCATCGCGCCGCCGCCGCGGGCACACGCACTGCGGATGCGCTCGGCCGTAGAAGGCCCAGTGGGTGCCGCCGTCGTTGTCGGAGTCTTGGCCATTGCTGCCGCCTTTCCCGGTTGGTGAGGTAAGCCTTACTTAACCTTGGCGGCGTGGGTCGCGCAAGGCTTTCCCGCCGATCCAGCGGATAGGGTTGTGACGTGCCGCGCATCGCCTACCTCGGTCCCGAGGGGACGTTCACCGAGTCGGCACTGCTGCAGATGGTGTCTTCGGGTCTGATCCCCGGTGCCGACCCCGACGTGACGCCGGTTCCGTCCGACAGCACCCCGGCCAGTCTGGAGGCCGTGCGCTCCGGGGACGCCGATTACGCGTGCGTGCCGATCGAGAACTCGATCGAGGGGTCGGTGCTGCCCACTCTCGACAGCCTCGCGCTGGGGACGCCGCTGCAGATCGTCGCCGAACTGACCCTCGACGTGTCGTTCAGCATCGTCGTGCGCGCCGACCACGACGGTGACGTCGCCACCGTCGCGGCCTTCCCGGTGGCGGCCGCCCAGGTGCGGCGCTGGCTGTCGGCGAATCTTCCTGCCGCACAGATTGTTCCGGCCCAGTCCAACGCCGCCGCGGCCGCCGATGTGGCGGGCGGTCGCGCCGACGCCGGGGTCAGCACCGCCCTGGCCGCGCAGCGCTACGGTCTGCGCAGCCTGGCGTCCGGCATCGTCGACGAACCCAACGCCCGCACCCGGTTCGTGTTGGTGGGGCGTCCCGCGCCGCCGCCCACCCGCACCGGCGCCGACCGCACCTCGGTCGCGCTGCGGTTGGCGAACACGCCCGGTGCGCTCGTCGCCGCGATGACCGAGCTGTCCATCCGCGACATCGACCTGACCCGCATCGAGTCCAGGCCCACCCGCACCGAACTGGGCACCTACGTGTTCTTCCTCGACTGTGTCGGCCATCTCGAAGACGATGCGGTCGCCGAGGCACTCAAGGCGCTGCACCGTCGTTGTGAGGATGTGCGATTTCTGGGTTCTTGGCCGACCGGGTCGGCGGCGGGTGCGCCGCCGCCGTCGAGTGACGAGGCGACACGCTGGTTGACGCGGCTGCGCGACGGCCGCGTGGAGGACACCCGATGAGCGGGCGGCTGGTACTGGTCCGGCACGGGCAGTCCGAGGCGAACGTCGAGCGCCGGCTGGACACCCGGCCGCCGGGCGCCGCGCTGACCGACCTCGGGCGGGAGCAGGCGCGCACGTTCGGCAGCGGGCTGGTCCGTCCGCCCGGGCTGCTCGCGCACTCGCTGGCCCGCCGCGCCGCCGAGACCGCCGCCGAGATCGCCGCATCCGCGCGGCGGGATCCGGTCGAGTTCGACGGTCTGCACGAGGTGCAGGTTGGCGAGCTGGAGAACCGCTCCGACGACGAGGCGATCGCCGAGTTCGAGTCGATCTACGCACGCTGGCAGCGCGGCCACCTGCATGTCCCGATGCCCGGCGGCGAGACCGGCGACGAGGTGCTCGACCGGTACGTGCCGGTGCTGACGCAGCTGCGCATGCGCTACCTCGACGACGACGCCTGGCACGACGACATCGTGGTGGTCAGCCACGGCGCAGCGATCCGGTTGGTGTCGGCGGTACTGGCCGGGGTCGAGGCGAGCTTCGCGCTGGACCACCACCTGGCCAACGCCGAAGCGGTGGTGCTCACGCCGGTCACCGACGGGCGGTGGAGCTGTGTGCAGTGGGGCAGCCGGACGCCGCCGTTCTACCCCGAACCCGGTGTGGACCCGGTGCGCGACGCGCTCGAATCCGTCGACCCGATGGGCTGAGTCAGATCACGGCCCGCACGTCGGCCTGACCGCACTGGCAGCCGACCGCCTCGCAGTCGATGCGGAAGGTGTGCACCACCTCTGGAGTGGTGCAGTCGTCCTCGGTGCACTCGATGCGGTGACGGACGTGGTGGATGACAGTGCCGTGGCAGTGCTCGAGCCGCGCCCGACACTCCCGGCACTGGATGCTCATGGACCCCGTTGTAGCACTCCGCGCCGACGAATGGCGAATGCCGCGCTCAGGCCCAGCCGAGTTCGTGCAGGCGTTTGTCGTCGATGCCGAAATGATGGGCGATCTCGTGGATCACGGTGATCGCCACCTCCTCGACCACGTCCTCGTCGGTATCGCAGATGTCGAGCACCGCGTGCCGGTAGATCGTGATGGTGTCCGGTAGCGCACCGGCATAGGTGTGATCGCGGTCGGTGAGCGCGATGCCCTCGTAGAGCCCGAGCAGGTCGGGTTCTTCGGGGTGCCGATCCTCGACGAGCACCACCACGTTGTCGATCGCGGCGGCCAACTTCGGCGGGATGAGGTCCAGCGCATCGGAGACCAGTTCGTCGAACCGCTGCGCGCTCATCCGGACGGGCACTACGGCCCCGGCGGAGGCGGCGGAACCGGTTCGACCGGCGGCGCGGGGGGGGGGGGGCGGCCCGGCGCGGGTGC
>NZ_LQIT01000069.1 GCF_001499965.1 Mycobacterium sp. GA-2829
CCCCCCCCGCCCCCCCCCCCCGGCGGCCCCGTCGGGGGGACCCACCCCGAATGTCGCGCCCGCCGGCGCTCCGCGCCCGGACGATCTAACCTTCGACGCCGCCGACGCCACCGTCGCGCTGATCGCGCTGTCGGCCAAGATGCGGCTGGACCAGATTGAGGCGCTCGACTCCATCGAGACCATCACCGACGGTGCGTCCTCGCGCCGCAACCAGATGCTGGTCGACCTCGGGTCCGAGCTCAACCTCGGCGCCATCGACGGTGCGGCCGAGGCCGACCTCGGTGCGCTCAAGGGTCAGGTCACCAAGCTGGCCCGCACCTACAAGCCGTTCGGCCCGGTGCTCACCGATGCGATCAACGACCAGCTGCGGACCGTGTTCGGTCCGTCCGGGAAGCGTCCGGCCTACATCGCCGAACGTGTCGGCAAGGCATGGGAACTCGGCGCAGGCTGGGCCAAGCACGTCACCGTCGAGGTCGCGCTGGGCACCCGTGAGGGAAGCAGCGTGCGCGGCGGCAGCCTCGGTGGTCTGCACGACGGCGCACTCGCCGATGCCGCGACCGTCGACAAGGTGATCGACGCCGCGGTCGCCGCGGTGGCCGCCCGCAAGGGCGTCGCCGTCTCGCTGCCGTCGGCGGGCGGTGGCGGTGGCGGCGTCGTGGACTCCGCGGCGCTCGGCGAGTTCGCCGAACAGGTCACCGGCAGCAACGGTGTGCTGGCCAACGCCGCACGTCTGGTGCTGGGCCAGCTGGGCCTGGACCAGCCGGTCACGGCGCCCCCGACGGCGACGGACGCCGAGCTGATCGACCTGGTCACCGCCGAACTCGGTTCGGACTGGCCGCGTCTGGTCGCGCCGGCGTTCGACGCTCGCAAGGCCGTCGTGTTCGACGACCGCTGGGCCAGCGCCCGCGAGGACCTGGTCAAGATCTGGCTCGCCGACGAGGACGACGTCGACCGCGACTGGCCGACGCTGTCCGAGCGGTTCGAAGGCGCCGGCCATGTCGTTGCGACGCAGGCGAACTGGTGGCAGGGCAAGGCGCTCGCCGCGGGCCGCAACGTGCACGCAACGCTGTTCGGCCGCATCGCTGCGGGTGCTGAGAATCCGGGTAAGGGCCGCTACAGCGACGAGGTCGCGGTGGTCACCGGTGCGTCGAAGGGTTCGATCGCCGCGGCGGTCGTGGGGCAGCTGCTCGACGGGGGCGCCACGGTCGTGGCGACCACCTCCCGCCTCGACGACGGCCGGCTGGAGTTCTACAAGAAGCTCTACCGCGACAACGCCCGCTACGGCGCGACGCTGTGGGTGGTGCCCGCCAACATGGCGTCGTACTCCGACATCGACGCGCTGGTGAAGTGGGTCGGCACCGAACAGGTCGAAAGCCTTGGGCCGCAGTCCATCCACCTCAAGGACGCCCAGACCCCGACGCTGCTGTTCCCGTTCGCCGCGCCGCGGGTGGCCGGCGACATGTCCGAGGTCGGCGCGCGCGCCGAGATGGAGATGAAGGTGCTGCTGTGGGCCGTGCAGCGGCTCATCACCGGACTCTCCTCGATCGGCGCCGAGCGCGACATCGCGTCCCGCCTGCACGTCGTGCTGCCCGGTTCCCCGAACCGCGGCATGTTCGGCGGTGACGGCGCCTACGGCGAGGCCAAGGCTTCGCTTGACGCGCTGGTGGCCCGTTGGAATGCGGAATCATCTTGGGCGCAACGGGTTTCGCTGGCACACGCACTGATCGGCTGGACCAAGGGCACCGGGCTGATGGGGCACAACGACGCCATCGCCGGTGCGGTCGAGGAAGCGGGCGTGACCACGTACACGACCGCGGAGATGGCCGCGATGCTGCTGGCGCTGTGCGACATCGAATCGAAGGTCGCCGCGGCCCGTCAGCCGATCAAGGCCGACCTGACCGGTGGTCTCGGGGACGTCGAGCTCGACATGGCCGCGCTGGCCGCCAAGGCCCGCGAGGAGATGTCCGCCGACACCGTCGACGAGGACGACGCACCGACGCCCGGCACCATCGCCGCGCTGCCGTCGCCGCCGCGGGGCTACACGCCCGCGCCGCCGCCGGAGTGGGCCGACCTCGACGTCGACCCCGCCGACCTGGTGGTAATCGTCGGCGGCGCCGAACTCGGCCCGTACGGTTCGTCGCGCACCCGCTACGAGATGGAGGTCGACCACGAACTGTCGGCCGCCGGTGTCCTCGAATTGGCCTGGACCACAGGCATGATCAAGTGGGAGGACGATCCGAAGCCGGGGTGGTACGACACCGCCAGCGGTGATCTGGTGCCCGAAGAGGAGCTCGTCGAGCGCTACCACGACGCGGTCGTCGAGCGGTGCGGTATCCGCGAGTTCGTCGACGACGGTGCGATCGACCCCGATCACGCCTCGCCGCTGCTCGTCAGCGTCTTCCTCGACAAGGACTTCACGTTCGTGGTGTCCTCGGAGGACGAGGCGCGGGCGTTCGTGGAGGTCGATCCCGAGCACACCGTCGTGCGCCCGGTGCCGGACTCCTCGGACTGGCAGGTGACCCGCAAGGCGGGCACCGAGGTCCGCGTTCCGCGCAAGACCAAGCTGTCCCGCACGGTGGGCGCGCAGATCCCGACCGGCTTCGATCCGACGGTGTGGGGTATCACGCCCGACATGGCCAACTCGATCGACCGGGTGGCGCTGTGGAACATCGTCGCGACCGTCGACGCGTTCCTGTCTGCCGGCTTCACCCCGACCGAGCTGATGCGCTGGGTGCACCCCAGCCTGGTCGCCAGCACGCAGGGCACCGGCATGGGCGGCATGACCTCGATGCAGACCATGTACCACGGCAACCTGCTCGGCCGGAACAAGCCGAACGACATCCTGCAGGAGGTCCTGCCGAACGTCGTTGCCGCACACGTGGTCCAGTCCTACATCGGCTCCTACGGCGCGATGATCCACCCGGTCGGCGCCTGCGCCACCGCGGCGGTGTCGGTCGAGGAGGGTGTCGACAAGATCCGGCTCGGCAAGGCCGAACTCGTGGTGACCGGTGGCTTCGACGACCTGACGCTGGAGGCGATCATCGGATTCGGTGACATGGCGGCCACCGCCGACACCGAGATGATGCGCGCCAAGGGCATCAGCGACTCGAAGTTCTCCCGCGCCAACGACCGGCGCCGCCTCGGCTTCGTCGAAGCCCAGGGCGGTGGCACGATCCTGCTGGCCCGTGGTGACCTCGCGGTCAAGATGGGTCTGCCGGTGCTGGCGGTCGTGGCGTACGCGCAGAGCTTCGCCGACGGTGTGCACACCTCGATCCCGGCTCCGGGTCTGGGCGCACTCGGCGCCGGACGCGGCGGCAAGGACTCGATGCTGGCGCGGTCGCTGAACAAGCTCGGGGTCGGTGCCGACGACATCTCGGTGATCTACAAGCACGACACCTCGACGCTGGCCAACGATCCCAACGAGACCGAACTGCATGAGCGGCTTGCGGATTCGCTGGGCCGATCGGACGGCGCACCGCTGTTCATCGTCAGCCAGAAGACGCTGACCGGGCACGCCAAGGGCGGCGCGGCGGTCTTCCAGATGATGGGCCTGTGCCAGGTCCTGCGCGACGGCGTCATCCCGCCGAACCGCAGCCTGGACTGCGTCGACGACGAGATGGCGACCTCCGGACACTTCGTGTGGCCGCGGGAGACCCTGCGGATGGGCGAGAAGTTCCCGCTCAAGGCCGGTCTGGTGACCAGCCTCGGCTTTGGTCACGTCTCCGGGCTGATCGCGCTGGTGCATCCGCAGGCGTTCCTCGCCACGCTCGCCCCCGAACAGCGCGACGACTACGTCACGCGGGCCGAACAGCGCACGCTCGCCGGGCAGCGCCGGTTGGCGTCGGCGATCGCCGGTGGGCGGCCGATGTACGAGCGGCCTGCCGACCGCCGGTTCAGCCACGACGGGTCCGAGAAGCGCCAGGAGGCGGCGATGCTGCTCGACGCGTCCTCGAGGCTCGGCGACGGCGACGTGTACGTCCGCTGATAGCGTTCCGCGCGTGGCGATAGTCGGAGTGGGCATCGATCTGGTTTCCATTCCGGATTTCGCCGAGCAGGTCGACCGGCCGGGCACCGTCTTCGCGGAGACGTTCACCCCGGGAGAGCGCCGCGACGCCGCCGACAAGAGTTCGTCGGCGGCGCGGCACCTCGCGGCCAGGTGGGCGGCCAAGGAAGCGGTCATCAAGGCGTGGTCGGGCTCGCGGTTCGCCAAGCGGCCCGCCCTGCCGGAGGGTATCCACCGCGACATCGAGGTGGTCACCGACATGTGGGGCAGGCCGAAGGTGCGGCTCACCGGCGACATCGCCGAGCACCTCAGCCACGCGACGATCCACGTGTCGCTGACCCACGAGGGTGACACCGCGGCCGCCGTCGCGGTGATCGAGGAGCCCTAGGCGGGCTTCACATCCCGCGCACGGGGTACTCGTGCGGTTCGTATGTCACCGAACCGTGAGGACCAACCGTGAGTGAGGAAACCAGCCAGCGGCAGCTGGGGGACTCGGACAGCCCCATCGAGGACGCCCTCGAACACGCCTTCCGCCGCATGGTGGACGAGGGCACCCAGCGCCTGCACCGCAGCTGGCGCGAGGTGCTCGTCACCGGGTTCTTCGGCGGCACCGAGATCGCCGTCGGCGTCCTGGCCTACCTCTACGTGCTGCACGAGACGCAGAACCCGCTGCTGGCGGGGCTGGCGTTCTCGATCGGGTTCCTGGCCCTGCTGCTGGGCCGCAGCGAACTGTTCACCGAGGGTTTCCTGGTGCCGGTCACCACCGTGGCCGCCAAACGCGCCAGCGTCGCGCAGCTGTGCAAACTTTGGGGCGGCACGCTGGTCGCCAACCTCGTCGGCGGCTGGATCCTGATGGCGCTGATCATGGCGGCGTTCCCGAAGCTGCACGAGCAGACCATCGAATCGGCAGGCCATTACGCCACCGCCCCGCTGTCGGTGCAGACGTTCTCGCTCGCGCTGCTCGGCGGCATGGTCATCACGCTGATGACGCGGATGCAGCACGGCACCGACTCGGTGCTCGGCAAGATCGCCGCAGCCGTCGCCGGTGCGTTCCTGCTCGCCGGGTTCCAGATGTTCCACTCGATCCTGGATTCGCTGCTGATCTTCGGGGCACTGATCGCCGGGGACGCGCCGTTCGGGTACGCCGAATGGCTGGTGTGGTTCGGGTACACGCTGGTCGGCAACATCATCGGCGGGCTGCTGCTGGTGACGCTGTTGCGGCTGCTGCGCAGCAAGGACCGGCTGCAGGAGGAGCGCCGGGACGCCGAAACCGACTAGGTGGGCGCGACCAGTCACAGATTGGCGTTCCGTGGGCCGTCTTCACACGAATCTGTGTCTGCTCGCGCGGCATCGGTGAGCAACTACGCTCGTGACCATGAGTGATGTGGTGGCGCGGGTGCGGGAGGTTCTGCCGTCGGTCCGGTCCGATCTCGAGGACCTGGTCCGCATCGAGTCGGTGTGGGCGGATCCCGCGCGACGCGACGAGGTGCAGCGCAGCGCGCGGGCGGTGGCCGACCTGCTCGGCGCCGCGGGCTTCGACGACGTCAACATCGTCGCCGAGGGTGGTGCACCGGCAGTGATCGCCCGCCACCCCGCACCGCCCGGTGCGCCGACGGTGCTGCTCTACGCCCACCACGACGTCCAGCCCGAGGGTGACCGCGCCCAGTGGTCGTCGCCGCCGTTCGAACCGACCGAACGCGACGGCCGGCTCTACGGCCGCGGCACCGCCGACGACAAGGCCGGTATCGCAACGCATCTCGCGGCGTTCCGCGCGTTCGGCGGCGAACCGCCGGTCGGGGTGACGGTGTTCGTCGAGGGCGAGGAGGAGTCGGGATCGCCGTCGCTGGCCAACCTGCTTGCCGTGCACAAGCATTCACTGGCCGCCGACGTCATCGTGATCGCCGACTCCGACAACTGGAGCACCGACCGGCCCGCGCTGACGATCTCGCTGCGCGGGCTGGCCGACTGCGTCGTCGAGGTGGCGACCCTCGACCACGGCCTGCACTCGGGGCTGTGGGGCGGGGTGGTGCCCGACGCGTTGAGCGTGCTGGTGCGGCTGCTGGCCAGCCTGCACGACGACGACGGCAACGTCGCGGTCGAGGGCCTGCACGAGGGCAGTGCCGCCGACGTCGACCGCGGGAAGGACTGGGTGCGCGAGGAATCCGGGTTGCTGCCCGGGGTCTCCGAGATCGGTTCGGGCTCAGTGGTGGAACGCCTCTGGGCCAGACCGGCGATCACCGTGATCGGCATCGACACCACGCCGATCGACAAGTCGTCGAACACCCTGATCCCGCGGGCCCGCGCGAAGATCAGCATGCGCGTCGCCCCCGGCGGCGATGCCAAGGCCCACCTCGACGCGCTCACCCGCCACCTGGAGGCCCACGTGCCGTGGGGTGCGCAACTCACCGTCACCCCAGGCGATGTGGGTCAGCCCTACGCCATCGACGCCTCCGGCGCTGTCTACGACGCCGCACGCGCCGCGTTCGAACAGGCGTGGGGCGCCGAACCGGTCGACATGGGCATGGGCGGATCGATCCCGTTCATCGCCGAATTCGCCGGCGCTTTCCCGGATGCGACCATCCTCGTCACCGGCGTCGAGGATCCGGGCACCCAGGCGCACAGCATCAACGAGAGCCTGCACCTCGGGGTCCTCGAGCGCGCGGCGACCGCGGAGGCGCTACTGCTGGAGAAGCTCGGCTCGTCCTAGACCGACAGATCGCGGCGCAGTTTGGCGACGTGACCGGTGGCGCGCACGTTGTACTGCGCGACGGCGATCTTGCCGTCCTCGTCGACGACGAACGTCGAGCGGATGACACCCTGGACGGTCTTGCCGTACATCGTCTTCTCGCCGAAGGCGCCCCACGCGGTGAGCACCTCCTTGTCCGGGTCGGACAGCAGTGGGAAGGTCAGGCCCTCGGCGTCGCGGAACTTCGCGAGCTTGGCCGGCTTGTCGGGGGAGATGCCGATGACGTCGAGGCCGGCCTCGCCCAGTTCGGCCAGGCTGTCCCGGAAGTCGCATGCCTGTTTGGTGCAGCCCGGGGTGGCGGCGGCGGGGTAGAAGTACACGATGACCTTGCGGCCCTTGTAGTCCGAGAGGTTGACGGTGTTCCCGTCGGCGTCCGGGAGGCTGAAGTCCGGTGCGGCGTCGCCTACCGCCAGGCGAGGGGTCTGAGGCATGGCTGTCCCTTCTGGTCGACCGGTGCCGTCGGCGTCACACCGGCTGATCTAGGGTAGTTCCGCAGGACGGGGACCAGACTGGGGACCCAGCACGGGAGTTGGAGGACAATCGTGGCGGACCGGGATCCCGAGGCCATCAAGAAGGACATCGACGCGGCCCGCGACCAGTTGGCGCTGACCGTCGATACGCTGGCCGAGCGTGCCAACCCCCGTCGGTTGGCCGACGACGTGAAGGCCCAGTTGATCCGATTCGTCTCTCGCCCGCCCGTGGCGGCGTCACTGGCCGGCGTGACCCTGCTCATCGTGGTGGTGGCGGTGCGCCGCCGCTGAGGTTGGTCAGCGCCGCCGGGACGGCAGCAGCCATTCGACGAGGGACGGCCTCGGCGGATTGGCGCGCAGGCCGATCCGGCTGCAGCTCACCACCGCGACCGGGGCGGACGTGCCGGTGCGGTCACCCGGTGCCGGGAACGGCACGGTCGGAATGTGCGCTGGCGTCATCAGCTAAGTCCTTGATCGTTCGGTGCGTGGCAGTGGCAAAACCGTCAGCTAACGCGTGACGGTACCAGTCAAGTTCTCGACTGGCCAGTTCGTTGCCCGAAAACGCTCGATGTGCGCTTCCCTCGGCAACCTTAAGGTGGTCCGCTGGCGTACCACGATAAGTCGTATTATGGCTGGTCAGCACATTGCGCCCGGAAGCCGGCCAAGGGTGAAGCAGGAGGACTCGATCCTCCCGTGCGGCAAGCCGAACCGACTGCCTACCCGCGTGACGGCCTTCGGTGCGACAGATGGCGAATTCTTTAGATCCCTGAACGTCGTCGCTGGCCGGTGCTTGTGGAGCGAGTCGTGACGACGCCGTCGTTGCATGCGCGCGCGCTCGGCTCTCGGACGAGGCCCGTTTCCTCGGAAGATAGGGCTCTCAGCCAAATTTAAGGAAATTTCGCCAACGGGGTCGTCAATTACGTGTCGTTCGCTTACTCTCACCCGAGGCGTCATACAGCAAATCTCGTATATGGGTGAGCGGCTCCGGCTGCGGCTCAGTACCGGACACGGCTCGAGCCGCCTGGATCCGGGTCATATACGAGAGGAATTCCGTGGCGGGTAGGCATCGCAGCAGTGGCAAGGGTCAGCACCGACGCAAGGAGGAGGGGCCACGCGTTCTTCCGGTGTCGGGCTGGCTGAGCGCGGGGGCGGTCACCGTCGCGATGGGTGCGGCGATGATCGCCGGTGCCGGATTGGCACAGGCCGATTCGACCTCGGGCAGCGAATCCTCCTCGACCTCACAGCCGGCCAAGGACGATACTGGCGCGTCCACTGACGGCGCTCAGTCGTCACGGGACGACGGGGCCAAGGAAACCAAGACCGCCGGCGAGAACACCGAGAGACCGCGCGGACACGCTCGCCGCTCGAAGGACGACGACGACTCGAAATCGATCCGGGACTTGAGAAGATCGCTCGCGGACTCATCGCGGTCATCCGGTGACGACGGTTCAGATGCGGCGACGACCGGCACCGGCAGCCCCGACAACGAGGGCGCCGCATCCGATGACGACACCGCCTCTGCAGGTGACGCTGCCAACCGAACCCTGGTGGTACCGGCGGCGAGAACGCCCGCGAAGTCTTTGACTCGACAGGATCCGGCTGTCGTGATCGGAAACGTCGTCGGGCTGTTCGTCGGCAATGGCACCGCTGATCGCCCCAACGCGGGGCTGCTGCTCGGCAACGGCTTCAGCTATACCGCAGCCACATGCGCGCAGAGCACGGTGTGTACCGGTGGCCACGGTGGTCTGCTGATGGGCAACGGCGGCAACGGTTTTCGCGGCGGCAACGGCGGCCACGCCGGGCTCATCGGTAACGGTGGCGAGGGCGGGGCGGGGGGGGGGGGGGGGGGG
>NZ_LQIT01000070.1 GCF_001499965.1 Mycobacterium sp. GA-2829
GGCGGGTGGGAGCGGACCCCGCGGTCACGGTGTCGCTCACGGTCACACTCCCGCCGTCTTGTGCCGATAGTCCTGCACCCAGGCGGCGGTCTCCTTGTGCAGGTGACGGATCAGCACCTCCTGATCACACAGCACGAAGTCGTCGAGGACGCGCGACTCGATCATCGACTGCGTGGCCTCCAACGTGTTGGCGTCCTGCAGGCCGTACTCCTTGAACGACACCGCGGCCAGCTCCTGCGCGACGCGCTCACGGGCGGTGCGCGGCTGCGGGAAGTACACGGTGCCCTCGAAGATGTGGGTGTTGTACGACGTCGGCCAGTAGTGGTAGGTCAGGTACCAGCCCTGCCCCCAGAACAACATCACGAAGTTGGGGAACAGCTGAAACGAATCCAGGCCCCAGGGATCGCATTTCGCGGGATTCAGCCCGACGGGCATCTCCCCCAGGTCCGGTTTGTCCCACGGCCCGAACAACCCGCTCTGGCAGATGTCCTCGATGGGCTTGCGCATCTCGTCGGCCATCTCCCACGCCCGCACACCGGACGTGCTGACCAACCGGTGCGGCCCCTCGATGCGGTAGTGCGGCGCTTCGAACCCGGCCTCGGCCGCGGCCTTCGAGTAGGCGGTGGGCGACTGGTTCGCGTGCAGGACGGGTGCGTGGTAGAACTCCTGGAACGCGTCCATGTAGAGCTTCCAGTTCGCCTTCACCTCGGAGCGGTAGTGGAAGCGCGACGTCATCCTGTCGAACGGATAGCCCTCGAGGTCGGTGATCATGGGCCCGAGGAACTCCCGCAGCGGCTGCTCGGGTTCCTGCGCGAAGTTGACGAAGATGAACCCCTCCCACACCTCGCAGTGCACGGGCACGAGGCCGTAGCGGCTCTTGTCGAGGTCGAAGAACTCGCCCTCCTGCTGCACGAAGGTCAGGTTGCCGTCGAGGTCGTACCGCCAGGCGTGGTACTTGCACGTGAACTGCCGGCACACGCCGCTGGTCTCCTCGGCGGGCACATCGTTCCACACCAGCTTGTTGCCGCGGTGGCGGCAGATGTTGTGAAACCCCTTGACCTCGCCGCTCCCGGTGCGCACCACGATGATCGAGGTGTTGACGACCTTCAGTTCCTTGGTGAAGTAGCTGCCCTTGCGGGGCACCTGTTCGACCCGGCCGACGTTGAGCCAGGCCCGTGTGAACACGGCCTTGCGCTCGGCCTCGTAGAAGGCGGGGTCGATGGAGTCCTCGTAGGAGACCGGCCCCGTTCCCAGCTCCGGATAGTGCTGTGTCCAACTGCCTTCCGGGGGTTTCGGGAACCGGGCCATGTCTGGTCTCCTGTCTCGCGGCAAACAGCCACGCACAGCTGCGTTTTCGGCATTTCGCTCCGAGCCTGTACCGCCGACGGTATATCCTGCCCACGGCAATCGCAAGTAGTTGATACAGATCGGCGGAGGGTCGGTGCCGGTGGGTGTGCGTGGTGAGGAACTGTTCATCGGTGGCACCTGGTGCGCACCGGCCACCGACTCTGGGATCGAGGTGGTATCCCCGCACAGCGAGGCCGCCGTCGCGCGGGTCGCGGCCGCCGCCCCCGCCGACGTGGACCGTGCGGTCGCGGCCGCCCGCGACGCGTTCGACAACGGCCCGTGGCCCGCCACCGCCCCGGACGAGCGTATCGCCGTGGTCCGATCGCTGGCCGACGCCTACGACCGCAGACGCGCCGAGATGGCCGAGCTGATCACCGCCGAGATCGGCGCACCGATCAGCTTCGCCCAGCGCGCGCAGGTCGCACTGCCGTGGTCGATGATCGGCGCGTTCTGCGATGTGGCGCAGACGTATCCGTGGCGGGAGGGCCGGCCGGGCCGCTACGGTGCGGATCTGCATATCCGGCGTGAACCGGTCGGCGTCGTCGCCGCGATCGTGCCGTGGAACATGCCCCAGTTCCTCACCGTCACCAAGCTGATCCCTGCCCTGCTGGCGGGCTGCAGCGTCGTGGTCAAACCCGCACCCGAATCGCCGCTGGACGCGCTGCTGCTCGCCGAGATCATCGCCGAATCC
This sequence comes from Mycobacterium sp. GA-2829, assembly GCF_001499965.1. GTDB lineage: Bacteria > Actinomycetota > Actinomycetes > Mycobacteriales > Mycobacteriaceae > Mycobacterium. The sequence goes on from NZ_LQIT01000070.1 coordinate 2,039, forward strand.
GAGCTGCCCGCCGGCGTGGTGAGCGTGCTGCCCGGTGATCGCACCGTCGGCGAACACCTGGTGCGCCACCCCGGGGTCGACAAGGTCTCGTTCACCGGGTCGACCGCGGCGGGCCGGGCGGTCGCCGCCGTGTGCGCACCGGACCTCAAGCGGGTCAGCCTGGAACTCGGCGGCAAGTCGGCGGCGATCGTGCTCGACGACGCCGACCCGGCCGCCGTCGCGGCGGGCATCCGGTCGGCGAGCCTGGCCAACAGCGGTCAGATCTGCAATGCGCTGACCCGGGTGCTGGTGCCCGAGCACCGTGCCGCCGAGTTCACCGACGCATTGGCCGCGGAGGTCGGCGCGCTGGTCGTCGGCGATCCCGCGGATCCCGCCACGCAGGTCGGCCCGTTGGTCGCCCGCCGCCAACAGCAGCGCGTCACCGGCTACATCGAACAGGGGCTCCGCGACGGCGCGCGACTGGTCACCGGCGGCAGCGGGATGCCCGACGGGCTCGACCGCGGCTGGTACGTCCGCCCAACGGTGTTCGACCGCGCCGACAACACGATGAGCATCGCGCGCGAGGAGATCTTCGGCCCGGTGCTCACGGTCCTGCCGTATGCGGGTGTCGACGACGCGATCGCGATCGCCAACGACTCCGACTACGGGCTCGCCGGTTCGGTGTTCACCGCCGACACCGGCCGCGGCCTCGCCGTCGCCGCGGCCGTTCGCACCGGGACCTTCGGCGTCAACCAGGGGTACACGATGGATCCGTACGCCCCGTTCGGCGGTGTGAAGGCCAGCGGGTACGGCCGCGAACTCGGCCGCGAGGGCATCGACGGCTACACCGACACCAAGTCCATAGCGATAGCGGGAGCGTGACCCATGACCACTCTTCAGGAGCGCGAACCGAACTTCGCCCGCCCGGTCGCACCGCACCGCGCGCGGATCTACCTGGGTGTGGCACTGCTGACCGGCGTGGTGTTCGTCGCGATGACGATCGGCGTCCAATTCGGCGTGGTGGCACCGACGTTCACCGCCGACGTCATCGCCAACCTACTGTTCGGGATCCCGGTGTTCCTGGTGCCGCTGGTCCTGCTGTGGAATGCGCCCGGAGAGAACCGGACCCGGTTGGACAAGGCCGCGGAGCTGACGCTGTTCTACATCCCGTTCACCGCGTGCAGCCAGATCGGTTACGAATTGATGTTCCTCATCGGCCATCCGCTGGGCCTGTGGACGCCGACCACCGACCCGGGGTGGAAATGGCTGTGGTGGCAGTACGCGCTCGCCGACACCCGTTACGTCAGCGGCAATCCGTGGATGTTCGGACTCGAGGTGGTCGGCGTGATCACCGGTGCGGCGGTGTTCGCGCTCTGGTTCCGCCTGATCGATCCCAACCTCTCGGTCGAATCCCGGATCCGTTGCCTGTGGGGTGCTTTCACCGGGATCGCGGTGCTGATGAGCAGCACCGCCGTCTACTTCATCTCCGAGGTCGGCGCCGGGTTCTCAGACATCGGCCAGGGTGCCTACGGCCTGTGGTTCAAGTTCGTCGCCGAGAACGTCCCGTTCATCGTGCTGCCGCCGTTGGTGCTGTACGCGATTCATCTCCAGGTCGACCATCTGACCCGCCGCGCCGGGGCCGCGGCGGCGCGGCCGGCCTAGATCCGCGCAGGCATACTGTCCCAGCCGCGCACCGCCGACGACGGTGAGAGGACGGCGTTGTCGAGGTCGACCTCCCAGTCGGGGAACCGGTCGAGGATCTCGTCGAGCGCGATGCGGCCCTCCAACCGCGCCAGCGCATTGCCCAGGCAGTAGTGCGCGCCGACGCCGAACGTCAGGTGTTGCCGCACCGGGCGCCCGATGTCGAAGGTGCCCGCGTCGTCGCCGAATCGGCGCGGGTCGCGGTTGGCGGCGCCGATCAGCATGAGCATGGCCGACCCGGCGGGCACGGTCTGCCCGTAGTACTCCACGTCGCGGGTCACGTACCGGGCGGCCTGCAGGGCCGGCGGTTCGAACCGCAGGATCTCCTCGATCGCATTCGGCAGCAGCGTGCGGTCGGCGGCCAGGCGCCGCCGCTGGTCGGGGTGTTCGGACAGCAGTTTGCCCGACCACCCGATCAGCCGGGTGGTGGTCTCGGCCCCGGCGACCGCCACGACGTTCATGAACATCAGCAGTTCGTCGCGGCTGAGCCGGCGCACCGTACCGGTCTCGTCGGTGAACTCGGCGGTGAGCAGTTCGGTGGTCAGGTCGTCGGCGGGATGGGTGGCCCGCCAGTCGATGAAGTCGGCGAACACCTCACCGTCGGTGATCGCACCGTCGGGGTTGTCGGTCATGGCGCCGCCGCGCTCGACCCGGATGTGCTTGTCGCCGTCGGCCTGCACGCGCTGCTGGTAGTCCTCCGGGATCCCGAACAGCATGCCGACCACCCGCATGGGCATGACCGATCCGAGATGGGCGACGAAGTCGAAGTGGTCGGCGCCGACGAGCGGGTCGAGGCACCGGCGGGTGAACTCGCGGATCTTGGGTTCCAGGGCGTCGATCTTGCGCGGGGTGAACGCGCGGGACAGCAGGTTGCGGTGGATGTCGTGGATCGGCGGATCCTCGAAGATCAGTGTCCCGGGCGGGATCTCCATCCCCGATTTGAGGATCTCCAGCACGACACCGCGCGCGGAACTGAACGTCCGGTGGTCGACGAGCCCGCGGTTCACGTCGTCGAAGCGACTCACCGCGTAGAAGTCGTGCTCGGTGTTGTAGTAGAGCGGCACCTCCTCCCGGATCCGCTCGAACATCGGGTACGGGTCGGCGTTGAGCGCGATGTCCCAGGGGTCGTAGTAGACATCGGTGAGCGCTTCCATCGGATTCCTCTCAGCCGGGCAGTTTGATCGCCGACACGTACATCTCGACGATCGGCCGATAGAGGTCGATGTCGTCGAGTTCGCTGCCCAGCACCACCGAATCGCTGGTGGCGATCAGCACGTGGGCCAGGGTGGCGGCGGGCATCAGCAGCGACCCGCCGAGGCGGTCGATGCCGGCGACGATGAACTTCGCGAGGGCGTCGACCACCTCGGAACGCTTGGCCGCCACACGTTCTCGCGCCTCGGGGTTGCGCAGCAGGTACAGGGTGAACTCATGCCCGAGCGCGGCGTGGTCGGCGCCGCGGTCGCGGCTCAGTTGACGCCAGCGCGCCGCGATCTCGTCGAGTTCCCGCGCGCCGACCTCCTTCGACGCCGACATCACCTCGGCGAAGTTGTCGAAGTAGCGGCGCCAGTACCGGTCGCTGACCGCGAGGAAGAGCTCCTCCTTGGTGGCGAAGTGCTTGTAGATGGCGCCCTTGGTGTAGCCGGCGGCGTACGCGATGTCGTCGAGAGTGGCTGCCAGGAAGCCTTTTTCGGCGAACACCTCCTCGGCGGCGTCGAGCAGCAGCGAACGGGTGTGCTCGAGACGCCGTTCCCGGGTCCATCGCTCGACCATGTCCGACACTATGCCACAGGATCTGAGAAAAGTATTGGTCATTCAGATACTGGTGAGTATATTGGCGACGGATACGACCGGCCAACGCTGTACGGCACCGAAGAGGAGTCAGCGTCATGAGCGGACCGACCGACAAGCGAACCCGAACGGTCACCGAGAAACTGAGCGGCGTGCGGACCGACGGGCCCCGCCCGTCGAGAACCGTCACGATCTGGGCCACCGCGGGTGGCCTGATCCTGGCGCTGCAGATCTACGTCTGGATCCGGTGGATCACCGGCCCCTACTTCACCCCGGTCGACCCCGGTCCGACGGATCCGCCGACCTTCATGAAGGTCGCCCTGATGCTGTGGCAGATCGGTTCGCCGGCGCTCTTCCCGGTCGCCATCTGGTGGTTCATCATCAGGCCGTGGCGGCGCGAACGCCGGATCACGCTCGACGGCATGATCATGGTGTCCACGGGACTGTTCTTCTTCCAGGATCCGCTGCTCAACTACATCAACACGTGGTGCACCTACAACGCGTGGGCGTTCAACATGGGGTCGTGGGCCCCGCACGTCCCCGGGTGGCTCTCCCCCGAGAGGCCCGGCGCCCAGGTCGCAGAACCGTTGGGGATCAACGTCTCCGGATACGCCTACGGCGTGCTGCTGTGCACGATCCTGGGCTGCTGGGTGATGCGCAAGGCGCAGCAGCGGTGGCCGAACCTGGGCACCAAGGGGCTGATCGGCGTCGCCTTCGCGTGGGGCTTCGTCTTCGACTTCGTGATGGAGGGTCTGATCCTCATGCCGCTGGGGATGTACACCTTCCCCGGCGCCATCCAGTCGCTGTCGATCAACGCGGGCACCTATTACCAGTGGCCGATCTACGAGGGCTTGATGTGGGGCGGTGTGCAGGCCGCGCTGTGCTGTCTGCGGTTCTTCACCGACGACCGCGGCCGCACCGTCGTCGAACGCGGACTGGACAACGTGCGGGGCGGTTTCGCCAAACAGCAGTTCGTCCGCTTCCTGGCGATCTTCGCCGCCATCAGCGCATCGTTCTTCGTCTTCTACATCATTCCCGCTCAGTTCATGGCGACCCATGCCGACCCGTGGCCCGAGGACGTGCAGAAGCGTTCGTACTTCACCTCGGGCATATGCGGGGACGGCACCGACCGGCCCTGCCCGGACCCGTCACTACCCATCCCGACCAAGCACTCCGGCTACATCAACACCGACGGCGAGCTCGTGCTGCCCGAGGGCGCGGAACTCCCCCGCGTCATCCCCCACGAGCGGGGCGAGTGAGGTGACGACCGACAACGGCATCGCGATCGAAACCCGTTCCGCCGCAGCGTTCTACCGCTCGGTCGGCGATGAGGTCGAGGTGTTCGGCGCCGCGGCCCGCCGCGGGTCGCCGGTGCTGCTGAAGGGACCCACCGGCTGCGGGAAGACGCGCTTCGTCGAGGCCATGGCGCACCGCCTCGGCCGCGACCTCATCACGGTCGCCGGCCACGAGGACATGACCTCCGCCGACCTGGTCGGCCGCTTCCTGCTCAAGGGGGGCGAGACCGTGTGGGTCGACGGGCCGTTGACGCGTGCCGTCCGCGAGGGCGCGATCTTCTATCTCGACGAGGTGGTCGAGGCCCGGCAGGACACCACCGTCGTCATCCACCCGCTGGCCGATCACCGCAGGGAGCTCCCAGTCGACCGGCTCGGTCTCACACTGCCCGCGGCCCCGGGCTTCCAGCTGGTGATCTCGTACAACCCCGGCTACCAGAGCGTGCTCAAGAACCTCAAGGAATCCACCCGCCAGCGGTTCATCGCGATCGAACTGGACTTCCCGCCCGCCGACCTGGAGACCCAGATCGTCGCGCACGAAGCCGGAATCGATTCGGCGACAGCAGGTGTGCTGGTGGCGATCGGCAACGCGATCCGCAATCTGGACTGCGCACCGCTGCGCGAGGTGTCCTCGACCCGGATGCTGATCCTCGCCGGCGGACTGGTGGCCGAGGGCCTCGCGCTGCGCAGCGCGGTGCAGGCGGCGATCGTGCGCGTGCTCTCCGACGACGCGGACGTGGTGCGCGCCCTCGGCGAACTCGTCGACGCGGTGCTGCCGGGGCCGTGAGCGCCGCCGGTCCGGGCGGACCCGAACGCTTCCGGCTGCTCGCCGCGCACATCACCGGCCGCGCGGTGGACCTTGCGGAGGCGCCCGCGGGCCACCCTGCCCACACGGACGGTCGCGCGATCTTCACCTCCCGGGGCGGCTCCCCCGAGCGGCAGCGCCGTGAAGTCGTGGTCCAGAGTGCGCTGCTCGGCGCGGGCAGCCTCGATGCGCATCTGACCAAACCGCTGCGCGCACGGCCGTCGCTGGCGCGCCGTTACCTGGCCCTGGAGGGGCACCGGGTGCTCGCCGAACTGGCGCCCCGCCTGCCCCTGGTGCACGGGTTCGGCATCGTCGGCTCGCCCGCCACCACATCGGCCGTCGAATCGCTGGCCGTGGCGCGCGGCAAGGCCCGCATCGACGATCCCCCGGACTGGTTCGGCACCATCCGTCCCACCAAGCTGCCGACTGCCGCTGCGCGTGGGAGCGAGCCGGCCGAGTCCACGCCCGACCAGGTGGAGGACGAGGACCAGGACGACGACGGGCCCGACGAAGAGAGCAAGATCCTCAAGCTGTTCGACAACCCGCTCCTCAATTCCCGCGCGGTGGGCGACTTCCTGCGCAGACTGCTGGGCAGCAGGCCGTCGTCGGCCGAAACCGACTCCGCCGGTGCCGAACTGCGGGTCGGCGCCGCGCACCGGAGCCGGTCCGCGCCACCGGCTGCCCCCCGGCCCGCCCCA
>NZ_LQIT01000071.1 GCF_001499965.1 Mycobacterium sp. GA-2829
CACCAACCTAGGAACTACCGCACGGGGTGGATACTCTCATCTGGCCACCAGTGGGTACTTCAACCTGGCCATTGACACGAAGCCGACAGCAAGTGCATTGTTATTGTCGCCGTGAACAGTCGAGTGGCTCGCGTCGAGTTCGTCGAACAGTCGCGGGCGCGCCTTCATGTGCGCGGTCATACACGCTTTAGCCTCGAGCGCGACCAGTACCGTCGAACCAGCGGCGCCGGCGGGGCTGGAAGGCAGACTGCGAAGGAGCGCTCGCTCCGCGTCGCTCAGACGTATCGCATAGCGTTCAGCGAGTTCCTCCAGGCCGACAGATGCGGTCTCTCCGCCTCCGCGGGAGGCGCGAGCGATGACGAGGTCCAGGTTCTTGGATCGCCCCGTCTGCCAATTGTTCATCTTACGGTTGATGGCGAAGGACACCTTGCCATCAGCGACATGTTGTTTCAACAGGCTCGACGTATTGAGCAGATCGAAAGCTATTGCCCAACAAGCTGTTTTCGAGTGCCGATCGCTACGCGAGTGATATTGCCATGCACGGCCGCCGATCCCGATCGAGTAGGGAAGGGACATCGTGCGCTCGATGATGGATGGACCTCTCACGCCACTACCTGTGTTGTCGACATACGCGCCAGGTGCGCTTCCACATCGTCGAGGAATCCTGGAACGAAGCGCAGCGATCCTGATCTGGCTCGCCGGAGGAAGCCGGCGGTCGCCCGGGCCGACAACGGTTTGGTCATCTGCAGATAGTCCTCGAGATGCTCATACGGATCTCGCACCGGCCACATGGACACGGGTATGGCGTGCGATCCACCTGCGTCACCCCAAGCTGCACGTGGCCACTTGTCACCCGCGCCGATCGGCGTCGAATCCGGCCAGGAATCTCCGACGGCACTGTCCAGACGCGACCCCACCCACTCCGACATTCGTGTGCTCACCGCGTTCCCGACGAGCTTCCAACGCTGCCCTTCGCGGAAACCGGTCAGGCTCGCGGCCGGCTCGGTCCACCCTGCGTCAAAGCCCTGAAGACGTTCGGCGTCAACCAACCCCGGTGTCACGATCTCTCCGCTTTTCAGCCAGACAGCGGGAGGACTCGCGATTCCGATAGTGGACCCCCCTTTGATCGTGGGGACAGCGTCCACGGCCCACCCCAGGCCACGGACTCCTTCTGTCCAGTAAAAGCCACATGGATAGTCGGTGACCGGCCCAGGTTCATGGACGGCCTCGGTGTCCTGACCGAACATCACGGGTCGCGGGTCCTCTGAACGGGAAGCGAGCATCAACACCCGGTGCCGTCGCTGAGGCAGACCGAACGCTCTGGCATCCACAACCCGATAGGCCCACCGGTACCCGAGGTCATTGAGTGTCTCGGTGAGGTGCCGCATGGCTGCTCCCCGATCCAGCTGGAGCATGAAGGGAACGTTTTCGAGCAGCAGCCAGCGCGGTCCTTGCTTCCGCTTGATCAGACGAAACACTTCTCCTACCAGTCCCGAATTCGCGCCGCCGATTCCACGTGTGCGGCCTGCCTGGGACAGATCCTGGCATGGGAAACCGGCTGCCAGGAGGTCCAGGCCCCGAGGTAGGGCATGGAGCTGCCGTACATCGTCGTGCAGCTCGACGTCGGACATGTGGTGCGAAAGCACGGCGCGTGCTGCAGGGTCGATCTCGCAAAGCAAGGTGGTTTCCCAGCCCGACCGGCTCAGGCCCACTTCCAAGCCGCCGATGCCGGCGAACAACCCCGCGACTGTCTTTCCCACGCTGCTCCTCGATAGTCGGTTGGATCTCTGTCTTAGCAGGACACACCGACAGGCTGCGGAAAGCTTAGATGGCCGGGCGGGACGTCAGCCAAGGACACGCGGTCGGGTTCGCGCTAGCTCTTTGTGGTGGCAGTACGGTTCTTGACGAGGATGGCGATGCGGTCAGCCGTCGCGTCGACATCGTCGTGTTCCCATACGCGGACGGGAATCCATCCGGCTTCGATGAGAGAGGCGTCGGTGTCCCGGTCGCGGCGGATATTGGTCGCGATCTTGTTGCGCCAGAATTCGGCATTTCGTTTCGGCCAGGTCGCATGTTGCGGGCAGCCGTGCCAGAAGCAACCGTCGACGTATACCGCGACCTTGGCTCGGCCAAAGACAACATCGGCGGTGCGCCGGTGCTGGCGGAGAGGGCGCTGGTGCAACCGGTAACGGAGTCCGCGCGAATGGAGCGCAGATCTCAGCCGCATTTCGATCTTGGTGTTCCGCGACAGTTGTGCAGACATCCGGCGAGACATCTCGGGTGTTGTCGTCAATCTCTTCCGCGCCGGCATGTACGCATGCTAAGCCGGTACTCACCGCACAGGGTGATGTGCTGTTTCCGGGAGGGTGCTTGTTGTGAATGGCGGCGAAGAGCGCGAGTTCCGCAATGCGGCGATGGCTTGGCTCGACGGACTCAAGAAGAATGGCCAGAAGCGTTTTCCATATCGCGAGCTGGCTGGGTTCGAGTGCAACGGGGTGCGGATCCCTTTGATCGATCGCCAACGCGGCATCCGTAAGCCGGCAAGCTTTTACGCCGCGTTATCGCTGCGGACCACCTACACGCCGCCGGGGCAAGCCAAACCGTATGAAGATCAGATCACCGACGACGGCCTCCTTCACTACAAGTACCGCGGAAATGACCCAAAGCACCATGAGAACCGCTCGCTTCGAGCAGCCTATGATCTTGAACTGCCATTGATATGGTTCGTGGGAGTGGCCAAGGGCGTTTACGAAGCTCGGTATCCGGTGTGGATCCGCGATGATCGACCCGAGGAGCTGGAGTTCGTACTGGAGCTGCCGGGTTGAGGCCGTTTCGCCAGAGCGCTCACGCATAGCTACCAGCTCTTCGTGAAGTTACCCAGCGGGCGCCGGACTCGGCAAAGCGCTCACGCCGGGAAAAACCACGACCGACCCATCCGCGCTACGCTCGATTTCGATCGTTACGTCGGATTGCCCAGCGGACAACCCGAACTCGTCGCTGAGTGCGCGTAACCGGTAAGCCGCACGCATAAGGTCATCGACCTCGCCCGGCGTGAAGAAGGCGCTTCGAACACCTCCTTTGCGCTTGAGCTCCAGAGTTGACAAGCCGCGAATGACGTCGACGATCCCAGCTTCGAGTTCGTTGATGCCCCGCTCGTCGTTCTGCAGCGTGCGCACGAACGTCTTGAACGGGTGATTCGCGCCCTCGAGTTGAGCATGTTCAACCGCCTGAAGGACAAGTACGCGGCGCTTCAACGCGATGGCTAGGTTGGCCAGCTCCAGGTGGGCACGGAACCCGCCACCGTCTTCCTGGATCACCCCGGGGAAGTCTTTCAGCACCGGTCCTAATTCAACTGGACCAGTAATCCCACTCAGCGACTTCTGCCATTGTCCTAGCCGACGCTTGGCGCGCTCGATCGCCACGTTGATCTCGTAGACCGTCGAGTCGAGGCCGAGCGAAGCGCCCACACGCCCCTGATCCAGCAAGACAGCGGTGGCCTTCTCGATCGCATCTCGGCAGCCGTCGAGCCGATTGCGTTCCTCATCGAGTTTCTCCTCGTGCAGCTTCTCGAGTAACTCGGTGATGTGTTCGAGCGCCTGCTGGCGCTGGTGATCGGCATACGCGCTCGCGCCGACGGCGACTGCCATGAGAACCAGCGGGGCCGCCACGGTCAGGGCCCCTGCACTCGCCACGGCGACACCTGCCGTACCTGCTGACCCGGTTGCTGCGCCAGCTATTGCCGCTTTCCCAGCAACCGGAACGAAGGTCGCTTGCGCAGCGATCCCCCTCGAACTTATCAGCGCGCTGTGGACGCCGCCGGCGGCAGCCTTCGACACCATCGGGCTCACCAGACCCCTGCTCACCTGCGCTGCCACTTTTGCGGGCACGACCATGCGGTAGAGCACCTCGCCTGTCGCGGCGACATTCGCTGCAGCCGGGCTCGACTTCGCCGTTTGGGCGATAAGGTGAGACAGATTCTGTGCGAGGGGGCTCGACGCATGAAGCGCAATGCCGCCGCTATGGGGCCGTCTAGTGGTAATTGGATGCGCTTCCAGGGTCGTGATCGGTGAGTCGGCCAACGTTGCCAGGACCGTCCGAAGCTGGCCCAGACGCTCCGGTGTCATGGACTTGCCCTCGAGAATGTCCGGAACCTCTACGGCGTCGGTTGCCAGCGCCCACACCGGCGCCTGAGTGATTTCTCTGTCAGACATCTTGCATTCCTCCCCATGTCTGACCCACAGTACGTGGTCTCCATGGCGACGGTCAGGCAACTACCGGTGCGGACATGACAGCATTGCCGCACCGTTGTCCTCCGAGTCGGTTAACGTGCCCATTCGTGGAGATCGGCACCTGTGAACTACCGCCCACCCATGACGGCCTTCAGCTGTTCGGCCAGCCTTCTCGCATGCCGTCGTTCGAATCAGGCGTTAGTTCGTCACCGATCGACGAAGCGGGCGAGGTAAGGCGCGTTTCGGCGGACGTTAGGGTCGACATGTCCCAACCGAGTAAAGCAGCCGGTAAAGCCGCTTCTATTGACTTTGCATCTCGGTCCATAGGCATCGTCCGGGTTGCGGGCGCTCGCCAGTGAGCCCGCGGGGTGACGGTGCACGGCCGCTCGAGTTGAACGACGACCTCTACGAACGCGTTATGGCGGTGGGCCAGGCCGGTCGAGAGATTGCCACCCTGAGCATCAAGCGTCCGAACTGGATCGTCGCGGTAGAACGCGCGGGTGTCTGGGTGGAGACGGAACGCTCACGAGCGCGGGGATCGGGCCCGCAACTCGTGCCCGCGTGGATGATCGAAGTGGGATGGAAGCAATTGTGCGACATAGGATCGCTGAGTCACGTTGAACTTCTCAACGATCTGAACGTCAAGAGATCTGCGTTTGTGTGCGCTTTGCTCGCTCAGTTCCCGGACGTATCGGTAGTGCAGACTCAGCCGACGATCCTCGAGCTCGTTGGTCGACGCGGAGCGATCTGAGCTCATGCACAGCAACAACGTTAGGAGACCATGTCATGACTACGCCTCCGGTCTTGGGTCGGCTCGAGGTCATTGAGCCGCGGACCGTGTGGAATCACGAGGCACACAGCTTCACCCCCTGGTTGCTGCATAACGTCGACGTCCTGAGTGACCTTCTGGGAATGGACCTGGAGCTTCACGTGGCCGAGCATCCGGTCGGCGATTTCTACCTGGACCTCTACGGTCGGGATGTTGCCGATGACGGGGTGGTGATCGTCGAAAACCAGTTGGAGCGATCCGACCACAGTCACCTGGGCCAGATACTCACCTATGCCGCCGGAACCGATCCGAGAACAATTGTTTGGATCACTACCGGGTTTCGGGCCGAACATCGTGCCGCACTGGATTGGCTGAACGAGCACACGGATCCCGACACGCGATTCTTCGGCATCGAGATCGAGGTCGTCAAGATCGGAGCTTCCGCGCCGGCTCCAAACTTCAAACTCGTTGTCAGCCCGAACGACTGGAGCAAGCAGGTTAAGGCCGCCGCCGATGCAAGCAGTTACACGGGTCTTCCCAGGGCCTACTGGGACTTCTGGCGCCAGTTCCTGGACCGCATCGCGGCGGAACATCCCACCTGGACGCAGGCGAAGGCCTCGACCAACTTGTCCTGGTACAACCTCTCCACGGGCACCAGCGGGATATCACTCGCCACGGCGTTTCGGCGAGACACCGGCCTCACGGTCCTCCTCGAATTCGACTCGTCGGATGCGTCTCGCAACGAGGAACGCTTCATGGCACTCAAGTCCAAACAGGCGGATTTCGAACGGGCCCTCGGTGCGCCCGCGGAGTGGGACGAACGACCCGGGGCTAAGAGCTGCGCGGTGTTCGTGTCGTCGGACTTCACGAGCGTGCTGGACGAGGGTCAATGGACGGCGATGCAAGACTGGTTGCTCGATAAGCACTCTCGATTCAGAGACGCTGTGGCGGTCGCGCGAAGCTTGGGAGTGATCGGTTGACAGGCGCGTCGACAAATTCAACGATGCGGCGGCGATGTGGAACGTGATACGCGCCCCGATGGCTGGGACCGCCTAGCTGTACCCGGCAGTCAGGTTGTTGACAGTCGGCTGATTGGGGGTTGGCCTCCGATGGCTGAGTGGCGGCGTTGATTGTTGTAGTGCTCAAGCCACGGGGCAAGCGCAGCGCAGCGGGCGTCGTT
>NZ_LQIT01000072.1 GCF_001499965.1 Mycobacterium sp. GA-2829
GGTTACACCACCGAACGCCCCGGCGACGGCCGCACCTACTGGATCCCACCGGCCGACCAGGACACCGGCCAACCCCGAGTGAACAACCACTTCCACCCCCAGCGCTACCTCACCGACAACAACAACGACGACGAGCCCGAATAGCCCCCTGATTTGCTGGCATCGGGACCCGGGTGACAAAGCCGTGCGTTTGCACCCGCAGGCCCCGGGTACGTGTGCGCCGTCCGCCCAATCAAGAGGAGCAACCATGGCAAGCAACAATCCGGCGCGGTCCGGCGGAGCGATGGGACGGTATCCGACGACGCTGCAAAAGGCAGCGGCAGCAGTGGGTGCGGTGTTCCTGCTCGTCGGCATTCTCGGGTTCATCCCAGGAATCACGACCAACTACGACACGATGACGTTCGCCAGCCATCATTCGGAAGCCGCCCTGCTGGGCATCTTCAACGTGTCGATCCTGCACAACCTCGTCCACCTGGCGTTCGGCGTGGCAGGCGTCCTCATGGCGCGGACGTGGAACGGGGCGCGCACGTACCTCATCGGCGGCGGAGTGATCTATCTGCTGCTGTTCATCTACGGCCTCGTGATCGACCACGACAGCAGTGCGAACTTCGTCCCGGTCAACAACGCCGACAACTGGCTGCATCTCGTGTTGGCCATCGGCATGATCGGCCTCGGAGTCGCGCTGAGCAGACGCACCACCACGCACGCGGACGGAGGCCGAATCGCCCACTGACCACCGCGCGCCCGGGCGGTGTTTGGTTGAACCCGGAACCGCCCGGGTATTGCGTCAGTGCAGGTCAACGGGAGGTGCGCGATGGTGAAGAGACCCACGCTGATGGCCGTGCAGGGCGCGGCGTTGCTCGTCGGCGCCGCCTATCTCCTGCTCGGCGCCCTCGGCTTCGTGCCCGGCGTCACCACCAAACACGACACGCTGCAGTGGGCGGGTCACGACTCTGACGCGCTGCTGTTCGGGGTGTTCGCGGTGTCCGGTTTGCACAACACGGTTCACCTGGCGCTCGGCGTGGCTGGGATGTTCTGCGCGCGAACCTATTCCGCGTCGCGGGCATACCTCCTCGCCGGGGGCGTGACACTGCTCGGCCTGTGGATCTACCGGGCGGCCTCCGGGCACGACGGGATCTCGGCGCTGTTCCCCCTCAACCGTGCCGACAACTGGCTGCACTTCGCTCTCGGCGTCGTGATGCTCATCCTCGGGCTGACCCTTGCGGCGCAACACGATCCGACGAAACCGCGCCAGCGTGCCCACCTGAAGTCCCGCACCCGTTCGCGTGCCTGACCGGTGCTCGATGCACTCCTGTGGGGGCTGATCCGCCTGGTCCTCGGATTCGACGCCGGCGCAGGCCTGTCGTTGGCGTCCTAGCCGCGCTACATTTCGCCGATGACCCCGCAGTGGCACCTCGGCCCCGTCGCGGTTCCGGTGCACGGCGTCTTCGTGGGTCTCGGGGTGCTGGCCGCACTCGCTGTCTTCATCGCCGAGGCCCGCCGCCGCGGTGCGGTCAACGAGCAGTCAGTGGTGGCGGCCACGGGGGCGCTCGTCGGCGGTGCGATCGGGATGCGGCTGTCCGGGTGGGCCCGGCACCTCGACGTCAGCGCGAACCCCACCCTCGCCGAGGCGTGGGAGTCCGGGTCGCGCAGCATCCTCGGCGGCCTACTCGGCGCGTATGTCGGCGTGCTGGTGGCCAAACGCATCGGCGGATACCGCGGCAAGACCGGGGACCTCTTCGCGCCTGCCGTCGCGTTGGGTATCGCCATCGGGCGGATCGGCTGCCACCTCACCGAAGCACCCGGTCGGCCCACCGCGCTGCCGTGGGGTGTCCACGCACCGGCCACCACACCCGAATGCCCCGCCTGCCTGACGGGCGAGGCCATGCATCCGTCGTTCCTCTACGAGATCGCCTTCCAGCTCACGGCTTTCGCCGTGCTGCTGTGGCTGCGCGACCGGATACACCGTCCGGGTGAGCTGTTCGTGCTCTACATCGCCGGGTACGCCGCGTTCCGCTTCCTCGTCGAGTTCACCCGCGCCAACGAGACCGTGTGGCTCGACCTCACCCGTCCGCAGTGGGTCCTGCTGCCGTCGCTGTTCCTCATCGGCATTCGTCTGTGGCTCGGCCACCGACGCGGTTACTATCGCTCCGCAGCCCATCGGCAGGAAGTGCGCGCATGACCGTTCCGCCAGGACCGCCGTATCCCGGCGGCCACGGCTATGCCCCGCCACCGCCGCCCCCGCGGAAGATCTCGATCGGCATGGTGTTCGTGGGTGCCCCGATCTACATCCTGATCAACTCGGCGCTCGGTCTCGCCGCCGTCGTCGTGTCCGGATCGTCGGCGGATTCGGCGAACGTCATCCTCGGCGGGGCGGCGGTCATGTTGGCGCTCATCGCCTTCGGCGGCGGTGCCGCGCTACTGGCGGTGCGCAACCCGCACGCGAAAGGGGTCGGGTTGGGCTTGATGATCGGGTGGGCGCTGACATCGCTGGTCACGGTCGGGTTCTGCACCGGCATCAACCCGGCGCTGTACACCTCATGACCGCCGGGATGGGGCTGCGCGGCGACCGGCTGCACCGCTACGTGACCGCCTTCTGTCCGCACTGCCATGACGAGGCACCCGAACGGCCGCTCGCCGACGTCGAGCGGCTCAGCGGCCGGCTTGTCGAACGCGAGGGCCGCATCTGGCTCGAACGTGGTTGCCCGCGTCACGGTCTGGTGCGCACGCTCTACGACGAGGTCCCCGAGATCCTGTCCTACCTCGAGGAGTGGACGGCGCCGACGAAGAGCCACACCCCCGACGTGGCAGGCAATTTCGATCCGATCCCCCAGGCGTATCTGCGCGGCCTGCCCGAGATGCAGACCCAGCACACCTGCATCCTGCTGCAGGACATCGCCGACACCTGCAACCTGCGGTGCCCCACCTGCTTCACCGACTCCTCCCCCGATCTGCGCAACGTCGTGCCCGTCGCCGACGTGCTGGCCAACGTGGATCAGCGTCTGCGCCGGGAGAACGGCCGACTCGACGTGGTCATGCTGAGCGGCGGCGAACCCACCCTGCACCCCGGCCTGGCCGACCTGCTCACCGAACTCGTCGACCGTCCCATCACCCGAATCCTGGTCAACACCAACGGTGTGCGTATCGCCACCGACGACGGCCTGCTCGACCTGCTGACCGCCCACCGCGAGCGGGTCGAGGTCTACCTGCAGTACGACGGGCTCTCGGAGGCGGCGCACCGCCACCACCGCGGCGGCGATCTCCGCCGCATCAAACGGGCTGCGTTGCACCGACTCTCCGAGCGGGAGATCTTCACCACGCTGGTGATGACGACGGCGTTGGGCGTCAACGACGGCGAAATCGGCGACATGGTCCGCCTCGCGCTGGACACCCCGTACGTCGGGGGGATCACCATCCAGCCGCAGTTCGGCTCCGGCCGATCCGGCGAGATCGACCCGCACCGCCGACTCACCCACACCGGCGTCCTCGACCGCCTCGGCCCGCAGACCGGCGGCTCGGTCACCTGGCGCGACCTCACCGCGCTGCCGTGTTCGCATCCGCACTGCTGCTCGGTCGGCTACCTGATCCGCGACGACAACGATCAGTGGCGTTCGCTGGTCGGGCTCATCGGACACGAGAATCTCAAGGAAAGGCTCGGCCTGGTGGCCAACCGGATCGCCGACTCCGAACTGCCCAAGCAGATGCGCCTGGCGGTGCAGGAATCGCTGCTCGGGCTGCTGTCCGAACAGTCCTCGCTGTCCCATCCGCAGATCGGCGACGTGTGGCGGATCATCTGTCAGAGTTGCGATCTCGGCGTTTCGACGCTGCTGACTCTGGCGTCCTCCGCGCTACCGGGCCGACGGCGCAAGATCCGTCGTCTGCTCGGTGAGCGCGTCGTGCGCATCACCGTCAAACCGTTCATGGACATGTCGACGATGATCGAGGAGCGGCTGGTGCAGTGCTGCGTGCACGTCGGCACCCGCAGCGACCAGGATCAGTGCGCCCCGTTCTGCGCGGTGCAGGCGTGGCCGGCGCTGGCCCGGCAACGACTCTCGGCCACCGCGGGCGCGGCGCTGCCGATCGTGGCGGTCACCTCATAGCGCGAGCAGACACAGATTCGCGTGAAACGCGCGCTGACCACGCGAATCTGTGTCTGCTCGCGCGGGTGCAGGGCGTGGTCAGGCGATGGACAGCGCGATGCCGTCGAGGATGTCGTGCTCGCTGACCACCAGTGTGTCGATACCGGCCCGCTCACCGAGTTCCCGCGCCAACTCCTCGACGATGATCGCACCGCCGCCGATCACGTCGACCCGGCCCTCGTGCATCGGCCCCAGCACCGCCCGCTGCGCGCGGGTCATCGCGATCAGGTCGTCACACACCCCGAGCAGCGCGCTGAAACCCGTGCGGGACAAATGAATCGCGTCGGAGTCGTAGGTGGTCATCTGATGTGCGAGCGCGGCCAGCGTCGTCATCGTGCCCGCCACCCCTACCCACGTGCGGGCGCCTTCGACCGGCACCCGCCGCAGCGCCTCAACGAGCGCATCGCGGATGACCTCGCGGGCGGCAGCCACCTCGTCGGCGGTCGGCGGATCCGAGTGCAGGCACCGCTCCGTCAACCGCACACACCCGATGTCGGCCGAGAAGCTCGCGTCCACCGACTGTCCCCCCACCACGACCTCCGTCGACCCGCCACCGAGGTCGACCACCACGAACGGCCCGTCCTCGGGGTCGAGTTCACCGACCGCACCGCGGAACGACAGTTCGGCCTCCTCGGTGCCGGTGATGACCTCGGCGACCGCACCCTCGACCACCGTGCCGAGCACCGAAGCCGTCATCGCGAAGAACGCGTCGCGGTTGGCCACGTCGCGGGCCGCCGACGTCGCGACCATCCGCACCCGGCTGACCTGATGGACACGCATCAGCTCCGCATATGCGGACAGCGCCGTCTCGGTGCGCGCCAACGCATCCGGCGCGAACTCCCCCGTCGCGTCGACCCCTTGGCCGAGCCGCACGATCCGCATCTCGCGATGCACGTCGGTCAACCGGCCGTCGGCCGCGTCGGCGATGAGCAACCGGATCGAGTTCGTCCCGCAGTCGACCGCCGCAACCCTAATCAACGCACTCCCCATTTCGATTCGTCCAGCACACCGCGCATACCGGGTTCGGCCGCCAGGATCGCCAACGCCTCGTCACCGAACGGGTTCACCCCCGGCCCCTTGGCCAGCGAATGGGCGATGAGCACGTGCAGACACTTCACCCGGTCGGGCATCCCCCCGCCGGTGAACGTGGTGCCCAGCGATTCGATCGCATCGCGTTCGGCGAGATACGACTCGTGGGCCCGCCGGTAGGCGTCGGCCAATACCGAGTCCTGCGAGAGCCTTTCGGTCATCTCCCGCATCAACCCCTCGGACTCCAACCGGCTGGCCGCCGCCGTCAACGCCGGATGGGTGAGGTAGTACAGCGTCGGGAACGGTGTCCCGTCGGGCAGCCGCGGTGCGGTCTTGACGACGCCGGGCTCGCCGTTGGGGCAGCGGTAGGCGATCTCCAGGACACCTCGCGGCTCGCGGCCCAGTTGCCGCGCGACGGCGTCCAGATCGCTGCGCTCAACCACCGGGCGCCGGGGGGACAGTGGTAAGGACAGCAGACAGGGAGAAGCCGGGAGGGGCGCCCCCCGGGGGGGAGGCGGAGGTTGTTT
>NZ_LQIT01000073.1 GCF_001499965.1 Mycobacterium sp. GA-2829
TTTTTGCCGCGCCTCTTTTTCCCGTTTAGGGGTGTGGTTTTTTTGATGCCAGTTTTTGGTGTCTTGTTTTGAGGTCAGATTGTTCTGAATGTGCCTTTTTTAGGTTTTGTTTGGAGAGTTTGATCCTGGCTCAGGACGAACGCTGGCGGCGTGCTTAACACATGCAAGTCGAACGGAAAGGCCCTTCGGGGTACTCGAGTGGCGAACGGGTGAGTAACACGTGGGTGATCTGCCCTGCACTTTGGGATAAGCCTGGGAAACTGGGTCTAATACCGAATACACCCTGCTGGTCGCATGGCCTGGTGGGGGAAAGCTTTTGCGGTGTGGGATGGGCCCGCGGCCTATCAGCTTGTTGGTGGGGTGATGGCCTACCAAGGCGACGACGGGTAGCCGGCCTGAGAGGGTGACCGGCCACACTGGGACTGAGATACGGCCCAGACTCCTACGGGAGGCAGCAGTGGGGAATATTGCACAATGGGCGCAAGCCTGATGCAGCGACGCCGCGTGGGGGATGACGGCCTTCGGGTTGTAAACCTCTTTCAGTAGGGACGAAGCGCAAGTGACGGTACCTACAGAAGAAGGACCGGCCAACTACGTGCCAGCAGCCGCGGTAATACGTAGGGTCCGAGCGTTGTCCGGAATTACTGGGCGTAAAGAGCTCGTAGGTGGTTTGTCGCGTTGTTCGTGAAAACCGGGGGCTTAACCCTCGGCGTGCGGGCGATACGGGCAGACTAGAGTACTGCAGGGGAGACTGGAATTCCTGGTGTAGCGGTGGAATGCGCAGATATCAGGAGGAACACCGGTGGCGAAGGCGGGTCTCTGGGCAGTAACTGACGCTGAGGAGCGAAAGCGTGGGGAGCGAACAGGATTAGATACCCTGGTAGTCCACGCCGTAAACGGTGGGTACTAGGTGTGGGTTTCCTTCCTTGGGATCCGTGCCGTAGCTAACGCATTAAGTACCCCGCCTGGGGAGTACGGCCGCAAGGCTAAAACTCAAAGGAATTGACGGGGGCCCGCACAAGCGGCGGAGCATGTGGATTAATTCGATGCAACGCGAAGAACCTTACCTGGGTTTGACATGCACAGGACGCCGGCAGAGATGTCGGTTCCCTTGTGGCCTGTGTGCAGGTGGTGCATGGCTGTCGTCAGCTCGTGTCGTGAGATGTTGGGTTAAGTCCCGCAACGAGCGCAACCCTTGTCTCATGTTGCCAGCACGTTATGGTGGGGACTCGTGAGAGACTGCCGGGGTCAACTCGGAGGAAGGTGGGGATGACGTCAAGTCATCATGCCCCTTATGTCCAGGGCTTCACACATGCTACAATGGCCGGTACAAAGGGCTGCGATGCCGTGAGGTGGAGCGAATCCTTTCAAAGCCGGTCTCAGTTCGGATCGGGGTCTGCAACTCGACCCCGTGAAGTCGGAGTCGCTAGTAATCGCAGATCAGCAACGCTGCGGTGAATACGTTCCCGGGCCTTGTACACACCGCCCGTCACGTCATGAAAGTCGGTAACACCCGAAGCCGGTGGCCTAACCCCTTGTGGGAGGGAGCCGTCGAAGGTGGGATCGGCGATTGGGACGAAGTCGTAACAAGGTAGCCGTACCGGAAGGTGCGGCTGGATCACCTCCTTTCTAAGGAGCACCACGAAAAACACTCCCAATTGGTGGGGGTGTGAGCCGTGTGGAGTCGGTTGCTGTAGTGGCGCCGGCTGGGTGCACAACAAACGTTCGTTGTTCCGGCGGGAATCGGAACGCGTGAGGAATTGCCAGACACACTGTTGGGTCCTGAGGCAACAGGCCCGCGGGCTCATCCCGGAATGGGGGTGGGTGCCGGACATCACCGTGGGGTGGTGTTTCTGATTGCTGCCCTGCTTTGGTGGTGGGGTGTGGTGTTTGATTCGTGGATAGTGGTTGCGAGCATCTGAATGCTGATGCCGTTGATGATCTTTCGGGGTTGTTGGTGGTGTTGGTGTTCGTTTGTATGCAATTTCTTTGAACTCATTTTTTTGGTTTTGTGTTGTAAGTGTTTAAGGGCGCATGGTGGATGCCTTGGCACTGGGAGCCGATGAAGGACGTGGGAGGCTGCGATATGCCTCGGGGAGCTGTCAACCGAGCGTTGATCCGAGGATGTCCGAATGGGGAAACCCGGCACGAGTGATGTCGTGTCACCCGGCACTGAATACATAGGTGTCGGGGGGGAACGCGGGGAAGTGAAACATCTCAGTACCCGTAGGAAGAGAAAACAAAAGTGATTCCGTGAGTAGTGGCGAGCGAAAGCGGAGGATGGCTAAACCGTGCTCATGTGATACCCGGCAGGGGTTGTGTGTGCGGTGTTGTGGGGTTCGTCGTTTCCAGGTCTGCCGGTCTGGGCTGCAGTGAGAAAAGCTTGTGTTAGGTGAACTGGTTTGGGATGGCCGACCGTAGAGGGTGAGAGTCCCGTAGTCGAAAACATGTGCTCTGTAGTGGCGTGTCCCCGAGTAGCAGCGGGCCCGTGGAATCTGCTGTGAATCTGCCGGGACCACCCGGTAAGCCTGAATACTTCCCAGTGACCGATAGCGGATTAGTACCGTGAGGGAATGGTGAAAAGTACCCCGGGAGGGGAGTGAAAGAGTACCTGAAACCGTGCGCCTACAATCCGTCAGAGCCTTCGTGTTAAAGCGTGGGGTGATGGCGTGCCTTTTGAAGAATGAGCCTGCGAGTCAGGGACATGTCGCGAGGTTAACCCGGGTGGGGTAGCCGTAGCGAAAGCGAGTCTGAATAGGGCGTATCCGCACAAGAGTGTGTGGTGTAGTGGTGTGTTCTGGACCCGAAGCGGAGTGATCTACCCATGGCCAGGGTGAAGCGTCGGTAAGACGTCGTGGAGGCCCGAACCCACTTAGGTTGAAGACTGAGGGGATGAGCTGTGGGTAGGGGTGAAAGGCCAATCAAACTCCGTGATAGCTGGTTCTCCCCGAAATGCATTTAGGTGCAGCGTTGCATGCTTCTTGTTGGAGGTAGAGCTACTGGATGGCCGATGGGCCTCACAAGGTTACTGACGTCAGCCAAACTCCGAATGCCGACAAGTGAGAGTGTGGCAGTGAGACGGCGGGGGATAAGCTCCGTGCGTCGAGAGGGAAACAGCCCAGATCGCCGGCTAAGGCCCCTAAGCGTGTGCTAAGTGGAAAAGGATGTGCAGTCGCGAAGACAACCAGGAGGTTGGCTTAGAAGCAGCCACCCTTGAAAGAGTGCGTAATAGCTCACTGGTCAAGTGATTGTGCGCCGATAATGTAGCGGGGCTCAAGCACACCGCCGAAGCCGCGGCAATCAGACTTGTGTCTGGTTGGGTAGGGGAGCGTCCTGCATCCGGTGAAGCAGCAGAGTGATCTAGTTGTGGAGGGTGTGGGAGTGAGAATGCAGGCATGAGTAGCGATAAGGCAAGTGAGAACCTTGCCCGCCGAAAGACCAAGGGTTCCTGGGCCAGGCCAGTCCGCCCAGGGTGAGTCGGGACCTAAGGCGAGGCCGACAGGCGTAGTCGATGGACAACGGGTTGATATTCCCGTACCCGTGTGTGAGCGTCCCTGATGAATCACCGGTACTAACCGCCCAAAACTGTGGTCACGGATCCCTTCGGGGTGATGGATCGCAGGGCTGCGCGGGACCTTCGGTGGTAGTAGTCAAGCGATGGGGTGACGCAGGAAGGTAGCCGTACCAGTCAGTGGTTGTACTGGGGTAAGCCTGTAGGACGACATCTAGGTAAATCCGGATGTCATATAAGTCTGAGAGGTGATGCATAGCCGATTGAGGCGAATTCGGTGATCCTATGCTGCCAAGAAAAGCCTCTAGCGAGTGCGCACACGGCCCGTACCCCAAACCGACACAGGTGGTCAGGTAGAGAATACCAAGGCGTACGAGTGAACTATGGTTAAGGAACTCGGCAAAATGCCCCCGTAACTTCGGGAGAAGGGGGACCCACGGTACGTGTAAGCCTTTACGGCCCAAGCGGATGTGGGTGGCACAAACCAGTGAGAAGCGACTGTTTACTAAAAACACAGGTCCGTGCGAAGTCGCAAGACGATGTATACGGACTGACGCCTGCCCGGTGCTGGAAGGTTAAGAGGACCGGTTAACCCTTCGGGGTGAAGCTGAGAATTTAAGCCCCAGTAAACGGCGGTGGTAACTATAACCATCCTAAGGTAGCGAAATTCCTTGTCGGGTAAGTTCCGACCTGCACGAATGGCGTAACGACTTCTCAACTGTCTCAACCATAGACTCGGCGAAATTGCATTACGAGTAAAGATGCTCGTTACGCGCGGCAGGACGAAAAGACCCCGGGACCTTCACTACAACTTGGTATTGGAGTTCGGTTCGGTTTGTGTAGGATAGGTGGGAGACTGTGAAACTCAGACGCCAGTTTGGGTGGAGTCGTTGTTGAAATACCACTCTGATCGTATTGGGCTTCTAACTTCGAACCGTATATCCGGTTCAGGGACAGTGCCTGGTGGGTAGTTTAACTGGGGCGGTTGCCTCCTAAAATGTAACGGAGGCGCCCAAAGGTTCCCTCAACCTGGACGGCAATCAGGTGTTGAGTGTAAGTGCACAAGGGAGCTTGACTGCGAGACGTACATGTCGAGCAGGGACGAAAGTCGGGACTAGTGATCCGGCACCTCTGAGTGGAAGGGGTGTCGCTCAACGGATAAAAGGTACCCCGGGGATAACAGGCTGATCTTCCCCAAGAGTCCATATCGACGGGATGGTTTGGCACCTCGATGTCGGCTCGTCGCATCCTGGGGCTGGAGCAGGTCCCAAGGGTTGGGCTGTTCGCCCATTAAAGCGGCACGCGAGCTGGGTTTAGAACGTCGTGAGACAGTTCGGTCTCTATCCGCCGCGCGCGTCAGAAGCTTGAGGAAATCTGTCCCTAGTACGAGAGGACCGGGACGGACGAACCTCTGGTATACCAGTTGTTCCACCAGGAGCACCGCTGGATAGCCACGTTCGGACAGGATAACCGCTGAAAGCATCTAAGCGGGAAACCCCCTCCAAGACCAGGCTTCTCACCCATTAAGTGGGATAAGGCCCCCCGCAGACCACGGGATTGATAGACCAGACCTGGAAGCCTAGTAATAGGTGCAGGGAACTGGCACTAACCGGCCGAAAACTTACACACACCCAAAAACACATACTTGGGTTTGATGAAGACGCATACGCCTCGCAACCACGCATCCACACCAAGAATCGATTCACGATTCACACCCCACCACCAAAAAACACTTCCCCCACCACGAGTGGGGGCGCTCGGAAATGAGTGAATAGAGTTACGGCGGTCCATAGCGGCAGGGAAACGCCCGGTCCCATCCCGAACCCGGAAGCTAAGCCTGCCAGCGCCGATGATACTACCCGTAACGGGTGGAAAAGTAGGACACCGCCGAACACCCTTTAACCGCGGCCCTCCGACACCAACCGGAGGGCCGCGGCATTTCC
>NZ_LQIT01000074.1 GCF_001499965.1 Mycobacterium sp. GA-2829
CCCCGACCCGCCCTCAACCCAAAAACGTGTCGGCACATTGGCACAAGGGGTGCAATACTGGGTTGGTGCCGCTCGATCCGAGCCTCCAACGCCACCCTCTTCTTCGTTCACCGCAACGAGTTTGGTGGCTTACGCGATGCTGACGATCTCTCGGCTGTCGCGGTGGAGTATCCGGTACTACAACGAGACTGCCGACAAAGCTGCACAGGCCGACATGGATCGCCAGTCGTCGAATGGCGGCCTCGGCGAGTACTACACCGAGGACGACACCCGCACCCCGACCTGGATCGTGGTCGGGGACGAGGACACCGTCGTCGAGCAGACCGGACTCGACGGGGCCGCGATCGACGGCGGCGACGTCGACACCGAGACCGCGGCGACGTGGCTCGACGAAGGCCGCGCCCCCAACGGTGCGGACGGGCGGGCCTTCACCGACAAGAGCGTGCACGGATTCGACCTCGTCTTCGCCGCCCCCAAGAGTGTCTCGCTGCTGCGCGCACTGACCGACGACGTCGCCGAAAAGGTGCTGCAGGCCGCGCATTCCCGTGCGGTGACCGCGGCCATGACCTACCTGCACCAGCACGCCGGCTACACCCGGGTGCACAACCCGGCCACCGGCAACAAGGATCTGCAGCGGCTACCCGGGCTCGTCGCGATCGCCTACCAGCATGAGACGTCGCGGTGCGGCGACCCGCATCTGCACACCCACGTCATCCTGCCCAACCGGCAACCGCGCAGCGACGGCACACTGGTGTCGCTGGACTCCAAATCCCTGCACCACGAGGCCAAAGCCGCCGGCATCATCTACCAGGCGACGCTCCGTCACGAGCTGCATGCCGAACGCGGCTTCGAATGGCACCCGGTCGACCCGCACTCCGGGATGGCCGAGATCGCCGGCGTGGACCCGGCCAGCATCAAGGCGTGGTCGCAACGGTCGACACGGCTGCGGGAATGGGCGCGCGACAACCTCGTCGTCGTCGACGGCGAACCCACGCCCGCCGAACTGGCCGCCGCGCAGAAAGCCACCCGCCCCGCCAAACCCGAGTCCCTCTCGTGGCGAGAACTCAAGGAACAGTGGCGCGTCGACGCACGTGGACTGCGGCTTGATCGCGACGCGCACTTCACCGCGCGCACCGCGCGGCGTACCGCACACCGCGCGCTCACCCCCGCGCACATCGCCGACATTGCCGCGCGCATCGACAAGCCCGCGTTCACCCGCGCCGACATGGTGGAACTCGTCGGAGCCCAGCTTCCCGTCGACGCCGCCGGCGACCCCCGGGCCCTCATCGAGCAGATCGTCGACCAGGTGAGCGTCCGCATCACCGATGTGCGCCAGGCCCACCACCGCGAAGGCCACGAGAAGTTCACCGTCGAAGCGGTCATCGCCGAGGAGGAGCGGATCCTGACGATCGCCGACGAGGCCGACAACCGGGCTCGCCTCGACATGCGCGAGACCGACCTCGGCGACCTGTCGACGAGTCAGGGGCGCGCCATGCGCGACATCGCGTTGTCCCCCTTCCTGGTACAGCCGCTGCAGGCCCCGGCCGGCGCCGGCAAGACCCACTCCCTCAGAGCGCTCCGGGCCGCCGCCCACCGCACGGGCAAGGAGGTCGTCGTGGTCGCGCCCACCGGCAAGGCAGTCGACGAGGCGCTTCAGGAGGAGGCGGGCGACCGTGGCCTGACCGTCGCGAAGGCCTTGGCGATGATCGAGGAGCACCGGCTCGACGTCGATCGGTCGACACTGCTGGTGGTCGACGAAGCGGCGATGGTCGGCACGCCAGAGCTCAAGAAGCTGATCTCCGTCGCGGTCGCCGGTCGCACGAAAATTGTGCTGGTGGGCGACGCCTACCAACTGGCGCCGGTGCGGGCGCGCGGCGGCATGTTCGAGCACCTGTGCGCGGAGCTGCCGTGGTCTCAGCGGCTCGGCGAGGTATTCCGGATGCGCGATCGCGATGAGCGGGACGCGTCGTTGGCGTTGCGGTCGGCGTACGGCAATAGGTTGCGGACGGCCGTCGGGTGGTACCGCACGCAGGGGCGGTTGCACTCGGGGGATCCGGTCGCGATGGCGACCGACGCCCTCGATGCGTACCTGACCGACCGCGCTGCCGGGCGTGACGCGCTGTTGATCTGTGACACCTGGGAGATGGCCGACGCCCTGAACCGACGGCTTCACGACACGCTCACCGAGGAGGGGCCGAGCGTGTATGGCGCACGGGATCAGCGGATCCGGGTCGGCGATGTCGTGATGAGCCGACTCAACGACGCGACGATCCCGGTGCGACCCGGGAGCCAGCGCGGCGCACAGCGGATCGACCAAGTCCGCAACGGCAACCGGTGGCGCGTGGCCGCGGTCGACACTGCGACCAACCGCATAGCAGGCGAACGCCTCTCCGACGGTGCCCGAACGGTATTCGACGCGGAGTACTGCCGGGCACACGTTACGCTCGGCTACGCGGCGACCGTGCACTCCGCGCAGGGGGTGACGGCCGATACGTCGCACGCCATCCTCGGCGACGGCTCGAGCCGGGCAATGCTGTATGTGGCCATGACGCGGGGTCGGCAAAGCAACCACGCGTTCATCTATGAGCGCAGCACCGGCGAGGCGGACCACGACCACGCAAAGCCGGTGTCCGGGGAGCATATCCACGTGCTTCGCCGCGGGACGAAATACCAAGCGGCGCAGATGTTTAGGGTCATTCTCTCTCGCGATGACCGGCCGAGGACGATGCACAACGAAGCCGGCCGCACCGATCACAACCGGCTACCCGCCATCGTCGCGGATGCCCTGAGCCGCAACGAGGCCCGCGTCTCCGAGCGGCGCGCGGTGTGGCGGCAGCATCAGGCAGAGGCACGTCGGTGGCGCGGTTACGACCGCGCGGCGGCGGTCAGAGCCGCAAGTCGGGCTGGCAAGCGTGATCTCGAGGTGGGTGGCATTGAGTGGTGACGAACCAGGAAGTGCTGCACCGAAGTCGGTGACCATCCGCAGTCCCGCCTGCGAAGGGCGCGGCGGCGTTCGAGCACATTCTGCGGTGGGTGGTGCGTTCAAGCCCGAGGAACTCGCGCAACTAAGCGAGTCTTGACTGGGCCAGTCGGTGCTGCCGACCGGCCGAGCTGTTAGCAGCGAGTGCTGCGGTATCAAACTCTGTGTTCAATCGATGCTGGACCCGCCAATGCCGGGGTTGGGTAGGATTGGCAGGGATCGCGCATGGGCTCTCGCGGCCGAGCGGCTGGCATTAAGTGTTGCCCAGAAGCCATGCTGGCGGTTTTGGTCGAGGTTGAGCGGCAGATCCGTCACCTTCAGAAGGTGTTCCTCAGAGAGCCACGGCTCAGGGGTCGTCAACCACGACACGAGGGCGTTTTGGTCCATCCAACGCGACAGGTCACGCTCTCCGAGCCCGAAATGCATCCGTTTGCCGGAGCCGTACCGGCGTAGCTCGATCCCCAAACGCTCCGAAAGCAGGCAGCCGAGGGTGAGGCGAAGCGTCGATCCTTCAGCGTTACCGGTGTAGTGCGTATATATGCGGGAACGCAGCGCCTCTCTACTGGGGGCTCGCCCGTTCGTGGGTGGCTTCTTCGGGCTAATGCCTGCATACAGCAGTGTCAGCCCGTCACGGGTTTCGCAGTTCGCGGCGTCGATTGCGGTGGGTAGTTCACGGAACCACCAGCCGTAGACGCCGGGCTCGCGTGGAACCGGGGATGGGCGTGCGAGAACCTCGGCGCGGGCGTGAATGTTGGCGGCTAGATAGTTGGCCACCTCGTCGGGCCTTAACACGGTTCACCTCGTCTCTTGCTGTGGGCGGAAAGGTACACGAGCAAACCACGCGTCTTCCAGGTCTGTGCCGGTGAAAGCCTGACCCCGGCCTCCTTCGGCGACAAGACCGACGGTTGGCGCTTTCGACGAAAGCCTCCGGCCGGGGTTCCGAGTGGTCTCGGGTGCAGCGGGGTTGGTGTGTCGCACGACCCGAAACTTGAGGGGAAGCTTCGGGTATCCGGTACCAAGCTTTCGTGAGTTTGGCCTACGAAGACCGCGCGACGAGAAGACCGCCAGTTGACGGCGCGGTACAGGCAGACAAGTGCAGGCAGGATCAATTTCGTCATTGCCTTCGACCAGCGCCGACTTCAGAAGCCTGATTCGCGAAGGCGCCCTGGGAGTTCTGCGACTTGCGCGTGCTCCTACCGGAAGTTCAGAACCGGAGGCTCCTCCGAGATATCCGCGTCGTTGACCAAATAAGCCGTCGCCTCACCGGACTGCGTCTCGTTGTCCCTCGTTTGGTAGCTGACCGGTATCTTCGCCTGTCCGGTCACCATCACCTTCATCTGGTAACCGCTGAGGTTGCCGATTTCCACACCGCTCAAATTGGCCCGTCCCCAGCGCACCGTGCCATCGACGGCGTCGTAAGCGTTGAGTTTCGTCGGGCAGTCGGGCGGGTTGAGTTGATTTGACCGCTCGCAGTTGGCGAAAGCGTCGGTGACAGCCATCATGACGGCGTCGCGGCCCTCGTCGTTGAGTTTGAACGTCGGGCGGATGTATGAGGAGTAGGACGTCAGCTGGTCGAGGAGCAGCGGTTCGGCGGTGACGTCCATGTAGGGGTTCTCGCTGCCCACGTCGAGGTAGCCGGGGAACACATACCGGGTGCCCTCACTGGCGGGCTTGCCGAAGAACGTCAGCGTCTGTTCCGGGCTGTCTTCGCTGACGGAAGGCGCCTGGTCGAGCTTGATAACCGCACTCTCGAGCTTCCAGCCGTCCTCCCCCTTCTTCATGCGGATGTTCGCGTCGGACACCTGGTCTCCGAACTTGACCGCGACGTGGACGTTGCCCATGCCGATCGACTCCAAGCTGGGGTCCTCGTCGAGAATGCGGATGTCGGAGATCGGCCACTTGGCGATCTGCTTCTTGAGGACGTCGTCAGTGAGGAAGTCGGTGTTGGCTGGCTGCTGGTTGCCGTAGGACAGCGCCTTCTCGGCGTCCCCCTCGCTCAGGGCCTCCAGGTACGCCTGGACGGTGTCACCGGCCTTCGCGTTGTCGCCGGACCCGCCGCCGACCACGGTAAAGCCGATGATGAGCGCGATGACGAGAACGACGGCACCACCGGCGATCAGCGCGATCATCAGCGGTTTGCGGTTGCGCGGCGGCGGACCCCCGGGGCCGCCGGGCCCGGCGGGGAATCCCTGATCCAGACCCGGGAAGTGCTGGGAGGTCTCCGGCGGTGCCCCTTGCCACGACGGCGGCGCGGTCGGCTGCTGCTGTTCCCAACCGCCGGCCGCGGGCGGCTGCTGACCCCATGAGGGCGGGGCGGGCGGCTGCTGCGGAGCAGTCCCGGCGCTGTGAGTCGGCTGGTGCGGCGCAGGCGCGGCACCGTGGCCCGGTTGTTGGGGCCACTGCGCGGGGGTGGGGTTCGGTGCCTGCTGGCCGTACC
>NZ_LQIT01000075.1 GCF_001499965.1 Mycobacterium sp. GA-2829
TCCCACTCCGGATGCAACGCACCGCCCCCACCCGCATCCAGTTCACCGACGACGGCAGACCCGGCGCCACAGTGGGCGTGGGCGGTGCGTTGCATCCGGAGTGGGACGTGTTCGGCGACCGGTACCGACCCGAATGGTGTCGCGTGATCGACTACCCGCTGACCACCGCCGCCGACGTCTCCGCCGCCGGTTCGATCCGCGACGACGGACTGCGCCGGCGGCTCGCGCGGATCGGGCTCGGCCCGAAAGTGTTGCGCCGCCGTGCCGACGGCGACGAACTCGACCTCGAGGCGCTCACCGACCTGGTGGTCGACCTGCGCTCCGGACAGTCGCCACCCGAACTCGTCTACACCGAACGGCGCAAGATCGAAAGGAACCTCGGCGTGCTGATCCTGCTCGACGCGTCCGGTTCGGCCACCGACAGCGACGCCGACGGTCTGGCCGTCCACGACCACCAACGCCGGGCCGCGGCCACCCTCGCGGCGACCCTCGAGGAACTCGGTGACCGGGTCGCGGTCTACGCCTTCCGCTCCCACGGGCGGCACGCTGTCCACCTTCCGGCGATCAAGACGTTCGACCAGCGTTTCGGCGCCGTGGCCCGTGCCCGTTCCGCCCAGGTGCAGCCCTCGGGCTACACCCGGCTCGGCGCAGGCATCCGCGGAGCGGGTGAGATCCTCAAGACCGGCGCCGGAACCCCGAACCGGTTGCTCCTCGTCCTCTCCGACGGCTTCCCCTACGACCACGGCTACGAGGGCCGCTACGCCGAGGCCGACGCGAACAAGGCCCTCGAGGAGTTGCGTGCCGACGGCATTGCCTGCCTGTGCCTTTCGCTCGGGCCGGCGAGCGATGCGCTGCACCGGGTGTTCGGCGCCGCCAGCCATGCGGCCGCGGCGGCGCTGGCAGAGCTGAGCCCGCAGATGGACGAACTGTTCGCCTCGGCGCTCGCAGAACTGCGCGCTCCGAGAGCCACGCGGGTATCAAGTACCTGACATCTGCGCCGCGGTGCGCTATGACTGATGGGATGCTCACTGGCGAGAAGATCCTGATCACCGGCGCGACCGGGAAGGTCGCCTTCCCGATCGCCCGGGCACTCGCCGAGGCGAACGAGGTGTGGGGCGCCGCGCGGCTGCGTGATCCGGCCGACCGCGACCGGCTCACGGCCGCAGGCATCGTCCCGCTTGCCCTCGACATGAGCCTCGGCGACTTCTCCGCGCTGCCGGACGATTTCACCTACGTCTTCCACGCGGCCGTCGACCCCGGCACCGGCGACTGGACGCGCTGCCTGCGGACCAACGCGCACCACTCCGGGACACTGATGCACCACTGCCGTGCCGCCAAGGGCTTCGTGCTCTGCTCGACCGGCTCCATCTACGCCTACCAGGGTCACCGGCCGCTCACCGAAGCCGATCCGCCCGGGGTGCCGCTGCGCGCCCAGTACAGCTTCTCGAAGGTGGCGGCCGAGGCGGTGTGCACGTCGGTCGCCGAACAGTCCCGTATCCCGCTCACGATCATCCGCATCTGCTCCACGTACGGGCCCGAGGGCGGCGCACCCGCCGACCGGCTGGAGGCGATCCTGGCGCGTCGGCCGATCCGGTTGCACCCCGACACCCCCAACAACTACAACCCCGTCTACGAGGACGATTACGTCGCGCTCGGCATCCGCGCGCTCGAGGTCGCCGCCGTACCGCCTGTGGTGGTGAACTGGGCGGGCAGCGAGACGGTCAGCGTCGAGGACTACTGCTCGTACCTGGGCGAACTGGTCGGTGTCGCACCGATTTTCGAGTACACGACTGCGGCGCACACCCCGTTGTGGCCCGACGTCAGCCACATGCACCGGGTGCTGGGCCGCACCTCGGTGTCGTGGCGCGAAGGGATGCGGCGCATGGTCGCCGCTCGCCACCCCGAGATCGACCTACCCACGACCGTCTGAGGAACCGCGATGGAACTACCGGGCACACCCTCCGATGAGGTGGCCGCCGTCCGCGCCGAGGGCAGCGGCGACATCACCACGCTGTTCGTGTCGATGGCCACCCGCCATCCCGACGGCGCCGATGCGGACTATCTGCGCTGGCACACCCTCGACCACCGGCCCGAACAGCACCGGTTGTCGGCAGTGCGGGCCTCGCTGCGGCTGGTGTCCACACCTGAGTGCCGGTCCGCGCGTGCGGTACACGTCGCCCCCTACGATGACGTCGACCACGTGATGACGTACTACTTCACCGAAACCAGCGGTATGACACCGTTCCTCGCGCTGTCCAAGGCGCTCGGGGACGCGGGCCGCAAACTGCCGTTGCTGCCGCCGGTCGAACGCGGGGTGTACGACGTCACCGACAGGTGGGCGTCGCCCCGGATCAAGGTTGGTGCCGACGTGCTGCCGTGGTGGCCGGTGCGCGGGGTCTACCTGCTGCTGGAGCGGGGCACCGCGACCCCGACCGAACTGCTCGACGTCGACGGGGTCGCGGGCGTGTGGACGGCCACCTCGCTGCCGGTCGGCGCCCGGTTGGCGAGTGCGCCTGCGGGCCAGACGATCTCGTATTGTTTCCTGGATGCGGATCCGGTCGAGACCGCTGGGCGCCTGCGCCCCGTCCTGGAGAAGCGCTGGGACGGCGCCGGGGTCACCCCGCTGTTCGCCGCCCCGTTCCATCCCGTCGTGCCGCACGAGTGGGACCGCTATGTGCCGTGACGGGAGGGCGTAGATGCGCATCGGGTTGATGGTCGGGTCCGACCGGGAGCGCAGCCGCGCGGACCGGCTGACCGGGCTGCTCGACGACGGACGGACCGCCGAGCAGCAGGGCTTCGCCTCGTTCTGGTTTCCGCAGGTGCCGGGATATCTCGACGCGATGACCGCGATGGCGCTGCTCGGCCAGGTCACCGCGCGCATCGAGATCGGCACTGCGGTGGTTCCGATCCAGACCCGGCACCCGCTCATCATGGCGCAGCAGACCGCCACCACACAGGTCGCATGCGGCGGGCGGTTCACGTTGGGAATAGGCGCATCTCACGACTGGATCGTCTCCGGTCAACTCGGCCTGCCCTACGACCGGCCCGCCCGGCTGGTTCGCGACTACCTCAACGTCCTGCAACCGGCACTGGCCGGGCCCGGCCCGATCGAGGTGGACAACGACAGCTTTCACGTGCACGCCGCGATCGACGTCACCGACCACCACGTGCCGGTGCTGCTCGCCGCGCTCGGGCCCGCGATGCTGCGGCTGGCCGGCGAACGCGCCGGCGGCACCATCCTGTGGATGGCCGACGAACGCGCGGTCGAGAGCCACATCGCGCCACGACTGACCGCCGCCGCGACCGCCGCGGGTCGACCGGAGCCGCGCATCGTCGCCGGTGTTCCGGTCGCGTTGTGCGCCCCCGGTGAGGTCGACGCCGCCCGCGCTCACGCCAGTGCGGTGCTCGGCCACGCCGAACTGTCCCCCAACTACCTGCGACTGCTCGAACACGGCGACGCCGACGACGTCGGCGACACCATGGCCGCGGGTGACGAGGCGGCCGTGGCGGCCCGGTTCCGCCGCTACCGCGAGGCCGGAGTCACCGACCTGGCCGCACGCGTCATCCCGCTCGGCGACGAGCCCGCCGCCCGGCAGCAGTCCCGTAAGCGCACACAGAGATTCGTGGCGTCACTGTGCGCCGAGTTCACGCGTGGTTGAGGTGCGCCGCCGGTAGCGCGTCACCCGGCCGAATCATCCAGTGGAACGACCGGTTCGCTGTGCGCTGGCAGCGCGCGGCATCAACGGGGCGAGGTAGGCGGCGTACTGCGGGCGGGGTCGGGTGGCTTCGCTCTGTGGGACGTCAACAGATGTTGCCGCGCCCGCAGGGGTAACCAATTCCAGTGGGCGTCAATAGATGTTGACGGCGCCCGGACTCGGGTTAGTTGCTGCTCGGTGGTGCTTTGGGTTCGAAGGGGGTGTACCACCACCAGTCGGCGCGTTCGCCGCTGGGACCCGGATAGGGGTCGACCTTTGGGGGTGCGGTGGTGGGTGGCCGCGCCAACGACCCGCTTTCCATGACCCGTCCCCGGCTGTCGGTGACGACGAGTTGGTCGGCGGGTCCGGTGATGGTGATGATCCCGCGGTGATGCGCCCGATGATGGTAGGGACAGACCAGCACCAGGTTGTCGAGTTCGGTCTCACCGCCATCCTCCCAATGGATGATGTGATGCGCGTGCAACCCGCGGGTCGCTTCGCAGCCGGGCACCACACAGGTGCGGTCGCGGTGCTCGAGCGCCCGCCGCAGGCGGCGGTTGATCAGTCGGGTGCTGCGTCCCGCGCCGATGACTTGGCCGTTGCGTTCGAACCACACCTCACAGGTGGCATCACAGGTCAGATATTGCTGGTCGGAGTCGGGCAGCAGCGGTCCGAGGTGTAGGGCGGCGATGCGGTCTTTGATGTCGAGGTGGACGGCGACGGTGGTGTGGGCGCTGTGCGGGCGCCGTGCGGCGTCGGTGTCCCAGGCGCCCTCGATGATGTCGAGGAACGCATCCACCGTCGACGGGGCCGGCGGCCGCCCGCCGGGTGGGGCGTCGGTGTGGTCGCGGTCCCACTGGGCGACCATGCCCTCCCTGCGGCAGGTCAACGCCGCATCCACCTTCGCCGACTCGGCGTGCGGCAGCCTGATATGCCAGGACGTGTGCGTCTCATCGGAACTGGTGGTGATCGAGGCCTCCGGCTCCGGAGGCGGCGGCGGATCATCAGGGTCTTCGGGCACAGGGTCGGGCTTGGGCTTGGGTTCCTGCCGGATCGCGGTGCGGAGTTGGTTGACGCTCGCGGATTTGGCCAACTCGTAGTAGTGCTCGTCAGAGCCGGGGCCGGCTTTGTCGGCAATGACGCCGACCTGATCCAGTGACAGCCGACCTTCCCGCAAGGCCTGCACGCACAGCGGGAATTCGTCGATGCGCTCGGCGATCGCGGTGATCGCTTTGGCGTTGGTGGTCGAGCAGCCAATCTTCCAAGCGACCAGCGCGGTGACCGACCGCGCGCCGGTGGCACCCCACAGGCGGTCGCCGTCGATCTCGGCGGCGATCTCCACCAACCGCGCATCGATCGCGTTGCGCTGCCCCGCCAACTCCGACATCTCGTCGAACAACGCCTCCAGCTGCGCTTCCCGAGGCGTGCTCGG
>NZ_LQIT01000076.1 GCF_001499965.1 Mycobacterium sp. GA-2829
TGGGCGGGGGCGGCGAAGGCCAGGAATCCGGTGGCCAGTCCGCCGGCGATGATGGTGGCGAATCCGAACTTGTTCATTGTTCTGCCTCTTCTGCGTCTCTATCGGTCTGGAGGGTTTTCCTGGCCGGTCTGACTGCTTCAACCCGCAGGTCAGGGCCATCCATCCCGTTGGCAGTGATTGACCGACGCGTGGCAGAAACTGAACGGAACGCGCGCATATCAACCGTTGAGTCTGCGTCTAGGGCGTCGTCCACTCGAGGTTTGTCGCCCTGTGCGCAGAGTCAGACGTTGTCGGGGTCCTCGGCGAACGCGTCGGCGGTCTTCTGGGTGAGTTCGACGGCGATGCGGGCCCACTCGGGGGTGGCGGTGGCGAGCCCGCAGGCGGGGGTGACGCCGATGCGGTCGCGCAGCACGGCGCGGGGGAAGCCGAGGCGGTCGGTGATCGACGCCGCCGCGGAAGCCACCTGTTCGACCGACGGCCGTGCCGCCGGTGGGGTGCCCGGGACCACGCCGAGCAGTACGGTGCGTCCGGATTCGACGAACTCGCCGATACCGTCGAGATCCTCGGCGGTGAGCGTGCTGGTGTCCACGGACACCGCGTGAATGGTGCTGCGCTGGAACAGTTTCCACGGCAGGTTGACGGCACAGCTGTGCAGCGCCACCTCTCCGCCGATCCGTGCGATGCAGTCGTCGAACAGCTGGATGGCGACCGGCTCGTCCACGGGGTGCACCGGGGTGAGGCTGGTGACGCCGGTGAGCCGACCCGCCAGCGCGGCGGGCAGCAGCGGTTCGTCGAACTGGACGACAACGGGGGTGTCGAGCCGGCGGGCGACCTCGGCGCGGTGGACGGCCATCCCCTCGGCCAGTGAGCCCGCGAGGTCGCGGACGGCGCCGCGGTCGGTGAGTGCGCGGTGGCCGTTGGGCAGTTCGAGTTCGGCGGCCAGCGTGATCGGGCCCGGCGCCTGCACCTTGACGGTGCGGCCGCTGCCGCGCAGGCCCGCCTTCTCGAAGGCCTCCTCGAGGGCGTCGACATCCTCGGCGAGCAGGCTCTTGGCGCGGCGGACAGCGGAGTTGCGGCCTCCTGCGATGCGGTAGCCGCGGGGCACGATGTCGATACCGATGTCGACCAGCAGAGCGCCCGCGCGGCCGATCATGTCGGCGCCGACGCCGCGCGACGGGAGTTCCACCAGGTGAGGCAGGGTGTGCAGCTCGCCGACCACGACTTCGGCGGCTTGCCGCGGGTCAGCGCCTGGCCAGGATCCGATGCCGGTCGCGGCGGCGTAAACACTCACTCGGTGCAGGGTATGCGACGCGGCTAGGCTCGTCTGCGGGAAGGGGACGGCGATGACCGCACGGGCGCTGGTGGCGTGTGCTGCGGCGCTGCTCACCGCGGGCTGCGTGACGGTGGTCGGCGGGACCGCGGTCCGATCGGTGCCCGGCCCCGACGACGACTCCCGCTCCCCCGTCGACGTGGACACCGTACTGCTCGGGACCGCGCAGATGCAGGCGATCACCGGGGCCGGCGAGGACCTCACGATCATCCCCACCATGGACGGCAAGATCCCGGTGGACATCGCCCCGCTGATGGAGGAGATGCCCGCGCCGTGCCGCTGGCTGTTCGCCGAAACGCAGATCTTCGGCGACGAGGTCGAGGAGTTCCACAAGACGACGTTCCAGAACCCGCCCGAGGGTGGGTTGATCTCGCAGGGCGCGGCCGGGTATCGAGATGCGCCGACGGCGCGGCGGGCGTTCGACGGCGTGGTCGCGCTGGTCGACGATTGCGGGACAAGCGATTACGGACCGGCCTACATCGGAGAGTGGTCCGCGTCCGCCGATGCCGTGTCCGCGCGGCCCGGTGACTGCGGGCGGGACTACCGGCTCAAGTCGGCGGTGCTGGTCGAGGTGACGTTCTGCCGGTTCACCGAGTCGGTGCCCGACATCGTGATGACGAACATCCTGGCGAACGTGCCGGGGTAGCCCCGCGAAACCGAGTTGCGGTCGTCAAGCGCTTCCTAGGCCGGGCTCCCAGGTGGGCTGGAACGGTCCGGTGCGGTTCTGGTGGAGCCACTGCGGTTGGTTGTAGATGGATTGGCCGCCGTCGACACGAAGGTCGGCCCCGGAGATCCATGCGGCTTTGTCCGAGGCGAGAAACGCGACGGACTCGGCGATGTCCTCGGGTGTGCCGAGGCGGCCTGCGGGGGTGCGGCGAATCAGATCAGCGCGTACCCCACGTTCGTCAAGCATGGGTTTGGTCATCTGCGTTTCCACGACGCCCGGGAGCACCGCATTCGCGCGGATGCCATACACGCCGAGTTCGGCGGCGAGGGTACGAGTCAGCGGTAGCAGCGCGGCCTTGCTCACGCAGTACCCGCCGATCTGGTCACTGTGGGCGAGCGCCAGGCTGGAGACGATCAGCGTCAGCGATCCCGGTTGGCGTTCGGCGATCATGCGCTGGGCGGCGAGTTGGCAGACGTGAAATGTACCGGTGAGGTTGACGCCGATGTGGCGGTTCCACACCGCCGGGGTCATCGATTCGATGGGGCTGTACTTCGCGTAGCCGGCGTTGGCGACGACGGCGTGTGGCGCGCCACGCCACCGCACCACCTCGTCGAGCGCCGCCTGCAGCGCGTCGTAGTCGGTCTGATCGGCGGCGAAACCCCGGATGTCGTCGGTGCTCGCGGTGTGCGCCGCGGCGGCGGATTCGGCCAGCGCTGGCATGCGATCCAGCACGGCGACGGCGTACCCCTCGCGGAGGAAGCGTCGCGTGATCGCCTGTCCGAGTTCACCGGCCGCGCCGGTGACTACTGCGAGCGGTTTGTTCATCCTTATACCTCCGTCGAACTCACTGGTCGGTGCCGCCGGGTGGTGCATCACCAATGCAAGGGCTCTTCGGTGTCCCCTGCCACCGGACCAGACCAGACGAGTCAGTGGCCGCGGGCGACCCAGTCGTCGTAATTCACGATCTCGTCGCCGATGGTGGTGGTGTCGCCGTGGCCGGTGTAGACGACGGTGTCGGCGGGCAGGTTGCCCAGGCGTCCGGAGATCGACTCCAGGATGGTGGGGAAGTCGGAGAACGAGCGGCCGGTGGCGCCGGGCCCGCCGGAGAACAGGGTGTCCCCGGAGAAGACCGCCGCCAA
>NZ_LQIT01000077.1 GCF_001499965.1 Mycobacterium sp. GA-2829
CGGCGGTGCGGGGGCGGGTCGCGGCGCGGCGGTGGGGGTCTGAGGCTGCGGGGCCGCGAAGCGGGCGCCGCCGGGCAGAGTGGTCTGTGGGGTACGCATCATGCCGTTGGGCGGTCGCTGCGGCGCCGCCTGCTGCGGCGGGGCAGGCGGCGGGCGGTGTCCACCACCCTGTGGCCGCTGCTGCTGCGGGCGCCGCTGTTGCTGAGGTGCGGCGTGCGTCGGCGCGTCCGGATCCACCCGCCCAGGTCCAGATCCGTCGTAGTTCCCCGGCCGGTCCGGCACAGCTACCCCCTTCAGAGCAACGAGCAAACGCATTCATCGTAGGGCCCCGTATCTGGGCCCGCTGACGCCAACTTCGGCGTCCGTCGCTCCACCCTAAAGCGACCCGCGGCACCCGGGACGCACCAATTTGCGCCCTACCGGCGGCAAGCTCTATTTCCGCTGCTCAGCATGTTCTCCGGACTTCCGCGCAGGACTCAAAGATCCATACCCAACCCTGAATAGACCTGAGCATCGCCGGTGATCGGGTGCTCGCAACCGGAGCAAATCACTGACCTTGATCGCGCCAACAGCCGCTTCCAGCCCACTGGCGTGCTGGCCGCTGCA
Organism: Mycobacterium sp. GA-2829; assembly: GCF_001499965.1. Classification (GTDB taxonomy): domain Bacteria; phylum Actinomycetota; class Actinomycetes; order Mycobacteriales; family Mycobacteriaceae; genus Mycobacterium. The sequence goes on from NZ_LQIT01000077.1 coordinate 607, forward strand.
CCGCGATACCGGCGCACGACAGCAACCCCGAAATGACGCCGTTGCCGACGACGGCTGCGCGTCAGCGCTGCGCCGACGCCAGGGCGCGGCGCATGTCGTCCTCGTTGACCACGAGGACCGACGGCTCGGCCTTGGCGAGCTCGGCCAACTCAGCGGGGGCGACGGTATGGAGGCGCCGGGCCCGTTCGCGCTTGCAGCCGATGACCACCTTGCGGGCGAAACGGCCGTTACCCGCGATGTCGAGCAGCGTGCCCGACCCGGACGGGGTTTCGCGCAGCCGCGCGGCCTCGGCATGCAGCAGCGGCCACGCCGCCTCGGAGATCGCCACCTTCTCCTTGCCGGCGATGTGGCGGCCGATCTGCACGATCTCGTCGGGGGTGTAGCTGTCGAAGCTCAGCGTGAAGTGGAAGCGCGACGCCAGGCCGGGGTTGGCGGCCATGAACCGGCGCATCTCAGCCGGGTAGCCGGCGACGATGACCACGAGCTGGTCGCGGAAGTCCTCCATGTACTTGAGCAGGGTGTTGATGGCGTCCTTGCCGAAGGAGTGTCCTTCGGTCTCGGGGACGAGGCGGTAGGCCTCGTCGATGAACAGCACACCGCCGAGCGCCTGCTCGCACACCTCTTTCATGCGCTGCGCGGTCTGAGAGACGTAGCCGACGACGAGGTCTTCCTCGGTGACCTCCATGACCTCCGGGCGCTGAATCTTGCCCAACCCGAACAGGATTTCGGCGACGATTCGGGCGAAGCTGGTCTTCGCCGTTCCCGGCGGGCCCTCGAGCACCATGTGGTTCTCGTTGGTCGACGAGGTCTCCTCGCCCTGGGCGGCGAGCAACTGGTCGATCTGAATCTCGGTGCGCCACACCGCGATCTGTTCCTTGGGCCCTTCCAGCCCGATCAGTTCGTCGAGACGGGCCTGCGCGGAGGCGAGCACCTGCTGCTGTTCGACGGCCAGCGCGGCGGCGTCACGTTGCGCGCGGCTGGTCTCCGTGGCGGGATCCCAGCGGTCGGTGCGGGTTTCGATGGTCTCGGCGTCGGTGACGATCAGGCGGAAGCTCGGATTGTCCAGGGCCTGACGCGCGGCGGGCAGGAGCTGACCGTCGATGACGGCCGCTTCGAAGGCGCTGCGGGCGGCGTCCTCGTCGCCGAGTTCGCGCAGGCACCAGCCCCGGGTGAGGGCGAGGTCGGCGGCGAGGTAGGGGTTGGCGGTCGACACGGTGGCGGCCAGGTCGATGGCGGCCTTGAACTGGCCGAGGCTGGCCGCGGCGGTCGCCGAGAACACGGTGACCGCGGCGGTGACCTCGTCGAGGACGTAGGTGGCGTGCCGCGGCGGGGACACCGCGGTGACCGACCGGACGTCGGGCCAGCGCCGGGTCTGGTAGTGCAGCGCGGCGAGGATGAACTGATGCCACTGGGCGGCCTGGGTGTCCTCGAGGACGATCGGGTCCTCGAGGGTGCGGGCGGCTTCGGCGTAGCGGGCGGCCCCGATCTGGGCGCACGCCAAGGCGAGGCCGATGGTGGCGCGTGACCACACCGGCACGACGAGGTACAGCGGTGCGGCGACACGCGCGTAGAGCTCGCCGTCCTGCAGGCCGATGCGCCGGGTCTCCCGGTAGAGCGTGCGCGAGTTCTGGTGCGCCTCGGTCAACGTGTCGATGCTGTGGTCACCGCAGGCCAGCCGCCCCAGCCAGGCGTCGGCCATTCCCGGGTTGTCGCGGGTGATCTGAGTGAACCCGGCCAGCGCGCGGGCCTGGTCCCCGGCCCTGTAGCTGTCCATCGCGGCGTCGAAGGCTCGGCGCTGTTCGGTGGGCGAGGTCATCGATGGTCCTGTGCTCTCGGCTCGGTGTCGTCGGTGATGGGGTTGACGTTAGCTGGTGGCTCGGCGTCGGGTGGGGTGTCGGGGGTAACGGCCGGCTCGGCACCGGATCGCCCGAGGTCCGGCGGCGGCTCGAAGCCGTCGGGCGGCGGCTCGGCAGGCGGCGGTGCGGCACCGGTGTAGTGGCTCTCGGCGATCGGCGGGACCGCCGCGGCGTCACCGGCATCCCCGGCGACGTCCCACGCAGGCAACGAAGCACCGGGAACGGGCCCCCCGGCCGGCCCAGGCTGACCAGCCGACCGCCCCCGCGGCGACCGCCCCGCAGCCTCCACGCCCTCAAAGCTGTTCGCCGGCACCGTGACCGGCACCCCCTCGACCGCCGGGCGGCCACCGTCCGCGACCTCCGCGACACCCGACCCTGAGCCGCAG
>NZ_LQIT01000078.1 GCF_001499965.1 Mycobacterium sp. GA-2829
AGCGCGGCTTCGAATTTCGCCGACTCGGCGTGGGTGAGTTGGATCCGCCAGAAGGTGTACTGGTCATCGGAGGTCTGGGTGATCGCACAGGCCGGTTCGAGCTCCGGTTCCGGCTCGTCCTCATCGACCTCAGGTGCGGGTTCGGGCGTGGGTTTGGGCTTGGGTTCCTGCCGGATTGCGGTGCGGAGTTGGTTGACGCTGGCGCATTTGGCCAACTCGGCGTAATGCTCATCGGATCCGGGGCCGGCTTTGTCGGCGATGACGCCGACCTGATCCAGTGACAACCGCCCCTCCCGCAAGGCCTGCACGCACAGCGGGAATTCGTCGATGCGGTCGGCGATCGCGGTGATCGATTTGGCGTTGGTGGTCGAGCAGCCGATCTTCCAGGCCACCAGCGCGGTGACCGACCGCGCGCCGGTCGCACCCCACAGGCGCTCGCCGTCGATTTCGGCGGCGATCTCCACCAACCGCGCATCGATCGCGTTGCGCTGCCCCGCCAACTCCGACATCTCGTCGAACAACGCCTCCAGCTGCGCTTCCCGAGGCGTGCTCGGGATGAAAGACGGTGCGCTGGAGACCATGACCCCATACAAGCAGAAGGCTCCGACAAGAATTGTGCTGAGATGTGTTGCCGATCAGAGTTTTTGAGACCGGAAGGACTTTTCCTCAGCGGGCGGCCAGCTAACCGTCGAGTTCTACGCCGCGGTCGTCGATGAAGTGGCGACCGCGACGTCGCGTATGCCCGGTGTTTCAATTGTTTCAATGACGCCTCGGCGCGGGTAGGCTGACGTCATGACCGCAGCCGTGACCCCGCTCGTCCGGGACATCGAAGCCCGGGCGCGCCGCGACGCCCGCTTCATGCGCGTCCTCGATGCGCTACGCGACGCGCCGACTGGCCCCCAGGGGACCCTGGAGCGCTCGGTCGCGCACTCCCTCAACGAGCAACGCCGGGACGCGCTGGTCGAGGAGTTCATCGACGGCGCCCTGTCCACCGCCCAGGTGCAGACCCGGCTCGGATACACCTCACCGCAGGCGGTGCATCGGCTGCGGACCCGCAAGCGGCTGATCGGCGCTCCGGTGGGTAACAAGACCTGGTTCCCGGCCTGGCAGTTCGACGGCGGTCGGCTGCGCGCCGACCTTCCGCGGATCCTCGAGCTGTTGACCCGCTTCACCGAGGATCCGATTGCGGCGGACCGCATCATGCGGCTTCAGCGCGACGATCTGGGCGAGACGTCGATCGTCGAGGCGCTCGAGCGCCCAGCGACCACGGCAGCAGCCTGGCGAGCCCTCACCACCCTCGGTGCCTGACCTCCTTCCCGGCTACCACCGACCACTACCGGCAGCCCGGCCCACGGGCCTGCGGAGCCGGACGGTGCGGCCGGGCACCACCATGTGGCGGATCGAGGCCGCGGCGCCGGACGAGTGGGGCTGGCATGGCTTCCCGCAGCCGCGCTACCGGTTCGACCCGCCGTCGGGCGCCTTCCGCACCCGCTATGCCGGTGCGGATCTCGTTGGCGCGTTCCGTGAGCGTTACCGCGCCATCGGACTGGTCATCCCCGCCGACCACGCCGAGCATTTCCTGATCGAACTGGTCACCCGGCGACCGCTGCGGGTGCTCGACCTGCGCACCGAACGCAACCTCGACGCCCTCGACGTCGACGACCAGATCAGCACCGGCCAACACGATGCCGTCTGGGACACCTGCCAGCGCCTCGCCGACGCCGCGCGCGGTTGGTGGCCCGATCTGGGCGCGATCGTGTACCGCTCGCGCACCACACCGGAGCAGTCCGCCAACTACGCGTTCTTCACCCATGATCATTTCCGCACCCGCGCGTGGCCGCTCGCCGAACGGACTGACGTGCTCACCGAACTCATACTGCGCCAAGGCTTCACGATCAGCTGGCCGCTCGACGGCTGAGGGCCCGCACATATTCTGAACCGGAGGGTCAAGAACGACTTTACGATCGCCCCGTGGGACGGCCGAGAGAATTCGATCCAGCCATGGCGGTCGAGCGGGCCATGTAGGTGTTTTGGAGTAGCGGCTACGGCGCCACCACTCCGCAACAGCTCGCCGACCGTTTGGAGATCGCAAAGGGGAGTCTGTACAACGCATTTGGCGGCAAGCGCCAACTGTACGACCTCGCGCTCGCGCGGTACCTCGACATGAGGGCGCAGTCCGTGGGCGCGATGCTGGAGGCCCAGAGTGCCATGGAGTTCGTCGAGCAGATGACGAAGGCGAACCCGACACGGCTCAACACCAGCACCCTTCTTTATGGCGCGGCAGCACTGGGTCTGCCGTGAGGCCGGCTGAAGGCGGACAATGGACCCATGTCCACTGCGGTCTGGATCATCATCGCGGTATTCGCCGTCGGAGCCATTGCGGGCGGGCTGTTACGAATCCGGGCCTGGTTGCAGAGGCCGGCGCCGCCGGAAGTGATCGAGGCCGCGCACCGTGACGACGACGAAGACAAAGAGGACTGACGTGGTTGTCGGGGGTCGCGTCTAGATTCCGCGGTGTGAATCGAACCGATCGGCTCTATGCGATCGTCGAGGAATTGCGGGCGGTCTCACCCCGGCCGCGCAGCGCCGCGTGGCTGGCCGATCGTTTCGAGGTCAGCACCCGCACTCTCGAACGTGATCTCGATAGTCTCCGCCAGGCGGGTGTGCCCATCTACGCGGAGAACGGCCGGCGAGGCGGCTACGTCGTCGACACCGAGCACACACTCCCGCCGTTGGGCATGACCGCCGGCGAGGCCCTTGCCGTCGTAGTCGCGCTGTCGGCGATCGCGGACTCGCCGTTCGGGAGCGCAGCGCAAACGGCTCGGCAGAAAGTTCTCGCCACGCTGCCCGCGCCCGTGCGCGACCGCCAACTGGCTCTCTCCCGGCAGATCGCCGTCGTCGGTGAGTCCGACGGATGTTCAGCCGTGACCGGTGTTGTCAACGAGGGGCTGGCACGTGGACAGGTGATACGGCTGCGCTACCGCGGAAGCGACGGGCCCGTCACCCGCCGCGACGTGGAGCCGATGGGATGGCTGCAGTCCCGCGACGTCGCACGCGGTTGGTATCTGGTCGCGTGGTGTCGGCTCCGCCAGAGCGTGCGCGGTTTCCGGTTGGACCGGATTCTCGACGCTGAAGTCCTGCCGGAGGCGGTGCGACACCCCCACAACGACGATCTCGACGCTGAACTCGCTCGCATCGGTGCTCGATTTTTCAGTGATGTCGAAGAGTCGTCGTAAACACCGACAGGACGGTGTCGCGAACACCCGCCACGGTGGATGCCATGACGATTCACCAGAACACTCGCGACCGGCTCACCCATGTCATCGACCAATGGCTGCTCATGTGGAACGGCGACCACGACCTCGGGCACGACCTCATCGCGCCCGAATTCCGGATCTGGTTCGGGAGCTTCCCGGACGCCGGGGTCGGCATCAAGGATCCGGCGACGTTCCACGACTTCCTCGACGCCTATCGCGCTCAGTTCCCCGATGCCCGGTTCGTTCCGGGGGAGATCGCCGTCGACGAGACCACCGGCCGCGGGGCGCTGGTGTGGACTCTCATCGCGACGCCGCCCGGAGAGGACCACCCGCGCGAGACGGGTGGGGTCGATCAGTTCTCCTTCGCCGACGGACGCGTGCGCCAGGTCTGGTCGATGGGCGGGGCCGAAGCGCGTCCGTTCTGATGCGATGGCGCGGGTCGGGTCAGCCGTGGTCCCGCCACGTGACCACCTGCTTGAGAGACGTGATGTCGTAACCGTTGTCGGCCGTGAGTTCGGTCTGGAACAGCGTGACACCCGCGCCTCGGAAGGCATCGGCACTGTCGGGATTCTCCCAAAGCGTCGAGCGTTCGATATCGCCGCCGTTGCGGCCGAACGACGCTGCGAGCTCGTCGACGCGGTCACTGGATCTGCGGAACGCATCCAGTTCCTGGAACGCGTGCCAGATGTCGGCGTGCCTGGCGATGGCGGGCAGCGAACGCTTGGGCCCCGTGCCGCCGATGAGGATCGGTATCTTGCGCACGGGCGGCGGAATCAGCGCGGCGAGCCGCTTCTCGATGCGGATCAGGCTCTCGTCGAACAGATCGAAGCGGGAACCGAAGGTGCCGAAGTCGTAACCATATGTCGTGTAGTCCTTTTCGTACCACCCCGCACCGAGGCCCAGGATGAGCCGACCGCGGCTGATGTGGTCGACGGTGCGGGCCATGTCGGCGAGCAGGTCGGGGTTGCGATAGCCGACGCCGGTGACGAGGAGCCCGATCTCGGCGTGTGAGGTGATCTCGCCCCACGACGCGAGCGCGGTCCAGCCCTCGAAGTTGCTGACATCGGGCTGCTCGTCGAACATGACAGGCTTACCGTCGATGATGGCCTTCATCGCCGGGCGGTGGAAGTGGTCGTAACCGAAGATGGCGTCCACGCCGAGGTCGTCGGCGGCCAGAGCGGCGTCGCGCCATGTGGCGTAGTCGGGCGTGCCGCCGGGCTGGATCTGTACGGCGACGCGGATGGGTCGGGTCATGGGGGCTCCTGAGTCGGTGGAGAGGCGACTCTTGAGCCAAGTCACCGGCCACGCGGGTTTATTCCGACCGGCGCCGGAAGCGCAGACTCCCAGTGGCGGGCCGCATCGAAGGCGAATTGTGATTGCGCTGAATCGAAGTCGTCGACCCGGCGAGCACCTCAGTTCAGGATCGCCCGCGCCGCCCGCTCGGCGATCAGCATGACCGGCGCGTTGGTGTTCCCGGACGTGATGGTCGGCATCGCCGACGCGTCGACCACGCGAAGTCCGGCGACGCGGTACACGCGGCAGTCGGTGTCGAGCACCGCGCCGGCCGACCGCGGCAGCCCGCGCGCGTCGAAGGCTCCCATCGCGCAGGTGCCCACCGGGTGGAAGATCGTGGTCCCCAGTTCGCTCGCTGCACGCTGGAGGTCGTCATCGGTCACCAGTTGCGGGCCGGGAAGCATCTCTTCGGGCTGGTAGCGCGCCAGGGCCGGCGCCGCCATGATCTGCCGGGTCATCCGCAGGCCGCGCACGGCGATGTCACGATCGGCGTCGGTGGACAGGTAATTGCAGGAGATCTTCGGGTGGCTCAGCGGATCGGCATCGGAAATCCGCACATGGCCACGCGAGGTGGGCCGCAGGTTGCAGACCGACGGCGTGATGGCGCCGAAGGGGTGGAGGGCTTCGCCGAATTTCGGTAGCGACAAGGGCTGGACATGCCATTCCATATCGGGGCTGACCACCGACGGGTCGCTCTTGGCGAACGCGCCCAGTGTGGACGGCGGCATGGTCATGGGTCCCGATCGGAAGAGCAGATATTGAATCCCCATGCCGGCGCGGGTGATCAAATTCCGGTACAGCGTGTTGACGGTCCGCGCGCCCTTCACGCGGTAGACCGATCGAATCTGCAGATGGTCCTGCAGGTTCTCACCGACGCCCGGCAGATCAACGGCCACGGGCACCTGATGTCGGGCGAGCAGCCCGGCCGGCCCCAAACCCGAGACCTGCATCAGATGCGGCGAGCCGACGGCGCCGGCGCTCAGGATGACTTCCCGGCGGGCCCGAACATCGATGATCTGACCGTCCTTGAGCAGCCGCACGCCGGTGGCGCGGTGCTGTGCCGTGGTCCAGGCACCCCGACGCTGATCCTCGCGAACCTGGTCGTCGATCAGCAGCTGCAGCGCCTGGGTCTGGGTGTAGACGGTGAGGTTGGAGCGGTGCGTGACGGGGTGGAGGAAGGCATCGGCCATCGACCAGCGCCGGCCACGTTTCTGGTTGACGTGGAAATAAGCGCTGCCGGAGTTGTCACCCCGGTTGAACTCTTCCTTCGGCTCGATGCCCAACTCGGCGGCGGCGTCCTGCCAGGCGTCGAGGATCTTCCAGCGCACACGTGGCCGCTCGACCCGGATTTCGCCGCCGGCGCCGTGCCACTCGTCGGCGCCCCCGAAGTAGTCCTCCAGCTCCTTGTAGATGGCCAGTGTCTCGCCCGGACGATCCGGGCCGCCCCACAGCCAGCGCTGATCGCCGGTCGCCTGCGCCCACAGTTCGTAATCGCTGGCCTGGCCGCGCATGTGGATCATGGCGTTGATCGAGGAGCAGCCGCCGATCACGCGGCCCCGCGCGTAGATGATGCTGCGTCCGGCCAGCCCCGGATCGGGTTCGGTCATGAAGCACCAGTCGGTGCGGGGGTTGGCGATGGTGTAGAGATAGCCCACCGGCACCCTGATCCAGAACCAGTCGTCCTTGCCGCCGGCCTCGATGAGCAGCACCCGGTGAGCCGGGTTGGCGCTGAGCCGGTTGGCGAGTAGGCAGCCCGCGCTGCCTGCCCCCACGATGACGTAGTCGAACTCGGACACTGGGTTCTCTGCCGGCACGGCACCTCCATCGCGCTCCATTGCGTGTACCAGTGTGCGCGATGACGACGGCTGGATCGAAATATCAGCTTTCCGAGTCCAAGGTGGCCATGAGGGCAGCGGGGTAGCGGTCGCCGCGAACCGCTTCCGCGGGGATCGCTGACTCGATACGCGCCAGTTGATGACGGCTCAGCGCGATGTCGACGGTCCCGAGTGCTTCGCTGAGTCGCACCCGCGTCCGCGCGCCGATCAGCGGCACGATGTCCGAGCCGCGCGAGGCGACCCAGGCGAACGCCGCCTGGGCCACGGTGACGCCGAGATCCTCGGCAACACCGCGAAGCTGCTCGACGAGGGCCAGATTGTCGGCCACATTCTCGTCCGCGAAACGCGGACTCCGCTGGCGCCCGTTGGTCGGGTTCTCCTTCGCCCAATGCCCTCCGAGGAGCCCGCGTGCGAGTACGCCATACGCGGTGATCCCGACGTCGAGTTGCCGGCAGGCGCCGAGGATCTCGCGCTCCACACCGCGCGTTGCGAGTGAGTACTCGATCTGCACATCGCTGATCGGTCGTACGGCTGCTGCCCGGCGGATGGTCTCCACCCCGACTTCGGAAAGTCCTACGTGACGGACGTATCCGGCGTCGATGAGCTCGCCGATGGCGCCGACGGTGTCCTCGATCGGAACCGTCCGATCGAGCCGTGCCGGACGGTAGACGTCGACGTGCTCGAGGCCGAGGCGCTGCAACGAGTACGCGAGAGCAGTCTTCACGGCGGCGGGGCGGGTGTCGAAGCCGAGGTAGGAACCGTCGGGGGACAGCTGTGCGCCGAACTTCACACTGAGTTGGTAGGAGTCGCGGGGCACTGTACGCAGCGCCTCGGCAAGTAGCGATTCGTTGTGGCCGACTCCGTAGAAGTCGCCCGTGTCGAACAGTGTGATGCCGGCGTCGAGCGCGGCGTGCACCGTGGCGATGGCTTCGTCGCGGTCCGCGACGCCGTAGGCGCCCGACATCGCCATGCAGCCGAGCCCGAATGCCGAAGTGGTGAAGTTTCCAAGCGTTTTCGTCGTGATCATGTCGCCAGTCTGGGACGCGGTCCGGATCGGCACCACGACCCGTTCAGCCGGGGATCGGCAGTCCCTGTCTGAGGCGCCGGCGAACCGGGATGATGGGCTGGTGGACGTAGACCGTGTCGCCCTCGCCGAGTTCCTCCGGCGCCGCCGTGAATCGCTGCGCCCGGATGAGGTGGGTCTGCACCCGGGCGCGCGACGTCGCACGCCCGGGCTGCGCCGCGAGGAGGTGGGCCAACTCGCCGGGATGTCGGCCGATTATTACGGCAGGCTCGAGCAGGCCAGGGGTCCGCAGCCGTCACCGCAGATCATCCGTGCGCTCGCGCGTGCGCTTCGGCTGACCGGCGACGAGACCGATCACCTGTACCGGCTGGCCGGGCACGCCGTGCCGGACCGCGTCGGCCGACGCAACCACGTCCGGCCAGCACTTCTTTTCCTGCTGGACCACCTACGTGACGCCGCCGCGTTCGTGTGCTCCGACACCGGAGCCGTGCTGGCGCAGAACTCCCTTGCACGGCTGCTGCACGGCGACTTGGTCACGGATGGACGGGGCGTCCAGGCCAGCATGACGTGGCGCTGGTTCACCGAACACGAAGGCCGGGCACGTGTGCCGGCAGACGAGCAAAGCGAACACTCCAGGGTTCTGGTCGCCGACCTGCGGGCGGCGTGGGGGCGTCGACGCGACGACGCGGACATGCGCGAGTTGGTGACCAGCCTGATCGCCGCGAGCAGCGAATTCGCCGAGTTGTGGTCGCTGCACGAAGTCGCACTAAAGCCGGTGCGACGCAAGACGTTTCATACCCCGGTCGGACCGATCACGCTCGATTGCGAAGTGCTCAGCGACCTCGACGGTCAGCAACTGGTGGTGTTGACACCACCACCGGCGTCCTCCGCGGGGGAGGCGTTGCAGCTATTGGCCACGATCGGCGAACAGCCCATCGGGGTGGACTGAGGCGTGGCTGGTCAGCGGACGCCGCACCACGGTTCGCGGGCGAAGACCTCCTCGACCATCGGTCGGAAGAACGCGAGCGGACGATGCTCGAACCGCGAGTCGAAGCAGTTCTGGTCGTACCTCTCGCAGAACTCCACGCAGTCGTCGAACCATTGGTGACCGCGGTACTTCTCCCGGGCATCGCGGTTGCCGCCCATGTGCGGGGCATAGTAGAACTGCTGGAATTCGGGGTGCACCTTCACAATCCAAGCCGGACGTTCAGGCACGTAGGGCGCGATGACTGCTGCGGCGAACGCGCCATGGGCATGGGGTGCGTAGGTGTCACCGATGTCGTGCAGCAGCGCCGCGACCACGTAGTCGACCGGCCGTCCATCGTCGAAGGCCCGGGTCGCCGACTGCAGTGAGTGCTCCAGTCGGCTGATCGGGTACGCCTGCTCGCCGTCATCGAGGGCCTCCACCAGCGTGAGCACGCGGGGTACCAGGCCGGCATTGTTCGCCTCCTCGGCGCGGCTGATCAGCGCGTAGTCTTCCGCGGTGCCTTCGGCCATCGTCCGATAGGTGGCACGTGTCGGCGTGCTCATGACCGACTCCTCTCAACTGGTTCCCGGCCAACCGTAATGGTTGGTTGTGTTGGCCGCGTGTTGGCACGGCCCGGCGCGATCCCGTTCACGGGGGTATGTTCCCGACGGGCTGATAGTGCCGGGGCGTTATCCGGCAGGCGCCGAACGAGTTTGACCGATCGAGCGAGGACGCAGGTGTGAACGAGGACGAACTGGCCGCCAGCGACGGGATAGCCATCGCGCAGGCCATCCGGGCCGGTGTGATCTCGGCCGCAGAGGTGGTCGACAGTGCCATCGCACGTGCCGGATCCCTGAATCCGGTCCTCGGGTTCCAGGTGACGAGCATGGCGGAGACCGCCCGAGCTCACGCCGCTACCGTCGATGTCGATGCGCCGCTGGCCGGTGTGCCTTACCTGATCAAGGACCACCTGGCGATGCAGGCCGGCGTACGGCACACGTCGGGCTCTCGGTACCTGCGGGACTACGTCGCCACTGCCGACAGCCAGATCGTCTGCGATTACCGCGCGGCGGGCCTGATTCCCATCGGCACCTCGGCGACATGTGAATTCGCGTTGCTGTCCACGGCTGATTCCGCGGCGCACGGGCCGTGCCGCAATCCGTGGGACCTGACCCGCACCCCGGGAGGGTCGAGCGGTGGCGCCGCGGCAGCGGTGGCCGCCGGTGTCGTGCCCATCGCCCACGGAAACGACGCGGCGGGGTCGATACGCATACCCGCCTCGGCGTGCGGGCTTTTCGGGCTCAAACCGAGCAGGCATCGCGCCCTGGTGCCGGAGCTGTTGTCCGGTAGTCCGGCAGCCGGGATCTGGTCCGAGCACGTTCTGTCGCGGACAGTGCGTGACAGCGCCGCAGTGCTGCGGGCCCGCGACCGTTCCACCGGAAGCGCCGTGCTGCCGCTGGCTCTTCGGATCGGTTACGCCGCAACACCACCCACCGGAACACCGGTGGACAGGGATTGCCAGAACGCGGTCGACGACGCGGTCGAACTCTGCGCACGGCTGGGTCACACCGTCGCCGAGGTCAGGCTGCCGGGCGACCTCGACGAGCTCGAGCGCGCCTTCCTCGTCCTCTACACCGTGGGAGCCGCAGCGTGGCTTGACCATTGGATCGGCGTCCTCGGACACCCCCCGGGCCCCGGTGAGCTCGAACCCTATACCGAGGCTGTCGTCGAGCACGGTCGCAGTTTCTCACCCGCCGCGATACGCGATGCGCTCGCGACTCTCGAGCAAGCTGAGCGCCAGTTTTCTGCGTTCTGGACCGATTTCGATGTCTTCCTGACCCCGACATTGGCGGGACCGCCCCCGCCGCTCGAGTTCTTCCGCGCAGATCCGAAGGATCCGTTGGAGCTGCTGACTCGCGACGCGGAGTTCTCGCCGTTCACCTGGTACGCCAACGCCATCGGGTCGCCCGCCATGTCCGTGCCGCTGTACTGGAACGCTGACGGCCTCCCCATCGGAACCCACTTCATGGCGGCCCACGGCCACGAGGACCTTCTGCTCGCGCTCGCCTTCGAACTCGAGAGCGCTCGCCCATGGACGGTGCACCGCCCCGCCGTCTTCGGGCGACACCACCTACCTGGCGACGCACTTATTTAGGGGCGCCCTGCGTCGATATGGGCCGACAGGACCGCCACAACAGTTCAGCTCACGACCTCGGCTCCACCCTCATCGAGATTCCCGATCTTCGCCCGCTACGCCGGAGTGGCTTCGGGTGCCGATGTGGTCGGGTAACCGATGCAGATATCCGAAGGCGCGGAAGCCCAGCGCCACCGGTGTCGCCCGATCGGCTGATCGAGTTACGCGCCCACGACATCCGCGATGGAGGCGATTCTTCGACGGAAAGGTCATACGCTGACGTACTTGTCGAGCAAACCGCCAATATGACCGGTGCGGCCTACCAGGAGACGCCCGCGCGGACCACTTTCCGCAATGAGCGCACGAGGTAGGGTGCGAATCCGACTGCGCCTGAGTGTCGTGAGCGGTCCGTCTCCAGGCCCTCTACCTTGCATGCGACGGCTGTCCACCGTTCGGATGATTGTACGGCCGATTGTCGAGCAAAGTCTCTCGGCGGCTCTACGGTTCGTTACGATCCGGCGGTGATACTTCGGAGAATCGCCTGGCTGGCCATGGCCGGCCTGATGTTCACGGGTTGTTCGACGGCCGTGCAATCTGCGCCCGTCAGCAAGCCGTCAGCGGGATCCGCCTTCTCTTCGATGACCCCCGAGCCTCCGCAGGCGCCGAAGCCTCCGCCGGCGCCAAAGCCCGAACCACAGTCAGCTCCGGCTGTCGACGCGTCGACATTCTGGTACAGCGGCTACTCGACGACCACCGGACACAACTCCGGATACTTCTTCGAAAGCCCAAGCGGGAAGTGGCGATGCGCGATCCTGGAAAGGTTTTACGGGGGTGCCGGCGCAGGGTGCGAGTCGACATCCGGCAGGGTGATGCCCGTCAACGGCGCACCCCTGGTACCCGCGGCGGACATCCCCGAGAATCTCGTGCCACCGAGTTCGATCATCATGACACCGAACGGGCATCCCGAGTTCGTCATGCTGGGCCAGCCCTACCTAGTGCGCCCCGCGGCACCTACCCCCGTCCTGAGCTACGGGCAGAATCTCACTGCGCTGGGATTCACCTGCAACACACAAGAAAGCGGAATCTCGTGCCGTCACGATCAGACCGGCCAAGGATTCACCTTCTCCACCAAGGGCTACAAGTTCGAGTACACGCCGGTCGCCGCCGGACCGGCAGCCCCCGGCGCTCCGGTGGCTCCGGCGGATCACACGAATTCCGACGTCGTCCTCGGCGCACCAAGCGATCAGTACTCGGTCGGCTACGGAACCCCGCGCCCCACCGGGATCTCGACAAACAGTCTGTGCGGGAACACCATCGACGCCATCTCATGGGAGAGCTGGGGGAGACCCGTCGCTTACGGATCGGGCACCTGGTGCCAGAACTCTGGAGCGCGATCGCGCGGCGAACCGCCGTCACCAGTGAGACTGACCGCCAGCGATATCGGCGAGTGCCGGGGCAAGCTCGCCTACCGCACGTTGCAGTTCGACTCCCAACCACCGACGTCGGTTTGCGGCGCCTGAACGGACCACCGCGCATTCGGCTCCCTCGACGTCGAGCGATCTGCCACTTGACGCAGTACAACCACTCAGCGACCGCGACCCGATCTGCTGAAGTCGACGCTGCGCGTCACCAATCGCGGACGATCTCGCGCAGGGTCGAGGGCCGTCCGAATAGGTATCCCTGCATCAGTCGGCAGCCGGCGGACAACACGGCGTCGGCCTGCACCGCCGACTCGATGCCTTCGGCCGCCACGTCCAGACCCAGCGACTCACACAGCCCGACGACGGACCGATAGAGCGCAAGATCGCGCTGCGGGTCAGCGCCGTCGGCCAGGCTACGGTCGAGTTTGACCATGCTCACCGGCAGAGCATGTAGGTACGTCAGCGAGTTGTAGCCTGCGCCGAAGTCGTCGAGCGCAAACTTCACTCCGGCGGCCTTGAACCGAAGGATCTGCGCGGCCGCATCGGCCAGATCGACGATCGGCGCGGTCTCGGTGATCTCCACGATCAGGCGCCCGCGCGGAATGAGATGACGCTCAAGCGCACGTTCGACGGTCCGTTCGAAGTCGGGGTTCCCCAGTCGTGCTGCTCCGATGTTGACGTGGATGTCGACGGTGAGGCCTGCGGCCTCGACGTCGCAGATCGCCTTCTCGAGGATCAGCGCGTCGAGCGCGGCACCCAGCCCGGCTGCCTCCGCAGTACCCACGAAGGTTTCGGGCGGGACCTGCATGCCGTTGGGAGCCGTCCACCGGGCCAGCGCCTCGACCGCCACCAGCTTGCGCTCGGGGAGTTGCACGATTGGCTGGTAAACCAGACGGAACCCGGCCGGAAGGCAGCCCTCGGCTGCCCTGAGGGCGGTCGGAAAATCGGCGATAGAGGCCATCGAGGGCCGGTACACCACAGCGGCGTCCTTACCGAGCCGTTTGCCTGCGTACATCGAGATGTCGGCCTGCCTGAGCAGATCGTCGACACTCTGGACACCGTCGCCGGAATCGGGTTCGACAAGTCCCATGCTCGCCCGCACTCGCACCGAAGATCCCTGTACCGAGAACGGGTTGCGAAGTGCGACGCGGAGCCGGTCGGCAACCTCCTCGAGCTCGGCGACTTCCTTCAGTTTGAGGATCGCGAACTCGTCGCCGCCGATCCGCGCCACCATCTCCCGGTCCGACACACATGATTTGAGCCGCTCTGCCACCGCGCACAGCAGCGCGTCCCCAGCGGCATGTCCGAACCGGTCGTTGACGTCCTTGAAGTCGTCGAGATCGACGAAGATCAGCACGAATCCGCCCTCTCGCATCGCCTCGGCCAAGCGCTCGGAGAACAAGATGCGGTTCGGTAGCCGCGTGAGCGGATCATGGTGGACCTGGTAGGCCAGTCCGCGCTGCGTCCAATGCAACCGCTGAGTGAGCAGGCCCTGCGCGCGCATCGCGATGATCTGGCGGCCGGCGAGCAGAGCGACCATGAGCACCATCACCCAGGGCACGAACGGATTCCAGGGCCGGCCGAGGACAGCATGGAAAGCGAACAGCACAGCCATGCCGACGGCACCGATGTGGGGCACGATGAGCTGTGTCCAGTCGGTGGGGGAGCCCGAGCCGTCGTCACCGACCTGCCGCCGATGTTCGAGCATCGCGAAAGTGATCAGCAACGGCCCGACGGTGCGTCCGGCACCGCCCCACAGATCGGCGCCCGTCACACCGACGTCCTGCAGGTAGGCAGTCAGCCGACCGGACGTGGCCATCATCACCAGGCCGCCGACAAAGAGCAGGTAGTTGGTCCGGTACGGCCGCGACGGGCTGTATGTCATCGCGATGACCACTGCCGCCCCGACGATGACGACCTCAGCCACCACGTAGACCAGTTGTGCGCCGTCACTGCTCAACTGCCAGGGGGAGCGGCTGCTGAGACCGCTCATGATCGTGAGAATGAAAAAGGCGAGGCCGGCAATCACCCCGTCGAGGAGGTTGATGAGCGGTATCCGTTGCCTGTCGCCCCGAAGCTCGTCGGCGTTCCGGCTCGACGAGGCCAGCAGAATCACGGCGGACAAGACGAAGACGGGGCACAACAGGTAGGCGACCACCGCTGCCGAGGTTGACGTGCCCGTCCAGATCAGACCCTGGGACAGCAGCCAGCTCATCATCGATCCCGCGTAGCACAATCGCCACCAGCGCGATTTGCCCTGTACGCGTCGCGCGACGACAAGGCCAGCGACCAGAGACAGCACGTCGGCGCCGATCCGGAGGAACGGTTCCACGTACTCTGCCGTCGCGCGGCCCCACGGCGCCGCTAGATTGATGACCGCCAGCGCCGCGATGAGCAGGGCCAGGTAGATCAGCGGCCTGTCGCGGTTGATGCGCACCCCCCCGAACTGTCGGACGTTCCACCCCCCGCGACTTACTCACACCGCCAACCCGTCGAAGGCAATGTACCGCGCCGGTCGGCGTCGAAATGGCCGTTCCGATCGAGCTTTACCGGTCTCAGACGCGCCCCGCGGTCGATCGGACGAAGTGGACGGAGGTCGGTTGAAAAGAATCGCGCAAGCGCATGCGCAAGCGCTTGTCTGCTCCTATCCTGCTGTAGAACAGGCGCGTTCGGCGTCACGGGTCAAGGGAGATCACATGTTCGGAGAGCGCAACAACGGCGCACGCACAGTCGGCGTATTCCTGATGGCAGGCTCACTGGCCCTCGGCCTCACCGCTTGCGGCGGATCCGGTTCCGACAGTGTCAAGGTCGGGCTGATCACCAAGACCGATTCGAACCCGTACTTCGTCAAGTTGCGTGAGTCCGCGAAGGCGCAGGCCGAAAAGGACGGCGCAGAGTTGATCGCGGTGGCGGGCGCGTTCGACGGTGACAACGAGGGCCAGGTCGCGGCCATCGAGAACATGATCGGCCAGGGCGTGAAGGGCATTCTGATCACTCCGAACTCTTCCACCGGCGTGCTCGACGCGATCAAGAAGGCGCGCGACGCCGGCATCGTCGTCATTGCTCTCGACACCGCGACCGACCCCGAGGACGCCGTCGACGCCACGTTCGCCACCGACAACAAGGCCGCGGGCGTCAGTCAGGGCAAATGGGTCAGGGCCGCGCTCGGTAACACGGCGCCCCAGGTCGTGATGCTGGACGGAACCCCCGGTGGCACCGTCGACACCTTCCGTCACGACGGATTCCTCGAGGGCTTCGGCGTGACGGACGGCTCGCCAGAGATCGTCGGCCAGGAGAACACCAACGGCGACCAGACCAAGGCGCAGACCGCTATGGAGAACCTCCTTCAACGGGCACCGGGTGTCAACGCCCTCTACACGATCAACGAGCCGGCAGCGGCCGGTGCGTACGAGGCCATCCAGGCCGCCAACCGCGCAAGCCAAATCACCATCGGGTCGATCGACGGAAGTTGCACAGGCGTCGCCGACGTTAAGTCCGGCAAGATCGGCGCCACGGTGATGCAGTTCCCGGCGAAGATGGCCGAGCAGGGTGTACAGGCCGTGGTGAAATTCGCCCAGGACGGGACGAAGCCCAGCGGATTCAACGACACGGGTTCGCAACTCATCACGGACAAGCCGGTTGCCGGGCTCGAGTCCATGGACACCGCCTGGGGCGAACAGAACTGCTGGTGAATTCCGCCATGACCACTGAGGCGCCGGCAGCAGCGAAATCATCGCTGTCGAGCCGATTCACCGTGGGACACATTCTGCGTGAACCGCTGGCCGGCCCATTGGTGGCACTCGCCATCGCCATCATCATCTTCAGCGCCGTTTCCGATTCGTTCCTCAATCCGCAGAACGTGTCGCTGATCCTTCAACAGTCCGTCGTCGTCGGCATCCTCGCAGTCGGCCAGACGCTGATCATCCTCACCTCGGGCATCGATCTCTCGATCGGCGCGGTCGCCGTCTTCGGGACCATCGTGATGGCACAGAGTGCGGGGGCCAACGGGCCGGTCGTGGCGCTCGGATTGACCCTTTTGGTGTGCGTGGTGTTCGGTGCGATCAACGGCGGGTTCGTCACAATGCTGCGATTGCCCCCTTTCATCGTCACGTTGGGAACGTTCACGGCGATTCTGGCGGGCACCCGTCTGCTCGCGGGCTCAGAGACGTACCGAGTGGAGAAGGGACCGCTCACGTTCCTGGGCACGTCGTTTCGCATCGGGTCGTTCTCGACCACCTTCGGTGTGGTGGCGATGCTCTTGGTCTACCTCGTGGTGTGGTACGCGCTGTCCCAGACCGCCTGGGGTAAACACATTTACGCCGTCGGAGGTAACCCGCAGGCGTCGGACCTGTTGGGCATCAAATCCGGGCGGGTGCTGTTCTCCGTCTACCTCGTGACCGGTGTGATCGCCGCTGTCGCTGCGTGGGCTGCTCTCGGTCGCATACCCAACGCGGATCCGAACGCGTACCAGAACGCCAACCTGGAGACGATCACAGCAGTGGTCATCGGCGGAACCAGCTTGTTCGGTGGGCGCGGAGGCGTCGTCGGAACACTGGTGGGCACGCTGATCGTCGGCGTTCTCCGTAATGGTCTCACCCAGGCCGGCGTCGACAGTCTCTACCAGAACATCGCGACCGGGGTGCTTGTGATCGTGGCGGTGGCGGTTGATCAATTCGCCCGCAGGAGATCACAATGAGTGCCACCCCCGTTCTCGAGGCGCGCAAGCTCGTCAAGAAGTATGGCAGCGTGACCGCGATCAACGGAGCCGATTTCGAGCTTCGTGAGGGCGAGGTCCTCGCGGTCATCGGTGACAACGGTGCCGGAAAGTCCAGTCTGATCAAGGCATTGGCGGGGGCGGTGATTCCGGACTCGGGCGAGATCCTGATGAACGGCGAACCCGTGTCGTTCCGGAACACCCGAGACGCCAGGGCGGCCGGGATCGAGACGGTGTACCAGGATCTCGCGGTCGTACCGGCGCTCGACATCGCGTCGAATCTGTACCTCGGTCGCGAGGTGCGACGAAAAGGCCTCGCCGGCAGTCTGTTCCGTCGGCTGGACATGCCGAGAATGCGCCAGGAGGCTTCGCAGCACCTCACGGATCTGAAGATCGGCATCAAATCCGTGAACCAGGCTGTGGAGACGTTGTCGGGCGGGCAGCGGCAAGGTGTCGCGGTAGCGCGAGCGGCCGCGTTCGGCCGTGGCGTCATCATCATGGACGAGCCGACCGCGGCTCTCGGTGTGCGGGAGTCGGGACAGGTCATCGACCTCATCCGGTCGATCCGCGACCGGGGCATCCCCGTGGTACTCATCAGCCACGACATGCCCCACGTCTTCGAGGTGTCCGACCGGATCCACATCCACCGCCTCGGGCAACGTGCCGGCGTCGTCGATCCGAAGAAGCGCTCGATGTCCGAGGTCGTCGCGCTCATGACCGGTGCGGAGGAGCCGACGGATGAGGAACGCGCCGGTCTTTGATAAGGCTCCGGTCGGGGTGTTCGTCGGGCTGGCGACTCTCGACGTGATCCACCGCATCGCGAAACCGCCTGCGGCCAACCAGAAGATCACCTCCACCGCACAGTTCGTCGCAGCAGGTGGACCGGCCGCGAATGCGGCCGTGACCTTCGCAGCGCTGGGCGGCGACGCGATCCTCGTGACCGCTCTTGGCGACGATCCGGTCGCCGAATTGATCCGAGCAGACCTCGCTGCATACGGCGTCAGAGTTGTCGACGCGGCCGCCGGCACCACCCGGGCGGTACCGGTCTCCGCGGTGTCGGTCGTCGAATCGACAGGTGACCGATCGGTCGTCTCGCTCGACGCGGTGAATTCCGACGCGCCGCCACCGGGGGACCTCGGTGACCTCGTGGCCGAGGCCGAAGTGTTGCTGGTCGACGGGCACCACCCGCTGATCGCGCGTGCGGCGATGCGACATGCACAAGCGCTCACCACCACGCGAGTCGTCGACGCCGGCCGATGGAAACCGGTGATGGGCGACATCATTCCCCACGCGACGGACGTGGTCTGCTCCAATGACTTCCGAATGCCGGGCACCGAGGATTCGGAGTCCACGGCCGAGGCGATCATCCGCGGCGGCGTCGGCACCGTCATCATCACGCACGGCGGCGATCCCGTGGAGTGGTGGTCGGACGGCACGTGCGGGTCCGTACCCGTGGAACCGGTCGCGGTGGTCGACACATTGGGTGCCGGCGACGCCTTTCACGGTGCGTATTCGTACTACTCGACCCAGATCCGAGACAGCGTTGCCGAGCGCATCGATCGCTCCGCCCACGTGGCAGCACTACGGTGTTCGGTGGCCGGGCCGCGCGCGTGGCTGAGAGAACTTCCTGTTGCACTGACTCGGAAGCGAGCACGATGACCATCGAGCAGGCCGTGCAGGACGCCACACTGAGCCAATTGGTCGAGTCGGCCAAGGCGCTCGTCGTTCCCGGCGAGCGCCGCATTCTCGGTCTCACCGGCGCTCCCGGCGCCGGGAAGTCGACCGTCGCAGAACAACTCGTTACCGCCCTGGGTCCGGACGTTGCCGTGCTCGTCCCCATGGACGGGTTTCATCTGGCCAACGAAGTGTTGATCGACTTGGGGATCTTGGATCGCAAAGGTGCACACGACACGTTCGACGACGGCGGCTATGCACGGCTGATCGCTCACCTTCGGTCACAAAACGTGGACGACCCGGTCGCGTACGCGCCACGCTTCCGGCGTGAGATCGAAGAGCCGATCGGTTCTTCGATCGCCGTCCCTGCCTCGGTGCCGCTGGTCGTCACCGAGGGCAATTACCTGCTGCTGGAGATCGATGCGTGGCCTGCGGCACGGTCGTGCATCGACGAGGTGTGGTTCTTGGCTCCCGACACCGAGGTTCGCCACGCTCGACTGGTGCGCCGCCACGAGGCGTACGGGAAGTCCCCGGAGGACGCGAAGTCCTGGGCACTCGGATCCGACGAGCGCAATGCCCGGCTGATCGAGTCGACGGCAGGTCGAGCAGATCGCATCGTGCGACTCCGATGACCACCATGGGCGATGTGGCGCGGATGGCGGGGGTTTCGGCGTCCACGGTCTCGCACGTGCTCAACGGCACGCGAAAGGTCAACACCGCCACGCGTCTACGCGTGGAAGCGGCCATCGAGGAGACCGGGTACCGCCGAAACGTCGTCGCTCGATCACTGGCGGCGGGGCGTACACACACCGTCGGGCTCTCCATCTCCGCGTTGACGAACCCGTACTTCGGCGGCCTGGTGCACGCCGTGGAACGGGCGCTGTCCGACGCCGGGTATGTGCTGATCGTCGGAGATTCCCACGACGACGCGGAATCGGAGAAACGCGTCATCGATTCGCTTCTCGACCGAAAGGTCGACGGAATGATCGTGGCGCCCGCAGCCGGCTCGGAGCGGATCACGCTCCCGGAGATCATCGGTACCGGCACGCCCCTGGTTCTGATCGACCGTGGTGTCGATGTCGGGAGTGATCAGGTCGGCGCGGAGAACTTCTCGTCGGCGCGGTTGTTGACCGAGCACCTGCTCGACCTCGGGCACCGGAGGATCGCCGTGGTGCGGGGCCTCGCGGGGATCTCCTCCACCACGGAGCGGTTCGAGGGCTACGCGACGGCGCTGACGGACCGCGGGATCGCCGTGGACTCTGCGTTGGTCCTCGACGGCGAGTCGAGCACGGACGTGGCGGAACGGGAAGTGCGCGCGCTGATGGCGGGGGAGAACCGCCCGACCGCGCTGGTGTCGTTGAACAACGCGATGACGATCGGGACGCTCAAGGCCGTTCGGAGTCTCGGTCTGTCGATTCCCACCGACCTGGCGTTCGTGTGCTACGACGACTTCGAATGGTCGGACCTGTTCGAACCCAAACTCACTGCTGCGGCGCAGGACGTGGAGACGATCGGCGCCACCGCGGTCGAACTTCTGCTGCGCCGCGTCAGCGGTCATGCTGATGCGCCGCAGCACATTCGCATCCCGACGACCTTCCACCATCGCAATTCGTGCGGATGCACGTGACGCACGCCGATCGGACTTTCGACCTGATGGTGCTTAGGGTTGGTGGGCCGGCAACGAGGATACTTCTCTCGACGGCGTCGTTATAGAACATGTGACTACACACGAATACGCCCTCGGAAGCGACGACACCGAGATCGCGCGCCTGCAGTCGCAGGCGAGCATCATCGCCGAACCGACAGCGCTGCTTCTCGAACGCGCAGGCGCCCGTCCCGGTATGCGCGTCCTCGACCTCGGATGCGGCCCCGGGGACGTTGCGTTTCAAGCGGCTCAGATGGTGGGGCCGGACGGCTTTGTCGTCGGCATCGACCGCGATCCCGCGCAGCTCGCCGCCGCCGAGCAACGGCTGGCCGCCTGCGGCTTGCGCAATGTGGAGTTTCGCCAAGGCGACGTCCGCACCTTCACCGACGACGAGGGGTTCGATGCGGCCGTCTGCAGGTTGTTGCTCATCCACCTACCCGACGCCGCTGATGTGCTCGCCCACCACATCAGCAACCTGCGACCCGGAGGGCTGTTCGTCGCAGTCGATTACGACATGGGTGGTTGGCGCGCGGTTCCGGAGGTGGCGCTGTACAGCCGTATCCGAGACTGGTTGCTGGCCGGGTTCTCGCAAATAAACGGGAACGCCTACATGGGTCAGCTGTTGCCGACGGCATTGACCGAAGCAGGCTTTGAGGAGGTCGACGTGTTGGGGTTGCAGACCTACTGGCGACACGACGACCGCATCGGGACCGCCTACGTCGCCGGCACCGTGCGCACGATGAAAGACGCCATCGTGGGCTCCGGTGTCGCGACGGAGTCCGACCTCGGCCTCGACACGCTCGCACAGCGACTCGGCGAGGAGCTCCTCGCGGCCAAGGCGGTGTGGACGCTGCCGACGGTCGTCGGCGCCTGGGGCAGGCGAGATGGTCGGGGATCCGGAACTGGTCCACGCACTTGAGGACTCGCGCAGCAATGCGCGACCCGAAAAACACCGAGTGCCGTTCGAGCCGATCGGTACCTTGCCCCCGGTCCGCCTTCAGTGCAGCGTATCTCGGTCGCGGTAGGACAGACGGTCAACGTAGCACTTGACATTGGCGCCGAACGTAACACATAGGACGAACATGAGCTCATTACTTTGGGCGACATCGGTTTTGAGATAGCCGAGCTCATCTACGGCGCGGGTTGGATCAAGGGTATCGGGTCTTCGGTACACACTCGCGACAAGGGGATCAGCGTCGATGACGGGCTGCAGCGATTGAGCGAGGCGCCGTCTGTGAGATAAACGCCCGGGCACTCCACTGCGTTCTGTGATGCCGCGATCCGGTGGTCGACGCGCTGAACGGTCACCAGGAGAACCTCGTTGGTCACAATGTCGGTAGTCATCACCCGCAACCCCAACGCCGCGGCAGTTCGGTCAGATGCCGGCGATGCGATCCTCGCTGGGCGACTTCCCTCGGGACACCGTGATTCGTTTGACCGGGTGATTGTTGCCCAGGCGTCGCGCCGCAACCTCACCCTCGCGACCCGCGACGCGAAGGTCCTCTCGGCGGCGCTGACACCGACCCTGAAAACCTGAACGGCTCGTGGCCGAGAATGTGGAGTCGCCGTAGGGGGAGTGGGGACGGTGGGCGTGGTGATCAGGGCGGCGGCTCACGGCAGAACCGACACGTACGGGAACGTGGTGGTCGGTGGTGCGGTGACGGAGTTCTTCCCGATGCCCTGGCTGATCGGGGTGTTGGTGGCGAGGCTGAACATTACCTCGGGGGCGTTGTCGATCAGGGACCGGCCGTTGAAGCCGGCGAAACTGAATGCTGCGGGTGTGCCGACCGTGTAGGGCAGCACGTTGGGAAGTAGTCGGCGGGCGATGAGCGCGCCGAGGGCCTCGGGGTCGGTGGCGGTGCCGTAGGCGGCGATGACGGCGGCGAGCTTAGCGGCCACAGCGTCTCCGTAGGTGGCGTAGTCGTCGCGGGGGTGTCCACCGTTGAGGTCGTCGCCGAGTTGCTCGTTGTACTGGGTGAACAGCGGTGGGATCATGGGTAGCCCGACGCGGTTGATGGAGCGCCAGCCGCCGGCGTCGGTGGCCAGCGAGGCCACGGCCCATACGCCGATGCGGTTGTCGTCGCGGCGGGGGGTGAGTTCGGCGTCGGGGAGTTCGAGGACAAGCGAGTACACGCTTTGGCCGGCGAACAGGTTGGTGGCGTGTTCGGCGTGCCAGCCGCTGAGGTCGATGACGGTGCCGTCTTGTACGGCGTGTCCGACTGCGTGCACGACGTCGGGTTCGATCCAGAATGGGTCACCGGCGCGGCCGGCCCAGACCCGTACACCGGTGGTGCCTGTAGTCTCCTTTTGGGTGGTGCCGGCGAGCAGAAGTGCGCCTTTGGCGAAGGGGTCGGTGGCCTGGATCCCGGAGGTACGGTGCAGGGTGAAATCCTGGAGGCCGTCTGGGGAGCGGTCGGCGAAGGTGAAGCGGTAGGTGAGATCTTCGGTGGCGTCGCCATCGAGGTCGATCTTGAACTCGTACATGCCTTCGGGGTGAAAGCCCGGCGTGGCGATGTCGCCGCCCATGGAGTGGCAGACGTTGATGATGAGCACGGTGCCGGTGTCGCCTCGGAAGAGGTAAAGGTCAGTGATGTCGAGACGAATGTCTTGGCGGGCAAGGGGAGAGTCGAGGTGGTGAGACATTGTGGCGCTCCTTGAATCTGATTGTGGTGGGTCACGGCGTGTTCGACGGTGATGGCGATTTCGGCCAGCACGTCGACGTGTGTTGACTGAGCAAGCCGGCGCCCGTGTCTGGGAGCCGGACGCGCAGAACTTCATAGGGCTGCCCAGGGTGACGAACAGCGGCGGTCTTCCTGGCTTGCTCCAGCGACCGAGTGCGCTGGCGATAGGACTGGATCATTGGTGATCCCATTCATGTTCAGGTGAAGGGCCGCGTCGAATCCGGTGTCGCCCACCACCAGCCGAACAGGCTGGGGTCGTCGCGCGCCATATGCGCAATGGTGCCGGGAGCTGAGCCATCCACCATCACCCACCTGTGCCACGAGTGGTGGTTGCGGCAGCCGATCCGGTCGGAGCGAACTCCTCGCGGCGGGTGCTCAGATAGTCGCGCAGCGAGATCGGTTCGCGGCCGATCAGTGCACGCAGTGCGTCCGGGTCGGCGGGCAGTGACGCCGCGCCCTGCACGGACACTGCGTGTCCGATCGACGAAATGTGCTGCGCCATCGCTTCGTTGACCACCGTTTCCCCGTCCTGGCTAGCCAGGTCGACGAGTTCCTGGCGCCACTGGTCCTTGGTGACCGGGTCGAAGGTGACGGTGGCGCCCAGCACGTCGGTGAGCATCTCGGCGATGTCGTAGTGGCTCAACAGCTCGGAGCCTTGCGGCCATACCACTGATTTTGTGAACCGCCCGGGGTCCAGCAGCGCAACAACGCCGAGTTCGGCCGCGTCCTGCCCGCTGATCCACGCCATCTTCACCGACCCGAACGAGTTACGGAATCTCTGCTCGCGCCGGATTGACAGCGCGTGCAATACCTGCAGATTCTGGTGGAATAGGGCGCTCACGCGCAGAATCTGGAGTTCCAAACCGGCCCACTCCATGATCTGCTCTGCCAGCCATTGGGCCTTGCCCAGATCACTGGGGTGATCCTTTTGCGCCGGGCCCATAGACATCACCACGGTCCGCGGTAAGCGGCCCACCTCGCGCACTGCCGCGGCATAGTTCGCCGCCGCATCGACCACCCCCGCGGCAATGGGATAGGCAAAGTAGACCAAGTCGACATCGGCCAACGCTGGCAGCAGACTGCGCCGATCGTGCAGATCACCAAGAATCACTTCAGCGCCCAGCTCCTCGATCCGCTGGGTGCGCTCACTGTGTGTCCGGGCGAGTACTCGCACCGCTCGTCCCTCTTCTCGCAGCCGCCGCACCAGGTATTCACCGGTGTTTCCGTGGCGTCCGGTAGCACCGATCACCAAGATCGGACTGGTTGGGTCTTTAGCCAACGTTGTTCTCCTTCGACGGGTATGACGACTGACCGCCCGTGGGACGGCGCGGAGCCGGTAGGGGCGGCAGGCCTAGTTGACCTGTCGGCGTGACGCTACCGCGCCATACCGCTAATGTAAACAGATCAGTGTGGTTTACTTTGGGGTGTGATTCACACTCGCCTTCGCAATCTGCTCGCCGACGTCCTCGACGCTCACGGTGGCCTCGCACGCTGGAAGGCCTACGACCATCTCGACGCCACGCTGGTCAGTGGCGGCCTGCTCTACGACCTCAAAGGCCAGCGCACAGACCGGACTCCTCGACATGTGCGGGTCTCACTGGGTCGAGTCGCCACGTCGATCGAGCCGTTCGGCGCCGCCGATCAGCGACTTAACTTCACCGCAGAGCGCACGGCCATCGAGAGAGTCGACGGCACTGTCGTTGCCGAAGGCGTCGATGTGAGGTCCAGCTTCGCGGGCCACGACATCACCAGTCCCTGGACAGCGTTGCAACGGGCCTACTTCAGCGGCTATGCACTGTGGGGTTACCTCAATAGTCCGTTTCTGCTGTCGCGGCGCGAGGTCAATCTGCACCGGTTAAAACCGGTCGAACACCACGGGCGCGTCCTGGTCGGCATCGGCGCCGACTTTCCCGCCGCCCTCCCTGTCCACAGCCGCCGACAGCGGTTCTACTTCGATAACGAGCGCCTGCTGCGCCGCCACGACTACCACGTCGACATCGCCGGCGCCTTCCCTGCCAGCCAGTACCTCACCGACTACACCGTCACCGACGGTTTTCCCATCGCCCTGACCCGCCGCGCATACCGCCTCACCGACAGCGGCAACGTCCCGGACGGGGAGGGTGCGATGGTGGCAATGCGCTTCGCCGACGTCGCCCTCCACTAGTGACTGTAAGCCGGGCGGGCCGTATTGCTCTGCATAGCAACTCTATTCGTGACAGGCGGTGTCGGTGACCAAAGGTCGCCATTGTCCTTATGTAGACGGCTCTGTATACTGAGCAGCTATGAGCACCGCATCGGCAGGCGCACCGGGAACGCGCAGGAAGGGTCGCGGCGCCCGCGAGCGGATTACCGCGGCGGCATCGGAGCTGTTCTACCGCCGTGGCATCCACGCCACCGGCGTGGACACACTGATCGCGCACGCCGAAGTCTCCAAGCGAACCTTCTATCAACACTTCCCCAGCAAAAACGCACTGATCGAAACCTACCTGCGGGGCGTCGAGGAACGGGGCGGATCTCCGATGGAGCGGCGCCTGCAACTCGATCTAGCCCCCCGCGAACGCCTGCTGGCCATCTTCGACGCTGCCGCAGTCAAGCGGTTCCGCGGCTGCCCGTTCCACAACGCAGTAGTCGAACTTGTCGGCGAGGTCGAAGCGGTCGACGACATCGTGCGCGATCACAAACAACGCTTTACCGAGCACTTGACCGCCGTGGCCGGCGACGCTGGTGTACTCGATCCTTGGCAGCTCGCCCAGCAACTGCTCGTGCTCTTCGAGGGCGCCACGGCGTTGGCCACCACCCTCAACGACCTTTCCCCTATGGTGCATGCCCGCACCGCCGCAGCAACCCTTATCGATTCCGCTCGCTGTCCCGCCGACGGGCACGGCACCCCGCACGCGAGCGGGGCCGCCAGCGAGACACCTACGTCCACCGAGCCCACTGAGGCGCGGACAACCCGCCACACGGAGAAACTCGCATGAATGTCACGGGCAACACCATTTTCATCCCCGGCTCGACGAGCGGCATCGGGCTTGCACTCGCCACAGAGCTCAGTGCAAGAGGCAACAGAGTCGTCATCGGCGGTCGGCGCACTGACAAACTCGACGAAATCACCGCCGCCTATCCGCAGATGGAAGCGGTCCGTATCGATATCGCCGACCCCGACTCTGTCACCACTGCCTCGATCGAAGTCCTCCAGCGCTGCCCTGACCTCAACGTCGTCATCGCGATGGCCGGCGTCATGCGCGTAGAGGATTGGCACCATCCCGAGAGCTTCCTGGACTCCGCGCAGCAGGTCATCAACACGAATGTGCTCGGCCCTATCCGCCTGCTCGCCGCGTTCGTCGAGCACCTGCAATCACGCCCCAACGCCACATTCGTCACCGTGTCCTCTGGCTTGGCCTTCGCGCCCTTGAAGGTAGTGCCGAGCTACAACGCCTCCAAAGCGGCGATCCACATGCTCACTGAATCACTGCGGCTGCAGCTGGCCGATACCTCAATCAAACTCCTGGAGCTGGTTCCACCGTCAGTGGCGACCGACCTTCTACCGGGTCAACGCGACAGCGACATCGCAATGCCGGTGGAAGAGTTCGTTGACCAAGTACTCACGATCATCGAGAGCCAACCAGAAGCCCGGGAGATACTCGTCGATCGCGTGAAAGTCCTCCGCTACGCCGAAGCGCACGGCGACTACCAACATGTGGTCGCCGCCCTCAACGCTTCCGACCCACACGCACGGCCATAACGCGGCCGAGGCTCCGAGAAGTCACAGACGCCGTCGTCACCACCGCCCGTCACGCCGCCAGGGCGATCCCGGTGGCCGCTCCGCCGAGGACAGCGACCACGCGGCTGTTTCCACTGGATAGGTCGACCTGGCGGATGCAGCCGGACAGGTCGGACACGTAAGCGACGTTATTGGGCAGATTGAGCGCGACGCCGATGGGTTCGGAGAATCCCGTGGCGAGGACTTCAGGCGGGGTTCCCTTTGCGCCGTGTTCGGGGACCGGCGCACGGTTGAGTGTGTTGCCGTTCGGTAGTGCTCCCCGATCGGTCCAGTACAGGGTCTGGTGGTCTTCGTCGAGTTCGAGATCGATCGGTTCGGGTAGGCCATCCCAGAGCACCTCGATGTCCCGGCGCGTCTCGGCAGTCGCATCTTTCGGAATCTCCAGAGCGGCGCGCAGTATGCGGCCTTTACCACCGTCGGCAGGGCCTTTCTGAGTCCAGTACAGCCATCCGTTTGACGTGTCGATCGCGATGCCGACGCACTCGCGCTCGGGCGAAGGGAGTTCCGATCCTGCGTTGCTGATCAGCGGTGTGACTT
This sequence comes from Mycobacterium sp. GA-2829, assembly GCF_001499965.1. GTDB lineage: Bacteria > Actinomycetota > Actinomycetes > Mycobacteriales > Mycobacteriaceae > Mycobacterium. The sequence continues at coordinate 26,964 of NZ_LQIT01000078.1, forward strand.
CAGAGCCGTCGCGTTCGCAACGGTAGACCGCGCATCCTTCACGATCGCACCAGAACAGGCGCCCGGTGGCGGGATCGGTGGCCAATTGCTTTCCCGTGGTGAATCGCCCTCTCTCTACGACGATCTCGGGCGTTCCTCCGGCAATGGGTACCCGTTGAATTGAGCCGTCGCGGGCGGTGAACGGTGGTTCGTGCGCAGCCTCCAGCGGCGTGTCGGGACGGCCCATCAGGGTGAAGTAGACGTAGCCCTGGGTCTCATCGACGACGATGCCGTCGGGCGCCTCCTCGAGGCCTATGGCCAGGTCGTCGATGTCGCCGGTGTCGAGGTCGATGCGATGGACGCCGCCCCGGATCAGGTCCAGCGCATAGAGCCTACGTGGCGTTGCAGATGTCATCGTTGCTCCCGCGAGTTTGTCACGGAGTGGGCTTCTTCTGAGATACCTTTGAGGGCCGCCAGGAAGGCGTTGCGGCGCAACGCATGTGTAGGGTCGTCGTCGATAGGGCGCTGTAATACCGCTCCGACGTTCGCCGCGATGACGACCTGTGCGGCGATGTCGAGTGGAACGGTCAACCGCCGGCCAGCCGCACGCACGGTCGCATCGATGAAGGGTTCGATGCCCTGCCGCAGCTGATCATTATGCGAACTCAAGGCGGCTGCAATGTCCTCACGCGCCCGAGCGCGGACGGCGAAGGATGCGCGGATCACATACCAATCGATGTCAGCCGGAACAACGTTCACGAGCGCGTCGGCGGCCTCCTCCAGCGTCGTGGCTGTCGTTTCGGCTGCGGCGTCGGCCATGCGGTCAAGCAAGTCGGTGCTCTGGCGTTCGTAGAGAGCGAAGAAGACGTCTTCGACGGTCTTGAAGTTGGAGTAGAAGGCGCCACGTGTGAAGCCCGAACGTCGGCAGATGTCATCAATAGAGACTTGGGTCGTGCCCCGCTGCGCGAACAGCTCGGCGGAGGCATCCAAGAGTCGTTTTCGCGTGTTCGATCGCTTGCGCTGCGCCGTCTCGTCAGGCATGCCGCCCCTTCCTGTTATGTTCAATTCATTATATACTCAATACGTAATGAATCGAAAGGCTTGCAGTGAACACGACATTGCCCACCAACATCACTGACCGCCCTGTCGCCGTCGTCGGCGCCGGCACACTGGGCCGACGCATCGCCGCGGTGTTCTCGTCCGCAGGAAGCACGGTGACTATCGTTGACACAGATGCCGGCCAACGTGACGGTGCACTGCGGTATGTAGCGGAACAGATCTCCGCCCTCGCTCCGCGCAGTGGCCGCACACCGGGGGAGGTGTCCGCCGACGCCGACGTTGAAAGCGCAGTGCCGGGCGCCTGGCTAGTCATCGAAGCCGTTCCCGAGCGTTTGGACGTCAAGCGTCCTCTATTCGGCGTGTTGGATCGGGTGGCCGACCCTGACGCCATCCTGGCGACGAACTCGTCGTCCTATGTGTCCCGTTTGGTCGTTGATGAAGTGACGCACCGTAACCGCGTGCTCAACATGCACTTCGCCATGCCGCCGCAGAACATGGCGGTCGAGCTGATGTCTGATGGCGAAACGGATCCGGCAGTCATCGACTTCCTCGTGGCTCGGTTACCGGACTTCGGTTTACTGCCCTTTGTCGCGCGGAAGGAGAGCACTGGGTTCATCTTCAACCGGATCTGGGCGGCCATCAAGCGTGAATCCCTGGAGGTTGTGGCCGAGGGGGTCTGCACGCCGCAAGAGGTTGACGCGATCATGGTCGCGAACCTGGCCATCGCCGAGGGGCCGTTTCGGCTCATGGACCGAGTGGGCCTCGACATCGTCCTCGACATCGAGGATCACTACGCGGCCGAAAATCCCCACCTACCCGAAGGCCCCCGACGGCTGTTGCACGAGTATGTGGACTCCGGCCGACTGGGGGTGAAAGCCGGAGAGGGGTTCTACAAGTGGCCCGAGGGTTCAGCGGTACGTGACAGCTCCACCGACGGACGACGACGCCGCGTTCGTCGCGGAGGACGGGTAACCAGCTAGCCAACGGGTGGCCTCAGGTGCCATCGATGCTGGAACCCAACCGTCCCGCGACCTTCTGGCCGTCGAGGAGCGAGCGGCACCTGCTCCCGTTCCTTGCGGCAGCCGCCGCTCCCGCCTCTTGGTTGACGAGTTGGCGATGCTCGTAGCCTCGAGGGACGCAGGCGCGCTAACGCCCGAGGCGTTCGAGACGCCAAGCGCAAGCTGATTGGCTGATCGAGTAGGAGGCGCGCCGCGTTCACCAGGAAACACTGCGCCAAGCCCGGGAACCAGGTGCGCCCTCTATCGAGTTGATGGCGAGGCGGTACATGGGGAGAATGTTGGTCTGTTACGGCTTTGCACAATCCGGGGGACGGCGACCTTTAGAGTCGCAACGTGACGCTGAGCGCTAGGATGCCCGATCTCTCCTCATTGGAGGTACTGCTCGCCGTTGCCCGCACCGGTAGTCTTAGCGCCGCTGGTCGGGAGTGCGGACTCACTCAGCAGGCGGTATCGGCGAGAATTGCGGCGCTGGAGCGCCGAACTGGTGTGCGCCTGGTCATCCGCACCAGATCTGGTTCTCGACTGACCAATTCGGGTGTGGTCGCCGCTCAGTGGGCCGACCGGCTGCTCGGCGTCGCTCATGAGGTCGACGCCGGCCTGGCCGCTCTGCGCCATGACAGCAGAACCCGGCTGCGGATCACGGCGAGCCTCACAGTGGCCGAACAGTTGCTACCACGCTGGTTGGTCAGCTGGCGTGAGACAATCTCCCGGCAAGGGGCTGTGGTGCCCGATGTCGTCTTGACCGCAGCCAACAGCGAACATGTGATCCTAGCCGTTCGCGGCGATCAAGCAGATCTTGGCTTCGTCGAGAGCCCAAGTGTGCCAAGCGGAATTCGCAGCAGCACCGTCGCGCACGACGAGCTTGTCGTGGTTGTGCCGCCGCACCACCGCTGGGTCCGGCGGCCACGGCCGACATCTGCCGCGGAATTGGCCGCGATGCCGCTCGTGACCCGCGAGAAAGGCTCAGGTACAAGGGACTTCCTAAGCTCCGCGCTCGCTCGGAGCACCGAAGTGGAGCAGGTTGCACCCGCGCTAGAACTCTCGACGGCGGCTGCCGTACGCGCCGCGGTACTTGCCAATGCCGGCCCCGCCGTCCTGAGCAAGCTCGCCGTGACCGATGACCTGGAACTCGGTCGCCTCCGGGCCGTCGACGTCGCCGGCCTCGACCTGCGACGGTCATTGCGCGCGGTTTGGATCGGGGCCAGAACCCCGCCGGCTGGCGCAGTTCGAGATCTGTTGAGCCATATTGCCCAGCTCAACAAGCGATCACGGTCGGTGTCACCGGTGTGAACGTGTCGACACAACCATTGTTTGTGTCCGGATACCTGTCGGCCTGTTCGGCCGACGGATAACTTGGCGAATATGCACGCATCTACGATCGCCACTTCGGATCCCGACGGCACCGTCGTGTCGCTGTCACCTGCGCGCCGCCTCCTCAACGGCGTGGGTCCCAACTGGTTCGCCTCCGTGATGGGCACCGGGATCGTGGCTACCGCAGCAGCGAGTCTGCCGGTGCAATGGCCCTATCTGCGAGGGTTCGCCGAGGTTGTCTGGATCGTGGCGGCGGTGCTGCTGGCGGCTCTCGCTCTCGTCGTCGGCTCACATTGGCTTCGCCACCCCACCGTCGCGCGGAGTCACGCGCACAATACCCAGATGGCGCACTTCTACGGTGCGGCACCCATGGCGCTGCTGACGGTCGGCGCCGGAGCGCTGCTGGTGGGTACCGACGTCATCGGCGCGCAGGCGGCAGTGCGGCTCGACTGGACGTTGTGGAGCATCGGCACCGTGGCTGGCCTGTTCACCTCCGTCACCATCCCGTACTTGATGTTCACCCAACACGACGTCACTCCTGATGCGGCGTTCGGCGGTTGGCTGATGCCGGTCGTCCCGCCGATGGTCTCCGCCGCGACCGGGGCGCTCCTCATTCCGCACATGGCCCCCGGCACCGGCCGCACCACCATGCTCTACGCCTGTTTCGCGATGTTCGGACTGGCGATGATCGCCGCCTTGATCATCATCACGATGATCTGGAGCCGGCTGGTGCACTACGGCACCTCGGGCACCGCGCGGGTTGCCACGTTGTGGATCGTGCTCGGACCACTCGGCCAGTCGATCACCGCCGCCGGTCTTCTGGGCAGCACTGCGGCGGTGGCCGTCGATCCGCGGATTGCCGGCGCCATGCAGGCGTTCGCCGTACTCTTCGGCGTACCGGTATGGGGCTTCGCACTCCTGTGGATCGGGTTGGCGGCCGCTCTGACGGTGCGGACCCTGCGCCGCGGCATGCCGTTCGCGCTGACATGGTGGAGCCTGACCTTCCCAGTCGGCACATTCGTCACCGGGACCAGTCAGCTGGCCCTCCACACGGGCCTACCGGCGCTGCGCCTGGCAGCCGTGGCGGCCTACCTGGGGCTGTTGGGAACCTGGATGCTGGTGGCGGTGCGGACCGCATATGGAAGCGTGTTCGGCTACCTGCTCAGACCTCCTCCGGTTGCCGATATCCGCAATGAAATTCAGCTCTCGCAGCAACCTCAGGACCACGCAGTCACTTAGCTCAACGATGCCCACGTCGAGTAAGTCCACAGCTACTAGTGCTAGCTCTACCCGCCGCTTGAAGAGCACCGAAGGCTGAGGCTCTCGCTGCAGGAAATGCAAATCACGGGCTCTACCGAGCAAGTAATTCTGCGATACCGGCCTAAGGCGAAGCAACTTCCCAACGATCGAAGAAGGGATGAAGAAGAATGACGATCTCCGAGCAAGGCACCGGTCACGCGAGTACGACTCCGGCCCAGCCTTCTCCACGCACCGTGGGGGTGGTGGTTGCCGATGACGGCACAGAATCGGTGATGGACGCCATGGACTGGGCGAAGCCGTTAGCCGAAATTCGCGGACTTCCGCTCACCCGTGTGAAGTTCGACCCGTACGCCTCCGTGTCCTCCGTGATCGAACTATCAATGTCCGCTGAACTTCTGGTAATAGGCACATCACTCCATCTGCGGCACAACGTGACTCGTCGCCACACCTTGAACAGACTCCTGACCTACGCCGATACCAATGTGGCTGTCGTACCGCAGGGACACCGCCCGCGGCGCGGTGCTCCGATCCTGGTTGCGGTACAAGGCGAATCGCTTGCTGAACACTATGCCATCGGGGTCGCGTTCGAAGCGGCGTCTCGCCTGAAGGCATCACTGACAGCCGTGCACTGTTGGGACGAGCCCGGTGCGCTGGGCTTCCCCTCCATGAGTTGGTCGCCGATCGAATGGGCGCATTACCACGAAACTGAATGCGAGATGGTGGCCGAACGCCTGGCCGGCTTCCAGCCGCACTATCCCGACGTTGTCGTTCAGCGGGTGGTCCGCAGTGGCCGAAAGGGGAGTGCCCTCATTCCCTTGGCACGCTCGGCTCGGCTGGTCGTGGTCAGCGCTGGAGGCCCCTCAACGGGAACGCCGATGCGCGATGCGTCGCCGTCCGCATTGCTGACTGACGCCGACGTACCGATCCTGATAGTCCGAAACGACAAGTGCCGCTCCGGAAGTGAATAGCCGCGACATGATCAACGCCAGCATCATTCATCAGTCAACGCGGGCGAGCCACAACCGCCTCGCCGTTCGCGCGTACCACTGGCATATGGCGCTAGCTGCTGCAAACCGTTGGCGTCATGCCGTTTGATCAAATTGATCCGGTGCGCCAGGCCGGGGTCACTTGAAACGTCCGTGATTCATCGGATGAAGACGGCGACGCCTACTGGTAACACTGCATGATCGATCTCTGCATATTCCCGATTTGTAGAAGCTGGCATAACAGTCTCCGTACGACTCGTGGTTCTTTCATCCGGCTCCACTGACGGCTAATTGAGGGTGAGCTGTGCGGTGGCGACAGCACCGCGCGGGCTCACGTCCAGAAGACGCATTCCACGCGCGGTATCAACCGGCACAACCGCTCCTCGCTGCGCTGGCCACCGTCCGAGGGCACCGAAACGTAGTCGTCTGACGGATGCCTGGTCGGCTGACGATGGCCCAGAGTCATCGTATGGAGCTGAACTGAATCAGCTCCTTCCCATCGTGAATCCCACGGGGGATGCAGCCTTTCGAGGAGACATGATGACTGACTTGGTTGATCTTATGATCGATGCACACGGCGGCCTCGACCGGTTCCGCCAGTTCGCGTTCTTGAACGCCCGACTTCGCCAGGGCGGTGTGCTGTGGGGGCTCAAGGGCCAGCCGACGGTACTGCAGGAGGCCAACGTCCGCGTCGACCTAAACCGAGAATGGGTGTCGCACTGGCCTTTCGCCCCCACCGATCACCGCTCCCAATTCACCCCGAAGCGAGTCACCATCGAAACGCCCGCGGGCGAGGTGGTCGAGCAGCTCGACGAGCCCCGTGACTCCTTCGCCGGATACGTCATGGAAACCCCGTGGAGTAACGCGCAGGTCGCCTACTTCGCGGGATACACCATGTGGACCTATCTGACCTCGCCGTTCATCCTGGCGCGACCTGGAGTGTCGACCGAGGAGGTCGACCCGTGGACCGAGAACGGGCAGACCTGGCGGCGGCTGCGGGTGACCTTCCCCCAAGACATCGCCACCCACAACACGGTGCAGACCTTCTATGCCGACGAAACGGGGCTGCTGCGTCGCCACGACTACGACGTGGATATTCAAGGCAGCAATCCCGCAGCTCGCTATCTCCTCGACCCTGTCACCGTTCAGGGAATCGTGTTGCCTTCCAAACTGCGCATCTTCCCGCGCAACGACGACAACACCGCTGCCGCCGAGCCACTGATCGTCTCGGTGGACCTGTCCGACTTCGCGTTCGAGTAACGCGGGCGGCGCATCCTGCTCACCGGGCGGCCAGCTCCGACACCGCGTCGCCAGACAGAAACAACAGTCAATGTGCCTATGGCTCCCGAGGTTTGCAGGCAAGAGAATTTGAAGATGGCGCGGGTCGGACGCGATCTCGCGAGCGATCGATGATCGATGAAGGGTGCACAGGATATGGAGAATTCGTTGTCTTTGATGGCTGAGACCCGCTATCTGGACGGGCCGAGTGCGCGGTTCGCCTACCGTCGCATCGGTGCGGGTACCGGTGTCCCGTTGGTACTGGCGTTGCGCTTTCGCGGCACCATGGATCACTGGGATCCGGCGTTCCTGGACGCGCTGGGAGCCGAACGCGATGTGATCGTCTTCGACAACATCGGGCACGGTAGGACCAGCGGCGTCGCACCGACCAGCATGGACGCCCTGGCCGGCGGACTCACCGAGTTCGTCGACACCCTGGGATTGTCCGAGGCCGACCTGCTCGGTTGGTCGTTGGGTGGGATCGTGGTGCAGGCGGCCACGTTGCAACGTCCTGATCTGGTACGCCGGTTGATCGTGGCGGGCAGCTCTCCCGGCGGTGGTGTGCCCGGCATGCCGCAACCCGTTCCGAAGATCTGGCAGGTCGCCACCAAGCCCGTCAACGACGACGATGACTTTCTCTATCTGTTCTTCCCCGACGAGGACCCGGGTCGCAAGCTGGGACTGGAGTCGCTGCGCAGGTTGGACGACCGCGTCCTGTCGCCGGAGCACGTTCCGGTGTCGATCGAGACGATGCAGGCGCAATTGTCGGTCATCGCCTCGACCGGTTCGAGTATCTGGGATCGCTTGGGGGAGATCACCATTCCGACCTTGGTTGCCAACGGTGCGCACGACCGGATGATCGATGCCTACGCCACCTTTGCGATGGTGGGCCGGCTGCCCAACGCCAAGGCCATTCTGTACAGCGATGCCGGGCACGGGTTCCTCTTCCAGCATGTCACGGAATTCGCCCGCGAGGTTGTCGAGTTCCTCGCGTGATCGAGGCCGATCTGCTCGTCATCGGATTCGGCAAGGGCGGCAAGACGTTGGCGGCAGAGTTGGGCCGGCAAGGTCAGCGTGTCGTGCTGGTGGAGGAGTCGGCGCAGATGTACGGCGGGACCTGCATCAACACGGGCTGTGTGCCGACGAAGTCGATGGTGTACCGCAGTGAGCACTCGCCGCGCGGCACGTCCGGGCGTGTGGCTTACGCGGATGCGGTCGCCGCCACAGAGCGACTGACAACAGGCCTACGGGCCGCCAACCTGGTTGGACTGGAATCGATCCCGTCCGTTCGAGTGCTCACCGGCCGGGCCAGCTTCATCGACGCGAACTCGGTTTCGATACAGACCGAAGACGAAATCGCTACCGTGGTGGCGAGCAGCATCGTCATCGGTACCGGCTCAACACCGGTGATCCCGGACATACCCGGCGTGCGGCACAGTCCGGTCGTGGTCACCAGTGGGGAGCTGCTGCGGCGGGCTTCGCGCCCGGACCGGCTTGTGATTCTCGGTGGCGGCTACATCGGCTTGGAATTCGCGTCGATGTATGCCGGCTACGGCACCTCCGTGACCGTGCTGGAGCAACGCCCCGCGGTGCTGGCACATGAGGATGGAGATATCGCCGATGCTGCTCTGTCTGTCCTGTCCGATAGGGGAGTCACCATCGTCACCGGAGCGGAAATCAGTGAAGTGCAGACTGTTTCGCGACCAGGCGGCTCACCGCTGGCGCGGGTGGGATATGTCGCCGGCGGACGCGCCGCCACCGTCGAGGCCGACGTCGTGCTGGTCGCGCTCGGGCGCACACCCAACACCGCGCACCTTCGACTCGATCGGGCCGAGTTGGAAACCACCGACACCGGTGCCGTCGTGGTCGATGATCACCGCCGTACCAGCCAGCCCCACATCTATGCGGTCGGAGATGTCAACGGCGGACCGCAGTTCACCTACATCTCTCTCGATGACTACCGCATCGTGCTCGATCAACTCAGCGGTGCCGCCGAACCCAGGTCTGCCGCCCAGCGCCGGGCGGTCCCGAACTGCCTGTTCCTGAGCCCTCCACTGGCGCGCGTCGGTCTTACCGAAGCTCAAGCGCGCACTGCGGGTTATGACTTCAAGGTGGCGGCCAGCCCGGTGGTGAACCTGGCGACGGTAGCCAGAGCCCGCATAGTCGATGACACGGCCGGGATCATGAAAGTAGTTGTCGATGCGGACACCGACAAGATTCTCGGCGCCGCCCTCCTGTGTCACGACGCACAGGAGGTGATCAACATCGTCGCCCTGGCGATGCGCCATGGCATAACAGCATCAGTATTGCGCGACGAGATCTACACTCATCCCTCGATGTCAGAGTGCTTCAACCAACTGTTAGGGCTCCTGAAGTGAAGTTCGACCCCGCCAACACCGCGGTCGTGGTCATCGATCCGCAGATCGACGTCCTCAGCCCGACCGGGCGCAACTGGGCGGCCGTCGGCGCGAGTGTCACCGAGAACGGTACAGTGGCTCACCTCATCCAGCTCATGGACGCCGCCGTCACCCGGGGCTATCCGTTGGTGATCTCGCCGCACTACTTCTATCCGTCCGACTCGCAGTGGTTGTTCAACGGGCCACTGGAGTCCGACGAGTTCGCCACCGGAACGTTCGCCCGCACCGGGGCCTTGGATCTGACCGACTTCGCGGGGTCGGGCGCGGACTGGTTACCCGAGTTGGCGCCCTACATCAACCACGCTTCCACCACCGTCGCGAGCCCGCACAAGGTATTCGGTCCGCAGACCAACGACCTTGTCTTACAGCTACGGAAGCGAGGGTGCGACCGCGTCGTCCTCGCGGGAATGCTGGCCAACATGTGCGTCGAGTCTCACCTGCGACATCTTCTCGAGGACGGTTTCCGAGTTGCGGTGGCCGTGGATGCGGTGGCCGGGCCCCGCCACCCCGACTGGGGCGACGGGTATCAGGCAGCACTGGTGAACTACCGGTTCCTCGCCCATGCGGTGTCACCCACCGTGGAAATCATCTCGGCGATGAGCCGTGCGACGTGAATCATCGCGCCGCTGCGAAGTCGAGGACGATGCGGAAGCGCGCGCGCCCGGCCATCATTCGGTCGTAGGCGTGCGGTGCCTGGTCAAAGGCAACCGGCTCGATCATCGGGGCGATCTGATGCGCGAGGCTGAACGCGAGATTGTCCTCGTTATCGATGGCCGATCCGGTGAGGCTTCCAAGGATGCTGCGACCGCCGAAAATCAGATCGGTCGTATGAACCGGTACCGGGTCCGGTGATGCTCCGACGACGATCATTTTGCCCCGTGGCTGTAGTCCGGCCACCAGCCCGGCCATCGACGCGCCGCTGGCGGCGGTGGCGATGATCGCTGTCGCGCCGCCCAGCGCGGTCAGCGCTGCCGCGGGGTTTTCGGCGTCGCTGTCGATGTAGTGGTCGGCGCCCAAAGTCGTAGCGAGTCCGGCCTTCTGGGAGCCGCGGGCTATCGCGACGACGCGGTAGCCCATCTTCTTGGCATACTGCACACCCAGGTGGCCCAGACCGCCGATGCCCTGTATGGCCACGAGTGAGTTCACTGGCGCCGTGGCGGCGCGGAGGGCGTTGAATACGGTCACCCCGGCGCACAACAGAGGAGCGGCGGTCAGCGCATCGAAATCCCCCGGAACTCGTACCAGCGCAGAAGGTCTGGCGTAGACGATCTCGGCATACCCGCCGTCCGCAGTCGTCCCAGGCTGCGGTTGGTCGGTGCAGTTGACGAAGTCACCGCGGCGGCAGAAGTCGCACTGACCGCACTGCCCGCCGAGGAATCCCACCCCGACGCGGTCACCGGCCTGCCACCGGGTATCGACGCCGGCACCGATGGCATCGATCGTCCCGACCACCTCGTGGCCGGGCACGATCGGCTCCGTCGAATTTGCGCGCTGCCCTTCCACGGCCAGCGCATCGCTGTGGCATACCCCGCACGCCGCCGTCCGGATTCGCACGTGTCCCGGGGCGGGGTCCCGCAGTTCGCGGTCGACCAGGGAGAACTCGCGTTGTCCGGTGACCTGATAAGCCCGATATGTTGTCATGCGTCAATGCCATCAGCTCGACCGGCGTCGCGGCATAAGTACGATGACCACGAGTTCGGCTACTCGCCGACGGTGATGCCGGCGTTGATGTCGAGGGCATCTCGTAACTGGGCGCGGCGGGTGATGCCGAGCTTGGGGAAGATCTTGTACAGGTGCGCCGCGACGGTCCGATGTGAGATGTAGATCTGGTCGGCGATCTGGCGATTGGTCAGACCAGCGGCGGCGAGTCGTCCGATCTGCAGTTCCTGCGGCGAAAGTTTGGTCGCAAAGATGTCGTTCACCGACGCTGCGCCTGGCACTTGCACCCCGGCCGCGCGCAGTTCGCCCCGCGTGCGCTGCGCCCACGGCTGAGCGCCACGGTGCTCGAAAACCCGCAGAGCTGCGGCTAACTGGGTGCGTGCGTCAATGATGCGTCGCTGTCGACGGAGCCACTCGCCATAGGCCAACTGGGTGCGGGCGTACTCCAACGGCGCTTGGACCTCGGCTTCCTCGACGTCCAGGGCGGCGCGAAAGTGGTGCTCTGCGTGCTGATCCACACCCGCGATCAAGGCACGGCTGCGGTGTACCAGCATGACGACGTGTGGGGAGCCCAGTGCGCTTGCCTCGGTGTCGATCTCGTTGATCAAATGGCACATCACTCGGGTGTGGCCGCTGGATACGGCGGCTTCGGTGAGGTCGGCGATCGCCCAGCGACGGGAACTGCGGTCACGGTGCATCTGCGACAGTTCGGTGAAGGCACGCTCGTTGTCGTGTGTGGTCAGAGCAAGCAGGCCACTGGCCCAGGCCAGGTCGTCGATCCACAGTAGGGGAGTGTCGCTGGGCAGATGCTGTTGGGCTGTCGTCAGTGACTGCTGAGCGGATCTGGTATCCCCCTGCAAAGCCTGGATCCGTGCGAGGAGGGCGGCAGCGGCGCCCATGCTGAGCCCCAGATTCGCATCGGTGGCGATCCGGAATGCGTTGTGCGCGCTCACGGCGGCCTCGGTCAATTGTCCCGCGATGATCTGCGATCGCGCTGAGCCGCGCAGCGCCTCACACTCGATCGCGGGCGCGCCTGTTTGCCGGGCCACCCTGACGGAACCGTCCCAGCATGACTGCGCAGTCGCCAGATCAGAAGCCGATTCTGCTGCCAGCCCCATCGACATCAGCGCCGTCAAGTCATCACGCAGGGCGTCCTGCAACAATGCAGCGCGACAACGGAATTGGCGGGCATACTTGGTATCTTCGATGGTCGCCAACGCGACCTCGACTGCCGGGTGATCCAGGTGCTCGAGTTGATGCAGGCGCTCGGCCAGCAGGTCACGGTCACCTTCGTCGAGTCCGTGCATCCGGCACTGCGCTGCCGCGGCGGCGAGCAGGCGGATACGCGTGTCCGAATCGCCGTCGCTTCCGAACTGATCTGCCAGCGTCACCAGTTCCTTTACCGTCGGCGCAGTCACGGCGGTCGTGACGGCGAGGGTGAAGCGCGCGAACGAGAGATCGAACTGGTGCCGGAGATCAGTGGCCAATGGCTCGGCCTCGTCAAGGGTGTCCATCGCCTCTGCGGTCAGCCCCGCCCGACACGCGGGTTCAATGGCACTGACGAGCCGCCGGATGCGATCATTCGCTGACGGCGACAGCGCCGCAGCACGCCGCCATGCGCGTGCGGCTTCGGCATTGGCGCCACGGCGTTGCGCCGCGTGGGCCGCGGTTTCGAGGCCGGCGGCGACCGCCTCGTCAGGTCCGTAGACCGCCGCCGAGCGGTGCCAGGCCGCTCTCATCGCATCGCTGGTCGCTTCGGCCAGCGCGCGGTGGAAGGCCGAACGTTGGGTCAGCGGAGTCACCCGGTATGCCACGGACCGGACCAGGGGATGGCGCACATGGAGCGATCCGGCAAAGACCTTGATCAGCCCGCTCCGCTCGAGTGGGTCCAGATCGGCATCCGACAGACCGACGCGTCGCGCTGCGTCGGCAAGTTCGGCCATTGCAGTATCACCGCCGGCGGCGATCAGACCCAGCATCCGGCGGCTGGGTTCTGGAACGCCATCCAGTTGTTCCAGGAAAGCGCGTTCGATGCGTCGCGTCGTCGGCAGGGGGGTCGGCGACGGGGCAGCCTGTTCCTCGCCACCGGCCAACAGTGCCTTCGTGAGTTCTGCGATGGCCAGCGGATTTCCCGCAGCTTCAGTCAGGACGCGCCGTTGGGTCAGTTCGCTGAGCCCATGCCCGTCGACGCCGGACAGCGCCTCCTTCATCAGGACGCGCGACGTTGCGATATCTAGGGCGTCCAACTGAAGGTGCGGCAGCGACGCAAGTTGTAACGTTTCCCCGTCGATGCGGGGCCTTGTGGCGCACAGCATCATCACCGGCGAGTTCGCAATGCGGCGCCCGACAAAGGTCAGGACGTGCAGCGAGGAGTCGTCGAGCCACTGCGCGTCGTCGATCACGAGCAGAACCGGTCGAGCGGCAGCGGCTTCCTCGATCAACCCGAGCGTCGCCACGCCGATGAGCAGCGGGTTGGGCATCGCGGCTTCGGCGAGGCCGAGCGCCGCCAGAAGGGCCGTCCGCTGGTGCACTGGTAACGCATCGACGCAACTGAGGATCGGGTGCGCCAGTTCGTGCAGACCCGCGTAGCCCACGGCGGCCTGCGACTGCACCCCGGCACACGACAAAACGGTGAACCCCTGACGCTTCGCCCACGCTGTGACCGTCGTCAGGAGTGTGGTCTTCCCGATCCCGGGCTCGCCTTCAACGACCAGCGCGCATCCGCGGTCCGCGACCCCCGTGGCGGCAGCGATGATCGCGTCGAGCTCGATGTCGCGGCCGATCACCTGGCGAGGGTATCACCCTGGGTTGGATGCGCCAACTCAGGTTAGTATGTGGTGATGCGCACTGATCCGTGGTCCGACGATCCCTGCCCTATTGCGCGCGCCATGGCGGTCATAGGGCAGCGGTGGTCGGTGCTGATCATTCGCGAGGCGTTCCTGGGAAGAACTCGATTCTCGGAGTTCAAGGAACAGTTGGGAATCGCCTCTGATGTCCTCACTGCCCGACTGGCTGAACTCGTGTCGGCCGGCGTGCTGGAGACCGTGGAGTACCGCGAGCCCGGGGACCGTACTCGCAGCCGCTACGAGTTGACACAATCCGGTCGCGACTTGGTGGTGGTCCTGGGAGCGATCGGGCAGTGGGGCTACAAGCACGCAGACCGAAGCAAGGGCACGCCGTATCGTTTCGTCGACGGTGATGGTGAGCCGGTCATCGCGGGTTTCCGGCGACGTGACGGTGCCGCCGCGGGCAGCGCCGATGTCCGCCTAGTTTGCATCGCTGATCCGAACTCGCAGCGAGACACCCGGATCTAGCTGCCGCACCGCGCCGTGTCGTGCCGCCTCAAGCCAGCAAGTGCCGACGCCGCGTACGTAGCTGGCGCAGCAGCCGATACGGATCCGCACCGCTAGGACGGTAACCGGAAGATATTGCAACGCAGCGGAAAACGACAGCAGAGTGGCGGTCGGCATGCGGCCAGGGCATTGATTTATCCGGCGTAGTCCATTTCTGCATATTCATCTGTCGAAGCGTGCTGAACGATCGCCAATTACCCGCGGGATCTCACCCGGCTCCTGCATGCGCAGGAACCGCTCGTGTTCGACCGCGGTGGGGGTGGCCCTTCCTGCGACTCCTGGCCGGACCCTCACCACGGGTAGGTGTCGCCGGTGTCGCCGACGAATTGCGCTGTCGGTCCGTCGTCGCCGATCATTGCCATCTCGACCGCTACCGTGGCCCCTTGCGCCGGATCGCCCGCACCGGGGGTCGGTAAGCCCCCGTTCAGGCCTGTCGCGCGGTAACCCGGGCACACGGCGTTGACTTTCACGCCAGCGTCGCGCAACTCGTTGGCATACAACACGGTCAGAGCGTTCAACGCTGCTTTAGAGGCTTGATACGCAGCCTGATTGCGCTTGGTCACTTCGATGCTCGGATCGGCCATCAACGCGATCGATCCCATCGCGCTCGAGACATTGACAATCCGTGCCGAACGCGACCTGCGTAGCAGCGGCAGAAAGGCATTCGTGACGGCGGCGACGCCGAAGACGTTGGTGTCGAATGTCCGCCGCAGATCCGAGGTGGTCATCGTGGATGCCGGATCGAGTCCGCTGGTGATGGCTGCGTTGTTGACAAGAATGTCGAGGCGGTCGTCGACCTCGGCAACGTGATTGGCCGCAGTGCGCACTGATGCCGGGTCGGTGACGTCGAGTTCGATGACGTCCACATCGAGACCCTGTCGGGTCAACGTCTGAGCGGCCGCTCGACCTTGCTGCACATCGCGGGCGGCCAAATAGACTTTCGCGTCACGATGAGCGAGCTGATCGACGATGTGCAGGCCGATGCCTCTGTTGGCTCCAGTCACCAGAGCCAGTATGGGTGCTGAGTTCACATATCCACGTTGTCCGGACCGGTGAGCGGTGGCGGTGGACTCATGCGAACCTCACATGAGTCAGTTCTTGGGATACCGCCCATAAGCGCGCCGCGTTGTCCTCGTCGCACAGCGGCTTCCAGCGTCTCTGTTCACCAGGCGGCCCCCCGACGCTTCCCAGCCACCGGGGTCCGTAGAACCCGGCGTCCTTCGCTTGCGCTGATGCCGCGGCCGTCAGCGCCGGAAGCCCTGCGGTGTCGACCGTTCCCACGAGCAGGCGCCGCGCCGAAAGCCAGCGGATCACCTTTACGCCGGTGGTGTCCTCGGCCCGCCCTACCTCTTGGCGCGCCGCAAGGAGGCTGGTCGGGGCGACACCGGGATGGGCGATGTTGCTGGTGATGCCCCACCCTGCGGCCAAGCTGCGTCGGCTGAGCTCAAGACCGAAAAGCCCCACCGCGATCTTGGATTGCCGGTACGCGCGCATCCCGTCGTATGCGTGCTGCCATTGCAGATCGTTCCAGTTGATAGCGCCGCTGCGTGCGGCGATGCTGGTCTGCGACGTCACCCGCGCGCGGCCGGCCTTTAACAGTGGCAACAGATGCCCGACCAGTGCGAAGTGGCCGAGGTGGTTGGTGCCGAATTGCAGCTCGAACCCGTCAGTTGTGGTCTGCCTATCCGGTGGCGTCATCACACCTGCGTTGTTGATGAGCAAGTGAATAGGCGCCGCCTGGGCTCTCAGCTTTTCCCCGAGGGCCGCCACCGAAGCCAGCGACGACAGGTCCAATTGCTCGAGTGACAGTTTCGCTTCTGGATGCTGCTCGCGAATCTTCTCGATCGCCGCCTCACCCTTGCGTCGGTTTCGCACCGGCATGACGACCTCTGCGCCTGCGCTGGCAAGCGCGGCCGCGATACCGAGTCCCACGCCGTCGCTGGCTCCGGTGACCACTGCCCGTTTGCCGCCCAGATCGGGGATGGTGATGTTGTACTGTTTTTTGGGCATGTGCCCACTCCTGTTCGACTTGCAGTGCCCTCTGACGAAAGGCTGTCGCACGGCCAGGTCGGTATCCAGGACTTAGCGATCCGTGGCTAAGCGGTACGTCAGGCGGCAAGATGCGTACATGATCGACCGCGTAGGGCTAGCCGACTTCCTTCGCCATCGCCGTGAGTCGCTGCAGCCGGGCGACGTCGGGCTACCCGACGGACAACGCCGCCGGACCGCCGGTCTGCGCCGCGAAGAGGTGGCTGCGCTGTGCCACATGTCGACGGACTACTACTCCCGCTTAGAACAGCAGCGAGGCCCGCAACCGTCCGAGCAGATGCTGGCTTCCATCGCGCAGGGGCTGCATCTTTCCCGCGACGAGCGTGATCACCTCTTTCGCCTTGCCGGACATCGGCCGCCGACCCGAGGATCGGGCACCGATTACATCAGCCCTGGGATGCTGCGTATCTTCGACAGGCTGACCGACACCCCGGCCGAAATCGTCACTGAATTGGGGGAGACGCTGCGACAGACGCCGCTCAGTGTCGCGCTCGTCGGGGACCTGACCCGTCACGCCGGAGATGCGAGAAGCATCGGCTACCGATGGTTCACCGATCCGTCTGCGCGTACCCTGCACCCGCCCGAGGATCATGACTTCTACTCACGAATGTATGTGTCAGGGCTTCGAGCAGTACTCGCGTTGCGCGGACCCGACTCGACAGCCGCTCGACTGGTCACGCAACTGACGGCACTCAGCGATGAGTTCCGAACCTTCTGGGACAGGCAGGAAGTCGGCATCAAGCCGCGCGACGTCAAGCGCTACCAGCATCCCGGCGTGGGGTTGTTGGAACTCAATTGTCAGATCCTGTTGGACCCGGAAGAATCGCACAACCTCTTGGTGTACACAGCAGTACCAGGCAGCGAGAGCTACGACAAGCTTGCGCTGATGTCGGTGACCGGCTCGGCTCCGTCGCCATGACACGGCAGGGCAGCGGAACTCACGGGCCGACTTTCGATCAACCTGGCGGTACGAGTTTCGCCCCCTGGACTGGATATCCAGCTGATCGACTCGGTCGAGTAACGGTTGTCAGATCTTGGAGTTATCAAGCGGCAGAACATCGGCGATGAGACGCTTCGGCTCTGGCTTGAAGCCAACAGGATGTCAGCTCAGATTTTGACCTACAGCAGTGGTTTGCGTACATCCATGCAGTCTGGGACGAATGGCACCGACCGCGGCTAGCGCCCGCATACTCGCGGCAGCTCGGGACAGAGCTCTTGAAGAACGACATCGAGAGTGCATTCATGGGTGAGCTGTACAACATCCGAAACGACGTTATTTACAACAAATCTCGGGTCAAAGAGAGTGCTCGAAACACCATCCTTGATCGGAGCACGAGTGACGGTGCGGTGGCCATGACAACCGATTTTGTTGCACAACACACCGTGGTTCACCGAGAATGCCAGCGGTTCCGACGGGGAATTCCTGCACAATCGGTTACATCCTGGCTGTGTCCCCGGTGCTGTGGCGGCGCAGGCACAGGCATTAGCGGCCGGTTCACGCCCTGGGTGGTAGTGGTGGCCCTAGGGCCTCCGCGCAATATGCAGTCCACCTGACATAATGTGGCTTATCGGTAGTTAGGTGACCTGCGGAGAGTGGCCGGGATGGCGTGCGCAACTCGTTCCTGCAGGTCTGCCGCTGTTCTGGACGATGCATCCGCGCGCCGCTCCCGGCTGGGTCCAGTCGTTTCGGTTGGCGCCAGCGCTGCCGCCGTCGCCCGTACCGGCTGAGGCCGACTCAGCCGGCCTGGCTACTCATCGCCGACGCGGCCATGGGCATGGGCTGCCGGATGCGCCGGCGGTTGACACCCTCCGTTCCGGCTGTCGTCGATGGGCTCCCGCGGCCCAATACGTCACTGTGACAAATTCGACCGCGCCCGCTTGGGAACTCGATCGCTCTGAGCCGCCGAGGTATCCCGCACGCCGCCCGGTCTCTGTGTCGTACGGCGGCCGAGTACTGGCGGCCAATTGCTAACTGGTGGTCGCGGTCCCCCGACGCGCCTCCGCGCTGGCCCTGCCGCGCGAGTCCAAAACGTCACTGTGACAAAGTCGACCGCGCCCGCTTGGGAACCCGATCGCTCTGAGCCGCCGAGGTATCCCGCACGCCGCCCGGTCTCTGTGTCGTACGGCGGCCGAGTACTGGCGGCTGATTGCTAACCGGCGGTCGCGGTCTGACCGGGTAAATCGTGTCGCGATCCCCCGACGCGCCTCCACGCTGGCCCTGCCGCGCGAGTCCAAAACGTCACTGTGACAAAATCTGAGCGCATGGGCGGGACCCAATGGCGTCGCGCCACAACGGCTTTCGGCAACGCCGACTCAGGCTGAGGCCTTACGGCGAAGAGCTACTTCCGATCAGGACGATGCGGACCCGCGGACGGTGGCGGCCAGGTGATCGTGGCGCCGCTCTCGCGAACACCCCACTTGCGCTTCGAGGGCTGCCGCATGTCCGGGTGCGAATCCGTCACCGGGGTGATCGCCACCGAAACCCACACCGCCGTGAGCGTCGCCGCGGCCACCGCGGCCACAGCGGTCGAAACCGTCAGCAGCGCATCCGCCGAGCTGGTACGTGACCACCAGAACGCGCCGACGCCGGCTACGGTCGACAGCCCGGACAGGTACGCCGCCGCGACGGACCACCGAAACCGGAGACGCCGCAGGGCGGCGACCGAACAGACCGCTGCGCCGACACCCAGCGCGGACGTGGCCAGCGGTAAACCCCCGCCGACGGCCCATGTCGTCACCCCGGCCGCCATCAACACCGCGGCGGCCACCCAGGCCACGCGTCGTCTCCACGGCGGCAGATGGATGTCGTCGAGCACCCGGTGTTCGATCTGCCTGAGGGTCGCATCGATCGACTGACCGCGGGACCGCAGACGGAACACAGGGGCTCACCTCCTCAAGAACTGCCTGGCTCGAGGATAGTCGCGCCCGCAAACCGCCTGCTCAGAGCTTGCCGTTGAGATACTCCGCGTAGGCCGGCAGATCGAGCTGGCCGTGCCCGGACAGCCCGATCACCACGACCTGCTCCCGCGGGTCGTCGGCGACATGCTTGGCCGCGGCTGCGATGGCGTGCGTCGCCTCCGGCGCCGGCACGATGCCCTGCGTCCGCGCGAACTGCACTCCGGCGGCGAATGCGTCGCGCTGCGAGATCGCCACGCCTTCGACCAGTCCGAGTTCCACAGTGTGGCTCAGCGCCGGTGCCATGCCGTGGTAGCGCAGTCCGCCGGCGTGAATCGGGTCGGGCACGAAATCCATACCCAGCGTGTGCATCTTGAGCAGCGGGGTCAGCCCGGCCACGTCGCCGTGGTCGTAGCGGTACTCACCCTCGGTGATCGACGGGCATGCGGACGGCTCGGCTGCCACGATCCGCGGGTTCGACCGGCCGTGGATCTTCTCCCGCAGGAACGGGAACGACAGCCCAGCGAGGTTGGAACCGCCTCCGGCGCAACCGAATACGACGTCGGCACCGTCAGCTTCCACCAACGCCAGCTGCGCGACGGCCTCCTGGCCGATGACGGTCTGGTGCAGCACCACATGGTTGAGCACGCTGCCCAGTGCGTAGCGGACCTCCGGGTCGGCCGCGGCGACCTCGACGGCCTCGCTGACCGCCATGCCCAGGCTGCCGGTGGTGTTCGGATCCTTGGCCAGGATGGCGCGGCCCGACTCGGTGAGCGTCGACGGGCTGGAGTGCACCGTGCCGCCGTAGGTCCGCATCAGATGCCCGCGATACGGCTTGGACTCGTAGGAGGCGCGGACCTGCCACACCTCGACCTCCAGGCCGAATTGGGCCCCGGCGAACGACAGCGCACTTCCCCACTGCCCGGCGCCGGTCTCGGTGGTCAGCTTCCGCACACCGTCGATGGAGTTGTAGTAGGCCTGCGCGACCGCCGAGTTGGTCTTGTGGCTGCCGACCGGGCTGACACCCTCGTACTTGACGTAGATGTGGGCGCCCGTATTCAGCGCCTGCTCGAAGCGGCGGGCGCGGATCAGCGGAGACGGACGCCACATCGCGTAGATCTCCCGCACCTCCTGCGGGATCTCGATGTAGGTCTCGGTGGCCACCTCCTGCGCGATCAACCCGCTGGCGAACAGCGGCGCGAGGTCGTCCGGGCCGACCGGTTCCTTGGTCCCGGGGTGCAGGTGCGGCGGGATGGGTTCGGAGAGCTCGGCCGCCAGGTTGTACCAGTGCGTCGGCACCTCGACGGTGACGAGGTCCGGATGGGTGGCGTCGAGCTGTTCCGTCATGCCGGACACCCTAACGCCCGCGTTCACGGGGCTGAAATGCTGTTCAGAGCGACTTCGGCAAGGCGCCCAGTCGGCCGAGCCGACGGCGCGGACGATTCCCCAGACCCACGCCGCACGCCGCCTTACTGTCTGACCATGACCGATGTCGACCGCGCGAAGGATTCTCTTCTCGCCGCGCTGACGAAGGCGCGCATCCCCGCCGAAAACCATGTCTTCATTCGACGCATGGTCGATGCGGTCGGCGTCTGCGAGTATCGCGCCGTCGCTCGGGCGGACAACCCGTACGTCATCGCTCGGCGAACCGACGGCTCGGCTGATCTGCACATCCATTACGGGTACACGAACGGCTTCCGGTCCGAGGACGAGATCAATCGATTCATCGGCGGCTCCGCCGGACGTGCCCCCAGCTCACGCAAAGGCACCTGGTACGTGGAACATCCAACGAACCGGGTGCGTCCGGCCGGTAGTGAACGCTTACGCGACACCCGTCGCGAAGCCGGCTTCTGTGGCTGCGGCATGCTGTTGTCCCTGACCGGCGCGTGCGGCAGCTGCGATTAGCAGCTGTCCCCCACTTCTCCGCACGATCACTGCGAATCTTCACGGATTCGCCTCTGATGCTCTGCCCGCAACACGTTCCGTGTGAACTTGCTATCGCCGTTCGTCGATCCAGGTAACCGTTACCGGGTATCCCGGCGCCTCGATCGACTCGGCGCACTCACAGCGTCGCCAGAACGTACCGTCCCACGCGTCGTCGTACCAGCGGATCATCATCGAACACTGCCGCCCATGGCTGCACAGTCCCTCCGCGCACTTACGGCACTCGATCATGTCCCACTCCCCGGTGATGTCGTCGCGTGATCGCCGATCACGACACCGACTCCAGGATGGCCTACCGCGCCCAGCGCGTCGAGGTCCCGACTACCACGTGCCGTCGGTGACCACCTTGGCTGATGTCCGCCCAGTTCGATCACCGTCTTCGGATCGACGGGTACGAACGGAACCTCCTCAGTGCCAGTCATTTTCCTGACGGTGGCAACCTTGGACAGGATCGTCGACGGTGCGAGGCCCCGCGCATCGACGTCGTAGTAGTCGAACCACGGGAGTCCGGCGTCCCGGTCTACCGGCGTCGAGGGCGGAACCTCACCCGTGATGGCAGTCCACTGCGCGGCCGAACACAGGTGCACGAAGACCCGACGGGCATCGCCCTCGTCGTAATCGGCGAGCGCGCGATCGTCGGCGTACACCTCCTGCCGCATCCGCCCGCCCGCGCCCAGTCCCATGCTCGCCGACGGCGCGGCGAGCGGGCCGCCGTCGGAGGCCAGGTCCTCGCAGCACATGGGGCGCAATTCCTGCGCGGCGCGCCACTTTGCAAGCGCCTGCTCGGTCAGACCGACGGCCCGCGTTGCACCCCGCCGTGGGTTTCTTCCCCGGTGACCTGTCCCTCCACGGTGGCACCGGTCAGTGCTGCGGGACGCCCGTGTATTCCGGGTTCGGCGGGACCGACAGCGCGATGCCGATCCGGTTGGTCACCCCGATGAACGCCGCGATCGAGATTCCTTCGAGAATCAGGTGATCGTCGAGTCCCAGTCCGCGTAACCGGTCGAAGTCCTCGTCGCGCAGCGACTGTGGATCGTTGTTCACCGCGATCGCCAGGTCCGCGAGGGCGTGTTCCCGGTCGGTCAGCTCGGCGACCTGATGGTGGTCGATCGCCACCCGCTGTCCGAACGACCAGTCCCCCGCAACCTTGCCGAGCTTGTTCGCGTGGTTGGTATGGCAGTAAGCGCACCGGTTCTCACCCGATACGACGGTCGCGATCACCTCGCGTTCGCGCGCGGTCAGCCCTTCGCGGCCGTCGGTGCCCAGCAGCGGCAGCAGGTATCCGTTGAGCCGCCCCAGGTCGTCTTCGTTCAGCGACAGCGCGCGGAACCAGTTGGACGTCAGGCCCTCCTCGCGCTGTTGCCGCGTGAAGAACCCCTTCACCGCGGGGTTCTGCAGATCGTCGACCTCGGGAACCCGCAGGCGTGAGATCCGGGTGGGTGTCAGGTCGGTGGTGTCGGGGCGTTCGGCGGTTGTGGTCATGGGCGTCACTGTGCGGCCGCCGGCCGGTCCCGCCAATGTTTTTGCCACCGCAGACTTTAACTTCGACCTTCCGGTCACAGTGATCCGAACTGTCGCCTCGCCGGTCGCCGACGCTTCTACTGGGCCCATGCGTCGCCACCTCGTCCGCACCGCCCTCACCCTCGCCGTCCTCGCCTCCGCGGTCGCCTGCAGCAGCAGCGACGACGGCTCGGATGGGTACACCCTGCGCATCGGCGCCACGTCCCCGACCGGGACCCCGGCCGGCTCCCTCGGCTGGGGTGACAAACAGGGCATCCTCGCCGAGCAACTCGAGAACGCCGGCGTCGACAACATCGAATACTCCTACTTCCAATCCGGCAGCGACGTCGCGTCGGCGCTGTTCGCCGGCGCGATCGATGTCGCCGCCATCGGCGACAACCCCGCCCTGCGCGCCCGCAGCAGGGACCCCAAAGTGGTTCTGCTGGCGCTCGATTCCATCAGCAGCGATGCCTGGCTGGTGGGCGCCAAGGGCGGCCCGACCGACATCGGAGCACTGGTCGGCAAGAACGTCACCGCCCCGCAGGGCACCATCCGGGACCGGGCCGCCAAGCAGCTGATCGACGCGGCCGGGCTCACCGGCAAGATCCAGGTCCGGGATGTGCCCACCCCGGAATCGATCGCCGGCCTCAGCTCCGGCCAGATCGACGCCACCGTGGTGACCGGGGCCAGCGCGATCGAGTTGCAACGCAAGGGCTTTCCGATCATCGACAGCCTGTCCCGCCATGGTCTGGGCAGCACCGGCACCAACATCGCGCTGTCAACGTTCACCGACGCGCACCCCGGCTTCGCCGACACCTGGCGTCAGGCGGTGACCGCGGTCAACACCGACATCACCGAGAACTTCGACGACTACACCGCGTGGGTGGCCGAGACCGACGGCACCGACCTCGAATTCGTCAAGGAGTCGACGAAGGCCGAGGAGTTCAACACCGAACCGTTCCCCGCGAAGGGCGTCGACCAACTCGAGTCGGCCTACGACTTCCTCAACGCCGACGGCTCGCTGGAGAGTCAGTACTCGGTGCGCGAGTGGGCCGGAGCGACCTCGTGACCGCCGTCGTCGCCGCGGTACGCCCCGGCGTATCCGCACCCGAACTGATCGACGTCGTCGCCGGACACCACCGCCGGCGCAGCGTGTGGGCGCGGATCCCGCGCTCAGTCCGCCGGATGATGAGCCCGGTGCTGATCCTGGCGGCGTGGGCGATCGGCTCGGCGACCGGGCTGCTCAACGCCGACCTCTTCCCGCCGCCGGCACACGTGGCGAGCACGGCATGGCGGCTGCTCGCCGACGGGCAACTCGCGCTGCACGTCGGGGCGTCGGCCACCCGCGTGCTCACCGGCACGGTGCTCGGCATCGCCCTCGGTGTGGCGCTGGCGGTGCTCGCGGGCCTCACCCGCACCGGCGAGGACCTGCTCGACTGGACGATGCAGATCCTCAAAGCCGTCCCGAATTTCGCGCTCACCCCGCTGCTCATCATCTGGATGGGCATCGGCGAGGGCCCCAAGATCGTGCTCATCACGCTCGGCGTGGCGATCGCCATCTACATCAACACCTACTCCGGCATCCGCGGCGTCGACCAACAGCTCGTGGAGATGGCCCAGACCCTCGAGGCGCGCCGCTCCACCCTGATCACCCAGGTGATCCTGCCCGGCGCCATGCCGAACTTCCTCGTCGGCCTGCGCCTCGGGCTGTCCAGCGCCTGGTTGAGTCTGATCTTCGCCGAGATGATCAACACCACCGAGGGCATCGGCTTCCTGATGTCCCGTGCGCAGACGAACCTGCAGTTCGACATCTCGCTGCTGGTGATCGTCATCTACGCGGTGGCCGGGTTGGCGTCCTACGCGCTGGTGCGCCTCCTCGAGCGGCTGCTGCTGTCCTGGCGCAACGGGTTCACCGGTTTCGAGGGCCCCGCGTGAGCGCACCGGTGGTCGCCGTCCGCGACCTGCGCCGCGCCTTCGGGACACAGCAGGTTCTCGACGAACTCGACCTCGACATCGCCGACGGCGAGTTCGTCGCGATGCTGGGCCGATCCGGATCGGGCAAGAGCACGCTGCTGCGGATCCTGGCGGGCCTCGACCACCAGGCCGAGGGGTCGGTCGTGGTACCCCGGTCCCGTGCGGTGGTGTTCCAGAACCCGCGTCTGCTGCCGTGGCGTCGGGCGTTGGCCAACGTGACGTTCGCGCTGCGTGGCGCGGGACCCGACACCCCGACCCGCACCGCCCGCGGGCAGGCCGCCCTCGACGAGGTCGGGCTGGCGGATAAGGCGCGGGCATGGCCGCTGTCGCTGTCCGGCGGTGAGGCACAACGGGTTTCGCTGGCCCGTGCGCTGGTGCGCGAACCCGACCTGCTGCTGCTCGACGAACCTTTCGGCGCGCTCGACGCGCTCACGCGGCTCAAAATGTACCGCCTGCTGCACGACCTCTGGGCCCGCAGGCGGATGGCGGTCCTGCACGTCACCCACGACGTCGACGAGGCGATTCTGCTGGCCGACCGTGTCGTCGTCCTGTCCGAGGGCCGCGTGTCGCTGGACCGCCGCGTCGAACTACCGTTCCCGCGCAGCCGCGGTGACGACGGCTTCGACGACCTGCGCCGTGCGCTGCTCGCCGAACTCGGTGTCCGGGAGGAGGTCGGACATGACCGATCACCGCACTGACGTGCTGGTGATCGGCGGCGGTCCGGCCGCCACCTGGGCGGCGATCGCCGCCGCCGAGAGCGGCAGCCGGGTGACGTTGGTGGACAAGGGTTACTGCGGTACCAGCGGGGCCACCGCCGCGGGCGGCAACAACCTGTGGTTGATCCCGCCGGGTCCGCGACGGGCCGAGTCGGTCAGGGAGCGGGAGGCCGCGGCCGGTGGCCTGACCGACGCCGACTGGATGCTGCGGGTGTTGTCGACCGCGTGGGACCGCGTCGACCAGCTCGCGCAGTGGGGCTATCCGTTCCCGGTCGGTGACGACGGCAGACAGTTGCGCAGCAGCCTGCAGGGGCCGGAGTACATGCGCCGGATGCGCCGCAAGGCCCACCGCAGCGGCGTCCACATCCTCGACCACCACCCGGCCACGGCGCTCACCGCCGATTCGGACGGAATCGTCAACGGCGCCAGCGGAATCGCGCGGCAGGACGGCGGGCGGCCGTGGCGCATCGCCGCGGGTGCGGTGGTTCTGGCGACCGGCGGCACCGCGTTCCTCTCCGGCACGTTCGGCACCAACGTCGACACCGGCGACGGGCTTTTGATGGCCGCCGAGCTGGGCGCCGACCTGTCCGGCATGGAGTTCTGCACCGCCTACGCGCTGGCGCCGGAATGGGGCACCCACACCAAAGGCCGCATGCTGCAGTGGGCCAGCTTCTACGACGAACACGGCAGACCCTTCCCCACCGAACGCGGGCTCGGCGGACGCAAGGACGCCCAGTGGGCGCTCGCCCACGGGCAGCGGGTGTTCGCCCGGCTCGACCGCGCCCCGGAGCACATCCGCCAGACCATGCGCGAGGCGCAGCCCAACTACTTCCTGCCGCTCGACAAGGCGGGTATCGACCCGTTCGTCACCGCCTATCCGGTCCGGATGGTCTACGAGGGTTCGGTGCGCGGCACCGGCGGGCTGCGGCTCACCGGACCGGATTGCGCCACCTCGGTTCCCGGGCTGTACGCCGCCGGCGACGCTGCGACCCGGGAACTCGTCACCGGTGCGATCAGCGGCGGCGGCAGCCACAACGGATCGTGGGCGATCGCTTCGGGCACCTTCGCCGGGCGTGGTGCCGCCGAGTTCAGCCGTCGGCACAGGCCGGGCAACCTCGCCGAACACCACCACGTGGCGCTGCGGCCGGGCCCGCGCGACGCGCCGACCGTCGACGAGGTGGTGCGCACCGCCCAGCAGCACGTCCTGCCGCCGCTGCGCAGCCACCTCAAGTCGCACGCGCGACTCGTCGAGTCGGCGCAGGCACTCGACGATCTGTGGCGCGACATCGCCGGCGGACTGGCCCCGGTGCCCGTGCGCGAGGCCTACAAATCGCGGCAGGCTGCCGCCATGGTCGCCACCGCACGGTGGATCACCGCGTCGTCGCTGGCGCGCACCGAGACCAGGGGGTTGCACCGCCGCGAGGACCTGCCGGCCATCGATCGCCGGTTGGGACACCGCATCCTGGTGGGCGGACTCGACACCGTGTCGACCGCAGCCGATCCGGTTGCCCCACAGCGTCTTTCCACCGAGGCCGTCGCATGATCGAGATCGTCGACACCGCCACCTGCATCGCCTGCGACGTATGCGTGAAGGTCTGCCCCACCGATGTGTTCGACCGGGGCGCAGACGGCGTGCCGGTGATCGCCCGACAGTCGGACTGCCAGACCTGCTTCATGTGCGAGGCGTACTGCCCCGTCGACGCGCTCTACGTCGCCCCGGTGTCGACACCGGTCGGCCCGGACAGTCCGCATGCCGACCTCGACGAAGTGCGCCGCGCCGGGCTGTTCGGCGGGTACCGCGAGATGGTCGGCTGGGGCCGCGGACGCACCGCGGGCGCACTGCGGGACCGTAACCCACTCCTCAAAGCCGTTCCACCGCTGCAGGATTCGCGGCTTCCGGCACCCGCGCCGCTGGTGGACGAGCCGTGGAGTCACCCGGACGGGTGAGTCACACCAGCCAAATCGTCGTCTCTCCCACCGAGCGCCGCTCCAGCGCCGGTAGCGGTGCGGCGCCCGCAGGGGGCCAGCCCACCCGGATCAACACCTGCGGGTAGGCCTCGCCGTCGAACACCTCGCACGCCAGCGACAGTCGGCTGCGCGTGTCGCTCAGCGGCGTCGTCACCGGACAGGTGGACAGCCCCATCGACGTGGCGGACAGCAGGACATCGCTCATCGCCTCACCGGCCCGCAGCCGCATGGCGTCGTTGTCCGCCTCCGTCGCGAGCACCAACAGCACCGCATCGTCGGCGGGTGCGTCGGCGCTTCCGCCGTACTGCAGGACGACGTCGTCCTCGGACGACCGGCCCCAGCCGGCCTTGGGCACCACGCCGAACCGGACCCCGTCGTGCTCGGTGCGCACGTGCAACAACTCGAGGGAGCCCTCCGGCAGCGGGTCGGGCCGATAGCGGCGGCGGTCGGCGCGGCGTCGGGTGATGGCCTCGACCAGGGTGGCGTCGCCGGACGGCAGCGGTGCGTCGATCACCTCGAGCACCGCGAGGTGGGAACCGTCACCGGGCGTCGGAAACCGCCGCACCCGCGGGGTCCACCCGCCCGCAGCCAGCGCCACCGCGCAATGGTGCAGTACCGCACCGCAGCTGAGGA
This sequence comes from Mycobacterium sp. GA-2829, assembly GCF_001499965.1. Classification (GTDB taxonomy): domain Bacteria; phylum Actinomycetota; class Actinomycetes; order Mycobacteriales; family Mycobacteriaceae; genus Mycobacterium. Next base: position 54,964 of record NZ_LQIT01000078.1, read on the forward strand.
GGACGTCGCGACGGTGATGGTCACCCTCCCCCAGCCGACGGCTCCAGTCGGCGAACAAGTCGATCCCGGCGGGAGTGACGCGCCACGACCACGGTTGGGCGTTCTGCGCGGAGGGCGCGTGTGCGGCGGTGTCGAGGACACGCTCGAGCGTCGGGAGGTCGGGCAGCGAAGCCACGTCGCCGATGATAGGCGAGCTGTGAGCACAGCCATATTGTTCGTGCACTAACAATTCGCCTACGATTCAAGTATGCCCCCGACGACCGCCACCGACCTCGATCCGCTCGCTCTCGAGCGTCAGGTCTGCTTCGCCCTCGCGGTCGCCAACCGGGCGGTGCTGTCCGTCTACCGCCCGCTGCTCGAACCGCTCGGCCTGACCCACCCGCAGTATCTGGTGATGCTTGCGCTGTGGGACCACCGCAAGAAGGCGGGCGCGCCCCTGTCGGTCAAGCAGATCGCCACCGCGCTGCATCTGGACTCGGCGACGCTGTCCCCCATGCTCAAACGCCTCGAGAGCCTCGGCCTGATCTCCCGCACCCGCAGCACCGTCGACGAACGCGCGATGAACGTCGAACTCACCGAGTCCGGTGTCGCGCTGCGGGAAAAGGCGCTCGCCATCCCACCCGCCGTGGTCACGCGCCTCGGCGGCGACCTCGCCGAACTCGAAGACCTGCACCGCGCCCTGACCCGCATCAACGACGCCGCACAGTCGGCGGGCGCCCTCGACCTCTGACCACCCACCACGCACAGGAGCCACGCATGGCCGACGCCAAACCCTCGTTCTTTCAGCGCATCCTCTACTACTACGGGCGGCGGCTGCCCGCCTCGATGAGCCGGTGGGTCGCCGAAGACCTCGCCGGTGAGGGCGCTGTTCGCAGGCACATGATCCGCATGGCCATCCCGCCGCTGTTGGTCCTCGCCCCGTTCTGGCTCCTGCCCACCTCGATCTACGTCCGGCTCGAGATGACCGCGCCGATCTACATCTGGGCGCTGCTGATGGCGCTGGCGTTGAACAAGGTGTGGCGCCGTCACCGGTTGGCCCAGCACAACCTCGACCCCAAGCTGGTCGACGTGATCCAGCGCAAGAAGGATCAGCACATCCACGACGACTACGTCCGGCGCTTCGGGCCCCGTCCCGAAGAGGCGAAATGGCAGCAGAACAGCAGTCCGTTCTGACCGGCTAGCACAGGCGCTGCGGCAATTTGGAGTTGGGTCCCACCCGGCAGTACATTGGCCGACGGTCCAATCCCCGCTGCAGAAAGCCCACGAACATGCCTGCCACGATTCGTAGCAGCCACGGATGTCGCCGCCGGACGATCTCGCGCAGCGCGCGACGCCGCACCCTCCCGCCCATGGCGGGTCAGGCCTTCGAGATCGTCGTGACCCGGGACGCCACCGGGTGGTCGGTCACGGTGCCCGAGCTCGGCGCCGTCACCCATCGCACCGAGCGGGCCGAAGCCGAGATGGCCGCCCGCGAACTCATCTCCCGGCACACCGGCATCCCGCACGGATACGTCGCCGTCTGGTCTCGCGACTGACCGAAACGCTCCACCCGACAACGCATTCGGTGACCGAACCGAAGCCGGATCGTGACGTGGCGCGCCCGCCGGTCAGCCCCCGGGGAAGCGCTTCCGCAGATACCGTCGCACCATGCGGAATGTCCTGTTCGCCGCCGCTGTGGCGGGTTCGGTTCTCACCATCGGTGTCGCACCGGGAATCGCGTCGGCCGCGCCGACGAGCGCCGAACCCGTTGAGCGCCCGCTGAGTTCGACCGAGGTCCTGGTCAGCGCGCGACCCGACGTCGTCGATACCGAACCGGTGGCGGTCGATGCGTGGAGCCCGCTGCCGAGCCCGGACGCCATCCGCGTCTACTTCCTCTCCGGCACTCCCGCCTGCTACGGCGTCCGGGCCGTCACCACCGAGACCGCCGACGCCGTGACCGTCGAACTGCAGTCCGGGTTGCTACCCGAGGCCACGAACCGTTTGTGCACGGCCAAGGGCGTTCTCGCCGCCACGGACATCGCCCTCGAAACCCCGTTGGGCAACCGCGAGGTCCTGAGCCGCTACTGACGGTTCGCGATTACTTCTCGGCGAGATCGGGCATCCTCGGCCCGTGTGAGCCACCTCACACGGTGTAGCCGATCGCTTCGAGGGGGCATCATGACCGCCGACAACCCGGTCAAACGCACCGACGTCGACAAGGCGTTGCTCGGCAGCGCCACCATCGAAGTCTCGGTGAGCAGCGACTGACCCCCGCCGAAGAGCGGTTCGAGAAGGGCCGCCGCACGGTCGGCCTGTTCCTCGCACCCGCGCTCACGATCGTCTTCCTGCTGCTGCCGCTCGACATGCCGCCGCAGCAGCAGACGCTGGCCGGCGTGCTGCTCGGGGTGATCGTGCTCTGGGTGACCGAGGCGGTCCCGATTCCCATCGGCGGTCTGCTCGGGGTGGCGGTCGTGGTGTTCCTCGGGGTCGCTCCGGCCGACGACGTCCTCGGCCCGTTCGGTTCGTCGACGATCTTCACCTTCATCGGCGCCTTCATCCTCGCCCAGGCCATGCTCAAGCACGGCCTCGCCCGCCGCTTCGCCTTCCGCATCCTGGCCTTGCCGCGCGCGGGTCAGTCGACCACCGGAGTCATCATCGCGTTCGGGGCGATCACCTGCCTGCTGTCGGCCTTCGTCTCCAACACCGCCACCGTGGCGATGCTGCTGCCCACCGCGATCGGGATTCTCGGCGTGATCGCCAAACTGCTCCAGAAGCAGGGCAAGGTCGCCGAGGACTTCGATCCGCTGCGGTTGAGGGTCGGCGCGGCGCTCATGCTGATGCTCGCCTACGCCGCCAGCGTCGGCGGCCTGCTCACGCCCGTGGGCAGCCCGCCCAACCTGATCGGCCGCGGCCTCATCGAAGAGGCCACCGGCGAGCGAATCAGCTTCGCGCAGTGGATGTTCATGGCCGCGCCCATCTGCCTGCTCATGTTCGGGGTGCTGGCGCTGGTGCTGATCAAACTGAACAAGCCCGAGATCAAGCACATCGAAGGGGTCGCCGATTACGTGGCCCGGGAACGCGAGGAGATGGGGAGGCTGTCACGGGCCGAGAAGAACACCCTGATCGCGTTCGGGATCACGGTGTTCCTGTGGATCCTGCCTGGCATCATCGCGCTGGTCTTCGGAAACGACTCCGACATCTACTCCACAGTCAGTGACCGGTTGGACGAAGGGACGGTCGCCGTCTTCGGTGCGGCGCTGCTCTTCCTGCTGCCAATCGACTGGGAGCAGCGCGAATTCACACTGCGCTGGCGGGACGCGGCCGCGATCGACTGGGGCACGATCGTGCTGTTCGGCACCGGCATCATCTTCGGTTCGCTGCTCGCCGATTCGGGTCTGGCCGAGACGATCGGCACCTCGGTCGCCGACTCGCTCGGGCTGTCCAGCGTCGTGGCGATCACGATCTTCGCCGTCCTGCTCGCCATCGTGGTCTCGGAGACCACGAGCAACACGGCCTCGGCCGCAGTGGTGGTGCCGATCGTGATCCCGGTCGCCATCGCCGCCGGCGTGAACCCGTTCGTGCCCGCGCTGGCAGCCACGTTCGCGGCGTCCTTCGGCTTCATGCTGCCGGTCTCCACGCCGCAGAACGCGATCGTCTACGGATCCGGCGCGGTACCGATCACGACGATGATCCGCTCGGGCATCACGTTCGACATCGCCGGTGCCATTCTCATCATCGTCTTCCTGCCCTTGATGATCGCGGTGCTGGGGCTCGGTGCATGAGCCCGCAGCCCATCGCCGACATCCCCGGCGATGAAGTCGGCGCGGACGTGGAGGCGTTGGTCGCCCGGTTGCGCTGACGGACCGCCGCAACCGGTACGGCACACTGAACGGGACGCGAACAGGAAGGTGCCGGTGCCGATATGTCAGCAGAGGAGCCGTTGCGGCTCGGTGTGTTGTCCGGCGACGGGATCGGTCCCGAAATCGTCTCCGCGGCAGTGCAGATCGCCGAGCGGGCGCTTGCCGCGGTGTCGGTTCCGGTGGAGTGGCGGCGGCTACGGATGGGCGCCGACGCCATCACCCGTGACGGCACACCCCTGCCGGAACGCACCCTGACCGAACTGGACCGCCTCGACGCGTGGCTGCTCGGTCCGCACGACAACGCGAGTTATCCCGACACGTTCCGCGACGCCCTCTCGCCGGGCGGCGCCATCCGCAAGCGCTACGGGTTGTACGCCAACATCCGGCCCGCCACCCGGCTGAGCGACAGCATCCCCGCGGTGTGTCCCGCACTCGACGTGGTGGTCGTGCGGGAGAACACCGAGGGTTTCTACTCCGATCGCAACATGTACGACGGCGCCGGCGAGTTCATGCCGACCGCGGACGTCGCGATGGCGGTCGCGGTCTTCACCCGGGAGGCGTGCGAACGCATCGCCCACCAGGCGTTCCGGCTCGCCCGGGCCCGGCGCCGCTCGGTCACCGTCGCGCACAAGGCCAACGTGCTGTCGAAGACGACCGGGCTGTTTCGGGACAGCTGCCTGCGGGTGGCCGAGCGCTACCCCGACGTGATGGTGCGCCTCGAACACATCGACGCGCTCGCCGCGCTTCTGGTGGCCCGGCCCGCCGAATTCGACGTCGTCGTCGCCGAGAACATGTTCGGCGACATCCTGTCAGACCTGACCGGTCAGCTGGCCGGGTCACTGGGCATGGCGCCGTCGGTCAACGCCTCCGACACCAAGGCGATGGCGCAATCCGCCCACGGCTCGGCTCCCGACATCGCCGGGCGCAACGTCGCCAATCCGGTCGCGATGATCCTGTCCACGGCGATGTTGCTCGAGTGGCTCGCCGACCACCTTGGGCGCGCACCACTGGCGGATGCGGCGGCCGCGATCCGAAAGGCCGTGCGGCGCAGCCTCGATGACGGCGTCCACACCCCCGACCTCGGCGGAAAGGCGACCACCACCGGGTTCACCGAACACATGCTGGCGGTGTTGGCCGCGGCCTGACCGTCAGCGGTTGAGCCACCAGATGCGCGAGGACAACACCGTCGCGAACGCGCACCACAGCGGATAGGCCGCCAGCGGCGCCGCCCCAGCGCCCTTGGCCTCCACCGCGCGACGGGTCAGATCCGCGCTGCTCACCGCGAGCGCACCCGCACCGATCGCCGACAACGCCAGCTTGTGCTGGTTGAAGAACAGCCAGGACCAGCTCGCATTGAGGACGAGGTTGGCGGCCAGCGCCACGTTGTAGGCCTTCGCCTTGTCCTGATGACCCGTCTGGTTGTAGTGGTCGAGGGTCGCTGCGGAGACGGCCGCGATGTCGGCGTAGAGCGCGGGCCACACGATGCCGAACGCCTGCGCCGGCGGTTGGAAGCTGGGCTTCTTGAGCTTGAGGTACCACAGGGACGGCATGTCCCGGTTGGCGAGACCGCCAATCGCACCGGCGGTGAAGACGGTGGCCGCGGTCTTGGCGAGCGTGGAAGCGCGCATGGATTCCCTTTCTTCGAGTCAAGATCGGCGTACCCCGCGGCGGTCCGCCCGAACCGTGACGTCACGTTCGCGTCACCGCCTCGACGCTAAATCCAAGCGCCACAGGAGAAATCGGACGGCGCTCAGCCCCGCACACCCACCGCGGCGCGCGGCAGCCCGTTGGGTTAGCGTCATAGAAGTAAAGACAAGCTAACGATCGGAGTTCTGGTGGTGGACGCGCGGGTCACGCAGCCGGCCGCGGGCACCGCACGTCCCGCATTGCTGGTGGCCGGGCTCAGCGTCGTCGTCCTCACCGTCGCGGTGCTGCAGACCGCGGTGGTGCCGGTGCTCGGCGTGATCGGGCACCAGCTCGGCGCCTCACCGGTCGCGGTGAGCTGGGCGGTCACTGCCAACCTGTTGGCCGCGATCGCCGCGACGCCACTGCTCGGCCGCCTGGCTGACCTCTACAGCAAGAAACGTGTGCTGCTCGGCGTCCTGATTGTCGTGCTCATCGGGTCGGTGCTGGCCGCGGTCACCGCGTCGCTGCCGTTGCTGATCGTCGCCCGGGTGTTGCAGGGCGCCTCGTACGCGCTGTATCCGATCAGCATCGCGGTTCTGCGCGAGGAGTTACCGCACGGCCGGCTGGCCGGGGCGATGGCGGTGATGTCGGGCACCCTCGGATTCGGCGGCGGCGTCGGGCTCGTCGTCGTGGGGCTGCTGATGAGCGGTGACGCTGACTATCACCGGGTGTTCTGGCTGACCACCGCCTTCACCGTCGTCGTGGTCGGGATCGTGGTGTTCCTCGTACCCGCCCGCCCCCGCGGCGGCTCGGGTTCGGTCGACTGGCTGGGCGCGATCGGACTCGCGGTGGGGCTGTCGGCGGTGCTGCTGGCGATCACCCAGGGCAACGCCTGGGGCTTCGTCTCGGCGCGGACGGCCGCGTGCGCGCTGGGCGGCGTGGCGGTCCTGGTCGGGTGGTGGCTCTGGGAGCGACGACGCGAACACCCGCTGGTGTCGACGCGGATGCTCACCAAGCCCGCGATGCTGCTGACCAATCTCGCGACGATCTTCGTCGGCATGGGGCTCTACTTCGCGTTCCTCGGGCTCACCCAGTTCGTCCAGATCCCGCCGTCGGCGGCCGGTTACGGGTTCGGCGCCAGCGTGTTGCAGTCGAGCCTGGTGTACCTGTTGCCCGGCGCCCTGACCGGGTTCGTGGTCGCACTGGTCAGCGGCCGCTTCATCGACCGGTACGGCGCGCGGCGGGTGCTCGTCGTGGCCGCGATGGCCGGCGTCGTCGGGTTCGTGCTGCTCGCGGTGGCCCATGCGCAGCCGTGGCAGGTGATCGTCGCGGGGATCCTTGCCAACGCCTACATCAGCCTGGGGTACGGGGCGCTGCCCGCGCTCGTCGTCGCCGAGGTCGGCGCAGGCGAGACCGGTGTGGCCACCGGGATGAACGCGATCGCGCGCACGGTCGGCAGTTCGATGGCTGCCGCGGTGGTCGCGGTCCTGCTCGGTCGCCTCGCACCCGGCACCGTGGTGCCGATGGAGAGCAGCTTCGTCGTCGTCTTCATCGCGGGCGCCGTCACCGCGGCGTTGGCGATGACGCTCATCGCGCTCACCCGCACCCGACCGAAACCGATCGACGAGGAGGCGCGCTCACGCACCCGCGAGATGAATCACGAGTGGGGTTAACGCAGCTTCGCCAGATTGCTGACGGATTTGCGGACGTCGGATTCGATGACCTTCGCGACCAGTGAGCCGACCCGGGTGTTGAGCAGCCCGCCGGACAGGTCCGCGACCACGCGGAAGGTGGTCCCGTCCGTCTCCTCCTCGACGTGCAGCGACAATGCGATGCAGATCGCCGGGAAGCCCGTACCGATCAGCTCGATCTCCTTGGGTTCGTCGTAGCGCGTGACCCGCCAGTGGATGGTGTTGCGGAATCCCTTGACCTTGATCAGCGACGACACACAGGTGCCGACCTCGATCTCGGCGGGGACCTCGCTGCGCCAGCCGCCGAAGATCGTGAGCCATTCGTCGAATCGGCGGAGGTTGGAGGCCAACTCCCACGCCTTCTCGGGGGTGAGGTCCGACGAGACCGCCACATCAACCGAAGCCATGCCCCCTCCTTACCCGGCGCATGTGTCGAGGTAAACGAGCTGTGCGGTTTCCGGACGCGACGCACGTCACACTGCGAAACTGATCATGGCCGTGGTGTCCCGTCCCCCGCCGATCGAGGGTCTCGACCGGCCCTGTTGCAATCTGCTCAAAGCGCGGATTCGGCTGCCAGGACCCCCTCTCGATGCAGGAATCCTTTGTAAAAATGTTAAATCCGTGCGGAATCACTTGCGAAGGGTGCGGGGATCGGCGATTGTTTACGCACAGTCCACGGGGGCTGACCTGAGGAGGCGCATTCTGACCGGCACACACACCACTCCGGTGAACCAGACTGTCGACGGGTCAGCCCCGAAGAAGGGCAAAGCTGTCATCGAGATCGACCACGTGACGAAGCGGTTCGCCGACTACGTCGCCGTGGCCGATGCGGATTTCTCGATCGCCTCCGGTGAGTTCTTCTCGATGCTGGGCCCCTCGGGCTGCGGGAAGACCACCACCCTGCGCATGATCGCGGGTTTCGAGACCCCCACCTCGGGGGCGATCCGCCTCGAAGGCACCGACGTCTCGCGGGTCCCCCCGCACAAACGCAACGTCAACACGGTGTTCCAGCACTACGCGCTGTTCCCGCACATGAGCGTGTGGGACAACGTCGCCTACGGCCCGCGCAGCATGAAGAAAGACAAAGCCGAGGTCAAACGCCGCGTCGACGAACTGCTCGAGGTCGTCCGGCTGACCGACTTCGCCAAACGCAAGCCCGGACAGCTCTCCGGCGGTCAGCAGCAGCGCGTTGCGCTCGCCCGTGCCCTGGTCAACTACCCCAGCGCCCTGCTGCTCGACGAACCGCTCGGCGCGCTCGACCTCAAACTGCGCCACGCCATGCAGTTCGAACTCAAGCGGATCCAGCGCGAAGTGGGCATCACGTTCATCTACGTCACCCACGACCAGGAAGAGGCGTTGACGATGAGTGACCGCATCGCGGTCATGAACGCGGGCAACGTCGAACAGATCGGCACCCCCACCGAGATCTACGACCGCCCGTCGACGGTGTTCGTCGCGAGCTTCATCGGCCAGGCCAACCTGTGGCCGGGCCGGCTGACCGCACATCTCGGTGACTACGTCGAGGTGGAGGTGCTCGGCAGCAAGCTCAAGGCCAAACCCGGCGACACCGCGATCGAGGCCGGTGGGCACGCCACGCTGATGGTGCGTCCCGAGCGCCTGCGGGTGTCGATGGAACCCCCCGCCGGCGACGTCACCGCGGTCCGGGCGACCGTGTGCGACCAGACCTTCCAGGGTCCCGTCGTCCGGCTGTCGCTGGCCGCGCCCGACGACTCCCCGATCGTCGCGCACATCGGACCCGAACAGAACCTGCCGATGCTCCGGCCGGGTGACCAGGTGTACGTCTGCTGGTCGCCGGATGCGTCGCTGGTGCTGCCCGCCGCCGACATCCCGACCACCGAGGATCTCGAAGAGATGCTCGACGAGTCCTGATCCCCCTGTCCCGCTCCGCCGACTCCCTTCCGCACATTACGAAAGGCACAGCCGCCATGCCCCGTGAGCTCGACCCGCAGTTCGCTGCCCGCCTCGCCGCCGCACGCACGTCACGGCGCCGCTTCCTCGGCGGCAGCGCCGCAGCGGCCGCCGCGCTGACGCTCGGCTCGTCGTTCCTCGCGGCGTGCGGTTCAGACGGCGGCGACTCGCAGACCACGACCGCCGACGACGGTGGTCCGGCCGCGGGCACGCTGCGGATCTCGAACTGGCCGCTCTACATGGCCGACGGGTTCGTCGCCGCCTTCCAGACCGCATCGGGTGTCACGGTCGACTACAAAGAGAACTTCAACGACAACGAGGAGTGGTTCGCCAAGGTCAAGGAGCCGCTGTCGCGCAAGCAGGACATCGGTGCCGACCTGGTCATCCCGACCGAGTTCATGGCCGCCCGGATCAACGGTCTTGGCTGGCTCAACGAAATCCGTGCCGACCGGGTGCCCAACAAGAAGAACCTGCGGCCCGATCTGCTGAACTCGTCGATCGACCCGGGCCGCAACAAGACCGCGCCCTACATGACCGGCATGGTCGGCCTGGCCTACAACAAGGCCGCGACCGGCAGGCCGATCACCAAGATCGAGGATCTGTGGGATCCGGCGTTCAAGGGCCGGGTCAGCCTGCTGTCGGACACCCAGGACGGGTTGGGGATGGTCATGCTCTCGCAGGGCAACTCCCCCGAGCGGCCGTCGACCGAGACCGTACAGAAGGCCGTCGACCTGGTGCGCCAGCAGAAGGACACCGGCCAGATCCGCCGATTCACCGGCAACGACTACGCCGACGACCTCGCCGCGGGCAACGTGGCCATCGCACAGGCGTACTCGGGTGACGTGGTGCAGTTGAAGGCCGACAACCCCGACCTCGAGTTCATCGTGCCCGAGGCCGGCGGCACCTGGTTCATCGACACCATGGTGATCCCCTACACCACCCAGAACCAGAGTGCGGCCGAGGCGTGGATCGATTACGTGTACGACCGGGCGAATTACGCGAAGCTCATCGCATTCACCCAGTTCGTGCCGGTGCTCGCGGACATGACCGACGAGCTGAACAAGATCGACCCGGCGGTCGCGTCCAACCCGCTGATCAACCCGCCGGAGTCGACGGTGGCCAACCTCAAGTCATGGGCGGCGCTGACCGACGAACAGACCCAGGAGTACAACAGCATGTACGCCGCGGTTACCGGAGGCTGACGAATCACCCATGGCAGGCGTAGCCAGCAGTAGCCGGCAGCGCAGCAGGATCGCCCCGTATTTGATGATCCTGCCCGCGCTGGCCTACCTCGCAATCTTCTTCGTATGGCCGATCATCTCGCTGTTGCGGACGTCGCTGTCATCCACGGGCGGGTCGGTGTTCCTCCCGACGCTGACCTTCTCGTGGGACTTCGCGAACTACGGTGAGGCGTTCAGCAGGTACTCCGATCAGATCCTGCGGTCGTTCGGGTACGCGTTCACCGCGACGGTGGTCTGCCTGCTGCTGGCGTATCCCCTGGCCTATGTGATCGCGTTCAAGGCGGGGCGGTTCAAGAACCTGCTCCTCGGCCTGGTGATCCTGCCGTTCTTCGTGACGTTCCTGATCCGCACGATCGCGTGGAAGACGATCCTGGCCGACGACGGCTGGGTGGTCACGGCGCTGGACACGATCGGACTGCTGCCCAGCGACGGTCGTCTGCTGTCGACGAGCTGGGCGGTGATCGGCGGGTTGATCTACAACTGGATCATCTTCATGATCCTGCCGCTGTACGTCAGCCTGGAGAAGATCGACGCACGGCTCATCGAGGCGTCCAAGGACCTGTACTCCTCGAACGTCCGCAGCTTCACGAAAGTGATCTTCCCGCTGTCGATTCCGGGTGTGCTGGCGGGCAGCCTGCTGGTGTTCATCCCGGCCGCGGGTGACTTCATCAACGCCGAATACCTCGGCAGTACGCAGACCACGATGATCGGCAACGTGATCCAGCAGCAGTTCCTGGTGGTCAAGGACTACCCGGCGGCCGCGGCGCTGAGCCTGCTGCTGATGGGCACCATCCTCGCCGGTGTGCTGCTCTACACCCGCGCGCTGGGCACGGAGGACCTCGTATGACGACCCAAGCCGGCGCCGCGGTGGCGGTCGCGGCCGAGCAGCCGCCCACGCCCAAGACCGTCAAGGGCATGCCGAAGTGGGGCGACTGGAGCCTGCGGATCGTGGCCGGACTGGTACTGCTGTACCTGTTCATCCCGATCTTCGTGATCGTGCTCTTCTCGTTCAACGATCCGAAGGGCAAGTTCAACTACAGCTGGCAGGGCTTCACGCTCGACAACTGGCTCGATCCGTTCAAGTACCCGGCGCTGACCGACGCGATGAAGTTGAGCCTCAACGTCGCCGGGGTCTCCACGGCCATCGCGCTGGTGCTGGGAACGCTGGTCGCGATCGCGTTGGTGCGTCAGCGGTGGCGTGGACAGCGCGCGGTGGACACGTTCCTGGTGCTGCCGCTGACCGCGCCCGAAGTCGTGATGGGCGCCTCGCTGCTCGTGCTGTTCCTCGACCTCGGCTGGGCGACGGGCTACGTCACGATCGTGCTCGCGCACATCGCGTTCGAGGTCAGTTTCATCGCGATGACCGTGCGCGCCCGGGTGCGTGGCTTCGACTGGACGCTGGAGGACGCGTCGATGGATCTGGGCGCCAGCCCGACCCGGACGTTCTTCAAGGTGACGCTGCCGCTGATCGTGCCCGGCATCGTCGCCGCGGCGATGCTGTCGTTCGCGCTGTCGCTCGACGACTTCATCATCACGTACTTCGTCAGCGGGTCGACGGTGACGTATCCGCTCTACGTCAACGCGGCGGTGAAGGCCGCGGTGCCGCCGCAGATCAACGTGATCGCGACCGCGATCCTGGTCGTGAGCCTCCTCCTGCTGGCCGCGGGCACGCTGTACCGCCGCAAGCGCATCGACGTCTGACCCTACCTCTCCGCCGAAACCGCATTCCCTGCTGCCAAGCCGCGCGCTTGGTGACAGGGAATGCGGTTTCGTGTCGGGGGTGGGTCAGCCGATCTCGGCGGGGACCGGCGTCTTGCGCGCCCCGCCGCGGGCGGCGCCGATCCCCGCGGCCACCACGAACACGATGCCCACCACCGCGACGACGCCCGGCACCTGCTGCAGTGCGACGAACCCGATGATCAACGCGAACGCCGGTTCGAGGCTCATCAGCGTCCCGAACGCGGCCGTGCTGAGCCGGCGCAGCGCCAGCAGCTCCAGCGCGAACGGGAACATCGGCAGCAGGATCGCCAGGCCCAACCCGATCAGCAGCAGGTCGGGCGTGAGGCGCTCGAACACCGCGGGACCGGCCACGATCGTGCCGACGATCCCCGCGACGGGCATCGACACGGCCAGCCCGTTGACCCCGGCGACCTGATCGCCGACCCGCTGGGTCAACAGGATGTAGCCGGCCCAGCACACCGCGGCCGCCAGCGCGAAGAGCACGCCGACCACGTCGACGGCTCCGGTCCACGGCTGGGTCATCAACAGCACGCCGACCGCGGCCAACCCCGGCCACACCAGCCGGGTGCGGCCGCTCCCCCGCAGCACCGCCACGCTGAGCGGTCCGAGGAACTCCAGGGCGCTGGCCGTGGCCATCGGGATGCGGTCGAGCGCCGCCATGAACAGCAGGGTGACCCCGGCGGTCACCACGCCGAGGACCACGCACGCCGCGAAGCTCCGCCGGGTGAAGCCCGCCCGGCGGGGCCGCAGGAAGAACAGGAACAGCACGCCGGCCCACGCCAGGCGCAGCCAGGCCGCACCCTCGGCGCCGATCTGGTCGATGAGGCCGACGGCGACCGCCACGCCCAGCTGCACCGACAGCATCGCCGCCACGGCCATCGCTGTTCCCGTGCGCGCGTGGCCTGTGGTCATCGTTGTAGTGATACGGCACCTCACCTCGTTGAGTCCACGACTTTTCGACGGGACCGGTCCGGGCATGTTCCGGATCCGGCTTTTGTCGTCAACTGACGCATTTTTGCCGAATCACCCGCAGCGACCGTTCGGGGCGGGGCACGATGAAGATTGACGCCCGGGTAACGGGGTACCCGCAGGGCGTCGGGGATGGCAGCGAGGGGGACTCGTGGACATCGGCAAGGCGACCGTCGCGGTCGCCGTGACCGCCTTATCGGTCAGCGCATGTGGCTACCGGTTGGGTGCCTCCGTACCCGACCCCGATCCGCTTCCCGAGCACGTCGTCGCCACGCCCGTGGCGGCCGTTCCCGAACCGGTGCTCCAGCATCACACCACCGCCGCCGCGGACCGCGACCTCCCGCCGAACGCCGCGGGCGACCCCGCGTGCCCGCCGTCGCAGGCCTGGGGCAGGCAGCCCGAAGGGTCCGGGGTGTTGGTGACGGTGTGGTCGCACGACCCTGCGGCCGTCACGGTGCTGGTGCGCACCGCCACCGGCACGGACGTCGCCGACCGGGCGGTTCTGGGTCGCGACGACCTCCGCCTGTTCGAGTTCCCCAAGATCGACCCGACCGCGGTGCGCGAGGTGCTGATCATGACCAGCACGCAGCGCTGTTTCGCGATCGCCGATCCGGTCACCTTCAAATGAGCCGGCGGCCCGCCTACGACGTGGCGGGTTCGTACCCGCAGATCGCCTCGACCTTGTCGGCCGATTTGCTGTTGGGATCGAATTCGTAGCCGAGCCATTCGCGCGCCAGCCGACGGGCCAGCTCCAGCCCGATGACCCGCTGTCCGAAGCACAGCACCTGCGCGTCGTTCGACAGCACCGAACGCTCGACGGAGAAGCTGTCGTGGGCGGTCACCGCCCGGATGCCGGGGACCTTGTTGGCGCTGATCGCCACGCCGAGGCCGGTGCCGCACACCAGCAGCGCGCGGTCGGCCTTGCCCTCGGCCACCATGCGGGCCGCGGCCACCGCGATGTGCGGATAGGCGGTGTCCTCGTCGGTGCCCACTCCCACATCGGTCACGTCGGCGACGCGGTCGTCGGCCTTGAGATCGCCCTTGAGCGCCTCTTTGTACTCATAGCCGGCGTCGTCGGAGCCGACGACGATGCGCAGGCCGGATGTCGGTTCAGCAGTCATCTTGTGCTGTCCCCTTTCACTGTCAGGCTCTGGGCGACGGTGCGCGCGCACATCGCCAGTGAGGTGGCGCCCGCGTCGGGGGTCCCGACGCTGCGCTCGGCGAGCGGGCGGGCGCGGCCGACCTTGGGTCGCAGGTCGGCGGTGGCCCGCGCCGCGGTCTCGGCCGTCTCGGCGGCCGCCGTCCACGCGTCCTGCCACCGCTCGCCGTCGGTCACCCGCCGTTCGAGTTCCTCGACGAACGGCAACAGCGCGTCGAGCATGGTCTTGTCGCCGGGCTGGGCGCCGCCCAGTTGTACCAGCGCGTCGTAGCCGTCGCGCATTCCCGCGGCGATGGTCGCCGAGTCCGGCCGTCCGGTGTCCCCGAGGCGGGTGCCCAGCGCGCCGAGCATCGCACCCCACAGCACCCCGGAGGTGCCGCCGGCCTTGGCCGCCCACTGCTTCCCCGCGGCGGCGAGCACCGACCCCTGTCCGGCGCCCGCCTCGACGGCTTCGGCGGCCGCGTCGCGGGCGGCGGCCGAACCCTTCACCATGCCGCGGCCGTGGTCGCCGTCACCGGCGATCGCGTCGATGCGGCCGAGTTCGTCCTCGGCGTCGGCGAGCATCGCGGCCAGTGCCTCGAAGATCGCGGCGACGGTCCGGCCACCCGCCCGCGCGTCGTCGTCGGCGGTGTCGCGCACCGCAGGCGCGGCCGCCGCGGCACGCACCTCGTCGGCGCTGCGACGCTGGGTCGAATCCTCAACTGCGGCTGCACCTTTGCGGTAGGCCGGGGTGTCGGCGGGTGCGCGCCAGTACCGCTCGAGTTCCTCGTCGAGCCACATCACCGTCAGCGAGCAGCCCGCCATGTCGAGGCTGGTGACCAGTTCGCCGACCTCGGGTTCGACGATCTCGTATCCGCGCTCACGCAGCAGTCGCGCGGCCTCACCCCACACGACGAACAGCTCTTCGTACTTGGTGCGGCCGAGACCGTTGAGGATCACCGCGATCCGTTTGGTGTCGGTGTTCGCCGGGGTGTCGCCGAGCACACCGTCGACCAGGGTCGCGGCCAGGTCGGCGGCGGTCGGCATGGCCTCCTCGGCGACGCCGGGCTCACCGTGGATGCCCAGTCCGACGCCCATCTGCCCGTCCGGGACGGTGAACAGCGGATGGTCGGCCCCCGGCAGTGTGCAGCCGTCGAAGGCGACGCCGAGCGTGCGGGTCGCCGCATTGGACGCTTCGGCGACGCGGATCACGCCCGCGAGGTCCAGGCCCTCCTCGGCGGCGGCCGATGCGCACTTGAAGACGGTGAAATCGCCTGCGATACCGCGTCGTTTGGCCTCTTCGCCCTTTGGTGCGCTGGCGATGTCGTCGGTGACGGCGAAGTAGTGCGCGTCGATGCCCTCACCCTTGAGTTGCGTGACCGCGAGCCCGAAGTTCATCACGTCACCGGCGTAGTTGCCGGTGATGAGCAGGACACCCGCGTCACCGTGCGCGGCGCGGGCCACCGATGCGGCCTCTTCGGTGGACGGCGAGGTGAAGATGTTGCCGACCACCGCGCCGTCGGCGAAACCGGCGCCGACGGTGCCGCAGAACGCCGGATAGTGTCCGGAACCGCCGCCGATGACGACCGCCACCTTGCCGGGGCGGGTCTCGCGGGCGCGCACCACACCGCCGGGCACCCCGACGACGTAGCGGGAGTTCGCATCGAGGAATCCGACGAGCATGTCCTCGGTGAACCGGGCCGGATCGTTGAACAGTTTGGTCACCGCAGGCGCTCCCCGGTCTCGACGTCGAACAGATAGACCCGCTCCGGCGGCGCCGTCACGACCACCTGCTGCTCGGGTTCGTAGGTGTCGGCGGCCGGCGTCTGCACGACGATGCCGTCTTCGAGGCCGCGCACCGTGCTGGTGGCCAGACCGAATTCCAGCAGATGCTCGAAATAGGCGACGGTGGTGGCTATTCCGCGTCCGGTGTCGCCGGCGATCGCGCAGTCCTGCGGCCGCAGCCCCACCGTGACAGCGGTGCCGTCGCCGATCCCGGTCACCGCGGTGTCGAGGCTGCCCGCGCCCTCGCCGATCTGGACGCTGACCCGGCCGTCACGCACGATGGCCACGCCGGGCAGCACGTTGATCTGGGGCTCGCCCACGAACTGCGCGACGAACAGGTTCGCCGGATCGTCGAAGACCTCGTCGGGGGTGCCGAACTGCTGCACCACGCCGGCGTCCATCACGGCCAGCCGGTCCGCCAGCGACAGCGCCTCGACCTGATCGTGGGTGACCACGATCGTGGTGTACCCGAATTCGCGCTGCAGCACTTTGAGTTCGCGGCGCACCCGCTGACGAGCGGATGCGTCGAGGTGGCTGAGCGGTTCGTCGAGCAGCAGCACCGGTGGGTTGCGCACGAGCGCACGGGCCAGCGCGACCCGCTGCTTCTGACCGCTGGACAGCCCCGCGGGCCGCAGGTTCATCAGGTCGTCCATCTCGAGGCGACGGCTGATCGAATCCACCATCTGCTCGGCGCCTTTGACCTTGCGCGCCTTCAGCCCGTAGAGCAGGTTCTCCCGCACCGACAGCGGCGGATACAGCGCATAGCTCTCGAAGCCGACGCCGATTCCGCGCTTGGCGGCGGGCAATTGTGAGATCTCCCGGTCACCGATCTTGATCGAACCACTGGTGACGGTCTCGAGCCCGGCGATCATCCGCAGCGTGGTGGTCTTGCCGCAGCCGGACGGTCCCAGCAGGGCGATCAGTTCACCGGGTTCGATGGCGAGGTCGATGCCCTTGACCGCGGTGACGCTCTCCCGCCCGCGCGAGGCGTAGGTCTTCACCAGGTCGGTCAGGGTCAGGCTCTGCGCCGTCTGGGTCTTCGTGGCTTCGACCGTGGTCACTGCGCCGCCTCCAGTGTCTTGTCCGCCGACGTCCGCGGGGTGTCGCCGTCGCCTGCGGCGAAGACGTGCACATCCGATGGGGTCACCGTCATCGCGACCTGGGCGCCCTCCTCGACGCCCTCGCGTCCGGACGCCAGGACGATCAGCGGTACGCCCGCGACGTCGACGGTGAGTTCGATGTTGCGGCCGAGCCGCTCGGCCAGGACGACCTTGCCGCGCAGTCCCGCCTCGCTTGCGCTGTCGGGCACCACGCGGATCTCGCTGGGCCGCAGGCCGACCCGCACCCGGTCGCCCCGCTCGCAGCGGGCGTCGGGGGGCACCGGCACGTCGAAGGAGCCGTCGCCGAGCCGGATGCGGTTGTCGTCGACCACCCCGTCGAGCAGGTTGATCTCCGGCTGGCCGAGCGCCTTGGCGACGAAGGTGTCGGCGGGTCTGCGCCAGATCTCCTCCGGGGTGCCGATCTGCACCAGCCGGCCCTCGCGCATCACCGCGATCCGGTCACCGAGGGCGAGCGCCTCCTGGTAGTCGTGGGTGACGTAGAGCGTCGTGGTGTTCGACATCGCGCCGAGCTGTTTGAGTTCGGCGCGCATCGCCGCCCGCAGCTTCGCGTCGAGGTGGCTCAGCGGTTCGTCGAGCAGGTAGATGTCGGCCGGGCGCACCAGCACCCGGCCCAGCGCCACCCGCTGCCGCTGGCCGTTGGACAGCTCCCGGGGATACCGGTTCAACAGGTGGTTGATGCCCAGCGTGGTGGTCACCTGGTCGATCCGCTCGGTCTGCTCGGCGTCCGAATACCGGCCCGTGCGACCGGATTTCAGCGGTGACGCCAGGTTCTCGCGGACCGTCTTCTGCGGATACAGCGCGTAGCTCTCGAACGCCATCGCGACGTTGCGGTGGTAGGGCTCGACGCGGGTGACGTCGCGGCCGCCGATGTGGACGGTCCCGGCGTCGATGTCGACCAGCCCCGCGACGGACTTCAGCGTCGTGGTCTTGCCGGCGCCGCTCGGCCCCAGGATGACGAAGAACTCGCCGTCGCCGATGTCGACGGTCAACCCGTCGACGGCGCGCGTCTTGCCGTAGGTCTTGTGCAGATCGGCTACAGATACCGTGGCCATCAGGCTTTCACCGCCCCGAACGACAGGCCCCGTACCAGGTAGCGCTGAATGGTCAGCGCCAGGATCAGGGGCGGGAGAGCCGCGATCAGTGCCGCCGCGGCCGTGAGGTTGTAGTACGCCTGGCCGCCGCCGCCGAGGAACTTCGTGATCGCGACCGTGACGGTGCCGGCATTGGTGTCGGCCAGGATGAGCGGGAACACGTAGTTGTTCCACGCGAAGATGAACGCCAGCAGCGCGGCGGCCGCGATGCCCGGACGCACGATCGGCAACGCCACCATGACGAACGCCCGCCTGCGGGTGTAGCCGTCGAGCAGTGCGGCTTGTTCGAGATCCTCGGGCAGGTCCTGGAAGTAGGACCGCAGAATCCACACCACCAGCGGCATCGTCACCAGCTGCAGCACCCAGATCATGCCGACCTTGGTGTCGAACAGGCCGATCTGGTTGTAGATCACGAACAGCGGCACGATCACCATCAGTTCCGGGGCGAACCGGAACGACAGCATCTGGAACATCAGGTCGTTGCTGCCCTTGTACTGCCAGCGGCCCGCGGCGTAGGCGGCCGGGATACCGATCACCAACGACACGATCACCGCGCCACCGCAGTTGATCAGGCTGGTCAGCAGCGAGGTCTTGAAGTCGACGCTGGTCATCTGGGTGCCCTTGTCGGACAACACCGTGGCGAAGTTCGACCAGGTCGGACTGAACGCGAAGTACGTCGTGGTCTGCTCTTCGGCGTTCTTCAATGCCAGCATCAGCATCCAGAAGATCGGGAACAGCGAGAACAGGAACCAGAACACCAGACCGACGTCGGCGGCGACCGATCCGATGGACAACCGCTTCTGCCCGGGCATCAACTCGGTTCTCTGAAGGGCCATGGTTACGACTCCGCTCCGGCAGCACGGCGCTGCGCTTTGCCGAGCACGCTGACGAGGTAGCGCGCGGTGATGAACACGATGATCCAGAGCAGCAGCATGTAGGTGCTGCCGCGCGAGTAGTCGAGGTTGATGATCGAGTCCTCGAACGCGCCGATCTGCAACGTGCGGGTGGCCACGCCGGGCCCGCCCGCGGTCAGCACGTAGATGTGGTCGAACACCTTGAGGTTGTCCATGAACCGGAAGATCACCGCGACCAGGATGTAGGGCCACAGCATCGGCAGCATCAGCTTGCGGAACATGTAGAACCAGTTGGCGCCGTCGACCTCGGACGCCTCGAACGGTTCCTTCGGCAGCGAGCGGATACCGGCGAGCACGAGGATCGCCACGAACGGGGTGAAGATCCACAGGTCGACCAGGATCACCGACCACAGGGCGTTGTCCGAAGACAGCCAGTCGAACGTGTTACCCAGTCCCAGAACGTGATTGAGGATGCCGAACTGCGGGTTGAACATCAGCTTCCAGATCACGCCCGCGATCACGGGCGCGATCATCAGCGGCAGGATGAGCACCTTCTCGAAGATCCTGCCGATGATGCTGGACCGGTTGAGCAGCAGCGCCAGCCCGACCCCCAGCACCGTCTCGACGGCGGTGGCCACGATCGCGAAGATCGCGGTGACCTTCACACTCGACCAGAAGATCTGGTCGCCGAGCACGGAGGCGAAGTTCTCGAACCACACGAAGTGCGGATTCGGGTTCACCGCCGCATAATTCAGGAACGCGTAGTACGCGCCGACGAAGAACGGGTAGAGGATCCCGATGACGATCACCAGCGCGGGTATCGACAGCAGGTAGGGCCGCAGTTTGCGCCGCCACGACGGCACCTCGGGCAGTGCGCGGTCCTGGCCCTGCACCGGTGGGCGCGACGATGCCTCCGGGGCCTTGGACGTCTGAGTGGTCATGAGTACCAGCTCCTAGAGGTTGACCTTGGAGGTGTTGGTCTTGGCGAGGCTGCGCAGCCGGGACGCCGCATCGTCACCGCCGTAGATGTCCTGCAGCGCAACGGCCCAGTCCTTCGTGGTGTCGAAGAACTTCTTCTGCGGGGTGAACTGGATCTTCGAGCTGGGGATCACGGTCTCGAACGTCTCGAGGTAGCCGTACTGGTCGGCGGCGATCCGCTTGAACGTGGTGTCGAATACCGACTGCCGCACCGGATCGGCGTAGATCCCGCCCTCGACGGCCTTGTTCATGGACTCCTTGCCGGTGGCCCACTGGATGAACAGCCAGGCAGGCAACTTGTTGCGGGAGTTGGCGTTCATCGCCCACGTCCACGTCCACAGGTTGGTCTTGTAGTTGCCGTCGGGTCCGGCCGGGCCGGGGTACCAGCCGAGGTTGCCCGCCTGCGCGCTGGCGCCCGGCTTGTTCTTCGGATACGTCGCGCTGTCGGCGTCGTACACCATCATCGCCTTGCCGTCACCGAGATCGCCGGTGGCGTTGGGATAGTCGTAGGTGGTCCACGACGTGGGGCCGGCCTCGTGCTGCATCCGGATCCACTTCTCGGTGAACTCGACCGCCTTGTCGCTGTCCATCTCGGCGACCAGTTCGCGGCCGTCGAAGGTGTAGTCGACGGCGCCCTCGCGGACGTACTGCGTCATGAACCCGGGGTGGATCGTGGCCCACGACTTGGATCCGCGGGTGGCGATGCCGTACCGGTTCTCGGAGCGGTCGGTGAGATCGACAGCGAGCTGGATGAAGTCGTCGAAGTTGTCGGGCAGCTTCTTGATCCCGCGCCGGTCGAAGTACGCCTTGTTGTAGGCGACGACATTGTTCTCGAAACCCCACGGGATGGCCCACTGCCCACCGGTGCCCAGCGGATTGCCGAGTTCGAAGTCCCACCGGGTGGAGGTGCGCAGACCTTCGAAGATGTCCTCGAAGTCGTACTCGGCGTTGGTGGCCGAGGTGTTCTGCAGCCACGGGTTGAGGTCCTCGATCCACCCGGGCGGCCCGTACTGCCAGATGAAGTAGGCGCCGAGCATGAAGGCGTCGTGCTTACCGGTGCCGCCTGCCAGCTCGGTGTTGAGCTTGGTGAAGTAGTCCGCCTCGGGCACCAGGTCGACGTTGACGTTGATGCCGGTCAGCTCGGTGAACTCCTTGAGCAACGGCTGATACGACTGCTGATAGGGGTGCGGGGTCTGCAGGATGTTGATGGTCGACCCGCTGGCCTTCCGCCAGTCGAAGCCTCCCGTGACCTCCGACGCCCCGTTCGGCGCGCTGGCCTTACCGCCGACGCCGCAGGCCGACAGGACCGGCAGGCTCGCGGCCGCCGCGCCGGCAATACCCATGGCGGCCAGCATGTTCCGGCGCGACAGCTGACGGTGCTGTGCGACCCGATCTCGACTCATGTGGTGGGAACCTTCCGGTTTCAGGCAGGGATCAGCGAGACCTTGACCGACTCTTTGCCGCTGGCGACCAGATCGAGGCCTTTCTGGAAGTCGGTGAGCGGCAACTGATGTGTGCAGATCTCGTCCATCGGCAGGACGCCGGACTCGATCATCTTGATGGCGGCGGGCCAGCAGTACGGCCCGAGATGAGCGCCGAGGACGTCGAGTTCCTTGTCGTCGCTGATGATGCTCCAGTCCACCGTCACGTCGCTGCCGAAGACGCCGTACTCGACGTACCGTCCGAGCTTGCGCAGCAGGTTGAGGCCCTGCGGCACGGCCGAGGTGTGGCCGGTGCCCTCGAGGTACACATCGGCGCCGTACCCGTCGGTGAGCTCCTTGACGATCTTCTCGGCGTCCTGTTCGGCGATGTTGATCGTGAGGTCGGCACCGCACTTCTCGGCGAGCTTGAGCTTCTCCGGCGCCATGTCGAGCGCGATGACGCGCATGGGGTTCTTGGCGCGGGCGCCGGCGATCATGCCGAGCCCGATCGGTCCGCAGCCGGCCACCACGACGGTGTCCTCGAACGTGATCTGGGCGCGCTCGACGGCGTGTAGCGAGCACGACAGCGGTTCGGCGAATGCGGCGTGCTGAGGCTTGACATCCTTGGACACCTTGTGCACCAAGGCTTCCGCGGGATAGACCATGTAGCTCGCCATCGCGCCGGGGGTGCGGCGCTTGAAGCCGTACAGGTCGTGGGGCTGGCACATGTGGTACTGACCGCGCTTGCAGAAGCGGCACTCCCAGCACGGCACGATCTGCTCGGAGACCACCCGATCACCGACCGCGATCCCCCACCGCTGGGCGGCCTCGTCGTCGAGTTCCACGACGGTGCCGACGAATTCGTGGCCCGGGATGACCTCGGTCTCGGCCCAGGCGGGGCGGTTCTCGTCGCCCCAGAATTTCGCCGCGCCGTGGTAGCACTTCAGGTCGCTGGCGCAGATGCCGACGGCTTCGACGCGGATCAGCGCCTCACCGGGTCCGCGCTGCGGCACCGCGATCTCCTCGAGGCGGTAGTCACGGGGCCCGTGACAGACCACTGCCTGCATCTTCTCCGGGATCTGATCGGTCATCAAACGGCTCCTCCTGTGTGGCTGCGCTCACAGTAGCCAACCGGGTGCACATCTGTCCAGAACATCTGTTCAGAGAAAATCTGTTCAGTGTCCGGTGTTCAATGTCATACTCTCTGACGTGCCCCGGTCCGCACAGCCCTCACCCCCTCCCGGTGTCGACGCCCCCGCGTCGGACGCCGACGAAGGCCATTTCCCGGCTTCGCTGCTGTATGCCGCGGCGAAGCTCTACTACACCGAAGACGCCACCCAGGCGGAGGTCGCCTCACAGCTCGGCACCAGCCGCGCCACGGTCAGCCGCCTGCTCGCCGAGGCCAAACGCCGCGGCATCGTGCGCATCGAGGTGGTGCCGCCGGCCGAACTGATCTCCGGCGACCTCGCCGACCGGGTCGCCCGCGCGCTGTCGCTGACGACGGTGTTCCTCAGCCATCCACTGCCCAGCCCCGGGCCGGGACGCGGAGTGGTCGACGTGATGGGCGCCGCGCTGGCGCCGGCCGTCGGCCGGGCGCTGTCGGGGGCTGGTCTGCTACCCGGCGACGTGTTGCTGGTGTCGTCCGGCCGCACGGTGTACGAGGTCGCCCAATACGACCTCGTCCCGCTGCCCGGGGTTCTCGTCGCGCCCACCGTCGGCGGCAACGACCAGCCCGAGGAGTGGTATCAGACCAACGAGATCACCCGCCGGGTCGCCAACCGGGTCAACGGCAGGCCGAATTATCTGTTCGCGCCGGCGCTGCCGGGTCCGGATCTGTACCCGTCGCTGCTCAACGATCCGAGCATCCAGCGCGTCCTGCACCTGTGGCCGCACGCCCGATGCGCACTCATGGGCGTCGGCGCGCCCCCGCTGATGCGTTCGGACATCCCGCAATTCGTGCCGACCCGGTCGAACTCGCTGCGCGGGGCCGTCGGGGACGTGTGCTCGCGCTTCTACGACCGCGACGGCAACGAGGTCGACTTCGAGGGCAGCGACCGGTTGATCGCCGTCGAACTCGAGGCGCTGCGCCACATCCCGGTCACGATCGCGGTGGCCGTCGGCACCGACAAGGTGGCCTCGATCGTGGCGGGCGCCCTGGGCGGCTACTTCAACCAGCTGGTCACCGATCCGGCGACCGCGGCGGCGATCCTGGAGAGCGTCGGGGGCTGACTCAGTCCGGGTCGAGCGCCGACAGCCGGTGCACCTGCGGGCGGGTCGCCGGATACAGCTCGAGCCACGTCCCGTAAAGGTCGTCGTAGAGGGCCTGTCGCTGGGGGTCCGGCTCGATCACGCGGGCGATCTTCGCCCAGTCGGTGCTCGGCTCCACCAGACCCGTACCGATCGCGGCGAGCAGCGCGTCACCGTAGCTCGCGCCGATCGCCTGTTCGGGCACCAACTGGGGCCGGCCGGTGATGTCGCTGAGCGCCTGCGCCCACACCGGGCTGCGCAGCCCACCGCCGACGGCTACGGTCCGGACCGCGGAGTGCGCGTCGTCGAACCGTTCGAGGATCTGCCGGATCCCGAACGAGATGCCCTCGTAGGCCGCGCGGAACAGGTGACCGCGGCCGTGCCGCAGGGTCAGGCCGGCCACCACGCCGCGGGCGCGCGGGTCGAACACCGGGGTGCGCTCACCGGCGAGGTACGGCAGCATCAACAGCCCCTCGCTGCCCGGTGGCACCGCCGCGGCCTCGGCCGTCAACTCCTCGAACGACGCCCCACCGGTGGTCGCCTGGAGCCAGCCGATGAGACTGCCCGCCGTCGACGTGCCCGCGGCCAGCGCCAGGCTGCCCGGTTCCACTCCGGTGGTGGTCCACAGCGTCGGATCGCTGAAGTACTCGTCGATGACCTGGACGAGGAACATCGTCGAGCCGTACATCAGCATCTGGTCGCCGGGCCGGCGCACGCCGACCGAGAACGCCTCGGAGTAGGCGTCGATCGTGCCCGCGGCCACGGGGGTGCCTGCGGGGACGCCGGTCGCCGCGGCCGCTTCGGCGGTGACCGTGCCCACGACGTCGCTCGGCCACACCAGCCGCGGCAGCGGCAGCTCACCGCAGATCCGCTTGGCCCAGTCGTCGTTCCACTCGAAGCGGCGGGTGCAATAGAGCGGATCGCACTGGCTGGCGGTGTGGTGGTCGATGATGTATTCACCGGTCAGCTTGGCGGCAATGTAGGAGTTCGACCCGTACCAGCCGGTGGCACGGTCGAACACCTCGGGTTCGTGGTTGCGTACCCACTCGATCTTCGGGCCGACGGCCTGGCTGGAGAGCAATGTGCCCGCCCGCTCGAGGATGTTCTCCTCACCGAATTCGGTTGTCAGCGCCTCGATTTCCGCGGTAGCCCGGGTGTCGACCCCGTACAGGATGGCCGGCCGCAGCGGTCGCAGCTGATCGTCGCAGAGGACCAGGCACGGCCCCACCCCGCTCACGCACATCCCGGCGACCGTCCCGCCGGCGGGCACCTGCGCCATCAGCGCGGCGCTGATGCGGCAGACCTCCCGCCACCACATACCCTCGGCGTCGGCTTCGGCCCAGCCGGGCCGCGGCAGGCTCATCGCGTGGGCGATGGTCTCCGACGCGATGAGCGAACCGCTCACGTCGACGAGTACGCCCTTGGTGCTCCCCGTCCCGATGTCGATACCGAGCAGCAGATCCACGTGCCAAACCCTACGTGGAGGTCAGTGCGTCCTGGACGGAAAGGGGTCGGCGGAGAAGTCGATCTGGGCGGCCGGGTTGCTCACGGCGGTCACCATGCCCGCGCCGAACGCGCCCGCCCGGTCGTAGAGCGTCGCGGTGCCCACCGAGACGCCGTCGGCGACCCAGTGCGAATCCGCCTGCACCCCGACCCACTCGTCGACCGGCAGGCGGGACAGCGCCACCGTGAGGTCACCGTTGATGTACCCCACCCCGGCCGTACCGAGGTTGGTGACCAGGCTGGTGCCCTCGGCGGCCATCACCGCGTCGACGAACGGGGAGTTCCCGGAGCCGGCGACCACCTGCACCGCGCGACTCCAGGTGCGTTTGCGGGCGGTGTTCTGGTGGTCGACGATCGCGTTGGTCCAGCCCAACCCGTCGCTGCCGAGGTGGATCATCCGTGCCGGATCGACCTCGGGCGGGACCTCGTACGGGCCGGGAGCGACCCACTCCGCACCGCGCGGCGCCTCGGCGCGCCGGTACTGCACCAGGGTGGCCCGGGCGACGGTGACGCCGTCCTGCACGAGCTCGCATTCGCTGTTGCGGATCCGCCTGCCGTCGCGCAGCAGGTTCGTCTTCGCCGTCGTGCGGACGCCGCGTGCGGCCTTGAACAGGTCGACCGTCAGCCGCGTGGGCAGGAATTCGTCGTGGCCGTACTCCGACTCGAGCACGCGGGCCGCCAGCCCGACGACCGCGGGTCCGTTCAGGTGGTCATCGCCCCAGTGACTCTGCGCGAACCGGGTCGGCAGGAACGCGCCGTCGTCGCTGGGTTCGAAGTGGAACGGATGTTCGCTCATTCCGGCATCGTCGCACAACCGGCCATGACCGGCCGGTGACGCCCACCGCGGCCCCGTTTCCCCGCGACGGCGACGGGTAGTCGACCGCCATGACCTCATCCGAACAGAACGCTCCCCTGCGCGCGCTGGCCCTGACCTGCAGCCTCAAACCCAGCCCGGCCCCGTCGAGCAGCGCGGTGATCGCCGACCAACTGCTCGACGCCATGCGGGAGTCGGGGGTGCAGTGCGAATCCGTGCGCTGCGTCGACCACAACCTGCTGCCCGGTGTCGAGGCCGACATGGGTGACGGGGACGAGTGGCCCGCGATCCTCGAGAAGATCGTCGCCGCCGACATCCTCGTCATCGCCACGCCGACCTGGGTGGGACACATGTCGAGCATCGCGCAGCGCGTCCTCGAACGCCTCGACGCCGAACTGTCCGAGACCGACGACGCGGGACGGCCCCGCCAGGTCGGCAAGGTGGCGCTCGCCGCGGTCGTCGGCAACGAGGACGGCGCGCACAAGATCGTCGCCGATCTGTTCCAGGCGCTCAACGACATCGGGTTCAGCATCGCCGCCCAGGGCTGCACCTACTGGAACGACGAGGCGATGGGCGGCCGGGACTTCAAGGACCTCGACGAGACCCCGGAGGCCGTTGCGAGCACCACGAAGAACGCCGCCCGCAACGCGGTGCACCTCGCGAAAGTGTTGCGCGCCAACCCTTATCCCGCATACTCCTGAGTCACGCCACCCCGAGCGCGTCGGAGACCGCGTCGTAGAGGTGGTGGTACTCGGCGGTGAACCGCAGTTCGCGGATGTCGCGCGGTCGGTCGAGGGGGTTGACGAACTCCTCGACGATGCGTCCCGGTGACGGGCTCATCACTGCCACGCGATCCGCGAGCAGCAATGCCTCGTCGACGTCGTGGGTGACGAAGACGACGGTGGTGCGCAACCTCTCCCACAGTGCGAGGAAGTCCGCGCTGATCTCGCGGCGGGTCAGCGCGTCGAGCGGGCCGAACGGTTCGTCCATCAGGAACACCGTGGGCTCCGATGCCAGCGTGCGGGCCAGGGCCACGCGTTTGCGCATCCCCCCGGACAGCTGCCGGGGCAGGTAGTCCCCGAAGTCGGAGAGGCCGACGAGGTCGAGCAGTTCGGCGATCCGCTGGTCCTGACCGGTGCGCCGCCCGCCGTCGATCTGCAACGGCAGACGTACGTTGTCGACGACCGATCGCCACGGCAGCAGCGCGTCGTTCTGGAAGACCATGCCGACTCTGGCCGTCGATTCGCCCACCGGGGCCCCGCCGACCAGCACCTGTCCGGCCGTCGGCGCGACGAGCCCGGCCGCCGCCTTGAGCAGCGTGGACTTCCCGCACCCGCTCGGACCGACCAGCGCCAGGAACTCCCCCGACGCGACGGTCAGGTCGGCCCGTTCCACGGCGAGCCTGCGTCCGGTGCGGGTGCGGTAGGTGATCTGCGTACCGCGGAAGTCGATGCCGCTCACGGCGATTCCAGCAGCGAGAAGTCGAACGCCGCACCGAAGGCGGGCGCCTTGCCCGCCTCGACCTGACCGACTTCCTCGAGCAGCGCGACGGTGTCGGCGTAGGTGGATTCGGGGACGACGAGACCCTCGGGCGCCTGCTCGAGCGTGGTCTTGACGACCTCCTCGAGCACGGTCTCGTCGAGACCCGGGGCCTGCTTGGTGGCGACGTCGACGGCGGCGGGCAGATCGGCGAGCGAACGTTCCTGGGTGGCGCGCACGCCCTGCACGAAGGCTTTGAGCGTGTCGCGGTGGGCGTCGACCCAGGACTTCTTGGCGATGACCGCCAATGCGATGTAGAGGAATTCGGGTTTCCAGGTCAGTGTGAAGTTCCCCGACTGCAGCATGGTGGTCAGCGTGGGATCGCTGACCATGCCTGCGGCGGCGCCGCCCTTCTCGATGGTCGCCTGCATGGTGGCGCCGGTGCCCGCCCCGATCACCCGGATGCTGTCGTAGGCGACGTCGGATTCGGCTGCGGCGCGCTGCAGTTCGGTGTCCGACAGGCTGCCGGGTGCGGTGACCGCGACGGTCTTGCCCGCGAGGTCGGACACCTCCCGCACGGGGGCGTTGTTGCTGCTGACCAACGAGTACGGCGGGGTGTGGCTGAGCACTGCGTATCCGGTCACGTCGAGGCCTTTGATGCGGTTGCGCACCACGTGCTCCCCCGCGCCGATGAATGCGTCGATGCTGCCGCCGCTGAGCGCCTGGACCGCATCCGACCCGCTGTCGAAGCACACCTGCTCCGCGTCGACGCCGTCGATCTTGCCCTCGTCGATGGTCAGTGCGGCCAGGCTGATGCCGCCGCACACGATGCCGACCTTCAGCGTGGAGGCGTCGTCGTCGGAGGCGCCCGCGCAGCCCGCGCTGACCGCGGTGGTGGCGGCGAGGAGCGCGGCGAGGCGCCGGAAACGGGTCGAGGGCATGGGAGTCCTTCCGAAGGGTCTTCCGAGGGGGGTGGTCACCGCGGTGCGACGCGGCGTTCGAGGCGTTTGAGGAGTTGTTCGAGCGTGATGGCGACGACGGTGATGACGGCCAGACCCGCGAACACCCCCGTGACGTCGAGGAGGTTCGACGAGTACTTGATGTAGTAGCCGAGCCCCTGGCTGGCCGCGATCAGCTCGGCGATCACCGCGCCGATGAGGGCGATCCCGATCGACAACCGCAGCCCGGTGATCAGCCACGGCACCAGCGACGGCAGCACGATCCAGCGCAGCGTCTGGAATTTGTTGGCGCGCAGCGATTTGGCGACGTCCAACAGGTCCCGCTCGATCTCCTGGACGCCCTGGTAGACGTTGTAGAACACCACGAAGACGACCATTGTCACGACCATGGTGACCTTGGAGACCAGCCCGACGCCGAACCAGATGATGAACAGCGGGGCGAGCACCACCCGTGGCAGGCTGTAGAGCGCCATCATGTAGGGCAGCAGCCATCCGCCGAGCAGGGTCGAGAAGCCCAGTGCCACACCGAGCACCGCGCCCAGCGGTACGCCGATGAGCAGTCCGAGCGCGACTTCGACGAGAGTCTGGGTCAGGTGCGGCCACAATTCGCCGGTGGCGACGAGTGACCCGAGCCGCTCGACCACTGCCGCGGGTGAGGACACGTAGAACGCGGAGATCAGCCGGTCCGATGCGAGCTGCCACCCACCCACGAACAGCACGGCGATCCCGATGCGTCCGAGCAGGATGATCCGGCGTTGACGCCTGGCGTCCCGCCTGTCGGCGCGGCTCACCGCATCGCCGGCCTCGGTGGGCCTGCGGGGCCGGACGAGGCGGGCGCGACCACGGGTGGCGGTCATGAGGTGCGCAGCCCGGTGCGGGTCTCGACGGGGCGCTGCGGGTCGGCGCTCCACGCGGAGAACGACCCGACGAACAGCGGTGCGGTCACACCGTGATGGGCGAGCACCGCGACCGCGTGGGCCCCCGCGACACCCCCACCGCAGTAGAGTCCGGGCACCTCGCCGGAATCCAGTCCGTAGAGGCCGCGGATCACGTCCGCATCCGCCAGCGTGCCGTCAGCGGTCAGCGTCGCGGCCGAACTCACGTTGCGGGCGCCGGGGATGTGGCCCTTGTCGAAGGCGTCGGCGCCGCGGGCGTCGATCAGGGCACCCGCGTCCGCGAGTCGTGCGGCGTGGTCGGCGTCGAGTTGGGGCAACCCGCCGGGCCGCAGCGTCGCGTCGCCCTCGGGGAGGTCACCGGCGAGGCCCCCGGCGGGATGCCCTGCGCGCCTCCAGGCGGGCCAGCCGCCGTCCAGGATGGTCACGTCGTCGAGCCCGGCCCACCGCAGCACCCACCACCCGCGCGCCGACGCGAAATCCAGGTCATGGTCGTAGACCACCACCGCGGTGCGAGCGCCGATACCCCAACGACGCACGGCGCGTTGCAGATCCGCGATGTCGGGCAGCGGCCTGCGGCCCGCGGTGGCCGGCGCACCGGGGCGGGCCAGATCGTCGACCAGGCTCACCGGGACCGCACCCGGGATGTGGCCGGGCACCGGTGCGGTGTCGTCACGGCGGACCTCCAGCACGCGTACGTCGTCGCCGGCGGCGAGCCGCGCGGCGAGCGTGTCGGCGGCGACGAAGACCCGCGCGGTCACGTCGCCGCTCCCACGGTGTGGAATTCGCCTGCGGTGAAACGGTTCTGCGGCCGGGACAGTCCGAGGTGGTCACGCAGCGTCGACCCCGCGTACTCCCGGCGGTGCAGACCGCGGCGCTGCAACTCGGGCACCACCAGGTCGACGAACGCGCCGATGCCGTAGGGCACTCGGGGTGGGAAGATCATGAACCCGTCGGCCGCCCCGGTGGTGAACCACTCCTCGAGGACGTCGGCGACGTCCGTCGGTGAACCCACCACCTCCTTGAACATGCCGCCGCGGATCAGCGATGCGGTCACCTCGGCGACGGTCGCGCGGTCGTGACCGTAGAGCGTCGCCGCCGAATCGACCACCGCGCGCGCCGACCCGGTCAGCGCGGCCACGTCGACCACATCGGCCAGAGCCGTCTCCCCCGGCACCGCCGAGAGGTCGACACCGAGGGCCTCCGAGAGCTGTGCGCGTCCCTTCGCGCCGGTGTTGAGCCGCCGCTGGAGATCCGTATAAGCGGCGTGGGCAGCCGATTTCGTCTCCTCGACGTACACCGCCACACCGGGGATGATGAGCTGATCGTCGGGCCGGCGGCCGTATCGGGGCAGCCGCGCCTTGAGGTCGGCGTAGTAGGCGCGGGCGCCATCGAGACCGAGGGTTGAGGAGTTGGTGAACCGCAGGTCGGAGTACTGCGCGCCGAGTTCGCGGGAGCGTTCCGACGCGCCGGCGTTGACGATGGGCAGCAGCCCCTGCACTGGCCGTTCGACGTTCAACGGCCCGTCGACGGAGAAGAACTCGCCGCGGAAGTCGATGCGGTGCACGCGGTGGGGGTTGACGAACTGTCCGGTGACGCCGTCGGCGACACGTGCGTCGTCTTCCCAACTGTCCCACAACAACTGCAGCACCTGGATGTACTCCGACGCCCAGTCGTAGCGACGTTCGTTGTCCCAGTGCTGATCTCGCCCGAAGTTGCGGGCGGCCTCGACGTTCTTGCCGGTGACGATGTTCAACCCGACCCGGCCGCCGCTGAGGTGATCGATGGTGGCGGTGGCGCGGGCGACGTTGTAGGGGTCGGAATACGTGGTGTTGACGGTGGTGATCAGACCGATGCGACTGGTGGAGGCGGCGATGAAGGACGCCAGCGTCAGCGCCTCGGGCCGCAGCACCTCATTGGGGTTGGCGAACTGCGATTCCGGCAGCCCGACCAGGCGGTCACCGATGAAGAAGAAGTCGAAGACGCCGCGTTCGGCGGTGCGGGCGGCCTCGGCCAGCAGGGTCGGGTTCGAATTGCCGTCCGGGAACGAGCCGGGCACCCGCCACGCGGCGGGGTGGAACCCGGTCGGCCAGATCGTCAAACCCAGGTGCATACGACGAGATTCGGTCATGTGACGCAGTGCCTTTCGAGAGCGAGGTACGCCGCCCGGGGCGGCCGTCGACGACGACTACGCGGGCATGCGAGCTCTGATGGGTTTCAACGAAGCGATCAGACGGGCGACACCGCGCACGCGTGACGCGCAGCGGCACCCGTCAAGGCGTCAGCGACAACAAAGACAGCTGTTGATGAGCAGCAGGTCGACGTAACGGCGCCGCACTAGATACCT
Source organism: Mycobacterium sp. GA-2829 (assembly GCF_001499965.1). Classification (GTDB taxonomy): domain Bacteria; phylum Actinomycetota; class Actinomycetes; order Mycobacteriales; family Mycobacteriaceae; genus Mycobacterium. Next base: position 86,629 of record NZ_LQIT01000078.1, read on the forward strand.
GGCGCGCAGGACGGACGCGGCCGGCGCAGGCAAACCCGCCGGGGGCGCGGTTCGCTGTGGCCACATCACGTACGCGAGCGTATACGCTGGCTGTGGGGGCGTCAAACGTCAGGGAGGATAGGATCGCCGTGATCAAAAACGTTGACAGCGAACACGTATCGCGTGCCGACGCGCACTACCTACGCGTCAAGCAAGATTTGCTGACTGGCCGCTTCGAGCCCGGCACCGTGCTGCTGGAGACCACCCTCGGCAAGCTCTACGGGGTGTCGCGCACCCCGATGCGCGACGCCCTGGCCCGCCTCGCACACGACCGGCTCATCGAACGCCACGAACGCGGGTTCATTGTCCGACAGCGCTCCGCCGAGGAGGTGGCCGCAATCTACGAGGCGCGTATCCCACTCGAGGCGCGCGCCGCCGCGCTCGCGGCCCAGCGCCGCGGCGCCGTCGACCTCGAACGGCTCGAACACACCCTGACGTTGCGGCGCGAGGAACGCGACCCGGCCCTCTATCCCGAACTGAACGGGCTGTTCCATCTCGCGCTGCGCGGCGCCGCCCGCAGCGACGTCATCGAATCGACGCTCGGGCACCTCGACGACATGCTCACCGACTACCGCCCCGACAACGCAGCGCCGAAGGTGGCCGGTCGCGGCCTGGCCGAGCACGAGGAGATCATGACGGCCGTCCGCGACAACGACGCCGCCGCGGCGAGCGACCTGATGACCGCCCACCTGGAACGCATGCGGGATCTGCGCATCGCCGCCCACGTGCGCAGGCAGAGCCGACCGGTCAGCGGATCGGCAGACCCGTCAGCGCACGGCCGATGACCAGACGCTGGATCTCACTGGTGCCCTCGAAGATCGTGAAGATCTTGGCGTCCCGGTGCATCCGCTCCACCGGGTAGTCGCGGGTGTAGCCGTTGCCGCCGAGGATCTGGATCGCCTCGTCGGTGACGTAGACGGCGGTCTCGCTCGCGTACAACTTGGCCATCGACCCCTCGGCGGAGGTGAACGCCTTGTTGTTGCGGTGCATCCACCCGGCGCGCCACACCAGCATCCGGGAGGCGTCGATGCGGGCCTTCATATCCGCGAGTTTGAACGCCACCGCCTGGAACTCGCCGATCTTGCGGCCGAATTGCTCACGCTGGCAGGCGTAGTCGAGCGCGTACTCGTAAGCCGCACGCGCGACGCCCAGCGCCATCGCCCCGACGAACGGCCGGGTGCGCTCGAACGTCGCCATCGCGGCCTGGCTTGCGGTGCGCTGTCCCTCCTTGGCCCGCGCCATCCGCTGTTCGAACTTCTCCCGCCCGCCGAGGATCAGCTCCCCCGGGATGCGGACGTTGTCGAGGACCACCTCGGCGGTGTGTGAGGCGCGGATGCCGTGCTTCTTGAACTTCTGTCCCTGCGAGAGGCCCTTGGTGCCCGGCGGGATGATGAAGCTGGCCTGCCCGCGGGTGCCCAGGTCGGGGTACACGGAGGCGACGACCACGTGGACGTTGGCGATGCCGCCGTTGGTGGCCCAGGTCTTGGTGCCGTTGAGCACCCATTCGTCGGCGGCTTCGTCGTAGACCGCGCGCGTGCGCACCGCTCCCACGTCCGAACCGGCGCCGGGTTCCGACGAACAGAACGCGGCGACCTTGGTGTCGCCCGGGGTGCCGAACATCGCGGGCAGCCAGTCCCCGATCTGTTGCGGTGTCCCGTTCGACGCCAGCGCCGCGGCGGCGAGTCCGGTCGCCAGGATCGACAGCGCGATGCCGGCGTCGCCCCAGAACAGTTCCTCGAACACGGTGATCAGCCCGATACCGCTGCTCTCACCGGCCATCTGGGCGAACAGTTCCGGGGTGTAGAGCCCGACCTTGGCGGCCTCCTCGATGATCGGCCACGGGGTCTCCTCGCGCTCGTCCCATTCGGCGGCGGCGGGCCGGACCACGTCACGGGCGAACTCGTGCACCCAGTCGCGCACCGAGACGACGTCCTCGGGAAGGTCGAGCGAGAAAGTGGGCTCCATCGCGAGTCTCCTGTTGTCGGCGCGGCATTCGCTGCCATCGTGTCATGACCGCGGGTGCATGGCCGCGCTCAGTCCTGCTCGGCGGCCGCCCCACCGGTGCCTGATTGGGCGCCCGCGCCCGGACCCGATTGGGCGCCCGCGCCCGTGGCCTGCTGGCCGTAACCGGCCAGCCTGCGGCCGACCTCGGCGATCTCGTCGTCGCTGAGGACGCGGACCTCGGCGCCGCTGGCCATCGCCCGCAGCTGCACATCGCAGAGGTACTCGAGGTAGGGCACCATGTCGAGCACCTTGGGCAGCGACCGGCCGACCAGCACGGCACCGTGATTGCCCATCAGCGCGGCGGTGCGGTCGACGAGCGCGGCGGTGACGTTGTCGGCGAGCTGCTGGGTGCCGAACGTGGCGTAGGGCGCGACGCGCACCGCACCGCCGAACAACGCCGCGTAGTAGTGCGACGCGGGCAGCACGTCGAACACCGTCGACGCCGCGGTCGAGGCCGGGGCGTGGGTGTGCACGACGGCGGTGTGGCTCGACCCCCGGTAAACGGCCAGGTGCAGGGCCAGCTCGCTGGAGGGCTGCAGCACCGCGTCGACGGGGCTGCCGTCGAGATCGTGGATGCCGACGTCGCGCGGCGACATCGCCTCGTAGTCCACCCCGCTCGGCGAGATGACGACGAGGTCGTCGACCCGCACCGACACATTGCCCGCCGTCCCCACCACCAGCCCCGAGCGGCTCAGGGCGCGGCAGGCGTCGACGACCTGTTGGCGTTCGCGGCCCAGCCGCAGTTCCTGGCCGCTCACGGTTCGAGGATGTACTTCGAACCGCGGCCCGCGGCCATGTCCTCGAGGCTGGGCACCAGCGCCTCCAGCGGACGGCGTTCGGTGATCAGCATCGATCCGTCGACCTTCCGGCTGGCGAGCAGGTCCACCGCGACCCGGACGAAATCCGGCGTGTGGTGGAAGACGCCCTTGAGCGTGTACTCCTCGTAGTGCATGGCGCTGGAGTCGACCGAGAAGAGCGCGCCCTTGGGGGTGCCGCCGAAGAGCACCGCCGTCGCACCGGGGCGCAAAGTGCGCACCGTCTGCTCCCAGACCTGCGGCAGGCCGACCGCCTCGATGCCGACGTCCGCGCCGCGGCCGTGCGGGGTGCGGCTCTTGATCAGCGCCACGCGGTCCTCGAAGTCCGTCACCTCCGAGATGTCGACGGTGTCCACCGCACCGGCCCGCTTGGCCTGTTCGAGCCGCCACGAGGACTGGTCGACCGAGATCACGTCGGCGCCCCGCAGCGTCGCCAGCCGTACGAACATCAGACCGATGGGGCCCGCCCCGTGGACGACCACGGTGTCCCCCAGCTCGATTCCGGTCTCGTGCATTCCGTGCACCACGGTGGCCAACGGTTCCAGCGGTGCGGCGTCGGCAAAATCGAGGTCGTCGGGCAACCGGTAGGTGTTGCGCTGCACGATGGCCGCCGGGATGATCACCTCCTCGGCGAACGCGCCGTTGAGGAATTCGAGGTTCTCGCAGAGACTCTGGCGGTTGCGGGTGCACGCCCAGCAGTGGCCGCACGGCACCGTGTTGGCCGCCGTGACCCGGTCCCCGACGGAGAAGTCGGTCACGCCGTCGCCGACGGCGGTCACGACACCGGCGAACTCATGGCCGAAACGCGAAGGGAGAACGGGGAAGAGCTTCGGATGTCCGCGGCGGTACGACTTGAGGTCGGTGCCACAGGTCGCGGCGGCCCTGACCTCCACGAGCACCTCGCCCGGGCCGGGTTGGGCACTGGCGACGTCCTCGAGTCGTAGTTCGCCGGGCCCGTAGAACATGGCCGCTCTCATCGTGGTTCTCCTTCGTGCTGGGGTAGGTCGTGCAGTGCGTGCAGCATGTTCTTCGCGTCGGCGTACATCCGCTCGTAAACCGTTCGCAGCCGGGCGTATTCGGCCACGGACGCGCTTCGCGGTTCGACGACGGCGTCGATCTGCGCCACCGCGGCGGAGGCGTCGGGCAGCGTCGGGTACTGACCGATGGCCGTCAGCGCGATCGCCGCCGCGCCGAGTGCGCTGACCTCGCCGGAGGCGCAGACCTCCAGCGGACGGCCGAAGACGTCGGCGAGGATCTGGGTCCACAGCGCGCTGCGGGCGCCGCCGCCCATCGCGCGCAGCACGTCGACGCGTTCGCCGCGGGCCTGCTCGAGTCCGTCGAGCTGCACGCGCAATTCGAACGCGATGCCCTCGAGCAGCGACCGGTAGAAATGCGCACGAGTGTGGCAGCCGCGCCAGCCCATCGTCAGACCAGAAGCCTGGGTGTCCCAGTACGGGGTCTGTGCCGCGTTCCAGTACGGCAGGGTCAGCAGCTTCTCGCTGCCCACCGGCAGCGCGGCGGCGTCGCGTTCGAGTTGCGGGTCGGGCGCCCCGCCGAGGTCCGGATCGCCGAACTCCTGACGGAACCAGGTCGGCAGATACGTGCCGGACGCGCTGAAGGTCTCCACCGTCGTCTGTCCCGGGATCGCCGAGACCATCGACCGGTACGCGCGCGAGGGCAGGTAGGACACGGTCTCGCTGCCGATCACGACCGCGGTCCCGAGCACCAGGTAGGCGGCGCCCGGATCGGTGACGCCCAATCCCACGCCCGCGGCCTGGCCGTCACCCGTCCCGGCGACGACCACGACGTCGCGGCTCAGGCCCCACCGGTCGGCGACGTCGGACCGCAACCGCCCCAACGAGGTTCCGGTGGGTACGAGTTCGGGCAGCTGTTCGCGGCGCAGTCCGGCCAGCGTGAGCAGTTCGTCGCTGTAGTCGCCGGTGGCCTGATCGATCAGCGCCAGCGGATCGGTGGAGGCGAGGCTCGACACCCAGCGTCCGGTCATCGCGTGCACGAGGTACGAGTGCACGTCGGCGATGCGGTGTGCGCGGGCCATGATGTCGGGCTCGTGGTCGCGCAGCCACAGCAGCTTGTACAGACCGGGGGTGATGTCGGCGGGTTTACCGGACAGCAACTCGACCCGTTCGGTGCCGTACCGGCGCACCTCGACGTCGGCGCGGCCGTCCATCCACAGGATCGCGGGCCGCAACGGTGAACCGGCGTCGTCCAGACAGACGAACGTCTCGCGCTGATGGGTCACGCAGATCGCGGCGACGGCCCCGGTGTCGTCGTCGATGTCGCCCAGCGCCTGGGTGATCGCGCGGTCGGTGGCGGTCCACCAGTCGGGGGCCTGCTGTTCGAACCAGTGCGGCGCCGGGCTTTTCGTCTCCAGCGCGTGCGACCCCGACCCGACCAGCCGGCCGCCGGCGTCGACGACGATCGCCTTCGCGGCCGTGGTCGAGCAGTCGACCGCGATCACCAGAGGTGACGTCATCGTGGTGCGCCTCCGCTCTCGTCCGTCTCCCCCGCCGCGGCGGTGGTACCACGCGGAACCACGACGAGGTGTGCCCCGCTGTCCTCCATGCGCTGCCTGTCCTCGGCGCCCAGACCGTCGTCGATCACGACGGCGTCGAACGCCTCGAGATCGCAGATGCGGTGGATGGCGCGGCGCGCCAACTTGGTGTGGTCGATCATCAGCACGCGGATCTCGGCACTGTCCATGAACGCGCGTTTGAGCTCGGCGGCCGCGCTGGACGGGTGGTAACACATCCCGCGCGAGACGGCCGGTACGGACATGAACAGCACGTCGTAGTGCATGTCCCGCAGCGCCCGCACCGACTGCGGACCGACGAACGAGGAGAACTCGGGGACGAAGTCGCCGCCGATGGCGTTGAGGCGGACGCGCGGGTCGGCCGACAGCTCGTTGATGGCGGGCAGGAAGTTGGTGACCACGGTCAGGGGGAGGTGCGCGAGCAGCGTGGGCAGCAGATGCAGCGCGGTGGTGCTGTCATCCAGGGCGACCGCCTGCATGTCGACGCGGCCCGCGGCCCAGGCGAAACCCGCTTGTGCGACAGCCTGTTTCTCGGCGAGGTTGAGGCTCTTGCGCAGATCGATGTTGCGCTCGAACGCCTCGCTGGGCGGCGCCTCGGCGCCGGACCGCACCTTGCGCAGCATCCCGCGGGCGTGCAGATGGTCGAGGTCACGGTGGATCGTCATGGTGCTGACGCCGAACACGTCGGCCAGTTCGTCGATGCGGGCGCCGCCCCGCACCTTGACGAATTCGACGATCTCCGAACGCCGGTGAGAATGACTGCCGGCGCGCGACGACTGTGTGGACACCGCGAACCTCCTCCGCATGCAGCATCACATTGCGCCGCGAACGTATCATGGAAGTTCACATACTCAACATGAACCGTGTTACGTCATAGGTGGACGTAACACGCGGTGGTCACTGCCCCAGCGTCAACGCCTGGGCGGTCATGTACCGCTCGGTGACGTGCGGGGTCGGCTCGGCCTCGTAGGAGGCCGTGCCGCCGAACGACCAGTCGGGCGGGGCGTCGCCCCCGCTGCGCACCCAGGCGGCCTGCCGGGCGGCGCCCAACGCCACGTACTCGGCGGGATTCGGCACATGCACGGGCCGGCCCAGCACTGCGGGCGCGATGCGGCGCACCGCCTCCGACCGCGCACCGCCGCCGATGAGGATGATCCTCTTCACGTCGACGCCCTGATCGGAGATCTTGTCGATGCAGAACGCCATCGACGCCAACAGACCCTCCACCGCCGCGCGCGCCACGTTGGCGGGCGTGAAGTTGCGGGTGGTCAGACCGTGCAGCGCACCCGTGGCCTCCGGCAGGTTGGGTGAACGCTCCCCGTCGAAGTACGGCACCAGCGTGACCCCCTCGGCGCCCGCGCCGGCCTGCAGCGCCAGGCGGTCGAACTCGTCGAACTCGACGCGCAGCATCTTGGCGGTGGCCGCCAGCACCGGGGCGCCGTTGAGGGTGCACACCAGCGGCAGCTGCCGCCCGGTCGCATCGGCGAAGCCCGCGACCAGACCTTCGGGATCGTGGGGCGCGGTGGCGGTCACCGCGCTGACCACACCCGAGGTGCCCAGCGACACCACGCAATCCCCCGGCGCCGCACCGAGTCCCAGCGCCGCGGCGGCGTTGTCGCCAGCACCCGGACCGAGCAGCGCTCCGGAGGCGGTCCGGCCCGCCGTGTCGACCGGGCCGAGCACCTGCGGCAGCGCGGGCCTGCGGCCCCGCATCGCGAGCTCGAGCAGGTCGACGACGTACTCCCCGCTCTGAGCGGAGAAGTATCCGGTGCCGCTGGCATCGCTACGGTCGGTGCGCACGTCGGCGATGTCCTGCGATCCGGACAGCCGCCACGTCAACCAGTCGTGCGGCAGGCACACCGCCGCGGTCGCGTCGGCGTTGCCGGGTTCGGCGTCGGTCAGCCACCGGAGTTTGGCCGCGGTGATCGCGGCGACAGGGACCACCCCGATCCGGTCGGCCCACGCACCGGGGCCACCGAGCTCCTCGACCAGGTCGGCCGCGGCGGCAGCCGATCGAGTGTCGTTCCACAGCAACGCATCTCGCACGACGCCGCCCGAGGAGTCGAGGCAGACCATGCCGTGTTGCTGGGCGCCGACGGACACCGCCTCCACGTCGTCGAGGCCGCCCGCGGCGGTCGCGGCCGACTGCAGCGCGGCCCACCACAACTGCGGATCGACCTCGGTGCCGCCGGGGTGCGGTGAGGTCGCCGAGCGGACGATCTCACCGGTGTCGGCGTCGCACACCAGGATCTTGCAGGACTGGGTCGACGAATCGATGCCGGCAACCAGTGCCACGGCGACCTCCTCACGTAGGGCGACTCGACCACCCACCCTAGTCAGCGCCACACACCGCCCCGCGGGCTGGGAGAATCGACTGATGACCGGCGAAGACACCGACCACCGGCACAGTCAGCGGTGGGATCCGAGCCGCAACGAGACCGAGACCGAACGTCTCGACCGCAACTGGTCGAGCCTGCTGCAGGAGCTGCGGGTCGCCCAGACCGGTGTGCAGGTGCTCACCGGGTTCCTGCTGATCCTGCCGTTCCAGGAGCGGTTCGGCGACCTCGACGGCGGGGCGCGGGTGGTCTACCTGCTGACGGTGATGTCGTCGATGGGCTCGACGGTGCTGCTGGTGGCGCCGGTCAGCATGCACCGCATGTTGTTTCGTCGCCGCAGGCTCGACGTACTGGTCGCCTCGTCGCACCGGTTCGCGATCGCCGGGCTCACGTTGTTGGGGACGGCGTTGACGGGGGTCGCGGCGATCATTTTCGACGCGGTGCTCGGCGCGCCCGCGGCGTGGGCGGCGGGCGCGGTGACGGCGGTGGCGCTGGCGTCGTCGTGGTTCTGGCTGCCGGTGCGCAAGCGTTGAGCACCGGCCCGCACTTGGGGAGTTTGTGTCCCGCACGGCGGGGGAACACAGCGCAACATGCTGATCCGACGTATCGCGCGACCCATGTTGTCTGCAGTGTTCATCGGGCGCGGAGTGGAGGCTCTGCGGAGCCCCAAGCCGGCTGTCGATGCGGCCAAGCCGACGCTCGAAGGCTTGAGCAAGCTGCCTGATCCGGTGGGCACGAACGTGCCCAGCGACGCCGAGACCGTCGCCAAAGTCGTGGCGGGTGTGCAGATCGGCGGCGGGCTCTTGCTGGCATCGGGCAAGCTGCCGCGGCTGGCATCCGCCGCGCTGGCGCTCAGTGTCGTGCCGGGCAGCCTCGGCGGACACATGTTCTGGAACGAGACCGACCCGGCGCGCAAGGCCGACGAGCGGCGCGCCTTCCTCACCGATGTGAGCCTGATCGGCGGCCTGATCATCGCGGCCGTCGACACCGAGGGCAAACCGTCGCTGGGCTGGCGCGGCCGCCAGGCGGCGCACAAGGTTTCGGCGGCGCTGCCGGTCGGTGCGGCCGCCGGCGGCTCGCTGGCCGACAGTGAGTTGGCCGAGAAGCTCGGCCACGGCCTGCACGTCGGCGCCGAGCGTGGCCGCGAGTTGGCCACCGTGGCGAGCAAGCGCGGCGCCGAGCTGGCCGAGGTCGCCCGGGAACGCGGCGCCGAGTTCGCCGAGGTCGCCTCCAAGCGCGGCGCCGAACTGGCGGAGGTCGCCAGCAAGCGCAGTGCGGAGCTGGCCGAGGTGGCGAGCAAGCGTGGCGCGGTGCTGGCCGAGGTCGCCCGTGACCGCGGTTCCGAATGGGTCGACGTCGCCCGCGACCGTGGCCCCGAACTCGCCGACGTCGCCCGGGGCCGCAGTGCCGAGCTGGCGCTGCTGGCGCAGAAGCGGGCCAACGAACTGGCCGAGACCACGCGCAGCCAGGTCAAGCAAGCTCAGAAGCAGGCCCGTAAGGATGCCAAGCGCGCCAAGAAGCGGTTGCGCTGACGCGGGGAAGTGATCTTGTCGAACCGGGCGCGCCGAAGCGCCCGGTTCGTCGTTTCCCGACGGTAGATTCGTCTCCACCGACGACGCGTTCAGGAGGCAGCGATGACGACCGGTGACTATCCCCCTCAGTACGGACAACCCCAGTACGGGTATCCCCCGCCGTTCGGCGGACAGGTCCCCGGCGGCCTCGGCCTGCGGTTCCTGGCCCGGATCATCGACGGCATCATCGTCGGGATCATCGGCTTCGTGCTGGCAATGCTGACCGATTCGCTGTCCAACGTCTGGGTGACCGGCCTGTTCACCGGCGCGCTGTCCTTCGTGTACTACCTAGCGTTCGAGGTGACGCAGGGGTGGACGCCGGGCAAGAAACTGCTGGGGCTGAGCGTGCGCGGCCCCGGCGGCGCACCGAAACCGTCCGCGTCGCAGGCGGCGATCCGCAACCTGTTCACACTGCTGCCGATCATCCCGTTCATCGGTGGTCTGCTCGGCGTCGTCGCGATCATCGTCATCGCGGTGACGATCAGCGGGAGCCCGACCAAACAGGGCAAGCACGACGAGATGGCGGGCGGCACCCAGGTGGTCAAGGGCTGAGGCCCGGCCCGTCGGTGGACGGGGACGTCCGCGCGACGTACTCCTCGATGATCGCGTCGATGCTCTGGTCGACGTCGATCGCCAGACCGCGTTCCTCCGGGGTCAGCGGCTCCAGGGTGGCGAACTGCGACGCCAACAGCGAGGCGGGCATGAAGTGTCCCGGCCGACTGGCCTGCCGTCGCGCGATGACCTCAACGGCACCGGCCAGGTGCAGGAATTCGACAGTGGGGCAATGCGTTCGGAGTTGGTCGCGGTACCGCACCTTGAGCGCCGAACAACTCATCACCCCGCCGTCGGAGTGGTCGGCCAGCCAGGTGCCGATGGCTTCCAGCCACGGGTGGCGGTCGTCGTCGTCGAGTGGTTGGCCCGCCGTCATCTTGGCGATGTTGGCGGGTGGATGGAAGTCGTCGGCGTCGGCGAACGGGACCCGTAGTCGCTGCGCCAGTGCCGCACCGACCGTGGACTTCCCCGATCCGGAGACGCCCATGACGACGATCGGTGCGCCCATCTGATCGAGATACCCGATCGGGGTGTCCGTCACACCGGGGCGATGGTGTAGTCCTGTTGAGGTGAGTAGAGGTCCCGAATTGGCCCGCCGGCTGTTCGACCGCATCGAACCGGTGCACGCCGTCACCTACTTCGCGCCCGAGGCGCGTTCGGCCCTCGACGACCTCGGCTACCGCGGTTTCTGGATGGGCTATTTCGCCGCCCGCTCCGCGCCGCTGGGCCGGGTGCCCGCCGACGTCGTCACCGCGATCTTCTACAACTTCGCCCCGCACCGGGTGGCCAAGGCACTGCCCGCCGCGTGGGACGTCGCCCCGCCCGAAGTGGCGCTGCAGGCCAGGGAACGCTCCGCGGTCGCCGCGCTGGAGCGGTGCGGTGTGCGCGACGACGACGGTGCGCGCACGGCGGCCGCGCTGGCCGCGAGGGCGGCCCGCGACCTCCCGGTCGACGGCAGACCGCTCTATGCGGCGAACAAGGCGCTGGACTGGCCCGACGACCCGGTCGCGATGCTCTGGCATGCGGCGACCCTGCTGCGGGAGCACCGCGGCGACGGGCACGTCGCGATCCTCGCCGCGGCGGGCCTGAGCGGGCGCGAATGCAACGTGCTGCACGCCGCCGCGGGCCGGGTGCCGCGCGAGATGATCATGCGCAGCCGTGACTACGACGACGCGCAGTGGCGCGACCACGTCGAACAGCTGGCCCGACGCGGTCTGCTCGACACCTCCGGTGAGCTCACCCCCGCCGGTCACGCGGTGAAGCAGCAGATCGAGGACGCCACCGACACGTTGGCGCTGACCGCACTCGACGGGCTCACCGACGAGGAGGTCGAGACGCTGTTCCAGACGCTGACACCGATCACCCGTGCGGTGGTGTCCGCCGGCATCGTCCCGTCTGCCACGCCGATGGGGTTGTCCCGCGACGACCTCGAGGACGCGAGCGCGCACTTGGGCTGACCGGCGTCACTTCTTCAGCGGATCGTGGCCCCAGTTCATCAGTGAGTACCGCCACGGTGTGTCGGAGACGTCCCCGGACGGCCGCTGCGCGAGGTGGCGGTGCACGTACCCGACGACCTTGCGCATGTGGGCATGGTCGTCGTCGTCGAGATCGGCCTTCTTGCTCCGCAGGATCTCGACGATGCGCCGCCCGCTCGCGTGGCCGGTGGCCTCGCCGCCGCCGGACTTCTGTCCCACCGACTTCGACTCGTCGCCCTCCAGCCACTTCTCCAGGTCGCCCGCGGACATGTTGACCGCGTCCTTGAACTCCGACCAAGTCCGCTCGGGGTCGTTGTCTGCCGACATCACACGCTCACTTCTTGTCGAGCGCGCCGGGCTTGTGGACCGCGTCGCCGCCGCTCTTGTCGCTGACCACCCGGTACTGCGGTTCGTCCTTGGACGCCTTGACCTTCCGGCCCGCCGCCTCCGTCTCCGAGGTGATCTTCTCGACCACCTCGCCCTCGGCGGTGCTGCCATGGCTCTTCCAGGTGACCTTGTCGCCCTTCTTGAATTCCTGATCGCTCATGGGAAGGCGGGTACCCACCGGTCCCCCGGTCACGCGACCGGGTCGCTGACCGTCACAAACACGTCGGATCAGCGCGGCGCGTACATGATGAAACCGACCCCGGCCAGGCAGATCAGCGCGCCGGTGATGTCCCACCGGTCGGGCCGGAACCCGTCCACGACCACACCCCACAGCAGCGATCCGGCGACGAACACCCCGCCGTAGGCGGCCAGGATGCGCCCGAAATGGGCGTCGGGCTGGAATGCGGCGACGAAACCGTAGGCCCCCAGCGCGAGCATCCCGGCGCCGGCCCACAGCCACCCGCGGTGCTCCCTCACCCCCTGCCACACCAGCCACGCACCACCGATCTCCAGCAGCGCGGCGAGGAGGAACAGGACGACCGATTTGAGCACGAACACGCCCGTCAGCCTGCCGTGAGCGTGCGCGAACTGCCGCAGATTCGCGGCGTGTCGTGCATCAGACACGCACGCTGGGCGTCAGGAGCGGCCGATGTTGTGGTTCCACTCCAGCCAGCCGACGCCGGTGCAGCCGTCGCCGGTGGTGACGACCGCCCACCCCCGCGGGAAGTGGCTGACCCGGCGGTCGGCGGCGACCAGGCGCACCGGGGCGAAACCGCGGACGTCGACATCGACGGTGAGGTCACCCGGTTGCACCGACAGCGAGGTGGTGACCGGGAGCCCGGTGTCGGCGAAGGTCGCCTGCGCCGACATCTGGGTGGTCTCGGCCAGCGGTGCGCCCGGCGGCTGGACGTAGCCGATGCTGAGCGGGCCCATGTCCGGGATCCGGAGGTCGACGCCGTGCAGGTGGGTGCCGTCGTCGAGATGCAGGGCCTGCCACACCCAGTCCATCGCCCACCAGTCGCGCACGCCCCACGAGTGGTCGCGCTGGCCGGGAACCGCGTCGAAGGTGTACTCGTGGCCGTCGGCGGTGACCGTGCCCGACACCGTGCAGGCGATCTCGTAGCGCGGGGTGATGCGGTACTGGTAGGGCGTGCCGACGGTGGTCCACGTCAGGTCCATCGTGAGGTCGACGGGTCGGCCCGACTCACCGCGCAGCAGTGCCGCCGGGTCGTCGTGCGCCTCGCCGCGGCCGCGCACGGTCACCCGGAAGGTACGCAGCGGGTCCACCGGCTGCAGCCCGAGATGTGCCTGCTCCGTTGAGGTTTCGGTGAAGTCGGCGGGCAGGGGCGCTTCGAAGTCGACGATGCCGATGGTCGGCATCCCGGGTCCGCAGACGAGCGCGTTGACCCAGGCGACACCGCGGTTGGGGTACAGGCCCAGCCGCACCCAGCCGCCGACGTCCTGGGCGGCGTCGACGAAGTCGAAGTACCAGCTCTCGTTCCACAGCTCCTCGTCGCCCGGTGGGTGCGACCCCTCATCGGCAGGCTCGGGCTGCAGGGGTTCATCGGCGGACGGTTCGGGCAGCGCGGCCAGCGCGTCGGTGTCGAGGACGTGTTCGCAGTGCCTGCGCAGCATCGTCATGAACATCTCGTCGCCGCGTTCGGTCCGCGCGACGAGCATCGACGAGACGATCGCCATCATCACGCCGAAGAAGCTCTGCCTGCGGACGCCGTCGCGCACCGCCGCGAGATCCACCGGCGCCTGCGGTCCGAGCGCCTCGTGGTAGGCGCGCAACAGGTCGTCGTAGTGGGCGCGGCGCTCCTCGACGGGCAGCGCGCAGCCCAGGAAGTACGCCACGTCGGTGAAGGCGGGACCCCAGGTGACGGTCTGCCAGTCGACGACGGTCAGCGTCCGGTCGGCGCCGGGTTGGCCGAACAGCATGTTGTCGAGCCGGTAGTCGCCGTGCACCAAGCCGTGCGGACGGTCCTCGGCGCCCTCGGCCGCCAGATACGCGTCGAAGACCGCGACCAGCCGCTCGCACACCGCGCGGTGTTCGGGCGCTATCGCGTCGCCGTAGCGGTCGGCGAACCCGGCCCACAACTGGCCGATCAGCGCCTGGTTCAGCGGCGCCTCCCGGTTGAGCCAGGCGGCGTCGGCCAGCGCCTCGTTGCCGAGCAGCGGTCCGTGTACGCGGCCCAGCTCGGCGAGCGCGATCATGGCCTCTGCGGGGGTGGCGCCGCGGATCTCGTCGCCCACCACCGCGGGCGCGGCATCGCCGAGCAGCAGGTCGAACGCGCCGGTCTCGGCGTCGTAGGCGGCGTGGTAGCAGGGCGCCACCGGACCGGGCAGCCCCGGCGCGATGTCGGTGTAGAACCGCACCTCGCGTTCGTAGAGCCCGAGCGCGAGCCCGGTCTGGCGGCTGCTGGGGTCGGTGGCGGCGACTTTGAGCACCACTGAGGTGGGCCCGTCGGACCCGTCGGCGTAGGTCAGGTGGACGCGGTAGCACTCGCTCATCTGGCCGGTGCCGATGCGTTCGGACCGGAAATCGGTGACGGTGCCGCCGACGAGCACCATGGTCAGCCATTCGGCGGTCAGATCGGCGGGACGTTCGATCAGCAGGTCTGCAGTGTGAGCCACGCGATGAACCTAGCAGTGGGCTGAATCACAGGTTGACGGGTGTCAACGCTTCAGCGCGCCGAGAGTGTGAACCCCGCCCAGGCTTCGCGGCGGTGTGCGTCGGGGTCGTCTTCGACGCGGGATTTGCGGTCGAAGACCAGCACCGCACGCTCGTCGGCGCTGTAGGCCGGCCAGCCCTGCCCGGGGGTTCCGGTGCGGCTGAACTCCCGCCACCGGCGCTGGATGTCCTTGCTGACTTTGATCGCCGACCCCCGGTCGGCGGCGGCGGTGAGCAGGGCGCCGAACCGGGTGCGGTAGGTGTCGAAGACCGCGAGCAGTTCGGTCGCGTGGGTGGCGCCCAGCCCGGACCACTTGAGCGTGCGGGGCGCGTAGTCGTAGCGGTACACGTAGGTCGGCGCGTGCCGGGAATGGGCCTCGGAGATCTGCCACGTTGCGGTGCCGAACGCGAAGTCGCCGCCCAGCTGCATACATGCCGACGAGTTCGGATAGCCCGGGTAGGCGCCGGTGATCCGCTCGCGGCGGTCGGCGTCCGAATCGGCCAACAGGGTCTCGATCATCGGTTCCGACATCGGCAGCAGCGGCAGGAACCGGCTGAACAACCGGCCCTCCTCGGCGTTGTTGCCGACGATCAACGGCACTCGGTGCGCACTGCCCTCGGCCATCGCCGCGACGGGTTCGACGGGCAGGTAGTCCGATCCGTACGACGGGCCGACCGGGAACGCGCCGGGCAGATCGGTCATACCACGCCGGATCACGTTCTCGAGCGCCTTGCCCAGCTCCGACGGACGGGCGGCCTTCAGCGCGGCCGCCCCGTCCTGCGGGCGTGCACCGAGGACGTCGACGAAGCGTTCCGCGAAATCGGCGGCGGCGTCCTGTGAACGCACCATCCCGCTGGCCGGACTCTCCGAGATCGCTTGGTGGAAAAGGCCTTTGGCCTGCGGGGTGGCCAGCAGCGTGGCGACCGCGTGCGCGCCCGCGCTCTCCCCGAAGATCGTCACGTTGTCCGGGTCGCCGCCGAACACCGCGATGTTGTCGCGCACCCACCGCAGCGCCATCACCAGGTCGCGCAGGAACAGGTTGTCGTCGATCGGATGTTCCGGGGTGGACAGCGACGAGAAGTCCATGGCGCCCAGCGGCCCGAGGCGGTAGTTGACCGAGACGTAGACGCACCCGCGGCGGGCCAGCGCCGCACCGTCGTAGATGGGGGTGGCCGAACTGCCGAAGGCGTAGCCGCCACCGTGGATGAAGAACATCACCGGCAGCGGGCCGTCGGCGGGCTTCTCCGACGTCACCACGTTGAGCGTCAGGCAGTCCTCGCTCATCGGCTGACGCTTGTTCACGCCGAGCAATGCGTACTTGGGATCCTGCGGGGCGCAGTTGCCGACACTGTGGCAGTACCGGACCCCGCGCCACGGTTGCGCGGGCAGGGGTGCACGCAGGCGTAGCGAGCCCACCGGAGGCTGCGCGTACGGGATTGCCCGCCACCGATGCACCCCGTCGCGGGTGAACCCTTCGATCGTTCCGGTGCTGATCGTCGCGCGGACGGTACGGTCGTGCATGTTTCGACGGTAGCGAACGCGCGCCGCCGCCGCGCCTGACCAGGGTGTGCGTGTCGGCCCGCTAGCCTGGCCAGCATGCGATTCGCTGTGCTGCTCGCGGCGTCTTTGCTGGTCGCAGCCTGCTCGCAGGCGGTCGACGGGCAGGCGCGGCAATCCGAGAGTTCCCAGTCGGTCCCGTCGGGCACCTCCCGCACCGCCCCGTCGTCGACCACCGCGCCCCCGCCGACGGCCGCCCCGAAGGCGCAGGCGCCGATCGGAGAGGTGGTGCGCTGGATCGAGGCCGCCGCCCCCGCCGCACCCGAGGAGTTCCGCACGGTCAGCCGCGAGGGTGCCAGCACCGACCTCGGCGAAGGCGTTGCGTTCACCACCCCGGCGGGGACGTCGAAGTGCATGACCAACCGCGGCGCCGACGGTGCGCTCACCTGTCTGGTCGAGCTACGTGATCCGCCGGAGCGGCCTGCCGACGTGTACGGGGAGTGGAAGGGCGGTTGGGTCGACTTCCCGGGCGCCACCCTCGACGTCGGGTCCGCACACGGCGATCCGGGACCGTTCTCCGACGGGTTCGGAGCCGAGCTCCCCTACGGCGAGGCGCTGAGCTTCGGTGACTACCGGTGCCGCACCGATCCCGCGGGGCTGTTCTGCGTCAACTACGCCCATCGGTCGGCCGCGCGGTTCAGCGACGCGGGCATCGAACCGTTCGGGTGTCTTCAGGAGGTCTCGCCGCCGCCCGACATCGGTGCCCGGTTCAGCTGCTGAGGGCGCCCCTCCCACCGCGAGCGTGCGTGTCTGCACACGACACGCCGGGGTTTTCCTACAACTGCGCACGCTCGCGCCAGGGTGAGGGTGCTACTCGACCGGCCGCGCCCGTTCGCGCACCCGCTGCGGATAGGCGTGCGTCATCCCGACCGCACCCACGATGACCACCACCGGGATGACGTAGTTGGTCCAGTCGCCGGTGTGCGGGACCCGTGCGGCGAGCAGGCCGAGCACCGCGATCAATGCGAACACCAACGCCCACATCAGCGTCAGCACCTGGTTGGTCCGCCGGAACACCGGCTCTTCCCAATCATGTTGCGGCACGCTCTCTCTGGCGTACTGCTCGGTGAACGGCACGAACGCCAGCGACACCATGCACATCACCGCCAGCACCGCGCTGGACACCGTCGTCGCATAGGTGTCCATCCAGTCGCGGTCCGCCGCACCGACGCCCATCGCGATCACAGTGACGCCGGAGAAGAACACGATCGTGACGATGTCGAGCCACCGTGGCCCGCCCCGGCCCATCGCGATCCCGAGGATGACCGCGGACAGCACCGCGCACAGGGCGCCGAACATCCAGGTGCTCGGGCCGTCGGCGACGACCCAGTAGATGATCCACGGCGCGAAGCCGACGAAGGGGCTGCGGTCGAACCAGTCATCCATCAATCCGGCAGCGTACGCCGGGTGGTGGTCAGGCCACGCCCTTCTGCCGCAGAAGGGTGCGGCCGCCGCGCGACACAGTCGTCAAGCGCTGTCCCTCCGCCCCCACTTCGCATGTGTCGCAGCGGTTTTGCCGATCTGTCGGGAGCAGGCCTATGCGGGCGGCAGCCGGAATTCGCCGTCGACGATCACGGCCTCGACGGGCTGACCGTCGATGGTGGCGCCCCATTTGCCGTCCGGTTGCTGCTGGAGCGGACCGGCCTGCCGCAACAACCGCCGGTTGCGCACTTCGGCGCGGAACTGTTCGTCCTTGAGCTGCTGCTGCTTCTCGAAGATGTTGTCGTCGTCGTCTCGACCGAAGTCTCCGCCGAGGCCGCCGAACTGCACACCGACCGCAGAACCGTTGGGGCGCAACACCCATGACTCGCGCACGCCGCCCCGTGCCGCGGTGTACACACCGGCCGGTGCGGCCACCTCCGCGGCGGTGAAGGTGTAGGTGACGCCGTCCATCGTCAGATCGCCCCCGACGTCCCCGCCGGAGAACGAGGCGTCGAGGGTGTCGCGGAACCTCGACGTCGCCCTGACCACACCGTCGGCCTGGTCGCCGAAGAACCAGGCTTCGTCGTCGGTGCCGTTGCAGGCGTAGGCGGCGAACCGGTCGCCGTCGACGGCGATCCCGATCGTCATCGGTCGGCCGCCCTGCTCCATGTCGGCGATGAACGTGGCCGAAGGAGGGAACGCCTCCGCCGACGCGGGGGCGGCGGTGGTGCCGGGCTCGGTGGTGGTCTCGGTGGTGGATCCACCGCCCGAGCACGCCGACAGCGTGCCGAACGCGCAGATCGCACCGACCCCCAGACGCAGGGTGCGGTTGTGCTTGCGGATGTGCTGTGCCATCTCACCAGGATGATTTCCTGACCGCGGCCTCACACGGGCTTCAGTGGAGAATCTGGGGAACCTTCTGGTCGAGACGGTGCGTATCGACCGTGTCAGCGGCCGAGGCGAGCGCGATCTGGCCCGGCGTCGCTCCCTTGTCGTCGGCGATCTGCCGGGGCAATTCGACCAGCGCCTGATCGGCCCGGCGCGCTTCACGTGTGAAGCGCGGCAGGGAGCGGCGCAGGTCGTCGTCGTCCGGCGGTGTGCGGGGCTCGATCGTGCCGGTCAGGTGGTGCTCCCTGCCTCGTGGGCCGCCGACCAGATCACCGCGTCGTGAGCAGGTGGTTCGCCTCGACCGCGGACATGGCCAGCGTGCGGTACCCGTAGTCCTCGAACAACACGGTGACGCGGTCGCTGTCGCCGCCGATCACCACGCCGTCGCCCCACTCCTTGTGCGCCACCGCGGTGTTGACCGGGATGGCCGACTCTTCGCCGGCATCGGCGCCTGCATCAGAGGCGCCTTCGCCGTCGCGGCAGCGGTCGCAGTTCCCGCACGGCTCCGCGAGGGCCTGACCGAAATAGGTGAGCAGGAACTGCCGCCTGCAGTCCCTGGCCTCGGCGTAGCCCCGCATCATCTCCACCCGGCTGCGGTCCACGCGTTCTCGTGACTCGACCGCCTCCGTCGCGCCGTCGACCGCATCGCGGGGCCGGATCCCGTTGGACAGGAACCCTTTTCGCGTCGACCGGATGGCGTCGGCCTGTTCGAGCAGGTTGATCGCGTTGGTGAGGCGGCGACCGCGGATGTCGAGCCGCTCCCGCAGGTGCTTCAACCGGCGGGGTTTGTCGGTGCTGATCGCCTTGTACACCTTCTTGATCAGGTCGGCGTCGGGGCGGTGGGTGGTGAAGAACCGGGCCAGCCCGAGGTCCTCGGCGCGGTAGAGCAGCAGCGCCAGCGCATCGTCGCCGTCGCGGCCGGCCCTGCCGATCTGCTGGTAATAGGAATCCAGCGAATCCGGCACCGACGCGTGGACCACGAACCGCACATTGGGTTTGTCGATGCCCATACCGAACGCCGAGGTCGCCACCACGACGTCGACCTCGTCGTCGCGGAACCGTTCGTGGACCGATTCCCGTTCTGCCGCCGCCACTCCCGCGTGGTACACCGCCGCGCGGACCCCGCGCTCGCCCAGCTCCTCGGCGTACCGTTCGGCGTCCTTGCGGGTCGCGGTGTAGAGCAGTCCGGGCCCGGTCAGTTCGGCGACGGTGTCGACGACCGCGGCGCGTTTGTCGGCGTCGCGGACGAACTGCTGCACCTCCAGCGTCAGGTTGGGCCGGTCGAAATCGCCGACGACCATCAGCGGATCGCGCAGCCGCAACCGTTCCACGATCTCCCGCCGCACAATCACCGAAGCCGTGGCGGTCAGCGCCACCACCGGGGCGCCCTCGCCGAACTGCGCGAACGCATCGGCCAGACGCAGATAGTCGGGCCGAAAGTCGTGGCCCCACGCCGACACACAATGCGCTTCGTCGACGACGATCAGCGACACGTCGGCCTCGGCCAGGCGGCCCAGCACCTCCTCGTTGGCGAGCTGTTCGGGTGAAACGAAGATGTACTCGGCCTCGTTGCTGTCGACCGCCTCCCAGTTGTGCTCGGTGACCGTCGACCGCTGCTGGGAGTGGATCGCGACCGCCTCCGGCGCCCGGGTGTCGGCCAGCCCGGCGATCTGGTCCTGCTGCAGGGCGATCAACGGGGACACCACCACCGTCGCGCCGTCGAGGAGCACCGCGGGCACCTGGTAGATCGCCGACTTGCCCGATCCGGTCGGCAGCACCGCCACCACGTCCCGGCCCGCCAGCACCGCCTCCATCGCTTCGAGCTGCTCGGGATGCAGTTCCTCCCAGCCGAACACTCGCCGGGCCGTGCGGTTCAACTCGTCGGTGCGCTTGCCTTCTCCAACCACCGCGTCCAGTTACCCGAAGCGCGGGGCGGAAAACCTAACGCCAGCCGTCGGCCGCCTTGGCCGCACGCATCAACGCGTCACAGAGCTGGCGCAGCTCTTCGGAGCCGGCGCCCTCGTCCACCGCGGTCGCGACGTCCTCGGCCGCACACCGCACCTCGAAGACCCGGTCGGCGAGCAGCGTCGCCTCCTCGGCGGTCAGCACCACCGCGTCCGGCGCCAGCGACGTGCCCTTGACCATGGCCCGCTGTTCGTAGGCGCGCTGCCTGCACGATTGGCGGCAGTACTGGCGGCGGCGGCCCATCCCTGCGTCGGCGACCTCACGCCCGCACCACCGGCACGGCTGCGGCTTGGTACGCCGTCTGCTCGCGGTCTCCACGGATTCTGACTGTAGACGGGTCACCCCACCGATCCCGGTATCATGGACGGTCGAGTCGGGAACCGTTCGTGGCTCCGCCGCGTTGATAATCCGGCAAGAATCTTTGATGAGGAGTGTTGACGATGGCTGATCGTGTCCTGAGAGGCAGTCGCCTCGGAGCCGTGAGCTACGAGACCGACCGCAACCACGACCTGGCGCCGCGTCAGGTCGCCCGCTACCGCACCGACAACGGCGAAGAGTTCGACGTCCCGTTCGCCGACGACGCCGAGATCCCCGGCACCTGGCTGTGCCGCAACGGCCTGGAGGGCACCCTGATCGAGGGTGACGTGCCGGAGCCGAAGAAGACCAAGCCGCCGCGTACGCACTGGGACATGCTCCTGGAGCGGCGTTCGGTCGAAGAGCTCGAGGAACTCCTCAAGGAGCGCCTCGAACTGATCAAGACCAAGCGGCGCGGCAGCTGACCGGCTAGCGCCGGTACTCGAGTCCGCGGGCGCGATCGAAGCGCCCGCGGATTCCCCAATCCGCGACCTTGAGCATGGCCTCGCGGATGTTGGATCCGCTCATCTTCGACTGACCCAGCTCGCGTTCGGTGAACGTGATCGGCACCTCGACGACCGTGTAGCCGTTGTTGATGGTCCGCCAGGTCAGGTCGATCTGGAAGCAGTACCCCTTCGAATCGACCGCCGACAGGTCGATCTTCTCGAGCACCTCACGCCGGTAGGCCCGGTATCCCGCGGTGATGTCGTGGATGTCGACGCCGAGCAGCACGCGGGCGTAGGTGTTCGCGGTCTTGGACAGCGCATAGCGGCGGCGCGGCCAGTTGCGGATCGTCCCGCCCGGCACGTACCGCGACCCGATCGCCAGGTCGGCGCCCGCGTCGACCGCGTCGAGCAGCCGGTGCAGCTGCTCGGGCGCGTGGCTGCCGTCGGCGTCCATCTCCACCAGCACCGAATACTCGCGGCTGAGCCCCCACGCGAACCCGGCCAGGTATGCCGCGCCGAGACCGTCCTTGCTGGTGCGGTGCATCACATGCATGCGGTCGGGGTCGGCCAGTGCCAGTTCGTCGGCCAGGCGGCCGGTGCCGTCGGGGCTGCCGTCGTCGACGACGAGGATGTGGACCTGCGGGCACGCGGTGTGCACCCGCTCCACGATCAGCGGCAGGTTCTCCCGCTCGTTGTAGGTCGGGATGATGACCAGCGTCCGCCGACTCGGGCGAGCCGGACGGTGCGCGTTCGCCGCGGGGTCGGTCATGGTGCTCCTTCTTCGCTACTGCGTGCCGGGGTCGCGGTTCGCTGCCGCCGCAACCTCGCGGGCACGAAATTTCCATTGTGCCGTATGGCGGCGATCACGGCGCCCACCCCGGCGATCGCCAGCAGGGCCTGCATCAGCGGTCCCCACCGGGTGGCGGGCGTGATGTCCGTCTTGAGCCGGATCTGGGTGTCCAGGTAGGCGGGTTCGAAGAAGGCGGTCTCCGCGAGGTCCCTGCCGTCCGGGGAGATCACCGCGCTGATGCCGGTCGTGCCGGCGACCACCGCGTACCGGTCGTGTTCGACGGCGCGTAGTCGGGCGAACGCGAGCTGCTGGCGGCTCATCGCCTCGTCGAAGGTGGCGTTGTTCGTCGGCACCGCGAGTACCTGCGCGCCGTTGCGCACCGATTCCCTGGCGGCGCGGTCGAAGATCACCTCCCAGCACGTGGTGATCCCGACCGGCACGCCCGCCGCGGTCACCACCCCGCTGCCGTTGCCGGGCACGAAGTAGCCCGCCCGGTCGGCGTATGACGAGAGCTTGCTGAACAGGCCGCGCCAGGGCAGATACTCGCCGAACGGCTGCACGATCCGTTTGTCGTGCCGGTCGGCCGGACCGGTCGCCGGATTCCACACCAGCACGGTGTTGTTGGCCACCTGGGTCTCGGGCGTCCAGTCGGGCGTGCGCACCACGGTCCCGACGAGGATGGGGGCGTTGATCGCCGCGGCCGCGGCGGAGATCTGCGCAGCGGCGTCCGGATTGGCCAGCGGGTCGATGTCGGAGGCGTTCTCCGGCCACACGACGAACATCGGGTGCGCGGCCCGCCCCGCCCGTACGTCCTCGGCCAGCCGCATCGTCTCGGCGACGTGGTTGTCGAGCACGGCGCGGCGCTGGGCGTTGAACTCCAGGCCCAGCCGCGGCACGTTGCCCTGTACGGCCGCGACCGTCACCGGTTGGTCGTCGACCGCGCCCATCCCCGACTGCCGGACCTGCGGCCACACCAGCGCGGTGCCGAGCAGCACCACCGCGATCGCCGCGCCGGGCAGCACGACCGCGGGCGGCGCGCCGGTCGCGGGTTCGTGGCGGTGACTGCGCCTGATCCAGTCGACGGCCTCGACCGTCAGCGCCGTCAGCGCGAACCCGGCCAGCATCACCGCGAACGACAGCAGCGGCGCACCGCCGATGCGGGCCAACGACAGCATCGGGCCGTCGGTCTGGCTGAACGCCACCACACCCCACGGGAACCCGCCGAACGGCAGCGTCGACTTCAGCCACTCCTGCACCGCCCACAGCGCGGCGAACCACAGCGGCCAGCCGGGCAGCCGGCGCACGACGACCGCGGCGAGCCCGAACAGCGCCGGGAACAGCGCCTCGACGGCGGCGAGCGCCAGCCACGGGACCGCCCCGACCAGGCCACTGATCCACGGCAGCAGCGGGACGTAGAACGCCAGCCCGAACAGGTAGCCGTAGCCGAACCCGCCCGCGCGGGTCGTGCTCTCGGTTCGCAGCACCCACCCCAGCAGCGCCGCGGAAGCGAACGCGCAGTACCACCACCCGAACGGCGGGAAACTGACGCACAGCAAGAGTCCCGCGGCGACGGCGGCGACGAGCTGCCACGTCCGGTCCAGGACGGCCCGCCCGAACCGGCGCAGCCGCGGCGTCACCCGCCCGGTCGCGGGCTCAGCCATGGAGGACGACACCCCGGTGGACCGTCCGGCGGCAGCGCGGCAGCGGATCGCCCGCCTCCAGGCGAGGCAGTGCGGGTACGCGGGAGCGCGGGTCGGTCGACCAGCGCTGGACGGAATCGGCGGGGGCGCTGACCGCGAAGTCGTCGGCCTCCCAGATCGCGTACGACGCGGGGGCACCGGGCACCAGCGTGCCGGTGACGCCATCGCGCACCCCGGCCGCGCGCCAGGCGCCGCGGGTGGCGGCCGCGAACGCCGCGCGCAGCGAGATCGCGCTGCCCGGGGTGTGGTGGGCGCTGGCCGCGCGCACGCTCGACCAGGGGTTCATGCTGGTGACGGGGCTGTCCGAGCCGAAGGCCATGGGCACGCCTTGGGATGCTAACAGCGCGAACGGGTTGAGCCCGGCGGCTCGATCGGCGCCGAGCCGCTGGGCGTACATACCCGTCGGCCCACCCCACAGCGCGTCGAAGTGGGGTTGCATGCTGGCCACGACCCCCCAGGCCCCGAGCCGGGCGGCCTGCTCCGCGCTGACCATCTCGAGGTGTTCGAGGCGGTGTCCGCACCGCGCCACGGCCGGGGCACCGAACTCGTCGACGATGGCGGCGAAAGCGGCCACCACGGTGCCGACCGCCGCATCCCCGATGACGTGGAAGCCCGCGGTGATGCCCGCCGCGGTGCACGCGCGCAGGTGGGTGGCCACGGCGTCCTCGTCGAGGTAGCTGTTGCCGCACTCCCCCGGCGCATCGGCGTACGGATCGCTCAACCACGCGGTGCGGGAGCCGAGCGCGCCGTCGACGAACAGATCGCCGGCCAGCCCGCGCGCGCCGGTGCGGGCGAGGAGGTCGCGGGCGTGGTCCTCGTCGGTGGCGGACTCACCCCAGTAGCCGACGACCTCGACCCCGTGGGTGGTCTCACGCAGTTCCAGCCAGTCCTCGAGGCCGCCGATCTGTGGGCCCGCGCACTCGTGGACGGCGGCGATGCCATGAGCGGCGGCGGTGTCGAGCGCAGCGCGACGGGCCTGCGCGCGTTGGCCTGCGGTCACCAGGGCGCGGGCGGCGGCACGGACACGGTGGTGCGCATCGGCGGTCAGCGGGCGCTGCGGGTGGAAGCCGACGGCGCCCGGCAGAGCGTCGGCGGCCGCCCGCAGCGCGGTCGACGCGACCGCGGAGTGCACATCGACGCGGGCCAGGTAGGCGGCCCGCGGCCCGACCGCGGCGTCGACGTCGTCGGTGCTCGGCGCGGTGCGCTCCGGCCAGCCGGAGTCGTCCCAGCCGTGGCCCCAGATCACCCCGTCCGGATGACTGCGGGCGTACTCGGCGAGCAGATCGAGGCAGTGCCGCAGCGACGTGGCGCCGCGCAGGTCGAGGCCGATGAGGGTGAGCCCGGTCGCGGTGAGGTGAACATGGCTGTCGACGAAGGCCGGGGCCACGAAGCCGCCGTCGAGGTCCACGGTCTCGGCGTCGGGGAACTGAACGCGGCCGACGTCGTCGCTGCCCAACCAGACGACGGTGCCGTCACGCACCGCCATCGCGGTGGCGTCGGGTTGGGCGGGGCTGTGCACCCGGCCGTTGAGCAGCAGTGTCGTCACGGAGCCGACAGACTAGCGGGGTCAGTCCGCCCGGCGCTCCACGGCCGGGGTCTCGGCGTCGACCACGTCGACGACCTCACCGTCGATGTAGTCGCCGCGACGCGGTCGGCCCGGTGCGCCGACCACGACGAACGGGACCCCGCGGCCGAGCCGGCGTGCGGTCAGCGCGGTGACCACCGGACGGGCCGCGGCCCGCGTCGGCGGCAGCAGCAGGAGTGCGCCGACGACGGTGCTGGCGAGCCCCGGTACCACCACGAGCACGGTGCCCAGCGCGACGAGCGCGCTGTCGGTGACCGCACCTTGGGCGGTCGTCGCGGTCAGACCCGACCGCAGCCGCTGCAGCTGTCGTTTGAGCTGGGAGCCGGCCAGCAGCAGCCCGGCGACGAACGTCGCCACCGAGATCAGCAGGGTCCACCCCAGGCCGACGGTCGACACGAGCGCGACGATCACCGCCGCCTCCAGGACCGCGTAGAGCACGAACAGCCGCATTGCCATGCCCCTCCAACGTCTGCCGGGGCGAGTGGGTTCCGTACATTCGGAGCCATGATCAATTCGGTGTCCACCGTGCAGGTCGACGCACCGGGCGGACCGGTCGACGCGCTGCTCGGCGTGCCCGACGGTGACGGCCCCTTCCCCGGCATCGTCGTGGTGCACGACGCCGTCGGCTACGGCCCCGACAACGAGGCCACCGCGGCGCGGATCGCTGCCGCCGGCTTCGTCTCGCTCACCCCGAACCTGTTCTCGCGCGGCGGCCGCGTCCGCTGCATGACGCGGGTCTTCCGCGAGGCGGTGCAGCAGCGCGGCCGTGCCTTCGACGATGTGCTGGCCGCCCGCGACCACCTGCTGGGCCTGCCACAGTGTTCGGGGGCGGTCGGGGTCGCGGGGTTCTGCATGGGCGGGCAGTTCGCGCTGCTCCTCGGGGCGGGCAACTTCGGTGCCTCGGCGCCGTTCTACGGCACCCCGCTGCCGAAGAACATCGCCGACAGCCTCGACGCGTCGTGTCCGGTGGTGGCCAGCTTCGGCCGCCGCGATCCGCTCGGCCCCGGCGCGGGTCCGAAACTGCAGGAGATGCTGACCGCCAAGGGGGTGCCGTCCGACGTCAAGGTGTATCCCGACGTCGGGCACAGTTTCGCCAACCAGCTGCCGATCCAGCCGTTCCTGCGCATCGCGCAGTTCGGCTACCACGCCGAGGCCACCGAGGACGCGTGGCGCCGGGTGTTCGCGTTCTTCACCACCCATCTGGGCGCTTAGGCCGGGCTGGTCACCTCGATCGCGCTGTGCAGCTTGTCGACGCCGCCGCGGATGATCGCGTGCGGCACCCACCACCAGGCGTGCCACCAGTAGCGTCGGGTCACCATGTTCCAAACCCGGCGGGTCTCGGACTTCGGCAGGTTGCGGGCAACCGCCTCGACCGGCTCCCCCTTGGGTTTGCCGAGCACACCGCACTTCTGGATGGTCACGCGCGGAGTGTTGTTGATGCGCTTGGTTTTCCACGACCCGTCGTCGGTGACGATGTACAACTTGTCGCCGTCGGGCACGCCCCACACCGGCGTGGGCTTGGGTCTGCCGTCCTTGGTGAACGTGGTCAGCAGCAGGTACTTCTCGCGGTATACGTCACCGAAGGTGGGGCGGGAGGTGGGATTAGAGGAAGCCGCCACGTCAGCCTCCGGCGGAGATCTCGACCGTCACGTTGTTCTTCATGCCCCCGCGCAGCTTCGAGAAAACGTTGAACGTCTTGCCGAGCAGCCCGTAGCGCTTGCCGAGCGCGTCGTAGGTGGCCCCGTTGGCCGACTTGTCGAGGATGCGCGCCACCGCTTCGGCCGCCTCGCTCTGCGGTTTACCGGAGCGGTCGCACTTGGCGATCGTGACCCGCGGAGTGTTGCGGATCCGCTTGACCTTCCACGACTTCTCCTGGGTGATCACCAGCAGCTTGTCGCCGACCGGTGCGGCCCACACCGCGGTCGGCTTGGGTCGACCGTCCTTGGTGAACGTGGTCAGCAGGATGTACTCGGAGCCGGCGATCTCGGTGAAGGTGGGGGCCATGCGATCACGCTACTGAATTTCCCGTTGACTCTGCGTACTGGGCGAAGAAGTGCGAGTGGGGTGCGCCGTGCGCGCAGAGTCAACGGTGCCGTCAACGGGTCTCAGCCCTCGAGTTCACCTTCGGTCTCCAGCAGCACCTGGCGCAACCCGTCGAGGGTGGCGGGATCCGGTTCGGCCCACATCCCGCGACCGGCCGCCTCGAGCAGCCGCTCGGCCATCCCGTGCAGCGCCCACGGATTGGATTCCTCCATGAACTTGCGGTTCTCCGCGTCGAGCACGTACTCCTGCGAGAGCTTGTCGTACATCCAGTCCGCCATCACGTGCGCGGTGGCGTCGTAGCCGAACAGGTAGTCCACCGTGGCGGCCATCTCGAACGCACCCTTGTAGCCGTGCCTGCGCATCGCGGTGATCCAGCGCGGATTGACCACGCGGGCGCGGAACACCCGGTTGGTCTCCTCGCTCAAGGTGCGGGTGCGCACCGCGTCGGGGCGGGTGTTGTCACCGATGTAGGCCGCGGGCGCCTTGCCGGTGAGCGCGCGGACGGTGGCGACCATGCCGCCGTGGTACTGGAAGTAGTCGTCGGAGTCGGCGATGTCGTGTTCGCGGGTGTCGGTGTTCTTGGCGGCCACCGCAATCCGGCGGTAGCTGCTGTTCATGTCCTCGGCGGCGGGTCGGCCGTCGAGGCCGCGGCCGTAGGCGAAGCCGCCCCAGGCGGTGTAGACCTCGGCCAGGTCGGCGTCGTCGCGCCAGTTGCGGCTGTCGATCAGCTGCAGCAGACCCGCGCCGTACGTGCCGGGTTTGGAGCCGAAGATCCGTGTGGTGGCGCGCCGTTGGTCGCCGTGCTGGGCGAGGTCGGCCTGCGCGTGCGCGCGCACGTAGTTGTCCTCGTCGGATTCGTCGAGGCCCGCGACGAGGGTGACCGCATCGTCGAGCATGGCGACGACGTGCGGGAACGCATCGCGGAAGAATCCGGAGATCCGCACGGTGACGTCGATGCGGGGCCGGCCCAGTTCGTCGAGCGTGATGGGTTCGAGGTCGACGACCCGGCGGGAGGCGTCGTCCCAGATCGGCCGAACCCCTAGCAGCGCAAGGACTTCGGCGATGTCGTCCCCCGAGGTGCGCATGGCCGAGGTGCCCCACACCGACAGGCCGACCGAGCGGGGCCAGTCCCCGTGGTCGTCGCGGTAGCGCGCCAGCAGCGAATCCGCCATGGCGACACCGGTTTCCCACGCCAGCCGCGAGGGGACGGCCTTGGGGTCGACGGAGTAGAAGTTGCGTCCGGTCGGCAGCACGTTGACCAGACCGCGCAGTGGCGACCCCGAGGGCCCGGCGGCGATGTAGCGGCCGTCGAGCGCGCGCAGCACCTGGGTGATCTCCTCGGCGGTCCCGACCAGTCGCGGGACCACCTCGGTGGCCGCGAACCGCAGGATCGCGGCGATCTGCGGATCGTCGGTGATGCCGCCCACCGCGGCGGGGTCCCAGCCGGTGGCCTGCAGGGCGCCGACGAGGTGGCGGGCCTGGGCCTCGACGGTGTCGACGCTGGTGCGTTCGTCGTGGCCGTCCTCGGCGAGACCGAGCGCCTGACGCAGACCGGGCAGGGTCTGCTCACCGCCGAAGAGTTGGCGCGCCCGCAGGATCGCCAGCACCAGGTCGAGTTCGGCCTCCCCCGCCGGCGGCGCGCCGAGGATGTGCAGGCCGTCGCGGATCTGGACGTCCTTGATCTCGCAGAGCCAGCCGTCGACGTGGAGCAGCATGTCGTCGAACGAGTCCTCGTCCGGCCGCTCGTCGAGCCCGAGGTCGTGGTCCATCTTGGCCGCGCGCATCAGCGTCCAGATCTGTTGGCGCACCGCGGGAAGCTTGCCGGGATCGAGCGCCGACACGTTGGCGTGTTCGTCCAGCAGTTGTTCGAGCCGGGCGATGTCGCCGTAGGTCTCGGCGCGGGCCATCGGCGGGATGAGGTGGTCGACCAGCGTCGCGTGCGCACGCCGCTTGGCCTGCGTGCCCTCCCCGGGATCGTTGACCAGGAACGGGTAGATCAGCGGGAGGTCGCCGATCGCGGCGTCGGTGCCGCAGGCCGCGGACATACCGAGCGTCTTGCCGGGCAGCCATTCCAGGTTGCCGTGCTTGCCCAGATGCACGACGGCGTCCGCGCCGAAACCCTCGTCGAGCCAGTGGTAGGCGGCCAGGTAGTGGTGGCTGGGCGGCAGGTCCGGATCGTGGTAGATGGCGACGGGGTTCTCACCGAATCCCCGCGGCGGCTGCACCATCAGCACGGTGTTGCCGGATTGCAGTGCCGCGATGACGATCTCGCCGTCGGGATCGTTGCTGCGATCGACGAAGAGTTCACCGGGCGGTGGGCCCCAGTGCTCGACGACGGCGTCGGTCAGCTCGGTGGGCAGCGTGGCGAACCACTTGCGATAGTCGCTGGCGGACAACCGGATCGGATTCCCCGCGAGCTGACCCTCGGTGAGCCAGTCCGGGTCCTGGCCGCCGCGTTCGATGAGGGCGTGGATCAGCGCGTCACCGTCGCCGGAGGCGACGATCGTGCCGGGGTCACCGGCCTCGACTCCTGGGACCTCCCCGATGTCGTAGCCGTGTTCACGCATGGCGCGCAGCAGCGCGACCGCGCTGGCCGGGGTGTCGAGTCCGACGGCGTTGCCGATGCGGGCGTGTTTGGTCGGGTACGCCGAGAACACCACGGCGATCCGCTTGTCCCGCACCGGGATTCGGCGCAACCGTGCGTGTCGCAGCGCGATCCCGGCGACGCGGGCGCACCGTTCGGGATCGGCGACGTAGGAGATGAGGCCCTCGCTGTCGATCTCCTTGAACGAGAACGGGACCGTGATGATGCGGCCGTCGAACTCCGGCACGGCGACCTGAGTGGCGACGTCGAGCGGTGAGAGCCCGTCGTCGTTGGCCTCCCACTGCTCCCGGGAACTGGTGAGGCACAGCCCCTGCAGGATCGGCACGTCCAGCGCGGCGAGGTGCGCGACGTCCCAGCTGTCGTCGTTACCGCCCGCGCCGACCGCGGCCGGGGTCGCCGCACCCGCGGCGAGCACGGTGGTGATCAGCGCGTCGGCCGATCCCAGCAGGGCCAACAGATCCGGTTCCGCGGTGCGCAGCGAGGCGCAGTACACCGGTAGCGGCCGCCCGCCCCTGGCTTCGATCGCATCGCAGAGCGCCTCGACGTAGGCGGTGTTGCCCGCCAACTGCTGGGCCCGGTAGTACAGCACCGCGACCGTCGGGCCGTCGGTGGTTGGCGCCTGCCGCTCGAGCACACCCCAGGTCGGGGTGGCGGCAGGCGGAGCGAACCCGAAGCCCGTCATCAGCAACGTGTCACAGAGGAACGCGTGGAGTTGGCGCAGGTTCTCCACACCGCCCTGGGCGAGGTAGACGTGGGCCTGCAGTGCCGCGCCCTGCGGGACGGTGGAATGCCGCATCAGCTCCGCGTCGGGCGACTGCTCCCCGCTGACGACGACGACGGGTTTCCCGCCGGACGTCGCGGCGTCGATGCCGTCCTCCCACGCGCGATAGCCGCCGAGGATCCGGACGACCACGACGTCGGCGGCGTCGAGCAACTCCGCCAATTCGCCCGTGACCAGCCGACTGGGGTTCGCCCAGCGGTACCGCGCCCCGCTGGCGCGGGCGGTGATCAGGTCGGTGTCAGAGGTCGACAGCAGTAGAACGGTCGGCGCTTGGGGCGGCGGGGTCACGCACCATTCGTACCCCACCGCCACCGGTCACTGGTCCGAGCCACCCCACCGGCGGTACCACGACTGCTGGTAGGGCAGACCGAGCATCGTCACGAGGACGAACAGGGCCAGGGCGATGGCGAGCAGTGCGAACATGATGCACCCCTTTCACGTCGTTACCGGTACCCGCGGTACCGGTTCACTGGCAACGTACGACGGGGCGCAGCGCAAAGCCACGGTTTGTGCCGGAGCGATCATATCCGATCTTGGTGTGACAAGTGCCACATCCGGCGGTGTCGGTGCAGGTCAGGGCACGGTGACGAAGCCCTGGGCGACCATCCAGTCCCGGGCGACGACGCTGGGGTCACGCCCCTCGACGTCGACCTGCTTGTTCATCTCGGTGATCGCGTCGTTGGTCAGCGCAGCGGTGACCGGTGCGGTGACCTCGGCGATCTCGGAGTGGGCCTCGAAGAAATCCTGCTTCATCGTGACCGACGGGTTGTAGTGCGCGAAGAATTGTTTATCGTCGGTGAGCACGGTCAGGTCGAGGGCGGCGATGCGGCCGTCGGTGGTGAAGACTTCGCCGAAATCGCATTGCCGTCCGTCGGCGGTGGCCTGGTAGATGATCCCGACCTGCAGGATCGGGGTCTGCGCGCGCGCCGGGTCGAAGCCGTAGGCGGCGGCCATCCCGGGGAAGCCGTCCTGGCGGGCCCGGAACTCCGTGTCGACGCAGGTCTTGGCCGCGGCCGGATTCGTCCGTACCAGCTCCGCGTACTGCGACAGGGTGCGCACGCCGGTGCGGTCGACGACGGCCTTGCTCGCGGCCAGCGCGTAGGTGTCGTCCATCGGACCGGGTTCGAGCCAGATCATCCCGTTGCGGTCGAGGTCCTCGTCGCGCACCGCCTCGAACTGTTCGCGAGTGTCCGGGATCGGTTTCTCGTGGCCGAGGTAGTTGATCCACGCGTTGCCGGTGAACTCGTAGGCCACGTCGACCTGACCCGACAGTTGCGCCTCGCGGGTGCTGCGCGACCCGACGATGCCGGTCAGGTCGCGGACGTCGGCGCCGGCGGCCATCAGCGTGAATTCGAGGATGTAGCCGAGGATGACCTGTTCGGTGTACTCCTTGGACCCCACGGTAATCGGCACGCCCTCGAGGCCCGGGGTGGGCTGGATCGACCCCGGACCGACGCGCAGCGGCGGCGTGCCGCCGGAACCCAGCCCGCACGCGCTGACCGTGAGCAGAACTGCCGCGAGGACGACCCGAAACCGGTTGCGCCGCTTCATCGGAGTCCCTTGGGGTTGAGGAAGAACTCGGCCAGCCCGCCGAGCCAGTCGACCAGCAGCGCAAGGCAGACGGCGAGCACACTGCCCAGGATCAGGGTCACGTTGTCCTGCAACTTGTATCCGGTGTCGATGAGGATGCCGAGCCCGCCGGCGTTGACCAGGAACGACAGCGTCGCCGTGCCGACGGCCAGCACCAGTGAGGTGCGCATACCGGCGAGGATGTAGGGCACCGCCAACGGCAGTTCGACGCGCAGCAGCAGCGACCCTCGCGACATGCCCTGTCCGAGACCGGCGTCGATCAGCGACCGGTCCACCTGGTCGAGGCCGAGGATGGTGCTCGCGAGCACCGGCAGCAGCGAGTACAGCGCGATCGGCAGCACGCCGATCCAGAACCCGGTCCGTGCGGTGAGCAGGAACAGCAGCACCAACAGCCCGATCGCCGGCGCGGCCTGGCCGACGTTGGCCACACCGATGAACAACGGCCGCAACGCTTTTGCGCGTGGCCTGGTGACGAGGATGCCCAGCGGCACCCCGACGGCGAGCACGATGGCGGTGACCGCGGCGGTGATGAGCAGGTGCTGCCAGATCAGGGTGGCCACGTTGGCCGGGTTGATGTTCTCCTGCTGGGTGGCGGTGAGCTCGCGGTTGAACGCCCAGAACACCACCGCGGCGGCGACCACGAGCACCAGCGCGGGCTGGATGAGCAGCCGCAGCTTCTCGGCGGAGGTGGTCTTCGGGGCGGCCCGGTCGGCGACGGTGCTCACGGTTCGGGCGTCTCCGCGTTGGCCTCCGCGCGCAGCCGGGTGATGGTGTCGATGAGGGTGTCCAGCGTGACCACACCCGCGTACCGTCCACCCGGTCCGGTGACCACCGCCGAGGCGTGCTGTTCGGCGAGGATCGCCTCGAGCGCGTCTTCCAGTGTCGACTGCGTGCTGATCAGATCGAGGTGTTCGACCACGTCCGACAGCGGCCCGGCGTGGCGCAGCCGGTTCTCCCGCACCCAGCTGACCGGCCGTTCCCGCTGGTCGAGCACGACCGCCCAATCGAATTCGCTGCCCGCCAACCGGTTTCGCACCTCGTCGACCGAATCGTCGGCGTGTACCGTCGCCGCCTGGCGCAGGTCGATGTCCTTCACCCGCATCAGCCCGAGCTGGCGCAGCGACGCGCCGGAGCCGACGAAGCCCGCCACCGTGTCGTCGGCCGGGCTGGCGAGGATGTTCTGCGGGGTGTCGTACTGCAGCAGCTTCGACTTCGGGCCGAGGACGGCGATGCGGTCGCCGAGTTTGACCGCCTCCCCGAAGTCGTGGGTGACGAACACGATGGTCTTGCGCAGTTCGGTCTGCAGGCGCAGCAATTCGTCCTGCAGGGTGCTGCGGGTGATCGGGTCGACCGCGCCGAACGGTTCGTCCATCAGCAGCACCGGCGGGTCGGCGGCCAGTGCGCGGGCGACGCCGACGCGTTGCTGCTGACCGCCCGAGAGCTGGCGCGGATACCGGTCGGCGTACTGGCCCGGGTCCAGCCCGACGAGGTCGAGCAGTTCGTCGACGCGGGCCTGGATGCGTTTGCGGTCCCAGCGCAGCAGCCCCGGCACCAGGCCGACGTTCTGGCGGATCGTCATGTGCGGGAACAGCCCGGCCTGCTGGATCGAATAGCCGATCTTGCGGCGCAGTTCGGTGGGTTTGATGGCCAGCGCGTCGACGTCGCCGATGCGGATCTGCCCCGAGGTCGGCTCGGAGAGCCGGT
The DNA here is from genome assembly GCF_001499965.1 of Mycobacterium sp. GA-2829. GTDB lineage: Bacteria > Actinomycetota > Actinomycetes > Mycobacteriales > Mycobacteriaceae > Mycobacterium. The sequence continues at coordinate 120,464 of NZ_LQIT01000078.1, forward strand.
TGATCATCCGCATCATCGTGGTCTTGCCGCACCCGGATGGGCCGACGAAGACGACGATCTCCCCGGCCGGGATGTCCAGCGAGGCATCGTCGACGGCCGGTTCGGTGGCGCCCGGGTAGACCTTGGACACGTGGTCGAGTTCGATGCGCACGCCGGACGGGTCGGTCACCGTCGCACCGTTCTGTGTGGTCATCGGATGCCTTTCGAGGTGGTGAGCCGGCCGATCAGCACCAGCACGGCATCGAGGGCGAGGGCCAGGATGACGATGAGCAGCGTTCCGGTCAGCGCCATCGGCACCGCGGTGGGGCTGCCGACACGGGCCAGCCCGGCGAAGATGAGGTTGCCGAGGCCCGGGCCCTTGACGTAGGCGGCGATGGCGAGCACACCCATCGACATCTGGGTGCTGATCCGCATCGCGGAGAGGATCGACGGCCACACCAGCCGCAGTTCGACGCGGCCGAGCGTGCTCAGTCGGCTCATCCCGATACCGCGCGCGGCGTCGGTGAGTGCCGGGTCGACCGCGTTGAGCCCGACGATCGTGTTGCGGACGATCGGCAGCAGCGAATACAGCACCAGCGCCGCGACGCTGGGCACCACCCCGAGGCCGAACAGCGGGATGAGCAGACCGAGGAGCGCGAATGCAGGCACGGTGAGGATCACGCTCGAGGTGGCCGTAGCCAGGTTCGCCGCGGTGGCGTTGCGGTAGGTCAGCACCCCGATCATCACACCGATGACAGTCGCGATCAGCACGCTCTGCACCACTGCGCTGACGTGCTGATACGAGTCGAAGATCAGTTGAGCCTGATGGGTTCTGAGGTAGTCCCAGAGCTCCCGCACGACCACCTCCACGGATCGGCTCGTTGAGTGCCGAATTTGCTGATACCCCAGCTCACGCCAACCGAAACGATCTTGGCCTCGCGGGACTTTCGGTTCGCGGTGAGTCAAACCATGGTGTCGAGCGTCCGCGACGACCACTGTGACCGGCATGTCGTTGCGAGTGGTGAAGTTGGGCGCGCACATCGGCGCCCGTATCGACGGTGTCCGTGTCGGCGGCGGGGTGGATCCCGCGGCGGTGGCGGCGATCAACGCGGCGTTGCTCGAACACAAGGTGATCTTCTTCCGCGGTCAACACCACCTCGACGACGACGGTCAGTTGGCGTTCGCGCGACTGCTCGGCACGCCGACCACCGCGCATCCGACGGTGACCTCGCGGGGGCACCGCATCCTGCCGATCGACTCCCGCTTCGACAAGGCCAACAGCTGGCACACCGATGTCACGTTCGTCGACCGCATCCCGAAGGCGTCGCTGCTGCGCGCGGTCGCGCTGCCCGAGTACGGCGGCACCACGACGTGGGCGTCGACCGAGGCCGCCTACGACCAACTGCCCGCCCCGCTGCGCGCGCTCGTCGAGAACCTGTGGGCGGTGCACACCAACCTGTTCGACTACGCCGCCGACTACGACGGCCGCCGCGAGGCGCTGACCGCGACCGAGCGCGAGTTCCGCGAGGAGTTCTACTCCGACTACTTCGAGACCGAGCACCCCGTGGTGCGCGTCCATCCGGAGACCGGCCGCAAGGTGCTGGTGCTCGGCCACTTCATCAAGCAGTTCGTCGGCCTCGGCGTCGCGGAGTCCACGAACCTGCTCGCCCTGCTGCAGAACCGCGTCACCAAACTCGAGAACACCGTGCGGTGGAGTTGGGAGCCGGGCGATCTGGCGATGTGGGACAACCGCGCGACCCAGCACTACGCGGTGGCCGACTACGACGACCAGTACCGGCGGCTGAGCCGCGTCACGCTGGCCGGCGACATCCCCGTCGACGTCTACGGGCAGCGGAGCCGGGTCATCGCCGGCGATGCGTCCGGCTACTCCGAGGTGGTGCCGCCGGCGCCGATCGCGCTGGCGAGCTGAGCTATTCGGCGAAAAGGGCGCTTGTCCGTTTCGCCGGAACGGCATCCTGCCGACACTTAAGATGGGGCATGGCCGCAAGCCGCGGCGACGTCTCCCCCGGCGCCGTGCCCGAAGCCCGTGCGCTGTGCAAGTCCTTCGGCCGCGGGTCGGCACCGGCCGTGATGCTGTCGGTGCCCTGATGGCACGTCTGGCCCCCACGCGGTTGAGCGCCACGCTGGCCGTGCTGCGGGTCGTCAATCTGCGGGCCGTGCGCAGGCACACGATCCGCGCCCTTCTGGCCGCGCTGTCACTCGGTGGCGGCGTCGCCGTCGTGGTCGCGGTGATGATCGAGACCACCAGCGTCAGTACCGCGATCGACGACGTGGGGTACCGGATCGCCGGGCCCGCACCCCTGCGTTTCGTCGGTGCGGCGACCCGCGGCGGTGTCGATCCGACGGCGATCGCGGACGTCCGCGCGCTACCGGGAGTAGCCGCCGCGGTCCCGATCGTCCGCGCGGTCACCATGGTGCGGGACAACGGCCGGGAGACCTTCGTCCTCGCCGTGGGCGCCGACTGTTCCGCCCAGTGGATCGTCGATCCGGCGGTGTGCGCACCGGGAACGCCGGAACCGCAGGTGATGGCCACTTCGGAGGGTTTCGGCCGGTCCTTGGGTTCGGCCGCGACGCTGGCCACCGACCTGGGCGAGCTCCCGCTTCGGGCCGTTGCGCACGCGACGGAACTGGACGCGATCAACAACGGGTACGTCGTTGTGGTACCGCTGCGCGAGGCCAAGCGGCAGTTCGCGCGCGGCGACCGCGTCGACATGGTCTACGTGACCGTCGACGACGGCGTGGACGTGACCGAGGTGCGGTCGCGGATGTCGGACGTTCTCGGCCCGGGATACAGCGTCATGACGAGCGACGAGCCGGCCCGCGCGTTCAACGTCAACACCGTGCTGTTCCCTCTGCTGGCCGTCTTCGCGCTCGTCGCGGGCGGGGTGGGGGTGATCCTGATCGCCCAGATCACCCGCCTGTCGGTCGAGGAGCGTCGGCGCGACATCGCCGTCGCCGCGGCGCTCGGGGCCTCCCCGCAGGCCACCATGACCGGATTCCTCGCCGAGGCCGCGCTGTTGGGTGTGGCCGGTGCGGGTGTCGGCATCCTCATGGGGTTGGCGATCTCCCGTCCGGTCGTCGCGAGCGCGAGCGAACTGACCGAGCTGTATGTGGGAGTCAACGTGCCCGTGGTGGTCACGCCAGGGATCGTCGTCGCGGGGGTGGCGATCGGGGTGCTGCTGGCGGTCGCGGCCGCGGTGATCCCCAGTGTCTCCGCGGCGAGAACCCCGGTGGCGACCGAACTCTGCGGTCGCGCCGCGCACGATTCGACGAAGTCCAGGGCGCTGTGGCCGAAGGCGGTCGGAATGCTCGCCGTCGGAGCCGCAGGAGCGCTGGCGGCGAAGCTGGCCGGCGCCGCAGGCGGCCTGGAGCCGTGGCAGGCCGTCGTCGCCGACGTGGCCGTGGTCGCAGCCATCGTGGGATTGCTCTCTGCGGCAGCATTTCTCAGCGCACAGATCATCGCAGCGGTCCGCATCCGGCCGTACTGGCCGCACTGTGCGACGGTGGCCGTCGCGGCCACGTCGTTGCGCGCCGACGGGTCTCGCACGACGGCGATCGCCGGGGCGGTCGCCGTTCCCGTCGCGATCGCCACACTTCTGTCGGGCTTCCTCGTGGCGATCAACCGGGGCGCCTCGGATGTCGCACGCGCACAAGCCGATGGACAACTCGTGGCCACCACGACCCGCTTCACGGACTGGGGGACGGTGGACGCGAAGTTCGCTCCTCGGACCATCGCCGACATCGCCGCGCTACCGGGCGTCGACGCGGTCGACAGAATGGCGGAGATCGAGATCAACCTGGCGGACGGATCGCTGGCCTATGTGCGGGCGGAGGATCGGCCTGCGTTCCCGTTCGCGGTGCTCGCCGGCCAGGCTCCGCAAGACAGTATCGAAACGGGTCAACTCGTGGTCGGCGCCGTGCTGGCGCGTGAGCAACGACTCCGCATCGGCGACCGCCTGCGGCTCGGATCCGGATCACGCGCCCGCGACATGGTCGTCTCCACGGTCGTCGCGACGCCCGAACTGGGCGGGCGCAGGATCTATCTGCCCTATCCGACCGCCGACGAGATCTTCGGCGCCGAGCCTGCGGGGCTGCTGTTGATCACGCCAGCACCGGGTTTCACCGCCGGCCAGGTCGAGGCCGCGGTCACCTCGCTGCGAATGCCCCAACCGGTGACGGTGATCGACGCCGAGCAGTACCGGACGGCCACCGCCGACGGCGTCGCGCGATTCCTGACCCCGCTGAACGCATTGAAGTACGGACTGCTCGGGATCGCCTTCATCTCGGTGGCATCGACGCTGTTGCTGGTGGGCATGCGCCGACGGCGGGAGGTCGCTCTCGTCCAGGCCCTGGGAGCCACCCGGTGGAAGGTGTTCGCGATCACGACCCTCGAGGCCCTGTTGGCCGGCGTGACCGGCGCGACCGTGGGGGCGCTGCTGTCGGTGCTCATCATGGCGACCGTCGGTTGGGCAGCGGTGGTGCTCATCGGTTCGGTGACGCCACTGACCTTCCCGTGGTCGGAAGCGGCGAAGTACGCGGGACTCGCCGCGGTGGCGGCGGTGCTGGCGGCGGTCATACCGGCCTGGCGGAACACCCAGACCGCGCCCGCGACCGAACTTCGGGAAGAGTGATAGCAGGTTCAGAAGTGATAAGTGGCGCAACCCACTTCGACTCCGGATCCGACACTGATGATCAACCCGACGTCACCCGGTGCGACGAGACCCCCGCGCCGCGCCTCGCGAAGTCCGAGCGGGAATGACGAGGTGAACGGATCTGCCGCACAGCGCAACTCGACGAACCGGGACGGGTCGATCTTGATGCGGTACCCGAGCTCGGCGCGGGCCGCCACGGACAGGAAGGGCGCGAACACGACGGCGATGTCGTCGCAGTGCAATTCCTCCGACTTGAGGAGTTGCGCGACGACGGTGGGCACCGCGTCGAGGTAGTGGGCCGTCAGATCCGGGTCCCGGTCCACCTGCAACCAGGTCCTTCCGTCGGTGTGGCGGGAGAACGTCTCCAGCGTCCCGCTGTACTCGGGGAAGTGCGCAAAGGCGAAATCGCCGAAACCGCAGGCGTTGTCCGCAGTCTCACTCAGCAGGACGGCCGAACCCAACTCGGCGACACCGTATGCGGGATGGCCGGAGTCGGGGCCGTTGGTCTCGACCTCCGAGGCCATCACGATCGCGTGGTGGGCTCGCTTCGCCTCGAGCATCCGTACGGCGACCTGGCATGCGGCGAGGAACCCGACACCGCCGTTGAGCACATCGAACGCCAGTGTCGTCGGGGCGTCCGGCGATTGCGCATCGTCGTTGATGCCGAGCTCGCCCGCGACGAACGCCGCGATCGCGGGTTCACTGATGAAATCCTCGCGATAGACGCCTGCGTGGATCATCAGGTCGATCGCCGTACGTTCGACCCCGCTCTCGGCGAGACATTCGGCGGCGGCGGTGGCCGCCATCTGGATCGCGCTCGGTGAGCTCACGGTCCCGGGATCGCAGATGCCGACACCGTCGATGCGGACACGCGTCGACGTTCGTCCGGCAGGAGGGCGGCCTGCCGCCGATGCCACCGAACGGCGGGGTCTGCGGTCCGGCGTACGGCGGAGCCGGTCGGGCAGGTCGTCGAAGGTGTACAGCGCAGCGCCCACCGTCTGCCCGGAGCCGGTGATCCCGAAAACGACGTTGTCACCCGATTTGATGCGGTTCGCCAGGATGTGATCCTTGACGGCGACGAAATGTGTTGTGCTGGCGGTGTTCCCACGTTCGGCGAGGTTGACGATCGTGTTGCCGGGATGCGCGACGACCTCCCCGAACAATTTGTTGATCGCCGACACCCCGTCGTGGATCGACGCCTCGGACGTCTGATGCATGATGATGTGGTCGCAGTGCTCCGGCCGCCACCCGTGCCGCCGCATCACGTCGGCGACGAACGGTACGGTGCGCTTGACCGCGACGGCGGTCCCCGAGATCGAATCGCAGATCATGATGGCGCCGCCATGCGGCTGGTCGGTCGCCCTGCCCACACACAGCGTGCTGTACCGGCCCAGGGTGGCGAGGTCGATGTCGTGGAAGCCGGTGCGCCGGTCGCTGCCGCGTTCGAGGATCACCGCCGCGCCCGCGTCACCGAGGGTGAGACAGGCCAGCCGCGGGTCCATCGGCCCGGAGATCTCTTTCTGGGCGGTCTCGGTGAGCTGGGTGATGTATTCACCGCTGACCACCATGGCGGTGTGGACCCGTCCGGTGTCGAGGAACGCCTCGGCCACCGTGATCCCGGTGAACATGCCCGCGCACGCGTTGGAGATGTCGAAGGCGGTGGCGTTGACCAGTCCGCACAGGTCGCGCAGGCGTGCGGCCGTACTGGGTTCGAAGACGAATTTCTGCCCCGGCCCGTCGCAGCGCGAGACGTTGCAGCAGAGCAGCAGATCGATCTCTTCGGGAACGTAACTCGAGTGCATCAGACAGTCCGTAGCCGCTTGGCGCGCCAGGTCGATGGCGTATTCGCCCCGGCCGGCAGTCCGGCGGGTCCGGATCCCGGTGAGGCGTTCCAGCGGGATGCCGATCGGGTTCGCGCAGTCGTCCAGGACGGCCCCGGTCGATACGACGGTCGGCGGCAGATACGTTCCGAGACTTTCGATGACGGTGTTGCGCCGGTCGACGTCGTGCCCGACGCCCCCGGTCGCGACCACGTGCTCGACGGTGTGCGGCGCCGTGGCGCCGGGGTCGGGTGCTGGACCGCCACACCCCTCCGCTGCTGCCACGTTCCCCGGGTAGGCCTCCGCCAACTCCGCGACCGTGCCGCAGAGGAACACCGATTCCGGTGTGAGCGGCACCCCGGCGCGCTGCGCACGGGCGGCGACGTCGAGGCTGTGGCTCGATGAACCGCCCAGCGCGAAGAAGTCGTCGTGCACACCGATTCGGTCGTGGCCGAGGACCTCACTCCAGATCTCGGCGAGAATCCGTTCTGTGGGCGTTCGCGGTGCCACATAGGGCGTCTGCTCGGGTGCCGACAGATCCGTGGTCGGCGCCGAGAGGGCTTTACGGTCGATCTTTCCGCTCGACGTGCGCGGTAGCGCCTCAGTGGGGCGGAACACCGCGGGCAACATCGCCGCGGGCAGGCGCGCGTGGAGGAACCGGCGCAGGTCGGTGGTGGTCGGCGGGTCACCCGGCGCCGTCGGTGTGAAGTATGCGGCCAGCATCCTGTTGCCCCGGCCGTCATCGACGGCGACGACGGCGTTCTCGCCGACGGCGGGGTGCTGATTCAGTGCGGCCTCGATCTCCCCGGGCTCGATGCGGACGCCGCGGATCTTCACCTGATCGTCGCGCCTGCCCAGGTACTCGATGTCGCCGTCGGCGTTGTAGCGAGCGAGATCACCGGTCCGGTAGAGCTTCTCGCCCTCGCGATCGGCGAACGGATCGGTGACGAACGCCGCTGCGGTCGCGTCCGCGCGGTTGAGATAACCCCGGCCCACCGCGGCGCCGCCGATGAACATTTCACCGGGCACGCCGACGGGCACCGGCGTCATGGCCGCGTCCAGGATGTGGATCCGGGTGTTGGCGATCGGCCGCCCGATCGGGACCGTCGACACGCCGCAGCCGCGCCGGCAGTCGTAATAGGTGACACCGACCGAGGCTTCCGCGGGCCCGTACTCGTTCCACAGTTGCGCATCGAAAGTGGAGAAGAAGCGCACGGCGAGATCTTGCGGGAGTACCTCACCGGCGCTGAACACCCGACGCAGCTCGACGCACTCGGCCACCGTCGGTTCTGCGAGGAATGAGCGCAACAACGACGGTACGAAGAACAATGTGGTGACCCGTTGCTCGACGACGGTCCTGACCAGATAACCGTTGTCCTTGTGCCCGTCGGGCGCCGCGACGACCAGCCGCGCCCCGGCGATCAGCGGCCAGAAGATCTCGAGTACGGAAGCGTCGAAGGTCACAGGCGTCTTGTGCAGCACGCGATCTTCGGCGGTGAGTCGGTAGGTGTCCTGCATCCACAGCAGCCGGTTGCGGATGCCCCCGTGGGTGTTCAGCGCCGCTTTGGGCACGCCGGTTGACCCCGAGGTGTGGATGACGTACGCCAGGTGTTCGGCTCCGGTATCGGCACACACGGGACCGCCGTCGCGGGCGGGATGCGGGACGTCGAGACACAGACGGGGGCCGGTGAAGCCGGACAGGTGCTCGAGGTGCCGCTGCATGGTGACGCACGGGGCGGCGTCGGGTAGTTCTGCGATCAGGGCGGCCGTACGGTTCGCCGGCTGTGCGGGGTCCAGCGGCATGAAGGCCCCGCCTGCTTTCAGCACCCCGAGCAGGGCGACGATCAGATCCAACGACCGCTCGAGCAGTACGGGCACCACGGTGTCCGGCTCGACGCCGAGCGCACGGAGGTGTTGAGCGACTTCTGCTGCCTGGCGGTCTAATTCGCGGTAGGTCAGGGATTCGTCCCCGTACGTGACCGCGACGGCGTCGGGAATCCGCTGAACCGTCCGTGCCACGAGGTCGTGCAGACACGGGGGGCCGTCGAAGGTCCGTGTGGTGTCGTTCCACTCACGCTGGTCGCGGCGCTCTCGCGCGGTGAGCAACGGCAGTTCGGACAGTCGCATGTCGGGGTGCGCGGCGACGCCTTCGAGCAGCGTGAGCAGGTGGTCGCCCATTCGCTCGATCGTCGATGCGTCGAACAAGTCGGTGTTGTACTGCATCGCGAACGACAGTCCGCCGTCGCTCTCCCCCGCCATCAGCGTCAACTCCAGCGGCGCACCGCCCTGCCCGATGTGGAGGGTTTCGATGTCCAGCACCGCGCTGCTCTTGCCGACGCCACCGAGGACGTTGTCGAACCGCCGCGCCTGCTCCCAGGCGAACGAGGTCTGGAACACCGGTGAATGACCCGGATCCCGGGTCGGGGCGAGGCGCTCGACCAGCAGTGGGAACGGGAACTCCTGGTGGGCGAGGGCGCTCAGCACCGTCTCCTTCACCCGGCCGAGCATGGCGGTGAACGGCGGGTCGTCGCACATCTCGATCCGCAGCACCACTGGATTGGCGACGTAGCCGACCACGTCTTCGAGCGCACCGTCGTCGCGGCACGCGAAGGGCGAGCCGATGTGGACCGCGTCCTGTCCGCTGTAGCGGTGCAGCAGGGCGGCGTAGGCGGTCAGCACCGCGACGTACGGCGTCACGCCTGCGCGTTTCGCCGAACTTTTCACTCTGGCCGTGCAGTCACGGTCGAGGCGGAACCGGTGGACGGCTCCCCGGTAGCTCTGCAGCGTGCGCGACGGCCGATCCGTCGGCAGTTGCAGTACCGGTATGTCGCCGGTGAGTCGTTCGCGCCAGTACTCCCAATGGCTTTCGCCGACGCCGCTGGCCACCATCCGGCGTTGCCGGTCGACGAAGTCGAGGTAGTTCCCCCGCGGTGGCGCGGGCCGCTCCCCTCCCAGTTCGGCGGCGTAGAGAAGGCACAACTCGTCGAGCATCACGTCGATCGCCCAGAAGTCGACCGCGATGTGATGCACCGACAGGACGAGGACATGCTCATGTGCTGATCGGCGCAACAGCGTGAAACGAAGAACGGGGCCGGTTTCCAGATCGAACGGACGGTGCGCCTCACGGTGCAGCACCTCCTCGACACCCTCACCGTCACCGAAGTCTTCGCGGTTGATGTGCACCGGCCAGCCCGGATGGACCAGTTGCACCGGCTCACCCTCGCGGACGCCATAGGTGGTGCGCAGCACCGGATGGCGGTCGACGAGTGCCTGGGCGGCGCGCTCGAGGGCCGCTACGTTCAGTTCGCCGCGGATCCTGCCCGCGAAGGTGATCGTGTACGCGGGGCTGCCCGGCGCGAGCTTGTGCAGGAACCACATCGACCGCTGCCCGAACGACATGGGGTGAACCGACGCCGACATTCCGGCCTGCTCCATCAGCAGCCGGGACAGCAGGATTCGCTTCTCGTCGGCCGAAAGGCCTGCGATGTCATCGGTGTCGATCATGGCTGTCACCCTCTCTGGTGGCCAGGGCGGTGCGGAGAAGGGCGTCGACGGTGTCGTCAGACGCTTCGGTGACGGTGGTCAGTACCTCGAGCCAACGCGCGGATGCTCCGTCGTTCGCCGTGTGGTGCCGGCTGTCCGTGGGATCGGACGGGGTGAACTGCGCGTCGTCGGCGATGCGCTCGCACAGTCGCTCGGCGAGGTCGGTGACGCTGGGCCCCTTGAGGAGTTCGACGATGGGCACGGGGATACCCAGTTCCCGTTCCATCTGCGTACGCAGTTCGGTCGCGATCAGCGAGTCGAGACCGAGTCGGTCCAAGGCGGCATCGGTGTCGAGGCCGGCCGGTGCGATACCCAGTTTTGCGGCGGTCTGTTCGCGGAGGTACTCCACGAGGATGGTGCGACGGGTGGCGGGCACGGCGTCACGCAACCGGGCGAGGTAGGCCACGGCGCCGCGTTCGGCCGGCGCGTCACCCGGCGTCACCGACAGGTCGGCGACCAACGATGACGCCGCGCTGGGGATCGGGCTGGCGCTCAGCCACTTCGGCCAGTCCACGTCGATGACCGCGAGTTGCGGGCTGGGACACGCGAGGAATCGTGCGAACGCGCTGGCGGCTTCCGCAGGCGCCAACGGGTGCACACCGCGATGTTCGAGGTGTCGGATCTGCTCGGCCGCGGCGACCAGTCCGACCGTGGCCCAGGGCCCCCAGTTGATGCTCAGGGCGGGCCTGCCCTCCATGCGGCGGCGCCACGCCAGTGCGTCCAAGAAAGCGTTGCCCGCCGCATAGTGCGCCTGGCCCGGCGATCCGAACACCGACGCGGCAGAGGAGAAGAGCCAGAAGAAGTCCAGCGGCGCATCCCGGGTCAGCCGGTGCAGGTTCCATCCGCCTGCGACCTTCGGCGCCATGACCTCGCGCAGGCGGGTGTCGTCGAGGCTCGCCAGGATTCCGTCGTCGAGAACCCCGGCGGCGTGGACGATTCCGCGCAGCGGCGGCATGGTGTCTGCGATCGTGCGCAGGACGTCGGCCATGGCGACCGCATCCGCCGCGTCTGCCTGCATGTGGGTGACGTCGGCCCCCTGTGACCGCCATGCATCCATCCGTGCGCGGACGGGTTCCGGGCAGGGACCGCGACTCGTCAGGACCAGGTGGCGCGCACCCTCGTCGATCAGCCAGTGCGCGACCTCGAGGCCGAGTCCGCCGCAACCGCCGGTGATGAGATACGTTGCCGTCGAGACGATCTCGACGGGGTGCCCGGCCGCTGCCTGCGGAGGGGGGCTGCCTGCCACGGACACGGCGACCTTTCCGATGTGCGTGCCGCGGGCGAGGCACCGGACCGCCTCGGCGGTCTCGGACACCGGGAACGTGTGGAGGGGCGGCAGCCGAAGTGTGCCCTGCTCGATGTGGGCGATGATGTCGCGGAGCATCGCGCCGATGTAGTCGGGGCGGTCGTCGGCGAGTTGCGCCAGATCCACCACGCTGTAGGACGCGTTCCGGCGGAGTTGCCACAGGCGTAGCCGGCCGTGCTGATAGATGTCCCGTTTGCCGATCTCGACGAAGCGTCCGTAGGGCGCGAGTGCGGTGAGTCCCTTCTCGACAGCTCGGCCCGTCAGCGAGTTGAGCACCACGTCGACGCCCGCGCCGCCCGTCGCAGCCATGATGTCGGCGGCGAAGTCGAGACTGCGGGAGTCCGACACGTATTCGATGCCCAGGCCGCGCAGATGGTCGCGTTTGGCGGCGGTGCCCGCAGTCGCGTGCACGCTGGCGCCCAGCCAGCGTGCGACCTCTATGGCTGCGAGTCCGACCCCGCCCGCGGCCGAGTGGATGAGGACGCGTTCGCCGATGCGCAACCGTGCCTGTTCGTGGAGCCCGTAGTAGGCGGTGAGGAAGGCGATGGGGATCGTGGCAGCCTCTTCGAAACTCAGCCGCGCCGGTTTGGCCACCACGAGGGCTGCCGCCGTGGTGACGTGCGAACCGAGTCCGTCGGACGCAAGACCGAGAACCGCATCGCCCACCCGCACCGTGTGCACGTGCGGCCCGACCGCGGTCACCGTCCCCGCGACCTCCACGCCGATACGGACGGGTTCGCCGCCCTGCCCCGGATAACTACCAAGAGCCTTCAGGACGTCGATGAAGTTGAGCCCCGACGCGTGTACCCGGATCTCGATCTCGCCGTTGCCGGGCGGGCGACGGCGATCCGACCGGGCGCGGACGTCGTCGAGCACTCCCGGGCGGAGGTATTCCATCCGGTACGCCTGATCCCCAGAGACTTCTTCGGACGGCGGCGTCGGTGTGCCGGCGGCCACCGGATCGTACCGACGCAGGCGTGCCACATGACGCCCGCTGTCCCGGAGCGCGACGTCGGTGTCGTCGTCGTCGCCCAGCATCTCGTCGATGAGCACGCCGATCTGATCGATCGCACTCGTCGCGGAGAGATCGATTCGTTTACAACGGAATTCGGGACACTCCTGGTCGATGCTGCGGCCCATCCCCCACAGTGGTGCTCCGGAGATCGCGACGGGCCCGTCATCGTCGGATACGCGGTGGGCGCCCCGGGTGACCAGGTACAGCCGAGGTGTCCGTGGCATCGCCGCGGACACCAGCGCCTGTACGAGATGCAGCACGCTCGACGGCCCGAGGCGTTGCGCGGCGGCCAACGACTCGGCGGTCGAACAAGGTTCCGCGGCAAGGCTCCACAGATGCACGACGGCCGTCGCAGGAGCCCGGTCATCGGCGCTCAGCTCGTCGACGAGTCGGCGGTAGTGCTGCGGCTGATCCGGGTCGATGCGGAACTCATCGCGTCCGACGCGCGCGAATTCGGGGCCGGGTTCGACGAAGACGCCCACGGGGGTGTGCCGGTCCAGATGGCGGCGCAGGACGCCGGTGGTGTCGGCGCCGTCGCTGAAGAACAACCACGTTCCATGGTCCTGACGGTCGGCAGGCGTCGCATTTCTCACCTGCCAGCCCGGCTCGTAGAGCTTGTCGTCGATGCCGGCGGCCTGAGCGCCGGCGCCGACCGGATGCGCACGGAGTCCGCGCACCGCCATTGCGACCCGGCCGTCGTCGTCGAGGAGGAAGACGTCACCGCACAATGCGCCCGGCGGCGCGTCGTCGGCTTCCGTCAGGACCGCGTGGCACCACGCCCCAGCGCACGTCGGCCCGAAGGCCGCGACCTCGGACACCGCCACCGGCAGATACGTCGCGCGATCCTGGTGACCATTGCGCATCGGGAGGGTCGCCGCAAGCGTCTGGAAGCATGCGTCCATCGTCCGGAACGCGGACTCCGGTGAACTGACCTGCGCGGCTGCGGGTTTCAGCGATGCGAGCGCCTCCCGGCCGCCGCGGTGCACCGCCGCGACGGCACGCAGTCCCGGACCGTAGTCGAGCCCGTAGCCGGCGAGTGTGTCGTAGAAGCGCGCCGCGGTCATCTCCTCCGGGCATCGCGACCGGATGGCGTCGAGGTCGTGCGCGCCGCCGTCGAGTGCCTCCTCGGGTTGGGCCACGCCGCTGGCGAACAACGACCAGCGGGCGGCGGGTGCGGCCCCTTCGTCGAGGCGGTAACACTCGAACAACACCGGCTCGTCGGCCTGACCGCGCAGGACTATCTGAACCGTGCAGGGCCGACCGGAGGCCATGGCGACGGAGTGGTGGAACGCGACGTCGCGAAGCAGCCGCGGACCGGCGCCGAACGCCTCGGTCAGCGCCGTCGTCACGAACTCCAGGACCGCTGCGGCAGGCAGTATCACGGCACCCTGCACACGGTGGTCGGCCAGGATGGGCATCGAATCGGTGGTGACGTCGAATTCGTAGAACACCGTGTTCGGGTCCACCGCCGAGCGGATCGGACGCCGCCCGGGTGCCCGGTTGGGCGACGTCCGATCGCCGGTTGTCGTGTCGCCGTCCAACCAGCAACGCCGTCGCTGCCAGGGATACCTCGGCAGTGCGGTGACCGTACCGCCCCAGGGATGCAACCGGTTCCACGCGATGTCATGTCCGCGCGCGTACAGCGCCCCCACGGCGCCGAGCATCGTCGTGTGGTCACCGTCGTCTCGGCGCATGGACGGCAGGAGCGTGGGTTGCCGGCCCATGTCCTCGGCGTCTTCGCGAATCGCGCTGAGTAGCAACGGGTGCGGACTGACCTCGCAGAACAGGTCCGCCCCGGTGGCCAGCACGTCGCGCACGGTCGACGAGAACCGCACCGTGCGACACAGGTTGTCGACCCAGTAGGCGTTGTCGAGGTGGCGGGACACCGCGCCACCGGTCACGGTGGAGTACATGGGAATCCGCGGCGGAACCGGGCACAGTCCGGTGAGCATCTCGCCGAGCTCGCCGCGCAGCGCAGTCATCTGAGGACTGTGAGACGCGACGTCGACGCTGATCCATCGGCAGAACCTGCCGCGCCGTTCGAGGTTCGCGACGATGTCGGTCAACGCCGTCGGGTCGCCGGACAGCACGGTCGACCGGTGACTGTTCTCGGCGGCGACGGCGACGGCCTCAGGTCGACCGGCGACGATCTCCTGCGCCTCAGCCAGCGAGATCTCCGCCGCCACCATGGCGCCGCGTCCGGCGACCCGGCGCAGCAATGCAGCCCGGGCGCAGATCACCTGCGCGGCGTCCTCGAGGGTCAGCGCGCCGGCGACGTGGGCGGCCGCGACCTCACCGAGGCTGTGACCCACCACCGCCCGTGGTTCGACACCCCACTCCCGCCACAGCGCGCTCAACGCCACCTGCACCGCGAAGATGACCGGTTGGATCACCCCGACGTCGTCGAGTCGGGCGCGCCCGCCGTCGGCGAGGATCTCCGCGATCACAGATCCGCCGAAGGAGCGGCCCATCGCACGATCGCACTCGGTCAACGCGTCGCGGAAGGCCGGTTCCTCGGTGAACAGCCACCGACCCATCCCGGGCCACTGTGAACCCTGCCCGGAGAACACGAAGACCGCACTCGGCGGAGTGCCGGTGATACGCCGGCCGGCGAATACGCGGGCATGTGCCGACCCGTGACGGTAGGCGGCCAACACGTCGCGCAGTTCGGTGGCGGAGCGGCCCACGACTGCCAACCGGTGGTCGTGATGACCGCGACGCGCGCCCGCCGTATAGCAGATGTCGGCGACGGGGGCGCCGTCCTCGAGAACCGATTCGTAACGGCCCGCGAGCGTCCGGAGCGCCTCCGGCGAGCGTGCCGAGATCGGGAGCAGCGCGACGCGCTCGGTGGTGTCGCCGGTGGACCGGGCGGCGCGCACATGTGGACCTTCGGTCAGCACCACATGCGCGTTGGCGCCACCGAACCCGAACGAGCTCACACCGGCCACGGCACGTGCGCCGGCGGGCCATGGTGTCACGGCACGTGCGACCCGCAACCGCAGCTCCTCGAAGCGGATGTGCGGGTTCGGTGAGGAGAAGTTGATACTCGGCGGGATCTGCCGATGACGTAGGGCCAGCGCGACTTTGATGAGGCCCGCCACACCCGCGGCGGCCTCGAGGTGGCCGATGTTGGTCTTGACCGACCCGATCAGACACGGGGAGTCGGCAGCCCGCCCGGCGGCCAGCACCGCGCCCAGCGCACCCGTCTCGATGGCGTCCCCGAGGGCGGTGCCGGTGCCGTGCGCCTCGACGTAGTGAACGGCGCTCGGTGCGATACCGGCGGCGCGGTAGGCCTCCGTGATGACCGCTTCCTGTGAGCGTCCGTTCGGAGCCATCAGCCCGTTGGTGCGGCCGTCCTGATTGATCGCGCTGCCCCGGATCACGGCGTACACGGGATCCCCGTCCTCCAGCGCGCGGCTCAACGGCTTGAGCACGACGATGCCGGCTCCTTCGCCGCGGACGTAGCCGTCGGCTCGCTCGTCGAACGTCTTGCAACGTCCGTCCGCCGCCATCACCCCGGCCTTGGCGAAATTCACTCCCAGTGTGGGAGAGAGGATGACGTTGACCCCGCCCGCGACCGCGAGGCTGCACTCACCGGTGCGCAGGCTGCGGCACGCCAGATGGACCGCGTTCAGCGAGGATGAGCAGGCGGTGTCCACGGCGATGCTCGGTCCGCGGAAGTCGTAGGTGTACGACAGCCGGTTCGCCGCGATGCTCAACGCGCTCCCCGTCCCGGTGTAGGCGTCGAGGAGCGCCATCTCGCCGAGTTGATACTGGCCGTAGTCGTAGGTCGAGATGCCGATGAACACCCCTGTGCGGCTGCCTGCCAGCTGCTCGGGTACCTGTCCGGCGTCGTCGAGAGCCTCGGTGCTCACTTCGAGTAGGAGTCGCTGCTGGGGATCCATCCGCGCCGATTCCCGCGGTGAGATCCCGAAGAACTCGTCGTCGAACTCGTCGATCTGGTCGAGGAATCCACCCCACCGGGTCCTGGCTGGTTCCGTGGACGCGTCCGGGTGGTGGAACGATTCGGCGTTCCACCGGTCACGCCGGATCTCCGTGATCGTGTCCGTACCCTCGGTCAGCAACTGCCAGAACTCGGCGGGACCGTCGGCGCCGGGGAAGCGGCAGCCGATCCCGATGATCGCGACGGGCTCGTCGGCGACCGGTTCGCTGCCTGCCGGGGTCGGCGCGGCGGCTGCGGCCGGGAGTGCTGGATCGCCGGCCAAGTGTGCGGCGGCCTGGTCGATGGTGGGGTGGTCGTAGACCAGTGTCGGGGATATTTCGCGGCCCAGCCACGCGCCGAGTGCCGCGGACAGCTGCAGTGCGCGTACGGAATCCAGTCCGTAGTGCGCGAATTGGCGGGCGGGCTCGACCTGCGTCGGGTCCAGCCCGAACTCCCGGCAGATCTGTGCGGTGAGCCATGTGGTGATCTCCGCGGCGGTGCGCGCAGCGGGTGGCTCGTCCGGCGGCGCGTACCGGTCCGCGGGAGCGGGTGCGCGCCATTGGGCGATCACATCGAGGGTGTCCTCGAGGAAGCGCTCGCGGCAGGCTTTCCGCCGCACCTTCCCGCTCGACGTCGTGGGGATGCGGGTCGGCTCGACCAGAACGATTGCCTGCGGCTGGATTTCGTGACGATCGCTGATACCCACCCGGACCGCGTCGATCACGTCACCGACGTCGACCGCGCCGATGCGGTCTCGGATCACCTCTTGAACCACGACGAGTTCCTCGGACTGGCCACCGGGCGGCGAGATGGAGAAGGCTGCGCCGCGGCCCCGCAGCAGCGCCGGATGGCTGTCCTGGACCGTGTTCTCGATGTCTTCGGGGAAGTGGTTCCGGCCGCGGATGACGATCAGGTCCTTGAGCCGCCCGGAGATGAACAGCTGATCGCCGTCGAGGAATCCGAGGTCACCGGTGCGCAGGTAGGGTCCTTGTCCGGTGTCGGACAGGAACGCCGAGAACGTCTCCTCCGTCTCGACGGATCTGCCCCAATAGCCCTGTGCCACACTGGGGCCGCCGACCCAGATCTCACCGATCTCGTTGGTGGCGCAGGTGGACCGGGTCTCCGGGTCGGCGATGACGACGTCGACGCGGTACTGCGGCTGACCGCACCCGACGTAGGTCGCGCCGCCGGAACCGGGCGCGGCGTCGGCGACACGGCGCTCGCGGAGTGCGAGGCGGTCCAGCTGCCGGACCACCGGTGAGTTCATGTCGGTGGCGCCCGAGACCAGCAGGGTGGCCTCGGCCAGGCCGTACACCGGGTGGAAGGCCTCGGGCCGAAAACCCGAGGGCGCGAACGCTTCCGCGAAGCGGTCGATGGTGGCGGCGCGAACCGGTTCGGCGCCGCAGAAGCAATACGTCCAGCGCGACAGGTCGAGCGCCGCGCGCTCGTCGGCGGTGCTGCGTTCGACGCAGAGCTCGAAGGCGAAGTTCGGGGCGCCGCTGATTCTCGCTCCGGTGCGTGAGATCGCTTCGAGCCACCGCATCGGTCGCGAGATGAAGTGCGACGGCGGCATGAGATGGAGCATCCCGCCGGCGTAGATCGTCTCGAGGATGCCCGCGATGAGGCCCATGTCGTGATGTAGCGGCAGCCAGCTGACGCCGACGGTGACGTCGTCGTGGCCCCACAGTCGTCGAATCGCCTCCAGGTTGCTCAGCAGGTTGTGGTGCGACAGCACGACGCCCTTGGGCGTTCGCGTCGAGCCCGACGTGTATTGCAGGAACGCGATGTCCGTCGGCTCGACGTCGGGCTCGTCCCAGTGCACGGACCCCGTCGACGGTGTGGCGTCGGTGATGCACCACTGCAGCGACCGCCCCTGCGGCATCTCGTCGACGACAGGTTCGACCACGTGGTGGTCTTCGGCGGTGGTCAGCGCGAAGCGCGCCTGCGCGTCGGTCACGATCGATGCGACGCGGGACACGAGCCGGTGACCGACCGGGGGATGCACCGGCACCGCGATCGCCCCGGCGTAGAAGCATCCGAAGAATCCGGCGATGAATTCCAGACCGGACGGGCAGAGGACCAGCACCCGTTCGCCGCCGGCGCCTTGCCGCTGCAGCGCACCCGCGATCGCACGTGCCCGGGAATCGAGCTCGCCGTAGGTGATTCGCTGATGATGCTCGCCGTCGGCGGTGTAGTCGAACGCGACCTTGTCCCCGTACCGTCCCGCTTGCCGCTTCATGAGCTGTAACAGGTTCGGCGCTGCAGAGCCGGTTCGGTCGACCATGGTTCATCCGATCTGGGGCTGATCTGTCAACGGTTGGTGGTTGCCACGCCGCCGTGCTCGCGCACGTCGAGCACGGTCCTCCTGAAGCGCTCGGCGCCCGCGACCCGCGCCGCGTCCCCCACGAGGACCGGCGCGAGCCGGCCGATCAGCCCGGCCAGTCGGACACCACTGCCCGCCACGGTGGTCTCGGCGCGGTTGCGCTCCACCGCCCGCTCGACCGCCGCCGCCACCTCGTCGGCCGAATTCGTGGCGATCCGGCGCGGCAACGGAACCCCGAGTTGAACGGACATCCCCACGTCGCGGATGGGGCCGGGGAACACCGTCGACACCCCGATCCCGTCGCGGTGCAGTTCTTGGCGCAGCGCCAGCCCCAGTCCGCGTAGGCCCCACTTCGTCGCCGTGTACACCGGGCTGTTGGCCGATGTGGCGACGAAACCCGCGACCGAGCAGACGAAAACGATGTGGCCCGATCCCCGCCGCCTCATCGCGGGTACGACGGCGCGGGCCAGTTCGGCCGGGGCGAGGAGATTGATGCGAACCGCTTCCTCGAGCGCGTCCCGGGAGATCTCGGCGAGGCCCTCGACGGGCCCGACTCCGGCGCTGGTGACCAGGACGTCGATCTGACCGGCGTCCTCGAGTAGGGCCAGGACATCGTCGGATTCGGTCAGGTCGGCGACGACGCCGCGTGCGGGCGGGCCAAGGGCGTCGACGAGCTCGGTGAGTCCCTCACGTCGCCGCCCGGTGAGGACCATTCGACAGCCGCGGGTCGCAAGGCGGCACGCTATGGCGTTGCCGATGCCACCGGTGGCACCGGTGACAAGTACACGACGACCTTCGAGCCGCATGGTGACCCCGACCAGCTGAGCGCAACGATGAGGCAGAATTTACGCCCCAATTGACTCGCCCGTAAGTGTCGCGGCTAACGTCACGGCAGCATCTTGAGTGCGCAATGACCTTGTTCTGGTTACGTGTTCGGGCCATTGTTCGATGCCCATTTGCTGCGTTTATGGCACCCCTTGCCGAATTCCGCAAGACATTCATGATCGGAATTGATCACGGCCGAGGAAACTTTGTTGCGGATGCATTCGCTTCCTGCGCGGTGTCGGTCAGGCGCGGTCGGGCTCCGCCGCAGGCGTCTGCGTCATATGCCGCGCGATCGTGTCGTCGACGGTGCCCCGCAGTGCCGGGATCTCGTCGAGCAGGCGCGCGAAGTCGTCGCGGTCGATCCGCAACACCTCCGCCGGGCCTGTCGTCGTCACGGTGGCCGAGCGGAGCTTGCCGCGACGCAGCGCGGATTCGCCGAGGACCTCCCCCGGCGGGATCATCGCCACACGGTCGCGGCCGAGAAAAACCGCGGCCTCACCGCTGAGCAGGATGAAGCAGGCGTCCGACGGGGTCTGTTCGTGGATCAACGGCCAGGGCGCCGAGGTCGACGTGTGGTGGGAGGCATGGACGAGGCGCGTCAAATCGTCGTCGGAGAAGTTCGCGAATGCCGGGAACTCCCTGAGCCGACCGACGTCCTCTTTTTCCCTCTTCGCGCGCGAATTCATGTCCGCTCCTGTTCCGGCGATCGACCATCGACACCGCGGAGCCTAGTAAAAGGTGTCCCGCGACAATTCCGGAAAAGCACATCGAATGTCGGACATAGTGCCCAGATCAAACAATTGTCGAACGTCCGTGCAAGAAATGCTTCAGACACGTGAGCGCGCGCCCGGCCGTCCCGTGCACCACACGCTCCATAGAATGGCCGGCAGTGACGACACGATCCCGCGATCAGGACGCGTGCCCGGGCGCCCTCTCGGTGCACCGGGCCGCCGACGGTGCGCTGGCCCGGATCCGGTTGCCCGGCGGAATGATCTCCGGGTCGGCGCTCACCGCGCTGGCCCAGGCGGCCACCCAGTTCGGCACCCCGGACCTCGAGGTGACCTCACGCGGCAACCTGCAGATCCGCGGCATCACCGACACCGCGGCCGTCGCCGCCGCGGTCGCGGCCGCCGGGCTGTTGCCGTCCCCCACCCACGAACGGGTCCGCAACATCGTCGCCTCCCCGCTGTCCGGGCGGTCGGGCGGTCTGGCCGACATCCGGTCGTTGATCGTCGACCTCGACGACGCGATCCGACGCGACCCCGCGCTCGCGGAGCTCTCGGGCCGGTTCTGGTTCGGCCTCGACGACGGCCGCGGCGATGTCTCGGGTCTGGGCACCGACGTCGGAGTGCACGCCCTCGACGGCGAGCAGGCGGCGCTGCTTCTGGCCGGCCGCGACACCGGGGTGCGGCTGGCGCTCGATGAGGCGGTACGCACGCTGGTCGACGTGGCACGCCGGTTCGCCGCCGTCCGCGGCACCGCCTGGCGGGTGGGGGAACTCGCCGCGCGCGAGGATCTGCTGGACGGGTTCGCGGTCACGGCGGAACCCGGCGCCACGTGGCCGCCGCTGGTGCGCCCGCCGGTCGGCTGGATCCCCCAGCACGACGGCCGGGTCACGCTCGGCGCCGGGGTGCGGCTCGGGGTGCTGCCCGCCCGGACCGCCGAGTTCGTCGGCGCGGTCGAGGCCCCGGTGATCGTCACGCCGTGGCGGTCATTGCTGATCTGCGACCTCGACGAGGGCGTCGCCGACGTCGCGCTGCGCGTGCTGGCCCCGATGGGATTGGTGTTCGACGAGAACTCGCCGTGGCTCGACGTCAGCGCGTGCACCGGCAGCCCAGGCTGCGAGCGGTCGGCCGCCGATGTGCGCGCCGATGCGGCCGCCGCCGTCGACGACCCCGCCGAGGGGCACCGCCACTTCGTCGGATGCGAGCGCGGCTGCGGCAGCCCGCCGGTCGGCGAGGTGCTGATCGCCGGTCCGGACGGTTATCGGCCGCGCGAGCGCCCGTCGTAGGGTGAGCGGCGTGCTCGACTACATCCGCGACGCCGCCGAGATCTACCGGCAGTCGTTCGCGACGATCCGCGCGGAGGCGGATCTCGCACGTTTCCCCGACGACGTGGCGCGGGTGGTGGTCCGGCTGATCCACACGTGCGGTCAGATCGACGTGACCGACCACGTGGCGTTCAGCGACGACGTCGTCGTGCGGGCGCAGGGCGCGCTCGCCGCGGGCGCCCCGGTGCTGTGCGACTCATCGATGGTCGCGGCGGGCATCACCCGGTCCCGGCTGCCCGCCGACAACGAGGTGGTGTCGCTGGTCGCCGATCCACGCGCCCCTGAACTCGCCGCGCGGATGGGGTTCACCCGGTCGGCAGCGGCGGTCGATCTGTGGGCCGGCCGCCTCGGCGGTGCGGTGCTCGCGATCGGGAACGCGCCGACCGCGCTGTTCCGGCTGCTCGAGCTCATCGACGACGGCGCGCCGGTTCCTGCCGCGGTCCTCGGCGGCCCGGTCGGTTTCGTCGGCTCGGCGCAGTCCAAGGAGGAACTCATCGCCAGACCTCGCGGGATGTCGTATCTGGTCGTGACCGGTAGACGCGGCGGCAGCGCCATGGCGGCGGCCGCGGTGAATGCGATTGCGAGCGAACGCGAATGACGCGCGGCACGCTCTATGGCGTCGGCCTTGGCCCCGGCGACCCCGAACTCGTGACCGTCAAGGCCGCCCGGGTCATCGGGCAGGCCGACGTGGTGGCCTACCACAGCGCCCGGCACGGCCGCAGCATCGCGCGCCGCATCGCCGAGCCCTACCTGCGCGGGGGGCAGATCGAGGAGCACCTGGTCTACCCGGTGACCACCGAGGTCACCGAGCACCCAGGCGGCTATGCCGGCGCGATGGAGGACTTCTACCGGGAAGCCGCCGACCGCATCGCCGCCCACCTCGACGCGGGCCGCGACGTCGCGCTGCTCGCCGAGGGCGATCCGCTGTTCTACAGCTCCTACATGCACATGCACACCCGCCTCACCGAACGGTTCGACGCCGAGATCGTGCCCGGCGTGACGTCGGTGAGCGCGGCGTCGGCGGCCATCTCCACCCCGCTGGTCCAGGGCGAAGAGGTGCTGACGATCCTGCCGGGCACACTGCCCGCCGCCGAACTCGAACGCAGGCTGGCCGACACCGACGCCGCCGTCGTCCTCAAGCTGGGCCGATCCTACCCCGCCGTGCGGGCGGCGCTCGCGGCGACGGGCCGCCTCGACGAGGCGTTCTACGTCGAACGCGCGAGCACCGCCGACCAGCGGACGCTGTCGGCGGCCGACGTCGCAGGCGACGACAAGGTGCCGTACTTCTCGCTGGCGATGATCCCGGGCGGCAGACGCCGCCGGACGACGGCGGGCAGCGTCACCGTCGTGGGGCTGGGCCCGGGTGCGGCGGAGTGGATGACGCCGCAGAGCCGGCGTGAGCTGGCCGCGGCCACCGACCTGATCGGCTACGGCCCCTACCTCGACCGGGTCGCAATGCGCGACGGTCAGCAGCGCCATCCCAGCGACAACACCGACGAACCGGCCCGCGCCCGGCTGGCCTGCACGCTCGCCGAACAGGGCCGCGCAGTCGCGGTGGTGTCCTCGGGTGACCCGGGGGTGTTCGCGATGGCGACCGCGGTGCTCGAGGAGGCCAAACAGTGGCCCGGTGTCGAGGTGCGGGTGATCCCGGCGATGACGGCGGCCCAGGCCGTCGCCAGCCGCATCGGCGCGCCGCTGGGCCACGACTACGCGGTGATCTCGCTGTCCGACAGGCTCAAACCGTGGGAGATCATCGAGTCCCGCCTGTCCGCGGCCGCTGCGGCGGATCTGGTGCTGGCAATCTACAACCCGGCGTCCAAGACCCGCACCTGGCAGGTCGGCAAGATGCGCGATCTGCTGCTGGCACACCGTGATCCGGGCACGCCCGTGGTGATCGGCCGCGACGTCGCGGGTCCGCGCGAGGAGGTCCGCGTGGTGCGGTTGGCCGATCTGGACCCCGCCGAGGTCGACATGCGCTGCCTGCTCATCGTGGGCTCGTCGCAGACCCAGTGGTACACCGGCGACGGCGGCGATCGCGTGTTCACCCCGCGTTACTACCCCGGGTGATAGTGTCACGCGTCACAGCGTGACGAAAGGCGGTGCCGTGCAGGCCCTCATCCCCGGTAAGCCCACCGATGTGACGCCGGAATGGCTCGGCACCGCACTGGCCCGCGACGGCGTTCCGGTCGATGTCGCCGCCGTCGACACCCAACCGATCGGCACCGGTCAGACCGGGGCTACCTACCGGGTGACGGTCCGCTATGCCGACCCGCGACCCGACCTGCCGTCGTCATTCGCGATCAAGCTGCCCGCCCAGGACGACACCGTGCGCGACCGCGTGGCCATCGGCTACCGCTCCGAGCACGCGTTCTACACCAGCTTGGCCACGCAGGTGCGGATCCCGATCCCGCCCTGCTACCACTGCGAGATCGCCGGTGAGGGAGTCGATTTCGTGCTCCTGCTCGGCGATATGGCGCCCGCGGTGCAGGGTGATCAGATCGCCGGGTGCAGCGCCGAGGAGGCCCGGCTGGCGGTCGAGGCGCTGGCCGATCTGCACGGCCCGACGTGGTGCGATCCGCAGTGGGCGGACTTCCCCGGCATCGCGATGCCCAAGCCGGAACCGGCCTCGGCGCAGGGTTTCGGCGAGGTGGCGACGATGGCGGCGGGGATCACGCTCGACCGCCTCGGCGACCGGATGCGTCCCGAGGACCGCGACACCATGAGCGCGGCGATGTCGGTGGTGACGCCGTGGCTGCTCGCCGAACCCGACCGGTTCGCGGTGCTGCACGGCGACTATCGGCTCGACAACATGCTGTTCGATCCCGACCGCAGCCGCATCACGGTGGTGGACTGGCAGACGCTGGGTTCCGGCCTGCCCGCCCGCGACCTGTCGTACTTCACCGCGACCAGCCTGCAACCCGAGACCCGCGCCGCCGCCGAACGCGACCTCGTCGAGGCTTACCATCAGCGGCTGCTCAGCCACGGTGTCACCGGATACGACGCCGAAACCTGTTGGCGGGATTACCGGTTGGGCATGCTGCAGGCGCCGCTGATCACCGTGCTCGGCTGCGCGTTCGCCTCATCGACCGAACGCGGCGACGAGATGATGCTGGTGATGGCCGCCAGGGGATGTCAGGCGATCCGCGAGCTGGGCACCCTCGACCTCATCGGCGCCTGAGCCACGCGACCGCATCCTCGACGGATGTCACGGTGCGCACCCCGGGCGGGAGCGCGGGCCGGTCCACCATGACCACCGGGACGCCCAGCGTCACAGCGGCGTCGAGTTTGGGCCGGGTCATGTCACCACCGCTGTTCTTGGTGACCAGCGCGTCGATGCGGTGTTCGCACAGGACGGCGACTTCGTCGCCGTAGCGGTACGGCCCGCGGGAGAGCAGCAGCTCGTGGTTTTTCGGGAGCGCCTCCCCGTCGGGTGGGGTGACCGCGCGAATGAGGAACCAGGCGTCGCTGTTCCGGAAGGCCGCGACGCCGGTGCGGCCGGTGGTGAGGAACACCCGTCGAAATCCCTGTCGGGCAACGGTTTCGGCGGCGTCGCGGTCCGAGTGGACGACGATCGCGTCGCCGGGATCCCACGCGGGCCGGGCCAGCACCAGATGCGGTATCCCCAGTTGTGCGCACGCCGAGGCGGCGTTGGCGGTGATGGTCGCGGCGAACGGGTGCGTCGCGTCGACGACCGCGTCGACGGGGTTCTCGGTCAGCCAACGGCACAGTCCGTCGACGCCGCCGAAACCGCCGATGCGGACCTGCCCCACCGGCAGCGCGGGGTCGGGCACCCGTCCGGCCAGGGAACTGATCACCTCGACGCCGGGGTGCAGTGCGCGCGCCAGTGCCCGCGCCTCGCCGGTGCCCCCCAGCAACAGGATCCGCATCAGGGCCGTCCGCGCCGTACACGTCCCGCCGAGTACAGGTAGCTCTCGGCGCCGCCCGCGGCCAGCACGTCGCCGACGACGATCACCGCGGTGCGGGTGACGGCGGCGTCGTGCATCTGCGCGGCGATGTCGGCGAGCGTGCCGCGCAGCACGATCTCCTCCGGCCAGCTCGCGAATGCCACGACGGCACAGGGTGTTTCGGGGCGGTAGCCACCGGCGAGCAGTTCGGGCACGATGTTGTCGACCTGCGCGGCGGCCAGGTGCAGCACCAGCGTGGCGCCGGAGGCGGACAGCGTGCGCAGGTCCTCCCCCGGCGGCATCGCCGTCGACAAGGTGGCGACCCGGCTCAGGGTGACCGATTGCGAGACGCCGGGGACGGTGAGTTCGTTACCCAGTGCGGCCGCGGCGGCGGCGAAGGCGGGCACCCCGGGCACCACCTCGTAGTCGATGCCGAGGGCGTCGAGGCGGCGGGTCTGTTCGGCCAGCGCGCTGTAGATCGACGGGTCACCGGAGTGCAGCCGCGCGACGTCCTGACCGGCGGCATGCGCACGGGCGAGTTCGTCGACGATCTGGTCGAGGGTCAGCGGACCGGTGTCGACGATGCGGGCGTCCGGCGGGCACAGCGCGAGCAGGTCCTCGGGCATGATCGACCCGGCGTAGAGGCACACCGGGCAGCGGTTGAGCAGCCGTTGGCCCCGCACCGTGATCAGGTCGGCCGCCCCCGGTCCGGCGCCGATGAAGTAGACGGTCACGGCTTCACCACCACCCACTGGGTCACCGGCATCGCGGGCCGCCACCCGGTGAACGTCCCCACCGGTTCACCGCGGTAGTGCTGATAACGCCGCAACTCTCCACCCATCGTCGAATACCACTGCGTGAGAATCGCTTCGGACTCCGCGGTGACGGCGTTCGCCACGAGCCTGCCACCGGACGGGAGCGCCTCGAAGCACCCTTCCAGCACTCCGGCCACGGTCACCCCGCCGCCGATGAACACCGCCGAAGGGGCGGGCGCACCGCCGAATTCGTTCGGTGCCGCGCCGCGCACGTCGACGTCCACGCCGTGCGCGACGGCGTTGGCGGCGATCCGGGCCCGGCGCGCCTCGTCCCGTTCGAAAGTGACCGCGCGCAGACCTCGTCCGCTGCGGCACCATTCGATCGCGATGCTGCCCGAGCCGCCGCCCACGTCCCACAGCCGTGCGCCCGGGCGCGGGGCCAGCGCGGCGAGTGTGACCGCCCGCATCGACTGTTTGGTGAGTTGACCGTCGTGGGCGTACGCGTCGTCGGGCAGCACCTGGAGTTGGCGCTCGTCAGGGCGGTAGTCGACGGCGACGACGTTGAGCGGGTCGACGTCCTCGGGCGGTTCGGCCGCCCATTCGCGGGCGGTGCGGCTGCTTCTGCGTTCAGCCGGTCCGCCGAGTTGTTCGAGCACCGTGAATGCGGAGTCCCCGCGGCCGGTGTCGGTGAGGAGCCGGGCCAGGGTCGCCGGGGTGGTCTCGTCGCGGGACAGCACGACGGCGCGGCCGCCGCGGCGCACCGCGGTGTGCGCGGGCGCCGTCACCAGGCTGATCACCTCGGTGTCCTGGACCGCCCAGCCGAGGCGCGCGCACGCCAGGGTCACCGACGAGACGTGCGGCAGCACGGTGACCCGGTCGGGGCCGAACACGCGCACCGCGGTACCGCCGATGCCGTGCAGCATCGGGTCGCCGCTGGCCACAATGTGCACGTCGCGGTCGGTGTCGTCGATGGCCTGCAGCGCAGGCAACAGCGGTGACGGCCACTCCCGGCGGTCGGCACGCACGGTGTCGTCGAGCAGGTCGAGTTGCCGGGGCGACCCGTAAATTATGGTGGCGCAGCGTAATTCGTCGGCGGATCGGGGCGCCAACCCCGAAAGGCCGTCGGCGCCGATACCGACCACGACGATCGTCACCGCGGCATCCTGCGCCACACCACCCGCGGCAGCAGCCGCATCACCACCGCCGCTGCGCCCAGCGGGCGTGGGATCCACACCGCGCGCTTACCCGCGGCGAGCGCGCGCACCGTCGCGTCGGCCACCTGAGCCGGCGTGCTCGACATCGGCGCCGGCTCCATCCCCTCGGTCATCCGCCCGATCACGAAGCCCGGCCGCACGAGCAGCAGGTGAACGCCCGACCCGTGCAGCGCGTCGGCCAGCCCATTGGCGAACCCCTCGAGCCCGGCCTTGGCCGACCCGTAGACGTAGTTGGCGCGGCGCACCCGGGCCCCGGCGATCGAGGAGAACACGACCAACGACCCGCGACCGGCAGAGCGCATCGCTGCCGCGAGCACCGTCAGGAGGCTGACCTGGGCGACGTAGTCGGTGTGCACGATCGCCGCGGCGTGCGCCGGGTCGCGTTCGGCGCGGGCCTGGTCGCCGAGGACGCCGAACGCCACGACCGCGATACCGATCGGCCCGTGGTCGGCGACCAGCCTCTCCACCAGCGGCGTATGCGAGGCCAGGTCGTCGGCGTCGAACTCGACGGTGTGCACCGCCGCCGCACCTGCCGACCGCACGGCGGCGACCTCCTGGTCGAGCTGATCGGCGCGGCGTGCGGCCAGCACCACGGTCGCGCCCTTGGCCAGCCGCTTCCCCACCTCGACGCCGATCTCACTGCGACCGCCGAAGATCACCACCGCACCGCTATCCGTGTCCTTCACGGCAGTCAGTATCTCCTGCGCTAGCGTGGGCCTTGTGGCTACATCGGGCCGCAAGGCGACCACCCGGCTGACCAGCGATGCGCTGGCGTTCCTCACCGAGCGTCACCTCGCGATGCTGACCACTCTGCGCTCGGACAACTCGCCGCACGTGGTGGCGGTGGGATTCACGTTCGACCCGAAGACCCACATCGCCCGGGTCATCACTTCCGGCGGCTCGCAGAAGGCGGTCAACGCCGACCAGCGCGGCGTCGCGGTGCTCAGCCAGGTCGACGGCGCCCGGTGGTTGTCGCTGGAGGGCAAGTCGACGGTGAACTCCGACCCCGACGCCGTCCGCGACGCCGAACTGCGCTACGCACAGCGGTATCGCACCCCGCGGGTCAACCCCGAGCGGGTGGTGATCGAGGTGCGCGTCGAGCGGGTGCTCGGCTCCTCGCACCTGCTGGACCGCTCCGGCGACTGATCTTCTGCGCGAGCAGACACAGAATCGGGTGATTCGCGGCCCGATCACGCGAATCTGTGTCTGGTCACGCGGTGGCGGGCGGGCCCGCAGGCACCACGACCAGGTCGTGCGGCTGATGGTTCACCGATTCGACGCCGTCGGCGGTGACCACCACGATGTCCTCGATCCGCGCACCCCACTGCCCCGGGAAGTAGACGCCCGGTTCGACGCTGAACGCCATCCCCGGCTCCAGCGGCAGGGTGTTCCCGGCGACGATGTAGGGCTCCTCGTGCACCGACAGCCCGATGCCGTGGCCGGTGCGGTGCACGAACGCCTCGGCGAGGCCCTCGGCGGCCAGCACGTCGCGCGCGGCGGCGTCGATCTGCTCGGCGGTGGCACCGGGCCGCACCGCCTCGACGGCGGCCTGCTGGGCCCGTTGGAGCACGGCGTAGCGGCGCGCCACCTCGGGGTCGGGTTCGCCGATGCTGTAGGTGCGGGTGCAGTCGGAGTTGTACCCGGGGGCGTACGGACCGCCGATGTCGACGACGACGATGTCCCCGGCGCGCAGTTCGCGGTCAGAGCATTCGTGGTGCGGATCGGCGCCGTGCGGGCCGGAGCCGACGATGATGAACGCCACCTCCGAATGCCCCTCGGCCACAATGGCTTCGGCGATGTCGGCGGCGACGTCGGCCTCGGTGCGGCCGGGGACGAGGAATTCTGGCACCCGGGCGTGCACGCGGTCGATGGCCGCACCGGCCTTGCGTAGTGCGTCGATCTCCGCGGCGTCCTTGAGCATCCGCAACCGGCGCAGCACATCGGTGGCGAGCACCGGCACCTCGCCGAGCACCCCGGCCAGCGGCAGCAGATGCAGCGCGGGCATCGAGTCGGTCACCGCGGTGCGCACCGGCGCACCGCCGAGCGCCTGGGCGACCAGCGCGTACGGATCGTCGCCGTCCACCCAGTCCCGCACCGCGACACCGAGTTCGGGGATCGCGGACTCCTTGAGCGCCGCCAACTCCAGCCGCGGCACCACCACGGTCGGCTCCCCGTCCGCCGGGAGCACTAGCGCAGTCAACCGTTCGAAGGTCTGCGCGCGCGAACCCACCAGGTACCGCAGGTCGTAGCCGGGGGTGATGACGAGGCCGGCCAGGCCGGCGTCACCGGCCGCGGCAGCGGCGGCTGAGAGTCGTCGGGCATAGACATCGGTGTCGAATCGGCTGCCGGTCATGACTTCAAGGCTACTGTTCTAGGCGATGCTCCGAGATATCCGCGACCTGATCGACGACCACGAGGCCTATGCCGACGAACTGCGGCGGCGCTGGGGTGGACTGTTGAGCTACCGCTACATCGGCCGCCTGTACTCCTCGATGGACCCGCGTGCCGTCGACGACACCGTGACGCTACGCAGCGACATGCGAAACCCGACCGGCGGACTCCTGTTGTCGGTGTTGGGGATCGCGGCTCCGGAAAGCGGCCATATGTCTGACCTCGAGGCGGTGCCGAATCCCGTCGTGCACTCGTGTCAGCTGGTGGACCCCGGCCGCGATGTGCGGCGCATCGAGGTGGTTTCCGAGCAGCTCCGACGCGGCAGGCAGATGGGGTACAGCCGGGCCAGGATCGTCGACGCCGACCACCCCGACCGCGTGCTGGCGCTGATCGAGGGTCAGGGCGTCAGCATCGGCACCCCACCGGAGGGTCTGCAGAAGATGGAGGTCGACGCAATCGACGTCGTGGACTCCCCCGACCTGCCGCCACTGTGGCAGGTGTTCGGCGGCCACCGGCGCCCCGACGGGCATTGGGCGCTTCCCGAGCTGTCGATGGAGGTGGCGTCCCCGGACGCGGCGCTGCACATCGGACCGCAGTTCGTCATCTGTGAGACCGCGGCCGCCGACGCCGCGGCCGAGGTGGCAGGCACCGACCGGTTGCAGGGCACGTCGTCGCACGTGATGTTCATGGCCCGCGGCAAGACCGGACCGTTCCGCGCGGACGCCGAGGCCGTGTCGGGCGCCGACGGCGCCGTCGCGGTGCGAATCCTGTTGCACGACGAGGGAAACGACGACCGGCCGATCACCAGCGCCTCTTACGTGTTCGCGAGCCACCGGTGAGCGGCCCACTGCTGTTGCTCGACGGTGCGAGCATGTGGTTCCGCTCCTACTTCGCGCTGCCGTCGTCGATCACCGCGCCCGACGGCCGACCCGTCAACGCCGTACGCGGCTTCCTGGACACAGTCGCGATGCTCATCGACCGCGAGCGGCCGTCGCGGCTGGTGGTGTGCCGCGACGACGACTGGCGGCCGCAGTGGCGCGTCGACCTCATCCCGTCCTACAAGGCGCATCGCGTCGCCGAACCACAGCCCGCCGGAACCGATGTCGAGGAAGTGCCCGACGAGCTCACCCCGCAGGTCGACATGATCATGGCGATGCTCGACGCGTTCGGCATCCCGCACGCCGGGGCGCCCGGCTACGAGGCCGACGACGTACTCGGCACGCTCGCCGCCGCCGAGAAACGCGACCGGGTCATCGTGGTCAGCGGTGACCGGGACATGCTGCAGGTGGTGCGCGACGAACCCGTCGAGGTGCGGGTGCTCTACCTCGGTCGCGGGATGAGCAAGGCGACGCTGTTCGGCCCCGCCGAGGTCGCCGACCAGTACGCGGTGCCGCGCGACCGGGCCGGCGCCGCCTACGCCGAACTGGCGCTGATGCGCGGCGACCCCTCCGACGGACTGCCCGGGGTCCCCGGGGTCGGGGAGAAGACCGCGGCGTCGCTGCTGGCGCAGTTCGGCTCGCTGGAGGCGATCGTCGCCGCGGCCCAGGATCCGAAGTCGAAGATGTCGAAGGCCTACCGCAAGAAGGTGCTCGCCGCCGCCAACTACATCGAGGCCGCCGAACCCGTCGTCCGCGTCGCGACCGACGCCCCGATCAGCATGTCGACTTCGACCGACGAGTTACCGCTGGCCGCAGTGCATCCCCGCAAGGTCGCCCAGTTGGCGGGCGACCTCGGCGTCACCTCGTCGGTCGGCCGACTGCAGAAGGCGCTCGACTCCCTCGACTAGCGGAAGACTAGCGGGGGCGGCCGACCTCGTAGGTGCCGTCGTCGTCCTGGAAGGTCACGGTCACTTCACGTTTCGTGCCGTCGATGCTGACCTCGCAGTCGAACGTGGCGCCCTTCTTGACCTCGGGGCTCTCCCCGTTGTTGCACGTGACGTCGCGGACGTTCTTGGCGCCGTAGCCGTTCGACTCGTCGGTGAGGATCTGCTGCACACCGGACTGGGCGGCGTTGACGTCGAGCTTCGTCGTCACGAAGAAGCCGGGCTTCCAGAATCCGAGTACGAGCACCACGGCAACGACCACCAGGACGAGAGCGCCGATGACGCCGCCGATCACGGCCATCGAGCGCTTGGAGCCGTCTTCGCCACCGGGCGGCGGGAACTGCCCGTACTGACCGGTCTGCTGGCCGAACTGACCCGGCTGGCCGGGCTGCCCATATTGGGGTTGCTGGCCGAACTGCCCCGGCTGACCGTACTGGGGTTGCTGACCGTACTGCGGCTGGCCGTATTGCGGCTGACCGTACTGGGGTTGGCCGTACTGGGGCTGCCCGTACTGCTCGGTCGGCGGGTACGGCTGGTACTGCGGCTGTTGGCCGGTCGGCTGCTGGTACTGCGGATACTGCTGCGGCGTGTACGCCGGCGGCTGCTGCCACTGCGGGGTCTCGGTGGTGCCCTGTTCACCGCCCTGTCCGGGCGACTGCCACTGGGTGTTCGACGGGTCGCCGGCCGACTGATCCTGGCCCGCGTCCGGCTGCTGACCGGTCCACGGCTGGTTCGGATCAGGTCCCTGCGGTCCGCTCATCGTCTCTCCTTGATCCTCGCTCGTCTCGCTGGCCACACACACTACCCCGCATCAACTGCCACGACGCCGCGTCGAATGTCGTTGATTGCGCGTTTCGCGCTGGTGCGCAAGGCGGGGGTCGGCGCGGCGTTGCGGACCTGGTCGAGCAGGTCGAGCACCTGCCTGCACCACCGCACGAAATCACCTGCGGACAGCGGGGACCCGCCCCCGGAGTAGTCCGAAGCGGCCAGCGCGGTGGTCAGGTCCCCGGTCGTCGCCCACCGGTAGATCGCGGTGACGAAACCCTCGTCGGGCTCCCGGCCGGGGCTCAGCCGGTGGCGTTGCTCGTCGGAGCGCAGCTCGGCCGACAGCCGGCGGGTCTGGTTGAGCGCACGGCGCACCTTGCCCGTCGGCGCCTCGTAACCCGATGGCAGACCGGGCGTGTCGCCACGCGATTCGAACAGCACCGACGACAGCACCGCGGCCAGCTCGGCGGCGTCGAGCCCCTCCCAGGTGCCGGCGCGCAGGCATTCGGCGACCAGCAGATCGCTCTCGCTGTAGATGCGGGCCAGCAGCCTGCCGTCGTCGGTGACCTTCGGATCGTCACCGGTGGTGTCGATGAATCCGCGCTCGCCGAGCAGCACGACGATGCGGTCGAAGGTGCGGGCCAACGAGTTGGTGGCCGCGGCGACCTTCTTCTGGATCTGCGCGTTGTCCCGTTCGATGCGCAGGTACCGCTCGGCGATGCGCACCTTGTCCTCGCGGTCGGGCAGATGGTGTGCGGGGTGGCGGCGCATCGTTTCGCGCAGCGAAATGAGCTCCGGATCGATGTCGTCGTCGTGCTGGGCGCCCTTGCGCTTCCCGCGCGCCTCCGGCATGACCAGCCCGGCGGCCGCCGACAGCAGCGCCGAGGCCAGGTCGCGGCGCACCCGCGGATTGCGGTGCTCGACGCGTTTGGGCAGCGTCATGGTGCCGACGCGCGGGGTCGCGCCGCTGTAGTCGGCCGACGAGATGCGGCCGGCCCAGCGGTGTTCGGTCAGCACCAGCGGCCGGGGGTCCTCGGAGTCGCGGGCGGATTCGAGGACGACCGCCAATCCGCCGCGCCGGCCGTTGGTGATCGTGATGATGTCGCCGCGGCGCAATGCGCTGAGCGCGTCGTTGGCCGCCGCACGGCGCTGCAGGCGCGACGAACGCGATTGCGCGCGTTCGCGTTCGGAGATCTTCGCCCGCAGCCGCACGTAGTCGAGGACCGGCGCGTCCCGGCCGCCGAGTTCGGCGGCGATCCCGTCGAGCATGCGTTCGCCGCGTTCGACACCGCGGCGCAACCCCACCACCGAGCGGTCGGCCTGGTACTGGGCGAACGACTGCTCGAGCAGTTGACGGGCCTGCGCAGGCCCCATCTGGGAGACAAGGTTGATGGTCATGTTGTACGACGGTGCGAACGAACTGCGCAGCGGGAACGTGCGTGTCGATGCAAGGCCGGCCACCTCGACCGGCTCCACATCGGGGGTCCACAGCACGACGGCGTGGCCCTCGACGTCGATACCCCGGCGGCCGGCCCGGCCGGTCAGCTGGGTGTACTCCCCCGGCGTCAGCGGCATGTGCTGCTCGCCGTTGAACTTGACGAGCTTCTCGAGCACCACGGTGCGGGCGGGCATGTTGATGCCCAACGCCAGTGTCTCGGTGGCGAACACGGCTTTGACGAGGCCCGCGGTGAACAGTTCCTCGACGGTGTGGCGGAAGACCGGCAGCATGCCGGCGTGGTGGGCGGCCAGACCGCGCAGCAGGCCCTCGCGCCACTCGTGGTAGTCGAGCACGATCAGGTCGTCCTCGGCGAGGTCGGCGCAGCGCCGGTCGATGATCTCGGCGATCTGTTTGCGTTCCTCGTAGGACGTCAGTCGCAGCGGGGAGCGCAGGCATTGTTTGACCGCGGCGTCGCAGCCGGCGCGGGAGAACACGAACGTGATGGCGGGCAGCAGACCCTCGCGGTCCAGCGCGGCGATCACGTCGGGCCGGGCGGGCGGGCGATAGATGGTCGGGCGGCTGCGGTGGGTGTTGCGGCCCCGGCCGCGGGGCTGCCAATCGGCCAGCCGGTCGGCTTCGCGGCGGTGGGTGATGTGGCGCAGCAGTTCCGGGTCGACGACGAGTTCCTTGCCGCTGCGGCGCGACGGGTTCTGCGCCCGGTAGTCGAACAGATCGAACAGCCGTTTGCCGACCAGCACATGCTGCCACAGCGGCACCGGTCGGTGCTCGTCGACCACCACGGTCGTGTCGCCGCGGACGGTCTGGATCCAGCCGCCGAACTCCTCGGCGTTGCTCACCGTCGCCGACAGGCTGACCAGCCGCACCTCGTCGGGCAGGTGCAGGATGACCTCTTCCCACACCGCGCCGCGCATCCGGTCGGCCAGGAAATGCACCTCGTCCATCACCACGTACGAGAGCCCGTGCAACGCGGGTGAATTCGCGTACAGCATGTTG
Source organism: Mycobacterium sp. GA-2829 (assembly GCF_001499965.1). Classification (GTDB taxonomy): domain Bacteria; phylum Actinomycetota; class Actinomycetes; order Mycobacteriales; family Mycobacteriaceae; genus Mycobacterium. The sequence goes on from NZ_LQIT01000078.1 coordinate 155,245, forward strand.
CGCAGCACTTCGGTGGTCATCACGACGATGTCGGCGTCACCGTTGATGGACTGGTCACCGGTGAGCAACCCGATCTTGTCCGCCCCGTACCGGCGGACCAGGTCGGCGTGCTTCTGATTACTGAGCGCCTTGATGGGCGTGGTGTAGAAGCACTTGCCGCCCGCGGCCAGCGCCAGATGGACGGCGAACTCGCCGACGACGGTCTTACCGGCGCCGGTGGGTGCGCAGACCAGGACGCCGTGGCCGGTCTCCAGCGCTTCGCACGCGCGGATCTGGAACGGGTCGAGCGCGAACGGCATCCCCGCCGCGAAGGCGGCGAGTTGCGTCTCAGGTGGATTCGTCATGAATGGTGCGCGACGGTGTCGACACCGCGCTCGGCGGTTCGATGGGTTCGACGTCGCCGATCGGCGCGGCTTCGTCCTCGGGAACGGTCTCGGCCGCCTCCCGCTTGGCTTTGCGCTTGTCGTGGATGCGGCCGATCTGGATCGCGAATTCGAGCAGCACGGTCAGCGCGCACGCCAGCGCGAGCATCGAGAACGGGTCGGAGCCGGGGGTGAAGAAGGCCGCGAACACGAACAGCGCGAAGATCAGGCCACGTCGCCACGCCTTGAGACGTTCGTAGGGCAGCATGCCGATGAAGTTCAGCATCACGATCAGCAGCGGGAACTCGAAGCTGAACCCGAACACCAGCAGCAGGTTGATCAGGAAGCCGAAGTACTGGTCGCCGGACAGCGCGGTGACCTGGACGTCGCTGCCGACGGTCAGCAGGAAGCTCAACGCCTTGGCGAGCACGACGTACGCCAGGACGGCGCCGCTGATGAACAGCACCGCGCCGAAGGTCACGAACGCCATCGCGAACCGGCGTTCGTTGCGGTAGAGGCCCGGGGTGATGAACGCCCACATCTGATAGAGCCACACCGGGCAGGCCAGCACGATGCCAGCCATCAGCGCGACCTTCAACCGCAGCATGAACTGGTCGAACGGTGCGGTGGCCAGTAGGCGGCACTGCCCGTCGTCGGTGATCGACGCGCGCGCGTAGTCGGGCAGCGCGCAGTACGGGCCGCGCAGCCATTCGCCCAGGCTGTGGAAGCCGAAGATGCCGTGGCTGTACCAGAAGAACCCGAGGATGGTCGTCAGCACGACGGCTGCGGCCGCGATGAGCAGGCGGTTACGCAGTTCGTGAAGGTGCTCGACCAACGACATGGTGCCGTCGGGGTTGACTCGGGCGCGGCGTTGACGCGGGTTGAGTCTCTTGATGAAACCGGGGGTTTGCACGTGTGGTTGCTGCCTAGGGGCCGCCGACGGACGCCGCCTGACGACGCGGCGTCAGGCCGCGTGGGACAGAGAGCGTGGGGTCAGGCCGACCGTTTGTCGGTGTGCTCGGCCGTCGGGTTGGCGGTGTCGACGCGCTCGGACGCGATGGGCGTGGCGGACGGATTGTCTTTGCCCTCCGCCTGCATCTCCTTGATCTCCGATTTGAAGATCCGCATGGACTTGCCGAGCGAACGCGCAGCATCCGGCAGTTTCTTGGCGCCGAACAGCAGCACGAACACCGCAATGACGATTACCCAGTGCCAGGGTTGTAGACCGCCCAATGTGCACCTCCTCGAAGTCGTCGCCGAGTCTACCCGGCGATGTCGTCGTTCTCGTAGGCGAGAAGCGCCGCGGCGGCGGATTCGCGCACTTTGTCGGCCAGGGCCTGCGGTTCCAGCACCCGGACCGCGGAGCCGAAGCCGAGGACGAAGCGGGCCATCCAGGCGTCGGAGGCGTAGGTCATGGTGGCCTCGCAGGCGCCGTCGTCCAGCTCCCGCACGTCGCGCAGCGGGTAGTAGTCGAACATCCACGACGCGGAGCGGTCGATGAGCAGGGTGGCCGCGGGCAGCGCGGGGTCGGCGTCGAACAGCGAGGTGTCGGGGCCGGCCTGGACCGCGGGCGGCGGCGGGGCGGCGGGTTCGTCGAGGACGCGGGCGTCGACGATGCGGTCGAAGCGGAACAGCCGCACGCCCTCGGCCGAGCGGCACCACGCCTCGAGGTAGGTGTGGTCGGCGACCAGGACCACGCGGATGGGGTCGACGATGCGGCTGGTCAGCGCGTCGTGGGAGGCAGAGTAGTACTCGATCATCAGGGCGCGGGCGTCGCGCACCGCGGTGCGGACGGCGGCGGCGGCCTCGGTCTCGGACGGGGCGGGTTCGTCGACGGCGGTCACGGTGTCGCCGAGGTCGTGGCCCGCGGCGCCGGCGGCCTGCTCGATCTTGGCGATGGCGCTGCGGGCGGCTTCGGGGTCGACCATGCCGGGCACGTCGACGAGGGCGCGCAGGGCGACGAGCACGCCGGTGGCCTCGGGTGACGTCAGGCGCAGCGGGTGGTCGATGCCTGCGGAGAAGGTGACCTCGATGGTGTCGCCGGAGAACTCGAAATCGATGAGGTCGCCGGGGCCGTAGCCGGGCAGCCCGCACATCCACAGCTGGTTGAGGTCATCCTGCAGCTGTTTGACGGTGACGCCGAGGTCGGAGGCGGCTTCGGTGTAGGTGATCCGCGGGTTGGCCTGGAAGTACGGGACCATGTTGAGCAGCCGGACCAGCCGGGTGGAGACGGCGCTCATGCGGTGGCCTGCGCTGTGAGGCGGGCGACGACGTCGTCGCGCAGGGACTGCGGTTCGAGGGCGACGGCGTCGGCGCCGTAGCTGGCGACCTCGCGGGCCAGTTGGTCGAACATGCCGATCTCGAGGGTGATGACCTCGCCGGGGCGGCCGCCGAGGGTCATCGGGCCTTCGACAGTGGCTTGGCGGCGCAGGGCGGTGGCGCGGCCGTCGGCGACCCAGACGCGGGCCTTGGTGCCGGTGGGCCATTCGGCGACGGCGCGGCGGACGACGTCGCGCAGGTCGATGTCGTCGGGTTTGTGGACGGCGCCGGGCGGGCCGACGGTGGTGACGTCGTCGGCGATGCGGGACAGGCGGAAGGTGCGGGTGGCGTCGCGGTCGCGGTCGTGGCCGACGAGGTACCAGCGGCCGCGGTGGGTGACGACGCCCCACGGTTCGACGGTGCGGGTGGTGTAGGGCTCGGAGCGGGCGGGGCGGTGGCCGAACCGGACGGCGTAGCCGTCGTCGATGGCCCGGAGGAGGCTGCGGAGGACTTCCTCGGAGCCGCGCACGCCGGGCAGGGTGGCGGTGGAGATCGCGACGCTTTCGGCGGGGTCGACGTCGACGCCGGCGGCGCGGAGTTTGAGCAGGGCGCCCTGGGTGGCGGTGATGAGTTCGGGTGACTCCCAGAGTTGGGTGGCGACGGCGACGGCGGCGGCCTCGTCGGCGGTGAGTTCGACGGCGGGCAGGGCGTAGGCGTCGCGGTTGATGCGGTAGCCCTCGGTGGGATCGAACTGGGAGACGCGGCCGGTCTCGAGCGGGATGCCGAGGTCGCGCAGTTCGTTCTTGTCGCGTTCGAACATGCGGGAGAACGCTTCGTCGGTGGGGCTGTCGGCGTAGCCGGCGACGACCTGCCGGATGCGCTCGGCGGTGATGAAGGTGCGCGTCGAGAGCAGCGCGATGACCAGGTTCATCAGCCGTTCGACTTTGGAGGTCGCCACTTGTACGAGCTTAGGGCGTCGGGGGGTGGGTCAGGCTCGGCGACGCGGCGGTTCCTGCTCGGCGCGGGGTTGTCGCGGTTTCGCGAGACTGAAGCTGCGCAGCGGAAGTACGAGAGCGCGCCTGCGCCAGTTCCGTCTCGCGGTTCGGTTCGCCAGCGGGGGCGGGTAAGGGAGTTGCTCCCGCGACGCTAGGCCCCGGACCTACATCAGGGTCGTGAATCGAGTCCCGGAGCCGCGGATCACAGCCCTGGTGTAGGTCCGGCACGCAAGGCAGAAGTCGCAGAGTCTTCAGCCGCAGCTCGCGTCGAGTTCTACCTCAGGGTCGTCTGGGCGTCGGTTCTGCGACCCTGGTGTAGAACTCGACGCACAGCTACTGCTTGACGACGATGGCGTCGCTGCTCATGACGCTGATGTGCTGCCCAGTACACCCAGTCGGCAACGGCCACCCGCAATTGTTCTTGAATCATCACGAAGGACCTGCGAGGACTATCCGACCTCGCCCCGTTGAACAGCGGTGAGCGGTGGCCTTCTCAAGTCTGGCTTGCACTCCACAGCAGGTTGGAGTCGTCGCGCAGCCTCGGCCTGAGACACTGTCCGTCAATCCCCCGCCACGCGCCGGTCTGTTCGACTCAACAGCGCAGGCTGCCGGACATCAGTGTGAGGCTTCGCAAGCGAAGCTCACCGTCTTGACTAAATTCGACGCAGTCTCGGCAAGGTAGTTGTCAGAAACCGTGTACGAGGGAATACCTTGGGCGAAGCCTCGCCGGTACTGCGATGCCAGTACTGCGAAGTCCTCAAGGACCGAGTTTCCGCTGTGGCGCCCCAAAGCCTCCAGGTTCTCTGCGTTTTTATTCATCACCGGAATGGCATTTTCATTGATCGTCCGCTCCTTAGGAGACCAATCGCTCGCATCGATATTCGGGTTCAGCGCTCGCCATTCTGCCGTATCCGCATCAAACTTCATTGCCGCATGCTCCCACTCCGCGCATACGGAATTCGGGGTCCGCATGAATTGTTCATTCGCGTTGAGCTTCGCTGGCGCGACAGCGGTCGGCCGTTCCGATTGCTTTAGCAGCGGTTCGACAGCGGAGGCGCTTTGGCTGTTGATCGCACCACAAATATTGCTGACCGAGTTTCCGGATTCCGTGACGACCGTAGACAAGCTATCGTCAGCGCTGTTGTATCGCGGGATACTTGCGCTGAAAGACTTCGCGTAAGCAGCGAACTGCTCATACAGTTCACGCATCACTCGATGAGGCGTTTGGAAACTAAGTTTCACAGCATCGTCCGCCGCAGATGTGAGCGCCTTCCCCATAGCGTCGTACGTGCCGCGTATCTCGGTGTTCCAGTCGGTGGCTGGGATGCTCTTGTCTCGCCTTTCCCAGCCGGAGTGTTCGATTACTCGCCCGAGTTCTCGCGCCACATTCCCCCACGCATCACACGTCGGGTCCTCGGTGATGATGTTGACCGGCCCAATGTCGTTGGCGCTCGCGAACTCGGACGCCTGCCCATCCCCCGGCTCCGTCGGCGAACTCCCGCTCGACCCATCCCGCGTCACCAAGATCGTCACCGTCACCGACAACGCGACCACCAGCAACACGATCACCCCACCGAGGACCCACTTCCCCTTGCCGCCCTTCTGCGGCGGAGGCCCCGGCGGCGGACCATCCCACTGCGGTTGCTGCGGCGGCGGACCCCACGGCGGCGGCCCAGTGAACTGCCCCTCCCCAGCACCTTGCGGTGGCCGACCACCCCACTGCGGCTGCCCGCTATCAGGATTCGGCAGATACGAACTCAATGACGCTCCCCAGATCGCTTGGCCCGCTCAGTTTTTTGAATTTTCCGCCGGATCCTTCGGCTATTGCTTGACGACGATGGCGTCGCTGCTCACCACACTGATGTGCTGCCAATAGACCCAATCGGCGATGGCCGCCCGCTGCGTCTCGGCATCCGCCGCCGTCTGGGCTTTGTGTAGGGCCAATTCCTGGGCGTGGTTGGCGTAAGCCACCATCGCTTCGAGGTGGGCTGCGCCCCGATCCGCCGCGGTGCTCATCAACGGCTTCATCACGTCGAACCACAGCATCATCGAATTGTCCACTGGCGGAGTGGTATCCGCGGGGGCAGGCGGCAGCAGGTCGACGAGCATCGCGTCGGCGACGGAGTCCAGTTGGCGCGCAGCTCCCGGAGCGATGATCTCCAGACGTGACCGGCCGGCCATGTCGCCGCGCTCCGGGATGTCATCGGGGTTGAGGATGACACGGGCCGCGCCCGGGTCGAAGCCGTCGAACTGTTCGGCTGTGGCGACCACGGCGCGCAAGGGCATGTCGTGGTGCTGGGCCCAGCCATGCAACGCCAGCATCGGGAAGGTCGCCCACTTGGCGCGCTCTTCGACGGGGATCGACTCGTCAGCACTGACCATCTTCACGCTGTCGGGCAGCTTCACGCCCTCGGGGACATAGCCGATGCCGTAGCTGTTGGCCACGAGGATGGTGCCGTCCTTGGTGACACCTGTCGCCCAGAAGAAGCCGAAATCCATTGACTCGACGGCATTCAGCGCGGCAGCAACGCGACGAGCGAGCTGCACGGGATCACCCGCCGACTGCCGACGCATCGAGCCCGCGATGGCGTCGCGCTCTGCACGCGCCGCCGAAACCGGTACCGGAGCCGGAGCGCCCACTACCGAGCCAGCGCTCGAGGGCGGAGCGGCGACCGGAGGCGGCGCCGCAGACGCAGGCACGACCGGAGCGGCGGGCGACGGGGTTGGCGGCGGACCCAACGGCATCGGCGGCGGTGGCATCGCCGGTCCGCCGGACATCGGCATACCGCCGGCAGTGGCTGGCGGAGGGGCGACGGGCGCGACCGGCGTGTGCGCGGCACTGCTGGTCATCGGGTTGGACGGAGCAGCCGAGGCCGCCGGTGGCGGGACGTCGGCTGGCGCCGCGGGCGCTGCGATCGGCGCCGATGCGGGTTGAGTCGGCGGGTTGAAGTTCGACAAAGTGTCAGCGAGCGTCGGGGGCTGATACTGCGGCTGACCACCGGAGCCTGACGACGGACCCGACGCACCTTTAGATGGGTCGACGCTTGGGTGATCGCTCACGGAGGACGCTCCGTCTGAGGGCGAACCGTGCCACGATCCGCTGTCCGGCGATCCTCCGCTGCTACTGCCGGACGCTACCCCCCCTCCGCTTGATCCCGCGATGCCCGCAGGGGACGTCGACGGAGCGTTAGCACCGCCGGGCAGCGATGGATTCGAAATTGCAGTTGACGGCGGTGTGCCTGCGCCTGCCGACGGATGCGCTCGGGGCGGAATTCCGCTCGAGGGAGCAGGCCTGTGCGGTGGCGCTGACGCTTGAACAATCGGCTGACTGTTTGCCCCTACGCTCGGCTCCCGGGCCGAAGCTACTTCGGGCGGAGCGGGCGTCTCTGGTGCACCGTGTATGAACTGACTCGTCTTGCTTACCACCGGCGTAGGCGGCGTAACGGCAGGAGTTTCTCGCTGAGCCCTCCCATTGGAGACAATCTCGGTCTTGCCGGTGCCGACGGCCGGAGCAAAGGTCGCGAGAGGCCTATCGGTCGCTTCACCGGCCTTTGTGCCATCGCCCTCACCGGGAGTTCCGTCAGTTTCGTCGGGGAAAGGCCGTTCGGGTATTCCGCGGTCTCCTCCCCAACGCTCCGCCATATCGCCAACTAGGTTGAAATTTTTGATGTACTCGTCATTGACATATGAGTGAATCTCGCCAATAGCGTCCCGCCCTTCGGCAGCGGCTTGCCGCTCTCGCTCACTAATTTCGCCTTGAGCGAGACGGACGTTCTTGCGGATCGCGTCTTTGGTATTGCCGATGTCTTCTGCCGCAAGCCGTGCCGAGTCGATCGCGGCGGCGTACTGCTGGCCGTGTGTGACCATATGTTGTCCATGGTCCGACACTTTCGCATCAGCTTTTCCAGCAGCTGTTCCCGTCCACACAGTTGGGCCGTTGAAAATCAAGGCCTGACTTTCGGACCACCCGCTCTTCGCGCCTTCGAGCGCCGCCTTGCCCTGCGACAGATCAGCTGCGCGATTCGTGAAGAGAGATTCATCAGTTTCCGGCCACGCACCCGCACCAGTCATCTCAGCCGCATACGGCCCCGACGGCCTCCCCGCCGCTCCCCCGATCACCCGACGCCCTCACACGCAACCAATACGGTATTCGTTAGATATGTCGCGCTGGCTGAGAGGTAATTGTCGACGCTTTTGTACGCCGGAACGGATTCAACGTACGCTCGCCAGTACTGAGCCGCCAAAAAGGCAAAATCTTCGAAAACCGGCTCGCCACTGTCGGCGCCAAGCCGTTGAAGTGTATCCGCGAGTGCCGACATGCGCGGGGTCGCAGACTCAACTGCGGCGCGTTCGGCCGGCGTCCACTCACTGGCTGACTTCTGAGTGTCGACCCGTCGCCATTCATCGTTCTCGTCAGCGAACTTCAGCGCGGCTGACTCCCACTCGTCACACGACGGATTAGACGACTGAAGGAATACCGTTGACGCAGCCCCGAGCTCGGGCGGCGAGCCCTCGGACGGAGGAGGCAGATCTGGAAGTAAAGGCGCATAAGCCGACGCCGCGGCGTACGAAGCGGCGGAACAAATGGTTGACAGCCCGGACGCGAGGTTTTCAACTACGACTGCGAATCGATTGTCCTCTGGCTCATAGTTAGGGAGCGAATCGGTAAAGGAGGTGCTGTACGCGACAAATTGTTGATACAATTCCCGCATTACTCGATGGGGAGTATTTCTTACCAACTTAAGTGCTCTTTCCGCGGCGCTGGTGAACGCCGCGCCAGCGCCTTCAAACTGTCGGCGCTGTTCGGGGCTCCACATGGTTACCGGGACCGAGTCGTCCCGATTCACCCAATCGAGCCCAGCGGTCGTATCTGATAGCTCCCGGGAGATAAGCCCCCACGCATCACACGTCGGGTCCTCGGTGATGATGTTGACCGGCCCGGTGTCGTCGGCACTCGCGAACTCCGACGCCTGCCCATCCCCCGGCTCCGTCGGCGAACTCCCACTCGACCCATCCCGCGTCACCAAGATCGTCACCGTCACCGCCAGCGCGACCACCAGCAACACGATCACGCCGCCGAGAATCCACTTCCCCTTACCGCCCTTCTGCGGCGGCGGTCCCGGAGGCGGACCACCCCACTGCGGTTGCTGCGGCGGCGGACCCCACGGCGGCGGCCCACTGAACTGCCCCTCCCCGGCCCCCTGCGGCGGCTGACCACCCCACTGCGGCTGACCGCCATAAGGCGGCTGCCCGCCGTACGGATTCGGAGGGGGAGGCAAACTCATATGCGCACCTTCGCGTCAGAAACACTCACGGTCACAACACAATCGACGAATCAGCCGGCCGCGTCGGAGCCGGCTTCGGCGCCGCGGGCTCCGGTTCCGGCGCGGGCCCGGCCGTAGGCGTCTCCGGCGCCGCATGCCTCGGGACGTACTCCGGCGCCCGCTCCCCCGCGGCCTCGCCCGCCGCCGCGCCCTCGGGCTCCTTCTCCTCGGCCGGCTTGTCCTCCTCGTCCCGCAGCTTCTCCTCGAGATCGGCCTTTTCATCCTTGGCGCCACCGGCCATCTCGCCGAACTGGCCGGTCATCTGGCCGACCTGCTGCATCCCGCTCGAGACGCCCTGCATGATCCCCTGCGGGATCTGCATCGCCATCCCCGCCAGCTGCATCGGGATCTGCGCCGCCTGCTGCGCCAACTGCATCGGCATGCCCATCATCTGGCTCATCTGACCCGCGCCGGCGGCGTCCGCGCCACCAGCGCCACCAGCGCCCGCACCGATTGCGCCGCCCGCGGCGCCCCCCGTGACCGCGCCACCACCCGCGCCCGCGCCTTCCAACTCGGCCAGCGCCTTGCGCACCTGATCGGCGATCTGCTGATCGCTCTGCTCATACAACGCCGCAGCCCGGATGATGTTCTCCGCCGTCGCCAGCGCCTCGGCTTTCGTCTTCGGCATGCCCTCGATGAGCGGCAGTTCGACTTCATTCGTCCGGGCGGCCAGCGCCAGCGACAACGCATCGGTGCCGCCGGTTGTGAACGGCTGCAGCGGCTCCGGTATCGCCTGCGCGCCGCTGACCAGACCGTTTCCCCCGTTAGCCAGCTCGCCGGTGTTGACTCTCAACTCAGTCATCGCCACCCCCACTCAACCCGTGCGCGAAGCGCCGCCGTCCAACCGTCCAGCAAGTGCTTCGCCGACAAGATCACACCCTCATCTGCCTTGGGACACGTCTCGGCCACCCGTCTACGAATCGTCCAGCAAATGTTACCTGAGCACGGCTGGACCCCACCGCACGAAATTTCGGCGGCGGGGCGGGGACTACATGCTGGCGATCAGCCGCTTCACTCGCTCGTCGACCGAGCGGAACGGGTCCTTGCACAGCACCGTGCGCTGCGCCTGGTCATTGAGCTTCAGATGCACCCAGTCGACCGTGAAATCGCGGCCGGCTTCCTGTGCGGCGCTGATGAACTCACCCCGCAGCTTCGCGCGGGTGGTCTGCGGCGGCGTGTCGACGGCGGCGTCGATCTCCTCGTCGGTGGTGATCCGTGCCGCCAGACCCTTGCGCTGCAGCAGGTCGAACACGCCACGGCCGCGCTTGATGTCGTGGTAGGCGAGGTCGAGCTGGCTGATCTTCGGATCGGACAGTTCCATGTTGTAGCGGTCCTGGTAGCGCTGGAACAGCTTGCGCTTGATCACCCAGTCGATCTCCGTGTCGACCTTCGCGAAGTCCTGACTCTCCACCGCGTCGAGCTGGCGGCCCCACAGGTCCACCACCTGCTCGATCTGCGAATTGGGCTCCCGCGTCTGCAGATAGTCCACCGCACGCGAGTAGTACTCCCGCTGGATGTCCAGCGCGCTGGCCTGCCGCCCACCGGCCAGCCGCACCGGCCGCCGCCCGGTCAGATCGTGGCTGACCTCGCGGATCGCGCGGATCGGGTTGTCCAGCGAGAAGTCACGGAACGGCACCCCGGCCTCGATCATCTCCAGCACCAACGACGCGGTGCCCACCTTGAGCATGGTGGTCGCCTCGCACATGTTGGAGTCGCCGACGATCACGTGCAGCCGGCGGTACTTCTCGGCGTCGGCGTGCGGTTCGTCGCGGGTGTTGATGATCGGCCGCGACCGCGTGGTCGCCGACGAGACGCCCTCCCAGATGTGCTCGGCGCGCTGGGACAGGCAGAAGGTCGCGGCCTTCGGGGTCTGCAGCACCTTGCCGGCGCCGCAGATCAACTGGCGCGTCACCAGGAACGGCAGCAGCACGTCGGAGATGCGCGAGAACTCACCGGCACGCACGATCAGATAGTTCTCGTGGCAGCCGTAGGAGTTCCCGGCGGAGTCGGTGTTGTTCTTGAACAGGTAGATGTCGCCGCCGATGCCCTCGTCGGCCAGCCGCTGTTCGGCGTCGATGAGCAGGTCTTCCAGCACCCGTTCCCCGGCGCGGTCATGGGTGACCAGTTGGATCAGGTTGTCGCATTCGGCGGTGGCGTACTCCGGGTGGGATCCGACGTCGAGATACAGCCGCGCGCCGTTGCGCAGAAAGACGTTCGAACTGCGGCCCCACGACACCACCCGCCGGAACAGATATCGGGCGACCTCGTCCGGACTGAGCCGACGGTGGCCATGGAACGTGCAGGTCACGCCGAATTCGGTCTCGATCCCCATGATTCGTCGCTGCACCTCATCGAGCTTACGGGTTTGTTCCCGGTAACGGCATGCAAGCCGCCCGATGACGCGCCGTCGGCGTTGACAACGAAACGGTGAAGTGTCACTCCGCGGCGGGGTCGAGCCAGCCCAGCCGCCGGCTGACCGCCTCGGCGGCGGCGATGGTCCGGTCGGCGACCTCCCCGAACTTCTCCTGGCCGAGTCGGTACGACGGTCCCGAAACGCTCAACGCGGCGATGACCTGGGAGTTCGCGTCGCGCACCGGTGCGGCGACCGCGTTGAGGCCCACCTCGAGTTCCTCGGTGACGCTCGCCCAGCCCCGCTCCCGCACCTCGGCGAGCTCGGTCTGCAGCGCCGCGACCGTCGTGATCGTCGACGGCGTGAACGACGCCAACCGATCGGCCAGCCGGGCCCGCACCTCAGCGGCGTCCAGGGCGGCCAGCAGCACCTTGCCGCTCGACGTCGCATGCGCGGGGCAGTTCTGGCCGACCCAGGTGCGCAGCGTGATCTCCCCCGGCCCGATGGATTCGACCACGTTGACGATGCGGTTCTCGTCGAGGATCGCGACGTTCGTCGTCTCGCCCAGCTCGTCGGAGAGGCCGTCGCACACGTCCTGGCTCAGCCGCCCCAGGTCCAGGTGCGCGCTGGTGGCCCGCGCCAGCCGAGCGACGGCGAAGCCCAACCGGTACTTGCCGCGACCCGACACCTGCTCGACGTAGCCCCGCGACTCGAGCACCGCGATGAGCCGCGACGCGGTGGATTTGTGCACGTCGAGCGCCGCGGCGATTTCGGTGACGCCCGCCTGCCCCGCCTGGGCCAAAATCTCGAGGACCACGAGCGCGCGGTCGACGGATTGCACCGCCGCGGCCGGCCTGTCGTCTCCCCTGGGCATCGGCGTCAGCCTAAACGGCGGGGATGCCGCTTTGGCGCACCCGTCGCTGGACGGCGGCGATCTCCCGCAGCCCCTCGTTGAGCAGGCTGCGGTTGAGCGGCGACAAATCCGACATGGTGACGACGTCGTTGGGCGGGTGGCCCGCGGTGAGTTGTTCGACCTGATGGGTCATGCGCAGCCGCTGCACCATCAGGAACACATCGCACAGTGTGGTGGCGTCCTGGGCGCTGAGGGTGCGGGCGTCGGCGGCGGCCGCCAGCCGTGCCGGGGTGGTCGCGTTGGCCAGGCCCGCGGTCAGCCCGCCCCACCGGGCCAGGTTCACGATGGGGGTGAGCGCGTGGCTCTTCAGGTCGAAGGTGCCGCCGCGGCGGGCCAGCACGTCGCGCAGCGAGCGGGTGCGCACCCGGCCGGAGACCGCGTCGAGCAGGTGCAGGCGCAGCGTCTCGGGGTGCTCACGCAGTCGGCGGTACGCGGTGGGCACTGTGTGCAGGGCCGGGTCGCCCCAGACCACCCGGGCGTCGATCATCAGCGACGACATGATGAGTCCGCGGTCGCGCAGCGGCTGGTCGATCCACCCGTGCGCGGAGGCCAGCCACTGCGATGCGGGCCGGGCGAAACCCGGCTTGCTCGCGACGGCGCCGTTGCTGTCCGAGGGCAGCCCGCATCCGTCGAGGATCTCGTGGGTGCGGCCGGCGACGGTGCGCAATGTCATCGGGTCGCAACGCGTTTCGTCGCTCCACGACAACGCGCTGTCCACATCCGACGACGGCATCGCCTCCCGCCGCGCCACACTGCCCAGCGTCAACCATGCGAAATCAGCTGCCGCCCCGCCGCTTTCGATCAACGCGAGCTCGAGCGCCCGGCGCACCAGGCTGTCCACGACCACGGACAGGATCGCGCTGGCCGCGGTCGCCTTGGTCCCGTTGCGGAACACGTCGGCCGCGACACGGTGCACCCGCTGACCGACGCGCTGCAGCTCCCGCGCGTCGGTGGCCGATCCGATCGCCCGGCGCAGCATGAAGCTCTGCCGCGCGGCCGCCGCGAGGAGGTCGGCATCCTCGAGTACGCCGACCACCTCGCCGCGGCCGGTCAGCACGGGCATGTGCCGCACACCGCTCTCGAGCATCTCCATCAGCACCGTCTCGGCGGTGAGGTCGGCGGTGACGGTGCGGGCCGGGGCGCTCATCACCCGGCTGATCTCGACGTCGACCGGTAGTCCCGCCGCGACCACCCGTGCCCGCAGATCGCGGTCGGTGAAGATTCCCAGCCGGCCGTCGGGCAGCCGGATCAACGCGTACGACACTCCGTGGCGGGTCATCTGGGTGACGGTGTCGCGCACCGTGGTCTGTGGGTCGACCGTCAGCACAGTGCGGTCGACCAGTTCGCCGACGGCCTGACCGCCCATCGGACGTGAGGGTCGGGCGGCGGTGGTGGTGGCCTTCCAGGCCGACGACGCCAGGAACGCCAGCCCCGCCGGGCTGGCGAACTGGGCCCGCACCAGTGCAGCCGGCAGTTGGATCAGCCTGCTGGGCATCGCTGTTCGCGCGTCGAACTGCAACCCCTCGCCGACCAGGATGGGGGTGTACCCGAAAATGCCGCCGGGATCGACGGTGTCGATGACGGCGCCTCCGGCGTGCAGGGTCACCTGCCCGTCGCGCACCATCCAGATGACGTCGGGCACCGGCCCGGTGTAGTCGGCGACCAGGGCGCCGTCCGGGAATTCCTCGACGCGAGCGCCGTCGACCAGCCGGTCGAGCTCGTCGCTGGACATCGCCTGAAAGGGCGTGTGCTGGGCCAGGAATGCCCGCACACCCGAGTCAGCCGCGTCCACCGCCGTCACGTCTTTCGGATGAGATCAGCACATTTCTCCGCCATCGTCATGACGGTGATGTTCGGGTTGACCGCGGGCAGTTTCGGCATCGCCGACGCGTCGACGACCCGCAGCCGCGACACCCCCTTCACCCGCAGCTCGGGGTCGAGCACCGCCATCGGGTCGGAGGCCGCGCCCATCCGCGCGGTGGCCGCCGGATGGTAAACGGTGTTGTGGCACTGGTGGATGTAGTCGAGGAGTTCGTCGTCGGTGGTGGCGTTGGGTCCGGGTGCGAGCTCGCGGTGCACCCACGGCGCCAGCGGCGTCTGTTCGGCGATGCGGCGGGCCAGGCGAACCCCGGCCAGCATGATCCGTTCGTCGTAGCCGTCGGGATCGGTGAAGTACCGCGGGTCGACGCGCGCGCGGTCGCGGAAGTCGCGGCTGCGCAACCGCACCGTGCCGCGGCTGCGGCCCTGGGTCACGTTCGGGGTCAGGCAGAATCCGTTGTCGGTGGTCGGGTAGCCGCGCCGCAGGGTGTTCATGTCGAACGGCACGCTGCCGTAGTGCATCATCAGATCCGGTTGCGTCACCCCGTCGTCCACGGTGGTGAACAGCCCGATCTCCCACCACTGCGTGGATTCGCTGACCATCGGCTGTGCCGCTTCCCAGAACACCAGCCCCTCGACATGGTCGTCGAGGTTGGCCCCCACCCCCGGCGAGTCGACGCGGACCGTGATGCCGATCTCCCGCAGGTGCGCGGTGGGGCCGATCCCGGAGAGCATCAACAGTTTCGGGGTATCGATGGCGCCGGCGCAGACGATGACCTCGCGGCGCGCGGACACGGAGTCGTAGCCGGTCAGGTCGGGCCGCTGGTACCGCACGCCGGTGGCGTTGTTCGACTCGTCGAACAGGATCTCGGCGATCCAGCAGTCGGTGCGCACCTCGAGGTTGTGCCTGCTCTCCAGGATCGGATGCAGGAACGCGTGCGAGGTCGAGTTGCGCAGCCCGTCCTCACCGGCGTTGATCTGGAACCAGCCGGCGCCGTTGCGGACGGTCTCACCGCGGTTGAACGCGACCGTCGGCAGGCCCACCAGCGCGGCGGCCTCCAACACCGCTGTGCCGCACGGATCTTCGGCTGGCACGTCACGCAGCTGGACGGTCTTGGTGAGCCGCTCGGTCAGCGGCAGGATGTCCGCGGCACTCCACCCCTCGGCGCCCATGGCGACCCAGTCGTCGAGCGCCTCGGCGGGCGGCCAGAACGCGATGCACGAGTTGTGCGACGAGCACCCGCCGAGGACGCGGGCGCGCGCGTGCCGCATGAACGAGTTACCCCGCTCCTGCGGTTCGATCGGATAGTCCCAGTCGTATCCCGAGTCCAGCAGATGCATCCAGTCGGCGAGCACCAGGATCTTGTCGTCGCCGACGTCCGACGGCCCGGCCTCGATAAGGCAGACGGTGACGTCCGGATCCTCCGACAACCGCGCCGCCAGCACGCAGCCCGCGGTGCCGCCACCGGCGATGACGTAATCGAAGGTGCCGGTGTCAGGCATCGAGTACATCTTCTTTCGTTGTGGCGGCGTGAGATTCGAGGCAGCCGATGTGGTGGCGACCCTTCAGCGCGTACCACAGCAACCCGGCCCCGAGGATGACGCCGATGTAGACGAAGGCGCCCCAGGTGTTGTACCAGGGCTCGCCGTAGACGGCGACCCGCGGCCACGCCAGGTTCAGCGCCATCCCGATCCCCCACACCACGGCGAGGATGTTCACCGGCAGGCCCCACCGGCCCATCGTGAAGTACCCGCCCTCTTTGAGGTCTTTGGGCGGCCACTGGCCCTGCAACCGCTTCTTGAGCAGCGGTCCGGTGACCATCAGGTACGCGAGGTAGATCATGATGATCGCGATCGACGTCAGCACCGTGAAGATCTTGGGCTGCTCGATGTTGATGACGAGGATGACGACCGCGATGATGCCGATGGTCACGGCGGGCACGATCGGGGTCTGGGTCTTGGGGTGGACGGTGGCCAGCTTCTCGCCGAACGGCAGCGCGTTGTCGCGGGCCATCGCGAACGTCAGGCGGATCGCGGCGGTGTGCACGGCCAGGGTGCACACCGTGACGGCGATGACGATGCAGACCAGGAACACCTTGCCGAGCGGTCCCCACATCACCTGCTCGACGATGTACTGCAGGCCGCCGGTGCTCTCACCGAGCGCGGGGTCCTGCAGGTTGGGGGCGGCCATCACCGCGAAAACCAGGATGGCGCCGCCGATCACGAACGACGCGAGGATGGCGCGGGCGATCGCCTTGGGCGCGGTGCGGCGCGGTTCGACCGTCTCCTCCCCCAGCGACGATGCGGTGTCGAACCCGTACATCACGTAGCCCGACGCCAGCGAGGCGATCAGGAACGCCCCGAGGAAGCCCATGCTCTCGTCGGCGCCGTAGCCGTTGGTGGAGAAGAAGATGTCCGGGGCGTGCTGGACGTTGATGGCGAGCAGAAACGCGATCAGCACGGCGGCGATCAGTTCGATGAACACCCCGGAGCTGTTGATCATCGACATCAGCCGCACGCCCAGCGCGTTCACGAGAGTGGTGAACGCGATCAGGATGGTGCCGAGCAGCACCGCGTTGGCCGCGTAGTCGTATTCGCCGGAGCCGTCGCCGATGATCTGGAACCCGCTCCACAGCCGGGGCAGGTTGAGCTGGTAGGCCAGCGCCACCGCGGAGATCGTCACGATGGACGCGGTGAGCATCAACCAGCCCGACGTCCAGCCGACCAGCCGGCTGGCGAGCTTCTTGCTCCAGTTGTAGACCGAACCGGCAACGGGATACTTGGCCGCGAGTTCCATGAAGCACAGGGCCACTGCCATTTGCCCGACGAACACGATGGGCCAGGACCACAGGTAGGCCGGTCCGGCGGTGCCGAACCCGAAGTAGAAGAGCTGGAATGTGCCGGTGAGGATGGAGATGTAGCTGACGCCCGCGGCGAAGCTGGCGAACTTGCCGATGCTGCGGTCCAGGGATTCGCGGTAGCCGAAGTCGTCGAGGCCGCTGTCGGAGTGCGGCTCTTTGAGCACCATGGTGGTGTCCTTTCTGCGGTCAGCCCTTGAACCAACCGGCCTTCTGAGGCGCGACGTTGTGCCAGATGTGTTTGGTCTCTTGATATTCCGCGAGCCCGGCGAGACCGAGTTCGCGACCGTTGCCTGACTTGCCGTACCCGCCCCATTCCGCTGCGGCGGTGTAGAACCCGAAGTCGTTGAGCCACACCGTGCCGTGCCGCAGGGCTCGCACCACACGTTCGCCGCGCGCGGTGTCCGAGGTGCGGACGCCGGCCGCGAGACCGTACTGCGTGTCGTTGCCGAGCAGAATCGCCTCGGACTCGTCGGTGAACCGCTCCACCGTCAGGATCGGGCCGAAGGTCTCTTCGGTCACGATCCGCATCGACCGGTCACACCGGTCGAAGATCGTCGGCAGGTAGTAGCTGCCGTCGGCCAGCGCGGGGTCGTCCGGCCGCTGTCCGCCGCACACCAGCTTCGCGCCTTCCGAGATGCCCAGTGCGACATAGGACTCCACCTTGTCGCGGTGCTGTTGGGAGACCAATGGGCCGGTCTCGCTGGCGGGGTCCATCCCGTTGCCGACGCGGATCTTGGCCGCCCGCGCAGCGAGGTCGGCGACGAAGTCGTCGGCGATCGACTCCTCGATGATGAGTCGGGTCCCGGCCGAGCACACCTGCCCCGAGTGCAGGAACACCCCGGTGAGCACGTGGTCGACGGCGGCGTCCCAGCCGTCACCCCTGCCGATGTCGGCGAACACGATGTGCGGGTTCTTCCCGCCGAGTTCGAGTGCCACCTTGGTGACGTGCCGGGCCGCGACCTCGGAGATGGTCCGGCCGGTGGCCACGCCGCCGGTGAACGAGATGAAGTCGACGTCGGGCGTGTCGGTCAGCGCGGGCCCGAGCGTCGCGCCGCTGCCCTGGACCAGATTGGCCACGCCGGGCGGCACCCCGGCCTCCTCGAGCAGCCGGGTGAACGCGATCGTGCTCAGCGGGGTGACCTCGCTGGGTTTCATCACCATCGTGCACCCCGCGGCCAGGGCGGGCGCGACCTTCCACGACATCTGCAGCAGCGGATAGTTCCACGGTGCGATCAGCACGCACACCCCGATGGGTTCGTGCACCACGCGGCTGATGACGGTCGGATCACCGACGTCGACGACCCGATCCGACTGGGTCGCGATCAGATCGGCGTAGTACCGGAACACCGACGTGATGTCGTCCATGTCGATCCGGCTCTCCGGCAACGTCTTTCCGGTGTCTCGGGTCTCCAGCAGGGAGAGCTGCTCCTTGTCCCGGATCAGCAGGTCGGTGATCCGGTGCAGCAGTGCCGAGCGTTCGGCGACCGGGGTGGCCCGCCACGCGCCGTCGTCGAAGGCCCGCCGGGCGGCGGCGACGGCGTCACGCGCATCGTCGGGTGTGGCTTCGTCGACGCGGGCGGTGACGGTGCCGTCAGCCGGGTCGACGATGTCGCGGATGCCGCCGTCGGAGGCGTGCCGCCATGAACCTCCGATGTAGAGGTCCGGTGATCCGTCCATGGGTCAACCCCTTGCGCAGCCGTCCTACGTGCCGAGACGGGACACTACCCACTGATGGAACTCCGCGAGGTGGTGTTCGGCCGGGACGAGCACACCGCCGTGTCGGTAGGCCCGCGACGACATGGCCGGTTGCGTGCGTTCACAGGCCTCGAAATCCTGCTGGTTGACCCGGTGGAACAGCTCCACCGAGCGGGTCACGTCGTGTCCGTCGGTGACCACGTCCGGTGCGTAGAGCCAGTCGCATTCCACGACGGTGCGGTCGACGGCCAGCGGGTACATGCGGTGCAGGATGATGTGGTCGGGCACCAGGTTGATGAACACCGACGGCCGCACCGTGATCGCGAAGTAGCGCCGGTCCTGATCCGTCGACAGACCGGGCAGCATGCCGAAGCCCTCGGAGCCGTCGACGGTGAACCCGGCGACCTCCGAACCGAATTCGGCGCCGTGGCCGACCGCGGACTGCGCCGCCATGCCGCGAGCGAACTCCGGCAGCACGTCGACGAGTTCGGGGTGGATCGAGGAGCAGTGGTAGCACTCCATGAAGTTCTCGACGATGAGCTTCCAGTTGGCGGCGACGTCGTAGACGATGCGCCGGCCGAGCTGCAGTCCCTCGGCGCCGTAGCGGTCGATGGCGCCCGCGTCGCCGAGCCGGAACGCGACCTCGCCGATCACGGTGTCCTCGAACGACGGCGGGATGTCGGCCAGGCACACCCAGGCGTAGCCGAGCCATTCGGTCAGGGCCACCGGCACCAGCCCGTACTCGTAGCGGTCGATGGCCGCACCGCTGTTGTCGGTGAGCGCGCCGAGGTTCGGTGCGGCGACGAGCTTGCCGTCCAGGGCGTAGGTCCACGCGTGGTACGGGCAGCGCAGCGTGCGCTTGACCTGACCCTCGGACTCGGTGCACAGTTGCGCGCCGCGGTGCCTGCAGACGTTGAGGAACGCCCGCAGCAGGCCGTCGCGGGCGCGCACCACCAGCACACTCTCGCCGCCGATCTGGACCTTCTTGAACTGGCCCGGCGCGGACAGGTCGGCCGCGCGGGCGGCGCAGATCCAGGAGCTCTCGAAGATCCGGGTGCGCTCGGCGGCGAATACCGCCTCGCTGGTGTAGAACTCGCCACCGAGGGTGGCCAGCAGTGACGGGGGCTGTTCGGTGGCGGTCATGCATGCACCAGCCGATGGGGGTCGAACAGATCGATGGGATGGGCGGTTTCGCCTTTGGTGGCGAGGTCGGCCAGGATCTCCCCCACCACCGGCACGAATTTGAACCCGTGCCCCGAGAAGCCGCATGCGACGGTGACGTTGAGGCTGTCGGGATGTCGCGCGATGACGAAATGCTGGTCGGGGGTGTTGGAGTACATGCACGTCGCGGAATGCACACACGGCCCGTCCAGCGCGGCCAGCAGCCGGGCGGTCTCCTCGCGCATCTCGCGGATCTCCTGCTCGTGCACCTCGCGGTCGATGGTCTCGGGAGTGCACACGACGCCCTTGCGGAAGAAGGCCACCTTCACCCCGCCGCGCGGACCGTCGATCGCGGGGAAACCGTAGATCTGTTCGGCGCGTTCGTTCTCGGCGATGAAGATCGGGTGGTCGACGAACGGCCCGGTGCCGCCGACCGGGTCGAGCCAGTAGAGCACCTGACGTTCCACGGTGATCGGGATGCCGAATGCGGCGAGGAGTTGCGGCGCCCACGCGCCCGGACAGATCACCAGCTGCCCGGCGGTGTAGGTGCCCGCCGCGGTGCGAACCCGCACCCCCTCGGCGGTCTCGGACCACTCGATGACCTGTTCGCCGAACCGCAGTGTCGCCCCGGCCTTCTCGGCGAGGTCGAGGTGCGCCTGCACTGTCAGCTCCGGCCGGGCGAATCCGGCGTTGGCCTCGTACAGCGCGATGTCACCGTCACGCGGGGTGAAGGTCGGGTAGCGGTCGCGGATCTCCTTCTCGTCGAGCAGGTCGTGCGGCAGCCCCCACTCCCGGCTCGCCCGCAGACTGCCCGCGACCGTCAGGCAGTCGGGCGGACCGATGAACAGGCCGCCGGTCATTCGGTACACCTCGCGCTCGGAGTCGGTGGCGAGGCGGTCCCAGAGTTCGTAGGCCCGCAGCAGCAGCGGCACGTAGGCGGGGTCCTCGAAGTAGGACTGCCGGATGATGCGGGATCCGCCGTGGCTGGAACCCTTGTCGTGGGCGGGGGTGAACTTCTCGAGGCCGAGCACGCGCTGCCCTCGCGCGGCGAGGTGGTAGGCGGCGGCGCTACCCATCCCGCCGAGCCCGATGACGATGACGTCGTACGGCATGCTCATCTCCGGATCCGTGACATCTCGGGGTCGACGACGGGTTCGCCGTGGACGGTGGCGGGGTGACGGGTGCCGCGGTAGTCGACGGTGACGGCGTCGCCGTCGTGCACGTCGACCGGGAGCCAGGCATAGGCGATGGTGCGACCGACGGTCGGCGAGAAGCCGGCGCTGGTCACGTATCCGGCGCACTCACCGGCCAGGTACACCGGTTCCTTGCCGAGGACGACGGCACGAGCGTCGTCGAAGATGATGCTGCGCAGCATCTTTCGTGGCGGTGCGGCCTGTTCGAGCGCGGCGCGGCCGATGAAGTCACCCTTGTCCATACGCACCGCGAAGTCCAGACCCGCCTCGGCGGGCCGGTGTTCGGTGGTCATGTCGGTGCCCCAGCTGCGGTAGCCCTTCTCGATGCGCAGGCTGTTGAACGCGATCCGCCCCGCGGGGATCAGACCGTGCTCCCGTCCGGCGTCGAACAGCAGATCCCACAGCGCGGCGCCGTATTCGGCGCTCGTGTAGATCTCCCAGCCGAGTTCACCGACGTAGGACACGCGCAGCATCGTCACCGGGAGCGCGCCGAGGTAGGTGCGCAGGGCGCGGAAGTAGCGGAACGCGCTGTGGGACAGGTCGTCCGGGCACAGCGGTGCCACCATGTCGCGAGCGCGCGGGCCCCAAACGCCGATGCAACAGGTGCCGCCGGTGATGTCGCGCAGGACGACGTCGTCGGGGCGGTGACGGTCGAGCCAGTCGAAGTCGCGGGGTGAGTTGGCGCCCACCTGGAACGTGGCCGGGCCCAGCCGCGCGACGGTCAGGTCGCTGCGGATGCCGCCGGCCTCGTCGAGCATCAGGGTGTAGGTGACCGATCCGACGCTCTTGTCGACGTTGTTGGTGGTCATGCGTTGCAGGAACGCGGCGGCGCCGGGGCCGGACACTTCGTACCGGGTCAGCGGTGTCATGTCGTACATCGCGACGCGTTCGCGCGTGGCATGCGCTTCGGCGATCCCGATCGGCGACCAGTTGTACGCCGACCACGGGTCGCGGGCGGCGAGGTCGACGCCCAGGGGCAGGTCTGCGTTGGCGTCGAACCAGGCGGGCCGTTCCCAGCCGCCGCCCTCGTAGAAGTGGGCGCCGAGTTCGCGGTGCCTTGCGTGGAACGGGCTGGTGCGCAGATTGCGCAGCTTCTCGCGGAATTGGTAGGGGTGGGTGACGTCGTAGACCTCGACGAAGGCCTGCGAGCTGGTCTGCAGGATGAACTCGGGGCTGCGGGCCACGTCCTCGAACCGGTACAGATCGCATTCACTGACGTCGAGCGAGGGGGTGCCGTCGAGGATCCACTCCGCGGTCGCCTTCGCCACGCCCGCCGAATGGGTGACCCAGACCGCCTCGGCCACCCAGAACCCGGCGAGGTCGCGGTGCTCACCCATGATCGAGAACCCGTCGGGGGTGAACGAGAAGATCCCGTTGAAGGCCTCCTCGAGTTTCGAATCCTGCAGCGCCGGAATGAGTTTGGTCGCTTCTCGCCAGGCGGGGTCGAAGTCCTCGTCGGTGAACGGCAGCATCGAGGGCATCGATTCGCCCGCGGTGTCGGCCGCCAGCGTGGTCATGTCGACGGGCATCGGCCGGTGGCAGTAGGAGCCGATGCCGATGCGGTCGACGTGTTCGCGGAAGTACAGGTCGGCGTCCTGGTGGCGCAGGATCGGCAGTCCGGCTTCGGCGTGTTCGGTGTTGCGGCCGACCAGCGGGGCGATCTGACCGGTCTTCGCGTACTGGTGCGCCATGGGCACCAGCGGGACGACGAGGCCGACCTGCTTGGCGAGTTCGGCGCCCCAGAAGCCGGCGGCGCACACGACGACGTCGGCGGGCAGGGTGCCGTCGGCGGTGCGGACGCCGGTGACCCGGCCCGCCTCGTCGACGACACCGAGTACCTCGGTGTGTGGCAGGAAGGTGGCGCCGCGTGCCATCGCCCGGCGCGCCTGGGCTTCGGCGGCGCGCACCGCTTTCGCCAAACCGTCTGCGGGAGTGTGGAATCCGCCGAGGATGCGCTCGGGGTCGACCAGCGGGTGAAGCGCGGCGCATTCACCGGCGAAGAGCAGCCGACCCTCGATCCCCCACGCCTGCGCCCAGCCCGCCTTGCGGTGGAGATCGGCCCAGCGCTCAGGGGTGGTGGCGACCTCGAGGCCGCCGACCTGGTTGAACGCCCAACCATCGGGATGCTCGAGTGCACAGAACTTCTCGACGGTGTAGCGGGCGAACGCCGTCATCGTCTTCGACGGGTTGGTCTGGAAGACCAGCCCCGGGGCGTGGGAGGTGGACCCGCCGGTGGCGAACAGCGGACCGCGGTCGACGACGGTGACGTCGGTGGCGCCGCGGGCGGTCAACTCGTCGGCCAGTGACGTGCCGACGATTCCGGCACCGATCACGACGATCTTGGGCATGGGCGGACCACTTCCACTCACGGAGAGTTGTTGCGTACTGCGCAACGCAATGTTTATGACGCAACAGAGATGATTCACCCACGACCTGGGGAGCGCAAGACGAACACGCTGTGAATTTTCGGGGCGCGCCGAAGGCGCGAGGCTGAACTCCTGCAGGCCCGCTCTCGCTCTTTCCCTGCGTGGCTTCCGTCTCGTGAAGCGAGCGTGGGGGTCAGGGGTTCGAATCCCCTAACTTCACCACGGAACGAGCAGTTCGGGGACTCGGTCGCGCCCGGTAGGCTCGCAGCGGTCCGATTCGCGACCGCCACAGCATCGACCGAAAGCCATCATGTCCGAGGACCAGATCACCGACGTCCCCCCGAACCATCTCTCCATCGATCCGCGCAGCCCGTTTTACGACGAGGAGGCGCTCAGCCGCGACGTCGGTATTCGCTTCAACGGGGCCGAGAAGACCAATGTCGTCGAGTACGACGTGGCCGAGGGTTGGGTGCGTGTCGAAGTGCCCACCGCCAAGGACCGTCGGGGCAATCCGATGGTGGTGAAGGTCAACGGCACGGTCGAACCGTACTTCCGACAGGCCACGTAGCGGGCGAACCCGCCCCGTCGCGAGACGGAACTCCCGCAGGGCCGCACTCGCACTTTCGCTGCGTGGCTTCAGTTTCGCGACGCGAAGACCGGGTCAGCCCGTGATCCGTGCGATGCAGCGTGGCGAATCGGCACACGTCGTGCCGTTGAGGCTGTACCCGCATCCCGGCGCAGGGTCGGCACCCGCGACCCGGGAGGGCTCGCGGCTCACGCGCAGTTCGTCCACGAGATCGAGCGCCAACCGTGCGTAGCGCCGGTCGGCGTTCGGAGTGCTGGCCCGGGCCAGCGCGATGCCGAGTCCGTCGGCCTGTTCGCGCACCTCGCTGTCGAGGTCCCACACCACCTCGATGTGGTCGGCGACGAACCCGATCGGGCAGATGATGACCGCCTTGGTGCCGCGCTCGGCCAGCGCCGCCATGTGATCGCCGATGTCGGGTTCGAGCCACGGGATCCGCGGCGGACCCGATCGCGATTGCCACACCTGGTCGAACTCCGAGTAACCGGCGGCCGCGGCCACCAACCGGGTGGCGTAGCCGACCTGGCGGCTGTACAGGTGCGGTCCGTGCCGCTCGTCGGCGGCGGTCGGGATCGAGTGGGCGGTGAACACCAGCCGGGCCTCGTCGCGCAACTCGGCCGGAAGTGACTGCGCCGCAACGCCGATCGCTTCGGCGAACATCTCGACCAGCAACGGATGGTCGAAGTAGTGCCGCAGCTTCACCAACTCGGGGGCGCTGTCACCGGCGGCCGCCCGGCCCCTGGCGATGTCCTCGTTGTACTGCGTGCAGCTGGAGTACCCGCCCCACGCCGACGTCGCGAACACCGCCGCGCGGCGCACCCCGTCGTCGCGCATCTGGGTGACCGCGTCCTCGACGTAGGGCGCCCAGTTCCGGTTGCCGAAGTACACCGGCAGCGTCTCCCCGCGGTCGGCGAGTTCGGCCTCGATCTCGGCGATCAGCGCACGGTTGATGCCATTGATCGGCGAGACACCGTCGAAGTGCAGATAGTGTTCGGCCACGCTGGCCAACCGCTCCCTCGGGATCCCGCGGCCCCGGGTGACGTTCTCCAGGAACGGCATCACCTCGTCGGGTCCTTCGGGACCCCCGAAGGACAGCAGCAGCAGCGCGTCGAGGTCCACTAGAGCAGCTGGGTGCTGGCGCCGCCGTCGGCGTACACGATCGTGCCGGTGGTCGCGGGCAGCCAGTCCGACAGCAGCGCGCACACGGTCTTGGCCACCGGGGTCGGGTCCTTCATGTTCCAGCCGAGCGGCGCCCGCTGGTCCCAGCCCTCTTCGAGCAGCTGCATCTGTGCGCCGGCCTCGTCACCGAGCGCGCCACCGACGATCGCGCTCATCGCGAGCGTCCGGATCGGGCCTGCGGCAACGAGATTCGACCGCACACCGACCTGGCCGGCTTCCCGCGCCACGAACCGGTTGACCGATTCGAGCGCGCTCTTGGCGACGGTCATCCAGTTGTAGGCCGGCATCGCGCGGGTCGGGTCGAAGTCCATGCCGACGATCCCGCCGCCCGGATTCATGATCGGCAGCAGCGCCTTGGCCAGCGAGGCGTACGAGTACGCCGAGATGTGGATACCCTTCGCGACGTCCTCGTAGGGAGCGTCGAAGAACGGGTTGATGCCCATGCCGGTCTGCGGCATGAAACCGATCGAGTGCACGACGCCGTCGAGCTTGTTGCCCTCCCCGATCACCTCGGTGACCCGGTCGGCGAGGGTGGCCAGGTGCTCCTCGTTCTGCACGTCGAGTTCGAGCAGCGGAGGCTTGGACGGCAGCCGGTCGAGGATGCGCTCGATGAGCCGCATCCGGTTGAAGCCCGTGCACACGATCTCGGCGCCCGCCTCCTGGGCGACCTTGGCGATGTAGAACGCGATGGACGAGTCGGTGATGATCCCCGTGACGAGGATGCGCTTACCTTCAAGAAGCCCTGCCATGTGAAAGTCCTTATCTCTTCTAGTGGCCCATGCCCATGCCGCCGTCGACCGGGATGACCGCGCCGGCGATGTAGTGCGCATCCTCAGACGCCAGGAAGCTCACCGCGCCGGCGACCTCCTCGGCCGTGCCGACCCGCTTGGCGGGGATGAAATCGAGCGCCCCGGCCTGGATCCGCTCGTCGAGCGCGCGGGTCATCTCGGTGTCGATGTAGCCGGGCGCCACCACGTTGGCGGTGACGTTGGCCTTGGCCAGCTCACGCGAGATCGAGCGGGCCATACCGATCAGGCCGGCCTTGGCGGCGGCGTAGTTGGCCTGGTTGCCGATGCCCCACATACCGGACACCGAGCCGATGAAGATGATCCGGCCGAAGCGCTTGCGCTGCATACTGCGCGACGCCCGCTGGACCACCCGGAAGGCGCCGGTGAGGTTCGCGTCGATGACGTCGGTGAACCGCTCCTCGGTCATCCGCATCAGGAACGCGTCCTTGGAGATGCCGGCGTTGGAGACCAGCACCTCGACCGGGCCCTGGTGTTCCTCGACCTCTTTGAACGCGCGGTCGACGGCCTCGCTGTCGGTGACATCACACACGACACCGAACAATCCCTCGGGGGCGCCGGAGCCGCGGTGGGTGACCGCGACCTTGTGACCGTCGGCGGCCAGCCGCTGCGCGATCGCCAGCCCGATACCCCGGTTACCGCCCGTGACCAGGACGGATCGGGGAACGAACGGCGGTCGGCCGCCCGCGGACGGGCTATCGGTCTCGGCTACTGCGCTGTCGGTCATGTTCGCCAACTTAACGTCTGGGCCGTCGTCGGCCGAAATCGCCTCGCCTGCGGCATCAGCCGGGCAGGCGCCGGTTGAGCAGCATCGCGGCCAGTGCCGAGACCGCCAGGATCAGCGCACCGAGCCGCAGCCAGCCCACGCTCGCGTCACCCTTGATGGTCTCGTAGCCGATCTGCTGCTGCAGGTTGGCGTAGACCTCGCGCAGCTGCTCGAGACTCGAGGCGGTGAACGCCTCACCTTCGGACAGGTCGGCGATCTTCTTGAGCATCTGGTCGTCGACCGGAACCGGTTGCCGCTGCTCGTTGATCTCCACGTAGCCGTACGGGGTGCCGAAGGAAATGGTCGAGATCGGCACACCCTGATCCTTGGCGGTGCGGGCCGCGGTGAACGCGCCCTTGGGGTTGTCCGGATTCGACGGCACGGTCTCCTTGCCGTCGGAGAACAGCACGATGCGCGCCGGCGGCGGTTCGTCGCCACCACCGATGACGGCGCCGACGGTCGCGATCGCCTGCAGCGCGGTGAAGATGCCCTCACCGGTCGCGGTGCGGTCGGCGAGCTGCAGCTTGTCGATCGCGTTCTTGGTCGCCTCGCGGTTGGTGGTCGGCGAGACCAGCACCGTCGCGGTGCCGGCGTAGGCGATCAGCCCGAGGTTGATACCGGGCGTCAACTCCTCGGCGAACTGCTTGGAGGCCTCCTGCGCCGCGGCCAACCGGCTCGGTGACACGTCGGTCGCACGCATCGACTGCGAGACGTCGATGACGAGCATCACCACCGCACGGTTACGCGGGATACGCACGTCGCGGGTCGGCCCGGCCATCGCGACGGTGAGCAGCACCAGCGAGGTCACCAGCAGGATGGCCGGGATGTGGCGCCACCGGTTGGGCCGGTTCGGCGCGACGCTCTCCAGCAGCTCCATGTTCGCGAAGCGCAGGATCCGGCGCTGCCGGGCCATCGCCACGATGATGTAGAGCCCGACCAGACCGAGCACGACGAGCAGGAACAGGAAGAACCACGGATGTTCGAAACCCGAGAGGGACATCGGGCCGAGCAACGGTAATGTCATGTGCGGCTTGTCAATTCGTTTCTATAGTCAGCTCGGTCATCGCTCTTCGCGCGAGCGCTCATCGGCCGGCCATGGCGCCGCGGCGTCTGTTCGCCACGAACCGCACCACGTCGGCGATCCAGTCCCGGTCGGTGCGCAGGCTCAGCAGCGGCGCGTCGCACCGGCGCAGGGTGCGGGCCACCTCGGCGCGGTGCTCGGCGGCCGCGCGTTCGAAGTCCTCACGCAGCTGTTCGTCGATCGTGAATTCGCGCGTCACGCCGGTCTCCGCGTCCTGCAGGACCACGTCCCCCACCGGGGGCAGCTCGACGTCGCGCGGGTCCAGCACCTCGATGCCCAGCACCTCGTGCCTACCTGCGATCGCGCGCAGCGGCCGCATCCAGTTGATCGGGCCCAGGAAGTCGCTGATGATCACCGCCATCCCGCGGCGGCGCTCGGGGCGACGCAGCGCGTCGATCGCCGCCGCCAGGTCACCGCGCACGCCCGCCGGCGCCTTGGGCATGGTCGCGATGGTGCGCAGCATCTCCTGCTCGTGCATCCGCCCGGACAGGGCGGGTACGCGCCGGACGGATTCGCCGTTGGCGATGATCGCGCCGATCCGGTTGCCGCCCCCGCTGTTGAGGAAGGTGATCGCGGCGGCCGCGGCGACGGCGAGATCCCGTTTCTCACACCCCGCGGTGCCGAAGTCGAGGCTCGCCGACATGTCGACCACCAGCCAGGTCTCCAACTCGCGGTCGGCGATCATCTCCCGCACGTGCGGCACCGTCGTGCGCGCGGTCACCGACCAGTCCATGCGGCGCACGTCGTCGCCGGGCTGGTAGATCCGCGACTCCCCCGGCTCCGAACCCGGACCGGGGATCAGCCCGAGGTGGTCGCCGTGGAGGACGCCGTCGAGTTTGCGGCGCACCGTGAGTTCGAGCTTGCGCAGCGCCGCCGACAGTGCGGGGTCGCGGATCTGCCCACGCTCCAGCGACGGCAGATCGACCGAACGGCCGTCGGCGGAGGTCACCGACCGCCCGCCACACCCGCTCCGGCCGGGACCGCGGGCTGTGCCGAAGGACCTTGTTGCGGAATGGCATTCACCTGCGGCAGCGCGACCGTCTGCATGATCCGGTTGATCACCGTCTCCGCGGACACCTCGTCGGCCAGCGCGTCGTAGGTCAGCACCAGACGGTGCCGCAGCACATCGGGGATGACCTCGACGACGTCCTGCGGGATGACGTAGTCGCGGCCACGCACCAGCGCCAGCGCACGCGCCGCGGCGATGATGCCGAGCGAGGCACGCGGTGAGGCACCGTAGGCGATCCACGACTTCGCGTCGGGCATCCCGAACTTCTCCGGTTCGCGGGTGGCGGTGACGATGCGGACGACGTAGTCGACGAGCGCGTGGTGGACGAACGTGTTGGCCGCGACGTCCTGCAGCCGCATCAGGTCACCGGTGGCGAGGATCTGCTTGGGCTCCGGGGGTTTCACACCCATCCGGTAGATGATCTCGCGCTCCTCCTCCGGCGACGGGTAGTCGATGTTGAGCTTGAACAGGAAGCGGTCGCGCTGCGCCTCGGGCAGTGCGTAGACGCCCTCCTGCTCGATGGGGTTCTGTGTCGCCATGACGAGGAACGGCTGCGGCAGCGGGAAGGTCTTGCCGCCGATGGAGATCTTGCGCTCGGCCATCACCTCGAGCAGGGCGGACTGCACCTTGGCCGGGGCGCGGTTGATCTCGTCGGCGAGCAGGAAGTTCACCACCACGGGGCCGAGTTCGATGTCGAACTCTTCCTTGCCCTGCCGGAAGATGCGGGTACCGATGATGTCGGTGGGCACCAGGTCGGGGGTGAACTGGATGCGCGCGAACGTGCCGCCGACGACCTTGGCGAAGGTCTCGACCGCCAGCGTCTTGGCCACACCCGGCACGCCCTCGAGGAGGACGTGACCCTTGGCGAGCAGGCCGACGAGCATCCGCTCGACCAACCGGTCCTGGCCGACGATGATGCGCTTGACCTCGAAGATCGCCCGCTCCAGCGTGTGCACCTCGGACTGCAGGCCGCCGGAGGCAGGTTGCGCGGCGGGCGGGCTCTGCGGTGCGGCGTGGGAACCGGCGGGATAACCCTGCGCGGGGTTCGGACCGGAATAACCTCCGGCGCCCTGCGGCGGCCCACTCGGTGACGTCATCGAGATTCCTCTCACTGTTATCGCTGGTCGTGCGGTGGACGCGAGGGCGCCCGCCGTCAACTATTCCAGGCAGTCCGAATTCCGTCGACGTTGCCCGGTTCGCCTCAGGCTGTGCTCAGGATTCGATGATGCGGGCCACGTATGGCTGCAGCCCGGCGTTGCGGACGGGGCTGACCGTCACCTTGCCCGCGCTGCCCGAGGACTCGAGCATCTGCCCGTTGCCGAGGTACATGGCCACGTGCTGGCTGCCGCCGGGACCCCAGAACAACAGGTCGCCGCGCTTCGCCTGTGAGGTCGGGACTTTGCGTCCGGTGTTGTACTGGTCGCCCGAGTACTTCGGGATGAGTACGCCCACCCCGGCGTAGGAGAACTGGGTGAAACCCGAGCAGTCGTAGCCGACGGTGTTGGCACCCGAGTCGATGCCCCGGCTGGGGCCGTTGGGTTTTCCGCCGCCCCAGGAGTACGGGGTCCCCATCTGCGAGGCGCCACGCCGGATCACGTACTCGATCGCCTGCGGTCCGCGCACGCGGCCAGGAGCGACACCCGCGGCGGGCGCGGACCCGAGCCCGATGCTCGACAGGAACTTGCGGCCCAGATCCATCGTCACCTGAGTGGCCTGCGCGGTCGCCTGCAGCGACGCGTTGGCGATCGCCAGCGGGTCCCCCGGCGCACCGGCGCTGAGAAGCTTGGGCAGCGTGGGGTCCCACTGTCCGTCGTCGGGTGCGGCGTGCGCGGGGCTGCTCACCCCGACCAGCATCGCGACTGCGGCCACCGCAACGACGGCCATCTTGACGCCGTGAAAAGCAATGCGGCGCAATGAATCCAACAATCTCACCATTCAATCAACCGGGTCGCGTACGGGGTCATGCCGCTGGTGCGCACCGGCGAGATCTTGACCACCGACCCGGTGTAGGGGGCTTCGAGCATCTGACCGTCGCCGAGGTAGAGCGCGACGTGCTGGCTGGCGTTGGGTCCCCAGAACAGCATGTCGCCACGCCGCATCTGCGAGTTCGGCACCTTGCGGCCTGCGTTGTACTGGGATCCGGAGTAGTGGTCGAGTTTGATCCCGACTCCGGCGAACGCGTACAGCATCAGGCCCGAGCAGTCGAAGCCGACGGTGCCTGCGCCGGAATCGATTCCGCGGCTTGGGCCGGCGGCGTTCCCGCCACCCCACGAGTACGGCACGCCCATCTGCGACATGGCGCGTTTGATGACGTACTCGGTGGCCTGCCTGCCGTAGACGCGCGGGATCGCACCGTTGGTGAACCCGGACGGGGTGGGCAGCAGGCCGATCTTCTGCAGGAAGGAACGGCCCATCTGCTGGGTCACCTGCGCCGAGGTGGCGGTGATCCCGAGGATGGCGTTGATGATCGCGATCGGGTCGCCGCTGACGAACGCGCTGGGGATCGCGGGCAGCGTGGGATCCCATGCGGTGTTCCAGTTCTGGGTCGCCGGCGCCGGTGCGCCCGGCGCGCGGTCCCAGTTCGCACCGGGAGCCGACGGGGCCGCCTGCGGGGCGGCGGGCGCGGTGGATGCGGACGCCTTGCGGACCTCGGCGAGCCGCGCTTGGGCGGCGGCCCGCTCGGCCGAGAGGCGGTCCAGTTCGGCCTGCTGACCCTTGAAGTTCTGCTGCGCCTCGGTGAGTGCGGCGACCGCGGCGCGCTGGCTGGCCTCGGCGTCGGCGGTGGCCTGGTCGGCCTTCTGCTTGGCAAGGCGCGCAGCGGATTCCTTGTTGACCTGTTCGGTGCGGGCGCGCTGCAGGTTCTCGATGACGCGCGCCGAACTGACCGACAGCGTCTGGGCGGTCGAGGCGGTGTGCAGTACGTCGGCGGGGTCGGCGGCGGTCACGTACGACGACGACGGACCGCTGACATAGGTGGCCGCGGCGAAGGTGTCGAAGCGCCTCTGGGCGGCTTCGATGGCGATGGTGGCGTCCTCGATCCCGCGCTGGCTGGTCTCGAGCTCACGCTGAGCGGTGGCAGCGGCGTCACGGGCGTTCTGTACGTCGACGATCGCCTTGTTGACGCTCTCCTGCGTGCTCTGGACGGTGGCGCCGAGGTCCTGCAGCTTCTGGTTGGCGTTGGCGACGGCGGCCACCAGCGTCGCGACGTCGTTGGTGTCCGCGGACGCGGGGGCGCCGCCCCACAGCGCCGTCGACATCAACAGACCCGCGGTGAGGGGCAGCGCGCACATCCGGCCGACTAGCCGGGATGCGGAGGCGCGAGCGGTGCGTCTCATTCGACTCGAGTCTCCTTGGGGTCGACGCGAACGTGGTGCACGTCCGGGAGGGGCACCGATGCACACAAGTCACATCAGGCACAGCGACATCATTGGGTACCGAATGCACCGTACGTCACAATCGACGCTGAAGAAACTTTAGTCACAAACTACATGTTTGTAATTGAATTAACTGTTATCGAATAGTGATCTTCGAAATGGCGCAGCGCGACGAGAAACGGCGTCAGCGCTGGTCAGAGTCTGTCGGCGCGGTTTCGACCGCAGCCGCCCGTTTGCCTCGAATCTGTAACCATCGCGTCGCCGCGGTGGCCGCCGCGACCCCTAAAACAACGACAATGGTCAATGCGGTCCAGGGGAAATCCGGAGTGGTGAGTTGGCCGACGAAATTCTTCGACGACTGCACCGGATCGCCGGTCTTGGCGAGGTCCTGACCGGCCTCCAGCGTCACCCGGTCGAAGACCGAACTGTAGGTGCCGGCGAACGACGGGCTCATCGCCAGCACGGTCGACCCCGGGTAGACCTGGCCGACCTCGGTCGCGATGTCGCGCAGCGGGGTGTCGATCGGCGGATTCGTATCGATGACGACGATCTTGAGATCGATGCCGTCGGAGCGAGCCTCCGAGACCACCTGCCGCAACGCCGCCTCATCGGCCCCCGGCGCACTGACGCCGTCGTCCCCCACGTCGGCGATCACCTTGTTCATGTCGACATCCGGCGGAATGAAGCCGGGCAGAAAGGGTACGACCTCCGGCGCAGTCACAGGCAGCACGGTACCGCGACGATCTCCGCGGGGGTGGCACGACCCACTGCCGAGGACAAGACTGTGGGGGAGCCCCAGGTGTTTGCAGGACAAACGTACTGTTAGAATCGGCTATGCCGCCGACACAGCCCGTCGCGGCGAGAACAACCGGGAGTTGATGTGAGCAGCAAGGATTCTTTTGGAGCCCGTGACACCCTGACCGTCGGGGACAAGTCTTACGAGATCTACCGCCTCGACAAGGTTCCCGGCACGGAGAAACTGCCGTACAGCCTCAAGGTGCTCGCGGAGAACCTGCTGCGCACCGAGGACGGCTCGAACATCACCAAGGACCACATCGAGGCCATCGCGAACTGGGATCCGCAAGCCGACCCGAGCATCGAGATCCAGTTCACCCCGGCCCGCGTGATCATGCAGGACTTCACCGGCGTGCCGTGCATCGTCGACCTCGCCACCATGCGTGAGGCGGTCGGCGACCTCGGCGGCGACCCGCAGAAGGTGAACCCGCTCGCGCCCGCCGACCTCGTCATCGACCACTCCGTGATCGCGGACCTGTTCGGCCGCGCCGACGCCTTCGAGCGCAACGTCGAGATCGAGTACGAGCGCAATGGCGAGCGCTACCAGTTCCTGCGCTGGGGTCAGGGCGCGTTCCACGACTTCAAGGTCGTCCCGCCCGGCACCGGCATCGTCCACCAGGTCAACATCGAGTACCTGGCCAGCGTCGTCATGGACCGGGACGGGGTGGCCTACCCCGACACCTGTGTGGGCACCGACAGCCACACCACCATGGAGAACGGCCTCGGCGTGCTGGGCTGGGGCGTCGGCGGCATCGAGGCCGAGGCCGCCATGCTCGGCCAGCCGGTCTCGATGCTCATCCCCCGCGTCGTCGGCTTCAAGATCACCGGCGAGCGGCGGCCCGGCGTGACCGCCACCGACGTGGTGCTGACCGTGACCGAGATGCTGCGCAAGCACGGTGTGGTCGGCAAGTTCGTCGAGTTCTACGGTGACGGCGTCGCCGAGGTGCCGCTGGCCAACCGCGCCACGCTCGGCAACATGAGCCCCGAATTCGGTTCCACCGCAGCCATTTTCCCGATCGACGACGTGACGATCGACTACCTGCGGATGACCGGCCGCAGCGACGAGCAGTTGGCGCTGGTCGAGGCCTACGCCAAGGAACAGGGCATGTGGCACGACCCGAGCCGCGAGCCGAAGTTCTCCGAGTACCTCGAGCTCGACCTGGCCGACGTGGTGCCCTCGATCGCCGGACCCAAGCGTCCGCAGGACCGCATCGCCCTCGACGACGCCAAGAGCGCGTTCCGCAAGGACATCCACAACTACGTCGAGAACGGCAACTCCGCGGCGCACTCCAACGTCGACGAGGCCGTCGAGGAGACGTTCCCCGGCAGCGATCCGGTGGCGCTGTCCTTCGCAGACGAGGATTCGGTCGAGGTGGTCTCCGCCGCCAACGGGGCCGAGGGCCGCCCGACCAACCCGGTCACCGTCAAGTCCGACGAACTCGGTGAGTTCGTCATCGACCACGGCGCCGTCGTGATCGCCGCGATCACGTCCTGCACCAACACCTCCAACCCCGAGGTGATGCTGGGCGCGGCGCTGCTGGCCAAGAATGCCGTCGAGAAGGGCCTGACCAGTAAGCCGTGGGTCAAGACAACGATGGCGCCGGGCTCGCAGGTCGTCACCGACTACTACGACAAGGCCGGCCTGTGGCCGTACCTGGAGAAGCTGGGCTTCTTCCTGGTCGGCTACGGCTGCACCACCTGCATCGGCAACAGTGGTCCGCTGCCGGAGGAGATCAGCAAGGCCGTCAATGACAACGACCTGTCGGTGACCGCCGTGCTGTCGGGCAACCGCAACTTCGAGGGCCGGATCAATCCGGACGTCAAGATGAACTACCTGGCGTCCCCGCCGCTGGTCATCGCCTACGCGCTGGCCGGAAGCATGGACTTCGACTTCGAGAACGACTGCCTGGGCACCGACAGCGATGGCAATCAGGTGTTCCTCAAGGACATCTGGCCGTCGCAGCAGGACATCAACGACACGATCGCCAATGCGATCAACACCGAGATGTTCAAGAAGAACTACGCCGACGTGTTCAAGGGCGACGACCGGTGGCGCAATCTGCCGACGCCGAGCGGTGACACCTTCGAATGGGCCGAGGACTCGACCTACGTGCGTAAGCCTCCGTACTTCGACGGAATGCCCGCCGAGCCGGAGCCGGTCAGCGACATCTCCGGTGCGCGGGTGCTGGCCCTGCTGGGCGATTCGGTCACCACCGATCACATCTCCCCCGCGGGCAGCATCAAGCCGGGCACCCCGGCCGCGCAGTACCTCGATTCGCACGGCGTGGAGAAGAAGGACTACAACTCCTACGGTTCCCGCCGCGGTAACCACGAGGTGATGATCCGGGGCACCTTCGCCAACATCCGGCTCAAGAACCAGCTGCTCGACGACGTCTCCGGCGGCTACACCCGCGACTTCACCAACGGCGGCGAGCAGGCGTTCATCTACGACGCCGCGCAGAACTACGCCGAGCAGGGCATCCCGCTGGTCGTGCTCGGTGGTAAGGAGTACGGCTCCGGCTCGTCGCGTGACTGGGCCGCCAAGGGCACCAGCCTGCTGGGTGTGCGCGCGGTGATCACCGAGTCCTTCGAGCGCATCCACCGCAGCAACCTGATCGGTATGGGCGTCATCCCGCTGCAGTTCCCCGAGGGTGAGTCGGCGGCGTCGCTCAAGCTCGACGGCACCGAGACGTTCGACATCACCGGCATCGAGGCCCTCAACGAGGGCAAGACGCCCAAGACGGTGCACGTCAAGGCGACCAAGGAGAGCGGCGAGACCGTCGAGTTCGACGCGGTGGTGCGCATCGACACCCCCGGTGAGGCCGACTACTACCGCAACGGCGGCATCCTGCAGTACGTGCTGCGGAACATGCTCAAGTCCAAGTAGCAGGTCGGATTCATGCCTCGGGTAACCGACGACCATCTGGCGGCGCGGCGCCGTCAGATCCTCGACGGCGCCCGGCGCTGCTTCGCGAAGTACGGATACGACAAGGCGACCGTGCGGCGGCTCGAAGAAACCATCGGGCTGTCGCGCGGCGCCATCTTCCATCACTTCCGGGACAAGGACACCTTGTTCTTCGAACTGGCGCGGGAAGATGCCGCGCGGATGGCCGACGTCGCCTCCCGCGAGGGGCTCATCCAGGTCATGCGTGACCTGTTGGCGGCGCCGGACCAGTTCGACTGGCTAGCAACGCGGTTGGAGATCGCGCGCAAACTGCGCAACGACCCGGTGTTCCACCAGGGCTGGGAGGAGCGCTCCGCCGAGCTGTCGGCGGCGACGAGCGCACGGCTACACATGCAGAAGGAAGCCGGGCGGCTGCGCGACGACGTCCCCAGCGAGGTGCTGCAGACCTACCTCGATCTGGTGCTCGACGGACTCGTCGCGCGGCTCGCTTCCGGCGATGATCCCAAACAGCTGGGCGCCGTCCTCGACCTCGTCGAGGCGTCGGTGCGCCAGCAGACTCCCAGCGTCAGTTGACAGTCGACCTGCGCGACCGGTGGTTGGGCCCACCGCGGCTGCGCATCGTGGTACCGGACTCACGCAGCATGCTGTGGATCGAGCCGTAGGAACGACCGGTTTTCGCCACCAACGCGCGGATACTCGCGCCCCCCTCATATTCGGCCCGCAACTCGCTCAGTAGTTCTTCCCGGGACTTTTCAGACTTCTTCATTGACATCTCCCCGCTTGTTGCGATGCCCCGACTGCTTTCGAGAGTTACCCAGCGCAGCAGTCGCTAACCCAGGGGGCGGGGAGATTTCGTCAAACGGTTCGCAATATGACCCGGCGGGACCGATCAGGCCAGCTCGATGAGCTCGCGGTACTCGTCGGACCAGTAGTCCTCGGTGCCGTCGGGCAGCAACACCACCCGCTGCGGTTCCAGTGCCTCGGCAGCACCCGGGTCGTGGGTGACCAGGACGACGGCGCCCCGGTAGCTGCGCAGGGCGTCGAGCACCTGTTCACGCGAGGCCGGGTCGAGGTTGTTGGTCGGTTCGTCGAGCAGCAGCACGTTGGCCGTGGACGCGACGAGCCCGGCCAGCGCGAGGCGCGTCTTCTCACCGCCGGACAGCGTGCCCGCCGGCTGGTCGAGCTGCGGTCCGCTGAACATGAACGCACCCAACAGCCCGCGCAGATCCTGCTCACCGGTGTCAGGGGCGGCGTGCCGGATGTTCTCCCACACCGAGGCGTTGCCGTCGATGGTGTCGTGCTCCTGCGCGAAGTACCCCAGCTTCAGGCCGTGTCCGGGTTCGATGGCGCCGGCGTCGGCCTTCTCCACCCCGGCGAGGATCCGCAGCAGCGTGGTCTTGCCTGCACCGTTGAGTCCGAGCACCACGACGCGCGACCCCTTGTCGATCGCGAGGTCCACCCCGGTGAAGATCTCGAGTGAACCATAGGTCTTGGTGAGCCCCTTGCCCACCAACGGCGTCCGACCGCACACCGCAGGCGTGGGGAACCGGATCTTGGCGACCTTGTCGGCCACCCGCTCTTCGTCGAGCTCGGAGATCATGCGCTCGGCGCGCCGCAGCATGTTCTGTGCCGCAACGGCTTTGGTCGCCTTGGCGCCCATCTTGGCGGCCTGGGTGCGCAGCGCGGACGCCTTCTTCTCGGCGTTCGCCCGCTCGCGACGCCTGCGTTGCTCATCGGTCGCGCGGGCGTCGAGGTACTTCTGCCAACCCATGTTGTAGACATCGGCCTCGCCGCGGACGGCGTCGAGGAACCACACCCGGTTCACCACGGCGGCGAGCAGTTCGACGTCGTGACTGATCACGACGAGCCCGCCGGCGTGGTTCTGCAGGAAGGTGCGCAACCAGCCGATCGAGTCCGCGTCGAGGTGGTTGGTCGGCTCGTCGAGCAGCAGAGTCGTAGACGAATTCGAACCGGCGGCTCCCCCATCCGAGGCCGCGAACAGGATGCGCGCGAGTTCCACCCGGCGCCGCTGCCCGCCCGAGAGGGTGCGCAACGGTTGAGTGAGGACGCGTTCGGGCAGTCCGAGGCTCGCGCAGATGCGGCCTGCTTCGCTCTCGGCGGCGTAACCACCGAGCGAAGCGAACCGTTCCTCGAGTTCGCCGTAGCGCCGCACCGCCTTGTCGCGGGCGGCGTCGTCGGCGACCTCGGCCATCAGAGCCTGCTGTTTCTCCAGCTGGGACAGCAGGGCGTCCAGACCGCGCGCCGAGAGCACCCGGTCACGGGCCAACATGTCGAGGTCGCCTTCGCGCGGGTCCTGCGGCAGGTAGCCGACCTCGCCGCTGCGGGTGACCGTGCCTGCGTACGGCTCGCCCTCGCCGGCGAGGATGCGCATCGTGGTGGTCTTACCCGCGCCGTTGCGTCCGACCAGCCCGATGCGGTCGCCGGGCTGGACGCGCAGGGCGGCACCCTCCACGGAGAGCAGTGTGCGCGCCCCGGCGCGGACCTCGAGGTCCGTTGCGGTGATCACGGGCGCGACTCCTCATGGGGTGAAATGGGACGATTCCGGGCGCGGCGGAACGGCCGCCGAAAACGATGGTTGTTTTCGAGAGTAGCCGCAGGTCGGCGCGCGGCGCCAACTCATTACCGCCGTCGTGGCGACCCTCACGCTTTGTCGTCGGTGAAGACTGCGGGACGCTTCTCCTTGCGGGCCGCGACGGCCTCCTCGAAATTCGCGGTGAGCAGGCGGACGTAGAGCTGCCCGAGGCCCTCGGCCTGCATGTGACTTTCCAGGCTGCCGGCGTCCAGACCGCTCCACAGTGTGCGTTTGGTCAGCTCGACGCCCGGGCGGGAGAACGCGGCGATGCGTTCGGCCAACTCACAGCAGACGTCGAGCAGATCGGTCTCCGCGACGGTGCGGGAGACCAGTCCGATGCGCTCGGCCTCGGCGGCGTCGACGTCGCGGCCGGTCAGCATGATCTCGAAAGCGCGGGACGAGCCGATCGCCCGCGGCAGAAGGTAGCTCAAGCCCAGCTCGCTGGCCGTCAGACCGTTGTTGATGCCCGCGGCGCGGAAGTAGGCGCCCGAGGCGGCGACGCGGATGTCGGCGGCCAGCGCCAGGCACAGTCCGCCGCCGATGGCGGCGCCGTTGACCGCGGCGATCACCGGCTGGTGCATCCTGCGCAGCGCGAGGATGACGTCGTCGAGCACCTCCATCGAGCGCAGGCCGTAGGAGGGCCGGGTCAGGCCGTCGACGTGCGGGACGGATCCGGCCGATTTGTGGTCGGCGCCGGAGGAGAATCCCCGGCCGGCGCCGGTGAGCACGACCGCGCGCACGTCGTTGTCGTAGGTCAGCTCGTGGAGCACCGACCGCAGCGGCACCATGACGTCGAACGCCATGGAGTTCATCCGCTCCGGCCGGTTGAGCGTCACCACCGCGACGTGCGGACGCGGACGGTCGACGAGGACGTACGGGTCGTGATCGGTCACGCAGTGCACGCTAGCGCGTGCACCGGGTCACTCTGACTCGGCGCGCTCCTGTTCGGCCATCGCGGCGTCGATGTCGAATTCCTTGACCTTCTGGACGAGGTCCTCGAGGGCAGCGGGCGGAAGCGCACCGGCTTGGTTGAAGACCAGCTTGCCCTTCTTGAACGCCATCAGGGTGGGGATGGACCGGATGTCGGCCGCCGCGGCGAGCTGCTGCTCGGCTTCGGTGTCCACCTTGGCGTGCACGACGTCGGGGTGCTTCTCCGAGGAGGCGGCGAACGTCGGGGCGAACTGGCGACACGGCCCGCACCACGAGGCCCAGAAATCGACGAGCACGATCTCGTTGCCGGTGATCGTCTCGTTGAACTGCTCTGCGGTGATGTCTTGAGTTGCCATAGTCGTCCTAACGTTGTGACCTTGGTGTCTGTTCCCCGAGCGCTGCCGCGCAAACCCGGGAATGTCGGTGGTCCCCCGCATACTCACCGTCGAGGCGTCGAAGAAGCCTCTGCAGCAATGGGGGTCTCAGGTGAGCAAGCGATCGTCCGATGCAGCCGACGGTATCGGCGGCCTGATCTTCTTCGTGCTCATTTTGATCGCACTCGTCCCCAAGCCGGTGTGGATCTTCCTCGGCGTGCTCGTCGGAGTCGTGCTCATCGGCTGGTTCGTCGCCTGGATCGTCTCATCGGAGAAGGAGCGCCGCGCCGCTGTCGAGGAACAGGAACGTATCGAGCGGGCCGAGAAAGCGGCGGCGGCCAAGCGGCAACGCGAAGAGCGACTCCGGAAGGAGAAACAACGCCGCATCGACACCCTCGGCAAGGACAACGCCGCGCTCGTCGAGTCGGCGCTGAGCGCGGTGCGACGAATCGCCAACTCCGAAGCGGCGCATGCCGGATGGTTGGGAGATGTCGACTTCACCGCCGACATCAAGGGCGTCACCGCGACCTTCGAGAAGGCGTTCGCCCTACGCAGGGTGACCAGCAGGCTGGCGGCACTTGACAAGCCCAGCGCCGATGATCGCAAGATTCTCGCCGAGGCGCGGACCACCATCGCGAAGCTGGAAGACGCTGCGCGCGAACGCGTCGAGCTGATCCGGAAGTGCGCCAAGGAAGCGCAACTCATCGACGAATCCCTGCGCACCGAGCGCGAGGACGCCCGCGTCGCCGAACAGCGCGCCGAACTTCATGCCAAGTTGAGCGCGATGCTCTACGGCATCGCGGCCGCCCCGGACACCACCACACCGGCGGACTCGACAGCGGATGCGGTCATGGCGCGCGTGCAGGCCTACCGGGAAATCAAGAACCAGATCGAACTGGCCCGCGACGACGGCGGCGAATAGCTGTCACCGCTTGATGTCGTACCCCTCTGTTTGTATGGGGTCATGGTTTCCAGCGCACCGAGTTTCATTCCGAGCACGCCTCGGGAAGCGCAGCTGGAGGCGTTGTTCGACGAGATGTCGGAGTTGGCGGGGCAGCGCAACGCGATCGATGCGCGGTTGGTGGAGATCGCCGCCGAAATCGACGGCGACCGCCTGTGGGGTGCCACCGGGGCGCGGTCGGTCACCGCGCTGGTGGCCTGGAAGATCGGCTGCTCAACCACCAACGCCAAAGCGATCACCGCCATCGCCGACCGCATCGACGAATTCCCGCTGTGCGTGCAGGCCTTGCGCGAAGGCCGGCTGTCACTGGATCAGGTCGGCGTCATCGCCGACAAAGCCGCCCCCGGATCCGATGAGCACTACGCCGAGTTGGCGAAATCCGCCAGCGTCAACCAACTCCGCACCGCGATCCGGCAGGAACCCAAACCCACGCCCGAACCCGCACCTGAAATCGATGAGGACGAGCCAGAACCGGAGCTCGAACCTCCCTGCTCGATCACTCAGACCTCCGATGACCAGTACACCTTCTGGCGGATCCAACTCACCCACGCCGAGTCGGCGAAATTCGAAGCCGCGCTGCAATCCCATCACGACGCACTGATCGCCCAGTTCAAACGCGACCACGGCGAGACCCTGGCGGCGGTCCGGCCACCGATGCCCACCCGCGGTGATGCCTTCATGGCCCTGATCGAAACCGGCTGGGACACCGACGTCGCCCGCCGCCCGCACAGCGCCCACACCACCGTCGCGGTGCACCTCGACATCAAAGACCGCATCGCCGCCCTACACCTGGGACCGCTGCTCCCGGACGCGGATCGGCGGTACCTGACCTGTGATGCGACCTGTGAGGTGTGGTTCGAACGCGACGGCCAGCCCATCGGTGTTGGACGCACCACCCGGCTGATCAACCGCCGGCTGCGGCGGGCGTTGGAACACCGCGACCGCACCTGCGTGGTGCCCGGCTGCGAAGCCACCCGCGGCCTGCACGCCCACCACATCATCCACTGGGAGAACGGCGGCGAAACCGAACTCGACAACCTCGTGCTCGTCTGTCCCTACCATCATCGGGCGCATCACCGCGGGATCATCACCATCACCGGACCCGCCCACCAACTCGTCGTCACCGACAGCCGAGGCCGGA
>NZ_LQIT01000079.1 GCF_001499965.1 Mycobacterium sp. GA-2829
TGTCCGTGGCCATGAAAAAGTACCCACTGGTGGCCAGGTCGAGGTATCCGTTTTTGGCCAAGTAAAAGTATCCACCCCGTGTTCGTCGTGTCGATCAGGAACTGCGGGCCCCGATGGTGACGGTGAAGGCGCCAACCAATCGCCATCACCACCGGGGAGTTCCATTGAAGTCTGCGAGGGACCGTATGGACATCATTTCTGCCTATCACCAGCTCGGCTCTTACCGAGCCGCCGCCGCAGAGTGCGGCACCACCCACCGCACCGTCAAGAAGGTCGTCGAGAAGTTCGAGGCCGACCAGGCCGGCATGCTGCCGTCACCGCGGGCCGAACGGGCGCACAACTACGACGCCGTCGCCGGTCTGGTCGCCGAACGGGTGGACAAATCGAATGGTCGGATCTCAGCCAAGCGGCTACTGCCGAAGGCCCGCGCGGCCGGATACACCGGTTCTGACCGCAACTTCCGACGCCTCGTCGCGCAGGAGAAAGCGTTGTGGCGCAGCACCAATCACCGCGGACGACGTCCGGCCGTGTGGGAGCCGGGTGAGTACCTGGTCATCGACTGGGCCCAGGCCGCGCCGGGGCTGTTTCTGTTCTGCGCGGTCCTGGCGTTCTCGAGGTGGCGCTTCGTGCGCTTCGCCACCAACGAGCGGGCGTCCACGACGCTGGGGTTGATCGCCGAGACCCTGGCCGCCGCCGGCGGCGTGCCGGCAAAGGTGCTGGCCGACCGGATGGCCTGCCTCAAAGGCGGCGTGGTGGCCAACGTCGTCGTACCGACTCCGGACTACGTCCGCCTGGCGTCCCATTACGGGTTCGCACCCGATTTCTGTCACGCCAGCGACCCGCAGTCCAAGGGCATCGTGGAGAACCTGTGCGGCTACGCCCAGGACGACCTGGCGGTCCCGTTGTTGACCGAGGCCGCCATCACTGGAACACCGGTCGACCTGCGCACCGCGAATGCCGCCGCGATCGCGTGGTGCGCCGAAGTCAACGCCACCGTCCATTCGGAGATCTGCGCCATCCCGAACCAGCGGTTGATCACTGAACGTGAACTGCTGCAGCCACTCCCATCGCTTCGATTGCAGATCGGCGCCTCGTCGGTGTTACGCAAGGTCGACCGCCTGTCCTGTATCAGGTACGGGTCGGCCCGCTACTCGGTGCCGACTCGACTGATCGGCACCACGGTGACGGTGGTCGTCGACCACGGTGCGATCGTCCTGCTGGAGCCGGCGACGGGGGTGGTCGTGGCCGAACACCAACTCACCGCCCCCGGCGGGACCTCGATCCTCGACGAGCACTACGACGGCCCCCGCCCGGCACCGAGTCGCGGGCCGCGGCCGAAGACCACGGTGGAAAAGCAGTTCTGCGACCTCGGTGATGATGCGCAGGCGTTCCTCGTCGGTGCCGCGGCGATCGGCAACACCCGCCTCGGGTCTGAACTGGAGATTCTGCTCGCCCTGGGCGCGGCCCACGGTGAGGCGGCGTTGGTCGCCGCGTTGCACCGGGCGGTGGCGTTCCGCCGCTTCCGGGCCGCCGACGTGCGGTCCATCCTGGCAGCCGGCACCGGCGCACCGCAGCCCCGCCCCGCCGGGGACGCCCTGATCCTGGACCTACCGGTCGCCCCGACCCGATCCCTGGACGCCTACCGGATCACCCCGGCCGTCGCCGACGGCGAGGTGATCCCGTGACTAAGACCCCACCCATCACCGATACAGAACCTGTTGCACCACCGTCGGTTCCACCACTGGCCGCCGACCTGGACGCCGGGTTGCGGCGGCTGAAACTGGCCGCAGTGCGACGCACCGCACCGGAGGTGTTGATCACCGCCAAGACCCAACGCTGGACCCCCGAGGAAGTCCTGCGCACGCTAGTCGAGACGGAGTTGGCGGCACGGGACGCCTCCAACATCGTCAACCGCCTCAAGACCGCCGCGTTCCCCGTGCACAAGACACTGGAGTCCTTCGATGTGGCCGCGTCCTCGATCCCGCCGAAGACCTTCGACTACCTGTCGAGTCTGGAATGGATACGGGCGCAACAGAATCTGGCAATCATCGGCCCGGCCGGGACCGGCAAGTCCCACACCCTGATCGGGTTGGGGACCGCGGCGATCCACGCCGGGCACAAGGTCCGCTACTTCACCGCTGCCGACCTGGTGGAGACTCTCTACCGAGGCCTGGCCGACAACACCGTCGGCAAGATCATCGAATCCCTGCTGCGGGTCGATCTGATCATCCTCGACGAACTCGGCTTCGCCCCCTTGGACGACACCGGCACCCAGTTGTTGTTTCGGCTTGTCGCCGGAGCCTACGAACGCCGATCGTTGGCCATCGGATCGCACTGGCCTTTCGAGCAGTGGGGCCGATTCTTGCCCGAGCAGACCACCGCGGTCAGCATCCTCGACCGGCTACTGCACCACGCCACCGTCGTCATCACCGACGGCGATTCCTACCGCATGAAAGACGCCCGACACCGGAAGGAGCAGCCCACACCAACCTAGGAACTACCGCACGGGGTGGATACTCTCATCTGGCCACCAGTGGGTACTTCAACCTGGCCATTGACA
>NZ_LQIT01000080.1 GCF_001499965.1 Mycobacterium sp. GA-2829
ACGACCACACCGCAACCCTCACTGCGCACATACCCGTCAGCGCCGGCGTCGAAGGTCTTGCACCGTCCGTCCGGGGCCAGCATCCCCCACCGCGACAGCGCGACATTGGCTTCCGCCTTGAGCATGAGGTTGACGCCTGCGGCCAGTGCGGTGTCGCTCTCCCGGCGGCGCAGGCTCTGGCACGCCAGATGCACCGACACCAACGACGACGAACACGCCGTG
This sequence comes from Mycobacterium sp. GA-2829, assembly GCF_001499965.1. Lineage (GTDB taxonomy): Bacteria > Actinomycetota > Actinomycetes > Mycobacteriales > Mycobacteriaceae > Mycobacterium. Next base: position 223 of record NZ_LQIT01000080.1, read on the forward strand.
TCCACCACCACCGCCGGACCCCGCAACCCGAGGAAGTACGACAACCGACCCGCCGCGAAATTCGCCGCGTTCCCGAACGGCACGTATGCGTCGTACTCTTCGCGGCTGAGGCTGTCGGAGAGTTTGAGCATGTAGTCGTATGCGGTCAGGCCGACGAAGACGGACGTCTGGGATCCGCGGAGACGGTCCGGGAGGATGCCGGCGTGTTCGATTGCCTCCCAGGCGACTTCGAGCAGCAGGCGCTGCTGGGGGTCCATCGCGGCGGCTTCGCGCGGAGAGATCCCGAAGAACTCGGCGTCGAACTCATCGGGCTCCCACCCGGTCAGGAACCCGCCCTCGCGGGTGCAGATCGTCCCCGGCTCCGAGATGTCGGCGCTGTAGTACTCGTCGGCGTCCCACCGCTGCGACGGCACCCGCACGATCCCGCTGCGCCCTTCGCGCAACAGATCCCAGAACCGGTCGGGGTCACTCGCCCCGCCCGGGAGCCGGCACCCCATCCCGACGACCGCGATGGGTTCGGTCTCTCCTTGTTCGGCGACCGCCAACCGCGCCGTCAGATCGTCGATCTTGCGCAACGCCTCAGTGATGATCGCACGGCGATCCGGCGACACAGCAGTCATGGAACTCAGCTCACCTTCTCCACGAGAGGCACCTCGGCGAGGTCCTGGAGCGATTCGGGGTCGATCTCCCCCAGCACGACCAGGTGGTCGGCGAGGGTCTCGACGCTGGGGTTGTCGAACAACACGGGCGGCGGGACGTCGACGCCTAGGGTCGACAGCAGCGCCCGTTGCAGCACCACGCTCATCATCGAATCCATACCGAGTTCGAAGACGTCGGCGGTCGGGTCGAGCGACTCCGGGGAGGGCAGTCCCATCACCGCCGCGATCAGCACGCTGACGTGGTGCTGCAGCAGGGTCCTGCGACGGTCCGCGGGATAGGTGCGCCAGATGTCGAGGATGTCGCCGTTGGGCAGCGCGTCATCGTCGGCGGTGGACTCGACGGCAGCGGTTTCGACGGTCACCAGACCACCCCAGAACGCGGCGTGGTCGCGGGCGAGGCCGGTGGCGATTCCGCTGATGACCGCCGATGCGGTGTCCGTCGGTGGGAGTGCGATGTGCAGTTTCGGCGGGGTGGCCATCGCGGTGAGCACCGATGTGAGCCGGCGGATGCCACTGAACAGCCGGTAACCGGAATCGGCGTCGATGCCGTCCGCCGAGAGTTCGGGAGCGAACAACACGTTCTGCACAGCGGTGAGCGCTTCGAGAAGGCTTGTGCTGGAGACGTCCTCGTCGAGTCCGTCGTCGAACACCAGCCACGTACCGTCGGCGAGGTCCGTGGCGGACAACGCCGCCACCTCGTCACGCGACGTGCGCGGTGCCGGCGCGGGTGCCGTCGCACCGACGGTGAGCCAGTGGCTCTTGTGGTGCCACGGGGTGGTGGGCAGCGGGACATGCGGCTCGGCCGGATGCGGTGTGGCAGGCGGTTGAGCGGTGTGGGTGGTGTTGAGGTTGGTGTGGAAGGTGACGGTGTCGTCGGTGTCGCGGGCCAGCGTCCCGACCGCGTGGTGATGCGTGTCGCCGAGTGTGGCGGAGACCGCGCGACTCAGGATCGGGTGCGGGCTGATCTCGACGAAGGTGGTGTGGCCTGCGGCCGCGGCGGCGGTCACCGCCTGGTGCAGTCGGACGGGGCGGCGCACGTTGTTGGCCCAGTAGTCGGCGTCGAAGCGGGGCGCCTCGGTGTCGACGGTGGAGATGAACGGGATCGACGGGGTCTGCGGTGTGAGATCGGCCAGCGCCGAACGCAGTTCGTCGAGGATCGGGTCCATCAGCGCGGTGTGGGAAGCGACCTCCATGTTGACCCGCCGCGCGAATCTTCCGGTCGCGGTGGCCGATTCGATGATGGCGTCGACGGCCTGCGGCGGGCCGGCCACCACCGTCTGTGACGGTGCCACGAAGCCTGCGATCTCCACGTGGGGGTGCGAGGCGATGAAGGCCTCGGCGCCGGGCGCGTCGAGTTCGAGCAGTGCCACCGCGCCCTGACCCGCCAGCCGGGACATCAGCCGGGAACGAATGGCGATGACGCGCAGACCCTCGCGCACCGACAACGCACCGGCGACGACGGCGGCGGTGACCTCACCCATCGAGTGCCCGATCACCGCGTCCGGGGTCACCCCGTAGGAGC
>NZ_LQIT01000081.1 GCF_001499965.1 Mycobacterium sp. GA-2829
GGCGGGTACCGGTTCGGGGGCGGCCGCGTGCTTGACCACCGGCTGGGCGACCGGGGCCACTGTGGGCGCTTGCCCCGGCGACACGACGAGGGCAGCGCCGCCGGCACCGGCCGTGATCAGAGCGGCGGTGATGAGCGTCTTGACCTGTTTCTGACGTGTGGATTTCGTCACTCGAGCGTGCTTCGGCATGGTTCTTTCTTCTGTGGAGGCGTGACCTCCCGTGTACTGGGCTCCCCTCCCAACCCGCCTCACAGGCGCTGGGAAACGGCGTTGGACTCTGAAGGCAGGGCTTCCTGCCGACACGGCCAAGGCGACGCGCGACGAACGCGGCGCGTCACATCACCCGAAACGACTACTGCCACTGCCTTGTGTGATGTGGCCTACATTGCGTTGTTTCGGGACACTGCCCTGTCAGAGTTAGCCGTGAATTTTAGTTGAGTCCCTACGATTCCCATAAACCGCCAGGTAGATGGCGCATCAGAGGCGAAACGTGGTGCCCCATTACGGGCGGCTCGACCCCTGTCGCGGAACCTCTTCATGAACGATACCGGCCGGGTCATCGGAGCCGCGCCCGAAGCACCCTGTCCGGACAGGTGGTCGAATGCCACGACGCGTCCGCATGCTGCCAACATCAAGGATTCGCCAGGACCCACCGGCTCCCGAGGTACGGCCGGTGACCTCATCGATCAGGGCGAAGCCGCGCAACCGCCGGCTGGTCAGGAAATCCAGCACCCACGCCACGTGTTCGGGATCAGCACATCGGTGAGCCCTGCCCGGGGTCCAATGACCGGAAGGCTAGGAGCCCCGGAACCATCTTCGAATTCACTGACCAGATGCGCCGCAACGGTTTTCACGTCCCATCCGGCGCACAAGCTGGGTGTGGCCAGCAATCTCTCGTCGCCCCGCGGCGAACACGAAAGCGATTGAGGGACACGATTATTCACGCAATTCAGGCAGCATTGTCCTGCCGCGCGGACGCTGTCGTCGACAACGCATTGGCGACGAAGGCCGCTGCCTGATCGGCCGCTCCGTTGTTCTTGTATGCGCTGTGCGCCGCGCGGTCCAGCCCGCCGGGTGAGCACACCGGGTCTCCCGGGTTGCACAACTGGAGCGTCTTCGGCGCGTACAGCGGCCCGATGGCGATGGGTGGCGCGCTGTGGTCCACCAGGTTCAAGAACCAAGAGTCCGGAAGCCCGAACAGCACGACTGCCGCGACGTGGTCGGCGATCGCGGGCGGCATGGGACCGCTCAAGCCGGCGGGCAGGATCACCCCCGCCGGGACGCTGTCGGACGTGGTGAACCCGGCCACCGCCGCACCCTGCGAGTAACCGCCGAGCACAATCGCGGTGTTCGGGCAGTTCGCGGCAGTCGATTGAATCTCGTTGGACGCATCGGCGACACCCTGGATGGCGTCTTGGAAGTCGAGCGATGCCGGATAGTTCACGCCGTACACGTTGACCGTCTGGCCCGGCACCCGGGAGTTGAGCGCGTTGACGAAGGCCTGTCCGGTGTCACCTACGCCCGGTGCCTCGAAGGTGCCGCGCGCGAAGACGACCTCGACATCCGCGCAGGCTGATCCCGGTGTGGCTGCGGGATCCGGCGCCGCCGACGCGAACCCGGCGGCCTGCGGTCCGAACAGAGCTGCCGCGGACAGAGCAGCGGCGGCAAGCGGGCGGAGTGCCCGCGGTCGGCTCTTGGTTGCGCTCGTCATGGTCGTTCCTTCGGCAGAGGTCTGGTGATCGGGTGCACCAACGATCCCGTGACCTGGGCGCTTGCACATCGACGCTGGCACCACCGCGAGCCCACCGGTAGCAGCGGTCGGCATCTACCGGCTAGCTGTACCTCCGCTGTGGGACAGGCCAACGTCACCTCGATCGCGCATCGATGAGTCCGTGGTTCCCGGCAGGTCTAAGTGTCGGAACCCGAGGAAAGAACAGGGCCCATGTCGGAGCTTCTCGTCGACTTCATCACCTCCCTCGACGGCCACGCATCGGGCGAGGCCTGGCCGGGCTTCTGGGGTCTGGAGGGCCGGGGCCACGGGCGCAGAACGCGTCTACGACGGCTATCGGGACGTCGCCCTCGAGATGATCGGGCACCGCACCTTCGACGGCCGCATTCAACTGGTCGAGGACAAACCTCGCGTGCTCAAGCATCCGCCGCTCGGCGCCCCTCCGTGAGCCATACTTGTCGGTGGTCGAATGTATGTTCGTTTTATGTCGAGCAACGGCCTCCAGGACGCGGTGACCGCGCTGCGGGCCGCCTATGAGGCGGTGGCCGCCTGTGAGGTCG
>NZ_LQIT01000082.1 GCF_001499965.1 Mycobacterium sp. GA-2829
CCGCATGTCCCCGATCTCGGGCAACGAACCATCGCACATACCAATGACTCTCCGGAACACCCCGACAAGAGCGCCGTTCCACCCACCGAAAACCCCACGCCTGTGGATCAATTCGCCGCTGGGGATAACTCCCTGGTGGATGCGGTCGAGTGCCGACTGAAAGTCCACACCAACAGCCCGCAGAGCGCGAAAGCAGCACCCAGGACGGCGGATCCGCTCCATCCGAAGATGGAGAACATCGCCGTGGTCGCAGTCGCGCCAAGGGCCGAGCCCAACGAGTAGAAGAGCATGTACCCGCCGACAGCACTACTCGTCCGACAGGGGAACGCGGTGGTCAGCTGCGCCTGATTGCTGACGTGCACCGCCTGGACCGCGAAGTCGAGAACGACGACACCGACCGCGACCAGCCAGAGTGACCAGGCGGCCTGGCCGAGCGCCAACCAGGACGCCACCAACAGCACGAGTGCACCACCGGTGACGAGATCCGTCCGTCCTGCGTCCGCCCATCGGCCGGCGCGCATCGCACCCAAGGCGCCCGCGAGCCCGGCGATTCCGAACAGGCCGATCTGCGCCGAGCTCAGCCCCCATGGCTCACCGGCGAGGGGGAGCGCCAGCCCACTCCACAGCGTGCCGAACGACGCGAACAGGAAGAACGCGATCAGCCCGCGTGAGACGAACAGCGGTTCCCGAAACAGGCGCCCGAGCGACACCAGCACCTCGCCATAGGACCGGCGCGAAATCCGGCGGTCGGCCGGCAGCCCCCGAAGCGCGACGACAGACAGGATGACCAACGACACCGCGAGCACTGCGTAGATGCTTCGCCATCCCCACAGCGCGGCGAGTCCGCCCGCCACCACGCGCGCACCGAGAATGCCGAGGATGACGCCGGACGTGACGGCGCCGAGGGTTCGCCCGCGATCCGCCGGAGCCGAGAGATCGGCGGCGAACGCGACCGTGGTCTGCACGACGACCGCGAAAAGCCCTGTGGCCGTGAGCCCGAGCAGCAGCACGCCGACACCCGGGGCGACCGCCGCGACCCCCATCCCCGCCGCCGCGAGCAGCAGGTGACCGACGACGAGCCTGCGCCGGTCGAGCATGTCGCCCAGCGGCACAAGCAGCGCCAGGCCGATCAGATATCCGACCTGCCCCGCCGCCACGATCCGCCCCAGCGCGGCCTCGGGCACCCCCAGGTCGTGCCCGAGCTGCGCGAGCATCGGCTGCGCGACATAGATCGTCGCAACGGCCACCGAGCAGACCGTCGCGAGCAGGACCTTCCGGCCGAACGTCAGACCCACCACATCCCCCAAATCGGTAGCAGAATGCAACTGATCGAACGGTACGGCAGAATGGTTTCAAACCGCAACTCATCGAGGGTGTGATGAAGCTCGACGACATGTCCTGGACCGACCCCGCCTGCCCGGTCGCGCGGACCCTCGACCTCGTCGGCGACCGGTGGAGCCTGCTGATCATTCGCGACGCGATGGACGGCGCGCGCTCGTTCACCGACTTCCAGCAGCGCACGGGCGTTGCGCGCAACATCCTCACCGACCGACTGCGCCGCCTGGTCGACCGCGGCGTCCTCGAACGCCGCACGGCCCAGTCAGGACGCCGGCAGGTCTACGCGCTCACCGAGGCCGGACGCGATCTCTTCACCGTCATCGTGGCGCTGCGGCAGTGGGGCGAGCGGCATGCGTTCGGCAGCCACGAAACGCATTCCGTCCTCGTCGACGCCACCAACACCCCACTCGCTCGCCTTCACCCCAAAGACTCCCGTGGTGCCGCCGCGAGTGTCGACACCACCACCGTCGTACACGCGGACTAGCTGTACCGGGCAGTCAGGTTGTTGACAGTCGGCTGATCGGGGGTTGGCCTCCGATGGCTGAGTGGCGGCGTTGATTGTTGTAGTGCTCAAGCCACGGGGCAAGCGCAGCGCAGCGGGCGTCGTT
>NZ_LQIT01000083.1 GCF_001499965.1 Mycobacterium sp. GA-2829
CCGGTCACGTCGACGGCGAAGGTGGCGACTTCCTGGATGCCGGGGCCGTTGCCCAGGTCCGCGCTGATCGACACACCCGGGAACAGCGGCGGGGTCACGATCTCGGGAAGGATGTCGATGGCCGTACCGTCACCGATTGGGTCGATGACACCGAAGTCCGCGCTGTCGAAGGCGATGTTCGGGGTCGTGTAGCTGAAGTTGATGCCCACACCCAGCGACCACGGGAAGCCGATCTGGTAACCCAGCTCCAGCGAGCCCTCGAAGTCCTCGGCGCCCTCGCCGGCGACGATGTACTTGGCGCGGCCCGAGTGGAACCACTCGCGGGTCAGCCGGTTGCGGTCCAGCGGGAACACGCCGTTGAGGAAGGTGTCCCACTGCTGCACCGTCAGCGTCCGACCCTGACCGTCGAGGAGGCTGAGCTCGTTGTCCAGACCCGCGTTGGAGGTGCCCGTGCTCGTGAACAGAGCCGCAGCGGCCGCGATCAACGCGACCAGCACCCGACTGATTGCTTTCATTTCTCTCCCTAGCCTTCGCGCTGCCTACGGTCGCGGCACCCGACCACGCCCGGTGAAGTCGAACATGTGACCACGATTAGATTTCACATGCCCAGTCCTCATGCGAATCTCATCGTCGACGACTGGGGAAACATAACAGCGCGGCATAGAACCGACAACAGATAGCAGATCTAGGCCTTTACCTGCGGCGATGTAGCGGATCGGCATCGCCGCATGAGCTCATTGGTTGCGCGAGCAAAGAAAAACCCCGCGGGCACCGGCCCGCGGGGTTTTCGTGCGATCAGGTGATCGTCAGTTCATGTTCCACGGCTCGCCGTAGGTGGTGACGCTGTCACCGGTCGAGGCGATCAGCCGGGCGTACGGACGCAGCAGCACACCACCCGCTGCACCGGTCACCGTGCCGTGAGCGTTCGAGACCGCGACGGTTCCTTCGGGGCCGGTCACGTCGACGGCGAAGGTGGCGACTTCCTGGATGCCGGGGCCGTTGCCCAGGTCCGCGCTGATCGACACACCGGGGAACAGCGGCGGGGTCACGACCTCAGGCAGCAGGTCAATCCCGATGCCGCCCTCGCAGCCGATACCGACGCATCCGAAGTCGGGGCTGTCGAAGGCGATGTTGGGGGTGGTGTAGCTGAAGTTGATCCCCACGCCCAGCGACCACGGGAAGCCGATCTGGTAGCCCAGCTCCAGCGAGCCCTCGAAGTCCTCGGCACCCTCGCCGGCGACGATGTACTTGGCGCGGCCCGAGTGGAACCACTCACGGGTCAACCGGTTGCGGTCCAGCGGGAACACGCCGTTGAGGAAGGTGTCCCACTGCTGCACGGTCAAGGTGCGGCCCTGACCGTCGAGGAGGCTGAGCTCGTTGTCCAGACCCGCGTTGGAGGTGCCCGTGCTCGTGAACAGAGCCGCAACGGCCGCGATCAACGCGACCAGCACCCGACTGATTGCTTTCATTTCTCTCCCTAGCTGCCGCGCTGACCTGTCGGCCTGGCACCGCCAGGCCCTGAAGACAACATGTGACGCAGATGAGAAACGCGGTGCGTTGTCCTCATGCGAATCTCATCGTCCTCGCCGCGGAAAACATAACAGGGCGGCATACAACCGACAACAGATAGCGCAATACCGCTCTCATCAGCGACAACAGGGCGGGTTATGCGTGCGATCGCAAGAAGCCCCGCCGGCTCTGCCGGCGGGGCTTCTCTAGCGATCAGGTGATCGTCAGTTCATGTTCCACGGCTCGCCGTAGGTGGTGACGCTGTCACCGGTCGAGGCGATCAGCC
>NZ_LQIT01000084.1 GCF_001499965.1 Mycobacterium sp. GA-2829
GTGTGGTGTCGGCGGTGTGTGGCGGTCAGGCCGCCCTGGTTGCTGGTGGTGCGGGGCCGCCGGGTTCACCGGCGTTGTCGGCGGACTGGGTGAGCGAGCTCGGGTCTACGTGCCCGGTGTCGTGGACCTCGGTCACGGATGTGGTGGCTTGCTGCGGGTACTGGTCGTCGGCTGGCGGTGTGATCGCTGCTGCCGCGGGGACGGTCTCGTGGGTGTCTTCGGCGGCCGGTGCAGAGGTCTGCGCGTAGCCGGTCTCGTCGGCATCGTCGGCCGCCTCTGAGTTAGGCGCTGTATCGCCGATGTCGTTGTCGCCGGCCAGTTCCGCGGCTATGGCAGGTTCGTCGGTGTCGGCATCGTCGGCCGGGTCCGGAGCTGGCGCGGCGGGGTCACCGGTTGCGTCAGTGTTCGGCTCGGCGCCGTCAATGTCGTTGATGTCGGCCGGGTTCGGGGCTGTGAAGGTGTCGCCGGTTTCGTCAACTTCGTCGGCAACCTCAGGGGTCGGCTCGTTGTCGCCGATGGCGTCCTCGCCAGTCGGCTCCCACGCACCGGGCAGGTCGGGGTTCTCGGGTGGGGTGAGGAGGGTTTCGGGGCGGTGGTAGGAGTTCACCCGGGCTTGGCCGGTGTCGAGGTGGGGTGGGGGGATCCATTCCACTTCGTGTTGGTCGTTGATTTGGGTGGTCCAGCCGCCGTTGTTGTCGACGCTGCGGTTGTCGGGGCCACAGGCCAGGCCGAGGTCGTTGATGTTGGTGTTACCGCCATCGCCCCAGTCTTTGTCGGCGTGATGGACCTGGCAGCCGTACGCGCCGATCGTGCACCCCGGTTTAGTGCACCCCCCATCACGGGCGATCAGCATGATGCGTTGTGCCGGAGACGCAGTCCGTTTGGCGCGGAACAGATCCAGCGCCGATCCGGTCGACTTGTCGAACACCGCCAGAAAACAGTTGGCATGGGCGGCCATGCGGACCACATCCTTGATCGGCACGCGGGTGCCGCCCCCGGTGACACCCACCCCAGCGCGGGATTCCAAATCTTGGAGGGTGGTGCGGATGATGATCGAGACTGGTAGCCCGTTGAGTTGGCCGAGGTCACCACTCATCAACGCGATCCGCCCGACCACGACCATCGCGTCGTGTTGACGTTGGGCCAGGGTGCGGTGGTCGTTGTCGATCTGGGCTTGGGTGGGGGTGCCGGAGGTGCAGGGTTCGGGATCATCGGGGTTGCACATGCCGGGGGCGGCGTATTTGGCGAACAGCACCTCCCACACCGCCGCCCCTTCCGGCGTCAGAAGCCCCGACAAGGGGGTCATGCCGTCGTCGCCTTGTTTGGATTTGGTGATGCCGCGTTTGCGGGCGCGTTCGGTGTCATCGGGTTCAGGGCCGTCCTGGTCGAGCAGGAACCGGGCCAGCTCGGCGGCCTCCTCCAACTCCTTGGGGCCGACCCCGACGGCGGTGCGCACCAGGTTGACCTCGAACTGCTCCCGCGTCACCGTGTCCACCCAGGCGGGGAGTTTGTCGAC
>NZ_LQIT01000085.1 GCF_001499965.1 Mycobacterium sp. GA-2829
GTGGCAGCGGGTGAGTGGGGCACGAGCGGTGTCGGCGGCGGGGCCGGTGGGGCCGGTGGTGCCGGCGGGCGCAGTGGCCTGCTGTTCGGGTACGCCGGAGACGGCGGCGTCGGCGGCGCGGCCGGTACCGGCGGCAGGGGCGGCAACGGGGTGAATGGCGCGGACGCCACCATCGCGGGCGCCGCAGGCGGTCGAGGCGGCGACGGCGGTAGCGGCGGAGCGGGTGGGTTCGGCGGCGCCGGCGGCAGCGCCGGAGCGCACTTCGGGTTGTTCGGCAGGGTGGGCACCAACGGCGACGGCGGCGCCGGCGCCAGGGGTGGCGATGCGGGCACTCCGGGTGACGGCGGGGACGGCAAGGCCGGTGACGCACTCGTGGTCAACGGTGGTGCGGGCGGCAACGGTGGGAACCCCGGCACGGCGGGCGCCGCCGGACTGGGTGGTGCTGCCGGTACCCGCAGGTACGGCGGCGGCACGGCGGGTGCGAGCGGCGACGCCGGTGAAGCGGTCGTCGGTCCGGTCGGCAACGGTGGGGACGGCGGGGCCGGTTTCAATGCCACCGTCGCCGGGGCCGGTGGCGGTGACGGCGGTGCGGGCGGCCATGGCGGCGCGATCGGCAACGGAGGTGCAGGCGCCGCCGGCGGTAACGGCGTCGCAGGCACCCGCGGGGCCGACGGGACCGTCGCGGGCGCTGCGGGCACCGACGGCACAGCAGGCGGTAGCGGCGGTCAGGGCGGCGCCGGTGGTCAGGGCGGCTCGGTGTCCGGTGCTGGCGGGGCCGGCGGCAAGGGTGGAGCGGGCGCTGACGGCGGTCGCGGTGGCGACGGTGTCACCGGTGCCCGCGGGGTGGCCGGGATCGACGACGGCATCGGCGGCAACGGTGGCGCCGGCGGAAGCGGAGGCTCGGGCGGGGCCGGCGGTCACGGAGGCAACGGTGGCACCGCCGCCAACGGCCTGGCAGGCGCCAACGGCGATGGCGGGGCCGGTGGCATCGGCGGTGACGCGGGCTCTCCCGGCGATGGCGGGGCGGGCGCGGCCGGTAGCGCCGACCACCTGAACGGTGGACGAGGCGGCGACGGCGCCGATCCCGGCGCGGTGGGCGCCGGCGGACTCGGCGGAGCAGCAGGCACGGGCGGCGCGCTCGGCACCGGACAGCACGGCAGCGACGGCGCCGATGGAGTAACGGCGACCGGCCCGGTCGGCAACGGCGGCAGGGGCGGCAACGGGTTCACCGCCACCGCCGCCGGGGCCGCGGGCGGCGACGGCGGCGCGGGCGGCGACGGCGGCGTGATCGGCAACGGCGGTGCAGGCGGAGCGGGCGGCACCGGGGCGGCGGGCACCAACGGTTCCGACGCGATCGTGTTGACCGTGGGCATCATTCAAACCGGCGTCATCGACGCGGGGAACGGTACTGCCGGCGGGGACGGTGGAGTCGGCGGCGCGGGTGGCTTGGGCGGCTCGATCTCCGGCGACGGCGGCACCGGCGGGACCGGCGGCGCGGAT
>NZ_LQIT01000086.1 GCF_001499965.1 Mycobacterium sp. GA-2829
CTTGGGTTCAAGGCGTCTATGCAACAGCGGGTGGATTGAGTGGGTCGCACAGTAGTGCGTCGAGTGTTTCGGCGGGTGTTTTCCAGCCGAGGGTCTTGCGGGGTCGGTTGTTGAGCTTGGCGGCGACGTAGTCGAGGTAGTCGGCCGGAAAGATCGAGAGATCAGTGCTTTTGGCAAAGTACTGACGCAGCAGTCCGTTGGTGTTCTCGTTGGTGCCGCGCTGCCAAGGTGAGTGTGGATCACAGAAGTAGATGTCGAGATCGGCCGCCTTGGCGATGACAGCGTGGTTGGCCATCTCGCTGCCCTGGTCCCAGGTCAGGGTCTGGCGCAGGATCGCCGGCAACTGGGCCATCTTGGCCACGATCGCCTCCTGCACGGCTTCGGCGGTGTGGTTGTCGGGCAGGTGCAGCAGCAGGACGAACCGCGACGCGCGTTCGACGACGGTGCCGATCGCCGACCCTGAGGCGGTGCTCCCGAGGATGAGGTCGCCCTCCCAATGTCCGGGAATCGCACGGTCGGCGACCTCGGCGGGCCGCTCGCTGATATTCACCATGTCGCGGATGCGCCCGCGACGCTCGTCCGGGCGCCGCTGCGGTTTGCGCAACGCGCGCCCGGTGCGCAGGCAGGTGTGCAATTCGCGACGCAGGTTTCCCCTGCCCTGCAGATAGATTGACCGATAGATGGTCTCCGGGGACACTCGCATCTCCGCATCGTCGGGGAAGTCGATGATTAACCGCGCTGCGATTTGCTCAGGGCTGTGCTCCTCGAGCAGTTTCGCCTGCACTTCATCATGCAACACCTGATTGCGGGCCAGCTTGCCCAGCTGCGGACGTCGAGCACGCTCGTCGGAGCGGGACTGCGCCACCACCGCGTCGTATCGCACGGTGGCGGTCGAACCGCTCTGCCGCGCTCCGAACGCCTCCTTGCGCCGATACCCCGACTTGCGTCCGTCGTTGTGGTGGACACCGTTGACGTCGAGCTCGTACTTGATCGTCGACGCTGGCCGGCCCAATCGCTTACCGATCGAATTCAGAGATTCGTTGGCCGCGACTCCGATCTGGATCTGGATGCGGTCGGCCAATGTCAGACGCGGCCGAGGTCCCGAGGTCGTCGGCTCACGCTTTTGCGGGTTCACTCCTCCAGCGTGGGTGAACCAGCGAACCCCGGTAGCGCACGACACACCGACCGCCACACCGGCTTCACGCGCGGTGCAACCCGCACCGATACGGCCCCAGAATTCACGAACAACACTCGACAACGGTGGACGTGGCATAGCAGCACTTCCCATCAGAATCAGCTGCTATTGCAACGACGCCTTGAAACCGCC
>NZ_LQIT01000087.1 GCF_001499965.1 Mycobacterium sp. GA-2829
GTGAACTACCCCAGGTTTCCTTCCGATCTTTATAGGAGGATTGGAAGTTATGCCCCGTCAGTATCCGCCCGAGTTTCGGGCGCGTGCGATGCGTATGTTGGACGCCTCGTTGGAGGACTCGCAAGTGTCAGAGTTCGAGGCGATTAGGTCTGTTGCGAGCAAACTCGGCGTAGCCGAGGAGTCGGTCCGTCGGTGGCGGCGCAAGGCGCAGATTGATGCTGGTGAGCGTCCTGGCACCTCAACCGCAGAGCATGAGGAGATCCGCCGGCTCAAGCGCGAGGTATCCGAATTACGCAGAGCCAACGAGATCTTGAAGTCTGCGTCTGCGTTTTTCGCAGCGGAGCTCGACCGCCCCGGGACGAAATGATCGCTTTCATCGATGCTCATCGGGATCAATTCGGGGTCGAGCTCATCTGCCGGGTTCTGCGGGCAGCTATCCCAGGGTTCATGACCTCACGGGGGTACCGGTCAGCGATCACCCGGGCGCCGTCAGACCGGGAACTGCGCGACGAACAGCTCATCGATGAGCTGCGCACCGTGCACCGCCAGAACTACTCGGTCTACGGCGTCAAGAAGATGCACCAGGCGATGAAGCGCCGGGGGTGGGCCCTCGGACGCGAGCAGACGCGCAGGTTGATGCGCAAGGCCGGCCTGCGCGGCGTCCAGCGCGGCAAACCGGTGTTCACCACAGTCAGCGATTCGGCTGCCCCGCGCCCCGCCGACCTGATCAACCGCCGCTTCGGCACCGCCGCACCGAACCGGCTGTGGGTCGCCGACATCACCTACGTGCGGACCTGGCAGGGCTTTTGCTACACCGCCTTCGTCACCGATGCATGCACCAAAGCGATCAAGGGATGGGCGGTATCGGCGACGATGCGCACTCAAGACCTACCGCTGCAAGCATTCAATCATGCTGTGTGGCAATCGAACTGCGATCTATCTGGGTTGGTCCATCATTCCGACCGCGGATCGCAGTACCTATCGCTGACCTATACCGACCGGCTCGCCGACCTCGGAATCGCCCCGTCGGTCGGCTCGCGCGGCGACAGCTATGACAACGCCCTCGCCGAGTCGGTCAACGCCAGCTACAAAACCGAGCTCATCTACCCCAATCGACCGTGGCGAAGCATCGCCGACGTCGAGTTGGCAACCGCCGAGTGGGTCGCCTGGTACAACCAAGAACGCCTGCACGAGAACCTCGATTACACGACCCCAGACGAACACGAGGCCGCCCTGACCGGCACCTCACCCCACGTGAGCCAGCCCATCCCGGCCCTCACAACACAATAGGAAGAAAATCCGGGGTAGTTCA
>NZ_LQIT01000088.1 GCF_001499965.1 Mycobacterium sp. GA-2829
GGCCTGGTTGCGCGCGCGTTCGGCGGCGATGTGAGCGCGGCGTTCGGCGGCGCGGGTGCGGCGGCGTCTGGGCATCTTCAGGACTCGTGATGTCGTAGGTGGAGCGCCTGGTGCCGGTGAGGGTTGGCCGGCGGTGACGGTGTTCGAGTCGGGGAACAACAGGTGACTGCCGGGTTTCGTGCGGTATTGCCGGCCGGTGGGTGAGGTCCAGATGACGGTGCCGTCATTCAATTGTCGGTCGGTCCAGCCGTCGATGCCGATCCAGAACGTCTTGAGTAAGTGGTGGAGGCGGCAGAGGCATTTGGTGTTGGCGGGGTGGGTCGCCCCGGCCGGATACGGCGTGGTGTGGTCGATGTCGGTGCGGTCGGCGGGCCGATTGCAGCCGGGGAAGCGACACGTCAGATCGCGCATCCGCACGAAGGCCGCCAGCCGGCTCGAGGGGCGATAGCGGGGTTCGGGGTCATCAGCGGGCCGGCGAAGGGGGGCGAGTTTTGCTCCTGCGCGGATCAACTCGGCCAGCAGCTGCGGAGGCACCACACCGCCACCCACGATCACCGCGGACCCGCGAGAGGCGGCCACCGGAGACGTCGGGGGTTCGGATTCTGGTGCGGCCACCGGAGTTTCAGCTGGCGCCGTCTCGGCCTCTGGTGTGGGGTCGGGGTTGCCGTGGAGGGTTCCGTCGCAGGGGGTGGCGGCGGCGTCCTGGTCGGCGAGGATGTGGATTTCAATGGCTTCGGCGCGGGCGTCGGGGGCGCTGGCCGGGCAATCGGGGTCACCGCACAGGCAGGCCATCCGGTCGCCGTAGACGGCGATCACCCCGGCGGCATCGGCGCGTCGCTGCTTGGCGGTGCGCGGATCATTGGCACACACCCCGCCCACCAGCTGGTCCAGGCGCTGCTGGAGCAGTTCGGCATCGATGGCCGACAGCCGCCCCCACACCGAGACGGTCATGGCCCCGTCATCGCGAGACCCGATCCGCAGATCGCGCTCGAGGGCGGCTGCACGACCGCGGATCACCGCCGCGGGGTCGAAGCGTTCCACCCACACATCGACGGCCTGTTCGAGCCGCTCACCCGAGAGGACTCCCCATCCCAGCATCGCCTCGGCGATCGCGCTGTCGATGTGGGCGATCGGGGCGCCCTCGGCCACCAGCCGGGTGCGCCAGGTGATCGTCGCAACCACCCGGGCACTGACAACGCCCTGGGCGTACAGGGCGGCCACTTTCGGGAGCCGGTCACGCAGTGCCAGCGCGATGCACATCTGCGTGGACGCGGCGCG
>NZ_LQIT01000089.1 GCF_001499965.1 Mycobacterium sp. GA-2829
TCATCCGCTGCCGCGACCTGACCTGCCGCTTCCCCTACTGCGACGTCCCCGCCACCCGCTGCGACATCGACCACGCCGTCCCCTGGCCCGCCGGCCCCACCGCTGCGGCCAACCTGCGCTGTCTGTGCCGAAAACATCACCTGCTCAAGACTTTCTGGATCGGCAAAACCGGTTGGCGTGACGAACAATTCGCCGACGGCACCATCGTGTGGACCGCCCCCAACGGACACACCCACACCACCTACCCCGGCAGCGCCGTACTGTTCCCCACCCTGTGCGAACCCGCCGCGCCAGCGCCGGTGCAGGAGAACCGAGAGCCCACGCGGACCCGCGGCCTCAACATGCCCAAACGCCGCCGCACCCGAACGCAAGACCGCGCCCGCTACATCGAACAACAACGCGGCCGCGTCGCGGAGGAACGCAACAGACCCCCGCCGTCCTAGGCACTTCAGCGCTCGAGGGTAGGGGGCTCCGTCGGCACGTCCGCCACCGCCGCCGATGCCTGCTTCCGCGCCTCCGCCGACGCCTGCTTCGGAACCGCCTCTGCCGCAGCCAACGCCAACCGTCTCCGCTTGAGCCACAACCAGATCGCCATACCGATGGCGCCCGCGGCAAACGGCACGGCACCCAGCACGGTTGACACGCTTCGACTCATGACTCGGCCCTCCCTCGGATGGGACGTTCTCGGTCAGGCTTCGCCGCCGAAGGCAGCCGCGCGCACATGACCGTGAACGGCAACGAGGTCGGACACCATCATCGCGCCGCGGGGTTCGCGACGTCGCGGAACGGGCCGATCCGAGTCTTACAACCGGTTCTGCGTCGCGATCGAGTTGTCGGTGGTCCGCAGCGGCCGGATCAGCGCGTCCTGACTGAAGGATGCGAGGAGCTCGCCCTCCTCGGTGTGCACCGTTCCCCGCACATACGACATCCCCGCACCGACCTGCGTGCTCTCGTGGCCGTAGAGCAGCCAACCGTTCCACCGCACCGGCTCGTGGAAGCTCACGCTGATCGTCATCGGCGCCGTCGACACGGTCAGATGCGACTGCGCGGTACCGATCCCCTCGTGCGCCCGCATCGTCGTCGAGATCCCCAGGTGCCCGGTGAAATACGCGATCAGTGCCTTCGCCAGATCGTCGCGCTGCGGAATGGGGTCATAGTGCAACCACGCGTACAGCTCCGGGGGTCCGACCTCGTCAGGACTGTTCACGTCCACCACATCGACCAGCCGCAGCTGCCGGCCGATCATCGGCATCTCCGACACGTTCGCCTCGGCCGGCGGCACCACCGCGGGCCGCGGCAGATGATGGCGGATCACATCGCCCGACGGCACATCCGTGAACACCGTGACCGTGATGCACCGCTTGCCGTTCTGCGACACCGACACCACCGCCGTCGCCGTCGACCGCCCCTCGGCCACCACGTCGATCTCGAACTCCACCGGCGGCCCGACCACCACGACCCGGGAGAACACCGCGTACGCCGAGCGCACCGACTTGTCCGGGAACCGCTTGGCCACCGCGACGATCGCCTGCGCGAGCACCTGCGTGCCCTCGACCACCTGCCGCTCATCGGCCGCGGCGACACCGGTGTCCGCAGTGAACCGGTTCTCCTCTGCGGGTTGCGCGTCGAACAGGTCGAGCAGCATCTCGACCGTCCACTGCATTTGCGTTGATTCGGTGGTCATATCCGTCGAGCCCCTGTCCGTCGATCCTCGGTGCACCTTAACGACAAGTTACATAGCCTTCTGCAAAAGCGGTAACGTCATTCTCACGAGTCGTGTCCGATGTGGAAGGCATTCCCATGGCGAAGCCCACCGGCCAGTCGGCCACCGTCAGCCCGGACGCCGCGTCACGCCCCGAGAGGTTCATGCGTTCCGCGCTGGCAATCCTCGGCGAGACCGGCCGCACCGACTTCACCGTTCTCGAGGTCGTCGAACGCTCCAAGACCTCGCTGCGATCCTTCTACCAGCACTTCTCCACCAAGGATGAACTGCTGCTGGCCCTCATCGAGCGCATCATGACCGAATCCACCCGGCACTGGCGGGCCGAGACCCTGAACCGAAGAGCCTCCGAGGCCCTGCGCACCCTCATCGAACGAATCTGCGTGCCACCGGACTCCGACACCCAGGACCGCGTCAACCGGGGCCTGACCTCGTACAACGATCGCCTCGCCGACGCCGTCCCGCGCGAGTACGCCAAGGTGCTCGCCCCGGTGCACACCCTGATCGCCGACATCATCCGCCGCGGTATCGCCGAGGGCGACTTCCGTGCCGACATCGATGTCGACGTGACATCGGCCCTGATCATGCAGACCGCACTCGGCGCGATGCGCGTCCGCGCCCTCGGCGCCGAACTCTCCGGCAACGCGATCGACGCCGGGCACATCTACCAGTTCTGCGCCCGCGCCGTGGCCGCAGACACCTGAGTGGTAATGTCATTACCACTCAACGTTAATGCCACTTCCAGGAGGCGGATATGCCATCTCGCGAGCTGTCATTTCCGGTGTTCGACGCGGACAACCACTTCTATGAGCCCAAAGAGGCGCTGACGCAGTTCCTGCCGGATAACCACAAGGGCGTCATCGACTACATCGACGTCCGCGGCCGCACGAAGATCGTGGTGCGCAACCACATCAGCGACTACATCCCCAACCCGACCTTCGAGGTCGTCGCCCGCCCCGGCGCCCAGGAGGAGTACTTCAAACACGGCAGTGGCGGCAAGAGCTTCCGCGAGGTCATGGGCAAGCCCATGAAGGCCATCCCCGCCTTCCGCAACCCCGAGGCCCGCCTCGAGGTGCTCGACGGACTCGGCCTCGACTACACGATCATGTTCCCGACCCTGGCCAGCCTCGTCGAGGAACGCCTCAAGGACGATCCGGACCTGATCCTCGACATCATCCATGCGCTCAACCAATGGATGTACGAGACATGGCAGTTCAACTACGAAGACCGGATCTTCTCCACCCCGGTGATCAACCTCGGCGTCGTCGACCGCGCCCTCGAAGAACTCGAGTGGTGCCTCGAACGCGGCGCAAAGACCGTGCTCGTGCGACCTGCCCCGGTTCCGGGCTACCGCGGCACCCGCTCCCTCGGCCTGCCCGAGTTCGACCCGTTCTGGGCCGCCTGCGTCAAGGCCGGCATCCCGGTATGCATGCACGCCTCCGACAGCGGTTACGCCCAGTACCTCAACGACTGGGAGCCCGCCGACGAGTTCCTGCCCTTCAAGCCGACGGCGTTCCGGATGGTCGCGATGGGCAAGCGCCCCATCGAGGACACCATGGCCGCGCTGGTCTGCCACGGCGCGCTGACCCGCAACCCCGATCTGCGCATCCTGTCCATCGAAAACGGCGCCTCGTGGGTGCCCTACCTCTTCTACCAATTCAAGGACGTCTACTCGAAGATGCCGCAGGAGTTCCCCGAAGACCCCATCCAGGCGTTCACACGCGGCGTGTACGTCGCCCCGTTCTGGGAGGACAACTTCAAGCAGATCGCCGACCTGATCGGCATCGACCGGGTCATCTTCGGCTCCGACTGGCCCCACCCGGAAGGTCTGGCCGATCCGATCCGCCTGGTCGACGACCTCGTCGAACACGGCCTCGACGACGACGGCGTCCGAAAGGTCATGGGCGGCAACCTGGTCGACCTGTTCAAGGTGCCCAACCAGATCGTGCACCGGCCCGACGTGCCTGCCCTCGTCATCGCCTGATCAGCGACATCACAGAGAAGAGAACCGCGTCATGACGGAGGTCACCTCCCCGGAGAGCCTGCTGTTCGCCTCCACCGCCCAGGCCTTCCTCGAGAAGGAGGCCTCCCTGGCGCGGGTGCGCGAACTGCACGCCGCCGGTACGTCTTTCGACCCGCAGTGGTGGCAGCGTGCCGCCGAACTCGGCTGGGCGAGTCTGCTGGTGCCCGAGGAACTCGGCGGGGGCAGCGTGTCGGGTAACGGGGTCGCCGACCTCGCACTCGTCGCCGAACAGATCGGCAAGACCGTCGCACCGGGGCCCCTGCACCCGGTGTCGGTGGTGCTCTCCGGCCTCGTCGACGCCGAGAACCCCGAACGCCATGCCGAGCTCATCGAGTCACTGGTCAGCGGTGAGTCGGTGGCCTCCTGGGCGGTCTACCGCCCCGGCGCGGGCTGGTCACCCCACAACCCAGGGGTGACGGCGTCGGCGACAGGGTCGGGCTTCCGGCTCGACGGTGTCGCCGACCGCGTGGAGGCCGGGGCGCAGAGCGCCGCGCTGCTCGTGGTGGCCGAAACCAGCGGCGGATTAAGGCAGTTCGTGGTTCCGACGGACGCGCCGGGGGTGACCGTCACCCCGCAGCGTTCGCTCGACCTGGTCAAGAGCTATGCCCGCGTGGAGTTCTCCGGTGTGGAGGTCGACGAGTCGGCGGCGGTCGGCACCGCCGCGCAGACCACGGATCTCATCGCCCGACAGAGCCAGATCGCCCAGATGCTGCAATGCGCCGAGGTGGTCGGCATCCTCACCGCGGTCGTCGACATGACCATCCAGTGGGGCCTCGACCGGCACTCGTTCGGCCGTCCGCTGGCCTCCTACCAGGCGCTCAAGCACCGCTTCGCCGATCTCAAGATCCAACTCGAGGCCTGCCGGGCCACCACCCGCGCGGCCGTCGCCTCGGTGGCCACCCGTAGGGCCGACGCCGAGTTCAACGTCAGCGCCGCGAAATCCTATGTCGGCGAGCGGGCTTCGGCGATGATCCAGGACTGCGTCCAGCTGCACGGCGGTATCGGGGTCACCTGGGAACACGATCTGCACCTGTACCTGCGCCGCGCGACGCTGTACCGCTCGCTGTACGGCACCCCCGAGGACCACAACCTGCGTATCTACGCGCTCACCGAAGAGTTGGAGCCCGCCTGATGACCGAAACCTCCACCCGCACCGGGTCGGCACCGTCCGCCGCCGAATCGGTCGAGGAGTTCGCGGCCAGGGCGAGGGCGTGGCTCGCCGACAACATGCCGCGCATCGACCCGGACAACCCGCCCGACGCCGACCGCGGCGAGGAGGGTCCGTGGCGCCGCGCCCGCGAACTGCAGAAGATGCTGTACGCGGGCGGCTTCGCCGGGATCTGCTTCCCGAAGGAGTACGGCGGCCTCGGACTGCCGCTCGCCTACCAGCGCGCATTCGACCAGGAGTCGAAAGCCTATGAGCTGCCGATCATCCTGAACACCCCGACGTTCACGATCTGCGCGGCGACGATCCTCGACACCGGCAGTGAGGCGCAGAAGCAGCAGCACATCGGCGGCGCGATCCGCGGCGAGGAGATCCTCGTCCAGCTGCTGTCCGAACCCAGCGGCGGCTCCGACCTCGCCGGGGTGATCACCCGCGCCGACCGCCGCGACGGCAAGTGGGTGATCAACGGCGCGAAGACCTGGAGCACAAGCGCTTTCGCCGCCGACTACGGTCTGCTGCTGGCCCGCACCGACTGGGACGTGCCCAAACACGAGGGTCTGACGATGTTCCTCGTCCCGCTCGACTCGCCCGGCATCACGATGCGCCGGATCAAACAGGTCGACGGTGGCAACGAGTTCTGCGAGGAGTTCTTCGACGACCTCGTCCTCGACGACGACGCCGTGGTCGGTGAGGTCAACAAGGGCTGGGAGGTGGCCTCGCGCCAGCTCTACCACGAGCGTCGCGCGGTCGGCGGCGGCTCCGAATTCGCCAGCGGCATCGGCCCCGAAGGCGTCTCCGACCAACCGGTCGACTACGTCGCGCTGCTCGCGGCCACACACCAGTCCGACAACGAACGCGCCCGCGAACTGGCCGGCCGCGCGCTGGTGCGGCGCAAGGTGCAGGAGCAGCTGATCGACCACGTCTACCACGGCGTGCTCGACGGCAGCCTGCCGCCCGCGGCCGGATCGATCATCCGTATCACCCACGCCGAGTCGGTCCAGTTCGAACTCGACACCGCGCTCTCCCTGGCCGAGAGCGCCGGCGTGGTCGACGGCGGCGACGACCTGTTCCGGTTCGGTGAGCGCTACCTGTCCCGCCAGGCCGCCTCGTTGGGCGGCGGCACCACCGAGATCGCCCGCAACATCATCGGCGAACGTGTGCTGGGCTTCCCGCGCGAACCCGCCGCCGACCGTGGCGTGCCGTTCAAGGACGTCAAGCGCAACAAGGCTTGACTCAGAACAGCGTCGCCTGCACCGGACCCGCGGCAGCGGCGGCAAGGGCGGCGGCGCCTCCCTGCGGCTCGGTGCGGCGCCGTGTCCCGCTCAGCCCGTGCTTGCGCAACAGCGGTGCGGCGCGGTCGTGCAGCATCTCGCGGTAGTCGGCGGGCAGATACGCGCCGCGCCGGTACAGCGCGCGGTAATCCGCCACCAGTTCGGGATGCGAGCGCTCCAGCCACGCCATGAACCAGTTCCGCGTCGACCCGCGCAGATGCAGACCGAACACCGTCGCACTGCCCGCGCCGGCCGCGGCGATGTCACCGAGCAGGCGGTCCAGGTGCTCGACCGAATCGGTCAGCCGCGGCAACACCGGCGCCACCATCACGTGGCAGGACAGCCCCGCCTCGCGGATCGCGGCGATCAACGCCAACCGGGCCTGCGGCGTCGGCGTCCCGGGCTCGACGTCGTGGTGCAGATCGGGATCCCCGACGGCCAGCGAGATCGCCACACTGACCGGCACCCGCTGCGCCGCCTCGGCGATCAGGGGCAGATCCCGGCGCAGCAGTGTGCCCTTCGTCAGGATCGAGAAACCGGTGCCCGAATCACGCAGCGCGGCAAGGATTCCGGGCATCAGCGCATACCGCCCCTCGGCCCGCTGGTAGGGGTCGGTGTTGGTGCCCAGCGCCACGGTCTCCCGCGACCACGACGGCCTGCGCAACTCCCGCCGCAGCACGTCGACCACGTTCGTCTTCACCACCACCTGGGTGTCGAAGTCGGTGCCGTTGTCGAAGTCGAGGTACTCGTGGGTCGGGCGGGCGAAGCAGTACCGGCAGGCGTGCGAACAGCCGCGGTAGGCGTTGACCGTGTACTGGAACGGCAGCATCGCCGCATTGGGCACCTTGTTCAGCGCCGATTTGCACAGCACCTCGTGGAATGTCATGCCCTCGAACTGCGGCGTCCGCACGCTGCGCACGAACCCGATCCGCGCCAGTCCGGGCAGTGCGCCGTCGTCCGCCCCGACACTTTGACCTGCCCACCGCATGACTCCATTCGAACGTAGGTTCGATCCGCTGTCAAGTGCGATTCTTCCGAGATGACGCCCACGTGCTAGCCTCAACGGAGGATGCTTTCTGCATTCGTACGTAAGTCGAAAGAAATCAAGATATGACACAGGGAACCGTTAAATGGTTCAACAGCGAAAAGGGCTTCGGCTTCATCGCTCCCGACGGCGGCTCTGACGACGTCTTCGTTCACTACTCCGAGATCCAGGGTGGCGGCTTCCGCACGCTCGAGGAGAACCAGCGGGTGGAGTTCGAGATCGGTCAGGGTGCGAAGGGTCCGCAGGCCACCTCGGTGACCGCGATCTAACAGACTTCATGACAGATGGGCCGCCGGATTTTCCGGCGGCCCATCGTCGTTCTCAGGACTGTTTCGTCACCACTTCTTCTTGTCCGGTGCGTCCGAGAAAATCGGATTCTGCACGGGCGCAGTGGAATTCTGCGCGGGACTCGGTTCGGTCACGATCGGATGCGAGAAAAGATCGCCGTTCTTCATAGGTGAAAACCCTTCACGAGTTTCTACTGAGTGGCCGTCTGATCGGCCGGAAACACCGCCTCTCACAGGCGGTTCACCCTCGACCATACTCCTCTCCCTCGCCCATGTGTCACCAGGCGCGCAATGCGCACTGGGTTCCGCTGCCACCGTCGGACTGGACCACCACCACGTCGTCCACGGCGATCTCGCAGTGGAAGTTGGGCGGCACCCGTAGCGCACCGCTCGCGCTGACCAGCGCCCACTGCGTGGGGTCGGCCAGCCGGGTCTCGAACACCCACGGAACGCCCGGCTGCAGAGGTGTTTTCACGTTCGTCAGATACTTCGACGAATCGGCGTCGAAGTCGGCCTGACTCGGCGGTTCGGCGCCCAGATAGTAGATCTGCGCGAAGAGTTCGCTCTGCGCGACGACGGTGTAGGTCACCTTGTGGCCGCCCTGTTCGGGTTCGGCGTGTGCCGTCACCGCGGCCGCCAACGCCGTCGAAGCCGCGAGAACCGATGCAATCACTGTCCGCATGTCGGCTTCATCGACCGCCTTGCCTACCCCGTTACAGCCGTCTCATTCGCTGCGGCGGGCAGGTTAACGTGTTCGTCACACACAGTCATTCCCTAGAAACACCGGCAACTTAACGTGCCGATGCGGCACTGCTCACAGGGCCCGCGCGTGCCCCGCGCTGTTGACTTCAGGGAAAGGCTCCATATGCGACTACCAGGACGTTCCTCGCTCCACAGACCAGCGCTCGCCGCGGGCGCTCTGGTGGCCGTGACCAGCTTGTTGCTGGCAGGCTGTGGCAGCAAAGCCACCGACACCGAAGCCGCAGGTGCCGAGTCTTGCGTGGACACCTCCGGACCGAACATCAAGGTGGGCTCGCTGAACTCGCTGTCGGGCACCATGGCGATCTCCGAGGTCACCGTCCGCGACGCCATCAAACTCGCCGTCGACGAGATCAACGCCTCCGGTGGCGTCCTCGACAAGCAGATCCAGCTCATCGGTGAGGACGGGGCCTCGGAGCCGACCGTGTTCGCCGAGAAGGCCGAGAAACTCATCAGCAGCGACTGCGTCGCCGCGGTGTTCGGCGGGTGGACCTCCTCGAGCCGCAAGGCCATGCTGCCGGTGTTCGAGAGCGCCAACTCGCTGCTGTACTACCCGGTGCAGTACGAGGGCCTCGAAGCGTCGAAGAACATCTTCTACACCGGCGCCACCACCAACCAGCAGATCGTGCCCGCCCTGGACTACCTCAAGGAGAAGGGCACCAAATCGCTCTACCTGGTCGGCAGCGACTACGTGTTCCCGCAGACCGCCAACCGCATCATCAAGGCCTACGCCGAGGCCAACGGCATCGAGATCAAGGGTGAGGACTACACGCCGCTGGGCTCGACGGACTTCTCCACCATCGTCAACAAGGTGCGCACCGCCGACGCCGACGCGGTGTTCAACACCCTCAACGGCGATTCCAACGTCGCATTCTTCCGCGAGTACAAGAACGTGGGCCTGACCCCCGAGCAGATGCCGGTGGTGTCGGTGTCGATCGCCGAGGAAGAGGTCGGTGGTATCGGCGTGCAGAACGTCGCCGGTCAGCTGACGGCGTGGAACTACTACCAGACCATCGACACCCCGGTGAACAAGGCGTTCGTCGAGGCGTACAAGAAGGCCTACGGCGCCAACAAGCCGACCTCCGATCCGATGGAAGCCGCGTACGTGTCGGTGTATCTGTGGAAGAACACCGTCGAGAAGGCGAAGTCGTTCGACGTCAAGGCCATTCAGGAGAACGCGGGCGGTGTCTCGTTCGACGCCCCCGAAGGCAAGGTCACGATCGACGGCGAGAACCACCACATCACCAAGACCGCCCGCATCGGCGAGATCCGGCCCGACGGCTTGATCTACACGATCTGGGAGTCCCCCGGACCGATCGAGCCGGACCCGTACCTGAAGTCCTACCCGTGGGCCGCCGGCCTCTCCAGCTAGGTAGCACGTGGACGTTCTGATCGGGCAGCTGGCAACAGGATTGAGCCTCGGCTCGATCCTGTTGCTGGCCGCGCTCGGGCTCTCGCTGACCTTCGGTCAGATGGGCGTCATCAACATGGCCCATGGTGAGTTCATCATGGCCGGCTGCTACACCGCCTACGTGGTGCAGCAGATCGTCTCCAGCGCCGGTGCGTCGCTGCTGATCTCGCTGGTGGTGGGCTTCTTCGTGGGCGGCGCGATGGGCGCCCTGCTCGAGGTGACGCTGATCCAGAGGATGTACCACCGCCCGCTGGACACGCTGCTGGTCACCTTCGGCGTCGGGTTGATCCTGCAGCAGATCGCCCGCGACATCTTCGGCGCCCCCGCGGTGAACGTGATTGCGCCGTCGTGGCTTTCCGGCGGGGTGGAGATCCTCGGCGCGGTCGTGCCCAAGACCCGCATCTTCATCCTGGTGCTCGCGGTGGTGTGCGTCGCTGTGCTCGCCACGGTGCTCAAGACCAGCCCGATGGGCCGGCGCATCCGCGCGGTGGTCCAGAACCGCGATCTGGCCGAGACCAGCGGCATCTCGTCCCGCAGGACCGACATCACCACGTTCTTCATCGGATCCGGGCTGGCCGCGGTGGCCGGGGTCGCGCTCACCCTGATCGGCTCGACGAGCCCGACCACCGGGCAGAGCTTCCTGATCGACGCGTTCCTCGTCGTGGTGGTCGGCGGCCTCGGCCAGATCAAGGGCACCGTGATCGCCGCGCTGGCGCTGGGCTTCCTGAACTCGTTCATCGAGTACAACACCACCGCCTCGCTGGCCAAGGTCATCGTGTTCGTGATCATCGTGATCTTCCTGCAGGCGCGCCCCCAGGGTCTGTTCACCGTTCGGACAAGGAGTCTCGTATGAGGACACTGCTCGGGCGCTGGCAGACGTGGGCGGGTTTCGGGGTGGCGGCGGTGCTCCTGTTCGCGGTGGCGCCCGCGGTCCTGTCGGACTTCCGCCTCGGTCTGCTGGCCAAGTTCCTGTGTTTCGCGATCGTCGCGGTCGGCATCGGCCTGGCGTGGGGGCGTGGCGGCATGCTGGTCCTCGGCCAGGGGGTGTTCTTCGGCCTCGGCGGCTACATGATGGGCATGCACCTCAAGATCTCCGACGCGCAGTTGCGCGGAGATGACGTCCCGGACTTCATGCAGATCGCCGGGGTACGCGAATTACCCGGCTACTGGGCGCCTTTCGCCTCCCCCGCCTTCACACTGCTGGCGATCGTACTGATCCCCACCGGTATCGCGGCGATACTCGGCTTCGGGGTGTTCAAACGCCGGGTCAAGGGCGCCTACTTCGCGATCCTGTCGCAGGCACTCGCCGCCGCGCTGGCCATCCTGCTGGTCGGTCAGACCGGTCTCGGCGGCAGCAACGGGCTGACGAATTTCCGGACGTTCTTCGGGTTCACGCTCAACGACCCGGTCAACAAGCAGATGCTGTACTTCATCGCCGCCGGCGTCCTGCTCGTCGTCGTCGCGGTGGTGCGCCAGCTCATGCAGAGCCGCTACGGCGAGCTGCTGGTGGCGGTGCGCGACGGTGAGGAGCGGGTCCGGTTCCTCGGCTACGACCCGGCGAACATCAAGGTCGTCGCCTACACCGTGGCCGCGTTGTTCGCCTCCATCGCGGGCGCGCTGTTCGCACCGATCGTCGGGTTCATGGCGCCGTCTCAGGTCGGCATCCTGCCGTCGATCGCGTTCCTCATCGGCGTCGCGATCGGCGGCCGCACCACTCTGCTCGGACCGGTGCTCGGCGCCATCGGCGTCGCGTGGGCCCAGACGCTGTTCTCCGAACGGTTCCCGTCGGAATGGATCTACGCCCAGGGCTTGATGTTCATCGTGGTGGTCGGGTTCTTCCCGGCCGGCCTGGCCGGGCTCGGCGTGCTGCTCAAGCGGCGACGCCGCAAGGCCGCCGAATCCCCTGCGGCACAACCTGCTCCCGAACCCGAGACGGTGGGAGCCACCACATGACCACCACCACCGACCGCGAGCCCGTCGCAGGCGGCAACGCCGGGATGGGTGCGCAGTACCTCGAAGTACGGGGCCTGACCGTCGATTTCGACGGCTTCAAGGCGGTCAGCGACGTCGACCTCACCCTGTTCCAGGGCGATCTGCGGTTCCTCATCGGACCCAACGGGGCGGGGAAGACCACCGTGATCGACGCGATCACCGGTCTGGTCTCGGCGACGGGGTCGGTCAACAAGTCCGGTGTCGAACTGCTCGGCAAGAAGGTGCACCAGATCGCCAAACTCGGGGTGGGGCGCACGTTCCAGACGGCCAGTGTGTTCGAACAGCTGACGGTGCTGCAGAACCTGGACATCGCCGCGGGCGCCCACCGGTCGGCATGGACACTGCTGCGGCGACGGCGCGGGGTGTCACCGGCCATCGAGGAGGCGCTCGAGACCATCGGACTCACCGCGATGGCCGACAAACCCGCGGGCGTGCTCGCCCACGGGCAGAAGCAGTGGCTCGAGATCGGCATGCTGCTGGTGCAGAACGCCGACGTGCTGCTGCTCGACGAACCGGTCGCCGGGATGAGCACCGAGGAACGCGAGGAGACCGGAAACCTGTTGCGCCGCATCGGCGGTGAGCGCACCGTGGTCGTCGTCGAACACGACATGGACTTCATGCGCGCGTTCGCCACCTCGGTGACGGTGCTGGCCCGCGGTGAGGTGATCGCGGAGGGTTCCGTCGCCGACGTGCAGGCCAACCCCAAGGTGCAGGAGGTCTACCTCGGCACCGCCGCCGCCGGTGCGGACGGGATCGCCGACGACGCCCTCCCGGAAGGGGACTGACATGCTCCAACTCGTCGACGTGCGGACCGGCTACGGCCGCTCGGAGGTCATCCACGGCGCCAGCATCGAGGTGCCTGCCGACGGGGTCGCCGCGGTGATGGGCCACAACGGCGCCGGCAAGACCACGCTGCTGCGCGCCGCGGTCGGCCTGCTCAAATGCACCGGCGGACAGGTGCTGTTCGACGGGGAGAACATCACCCGGCTGCGGCCCAGCGCCCGCGTGGCGCGCGGGCTGGCCTACGTCCCGCAGGGCCAGCAGTCGTTCGGCCAGCTGACCACCGCGGAGAACCTCCAGGTGGTCGCCGACGGCCGCAAGAACGGCAAGCAGCTGATCGACGAACAGCTCGACCTGTTCCCCGCCCTCAAGGAATTGCTCACCCGGCGCGCCGGGCTGCTCTCCGGCGGACAGCGCCAGCAGCTCGCGATCGCCCGCGCACTGATCACCAGCCCGCGCTGCCTCATCCTCGACGAACCCACCGAGGGCATCCAGCCGTCGGTGGTCGCCGAGATCGAGGCCGCGATCACCGCGCTCACCGCCCGCGGCGACCTCGGGGTGCTGCTGGTCGAACAGCACATCGGGTTCGCGCTGGAATCCTCGCAGCGGTACTACATCCTGGAGGCCGGCCGGATCACCTCCAGCGGCACCGGCGGCTCGGCGTCGGAGGCCGATGTGCGGGCGGCGATGGCCATCTGAGGCAGGCTACTGTCAGGCGGTATGAGAGCCGTCACATGTGAACGCGGTGCCCTGTCGGTCGTCGACGTCCCCACCCCGCGGCCGGCCAAGGGTCAGCTGCTGCTCGAGGTGCGGCGCTGCGGGATCTGTGGATCCGATCTGCACGCCAAGGACCACGCCGACGAGCTGACGCCGGTGATGGATCAGCTCGGCTACCCGGACTTCATGCGCGGGGACACGCCCGTGATCCTCGGCCACGAATTCTGCGGTGAGGTCGCCGAACGCGGTAAAGGCGTCGGCAAGCAATTCAAGGCCGGCACCCCGGTGGTGTCGTTCCCGATGGTGCGGGGTGCCGACGGCATCCACCTCACCGGGCTCTCCCCCAAGGCGCCCGGCGGTTTCGCCGAGAACGTGCTGGCCGAGGCGTCGATGAGCTTCGCCGTTCCCAACGGCCTCGACCTCGACACCGCGGCGCTGACCGAACCGATGGCCGTCGCGCTGCATGCGGTGCGGCGCAGCGAGATCCGCAAACGCGACGTCGCGATCGTGATCGGCTGCGGACCCGTCGGCCTCGCCGTCATCTGCCACCTCAAGGCGCTCGGCGTGCACACCATCGTCGCCAGCGACTTCTCCGCCGCCCGCCGCACGCTGGCCACCCGCTGCGGCGCCCACATCGTCGTCGACCCCGCCGTGGACTCCCCCTACGAGGCCACCGGGCTGCGCGGCGCCATCACCAAGGCACCCGACCTCTACGAACTCGGCGTCGGCTCGATGGAGAAGCTGCGCCGCGTCCCGGGCTGGTCACACCTCTACCGCGCCGCCGAAGCGCTCGGCGCCGCCGGACCCAAACGGCCCATCGTGTTCGAATGCGTGGGTCTGCCCGGGATGATCGACGGCGTCATCGCCGCCGCGCCGCTGCAGTCGCGCGTGATCGTCGTCGGCGTCTGCATGGGCGAGGACCGCATCCAGCCGACGATGGCCAACGCCAAGGAGATCGACCTGCGGTTCGTGTTCGCCTACACGCCGCTGGAATTCCGCGACACCCTGCACATGCTGGCCGACGGCGACCTCGACGTGTCCCCGCTCATCACCGGAACCGTCGGACTCGACGGGGTGGCAGCCGCATTCGAGGCGCTGGGCGCGGCGGAGTCCCACGCCAAGATCCTCATCGACCCCCGCAGCACCGCGGTCACGCCCTAGCCCAGACGCGAAACCACTTCGGCCACAACGGCGTCCCGCACCACCTCGACCTGGTCGCCGGTGCCGAGGTCCTTGACCTTCACCGCGCTGACGCCGGGGTCGGCGATCAACGCGATCGACGCGCCGGTGCGGTCGGCGGCCTTGAGCGCGGCCTTGAGGCTGCGGTCGCCGTAGGCCACGTCGACGCGGACACCGGCGCGGCGCAGCTCGGCGGCCAGCACCGCGGCGTCGACTTTCGCCTCCGGCCCGGACGGGATGCAGTACACGTCGATCCGCGCGGCCTCCCCCGCGGCCTTGCCCTCGGCGCGCAGCGCGAGCAGGGTGCGGTCCACCCCGAGCCCGAACCCGATGCCCGACACGTCCTGCCCGCCGAGCTGGCGCATCAGACCGTCGTAGCGACCACCGCCGCCGATCCCCGACTGCGCCCCGAGGCCGTCGTGGACGAATTCGAACGTGGTCTTGGTGTAGTAGTCCAGCCCGCGCACCATTCGCGGATTGATCACGTACGGCACGTCCAGCGCCTTCAGGTGCGCCTGCACGGTCTCGAAATGCTTTTTCGCGCTGTCGGACAGGTGGTCGAGCATGACCGGCGCATCGGCGGTCATCTCGCGCACGTGGGGCCGTTTGTCGTCGAGCACCCGCAGCGGGTTGATCTCCGCGCGTCGCCGGGTCTCCTCGTCGAGGTCGAGCTTGAACAGGAAGTTCTGCAACAGTTCCCGGTACTGCGGCCGGCAGGTGTCGTCCCCCAGCGAGGTGATCTCGAGCCGGAAACCGGACAGGCCCAGCGACCGGAACCCCGCGTCGGCGACGGCGATGACCTCGGCGTCGAGCGCAGGGTCGTCGACGCCGATGGCCTCCACACCGACCTGCTGCAGCTGCCGGTAGCGCCCCGCCTGGGGACGCTCGTAGCGGAAGAACGGACCCGAGTAGCAGAGCTTGACCGGCAGGGCGCCACGGTCGAGCCGGTGCTGGATCACCGCGCGGATCACCCCGGCGGTGCCCTCGGGGCGCAGCGTCACGGAGCGGTCGCCGCGGTCGGCGAAGGTGTACATCTCCTTGGACACCACATCGGTCGACTCACCCACACCGCGGGCGAACAGCGCGGTGTCCTCGAAGATCGGCAGCTCCACATCGCCGTATCCGGCGCGGCGCGCGGCGGTCAGCAGCCCGTCACGGACGGCGACGAACTGCGCCGACTCGGGCGGGAGGTAGTCCGGGACGCCCTTGGGTGCCTGGAACGCGGTGTCGGTCACAGAGTGAGCCCTTCGAGGAACGGGTTGGCGCGGCGTTCGGTGCCGATCGTGGACTTCGGCCCGTGTCCGGGCAGCACCACGGTGTCGTCATCGAGCACCAGCAGTTTGGTCAGGATGGAGCCGAGCAGATCGCGGCCGCTGCCGCCGGGCAGGTCGGTGCGACCCACCGAGTTGCGGAACAGGGTGTCGCCGGTCAACGCGACCTGCGAGCGGTCGGCGGCCAGGCGGAACACCACCGACCCCTTGGTGTGGCCGGGTGTGTGATCGACGGTGACCGTCATCTCGCCGAGGTCGAGGACCTCGCCGTCGCGCTGCAGTTCGACCACCTGTTTCGGCTCGCGGAACAGGGCCCCGAGGAGCAGCTGCCCCACCTTGGGGCCGAACCCCTTGATCGGATCGGTCAGCATGAACCGGTCATCGGGGTGGATATAGGCCGGGCATCCGTAGGTGTCGGCCACCTTCTGCGCCGACCAGATGTGGTCGATGTGGCCGTGGGTCAACAGCACCGCCGCCGGGGTCAGGCGGTGTTCGTCGAGGACGCGGCGCAGCGGGGCCATCGCCCGCTGACCCGGATCAACGACGATCGCGTCCGAACCCGGCCGCTGAGCGAGCACGTAGCAGTTGCACGCCAACATGCCCGCCGGGAATCCGGTGATCAACACGTATCCCAGTTTCCCATGCCGGTCGGGGTGTCCCGTTCCAGCGGGTCGTTCACCAGACACTCAGCAACTTTTGGCACACTCGGTGCCGACCGGACGCGGCTTTCAGACCGCGCAGACGAGGAGGACAGCGGCGGTGCCGACGAACGAACAGCGACGCGAGGCGGCCAAACGCAAACTGGAACGCCAGCTCGAACGGCGGGCCGAGCGGGCCCGGAAACGCCGGATCGCGACGATCGCCGGGTCGGCGGTGGCCGCGGTCGTGGTCATCGGTGCCATCGTGGCGACCGTCGTGCTCAACAACGGCGATTCCTCGGACACCACCGCCTCGGCAAGCACCCCCACGCCCGGCACCTCGGCCCCGGGTGAACCGACCGCCGAGGGGCAGCTGCCCGCCTTCGCCCCGCCGGAGGGACTCGGCGCCGACTGCCAGTACCCGGCCTCCGGCGAGCCGAGCAAGCCGGTCAACGCGCCGCGTACCGGCCAGGTGCCCACCGACCCCGCCGAGGTCAGCGTCAGCATGTCGACCAACCAGGGCAATCTGGGCCTGCTGCTCGACAATGCCAAGGCGCCGTGCACGGTCAACAGCTTCGCCAGCCTCGCCCAGCAGGGCTACTTCAACGACACGCCGTGCCACCGGCTGACCACCACCCCGTCGTTGTCGGTGCTGCAGTGCGGCGATCCGACCGGTAAGGGCACCGGTGGACCGGGCTACAAGTTCGCCAACGAGTACCCGACCAACCAGTACCAGCCCGACGATCCGGCGCTGCAGGAAGCGGTGCTCTACCCGCGCGGCACGATCGCGATGGCCAACGCCGGCGCCAACACCAACGGCAGCCAGTTCTTCCTGGTCTACCAGGACTCCCAACTGCCGCCCGGGTACACCGTGTTCGGCCGCATCGACGACACCGGGCTGGCCACGCTGGACAAGATCGCCGCCGACGGCGTCAAGGGCGGCGGACCCGACGGTGCGCCCGCCACCGACGTCCAGGTCAAGTCGATCCTGCTCGACTGATGAGCTACCCGCCGGGGCCGTATCCGCCGCCGGTGTACCCGCCCGGGTATCCGGGCGGCTACCCGCCGCCGCGCCGCACCAATACCTTCGCCGTCGCCGCGCTGGTGTGCGCATTCCTGTTCGCACCGCTGGGCATCGTGTTCGGCCACGTGTCGCTGTCCCAGATCAAGCGCACCGGCGAGGACGGCCGCGGGCTGGCGGTGGCCGGTCTGGTCATCGGCTACGTGATGACGGTGCTGACGGTCGTCGTCGTGGTGTTCAGCCTGCTCTTCCTGACCGCGCTGGCCCGCTACGTCGAGGACACGCAAGTCGACGACGGCTCCCCGCGGATCAGCGCCGGGGCGCCGTCGGGTGACGGGCTGCCCGAGTTCGTCGCACCCCGCAACCTCGGCGCCAACTGCCAGTACCCCAAGGGCGATCTGCCCGCCGACGCGCCGGTCACCCCGCCGCGCAGCGGACGGGTGCCCACCACCCCCGCGACGATCAGCGCGAGCATCTCCACCACCCAGGGCAACATCGGCCTGCAACTCGACAACGGCAAGTCACCGTGCACGGTCAACAATTTCGCGAGCCTGGCGCAGCAGGGATTCTTCGACGACACCACCTGCCACCGGCTGACCACCGCGCGCGCCATGAAGGTGCTGCAGTGCGGCGACCCGACCGGCACCGGTATCGGCGGCCCGGGCTACCGGTTCCCCAACGAGTACCCGACCAACCAGTACCGGCTGTCGGATCCGAACCTGCGCCGTCCGATCGTGTACCCGCGCGGCTCGCTGGTGATGGCCAACACCGGGCCGGGCACCAACGGCAGCCAGTTCTTCCTCGTCTACGGCGACACCCAACTGCCGCCGACCTACACGGTGTTCGGCACGATCGACGAGACCGGGCTGGCGACGCTGGACAAGATCGCCGCCCGCGGGGTGCGCGGCAGCGGTGACGACGGCGCCCCCGCCGCACCGGTCACGATCACCTCGGCGCGGCTCGACTGAACCCGCGCGACCGGCAATTGGGGCTCCTCGCAACGGATATCGAAGGGCAACGGTTTCGTGACGGGCGGGGCGTCACCGGGTGTCGGCGGACTCGTACCATGGTGGCTCCTCCTTCTGCTCGACGGGAAAACACACCCCCATGTCCGACCTCCTCGGCGACCGCCTACGGCTCGCCTTCCTGGCCGCGCTCGTGATCGCGACCGCGTCGCTGCCCGCGTCGCCGGCCGATTCCGGCTGCCGGCACTGCGCCCGCGAACAGGTCAGTTCGCCGGTGGCCAGCGCGTCGTCGGTCCGCCCCCCGGCGCCCGCCGAGGTGACCGTCAACCCGCCCGCCGCCGCCGAGGACGTCTCCCCCGCCGTCCCGGTCTTCGTGCACGCGAGAGCGGGCACGCTGACCGACGTCGAGATGACCAACGAGTCCGGCCGGGTGATCGCCGGGACCATGACCCCCGACCGCACCGCGTGGCGGCCCACCGAGCAACTCGGCTACGGCCGCACGTACACGCTGACGGTGCACAGCCGCGGCGTCGGCGGGATGCCCGCGGCGCAGACGTCCACGTTCTCGACGGTGACCCCGTCGGACCAGACCTCGGTCGTGCTGACCACCCCGGTGTGGACCGAGCTGGTCGAGGGGGCCACCTACGGGGTGGGCACCGTCGTGGTGGCCCGCTTCCACGACGGGATCGCCGACCGCGCCGCCGCCGAACGCCGCCTCGTGGTCAGCACCGACCCGCCGGTGACCGGATCCTGGTACTGGGTCGACGACAGGACCGCGCACTGGCGCCCCGAGCACTACTACGCCCCCGGCACGAAAGTGACTGTGGCCGCGAATCTCTACGGCGCCGACCTCGGCGACGGACTGTACGGGCAGGAGAACCGGCGCGTCAGCTTCCGCATCGGCGACGCACACGTGTCCATCGCCGACGACAAGACCAAACAGGTCAGCGTGTTCGAGAACGGGAAACTGGTCCGCACCATGCCGACGTCGATGGGCATGGGCGGCACCGAGACCATCGGCGGCACCACGCTGACGTTCTGGACACCGCCGGGCATCTACACCGTGCTCGGCAAGGAGAACCCGGTCGTCATGGACTCCTCGACCTACGGGCTGCCGACCGGGTCGCGGCTCGGCTACCGCACGACGGTCCCGTACGCGACCCGCATCAGCATCGACGGCATCTACCTGCATCAGCTGGAGTCCACGGTGTGGGCGCAGGGCAACACCAACGTCTCACACGGCTGTCTGAACCTCAGCGCCGAGCACGCGAAGTGGTTCTACGACTTCTCCGTTCCCGGCGATGTCGTCGAGGTGCGCAACACCGGCGGCCCGCCGCTGAAACTGGAGCAGAACGGCGACTGGTCGCTGCCGTGGGACCAGTGGCGGGCGGGTAGTGCGCTCGGCTAATCGAGGATGCGGCGGGCGACGTTCGTGCTGACCAGATCGAGCAGTTCGTCACCGCGGCCGGCCAGGATGGTGCGGATCGCGTAGACGGTGAACCCCTTGGCCTGTTCGGCCGAGATCGCGGGCGGGATGCTCAGCTCCTGGCGCGCCACCACGACGTCGACGAGGGCGGGGCCGTCGTGGGCGAGCGCATCGGCCACGGCCTGCTCCAGATCACCGGGTTGTTCGACGCGGCGGCCGAAGATACCCATCGCCTCGGCGACGGCGGCGAAGTTCGGATTGTCCAGTCCGGTCGCGAAATTCACCACACCCGCGGCCTTCATCTCGAGTTCGACGAAGTTCAGCGATGAGTTGTTGAACACCACGACCTTCACCGGAAGCCGGTTCTGCACGAGCGTGAGCAGTTCACCGAACAGCATGGCCAGCCCGCCGTCCCCGGCGAGCGCGACGACCTGCCGGTCCCGGTGGGCGGTCTGCGCGCCGATCGCGTGCGGCAGCGCGCACGCCATGGTGCCGTGGGTGAACGACCCGGTGAGTCTGCGTCGGCCGTTCATCGTGAGGTAGCGGGCGGCCCACACCGTCGGGGATCCGACGTCGAAGGTGAACACCGCGTCGTCGGCGGCGAGTTTGTCCACCACCCCCGCGACGTACTCGGGCCGGATCGGGGTGCGGTCGCGGTCGTTGACGGCCAACGCGTCCAACGACTTCCGGGTGCGCCGGTAGTGGTTCTGCGCGCGGTCCAGGTGGGTGCGGTCGGCCTTCTGTGCCAGCAGCGGCACCAACCCGTCGACGGTGTCCCTGACGGTGCCGACCAGTCCCAGGTCCACGTGCGTGCGCCTGCCCAGGTGGCTGCCCCGGATGTCGACCTGCACGACGGTGGCGTCCTCGGGCAGGAACTGCGAGTACGGGAAGTCGGTGCCGAGCATCAGCAGCAGGTCGGCTTCCTTGATCGCCTTGTACCCCGAGGCGTATCCGAGCAGCCCGGTCATCCCGACGTCGTAGGGGTTGTCCCACTCGAGGTGTTCCTTACCCCGGAACGCGTGCACGATCGGCGACTGCAGCAGCCCGGCCAGCGTCATCACCTCGGCGTGGGCGCCCGCGGTGCCCGCACCGCCGAGGATCGTCACCCGCGACGCGGCGTTGAGCAGATCGGCTGCCCGGCGCAGGGATGCGTCGTCGGGGCGCAGCACCGACCGTGTCGGCAGCACCGGCCGGTCGGTCCACCGACCGCCGGACAGCCGCGCCTGGAACACCTCACCGGGCACCACCACGACGGCCACCCCGGACTGTTCGACCGCGGCGCGCATCGCCATCTGGAAGATCCGGGGCGCCGACTCGGCGTTGGGAACCAGCTCGCAGTACACGCTGCACTCGCGGAACAGCTCCTGCGGATGGGTCTCCTGAAAGTAGCCGGAGCCG
Organism: Mycobacterium sp. GA-2829; assembly: GCF_001499965.1. Taxonomy (GTDB): domain Bacteria; phylum Actinomycetota; class Actinomycetes; order Mycobacteriales; family Mycobacteriaceae; genus Mycobacterium. The sequence continues at coordinate 21,069 of NZ_LQIT01000089.1, forward strand.
ATCTCGGCGATCGGGATGTGGGCGGCCACCGCGAGGACCGGCACCCGGGTGCGTTGCGCGTCGTACAGGCCGTTGATCAGGTGCAGGTTGCCCGGGCCGCAGCTGCCCGCGCACACCGCGAGCTGTCCGGTGAGCGCGGCGTCGGCGGTCGCGGCGAACGCCGCCGCCTCCTCGTGGCGTACGTGCTCCCAGCTGATGCCGTCCGAGCGGCGGATCGCGTCGGTGAATCCGTTGAGGCTGTCCCCCGGCAAGCCGTAGACCCGGCGCACCCCACTGGCCGTCAGCGTGGCGATGAGGTGCTGCGCGACGGTCGCCACGGATCAGGCCGCCGACGTCACGCGGTAGACGTCGTAGACACCCTCGACGTTGCGCACCACCCGCAGCAGGTGGCCGAGGTGTTTGGGGTCGCCCATCTCGAAGGTGAAGCGGCTGATCGCGACCCGGTCGTTGGAGGTGGTGACCGACGCCGACAGGATGTTGACCTTCTCGTCGGCGAGCACCCGGGTGACATCGGACAGCAGCCGGTGCCGGTCGAGCGCCTCCACCTGGATGGCGACCAGGAACACCGACGACGGCGACGGCGCCCATTCCACGTCGATGATGCGTTCGGCCTGCTCCTGCAGCGACGAGGCGTTGGTGCAGTCGGTGCGGTGCACGCTGACCCCGCCACCGCGGGTGACGAACCCCATGATCTGGTCACCGGGCACCGGGGTGCAGCACTTGGCGAGTTTGGTGAGCACACCGGGTGCGCCGGGCACCGACACCCCGGTGTCGTCGGTGCTGCGCTGCCGCACCGGCATGGTGGCAGGGGTGGAGCGTTCGGCCAGTTCGTCCTCGGCGGCCTCATCCCCGCCGAGCTGGGCCAGCAGCCGCTGCACGACGTGGCGGGCCGATACGTGACCCTCGCCGACTGCGGTGTAGAGCGCGGACACGTCGAGGTAGCGCAGCTCGCGCGCCAGCGCCGCCATCGACTCGGCATTCATCAAGCGCTGCAACGGAAGTCCACCGCGGCGCACCTCGCGGCCGATCGCGTCCTTACCGGCCTCGAGCGCCTCCTCGCGGCGCTCCTTGGCGAACCACTGACGGATCTTGGCCTTCGCGCGCGGGGACACCACGAACGTCTGCCAGTCCCGCGACGGGCCCGCCCCCTGGGCCTTGGAGGTGAAGATCTCGACGACCTCACCGTTCTCGAGTTTGCGCTCGAGTGCCACCAGCCTGCCGTTGACCCGGGCGCCGATACAGCGGTGCCCCACCTCGGTGTGCACGGCGTAGGCGAAGTCGACCGGGGTGGAGCCGGCGGGCAGCGTGATCACGTCACCCTTGGGCGTGAACACGAAGATCTCCTGCACCGCGAGGTCGTAGCGCAGCGACTCCAGGAACTCGCCGGGGTCGGCGGCCTCCCGCTGCCAGTCGAGCAGCTGACGCATCCACGCCATGTCGTCGATCTCGGCGGCGGTGTGGCCGGCCGGTAACCCGTTGCGGCCCTTGGCTTCCTTGTACCGCCAGTGCGCGGCGATCCCGTACTCGGCGGTGCGGTGCATGTCGCGGGTGCGGATCTGCACCTCGAGCGGTTTGCCCTCCGGACCCACGACGGTGGTGTGCAGCGACTGGTAGACGCCGTAGCGCGGCTGGGCGATGTAGTCCTTGAACCGGCCCGCCATCGGCTGCCACAGCGAGTGCACGACGCCGACGGCGGCGTAACAGTCGCGGATCTCGTCGCACAAGATGCGCACACCCACCAGGTCGTGGATGTCGTCGAAGTCGCGGCCCTTGACGATCATCTTCTGGTAGATCGACCAGTAGTGCTTCGGCCGGCCCTCGACGGTCGCGTTGATCTTCGACTTGGTCAGGGTGTTGACGATCTCGGCCCGCACCTTGGCCAGGTAGGTGTCGCGCGACGGCGCCCGGTCGGCGACCAGCCGCACGATCTCGTCGTACTTCTTGGGGTGCAGGATCGCGAACGACAGATCTTCGAGCTCCCACTTGACAGTCGCCATCCCGAGCCGATGGGCAAGTGGGGCAATGACTTCCAGTGTCTCGCGGGCTTTTCGGGCCTGCTTCTCCGGTGGCAGGAACCGCATGGTGCGCATGTTGTGCAGCCGGTCGGCGACCTTGATGACCAGCACCCGCGGATCCCGCGCCATCGCGATGATCATCTTGCGGATGGTCTCGCCCTCGGCGGCGGTGCCCAGCGCGACCTTGTCGAGTTTGGTGACCCCGTCGACGAGGTGGCCGACCTCGGCGCCGAACTCGGCGGTCAGCGCCTCGAGGGTGTAGCCGGTGTCCTCGACGGTGTCGTGCAGCAGCGCCGCGATCAGCGTGGTGGTGTCCATCCCGAGTTCGGCCAGGATGTTGGCCACGGCCAGCGGATGGGTGATGTAGGGATCCCCGGAGCGGCGCATCTGGTCGGCGTGCCGCTGCTCGGCGACCTCGTAGGCCTTCTGCAGCAGCGTCAGATCGGCCTTGGGGTAGAACTCGCGGTGCACCGCGACCAGCGGTTCGAGCACGGGGTTCACCGCGCTGCGCTGGGCGGTCATCCGGCGGGCCAGGCGGGCCCGCACCCGCCGGGAGGCGCTGGTGGTCTTGGGCGCCTCGGGTTTGGCGGCGTCGGGAGATTCGGGGATGTCGGCGATCGGCAGCGGTGCGGTGGTCGTCGTCTTCGTGGTCGTGTCGTCCGCCATCAGTCCACCTCCTCGTCCCCCGCTGGTCCGGCCGCGCAGACTTCGAGGATATCCCTCAGACCGTGTAGAGGCTGGTGACGGGCAGCGGTTTGACCACGTCGCGGCCGTTCAGCGCGGTCAGTTCCAGCACCACCGCGGCGTTGCGCACCTCGGCGCCGCCGCTGGTCAGCAGCCGCTGAGTGGCGGCGACGGTCCCGCCGGTGGCCAGCACGTCGTCGATGATGACGACGGTGCGGCCGGTGATGTCGAGGCCGTCGGCGGGGATCTCCAGCGTCGCCGACCCGTATTCGAGGTCGTAGGTCTGGGAGTGCACCGGGGGCGGCAGCTTGCCGCCCTTGCGCACCGCCAGCACGCCGGTGCCCAACTTGAGCGCCACCGCCGCGCCCAACAGGAAGCCGCGGGCGTCGATGCCGGCGATCAGGTCGGCGCCCTCGGCGGTGGCAGCCAGCGCGTCGGTGACCTGGGCGAGCCCGCGGGCGTCGGCGAGCAGCGGGGTGAGGTCCTTGAACTGGATCCCGGGTTCGGGGAAGTCGGGCACCTCACGCATCAACGACGCGATCACCCGCGCGATGTCGGTCACTGCGACAGCCTCCAACGGTCCATGTTCCAACCCGCACCCCATCGGGTCGGATTGCCGACCACCGCGTACATCTTCGACGACGTGAGCAGCGTGCGCTGCTGACGGTACAGCGGCAGGGTCGGCATATCGCCCCACAGGATCGGCGCGCCCTCGCCGAGCAGGCGGGCGAGCTCCTTGGGATCGGAGGTGACCGCCAGCGCGCCGATGATGCCGTCGATGCGGGGGTTGGCGTATCCGCTGAGGTTGTTGCCGTTGCCGGAGTGCAGTGCGTAGGCGTCCAGCGCCGAGGACCCGGTCGACCCGCTGCCCGGCGCGCCGCCTGTGCTGGCCAGCAGGGCGTCGATCTCGTTGGCGCGCAGCGTCAGTGGCCCGACGGTCGGTCCGGCGGCGTCGACCACCTCGATCCCGGCCGGGGCGCACGCCTTGGCGATGGCGCCGACGGTCGCGGCCAGCCGGGCGTTGGGGCTCTGGTAGCCGATGCGCACCCGCAGCGGCCGGTTGTCCAGCGCGTCGCGGGCGGCGTCGGCGTTGGCGGCGGTGAACTGTGCGGCCTCGGGGCTGGACTCCGCGGTGGCGAAGGCGTTCTCGTCGGCGGGGTTGAGCCGCGAGTTCGCGACCGGGACCTCGGCGTTGCGGGCGATCACGTCGCGGGGCGTGCAGTGCGCGAGCGCGCGGCGGGCCGGCGGGGCGGCCAGCGGTCCGCGCGGGGCGAAGACGAGCTGTTCGATACCGGCCGAGGCACTGTCGGTGCGGACGTAGTCGTCGGGCATGTTGAGGATGCCCGACGATCCGGCGGCGATGTCCACCACGTCGTAGGCGCCCTCGTTGACGCGGTCCTGGATGTCGGCGCCGCGCGGCCACACCGTGATCCGGTTGGTGACGGGTTTGGTGCCCCACCACTTGTCGTTGGCGGTCAGCGTGACCGCACCCTCCTCGGTGACCGAGGCGAGCTTGTAGGGCCCCGACGACGGGAACTTCGCCAGGTCTTCATCGCTCAGGCCGGGTTTGAGGTCCCAGATGGTGTTCCACGCATCGGCGATGCGGTCGACGACGGGCTGGTCGCCTCTCGTCAGCGCGGTGGTGACGTCGACGCCGAGTTCATCGGCGATGACGTGCGACGGCATCAACGAGGTCGCGCTGAACAGCTGCCCGAAGTCGCTGAAGCTGCGGTCCGGCGCGAACGACACCCGCGCGCGTTTCTGCCCGGGTGCGCAGTCGACCGAGACGACGTCGCTGTACCCGCCGCGGTTGGCGGCGTCGAAGCGCGGATAGCGACCGGACTGCGACGCCCACGCCAGCACGAGGTCGTCGCAGGTCACCGGCTTACCGTCGGAGTAGACGGCCTTGTCGTTGATCTGGTAGTCGAGCACCAGCGGCGCCCGGCCCACCACGGCGATGGTGCCGAAGTCGTGGTCACCGATCACCTGGCCCTCGGGGCCGTGGTAGTTGAAGCCGAGCAGGACGCGGGCGAACGCCTGCGGCCCGCCGGACGCGGCACCGGCGACGGTGTTGGTGTTGTAGCTGACCAGCGCGCCGTCGACGGCGTAGTCGACCGCGTCCGCCGCGCCCGAACCGCAGGAGACCACCCCGGCGACCGTCACTGTGGCGACCGCCGCCGCCATGGCGGCCCGCCGGATCCCAACAGCCATCGGGGGCTACCGGCCCCGCGGGGTGCGCTTACCGGTGGGGCGGCTGGGCCTGCTGGTCGGCCGCGACGGTTTGGCGCCGGGCGCCGGCTTCTCGGCGGTCGAGGCCGGGGAGGCAGCGGAAGCCGTCGAGGTGGCCGAGACCTTCTCCGGCTCGTCGTCGTCCTCGTCGACCACATCGTCGCCCTCGGCGGCGGCCGTGACCGCCGCCGACCTGCCGCCGCGGCGCTTGAACACCCGGCGGTTGTGGTCGCGCACCAGCTGGGTGCGTTCGCGCAGCGTCACGAGCAGCGGGGTGGCGAAGAAGATCGACGAGTAGGTGCCGACGATCACGCCGACCAGCTGCACGAGCGCGAGGTCCATCAGCGTTCCGACACCCAGCAGCCACACCGCGATCACCATCAGCGCGATGATCGGCAGCACCGAGATCAGGCTGGTGTTGATCGAGCGCATGAACGTCTGGTTGACCGCGAGGTTTGCCTGTTCGGCGAATGTCCGGCGGGTGGTGTGTTCGAAACCGTGGGTGTTCTCCTCGACCTTGTCGAACACGATGACCGTGTCGTACAGCGAGAAGCCGAGGATCGTGAGCAGGCCGATCACCGTGGCCGGGCTCACCTCGAAGCCCACCAACGAGTAGACGCCCGCGGTGACGATGAGGTCGAAGAACAGCGTCGCCATCGCCGCGATCGCCATCCACAGCTCGTAGCGCACACCGATGTAGAGCGCGGCGAGGACGAGGAACACCGCGAGCGCGATCAGCGCCTTCTTGGTGATCTGGCCGCCCCAGGTCTCCGAGACCGCCGAATCGCTGATGGCCTGTTCGCTCGGCTGCCCGTTCTCCCCGAAGGGCTTGAAGCGGTCGAACAGTGCGGTGCGCAGTTCGTTGGCCTCGTCGTTGGTCAGGGTCTCCGAGCGGATCTGCACGGTCGCCGAACTGCCGCTGCCGACCGTGACCACCGATTCGGGCGCCCGGCCGAGGGTGTCGCTGAACACGGTCTCGACCTGGGTGGTCTCGGCGTTGCCGTTGGCGCCCGCGACCGGCATCGAGACCTTGGTCCCGCCTTCGAAGTCGATGCCGAACGTGAAGCCGCGCAGCAGCATGCTGGCCAGCACGACCAAAACGATCACACCGCTGATGGCGTACCACATCTTGCGGCGCCCGATGACCTCGAAGGCGCCGGTACCGGTGTAGAGCCGGACGAAGAACCCATGTTTGGGCGCCGCCTCGGCGCCCGCCGTCTTGGCGGTGTCGGGGGTCCGCTTGTTCACCACCATTGCCTATCCCCGTCCTGCGGTCGCGTGTGCGGCCGCCCGTCGTTCGCGTGCGATCTGCTGGACCGCGCCCAGGCCGTTGAACGCCGGCTTGGCCGCCCACGTCGTCTTCGACGCCAGGAACACCAGCGGCCAGGTCACCAGGAACACCACGACGACGTCGAGGATCGTCGTGAGGCCGAGGGTGAACGCGAAGCCCTTGACCTGGCCGACGGCCAGGAAGTACAGCACCGCCGCGGCCAGGAACGTCACCGCGTTGCCGGACACGATCGTCTTGCGGGCGCGCGCCCAACCGCGGGGTACCGCGGACCGGAACGAGCGGCCCTCGCGGATCTCGTCCTTGATGCGTTCGAAGAACACGACGAAGGAGTCCGCGGTGGTGCCGATACCGATGATGAGACCGGCGATACCGGCCAGGTCGAGCGTGTAGTTGATGTAGCGGCCGAGCAGGACCAGGATCGCGAACACCATTGCCCCGGCGAGCGCGAGCGACAGGGCGATCAGCACGCCGAGCACGCGGTAATACAGCAGCGAGTACAGCAGCACCGCCGCGAGCCCGACCGCACCGGCGATCAGACCGGCCTTCAGGGATGCCAGACCCAGCGTCGCCGAGACCGTCTCGGCCTCCGAGGATTCGAACGACAGCGGCAGCGAACCGTACTTGAGGACGTTGGCGAGTTCGGTCGCCGTCTGCTGGGTGAAGCGTCCGGTGATCTGGGTGCGGCCACCGGGGATGGCCTCCTGGATCTCGGGGGCGCTGACCACCCGGGAGTCGAGCGTGAACGCGGTCTGCGTGCCCACGTTGGCCGCGGTGAAGTCCGCCCAGATCTTGGCGCCCTCGTCCTTGAACTGCAGGTCGACGACGTACTCGCCGCGCTGGTTGTCCAGGCCCGAGGAGGCGCTGGCGATCTGCTCACCGCTGAGGATCGACTTGTTCAGCAGGTAGACCGTCTGCCCGTCGGTCGAGCACGTGATGAGCGGCAGGTTCGGGTCGTCGTTGCCGGCCAGGACGTCGTCCTCGCCGCAGCGGGTGGCCTGGAACTGCAGGGCCAGCAGCTGGATCGACGGATCGGTGCTCTGGCGCAGCTGCTTCTCGTCGGCGATGCGCTGGGCGAGGTCGGCGCGTTCGTTCGGGGCCTGCGGCGCCGGGGTCGGATCGGGTGCCGGGGCAGGCGCGGGGGCCGGAGCCGGGGCCGGCTCGGTCGGCGACGGGGCCGGCTGCTGCGGGAACGGCCGAGGCTGCGGTGCGGGCGCGGGCGCCGGATTCGGGGGCGGCGGCGCCTGCTGCGGCTGACCGGGTCCGGGTTCGGGAACCAGGCCGGGGATGCCCGGGACCGCCGGACCGCCCGGCTGCGCGGGCGCCTGACCCGGCTGCTGCCCCTGCTCACCCGGTTGCGGCTTGGGCTGGGCGGGCATCGCGTGGACGACGGGGCGGATGTACAGCCGCGCCGTCTGACCCAGGTTGCGCGCCTCGTTGCCGTCGTTGCCGGGGACCGTGATCACGAGGTTGTCGCCGTCGACGACGACCTCGGAACCCGAGACACCCAGGCCGTCGACACGCGCGCTGATGATCTGCTGGGCCTGCGCCAGCGACTCCCGGGACGGCGGTGAGCCGTCCGGGGTGCGTGCGGTCAGGGTGACGCGGGTACCGCCCTGCAGGTCGATTCCGAGCTTCGGTTGCGCTTTCTTGTCCCCGGTCAGGAAGACAAGGAGGAAAGCGCCGACCAGAAGCACCAGGAAGAGCGACAGATAGCGGGCAGGATGTACCGGCGCCGAAGACGATGCCACGTTGCTTGGGTCCCCTCGGGTTTCAGTTCGTCAGCACCGCAAAGGGTACGTGCGGCCGCTGACGGATTGGCTGTCAGTCTCCCTGTGGGTCAGTCCCGCTTGGACCGGTCGGGGTCGGCACCGGTCTCGGCGACCGGGCTGTCGAAGACCTCGGTGGCCGGCGAATCGTCGGTGTCGAGGGCGTCGGCCGGCTCGATCTTGTCCCGCACGGCGAGCTTCATCCAGGTGGTGACCACGCCGGGGGCGATCTCCAGGTCGACGTTGTCGTCGGTGATGCCGGTGATGGTGCCCTGCAGGCCGGAGGTGGTGTGGACGCGGTCGCCGATCTGCAGCGAGTTGTGCAGATCGATGGTGGCCTGCATGGCCTTCTTCTGACGCCGCGAGGCGAAGAACATGAACGCGCCCATGATGATGAGCAGGGGTAGGAATACGACCAGATCCATAACAGCAAGCGTCTTTCGTTTCGAGGTATTCGCGGTCACGGCACCGTTCATCCCCCCGGAAAACAGGCGCCTCGTAGTTGACCAGTGTGCCATCCACCGCCTCCGCACCGGACATGCCGTCGCGAGCGAACCCGCGCACCAGGCCGTCGTCCACGGAAATCGCACAATTCGCGGCCCGGGACTGCGCAATCGATGGCGAAGCCGCGTCGCGACGGTCGTTTCCCGCCGCAGATCATTGCCGCGCCGACTAGGCTCATTGCTGCGCGATCCGCCGCGACCCCATTTCGATGCAGGAGTTTTCACGTGAGCACCCTCGAGCAGAGCCGCCACCTCGCCACGGCCATTCCCGGCCCGAAGTCGCAGCAGCTCATCGACCGCAAGGCGGCCGCCGTATCGCGCGGTGTCGGCACCACGATGCCGGTCTACGCGGCGCGTGCGCAGGGTGGAATCGTCGAGGACGTCGACGGCAACCGGCTCATCGATCTCGGATCGGGTATCGCGGTCACGACCATCGGCAACGCGTCACCGCGGGTGGTCGAGGCGGTCGGCGCCCAGGCCGCGCAGTTCACCCACACCTGCTTCATGGTCACGCCCTATGAGGGGTATGTCGCCGTCGCCGAGGCGCTGAACCGGCTCACCCCCGGCAGCGGGGACAAACGGTCGGCGCTGTTCAACTCCGGGTCCGAGGCGGTGGAGAACGCGATCAAGATCGCGCGGTCGTACACCGGCAGGTCGGCGGTGGTGTCCTTCGACCACGCCTACCACGGCCGCACCAACCTCACGATGGCGCTGACCGCCAAGGTGATGCCCTACAAGCACGGCTTCGGCCCGTTCGCGCCGGAGATCTACCGCGCTCCCCTGTCCTATCCCTTCCGCGACGCCGAGTTCGGCAAGGAACTCGCCACCGACGGTGAGCTGGCCGCGCGCCGCGCGATCGACGTGATCGACAAACAGGTCGGCGCGGGCAACCTGGCCGCGGTGATCATCGAGCCGATCCAGGGCGAGGGCGGGTTCATCGTGCCCGCCGAGGGCTTCCTGCCCACCCTGCTCGACTGGTGCCGCCGCAACGAGGTGGTGTTCATCGCCGACGAGGTGCAGACCGGATTCGCCCGCACCGGCCGGATGTTCGCGTGCGAACACGAAGGCATCGAACCCGACCTGATCGTCACCGCCAAGGGCATCGCCGACGGTATGCCGCTGTCGGCGGTCACCGGGCGCGCCGAGATCATGGACGCCCCGCACGTCTCCGGCCTCGGCGGCACCTACGGCGGCAACCCCGTCGCCTGCGCCGCGGCACTGGCCACCATCGAGACCATCGAATCCGAGGGCATGGTCGAGCGGGCGGCGGCGATCGAGACCCTGATGAAGGACCGGCTGGGCCGGCTGCAGGCCGAGGACGACCGCATCGGTGACATCCGCGGGCGCGGCGCGATGATCGCCGTCGAACTCGTCAAACCGGGCACCACCGAACCCGACGCCGACCTGGCCAAGGCGCTCGCCGCAGGTGCGCACGCCGCGGGCGTCATCGTCCTGACGTGCGGCACCTACGGCAACGTGCTGCGCTTCCTGCCGCCGCTGGCCATCAGCGATGACCTGCTCAACGAGGGCCTCGACGTGCTGGCCCTCCTCCTGCGCGACCTCTGACAGACAAGGAGCCCACTGCATGACAACGGTCAAGAACTTCATCGGCGGCGAACTGGTCGATTCGGTCAGCGGGGCCACCATGCCGCTGGTCGACCCCAGCACCGGGGAGCAGTACGGCACCGCCCCGGTGTCCAACGAGCAGGACATCGACAACGCCTATGGGGCTGCGTCGACGGCTTTCAAGGAGTGGAAGCGCACGACGCCGGCCCAGCGGCAGAAGGCGCTGCTCGACTTCGCCGACGAGGTGGAGAAGGCGGCCGAGGACCTGGTCGCCGCCGAGGGCCGCAACACCGGTAAGCCCAACCACGTGACCATGGCCGAGGAGATCCCGCCCATGGTCGACCAGATCCGGTTCTTCGCAGGCGCGGCGCGTGTTCTGGAGGGCAAGTCCGCCGGGGAGTACATGGAGAACCACACGTCGTGGATCCGCAGGGAGCCGGTCGGCGTCGTCGGGCAGGTGGCGCCGTGGAACTACCCGATGATGATGGCGATCTGGAAGATCTGCCCGGCGATCGCGGCGGGCAACACCGTCGTCATCAAACCGAGCGACACCACCCCGGTCACCACGGTGATGCTGGCCGAACTGGCCGCCAAGCACCTGCCGCCGGGGGTGCTCAACGTCGTCACCGGCGACCGGGTGACCGGCGCCAACCTGGTGGCCCACCCCACGCCGGAGATGGTCGCGATCACCGGATCGGTCGCGGCGGGTCGCGCGGTCGCGGTCAGTGCGGGCGGCAACCTCAAGCGCACCCACCTCGAGCTCGGCGGTAAAGCCCCGGTGATCGTGTTCGACGACGCCGACATCGCCGCGGCCGCCGAGGGGATCGCGACGGCCGGCTACTTCAACGCCGGTCAGGACTGCACGGCGGCGACGCGGGTGCTCGCCCCCGCGCGGATCGCCTCCGACCTCACCGATGCGCTCGCCGAACAGGCCAAGGCCGCGACGACGACCTTCGGCAAGCCGGCCGACGACGAGGACGCCTGGGTGCCGCCGGTCAACAACGCCAACCAGCTCGACCGCGTGCTGAGCTTCTTCGAGGACGTGCCCTCGCACGCCAAGGTCGCGGTCGGCGGAAACCGCCAGGGCGACAAGGGTTTCTACGTCGAGCCGACCGTGGTGGGCGGGCTGCTGCAGGACGACCGGATGATCCAGCAGGAGATCTTCGGACCGGTGATCACCGTGCAGAGCTTCTCCGACGAGGACGAGGCGATCGCGTGGGCAAACGGTGTGGAGTACGGGCTGGCGTCATCGGTGTGGACCAGGGACGTGTCCCGGGCGCTGCGGGTCTCGGCGGCGCTGGACTTCGGCTGCGTGTGGATCAACACCCACATCCCGCTTGTGGCCGAGATGCCGCACGGCGGCTACAAGTCGTCGGGCCACGGTAAGGATCTGTCGATGTACGGGTTGGAGGACTACACCCGCATCAAGCACGTCATGGCCTACATCGGCTGAGTCGCGAAAGCCGAGATCCCGGTCGCCACCCCTCGGGTTCCCCGGCGACCGGGATCTCCTGCGGCCCTCACACGAGGTGCCCCTCAGTGATTGACCAGGGTGCGGCCGCGGCCGCCGCGGTGGAACATGTCCCGCAGCCCGCGCCGGCGCTTGACCGGCTGCTGCTGCGGGGCCATCACCTCGGTCGGCGCGTTGGCCGCGACGGGCGCCGCGGGATGCGGCCCGGTGTGCGCGACCGGCTGCGGGCCGGTGTGGGTCACCGGAGCGGCGACATGCTCATCGGTGGTCAGCGGGCGCCGCGCGTACTCGACGTCGCGGACGCTGCGCACCGTCAAACGGCCGAGCGCCAGCGCACCGAGGAACACGATCAGCGCACCGAGGCCGTAGAAGTAGGTCAGCTCCAGCCACACCCGCTTGGTGTCGGCCGCGGCGACGGGCGTGCCCGCCTGACCCAAGCCGAGCGGACCGGCCAGCGCTCGACCGACCACGAACCAGGCCCCGGACGCGACGGCCAGCCAGCTGCCGAGCACGGCCGTGGCACGGTTGCGCGAGGTCAGCAGCAGCAGACCGCCGACGACGGCCACCGCGCCGGGCAGCACTTCCAGCCAGCCCCTACCTGTGGTCCACGTCCACGGTTGATCCGGCGTGAACGCGAAGTCGAAATACGGCCCGACGAACGGGATGAGCGCACCCCACAGGCCGAGCAGGACGAGTAGGAATCCGCTGGCCGCGCCGCGGCTCCTGGGGATCCTCATGCGGCCGCCGCGAGGGCGGTCTGCGCGCTCAGAACCGATCATTGTTGCCTCCTATGTCGTGGGCCTCGGGTACCCGACTGCGCACCGGTGTAACCCGACCACCTCGGGCCGATTCACAGCCGGCTGACAGGTTTCGGCCAGCCAGGAATACGATTAGTTTGACTAACGTAGTAAAAGTCAGGCGCAGCGTCGCGCCGCCGATTCCTTTGATTGCCTATCCCCAATTGTGTGAAGGATCTTGATGTCCATCCAGACCCGCGAAGCGCGACTCGAACGTCGCGTCGAGGACCTGTACGCCACCGACGAACAGTTCGCCGCCGCACGCCCCGACGAGGACGTCGCCCGCGCCATCGAAGCCCCCGACCTTTCGCTGCCCGAGATCATGCGGACGGTGCTCGACGGTTACGCCGACCGCCCCGCGCTCGGCGAACGCGCAGTGCAGTTCGTCGCCGATCCGGCGACCGGCCGCACAACGGCTCAGCTGCTCCCCCGCTTCGACACCATCTCCTACCGCGAGCTGTCCGACCGCGTCACCGCACTCGCCGCCGCGCTCACCACCGACGGCGTGCGTCACGGCGACCGCGTCGCCATCCTCGGCTTCAGCAGCACCGACTACACCACCGTCGACATGGCGCTGACCTACACGGGCGCGGTCGCGGTACCGCTGCAGACCAGCGCACCGGTCACCCAGCTGCGCCCCATCGCCGCGGAGACCGAACCGGTCGCGATCGCCTCGAGCGTCGACTTCCTCGACGACGCCGTCGAACTCGGGCTGACCGGCCACCCCGTCGGGCGCGTGGTCGTCTTCGACTACCGCGCCGAAGTCGACGACCACCGTGCGGTAGTCGAGGCCGCGACCTCTCGGCTCGCCGGCGCCGGGGTCGTGGTCGAGACCCTTCCCGACGTTCTGACCCGGGGCCGCGCGCTGCCCGCACCGCAGCCGTACGTCGCCGACGGCGACGACGCCGACACCCTCGCGCTGCTCATCTACACCTCCGGAAGCACCGGCACCCCCAAAGGCGCGATGTACCTGCGCAAGATCGTCGCCGGATCGTGGCGGCGGTCCGCACTCGCGCAGTGGGGCGGTGGTGAGCCGCTGCCCTCGATCACGCTCAACTTCATGCCGATGAGCCACATGATGGCGCGCGGGGGCCTGTACGCCACCCTGGGCGCCGGCGGCACCGCGTATTTCGCTGCGCGCAGCGATCTTTCGACCCTGCTCGAGGATCTCGTGCTGGTTCGGCCCACGCAGATGAGCTTCGTGCCGCGGATCTGGGACATGATCTTCGCCGAGTTCGGCAGGGAGGTGGACCGCCGCATCGGCGAGGGTGCCGACGCGCAGGCCGCCGAGGCCGAGGTGCTGGACCACCTGCGCCAGCACGTGCTCGGCGGACGGTACGTCTCGGCCGCCACCGGTTCGGCGCCGATGTCGGCGGACATGAAGGCGTTCGTCGAGACGCTGCTCGACATGCACCTCGTCGACGGCTACGGGTCCACCGAGGCCGGCGCGATCTTCGTCGACGGTCAGGTGGCGCGGCCGCCGATCACCGACTACAAACTGGTCGACGTGCCCGACCTCGGCTACTTCCGCACCGACCGGCCGCATCCGCGTGGTGAGCTGCTGATCAAGTCCGAGACCATGTTCCCGGGTTACTACAAGCGGCCCGAAACCACCGCGGAGGTCTTCGATGCCGACGGTTACTACCGCACCGGCGACATCGTGGCCGAGACCGGACCGGATCAGCTGGTCTACCTCGACCGCCGCAACAACGTCTTGAAGCTGTCGCAGGGCGAGTTCGTCACCGTCGCCAAACTCGAGGCCGTGTTCGGCGACAGCCCGCTGGTGAGACAGATCTACGTGTACGGCAACAGCGCCCGGTCCTACCTGCTGGCCGTCGTCGTGCCCACCGAGGAGGCGCTCATCCGCTTCGCGAGTGAGGCACTGAAGTCCGCGATCACCGACTCCCTGCAGGAGGTCGCCAAGACCGCGGATCTGCAGTCCTACGAGATCCCCCGCGACTTCATCGTCGAGACCACGCCGTTCACGCTGGAGAACGGCCTGCTCACCGGGATCCGCAAGCTGGCGCGGCCGAAGCTCAAGGAGCGCTACGGCGAAACGCTGGAACAGCTCTACACCGAGCTGGCCGACAGCCAGGCCAGCGAGCTGCGCGAACTGCGTCTTAACGGTGTGGATCATCCGGTCCTCGAGACGCTCAGCCGAGCGGCGGGCGCACTGCTCGGTGCGGCCTCGGCCGACCTGCAGCCCGGCGCCCACTTCACCGACCTCGGCGGAGACTCGTTGTCGGCGTTGACGTTCGGCAACCTGCTGACCGAGATCTACGGCGTCGAGGTGCCCGTCGGCGTCATCGTCAGCCCGGCCAACGATCTCGCGGCACTGGCCGCCTACATCGAGGCCGCCCGCCAACCCGGCGTGAAGAGGCCGACCTACGCCGCGGTGCACGGCCGCGATGCGACCGAGGTGCACGCCGCCGACCTCACCCTCGACAAGTTCATCGACGCCGAAACGCTGGGCGCCGCAACGCAGATCCCGGGCCCGGTCTCCGAGGTGCGCACCGTGCTGGTCACCGGCGTGACCGGCTTCCTCGGGCGCTACCTGGCCTTGGACTGGCTGGAGCGGATGTCGCTGGTCGACGGCAAGGTCATCTGCCTGGTCCGCGCCAAAGATGATGCGGCCGCCCGCAAGCGTCTCGACGACACCTTCGACAGCGGTGATCCGGCGTTGCTCGCGCACTACCGCGAGCTGGCCGCCGACCACCTCGAGGTGCTCGCCGGCGACAAGGGCGAACCGAATCTCGGACTGGCGCAGGACGTCTGGCAGCGTCTCGCCGACACCGTCGACCTGATCGTCGATCCGGCGGCGCTGGTCAACCACGTGTTGCCCTACAGCCAGCTGTTCGGGCCCAATGTGGTGGGCACCGCCGAGCTGATCCGGCTCGCGCTGACCACCCGCATCAAACCGTTCACCTACGTGTCGACGATCGGGGTGGGCGCCGGCATCGAACCCGGCCGCTTCACCGAGGACGACGACATCCGCGTGGCCAGCGCGAGTCGAATCGTCGACGACAACCCCACCACCGGGTACGCCAACGGGTACGGCAACAGCAAGTGGGCCGGTGAGGTGCTGCTGCGGGAGGCGCACGAGCTGTGCGGACTGCCCGTGGCGGTGTTCCGCTGCGACATGATCCTGGCCGACACGACCTACGCCGGTCAGCTCAACCTGCCCGACATGTTCACCCGCATGATGCTGAGCCTGGTCGCCACCGGTATCGCCCCGAAGTCGTTCTACGAGTTGGACTCCGACGGCAACCGGCAGCGCTCGCACTACGACGGGCTGCCCGTCGAGTTCATCGCCGAGTCGATCTCGACGCTCGGGGCGCAAGCGGTCAGCGAATCGGGTGCGGGGTTCGCCACCTACCACGTGATGAACCCGTATGACGACGGCATCGGGCTCGACGAGTTCGTCGACTGGCTCGTCGACGCGGGCTACCGCATCGACCGCATCGACGACTACGCCACCTGGCTGCAGCGGTTCGAAACCGCGGTGCGCGGATTGCCCGACCGCACCCGGCAGTACTCACTGCTGCCGCTGCTGCACAACTACCAGCGGCCGTCGTATCCGATCAACGGGTCCATCGCCCCGACCGACCGGTTCCGCGCCGCCGTGCAGGAGGCGAAGATCGGTCCGGACAAGGACATTCCGCACGTCACCCCGGCGGTGATCGTCAAGTACGCCACGGATCTGGAATTGCTCGGCCTGGTCTGAGCTTTCGCCGAGAGTACGGTTGTCGCACGCATCGCCCGAGTAGCGGCGGCAACAACCGTACTCTCGGCGTAGCTAATCGAAGAGTCCGGCGGCGCCGCTGGGTGGGGTCAGACCGAGGTGGGTCCAGGCCTGTGGGGTGGCGACGCGGCCGCGCGGGGTGCGCGCGATCATGCCGGCGCGCACCAGGAACGGTTCGCACACCTCCTCGACGGTGGTGGCCTCCTCGCCGACCGCGACCGCCAGCGTCGAGACACCGACCGGACCACCACCGAAGCTGCGGGTCAGCGCGGTGAGCACCGCGCGGTCGAGCCGGTCGAGTCCGAGTTCGTCGACGTCGTAGACCTCGAGCGCGGCTTTCGCGATGTCGCGGGTGATGACGCCGTCGGCGCGCACCTCGGCGTAGTCGCGCACGCGGCGCAGCAACCGATTGGCGATGCGCGGCGTACCGCGCGAGCGCCGCGCGATCTCGGCACCGGCCTCGGTGCCGAGGTGGATGCCGAGGATGCCGGCCGACCGGGCCAACACCCGCTCCAGTTCCGCGGGTTCGTAGAAGTCCATGTGGGCGGTGAACCCGAACCGGTCGCGCAGCGGACCGGTCAACGCCCCCGAGCGGGTGGTCGCCCCCACCAGCGTGAACGGGGCGACCTCCAGCGGGATCGACGTCGCGCCAGGGCCTTTGCCGACGACGACGTCGACGCGGAAGTCCTCCATCGCCAGGTACAGCATCTCCTCGGCGGGCCGCGCGATGCGGTGGATCTCGTCGATGAACAGCACGTCGCCCTCGACGAGGTTCGACAGCATCGCCGCCAGATCGCCCGCGCGTTCCAACGCCGGACCCGAGGTCACCCGCAGCGACGACGACAGCTCGGCGGCGATGATCATCGCCAGCGAGGTCTTGCCCAGTCCGGGCGGACCGGACAGCAGGATGTGGTCCGGGGTGCCGCCACGGTTCTTGGCGCCCTCGAGCACCAGCTGCAACTGTTCGCGCACCCGCGGCTGACCGATGAACTCCCCCAGCGACCGCGGCCGCAGGCTGGCGTCGATATCGCCCTCACCGACCGTCAGCGCCGGGGAGACCTCACGGTCGTCCTCGGGCTCGGGATCGTCTTCGAAGCGACCCATGAACTACTTCTTCCCCAGCATCGACAACGCCGCCCGCAGCGCGCTCGAGGTGGTCGCGTCGGGATCGTCGGCGAGCACCTTGTCGCAGGCCTCCTCGGCCTGCTTGGCCGGAAACCCAAGGCCGACAAGCGCTTCGACGACGGGCCCGCGCACCGCGTGCCCGGTCGCGGCGGTGACCGACGTGCCCGCGGTGACCGGGCCGATCTTGTCGCGCAACTCCAGCACCATCCGCTCGGCGCCGCGTTTGCCGATCCCGGGCACCCGGGTCAGCGCGGTCACGTCACCGTCGGCGAGCGCCTGCCGCAGCGCGGACGCGTCGTAGACCGCCAACGTGGCCAGCGCGATCTTCGGCCCCACCCCGGAGACACCGAGCAGCGTGGAGAACAGGTCGCGGGCGTCGGCGTCGGCGAATCCGTACAGCGTCATCGAGTCCTCGCGCACGATCATCGCCGTGATCAATCGTGATTCCTCGCCGCGGCGCAGCGTGGCCAGTGTCGACGGCGTGGCCATCACCTTGTAGCCCACCCCCGCGGCCTCGATCACCGCGTGGTCCAACGCGATGTCGATGACCTCACCGCGCACCGAGGCGATCACCGCGCCGCCTTCAGCTTGGCCTGGTAGGTGCGGCGTGCCTCGGCCGCCTTCGCCTCCGCGGCGGCCATCCTGGCCAGCATCGGCGCCCGCCAGCAGTGGCAGATCGCCAGCGCCAGCGCGTCGGCGGCGTCGGCCGGTGTCGGTTTGGCCTGCAGCGCCAGGATTCTCGTCACCATCTCGGTCACCTGGGCTTTGTCGGCGCGGCCGTTGCCGGTGACGGCGGCCTTCACCTCGCTGGGCGTGTGGAAGTGCACGTCGATGTCGCGTTTGGCCGCCGCCAGCGCGATGACGCCGCCGGCCTGTGCGGTGCCCATCGCGGTGTTGGCGTTGTGGTTGGCGAACACCCGCTCGATCGCGATCACGTCGGGCCGGTGGGTGTCCATCCAGTACTCGACGGTGTCGCTGATCGTCAGCAGCCGCCGGTGCAGCTGCTCCCCGGCCGGGGTGCGCACCACGTCCACGTCGAGTGCGATGACCTGACGACCGCGCCCACTCTCGATGACCGAGAGCCCGCACCGCGTCAACCCGGGATCGACTCCCATCACCCGCACGTCAACGCCCCTTCGTGAGAACACTTGTTCGACACCTTAGCGGGCAGAGGCGCGCGGATATCCGCGACACACCGGGTCAGGTCTCCGGCACCGCACCGGCCACGCGGATGCCGTCGACGATCTCGGCGATCCGTGCACCCGAGGCCCGCCACCCCCTGACCTTCTCGACGGTCACCACCTCGCCGGCACGCGTGACCACGACCTTCCACCGCACCCCGCAGAGCTTGGCCAGCGCCCAGAACGGCCAGGCCAGCACGAACGGCAGCGCGATCACGAACATCAGCACGCCGAACCAGTCGTCGCCCCAGTTGAGCATGTCGAGACGGTCGATCAGCGGCATCCACCGCCGCCGCACCCGCCACTTCGCACCCTCGGCGTCGATGAGGTCGGGCACGGCTAGATCACGAACCGTCCGGAGCGGGCGCCCTGTGAGATCTCCCACGCCAGTTGCGCGATCCGGCCCTGCGACCGCTGCCATCCGCGGACCCGTTCGCGGCCGGTCTCCTCACCGGCGCGCTCGACGATGATCGTCCACCGCCCGCCCAGCGCCTTGGTCGCCAGCCAGACCGGCCAGAGGAGCAGAAAGGGCAGGGCAAGCAGCAATTCGACGACGTCGAACGTGAGGTCGACGACGCCGGGAAACGGCCACCACTGCCGGTGCACCGACCATGTCGTCCCGTTGGGATCGGTGACCGCGGCCATGGCGACATCATCGCGGATCGCTGCGCCGCACGGGCGGTTTCGCGAGGCGTGACGGGATGACGGTCGGCGCGGGCGCCGCTACCGTCGAAATGGACCGTCGCACCCGAGCCGTGGAGCCGATGCCCCCGATGCCCGAAGAGACCGAACTCCAGTCCGCCACCAACCTCGCCGTCACCCTCAGCTGGGTCGCCGGCGCCGTGGTCGCCGCCTACCTGCTGGGCATCGTGCTCACCTGGGTGCTGTCCCGCGTCGCGCGGCGCAGCCACATCGTCAAGGACATCGAGATGTGCACGCGGCTGCCGATCCGGGCGATCCTCATGGTCGTCGCGGCGACGATCGCCGTGCAGCGCACCGCCGATCCCGCGACGACCTGGCGCGGCTGGGTGGACCACACGCTGGTCATCGCGCTGATCGCCACCGTCACGTGGCTCATCACCGGATTGGTGAATGTCGCTGAGCATCAGGTCATCTCGCGTTTCGGGGGCGGTGACGCCGGTCTGACCGACGCCGACCGGCACCGCAGGCGGGTGCGCACGCAGGTCACCGTGCTGCGCCGGCTGGCGGTCGCGATCGTCGTCGCGCTCGGCACCGCGGCGATCCTGATGACGTTCCCGTCGTTCTCCGACATCGGCACCACGCTGTTCGCCTCGGCCGGTGTGCTGTCCGTGGTCGCCGGCCTGGCCGCGCAGACGTCGCTGGGCTCCGTGTTCGCCGGCCTGCAGATCGCGTTCTCCGACGCCATCCGCGTCGGCGATGTGGTGGTGCTCGAGGAGGAGTGGGGCCGCATCGAGGAGATCACGCTGACCTACGTCGTGGTGCGGGTGTGGGACGAACGCCGCCTGGTGCTGCCGTGCACGTACTTCACCACCACGCCGTTCCAGAACTGGACCCGCTCGGCGACCGAGATCATGGGCACCGTCGAACTCGACGTCGACTTCTCGGTGCCGTTCGACGCCATGCGCGCCGAACTGGACCGGCTGCTCGCCGAGAGCGACCAGTGGGACGGCCGCAGCGGCGTACTGCAGGTGACCGACGCGGTCGGCGGATTCGTGCGGGTTCGTGTCCTGGTCAGTGCCCCCGACGCCAGTGCGCTGTGGGATCTGCAGTGCGCGGTGCGCGAAGGCCTCGTCGACTGGATCCGACGGACCCACGGCACCGCGCCGCGGTTCCGGCTGGAGACGGCCCAGCCGGCCCCGCGGCGCACCGACACCACGGGCGGGGAGACCGCCCACGTGGGGTCGACGGTGTTCTCGGGCAGCCCCGAGGCCGACGCCCGTGCGCGCGACTTCGCGACGTCGAACGGGCAGCCCCGCGACTAGAACGCCGAGTGCGGCGC
Source organism: Mycobacterium sp. GA-2829 (assembly GCF_001499965.1). Lineage (GTDB taxonomy): Bacteria > Actinomycetota > Actinomycetes > Mycobacteriales > Mycobacteriaceae > Mycobacterium. Next base: position 41,420 of record NZ_LQIT01000089.1, read on the forward strand.
CCCCATGCCCGGATCGATCCGCACCGGGCCCGACGCCGACGGCGTCACCGGGAAGTCGAAGATCGCGGTCGGGATGTACACCGTGGCACAGGCGTTCGGAATGTCGACGACGCCGGACAGCCGCCCCTCGATCGGCGCCGCACCGAGCAGCAGGTAGGCCTGCTCGGGGCTGTAACCGAACTTGGTCAGGTAGTCGATCGCGTGCAGACACGCCCGCTGGTAGGCCAGATGCGAGTCCAGGTACCGCTGTTCGTCGTCGAGGGTGACCGAGGTTCCGGAGAACGCGAGCCATTCGGAGTACTGCGGATCGGTGTTGCCCGGCATGAAGATCGCGTTCTCGCTGACGCCGTAGGTCTCCATCCCGCCGGAGATGACGTCGACGCGCAGGTCGATGAACCCGCCCATCTCGATGGCGCCGCAGAACGTGATCTCACCGTCGCCCTGGGAGAAGTGCAGATCGCCGACCGACAGGTTCGCGCCGTCGACGAACACCGGGTAGAAGATGCGGCTGCCCTTGGTCAGGTTCTTGATGTCCTGATTGCCGCCGTTCTCGCGCGGCGGCGCGGTCCTGGCGGCCTCCGCGGCGGCCTTGGTGAAGGCGTCACCGGTCAGGCTGCCCAGGATCGCGTCCTGCGGCTCGGGCGGCAGCGCCAGCGGCGGCACCCGGTCGGGATCGGTGGCGATCAGTGCGGCCTCGCGAGTGTTCCAGCGCGCCAACAGATCCGCCGACGGTGCGGTACCCATCAGACCGGGGTGCACGATGCCGGTGAACTCGACTCCCGGGATGTGCCGTGAGGTGGCCTTCTGCCCGGAGAAGTCCCAGATCGCCTTGTACGCGTCGGGGAACTGTTCGGTGAGGAATCCGCCGCCGTTCTGCGTGGGGAAGATGCCGGTGTAGCCCCAGCCCTGGCCGGCCAGCGGTCCGGAGTCCTCCTGCGGGATCGGGCCGACGTCGAGGATGTCGACGATCAGCAGGTCGCCGGGTTTGGCGCCCTCGACCGCGATCGGGCCCGAAAGCGTGTGCACGGTGGTCAGCGGCGCGTTGAGGATGTCGTCGGCCGAATCGTCGTTGTGGATGGCGCCGTCGAACCATTCCCGGCAGTGCACCCGGAACGAGTCGCCCTTCTTGACCGTCACCGCGGCCGGGATGTCGGGATGCCAGCGGTTGTGCCCGACCTTCTCCTGATCGGTGAACTTCTTCGTCGAATCGAGCGGAAAGACTACGTCGGGCATGAGGTCTCCTTCTTCGGTTCCTACGGGCGCGGGAGTTTGCTGTGCATCGGGTTGGCACTGACCGGGCGCCTGCGCGTCGACGCCGCCGGTGGTGCGCTGACCACCGCGGGCCGGTCGGCGGTGGCCCGGGTGGCGTCCTGCAGCGCCATCGCGGCGCCGCCGGTGCCCAGGTTCGGCGACGCCATCATCCGGCGCGCCGAACCGCCGCAGTCCGGACACTCCACCGCATCGGGGCGGTTGTGCATCGGATGCATCTGCTGCGTGGTGCCACATCCGGATTCGCAGCGAAAGACATACAGGATCAAGGCATTTCCCTCACTGTTGTCGAAACCGGTGCTGATGACCCTACCGAGCCCGCGGGCTGCGCGCGCGGTAGTTGGAGAACCCGACAGCCGATCCGCCGCACGGGTGTAGGCGCCTACACACCGGGCGTGCGCCGGCTCCGATTGGGTGATCCGAATGCGTTGTGCGAGCGGGGTTTCGCGACCGGCGGCGCCGCCTCGGGGCGGGACTCGGGATCGCCGCCCATACCCATGTTGTGCGCGGCCCACAGCGCGATGCGGAAGTTGACGCGGTCGGCCTCGACGAGCGGGTTGGCGCCGGTGAGTTCGGCGATCTTGGCCAACCGGTTGCGTAGCGTGTTGACGTGGACGTAGAGCTCGGCCGCCGCGGTCGAGAGGTCATGGTGCGGGGCGAGGAACGCCTTGAGCGAGGCCACCAGGTAGGAGTTGTTGCCCCGGTCGTGGTCGACCAGCGGTACCAGCAACCGGTGCACGAACGGCACCAACCGCACCTTCGGGACCGCGGCCAGCAGCCCGTCGAGCGTGGCGATCTCATCGATGTGCACGGTGCGCCGCGAGCGGATCGCCTCGTGCAGCGCCTCCAGCGCCTCGGGGATCGCCGACGCCATCGACTGCGCGTCGGCGCCCATCGCCACCCCGCACACCAGCGACGACACCGCCAACTCGGAATCGAAGTCCGCCGACTGCGGCACCAGCGCGACGATGCGGTCGTCGAGCAGCGCCACCGCACCCCGGTGCCGGTCCACCAGCTCGTGCACACGGGTGTGCACGTCGGCGTCGAACGCGCAGACGGTGACGGGCGCGGCGGCCAGCCCGTAGCGGGTCAGCGCCGACTCCACCGGGCCCACGCCCAGGGTGCCCGCGACGAACCACCGCAGGATCGAGCCGAGTTCGCGTTCGTGGGCGTCCGCCTCCCGGTCGGCGGCCCGCCGCGACTCCGCCCAGTCGACGATCCGGCGGAACGGCACCGCCGCACGTTGCACCAGCAACGGCAGGTCGTTCGCGCGGCACGCCTGGATCAACGCGTCCGGCAGGTCGTCGAGGACGTCGCCGAGTCCGATGAGCAGCGCGGCCACCCCGCGGTCGGTCAAGGTGGTGACGTAGCGCGCGATCGCGTCGTCGGGCTGCCCGGCTACCGGGACTCCGACGCTGAGGATCAACTCGGCACCGGACAGGTACGGCGACGGGTCGGCCAACTCGGTGGGATACACGTAGCGGATCGGCCGGTCGACGTCGCCGACCGCGCCGACCGGGTCCACGTGCAGATCGGGTTCGGCCAGCAGTTCGGCGAGGCTGACGGTGCCGTCGTGGGGCTGAGGTGCTGTCATCGTGCGCTCTGCCTGGACCGTCATGGCAGCGGAGTCTAGGCCGCTGACAGCGTCCTCACAGATCGAGCGTCAATTTCCCTCCGTCGCGGGAACGGGACACGCAGATCATCATCGTGGCGTTGGCGCTGCGCTCGGCGTCGCTGAGCAACTCGTCGCGGTGATCGACCTCACCGGCGAGCACCTTCGTCTCGCACGTACCGCAGAACCCGGCCGCACAGGAGTACGCGGCATCCGGGTTCACCTCGAGGACCGCGTCGAGCACGCTGGTCCCCTCGGGCACCGTGACGGTGAGACCGGTGCGCGCCAACTCCACGTCGAAGGCGCCGCCGTCGGCAACGGGCATTTCCGCCGCGGCGGCGGTGAACCGCTCCACGTGCAGCGTCAGCTCCGGATGCCGCTCGCAGGCGTCCTGCACCGCGGCGATCATCGCCGGCGGGCCGCAGCAGTACACCGCCGTGCCCGTCGGGCTGGCGGCCAGGGCGCCGGCGATGTCGGGGAACCCGGCCTCGTCCTGCGGGACCAGCACCACCTCGTCGCGGACCGGCAACCGCTCGACGAACGCCATCGCCTCGCGGTCGCGGCCGCCGTAGACCAGCCGCCACGGCGGCGGGTCCAGGCGACGCTGCAGCGATTCGATCATCGCCAGGATCGGGGTGATGCCCACACCCCCGGCGAAGAACAGGTACCGCGCCGCCTCGGCGAGCTCGAAGTTGTTGCGGGGCTCCCCCACCTCGAGCACCTCGCCGATGCGCAACCGCTGGTGGATCTCCCGGGACCCGCCGCGCCCGTCACCGACCAGGAACACCGCGACCGTGTAGCTGTACGGGTCATCGGCCGATCCGCACAGCGAGTACTGCCGCATCAGCCCCGACGGCAGCGTCACGGGCACGTGCGCACCGGGCGTCCATGCGGGCAACCGCTCACGGGTGGGGCTGCGCAGCTCCACGCTGACGATGCCGGCCGCCTCCCACTTCAGCTGGGTGACACGGAGTTTCATACGCGGATGTGGCCGTTGGTCTCGACCGGCTCGGACGCCGCCTCGACCAGTCCGCGCGCCTCCTGGATGGTCTGCACCGCGTACTGGGTGGCCCGCCGGTAGTTCAGGGTGTAGATGTCGGCGGGCGCGGAGACCTCGAACGCCTGCCCGGCCAGCGGAACCTCCTTGGGCTCCAACCCTTCCAGCACCGGGGTGTCCTCGTTGAACACCATGGTCTCGACCGCCAGGATCTCGTCGACGCTGCCGCCGCGGAAGTCGCGGTCGGTGGCCACACCCCAGAAGATGACGCACTTGTCGTAGCTCACCGGGGACGGGAAGTCCACGAGGTAGCGCTTACCCGTCTCGGGTCCGAAATCGTAGAGGATCGTGGCGATCCCGGGCGCGTAGGAGTGATAGTGCATCCACGCGTCGCCGACCGCGGAGAACTGCGCGGACGGCACCTGCTCGTAGTAGTAGGACGCCCACACCTCGCGGCCCTCGCGCTTGACCTCGAGGTCGGTGACCACGGGATCGACGTCGCCCATCGAGGGTTCGTGGACGAACGGGAAGTGCGCCATGTCGCGGAAGTTCTCGGTGGCCGCCATGAACCCGCAGTCGGCGTGGATCGGTTCCGCCGAACGCCATTCCAGGTCGAGGTCGGCGATCTCCGGCGGGTTGGGCAGGTCGAACACCGGATCACCCAGGCACGTCCACACGTGCCCGAACCGTTCGACCGCGGGGTAGGCCTTGATCGCGGCCTTGGGTGGGATGCGCCCGTCGGCGGGCAGCGACGGGATGCGCGAGCACGCGCCGCTGCTGCCGTCGAACTGCCATCCGTGGTACGGACACTGGATGCTGTCGCCGACGACCTTGCCGTCGGCGAGGTTGGCGCCGCGGTGGATGCACCGCCGGTCGGTGACGCGCGCGGCGCCGGTCGAATCGCGGAACACGACGAGGTTGGTGTCGAGCAGCGTGGCCGACTGCGGAGTGGCGATGTCCTGCGACCGTGCCACGACGAACCAGACGTGCTGGTAGGCCTCGCGCAACTTCTCGGGGGTCAGGGCGTCACGGTTCATGGTTGGTTCTCCTTACGGTCGGGCTGTGACCGGGGTGGGTTCGGGACGGGTGAGAGTCCGCGGGGTGAGCTGTTGGGCGCGCACGTGCTCGGCGATCTGGTTCATGCCGGCCACCCAGACGTCGTCCATCGCGCACACCTCGCCGATGAACTCGCGCAGCGCGGCGGCGCGGCCGGGACGGCCGGACAGGAACGGATGGTTGGTGAGGATCCACGCCCCGCCGACGTCACGCATCGCGTCGAGTTCGGCGCGCCACAGTTCGATCGCCTTGGCGGGCGTCTCGATCAGCCCGGTGCCCGAGAAGTCGGGCACGAAGCAGTACTGCTGCCAGTCATCGAGCGCCCAGCTGACCGGCAGCTCGACCAGCGAGGTGTCCCCGACGGCGAGCTCGTAGGGATGGTCGGAGTCCATCAGCGTGGAGTCGTAGGTGAATCCGAACTCCGCCAACAACTTCGGGGTGTGCCAGTTCATCTCCCACATCGGGGCGCGGTAACCGGTCGGACGCACCCCGGCGACCTCGTCGAGCGCCTCGAGGCCGCGCTGCAGGATCGCGCGCTCGGTGTCCTCGTCGACACCGACCAGCGACTCGTGCAGATAGCCGTGGTGGGCGATCTCGTGCCCACCCTTGGCGATCGACCGGATCGCGTCCGGATGGCGGTGGGCGGTGTAGCCGGGAACGAAGAACGTGCCCGGCACCCCGTGGCCCTCGAGGATGTCGAGCAGCCGCGGCACGCCGACCAGCGGGCCGTACGCCTGGTGCGACATCGCGCCCATCCGATCGGCGAACGCCAGATCGGTTGTCAGCAGCGGACATTCGGCATCCACGTCGAAGGTGAACGCGACGGCGCAGCGTTTGCCGTCCGGCCACTGCACGGGGCCTGCGGGGGTCGGTGCGGTCATCGTTGTGCCTTTCTTCCGAAGACGGACAGGAATTCCCACGTCACGTTCGCCGCGGCGATCGCGGTGATCTCGGCGTGGTCGTAGGCGGGTGAGACCTCGACGACGTCGACCGCGACCAGATTCACTTTGTCCAGGCCGCGGATGACCTCGAGCAGTTCGCGGCTCGACATCCCGCCCGCCTCGGGCGTTCCCGTGCCCGGTGCGTGTGCGGGATCGAGGACGTCGATGTCGACCGACACGTAGACCGGTGCGTCGCCGACCCGGGCACGGATCTTCTCGACGATGCCCTCGGCGCCGAGCGAGTCGATGTCGCGGCAGGTGATCACCGAGAAGCCGAAATTCGCGTCCTCGACGAGATCCTGCTTGTCGTAGATGGATCCGCGCACCCCGACGTGCATGTTGCGGTCGAGCAGCAGCCCTTCCTCGAACGCCCGGCGGAACGGCGACCCATGGGTGATGTCGGCGCCGTAGTAGCGGTCCCAGGTGTCGAGGTGGGCGTCGAAATGCACCAGCGCCATCGGACCGTGCACCGAGTGCGCGGCGCGCAGCGACGGCAACGCCACCGAGTGGTCGCCACCGAGGATCACCGCGCGGGTGCCGCCGGCGAGCAATTCGGTCAGCTGATCGGCGACCTGGTTGACCGCCTCGCCGATATCGAACGGGTTGCAGGCGAGGTCACCGGCGTCGGCGAACTGGCACACCTCGAACGGTTTGATGTCCAGCTCCGGGTTGTAGCCCCGGATCAGGCGCGACCCCTGCCGGATCGCGTTGGGGCCGAAGCGCGCTCCCGGGCGGTAGGTGACCGCACTGTCGAACGGGACGCCGACCACGACGACGTCGGCGTGCTCGACGTCCTCGAGCCGCGGGAGCCGCGCGAACGTGGTCCACCCCGCGTAGCGGGGCTGCACCTGCGGGTCGGCCGGGCCCACGATGGTACGGCCAGCCGACAAAGCCCTGTCGTTGTTCAATCGAATGCCTTTCCTAGACCCGATTCCGGGACAATCCACCGTCGAGGTTGACGATCTGACCGACGGCCGCGGCGAGCCGGCGCTGGCAGAGCAGACCGATCACCCGTGCGGCCTGCTCGACCGTGCCGCGCCGCCCGCCCGGCGGCGTCATGCACGAAACATCCTGTGTGGCATCGCAAATCGACCACTCCGAGTCGACCGCACCGACCGCCACCGCGTTGACGCCGATACCGAATCCACCGAAGTCACGGGTCAGCGTCTTGGTCAGCGCGACGATGCCGCCCGCGGCGGTCGCGACCGCGGCGAGCGACGGGCCGCCGATGTGCCACCGCGAAATGGTCAGCACCATCCGGCCCCCGGTGCCGGCATCGCGCATGTGGGTGGCGGCGGCCTGTGCGTACAGGAAGCTCCCGGTCAGTGTGTCGTCGACGTGCCGCCAGAAGTCGGTCATCGACTGTTCGGCGATCGGGGCGACGACGGGCAGTCCGTGCGCCACCACCAGCGCGTCGACACCGCCCATCTGGTCGGCGGCCCGTGCGACGGCCGCCCGCACCGCGTCGCCGTCGGTGTGCGCCGCATCCGCGGGGATGCCTGCGGTGGCGACGCCGCGTTCGGCGAAGTGGGTGCGCACCGCGGCGCCGAGCATCGTGTCGTCACCTGTGACGAGCACCCGCGTGGTCTGGTCGCTCATCTCAGATCACCGTTCCGCTGTTGACCGACAGCACTTCTCCGCACAGGAACAGGTCCTCCTCCACCAGCGCCCGGACCAGTTCGGCCACCTCCGCGGTGTCGGCGATGCGACGCGCAGGCAGCGAGGCGACGAACTCGGGGGCGCGTTCCCACGAATCGGCGGGTAGCAGCGGGGTGTCGCACGGTCCCGGCGCGACGGCGTTGACCAGTACGCCGTCGGGGGCGACCTCGGTGGCGATGCTGCGCAGCAGACTCAGCGCCGCACCCTTGGCGGCCGCGTAGTGGGCGTCGTTGCCGCCACCGCCGATCGCGCGTTCGGACGCGATGCCGACGATGCGCCCGCTACCCCGTCGCCGCATCTGCGGCAGTACCGCGCGGCACACGTGGGCCAGACCGCCGACGTGCACCCGCAGCATCCGCTCCCAGTCGGACTGCGTGATGTCCAGGGCGGGCATCTCCGCGTAGTGACCCGCGCAGACGACGGCGGCGTCGATCCGTCCGAGCGCCTGCTCGACCTCGGCGACGGCGGCGGTGACGGCCTGTTCGTCGGCGACGTCGGCGGTCAGCCACAGGTCCGTCGCCGGGGCCGGTTCGCGGGAGATCGAGGCGACCGTCCACCCGCAGTCGGCCAACCGCTGCGCCACCGCGGCGCCGATGCCGCTGCCCGCGCCGGTGACCAGAGCGACGGGGGCCGTCATACGAGCTCGGCCTCGCCTGTGCGCACCGGTTCCGACGGGTCGACGGCACCGCGCGCGCCGACGTTCTTGACCTTGATGATCACTGCGCCGAGGGCCAGGATCGCGCCCATCGCGACGAAGAAGGCCCAGTTCATGTACCAGGATTCGGAGACGGTGCGCGGCCACACGATGTTGGTGAACTCGAAGCCGACCCACAGCACCGCGAGCACGGCCACCGGTGTGCCGAACCGGCCCAGGTTCCACGGTCCCGGTTCCCACTTGCCGCGCAACCGGGCGACGAGGCCGGTCACCAGCGGGAACAGGAACGCCAGGTAGTAGCCGCCCGCGGTGAAGGTGACCAGCACCGAGTACACGTCGGTGGCCGAGATCAGGTAGACGAACGCACCGATGACGGTGGTGACCAGGATGGCCGGGATGGGCTGGGCCTCGGACTTGGACAGCTTCGAGAGCACCTCCGAGCCGGGCAGCACCTTCTCCCGGGCGAAGGACCAGATGACGCGCGATCCCGAGGCCTGCAGCGCAAGGAAACTCGCGAGGAAGCCGATGACGAACGCCAGCAGGATCGGTTTGACCCATGCCTCGCCGAGCGCACTGCGCAGCACGTAGGACACCGGGTCGGGCTCCTCACCGGAGCGCACCATCTCGAAGTCGGGGACCGCCAGCGTCACCGCCAGCGAGGCGTAGGCGATCACGGTGGCGATGAACGCGATGGAGAACAGCATGGCCTTGGGGACGTTGCGCCGCGGCTCCTTGACCTCTTCGGCGATGGCGCCGGCGCTCTCGAAGCCCAGGATCGACCAGCCGGTGAACGCGAGTGCCGCCAGGAACGGGCCGGAGATGTAGGCCCAGGACCAGCCGCTGTTCAGGTCGATCCCGTGCAGGATCGCGTCGAAACCGTGGTGGCGGTGGAAGATCAGCAGGTAGGTGCCCAACCCGATGGACGCGACGATCTCGGCGACGATGCTGCCGAGCATGAGCGCCTTGAGGAAGCCGCGGCCCAGGATGTTGGCCCCGGTGCCCGCGAGCAGGATCAGCAGCGCGATGACGCTCTGCTGGACCGCGGTCGGGCGATCGATCCCGACGAGCTGGGCCAGGAAGCCGGCGCCGCCGTAGGCGACGGTGGCCATGATGATGACCAGGGCCCACATGTACACCCAGCCCGCCAGCCAGCCGGCGACCTCACCGGCCAACCGCCTGGTCCACTGGAAGATCGAACCCTCGTAGGGCCAGCGGGACACCAGTTCGGCGAACGCCAGCGCCACGATGCACTGCCCCACGCCGACCGCGACGAAGGTCCACCAGAATCCGGGACCCGCTGTGGCCAGCGACAAACCGTAGATGCCGTACATCGCCACGATCGGCGAGATGAACGCGAACGCAAATGCGAACGCCGACCACAGCGAGAACTCTCGTCTCAATTCTGTTGGCGCAGAACCGGTTTGCGCGCTGGACGTCATCTGGTCTCCTTTTCACCGCCCTGAGGACACGCAAGTATGAGCACGACGGACGGTGTCCGGCACCGTGGATGACCAAGTCCGGTTTGGGCATACAGTCGCCGTGGCGCGCGACTGTAGACATCTACAACGTTGCCGGTTCGGCGCTCGCGCGCCGCGCCCCGTCCCGGTGTGCAGACCTACACTCGCGACGGCGCCCCATGACCAGAGCGGAGATCGTCGTGCCCGACACCGACCAGACGCAGTTCCTCGCGGACGTGGAGGATCACCTGCGCGCGGTGGTCCGTGACACCGTCGCCGAACCCCTGTGCAGCATCGACGACGGTCTGGACGCGGTCGCCGCGTTCTGCGGTTCGGCGGTGCAGTCCGGCGGGAAACGCCTGCGTCCGCGCTTCGCCTACTGGGCCTGGCGCGTCGGCGCACCGGCCGCCGCGCCGCGCCGCCCGCTGGTGGGTCTGGCCGCCGCGCTGGAGTTGCTGCACGCGGCGATCCTGGTGCACGACGACGTGATCGACGCCTCGGAGGTGCGGCGCGGCCAGCCCTCGGTGCGCGCCGCACTGGCCGCCCGGCACCGCAGCGCCGCGGCGTGGGGTGACGCCACCCAGTACGGCGACAACATGGCCCTGCTGGTCGGCGACCTGCTGTGGTCGGCCGCCCACGACGCGTTCGACGACGCCGTTGCCGGCCTTCCCGACGAGGTCAGGCACCGCACCGTGCGGGCGTTCCGCGGCATGCGGCTCGAGGTGCTGGCGGGGCAGTTGCTCGAACTGCGGGCCCAGGCCGCCCGCGACTACGCCGCCGACACGGCCGAGAAGATCCTGCGCTACAAGACCAGCGCCTACACCGTCGAGCGGCCGGTCGAACTCGGCCTCGAACTCGCCGGAGGCGGATCGCCCGCGACGGCCCGGACGCTGCGCGAGTACGCGGGCGCCGTCGGGCAGGCGTTCCAGCTGCGCGACGACCTGGCCGACATGTTCGGCACGCCCGACACCATCGGCAAGACGCCCGGTGACGACGTCCGCTCCGGGAAGCCCACCGAATTGCTCGGTGCCACACTGGAATTGGCGCCCGCCACAGACGCCGAGATCCTGTCCGGCATCGTCGGGGACGCGGCGGCCGATCAGGATGCGATCGCCGAGGCGCAGCGGATCGTGCTGGCCTGCGGTGCGGCCGACCGAGTGCGCCGCCGGATCGGCGATCTGGTGGTGACCGCCCACCGGGCGATCGCCGACCTGTCGTCGTCGGCGGACGTCAACGCGCTGGCCGGGCTCTCGGAGATGCTCGCCGAGTGCACCGAGCTGTCGTTCCTGCCCGCGGGGTGAGGGTCAGTCCTCGATCTGGGCCAGGATCTCGTCGGGGATGTCGGCGTTGGTGTAGACGTCCTGGACGTCGTCGCTGTCCTCGAGGGCGTCGACGAGTTTCATCACCTTGCGGGCGCCCTCGGCGTCGAGCGGCACGGTGACCGACGGCTGGAAGCTGGCGTCGGCGGAGTCGTAGTCGATACCCGCCTCCTGCAGCGCGGTGCGGACCGCGACGAGGTCGGTCGGCTCGGAGATGATCTCGAAGCTGTCGCCGAGGTCGTTGACCTCTTCGGCACCGGCCTCGAGCACGGCCGTCAGCACGTCGTCCTCGGTGAGATCGTTCTTGTCCAGGGTCACCACACCCTTGCGGGAGAACAGGTAGGACACCGAACCCGGATCGGCCATGTTGCCGCCGTTGCGGGTCATCGCGACACGCACCTCACCCGCGGCGCGGTTGCGGTTGTCGGTGAGGCATTCGATGAGCACCGCGACCCCGTTGGGGCCGTAGCCCTCGTAGGTGATGGTCTGCCAGTCGGCGCCGCCCGCCTCTTCACCGGCGCCGCGTTTGCGGGCCCGCTCGATGTTGTCGTTGGGCACCGAACTCTTCTTCGCCTTCTGGATGGCGTCGTAGAGGGTCGGGTTGCCACCGGGATCGCCGCCGCCGGTACGGGCCGCCACCTCGATGTTCTTGATCAGCTTGGCGAAGTTCTTCCCACGGCGGGCGTCGATGATCGCCTTCTTGTGCTTCGTGGTCGCCCACTTGGAATGGCCGCTCATCGGCGAACTACCTCTCTAGCTCAAGTTCGAGTCCGGTAGACGAGTCTACGTGGCAGCGATCGTGGCCCCGTAAGCACCGAAGCACTTCGAGTGGAACACGTTCGTCACGCCCGCGAAATACGGCCGACCTAGCTTTGCCGGATGACTCAGGACGTGAGCAGGGATCCGGTCGACACGGCCGATCGGCTGACCGCCACCAAGGAGACACTCGAGGACTACACGCTGCGATTCGCCCCGCGCAGCTACCGAAAATGGTCGACCGGCGTGGTTGGGGTCTCCGCGCTCGGCGGCATCGCCTACCTCGCGGACTTCGCGATCGGTGCGAACATCGGCATCGCCTACGGCACCACCAACGCGCTGTGGGGCATCCTGATCTTCGCCGTCGTCATCTTCGCGTCCGGCTTTCCGCTCGCCTACTACGCGGCGCGCTACAACATGGATCTGGACCTGATCACCCGCGGCAGCGGCTTCGGCTACTACGGCTCAGTGGTCACCAACGTCATCATGGCGACCTTCACGTTCATCTTCTTCGCGCTCGAGGGGTCGATCATGGCCCAGGGGTTGGAGCTCGGTCTCGGCGTGCCGCTGTGGCTGGGCTACGCGGTCTCGACGATCGTCATCTTCCCGCTGGTGATCTACGGCATGAAAGTGCTCTCGACGCTGCAGGTGTGGACGACTCCGCTGTGGCTGGTGCTGATGGTCGCACCCTTCGTCTACCTCGTGGTGAGCCACCCGGAGTCGATCGGGCAGTTCTTCGCCTACCAGGGTGAGGAGGGTGCGGGCGGCTTTGCCCTCGGCTCGACGCTGCTGGCCGCCGGGGTGTGCCTGTCGCTGATCGCCCAGATCGCCGAGCAGATCGACTACCTGCGCTTCATGCCACCGAAGACGCCGGAGAACAGCCGCAGCTGGTGGACGTGGATGATCCTGGCCGGCCCGGGCTGGGTGTTCTTCGGTGCGATCAAGCAGATCGTCGGGCTGTTCCTCGCGGTGTACCTGATCGCCAATGTCGCCGACAGCACGGGCATCGCGAACCAGCCGGTGCACCAGTTCCTCGAGATCTACGAGAACTTCCTGCCCGGCTGGCTGGCCATGACGCTGGCGGTCGTGCTCGTCGTCATCAGCCAAATCAAGATCAACGTCACCAACGCCTACTCCGGATCGCTGGCGTGGACGAACTCGTTCACCCGCCTGACCAAGCACTACCCCGGCCGGTTGGTGTTCCTGGCGTTCAATCTCGTGATCGCGCTGATCCTGATGGAAGCCAACATGTTCGACTTCCTCAACACGATTCTCGGGTTCTACGCCAACTGCGGGATGGCCTGGGTCGTCGTGGTGGCTTCCGACATCGTCGTCAACAAACACCTGCTGGGCATCTCCCCCAAGGCGCCCGAGTTCCGCCGCGGCATGCTGTACGCGATCAACCCGGTCGGCTTCGGGTCCATGTTGATCGCCGCCGGCGTGTCGATCGTGGCGTTCTTCGGCGGATTGGGCGAGACGATCCGGGCGTACTCACCGCTGGTCGCGATCGGACTCGGCCTGGTGCTGCCGCCGATCTTCGCGATCGCCACCAGGGGCCGCTACTACCTGCGCCGCACTGATGACGGCATCGACCTGCCGATGTACGACGAGTACGGCAACCCGTCCGGTGAACATCTCGACTGCCACGTCTGCCATCACGGATACGAACGGCCGGACATGATGCGGTGCGCCACCCACGAGGCATACATCTGCTCGCTGTGCCTGTCGACGGATCGGGTGGCCGACCACGTGCTGCCCGCGCAGACCTAACGCGTCAGGTCGCCGTCGATGTAGCGCTGTAGGTTCGGCGCGACCGCGGCGACGAGTTCGTCCTCGGACATCGACGCGACCGGTTCGATGCGCCAGATGTAGCGCATCATCGCCAGGCCCATGATCTGCGAAGAGATCAGCCCGCTGCGCACCTTCCGGTCGCGTTCGTCGGCCCCGAGGTGCGAGACGCCCATCAGACTGCGCTCCACGATGTTGCGGAGTTTGTCGCGGGTCGACGATTCGTGTGCGGCGGTCTGCAGCACCGCCCGCAACACCGGGCCGATCTCGTCGTCGGCCCAGGCACCCAGCATCAGCCGGAGCAACGCCGCACCCAGCTCGCCGACCGGGGTGGCCCATGTCGTGACCACACTTTCCAGCCAGCGCTGCGGCGGGTCGGTGGCCGCGTCGAGCAGCGCGTCTTTGGATCCGAAGTAGTGGTAGACGAGGGCGGGATCGACGTCGGCGGCCCGGGCCACGGCCCGCATCGTGGTGCCGGCCGATCCGTTCTCTGCGAACTGTATGCGTGCGGCGGCGAGGATGCGCGCGGCCAGCACGCCCCGCTCGTCCCGGGGCCCCGGCGCAGTTCGTTTCGGCACCGTCCGAGCCTACCCGAATTTCATGTTGCGTTGAGACTAGTTTCAACGTAGCGTGAAACTTGTGTACGCCCTCAACGGTCCGCAGACCACCGGCCGCAACTACCGGGAGCTGAGTCGACCGCGCTTCCGCGTCACCCACGACGTGAACCTCGCCGTGCCGATGCGTGATGGTGTCGCGTTGCTCGCCGACGTGCATCGCCCCGCGGACGACGGCCGGCACCCCGCCTTGATCGCTGCGTCGCCCTACCCCCGGCAGATCCAGAATCTCGGCGCCCCAGCGGGATTCATCGAGGCAGGCGTGAGCGATTTCTGGGTGCCGCGCGGCTACGTCCACGTCATCGCGAATGTGCGGGGCACCGGCGGCTCGGGCGGGAACTTCGGGTTCTTCGACGCGCAGGAACGCCGTGACATGTACGACCTCGTCGAATGGGCGGCCGCCCAGCCGTGGTGCGACGGAAACGTCGGGATGATCGGCATCAGTTATTTCGCCATGACTCAACTCGAGGCGGCGGTGGAGCGACCACCCCACCTGAAGGCGATCTTTCCGGTCGCGGTGACCGCCGACCTCTATGAGGCCGCCCTCCATCACGGCCTGATGAGCTCCTCGTTCGTCACGCCGTTCCTGTCGATGATCGGGCTGACCTCCGAGCGCAGTGACGCACTGTGGCGCGGCCACGTCGTCGGCCTGTTTCGGCGCGTCCTGCATACGCCCCCGCTGCACCGCAAGTTCGCGACCATGAACGGCGAGGCCGCCGTGACGATGATGCGGCAGTTGCTCAAGCTCCCCCACCACCCACACCCATGGGATGACCTGTGGCTCGACGTCGCGGTCGACCATCAGTTCCGCGACGGATGGTGGGACGAACGCAACCTGCTCCCCCTGCTCGACCGCATCGACATCCCGGTCTACCTCGGCTGCGACTGGGAAAACGTCCCGCTACATCTGCCGTCCACCTTCAAGACCTGGGATGCGTTGTCGCACAACGCGAATGTGCGCGTCGGCATGCTCGGACGATACGGGCTGACCTGGCCGTGGGAGAGCCTGCACACCGAGGCGCTGGCGTGGTTCGACCAGTGGCTCAAAGGCCGCGACACCGGCATCCTCGACGGTCCGCCCATCCGCTACGTGCTGCCCGGCGCCGAGGGCTGGCACACCGCGGAGTCGTGGCCCCCGGCGGACACGGCGTATCGCGCTCTGGCGTTGCGCGCCGATGCGGTTCTCGGCGACGACGAAGGGGAACCGGGCAGCCGCGAGTTCATGGTGCTCGGCGCCGGGCTGAACCGAGCCAAGCCCAGCGCCATCGACCCGCCGTCACTGTTGTCGTGGACCAGCGCCGCCCTGACCGAGGACATCGACGTGGTCGGTGACATCGAGCTGCGTCTCGTCGCCTCCACCACGGCGATCGACACGGCGTGGATCGCCACACTGCAGGACGTCGCACCCGACGGGACGGTCGAGGATGTGACCGCGGGATGGCTGCGGGCCAGCCTGCGTGCGGTCGACGAGGCGGCCAGCCGCGTCGGCGCGCCGGTGCTGCCCTGCCGCACCCCGGAGGCGGTACCGGTCGGCGAGGACGTCGAGTACCGAATTCCGTTGGTGCCCAATGCGCGTCGCTTCGCGTCCGGACACAGCATCCGGTTGATGCTCAGCAGCGACGACCAGGATCCGTCGACCCCGGCGATCATGAACTTCCGCCACGCCAGCGTCGGCACCAGCAGCCGCAACACCGTCCGCTCGTCATCGAGACTCCTGCTGCCGGTGATTTCGGCGCGCTGACGTGCGCTCACCGCACGCGAGCGCGCCGAAATCGCGAATCAGAGCGAGTCGACGAACAGTTTGTGCACCCGTCGGTCGCCGGTGACCTCGGGATGGAACGACGTGGCGAGCATGCGGCCCTGCCGGACCGCGACGATGTGCTCACCGGCGGTGGCGAGCACCTCGACGTCCGGGCCGACCCGCTCGACCCACGGCGCGCGGATGAACACCGCATGCACCGGCGAATCGAGTCCCTCGAACGCGATGTCGTCTTCGAACGAGTCGACCTGACGGCCGAATGCGTTGCGGCGCACCGTCATGTCGATGCCCTTGAGCGGGGTGGCCTGACGGCCCGCGGCCCCGGCGTCGAGGATCTCGCTGGCCAGCAGGATCATCCCGGCACACGAACCGTAGGCCGGCATACCCTCGGCGAGGCGGGCGCGCAACGGTTCGAGCAGGTCGAACTCGCGCAGCAGATGGCTCACCGCGGTCGACTCCCCACCGGGGATCACCAGCGCGTCGACGGCCTCCAGTTCGGTCAGGCGGCGCACCGTGACCGCCTCGGCGCCGGCCTCGGTCAGCGCGGCCAGGTGTTCACGGGTGTCCCCCTGCAGGGCGAGCACCCCGACACGAGGGGTCACGTCCGGCCCGGGGTGAAGTCACGCGGGTAGCGGGTCAACCCCTCCTGCATGACGGCCGCGACCATCTCGCCGTACTGGTTGAACAGCTGCCCCTGGGTCAGCGCCCGCCCCCCGCACGCCGACGGCGACGTCTGGTCGTAGAGCAGCCACTCGTCGGCGCGGAACGGCCGCATGAACCACATCGCGTGGTCGAGCGAGGCGACGTTGAGGTACTTGCGCTCGTCGGGGTGATTGACCTGCGCCGAGCCCAGCAACGTCAGATCGCTGAGGTAGGCCAGCGCGCAGATGTGCAGCACCGGATCGTCGGGCAGCGGGTCGCGGTGGCGGAACCACACCTGCTGCTGGGAGGCCTTACCCGGCAGCTTCTGCAGCTGTTCCCGGGGCACGATCCGCACGTCCCACTCGTCGAACTGGCGGAAGCTCGCATCGTCGAAGACCCGGCTCGCCGACTTGAAGTCGGGGATGTCGTCGGGCGGCGGAGCGGGCGGCATGGCGTCCTGGTGTTCGATACCGCTCTGATCGGTCTGGAACGACGCCGACATCGAGAAGATGGTCTCGCCGTGCTGGATCGCGCTGACCCGGCGGGTGCAGAACGAGCCGCCGTCGCGGATGCGCTCGACGGTGTACACCGACGGCGCGCGCGCGTCGCCGGGCCGCAGGAAGTATCCGTGCAGCGAGTGCACCTGGTACTTCGGGTCGACCGTGCGGACCGCCGACACCAGCGACTGGCCGGCGACGTGTCCGCCGAAGGTGCGCTGCAGGAAGCCCGACTCGGGGCTGAACACCGCACCGCGGTAGATGTTGACCTCGAGTTGTTCGAGGTCGAGGATCTGCTCGATCGACATGCAGGAAGTCTTACCAGCCGCGTTCGGCGAGCCGGTGCGGCTGGGCGATGTCCTCCACGTTGATGCCGACCATCGCCTCACCCAGCCCACGCGACACCTTGGCCAGCACGTCCGGGTCGTCGTAGAACGTCGTCGCCTTGACGATCGCGGCCGCCCGCTCGGCCGGGTTGCCGGATTTGAAGATGCCCGAACCCACGAACACGCCCTCGGCGCCGAGCTGCATCATCATCGCCGCATCCGCCGGGGTGGCGATGCCGCCCGCGGTGAACAGCGTCACCGGCAGCTTGCCTGCGCGGGCCACCTCGACCACCAGGTCGTACGGCGCCTGCAGCTCCTTGGCCGCGACGTAGAGCTCGTCCTCACTCAGCGACGTCAGCCTGCGGATCTCGCCGCCGATCTTGCGCATGTGGGTGGTGGCGTTGGAGACGTCGCCGGTGCCGGCCTCACCCTTGGAGCGGATCATCGCCGCCCCCTCGGTGATGCGCCGCAGCGCCTCCCCGAGGTTGGTGGCCCCGCACACGAACGGGACGGTGAACTTCCACTTGTCGATGTGGTTGGTGTAGTCGGCGGGGGTGAGGACCTCGGATTCGTCGACGTAGTCCACCCCGAGGCTCTGCAGGATCTGCGCCTCGACGAAGTGCCCGATACGCGCCTTGGCCATCACCGGGATGCTGACCGCGTCGATGATGCCCTCGATCATGTCCGGATCACTCATCCGGGACACGCCGCCCTGGGCGCGGATGTCGGCGGGCACCCGCTCGAGCGCCATCACCGCGACCGCGCCCGCACCTTCGGCGATCCGGGCCTGCTCGGGGGTGACCACGTCCATGATCACGCCGCCCTTGAGCATCTCGGCCATGCCGCGCTTCACCCGGGCGGTGCCGGTCTGCTGGGTCGAGCCGTTGAGCCCTGCGCTTTCCACAGTCATCTCCTCCGATTAGCTACCGATCCAGTGTAGTGGGGACACCAAATCGATTGATTCCGCAACTCAGCGGATCGATTGCACCGGTCCCGGCGTGGCCGACCCGTCGGCCAGGTCGTTGGCTCGCGCCAACAGTTCGCCCAGTTGCTGCGGATACACGGCCTCTCCGCCGGCGACCAGTTCGGCGATCATTGTCGCATCACACCAGCGGTGCCCGTGAATCGTGCGCTGCTCCAGGGGCGTGTGACCGCGGACAGAGGGCTCGAAGTGGGCGGTGCGGTGGACGAAGAACATCTCCTGGCTACGGAGCATCGCACCGTCGAACTCGAACACCGCATCCCGCCGCCACACCGGCCCGATCAGCACGCTCGCGTCGACCTGCAGTCCCGTCTCTTCCGCGACCTCGCGGGCGGCGGCCCGGGCCAGGTCCTCCCCCGCCTCCACCGCGCCGCCGACGGTGAACCACCATCGCGGGGCGTCGGCCAGCGCCGGATCCGATCCGCAGAACAGCAGCACCGCCCCGGCCTCGTCGAGCAGCACCACGCGCGCCGAGACCCGCCGGCTCATCGGTTCGGCGTCCCGCGGCGGCACCTCGGCGATCTCGAAATAGGTGGGCAGCGCCGCGGTTCCGCCCAGGCGCAGCAGCCGCACGGGCGTGCGCTCCCGCAGGGCCAGGGTGTCGCGCACCGCGTCGTTGTGGAAGCGGCGGGCGAGCAGGACGCGGGCCTCGGCGTCGGCCAGTTCGGCGACCAGCGCGACGGGCAGCGAGGCGGGGTCGACGAGCGCGAGCGCAGCGGACAGTTCGTTCTCGGCGGCTTCCCGGCCGCTGCGGGGTGCGCGTTCGGCGGCGTCGGCGAGGGCGGCCAGCCGCTTGCCCTGCGGTGCGCCTGCGTAGGCGTCGACGGCGACCGCGCGGGCCACCACCGCACGCCGGGCGAGCGCACCGTCGAGGGCCTGCCAGCTCAGGTCGTAGCGCACGTGCAACCGGTCCAGGCGGTGCGCGGTCTGATAGGCCCAGGTGCCGATGAGCAGCGCGACGACCAGCAGGACCGCCAGGACGACGATCACGGCCCACGTCACGGGGCGACCTGGACCTTCACACCCGCCCCGGCGACGGTCTCGTACACGCGCATGATCTGGTCGGCCACCACCGGCCAGTCGTAGCGGCCGACGGCGGCCGAGGCCGCGGCGATGTAGCGTGCCCGCGCCGCGTCGTCGTCGAGCATGCCGATCAGGCCCTCGGCCAGTGCCGCCGAATCGTCGACGGTGACCAGCCTGCCCGCGGCACCGTCGCGCAGCACGCGGCGGAAGGCGTCGAGATCGCTTGCCACGACGGCGGTTTCGGCGGCCATCGCCTCGACCAGCACGATGCCGAAGCTCTCGCCGCCGGTGTTGGGCGCGCAGTACACGTCGGCACTGCGCATCGCCGACGCCTTGGTGGCGTCGTCCACCTGGCCGAGGAAGCACAGGTGCGCGGCGTGTGGGCCGGCCTGCTCGCGCAGTTCGTCCTCGTCGCCGCGGCCGACGATGAGGATCTCGACGTCCGGGTAGCGCGCCACCAGCGCGGGCAGCGCGCCGAGCAGCACCGACATCCCCTTGCGGGGTTCGTCGTAGCGGCCGAGGAACAGCACGGTGCGACCCGGGCGCGGGTAGCCGTCGAGCCGTGGTGCGGTGGCGAAGAATCCGACGTCGACGCCGTTGGGGATCTCCACGGCGTCGGAGCCCAACGCCTCCATCTGCCAGCGCCGCGCCAGATCCGACACCGCGATCCGGCCGACGATCTTCTCGTGGTACGGGCGCAGGATGCCCTGGAACACCGACAGGGTCAGCGATTTCGTGGTCGAGGTGTGGAACGTCGCGACGATCGGCCCCTCGGCGGCCTGCAACGCGAGCATGGACAGGCTCGGCGCGTTGGGCTCGTGCAGGTGCAGCACGTCGAACCGGCCCTGGGCCAGCCACTTCTTGACCAGCCGGTGGGTGGCCGGCCCGAACCGCAACCGCGCCACCGACCCGTTGTAGGGAATCGGCACGGCGCGCCCGCCCGAGACCACGTAGTCGGGCAGGTCGACGTGCGGGGACGACGGTGCCAGCACGCTCACCTCGTGTCCGCGCCCGCGCATCACCTCCGCGAGTTGCAGTACGTGGGACTGCACCCCGCCCGGCACGTCGAACGAGTACGGGCAGACCATCCCGATCCGCATCGTCAGCCGGCTCCGGCCAGTCTGGCGCGGCGCGCATCGGACAGGTCGGCGATCCACTGCGGCTGCATCATGTGCCAGTCCTCGGGATGGGCGGCGATGTTGACCGCGAACCGGTCGGCCAGCGCCTGCGTGATCACCGTGAGGTCCCCGCTGGAGGTGTCGATCGGCGGGAAGACCTGCATGCCCCAGCCGTCGCCGTCGAACCAGCAGTGGGTGGGCAGCAGCGGTGCGCCGGTCTCGCAGGCCAGCTTCGCCGGGCCTGCGGGCATCCGGGTCGGCTCACCGAAGAAGTCGACCTGCACACCCTGGCGGGTCAGGTCGCGTTCGGCCATCAGGCAGACCACCCGGTTCTCCCGTAGCCGCTCCCGGAGCAGTTCATACGGTGGCCGCTCCCCTCCCGACAGCGGAATCACCTCGAACCCGAGGCTCTCGCGGTAGGCGACGAACCGGTTGAACAGCGATTCGGGGCGCAGCCGTTCGGCGACGGTGGTCAACGCGCCGTGGTTCTGCACCAGCCACACCCCGGCCATGTCCCAGTTGCCGCTGTGCGGCAGCGCCGCGACCGCTCCGGTGCCCGCCTCGACGGCCTCCCACACGTGTTCGATGCCGGTGACGGTGAGTTCGCGCCCCAGTTTGCGGTGGTCCATCGCGGGCAGCCGGAACGCCTCGCGCCAGTACCGGGCGTAGGACGCCAGCGAGGCGCGCATCAACTCGCCGGGCACCTCCGCGGGCGCCACCCCGATGACCCGCGCGAGGTTCTTGCGCAGCTGGGCCGGCCCGCCGCCGCGGGCCGCGTATCGCGCGCCCGCGTCGAACGCGTTGCGCGCCACGGTGTCCGGGAGCGCGCGGACCACCCGCCAGCCCGCGGCGTAGCCCCAGTCCGTCAGCTGGTCGCCGAGTGCGCTCACTGCGCGTCCGCCGCCGGTTTCTCCTCGCCCGGGCCGGGGATCTTGTCCATCGCGCCCGGCGAGGTCCGTACGGTGTGCAGCCGTTGGATCACGGTGACCACACTCGCCGCGGCCAGCACCCACATCGCCACGTGGATCAGCCACGGGATGTGCAGGAACCACACGCCGGACAACCCGGCGCCGGTCAGCACGATGACCAGCCGTTCGGGGCGTTCGATGAAGCCGCCGTCGCCGCGCAGCCCGCTGGCTTCGGCCCTGGCCTTGATGTAGGAGATGACCTGAGAGGTGATCAGGCAGATCAGCGTCGCGACCACCAGGGCCGGGCTGTCCATTCCGAACGCCGCCCACCACAGCAGACCGGCGAAGATCGCGCCGTCGGCGACGCGGTCACAGGTCGCGTCGAGCACCGCGCCGAACCGGGTGCCGCCGCCGCGTTCGCGCGCCATGGTGCCGTCGAGCATGTCCGCCAGCACGAATACCGCGACCGCGAAGGCGCCCCACCACAGCTGCCCGATCGGGAACAGGGTCAGCGCGGCGAGCACCGTGCCCGCGGTGCCCAGGATCGTGATGCTGTCGGGGGTGAAGCCCACCCGCAGGGCGGCTCGGGCCACGGGGCGCGCCAGTTTGGCGTAGGCGGCGCGGGTCATCAGGTAGACGTTGCTCACGGTGATAAACCCCCTTCCCCGTTCTGCTTGGCCCACTCGGTGGCCAGCAGCTGCCGCGTCTCGCGCAGCAACTGCGGGATCACCTTGGATCCGCCGATGATCGTGATGAAGTTGGCGTCCCCACCCCACCGCGGCACCACGTGCATGTGCAGGTGTTCGGCCAGCGACCCGCCCGCCGAGTGTCCGAGGTTGAGGCCGACGTTGAACCCGTGCGGCCGCGACACCGCCTTGATGACGCGAATCGCCTTCTGCGTGAACGCCATCAGCTCGACGCTCTCGGCGTCGGTGAGGTCCTCGAGTTCGGACACCCGCCGGTACGGCACCACCATCAGGTGGCCGGGGTTGTACGGGTACAGGTTGAGCACCGCGTAGACCTGCGCACCGCGGGCGACCACCAGACCGTCCTCGTCGGCCATCGCGGGGATGTCGGTGAACGGCTGCGACGACTGTGCGGAACCCTCCCCCTTCTTCATCGGCGATTCGGCGATGTAGCTCATGCGGTGCGGGGTCCACAGTCGCTGCAGGTTGTCCGGGTCGCCGACGCCGTGGTCGACTATGGTCCGCTCGTCGGGTTCGGTCACGTTCCGGCGCCCACCTTGACCAGTTCGGCCGTCGGCGTGGCGTTGCGGCGTTCGGCGATCCAGTTCACGATCGCCTCCACCGCCGCCTCCCGCGGGACGCCGTTGATCTGCGTGCGGTCCCCGAAGCGGAACGAGATCGCCCCGGCTTCAATGTCCTTGTCGCCCGCCAGCAACATGAACGGCACCCGCTGGTTGGTGTGGTTGACGATCTTCTTGGCCATCCGGTCGTCGCTGGTGTCCACCTCGACCCGCACCCCGCGCGAACGCAATTGTGCGGCAACGTCTTCCAGGTACGGGATGTGCGCGTCGGCGACCGGCACCCCGACCACCTGCACCGGTGCCAGCCAGGCCGGGAATGCGCCCGCGTAGTGCTCGGTGAGCACGCCGAAGAACCGCTCGATGGAGCCGAACAGGGCCCGGTGGATCAGCACCGGGCGCTGACGGGTGCCGTCGGCGGCGGTGTACTCCAGCTCGAACCGCTCCGGCATGTTGAAGTCGAGCTGAATCGTCGACATCTGCCAGTTGCGGCCCAGCGCGTCCTTGACCTGCACCGAGATCTTCGGACCGTAGAACGCCGCACCGCCCGGATCGGGCACCAGGTGCAGACCCGAGGCCTCGGCCACCTCGCGCAGCGTGTCGGTGGCCTCCTCCCACACGTCGTCGGAGCCCACGTACTTGTCGGGATCCTTGGTCGAGAGCTCCAGGTAGAAGTCGTCGAGCCCATAGTCCGACAGCAGGTCGAGCACGAACTGCAGCAGCGAGGACAGTTCGTCGCGCATCTGCTCGCGGGTGGTGTAGATGTGCGCGTCGTCCTGGGTCATCCCGCGCACGCGGGTCAATCCGTGCACCACACCGGACTTCTCGTACCGGTACACCGACCCGAACTCGAACAGCCGCAACGGCAGCTCGCGGTAGGACCGCCCCCGCGACCGGTAGATCAGGTGGTGCATGGGGCAGTTCATCGGCTTGAGGTAGTAGTTCTGCCCGGGTTTGCGGACCGCACCGTTGTCGTCGTACTCGGCGTCGATGTGCATCGGCGGGAACATGCCGTCGGCGTACCACTCCAGGTGCCCGGAGGTGACGTACAGGTGTTCCTTGGTGATGTGCGGGGTGTTGACGAACTGGTAGCCGGCCCGCTCGTGCTTGGCGCGCGAGTAGTCTTCGAGCTCCTTGCGGACGATCCCGCCCTTGGGGTGGAACACCGGCAGCCCGGACCCGAGTTCGTCGGGGAAGCTGAACAGGTCGAGTTCCACGCCGAGCTTGCGGTGGTCGCGGCGCTGCGCCTCCTCGATGAGCTCGAGGTGACGGTCGAGCGCCTCCTGGGACTCCCAGGCCGTGCCGTAGATCCGCTGCAGGCTGGCGTTGGCCTGATCCCCACGCCAGTACGCTGCCGAACTGCGGGTCAGCTTGAACGCCGGGATGTACTTCGTCGTCGGGATGTGCGGGCCGCGGCACAGGTCGCCCCAGACCCGTTCGCGCGTGCGCGGGTTGAGGTTGTCGTAGGCCGTCAGCTCGTCGCCACCGACCTCCATCACTTCGGGATCGCCGGACTTGTCGTCGACGAGTTCGAGCTTGTAGGGCTCGTCGGCGAGTTCTTTGCGCGCAGCGTCCTTGGACTCGTAGACCCGCCGCTCGAACAGCTGACCGTCCTTGACGATCTTGCGCATCTTCTTCTCGAGCGCCTCGAGATCCTCGGGCGTGAACGCTTGCGGGACGTCGAAGTCGTAGTAGAAACCGTCGGTGATCGGCGGGCCGATGCCGAGCTTGGCCTCCGGGAACAGGTCCTGCACGGCCTGGGCCAGCACGTGCGCCGCGGAGTGGCGGATCACGCTGCGGCCGTCCTCGGTGTCGGCGGGCACCGGCGTCACCTCGACGTCGTCCTCGGGCGCCCAGGACAGGTCACGCAGCCGGCCGTCGGCGTCCCGCACCACGACGATCGCGTCGGGGGCGCCGCGGCCGGGCAGTCCCGCCTCGCGCACCGCCGCCCCGGCGGTCGTCCCGGCAGCCACCCGGATCGGGGCTGCGGGGGCTGGGCTGGCGGCGGCGCTCATCGGTGACTCTTTCCGGGGGTCGGGGACAGTCGAACGCGACCATGCTATCGGGGTGCGTGCCCGGGGCAGGACTGTGACCGCGTCAGGAAGACCCGAACCCGAGCGGGCTGTCGAGCCAGTCGTGCTCGTAACCCACCAACTCCCCCGCCCAGCCGAGCGCGCCCAGCAACCACAGCGTCGCGAACACGAACAGCGCGGTGACCAGGCCGCCCAGGATCTGCACGATCGCGTGCTGACGGTGGAACCAGTCCATGACCCGGTCGTAGCGTTCCCTGGCGTACTTCAGCAGTCGCTGCGCCCACTCGAATTCGGTGGCGAGGATGCCCAGCCCGAGGAACACGATGGCCCAGCCCGGCCCCGGATACGGGATCGCGACGATGCCCACACCGAGTACCACCACACCCAGCACCCCGACGGCGATGCGGTAGAAGAACTCGACCCTCGGCCGGCGGCGCAGCCCGTCGCGCCACTGTTTCCACCGGTCCTTGACCCGGCTCCAGCGCGACGGCTGCTCGGTCTCGTGATCGGTCACGGCTGCCCCGGTTTGAGTCGGACGAACAGCGCCTCGGCCTCGGCGAGCACGGTGTCCCCGTCGAGGAGTCGTCCCTCGACGAAGATCTTGCGGCCCTCGATGCGGTCGATACCCGCCTCGACGCGCAACGGCTTCTCCACCGGGGTGATGCTGCGGTAGTTCACCTGCAGGTAGGCGGTGCGCTGGAAGCGGCTCTGGGTGAGCTTGTAGGTGGTGTAGCCCAGCACCGAGTCGAACAGCAGCGCCACCGCACCGCCGTGGGCGGCGCCGTTGCGGCCCAGATAGAACCGGCGGAAGGTCGCCTCGCCGGCGATGCGCCCGTCGTCGGTCTTGGCCAGGAACATCGGCACCTGCAGGATGTTGCCGCGGTTGGGCAGGTCCAGCCGGCGCCCGGACGGTGAGCTCCACTCGTCGGCGCGGTAGGGCTCCAACAGCCCGGTGACCTTCTCGATCAGACCCGCGGCCTCGGTGATCACCTCGTCGGGTGCGTCGGCCGCACGCGCGAGGTCCTGCAGGTCCCGGACCGCCTCGACGAACCGGCCGTAGTCGGGTCCGCCGCGGGTCGTCGGTTCCGGCGGGTTGAAGCCGCCGCCGCTGCGCCCCTCGCTCACATCGCTCACCACACCGTTCACCGTATTGCGCGCGGGCGGTGAGAGGGTGGCGGGGTAAAACTCAGCGACCTCGCCGCACTCCCGTTCACGTATCCGGAAGTCGGCGCGACCGCCGGTCCGCTGCCGGCCGGCTACCACCACGTGCGCGAGTCCGCGGTGATCGGATCCGGCCGGGACCGGTTCGACGAGGCGGCCGAGGCGGTGCTGCGGTGGGGCATGTTGCGCGGCGCCGGTGTGCGCGTGCGGGCGACGACGGAGGCCGCCCGGGTGGGCTCGGAGGTGATCGTGGGGCTCGGACCGGTGCAGGCGCCGTGTCGCGTGGTGTATGTCATCGACGAACCCGACCGGCGCGGCTTCGCCTACGGCACGCTGCCCGGCCACGCCGAGTCCGGCGAGGAACTGTTCGCGGTCCGCTACGACCGCGCGACCGATCTGGTCTACGCGGAGGTGGCGGCGTTCTCCCGGCACCACACCTGGTGGAGCAGGCTCGCCGGGCCGGTCACCTCGGTGGTGCAGCGGGTGGTCACTCGGCGGTATCTGCGGGCGCTGTGACGCGGTGTCGTCGTTCCCGCGTCCCCCGGTGAGTGGAGCGCGTAGATTTGACCCACCACGAAATCAAGATCGGAAGGTGCTGGTGACCGAACCTGACGGCGTCGAAGGCGTGCATCGACGGATCGCCGACCTGGTGCAGGAACTGCACGCCCGCACCGACACCGATCCCGAGGCGGTGCTCGCCGAACTGGTCGAACACGCCGCGGCCGAGATCCCCGGCGCCCAGTACGCCGGCGTCACCATCACCCGCAACGCGAAACAGATCGAGACCCCGGCCGCCACCCACCGGTGGCCGATCGTGCTCGACGAGATCCAGGAGCGTCACCACGAGGGGCCGTGCCTGACCGCCGCCTGGACCGAACGCACCGTCCACGTCGCCGACCTCGAACACGAGGAGCGCTTCCCCGACTACCGGCGCGACGCGCTGGCACAGACGCCGATCCGCTCCATCATGGCGTTCCAGCTCTACATCGCCGACCAGTCGATGGGCGCGATCAACGTCTACGCCGAGACGCCGCACGCCTTCACCCCCGAATCCCGCGAGATCGGGATGATCTTCGCGGCGCACTCGTCAGTGGCGTGGAACTCGGCCCGCCGCGATGAGCAGTTCCGGCAGGCGCTGGCCAGTCGCGACGTCATCGGGCAGGCCAAGGGCATGATCATGGAGCGCTACAGCGTCGACGCGGTACAGGCGTTCGCGCTGCTGCGCAAGCTCTCGCAGGACTCCAACGTGCCGCTGATCCGGGTTGCGACGGAGCTGACCAACAGGTCCACCACGCCGGGCATCTGACGCGCCCGGGTTTGCACCCCCGCGAGCGGGGGCACCACAGTCCTCACAGCCAACACAGAGGGCAGGTGCGTGATGAGTCTCGAATCGAAGCCGGGCGCGGACGCGTCGCTCGGGGAACTGCTCAGCCAACTGTCCGCCCAGACCTCACGGCTGGTGCGGGACGAGATGCGGTTGGCCCAGAAGGAATTCCAGGAGTCCGCGAAGCACGCCGGCATCGGAGCCGGATTGCTCAGTGTCGCAGGGATTTTCGCGTTTCTCGGGCTGGCGACGGTGATCGCCGCCGCCGTCGCGGCGCTGGCATTGGTACTTCCGGTCTGGGCGGCGGCGCTGATCGTCGCGGTGGTGTTGTTCGCCATCGCCGGTGTCGCGGCCCTGGTCAGCAAGAAGCAGGCCGACGAGGTCACCCCGGCGGCACCCCGCACCGTCGAGACGGTGAAAGCCGACATCCAAGAGGTAAAGGACCGCGCATCATGACCGCACCCGACCGCCCCGAGCCCGGCCCCGACGCCGGCGTGCACGACATCGAGGCCGACATCGAGGCCACCCGCCAGCAGCTCGGCGAGACGGTCGAAGCGCTGTCGGCCAAGCTCGACGTCAAGCAACAGGCCAAGGACCGGGTCGAGGAGACCAAACAGCGGGTCGCCGACAAGGCGCAAACCGCTCAGCACGCCGTGACCGACAACCCCCAGAAATCGATCCCCGTCGCAGCGGTGGCCGCCGTCGTGGTGGTGGTGCTCGGGGTCCTCGTGTGGCGCCGTCGGCACTGACGTAGCAGACGCCGTCGACGCCCCCGAAAAATAATTTGCTCTACTTTCAAAGAATAACTTCTTTATCAGGATTTTTTAAGGTACCTTTCTCGTCATCCGACGTGGTCGGGGGGTTAATACCAGTCTGAGAAGGGGGCCATGATGTCGGGCAACGCCGTCGAATCCTGTGATAACGAGTTTGCGCGTCGAGAGGTGCCCTCACGACGGTCGCGGCGTGTCGGCGGTCGACACCGCCGTGCGAGAACCGCAATGCCCACTGTGGCCACCGACGTGACACCCAGCCCGTACATCTTGCAGACATCGGGCACGCCAGCAAACTTCGCGTCGCGGCAGGTACGCCGACGCCGAGGAGTCCTTCGCCCCGCCCTCACGGGCGGAATCGCGGTCCTCGGCGCGACAGCGCTGGTGGGAACTTTCGTCACGCCGGCTCCCGCCGAGGCCCGCGCCACGACCCACGCGGTCAGCGCACCGACACCGACGCCGCTGCTGGCGGCGCTCGCCCTGCCCTTCGACGCCGTGGAACTCGAGGCTGCGGCCAGAGCGGCGATCGACATCGATCTCGACGCGGTAGTCCGGTTCAACAGCGACCTCGTCGATCTCTTGGCCCGACTGGGGGCCCGCCTGCGAGTCGACGTCGATATCGACGCCGAAGAGATCGCCGCGTCCTTCGCGGAACTGATCAACGCGATCGCATTCGACGTCGACGCCGGGATCGGCGCGATCAACGGGGCGGTGGACCTGGGTGCCGCACTGGTTTCCGAGATCGCGACGGCGGCGGCCATCGCAGGGGCCGACGGGGTGGACGCGATCGCCGGAGCGCTGGTGAGCCTGTTGGCCGCCATCACGCCGGAAGGCGGCGTGGCGGCCGACCTGTCCGCTGCCATCGGCGCGGCGATCGGCGATATCGGCGACCTGATCGCGACCGGGTTCATCGGCGCGGGTGCGGCGGTCACGTGGAAGGCCACACTGGACGACCTGCTGGTCGACCTCGTGGCCACAGGCGGGATCGCGCTGACCAACGGTGTGGCGGGCAGTCTGGCGGCGCTCTTGACCGGCTCGGCCGAACTGCCCGACCTGCCTGACATCGACGGCGAAGATGTGGTTCTGGCGCTCGGCAACCTCGCCGAACTGTTCGCCGACGGAATCAACGGCGGGCTGCTCACCGCAAGCGGCGCGGTGGAATTGGGCGTCGGCGTGATCGCCGACCTCGCGACAGCGCTGGCCGAGGCGGGCGTGGGCGTGCGGGCGGACATCACCGCCGCGTTGCTCGGCGCATTCGACGCGCCCGACGCCGTCGTCGATCTGGTCGCCGACATCACCTCAGGGATCGACGCCGGGATTCGCGGGCTGGGACAGGCAGTCGCGTGGAAGTTCATTCTCGACGACGTGCTCGTCGACGTCGGCGTCGGCGGCGGCGTATCGCTGGTCAACGGGATCACCACCGCACTGTTCGGCGGACTCGGCCTTGCGCTGCCCGACCTGCCCGATGTCGACTTCGCCGCGTCGGTGCGCGCGCTGATCAACCACTTCGCCGTCGCGCTCGGCATCGAGCTCGACCTCGATGTGGACGCCGGTGTGGGCGTCGGTGAAGACGAGGATGACGAGGACGTGAACGCCGGTGTCGACGTGGACCTGGACGTCAATGGCGACGTAAATGGCGACGTCGATGTCGATGTCGATGGGGACGGAGCGGGCGAGATTCAGACCCTGACGGGCGGATCCGACGCGCAGCGCTCCAGCGTCATCGTCGACGAGACGGATCTCGAGACCGATCTGGACTCCGGTGAGGGCGACGAGGCCGCCTCGGACGACGACGGTGAACTCGCCGACGGCGATGTCGACGGCGATGTCGACGGCGATGTCGACGAAGACCTCGGCTCCGCCGAGGAGTCCGAGGAGTCCGAGGAGTCCGAGGCCGCCGAGTCGGAGTCGGAGTCGGAGTCCGAAAGTGCCGCCGACGGCGACACGGACAACGACACCGGCAGCGACTCCAACGGTGGCGACACCGGAGGCTCGACCGCGACGGAGTGAGCGCGGCGAACGCGAGGCGAGGTGCCGGCAGGGGCGGGACCGTCGAAAGAGACCGTGGGAGAACGGTTTCGGCGAACGCCCGCCCCGCTGTCAGAGCTCGCTCGCACCGCGGTAACGGTCGGCCGATTCGGTACGACAGTCCCCATAGGGCGGTGGCCCACTGTTAATGTTCTCGCGACACATAACCGAGGTTAGGGATCTCACACATCCCGCCGGAGGAAAGGGAGGCCGATGGTGGGACGTCTGAACGCGTTCACCGGCAGGACGAAGAAGCTGGCGATCGCCGGCGTGGGGGCGGCCGCCCTGGCCGGTGCGGCACTGGCATTCGGAGCGGGTGCCGCGAGCGCCGACGTGGTGGACATCGGCGGTCGACCGGGGGCGACGTTCGACGCGCACCCAGCGCCCGAAGGCGGTGTCCGCACGACGGCCAAGGGCGTGCCGAACGCCGGACCGTCGGATGTACGCCGCGCCAAGAAGGGGGCGCCACTGGCGCCGGCCGGCGGTGAGGTCAAGGACAGCCTGCGGGCCGTGCCGTCGATCACCGGTGGAATCGGGACGTACATCCGGATGGGGCCGGCTCGTAACGGCCCGGGCCTGGCTGGATGGTGAACAAACGCCGCTGCGCTTTGATGCGCAGCGGCGTTTTTCTTTGTGCAGTGGGCTAGCGCCGACTCTCCGGGCAGGCGTCGTTGGTACAGCGTGTGCGCGCGCCGTCGCCGGTGGTCTGCTTCGCCAGCGGAGCGCCACAACGCTCACACGGCTGGTCGGTCAACTGCCACTCGTCAGATGTGCTCATCGGTCCCTTGATTCGCCGTCGGAAGGCGGCCCCGCCGAGCTTCGCTGCTGAACCCCGCGAGACCTCGGTCCACGCATGCCCAGCCTGTGGATACGCAAACACAGCGAGGCCGATCGTGACCGGAATCGTGATTCGGCCGAGACGACGAAGGCCCGGCCGAAGCCGGGCCTGTCGCAAAGCTGGTGCGCGATACTGGGATTGAACCAGTGACCTCTTCCGTGTCAGGGAAGCGCTCTCCCGCTGAGCTAATCGCGCGGGGTTTCACATCGGAGGTGGAGACGGGAATCGAACCCGTGTGCACGGCTTTGCAGGCCGTTGCCTCACCACTCGGCCACTCCACCGCTGGGGTTGATGCTTCTGCACCTCGAGCGGATGACGGGATTCGAACCCGCGACCCTCACCTTGGCAAGGTGATGCGCTACCAACTGCGCTACATCCGCATGCTCCGGGCGAGATCGTCGTCCGTCGCGATGCAGAACATTAGTGCACACATGCCTGGGCACACAAATCCCACCAGCCGCACCGGTCCCGCCTGCGCAATCACCAGCGGATTCCATCTCCCCGGCGGTCGCGTGCTAGTGTTCGACGTCGTTCGGCCCGCTCGTCGGTGCCGATCCCACCCGGTCTCGTAGCTCAGTGGGAGAGCGTCCGCCTCACACGCGGAAGGTCGCTGGTTCGAACCCAGCCGGGACCACCACCATCACCATCACGGCTGGTATCCCGCCGAATCCCCTACGCGCCGTAGCGCTGCCGGGCACCACGCTCATACGGCGCCCGCAAGGTCGCGCTGGGCGGTGTTCCGAAGACCCGCCGGTAGGCGACACTGAACCGTCCCGCATGCGCGAATCCCCACCGGCCGGCGATCGAGTTGACCGTGTCGACCGTCGGATCGGCGACCTGCAGGTCCCGGTGGGCGCGGTCCAGCCGGACGCGGCGCAGATACTCCAGCGGCGTGACGCCGAGGTGCCTGCGGTACATGTACTGCACCGCACGCGGTGTGAGATTGGCCGCTGCGGCGATCTCGGCCAGGCCGATGTCGCTGTCGGCGTTCTCATGGATGAACGCCACCGAGCGTCTCAGCCCGGGCGGGCGGTGCCCGCTGGCCGGGAGTTCGTGGAGGTTCGGCATGCGTTTCGCGTACCCGTCCCGGCAAACGTTCAAAACCCCCCGTGCGCGTCGAGACGGCCTGACACGATCGTCGGCATGTCCGAACGCATCGAAGTCCAGCGTGTGATTCCCGCCTCCCCCGACGCCGTCTTCGAGGTGCTCTGCGATCCGCAGGGACACGTCGCGATCGACTCCTCGGGCATGCTGCAGGGCGCCGACGGCCAACCGGTGCGCGGCGTCGGGGACAGCTTCGTCGTCCACATGGACCGGGAGGCGCTCAACGATTTCCCGATGGGGGAATACGAAGTGACCGTGGAGATCCGCGAGTTCGAGCCCAACCGGCGCATCGCCTGGACGATCCTCGGCCAGATCCGCCCGCAGATCGGCCACGTGTACGGCTACACGCTCGAACCCACCGCCGACGGCACCGTCGTCACGTCGTTCTACGACTGGTCGCAGATCGACGACAAGTGGCGGGAGGCCGGCATCTTCCCCGTCATCTCCGAGGCCGCGTTGCGCGCCACCCTCGGCATCCTCGAACGCGCCGTGCGGCGCGGCTACGTCCGCGACTGAGCGTCAACCGTGCGTTGACGATTTCCTACCGTCAACCTAGAGTTGACGCCATGGCCGACCGCATCACCCCGCCCGTCCGCCTCGACGAACTGATCGAGGCCATCAAGAACGTGCACACCGAACCGCTCGAACAGCTCACCGACGCCGTGCTGGCCGCGGAATCGCTCGGCGAGGTCGCCGATCACCTGATCGGTCATTTCGTCGATCAGGCCCGCCGCTCGGGGGCGTCGTGGACCGACATTGGCAAGTCCATGGGCGTCAGCAAACAGGCCGCCCAGAAGCGGTTCGTCCCCCGGGCCGACACCCTCGACCCGCAGCAGGGATTCTCCCGGTTCACGCCGAGGGCCCGCGCCGCGGTGGTGCACGCCCAGAACGCCGCCCGCGACGCCCGCCATCCCGAGATCACCCCCGACCACCTCCTGCTCGGGATGCTCGTCGACACCGAGTCGCTGGGCATCGCGCTGCTCACCGCCCAGCAGGTCACTCCCGACGACATCCGCGCGGCCATCGCGCTGACCCCCTCCGCCGGCGGGGAGGCGCTCGACCTCGTCCCGTTCAACGGGCCGGCCAAGAAGGTGCTCGAACTGACCTTCCGCGAAGCCCTGCGCCTCGGGCACAACTACATCGGCACCGAACACCTGCTGCTGGCGCTGCTGGAGTCCGAGGACGCCGACGGGCCACTGCACCGCCTCGGGGTCGACAAGGACCGCGCACAGACCGATCTGATCCGTCTGCTCGACGCGCTCACACCCGGCGCGAAGGAATGAATGTGGGTGCCCAGCCGTCGAACTGGACATGCGACTCCACGGCGCCGCGCGGGCACTCATCGGACCGGGCGCCGACGCCACCCTGATCACGCTCAACCCCGACGGCAGCCCGCAGGCGACCGTCGTGTGGATGGCGGTCCAGCGCACCGAGGACGGTGACGACGAGCTGGTGACCGCCCACCTCTCCGAACACCGGAACCCACTTCCCGCCTGCGGACGCGCCGCCCGGGTACCTCACCCCGATCCGCATCGACGGGGTCGGCGGCGTCGGCCCGTGGACCACCTGAGTACCGAACCGGCGTGGCGCTCAACGGGGTGTGCGATCCTGTGAGGCACACCTAGGGAGGGAAACCATGCGCCGGCTCCTCATGTTGCTGACCGCCCTGATTGTCGCCGCCGGGCTGACGTCGGCGCCCGCGGGCGCGGCCGTGTCGCCGATCGGCCGCATCGGTGAGCCGCTGCGCGTCGAGTTCGAGGGTCTGATCGCCGACGTCACCGTGGTCAGTGTCGAACCCTCGCCGATCCCGCCGGGCTTCGGATATCCGCCCCGCCCGCCCCGCAACCAGGTGTGGCGCGCCAACGTCGTGGTCCACCCGATCAAGGTGCCGGTCCCTTACGCGATGGCGATCACCTTCCAGTTCCGCGGCGTCACCCCCACCGGGGACGCCTACGAGCCCCGCAACACCGATGCACCCGACGCGCTGGACGCCGCGCTGACCAACGCCCCCGCCGGATCGACCGTCACCGGCGGCGTCTGGTGGGACTGCTATCGCGACCTGGTCTCCAACGTCGTGCTGATCGACAAGTTGACCGGGCAACACCTCGCACAGTGGAACCTGTAGGCGTACAGGTCTTCACGGCCACCGCGGCCGACGTCCCCGAACTCGCCGACGTCGCCGCCCGCACGTTCCCGCTGGCGTGCCCGCCGTCGGCCACCGAGGACAACATCGCGGCGTTCATCGCCGAGAACCTCTCGGCGCACCGGTTCACCGACTACGTCGCCGACCCCGACCGGATCGTGCTGGCCGTCCGCGAGGACGGCCGAATCGTCGGGTACGCCATGCTGATTCGCGGCGTTCCCGATGACGACGACGTGCAGCGCGCGGTGACGCCGCGGCCGGCGATCGAACTGTCGAAGATGTACGTGCTGCCCGACAGCCACGGCGGCGGCACCGCCTCCGCGCTGATGACCGAGGTGCTCACCCTGGCCCACGACACCGGGTACCGGTGCGTCTGGCTGGGCGTCAACCAGGAGAACCGGCGCGCGCAACGGTTCTACGCCAAACACGGCTTCGCCGCGACCGGCACGAAGACCTTCCGGCTCGGCGCAGGCGTGGAGAACGACTTCGTGATGGTGTGCCCGCTGCCGGAAGGCTAGGACCCCTGCTGCCCCTCCGCGGTCAGCGCCAGCAGACGCGACGTCGCGCGCAGGTACTTCTTGCGGAACCCGCCCGCGAGCATCTCCTCGCTGAAGATGGTGTCCAACTTGGATCCCGACGCCACCACCGGGATGCCGGCGTCGTAGAGCCGGTCGGTCAGTGACACCAGCCGCAGCGCGACGCTCTGGTCGTCGAGCGGATGCACGCCGGTGATGAACACCCCCGTGACGCCCTCGATCAGCGACAGGTACCGCGACGGGTGCATGGTCGCCAGATGCGCGCACAGCGCGTCGAAGTCGTCGAGCGTCGCCCCCTCGACGTTCGCGGCGCGGTCGGCGACGTCCTCGTCGGTCGGCGGTTCGGGGGCCGGCGGCAGATCGCGGTGGCGGTAGTCCGGTCCCTCGATCCGCACGGTCTTGAAAATCGAAGCCAGCGTGTTGATCTCACGCAGGAAGTCCTGGGCGGCGAAGCGGCCCTCCCCCAGCTGCTCGGGCAGCGTGTTCGACGTCGCGGCGATCGACACACCACGCTCGACGAGCTGCGACAGCAGCCGCGAGATCAGCGTCGTGTTCCCGGGGTCGTCGAGTTCGAACTCGTCGATGCACAGCACGACGTAATCGGCGAGCAACTCCACGCTCTCGGCGAACCCGAACACCCCGGCCAGCTGGGTCAGCTCCCCGAACGTCGCGAACGCCTTCTTGTCGGGCAGCTCGTAGTACGACGACGCCAGCAGGTGGGTCTTGCCGACGCCGAACCCGCCGTCGAGGTAGACCCCCACCCCGGGCAGCACCTCGCGCTTGCCGAACAACTTCTTCTTGCCC
Source organism: Mycobacterium sp. GA-2829 (assembly GCF_001499965.1). GTDB lineage: Bacteria > Actinomycetota > Actinomycetes > Mycobacteriales > Mycobacteriaceae > Mycobacterium. Next base: position 76,803 of record NZ_LQIT01000089.1, read on the forward strand.
GCCCGCCGCGAGACCGCGTCGGCGCAGAACGCCCGGCACGCATCGACCGCCGCGGCCTGCGACGGTTCGGCCGGATCGGGCCGATAGTTGTCGAAGCTGACGTGGGTGAACGTCGGGGGCGGGACCAGCTGGGCGACGAGGCGTTCCGGGGTCACGCTCGGATGCCGGTCGACGAGATGGCCCGGCTGATTCCGCGCCTGATCGGACGCGCCGCTGGACCCTTGCATGCGAAGCAGCGTAGCGACGTGCTGCAATCAGACCCATGTCCGACTCCGCCGCTGGGACGCAGTTCACAGTGCTGGGCGCCGTCGCGACCGTCGACGACGACCGGGTCGGCGAGTTCTACGCCTACCCCGAACACCTCACCCGATGCTGGGTGCGGGGCAACATGATCGCCAGCGTCGACGGCGGCGCCACCCTGGCCGGGAAGTCCGGCGGGCTCGGCGGAGCCGGTGACCGCGCGCTGTTCGGCCGGATGCGCCACGCCGCCGACGTGATCGTGGTCGGCGCCTCGACCGTGCGCACCGAGGACTACTCCGGCGCCCGCTCCACCCCGGCCGCCCGGCAGGCGCGTCAGGCCCGTGGCCAGCGTGAGGTCCCGCCGATCGCGGTGCTCACCCGGACCGCCGACCTCGACCACGACGCCAAACTGTTCCAGCACACCGAGGTGCCGCCGCTCATCCTCACCAGCACCGAGGGAGCCGCCACCGCCCGCGGGCGGTTCGGCGGGCTCGCCGACGTCGTCGACGCCTCCGGCGCCGACCCCCGCGAGGTGGACCCGGCCGTCGCGCTCCACGCGCTCGCCGACCGCGGCCTGCTGCGCGTGCTGACCGAGGGCGGTCCCTCGATCCTCGGCCTGTTCACCGCCGCCGATCTGCTCGACGAACTGTGCGTCACGGTCGCCCCCGTACTCGTCGGCGGCGCGGCGACGCGCATCGTCACCGGGGTGGGCCACGTCCACACCCCGCTGCAGCGCAGCCACGTCCTCACCGACGACGACGGCTACCTGTACTGCCGGTACGTCCGGAGCCGGTGACCACCTCGCTACTGTGGTCAGCATGCGTCGGCACCCCCTGCTGCTCCGGGCCCTGAGCCTGTCGACGGTCGCACTGGTGCTGGCCGGCTGCGCACCGGGGCTGGCGGCGAACCCGCGGTTCGCCACCGACGACGGTGCCCGGCCCCAGGGCCAGCCCGAGACCACCCAGCAGCAGGCCGGCCCGCCCGCGATCGAGAAGCCGAAGAACGACCTGTCCTGGCGGCCCTGCACCGACCAGGTGTTCCGCGACGCGGCCGTCGATCCGGTGCCCGGCGTCACCCTCGACTGCGCGACCTACGACTCCGACCTCGACCCGATCGACGGCGCCACCGGCACCGTCACCGTCGGCGTCGTCCGGGCCACCACGGCACGCACCCCCGACGATGCGGGCCCGGTCGTGATGACGACCGGCTCGGACCTGCCGTCCTCGGTGGCGCTGCCGATGTGGCTGGGACGGTCGCAGGCGGTGCTCGACAAGAACCCGGTCGTCGCCGTCGACCGCCGCGGTATCGGCATGTCCGGCGCACTGGAGTGCCGTGACCTCTACGACCGCCAGGAGATGCTCGAACAGGCCCAGTTCTCCTACGGCGACGATCCGGTGGCCAACCTCGGCGCGATCACGATGACCGCGACGACCAGCTGCACCGACACCATCGCCCCCGGCGACTCGGCCTACGACAACGCCCACGCCGCCGAGGACCTCGAGCGGTTGCGCAGCACCTGGGACGTCCCGGCGCTGGCGCTGCTGGGCATCGGCAACGGCGCGCAGGTGGCGCTGGCCTACGCCGGCTCGCATCCCAACAAGGTCGCCCGGCTGGCGCTCGACTCCCCGCTGCCGCTGGCCATCGGCGCCGAGGCGGCCGCCGAACAGCGCGTCAAGGGTGAGCAGTCCGCACTCGACGCCTGGGCCGACCAGTGTGTGGCGGTCGGCTGCCCGGCCGCACCCGACCCCAAGGGCGTCGTCGACGGCCTGCTGTCGGCGGCGCGGGCGGGCAACGGTCCCGGCGGGGCGTCGGTGGCCGCGGTCGCCGAGGCGATCTCCACCGCGCTCGCGTTCCCGAAGGGCAACGGGGTCACCGCCACCAACGACCTCGGCGCCGCGCTGGTCAACGCCCGCAACGGCGACACCGCGGCGCTCAACGCGCTGATCGCCGACGCCGAGGGGCTGCGCCAGACTGACGGACAGTTCGTCAACTCCTGCAGCGACGCGCTGAACCGCCCGACCCCTGACCGCGTGCGCGAACTCGTCGTCGCCTGGGGCAAGCAGTATCCGCAGTTCGGTGTCGTCGGGGCTCTGGACCTCGTTCAGTGCCTGAACTGGCCCAGCGGTTCGGCGCCCGCCGAACCCAAGGAGCTGCCGGTGCCGGTGCTGCTGCTCGGCGTCCAGCACGACCCGATCGTCGGCAACGAAGGCGTCGCCGCGGTGGCCGCGACCATCCTCAATGCGGGCGCGGCCAACAAGCGGGTGATGTGGCAGGGCATCGGGCACGGCGCGAGCATCTACTCCGACTGCGCGCTGGCCCCGGTGATCGGCTACCTGGACAACGGAGCCCCGCCGGGAACCGACACGTACTGTCCGGCCTGACGTCTGGCCGTCCCGGCGCCGGTGTACGGTTCGCTCGTGGCGGCAGCAGACAATCTTCGCACCGGCCTCATGAACGCTTTCCGACCGCGCACTTCTCCGCCGAATGCGGCGACGGTGCTGCGGTCGGTGTTGTGGCCGCTGGCGATCCTGACGGTGATTCACCGCACCTACGTCCTGGCGACCAACGGCTACATCACCGACGACTTCGGGCCGGTGTACCGCGCGGTGTCGAACCTGCGCCTGGGCCTGGACATCTACAACGAGCACTTCGACCACGTCGACCCGCACTACCTCTACCCGCCCGGCGGGACGCTGCTGCTCGCGCCGTTCGGTTTTTTGCCCGAGTTCGCGTCGCGCAACTGGTACTTCACGCTCAACAGCCTCGCCACGCTGGCCGCGGCGTATCTGCTGCTGCGGATGTTCGACTACACGCTGGCCTCGGTAGCGGCCCCGGCGCTGGTCCTCGCCATGTACTGCACCGAATCAGTAAGCAACACACTGGTTTTCACCAACATCAACGGATTCATGCTGCTGGCCGAGGTGTTGTTCTTCCGCTGGCTGCTCGACGGCAGGCGCGGCCGTGAGTGGTGGGCCGGTGTGGCGATAGGCCTGGCACTGGTGATCAAACCGTCGCTGGCCCCGCTGTTGTTGCTGCCCCTGCTCAACCGGCAGTGGCGGCCGCTGGTCACCGCCGTGGCGGTGCCGCTGGTGCTGAACCTGGCCGCGTGGCCGCTGCTGACCGATCCGATGAACTTCGTCACCCGCACGCTGCCCTACATCATGGGCACCCGCGATTACTTCAACAGCTCCATCCAGGGCAACGGCATCTACTACGGCCTGCCGCCCCTGCTGATCCTCGCGCTGCGAATCCTGTTCCTGGCGCTGACGATCGGCAGCCTGCTACTGCTGTACCGCTTCTACCGCACCCGCGATCCGCGCTTCTGGATGCTGACCTCCTCAGGCGTGCTGCTGATCGCGTCGTTCCTCGTGCTGTCGCTGGGACAGGCGTACTACTCGATGATGCTGTTCCCGTTCCTGATGACGGTGGTGCTACCCAACTCGGTGCTGCGCAACTGGCCGGCGTGGCTGGCGGTATACGGCTTCATGACGATGGACAAGTGGCTGCTGTGGCGCTGGCCCACCACCGGCAGGTACCTGGAGTACATGAAGGTGACCTACGGCTGGTCTTTGATGCTGGTGGTGGTGTTCGCGGTGCTGTACTTCCGCTATCTCGACGCCAAGGCCGACGGCCGCCTCGACCGCGGCATCGATCCGCCGTGGCTGACGCCGGCCCGGGATCGCGCTAGCGTGGACACATGACGACACCGGCGCCGAAACTGCAACTGACCGACGACGAGTGGCGCAGCAAGCTCACGGCCGAAGAGTTCGCGGTGCTGCGCCGGGCCGGTACCGAACGCCCGTTCACCGGCGAGTACACCGACACCAAGACCGAGGGTGTCTACCAGTGCCGGGCCTGCGGCGCCGAACTGTTCCGCAGCACCGAGAAGTTCGAATCCCACTGCGGCTGGCCGTCTTTCTACGATCCCGCCGACTCCGACGCGGTGATCCTGCGCCCCGACGACTCGCTGGGTATGCGGCGCGTCGAGGTGGTGTGCGCGAACTGCCACAGCCACCTCGGCCACGTCTTCGAGGGTGAGGGCTACCCGACGCCGACCGATCAGCGGTACTGCATCAACTCCATCTCACTGCGGCTGGTGCCGGCGGGCGGATAGTCTCCGCCTGCAGCAGCGTCGTGATGCCCGCCGGGCTCAGCGGCGGGCTGTAGTGGAATCCCTGGGCCACATCGCAGTGGAACGCCCGGAGCCGGTCGGCGGTCTCGGCGTTCTCGACGCCCTCGGCGACCGTCGTCAGGCCGAGGGTTTGCGACAGGTTGACCACCGCGCGGACCACCTCCCCCGCCCGCGGATCCCACATGATCGGCCCGATGAACTGACGGTCCAGCTTCACCTCGTCGATCGGCAGCTCACGCAGATAGCTCAGCGCCGAATAGCCGCTGCCGAAATCGTCGATGGCCACCCGGACACCGTGATTGCGCAGCTCCCGCAGCACCGCGCACGTCCGTTTGATGTCCGGCAGGATCAGGTCTTCGGTGATCTCGACGGTCAGCCGCGCCGGCGGCAGCCCCCGGGCCTCGAGACCCGAGACGATCTTGCCGGGTAGGTCGGTGTCCGCCATCGTCGCGGCGAACAGGTTCACCGCCACGCACACCTCGGTGCCGTTGGCCGCCCACTCCGCGGCGTTGTCGAGCGCCTTGGCGAGCACCAGGTCGGTGAGCGCGCCCATCAGTCCGTGGCGGCGCACCATCGGCAGGAAGTCGTTCGGGCTCATCGTGCCGCGGACCGGGTGGGGCCAGCGCACCAGCGCCTCCACCCCGGCCAGCTCGGAGGTCGCCAGGTGGTACTGCGGCTGGTAGACCACGCTCAGCTCCAGGCGGTCGATGGCCTGCCGCAGCTCCCCGAGCAGCTGCACCGCCGCCACCCCGCCGCCCTTGGCATTCTGGTTCGACACCCGCAGCAGCCCCGCCTGCTCGGGGTACACCAGCGTCATCTCCGGGGTGAACACGTGCACCCCGTCGGTGCGGGACCGCTTCGCGGCGTACATCGCGGCGTCGGCGCGTTTGAACAGCTGCTCGCCGGTCGCATCGGGTTCGTCGTCGGGTTCGGCCACGGCCAGCCCGACACTGGGCCGCATCAGCAGGCTCTCCCCGTCGATGCTGAACGGCAGGTCGAACGCCTCGACGACGCGGTGGGCGATCTCGAGCGAGTGGTCTGTGCGGTCCTCGATGAGCACCGCGAACTCGTCGCCGCCGAGCCGTGCGACGGTGTCGCCCGGCCGCACGCACGCCACCAACCGGCGGGCGACCTGGGTGAGCAGTTCGTTACCCGCGGAATGCCCGAGGCTGTCGTTGACGACCTTGAAGTCGTTGAGGTCGAGCGAGAGCACCGCGACGGCACCGGCATCACGCTGCCGCAGCGCGACCGCGTGCGCGAGTCGGTCGTTGAACAACGCGAGGTTCGCCAGCCCGGTCAGCGGATCGCGCAGCGCCTGATCGGCCACGACCCGCATGAGGTTGCGGTTCTCCCAGGAGGCCAGGAACTGCCGCAGAAAGATCGCGGTGATCATCGCGATGACGGTCGACTCGAGGATGCCGTCGAGCAGGACCACCGCGACGATGCAGCCCCCCATGAGCAGGGGCAGGTACGGCAGCCAGAGCGACATGCTGCTCGGTAGCTGGTCCCGGTCCTCCGGGACGACGGGGATCCTGCGGCTGATCAGCGCGGCGGCGCCGAACAGCACCGACCCCGCGATCCAGCCGATGTCGACGGGGTTGCGTTCGGTGTAGGCGCCGTAAGCGGTCACCCAGGCGTACATGCTGTCGCCGAACGCGAAGAACAGGAACGCCGATGTGAGCAGTCCCAGCGGGACCCGCCAGGCTCCGCCGACGCGCACCAGCAGCAGTCCCGAGATCGCCACGACCACCACGTCGGCCAGCGGATAGGTCAGCGCCAGACTGAGGGCGAACCGGTCGCCGCCGTAGGTCTCGTACACCTCGTGCAGTACCAGCACCCACACCAGCATGAACAGCGACAGCGCCGGGATCACCCCATCGAGCAGCAGGCGCAGCCGGAACCGGCCCGTCACGCTGCTGGGCCACTGCACCAGCGCCAGGCAGGAGAACACCGGAAACAGCACGTAGCCGACGTCGGCCAGGGACGGGGAGCCGGGCTCGTCGGCGATGAGGTCCAGATAGCACCAGAGGAGCGCACCCACCGTCCAGCCGGAGAACCCGATGGCGAAACGCACCCAGACGCGACGCAGCCGGCCCGTCGCGGCGCGGGCGGCCAGCACCGCACACACCGCCGCATACCCCACGAACACCGGGACACCGACGGCCGAGGCGACCACCGAACCGGGAAGTCCGACGAGCAACCAGGCGATCAGCAGGACGGACGCCACCGCGGAGCCGGCGATCATGCCGACCTCACCCCGGGGCCTCACACCCACACCCGACACCAGCCTCCACGCCTCGAAGTGGCGTACCCGCCGGCCTCCCTACCTCGGGTACGTTCGCCGAGGCTAGCAAATCTGCCCCGGCCAGTTACGGCTAATCGCAAGGAAATCGGGCCGGTCCGGGCAACGCTACGGGAGGCGGGTGACCAATTCCTCGACCCCGACCCGCGGGCCGGTGAAGAACGGCGTCTCCTCGCGGACGTGCCGCCGGGCGTCGGTGGCCCGCAGGTCGCGCATGAGGTCGACGATGCGGTGCAGTTCCGGCGCCTCGAACGCCAGGATCCACTCGTAGTCACCGAGCGCGAACGCCGGCACCGTGTTGGCGCGCACGTCCTTGTACCCGCGCGCGGCCATGCCGTGTTCGCTCAGCATGCGCCTGCGCTCGTCGTCGGGCAGCAGGTACCAGTCCAGCGACCGCACGAACGGGTAGACGCAGATGTAGTTGCCGGGCTCCTCACCGGCGAGGAAGGCCGGGATGTGGCTCTTGTTGAACTCCGCGGGCCGGTGCAGCGCGACGTTGCTCCACACCGGGGTGCTCGCCCGGCCCAGCGCGGTGGCGCGACGGAAGTCGGAGTAGGTGGCCTGCAGGGCCTCGACGTTGTCGGCGTGGGTCCACATCATGAAGTCGGCGTCGGCGCGCATGCCGGCGATGTCGTAGAGACCGCGCACCACCACGCCGCGCTCCTCCTGCTGTTTGAGGAACGTGGCGGTCTCGTCGACGACCGCCGCGCGGGCCTGCTCGTCGTACCCGAGCTCCCCCGGCCGGACCGAGAAGACCGAGAACATCAGGTAGCGGATGGTGGAGTTGAGCGCGTCGAAGTCGAGCTTGGCCATACGCCTATCGTGCCACGCCGGAGGTGACCAGCGACGCCACCGCCCGGTTGGCCGACGCCACACACGCGGGCACCCCGATGCCGTCCAGATAGCCACCGGCGACGGCCACCCCGGGCGGTAGGCCGGCGCGCAGTTCGCTGACGAGTTCGGCGTGGCCGGGCCCGTACTGGGGCATCGCGTGGATCCAGCGTTGCACCAGCGCGTCGACGGGTTCGGTGTCGATGCCGAACACGGCCGCAAGGTCGGCCGTGGCCCACGACAGCAACTCGTCGTCGCCGGTGTCGCGCGCCAACTCGTCGCCGAAGCGGCCGTAGGACAGTCGCAGGAGTTCGACGTTGGCGCGGCGGCCCCACTTGCGCGACGTCAGCGTGATGGCCTTGGTGCGCAGCCGCTCACCGGTCGCGACGAGCACACCGGACTGCTGCGGCAACGGGGTGCCGCCGGGCAGTGCGAGCGCCACCACCGCCGCCGAGGCGACCGGGATGCGCCGCGCCAGCGCCGCGCTGCGCGGCGCGAGGTGCTCGATCAGCCGCGGCAGCCGCGGGGCGGGCACCGCGAGCACCGCCGCGTCGGCGGGCCACCGGTTGCCCTCGTCGTCGAGGATGTCCACGCCGCGGCCGGCGCGGTCGATCCGCTCGACGGCCACCTGCGCCCAGTGGATGTCCGCGGCGCGGCGCAGCGCCTCCAGCAGGACGGTGTAGCCGCCGTCGACCGCGCCGAACACCGATCCGGTGGCCGGCGGCGGCAGCGCCTCGCGCACCGCCTCGGTGAGGTTGCGGGCGCCGCGGTCGAGCGCGGCGGCCAGGGTGGGCACCGATGCGCGCAGCCCGATGGTCGCGGCCGAACCGGCGTACACACCGCCGAGCAGGGGGTCCACGGAGCGGGCGACGACCTGGTCGCCGAACCGGTCGGCGACCAGCTCCCCGACCGCCGGGTCCGCACCCGGCCGCCAGCGCAGCGGCCGCATCGGTTCGTCGGTGATCCGGGCGATCGTGGCGTCGTCGACGAGCCCGGCCATCGGCAGCGCCCCCGACGGGATGCCCTGCAACGTGCCCTGCGGCAGCGGGTGCAGCCGGCCTCCGCTGTAGAGCAGCGGACGCACCCCGGTGGTGCCGATCTGCCGGTCGCCCAGCCCGAGTTCGGCCAGCAGCGCGGGCACCTCCGGCCGCCGCGCCACGAACGCCTCCGCGCCGACGTCGAGGAGCTGGCCGCCCACCCGTTCGGTGCGCAGCACGCCGCCGAGCCGGTCGGCGGGGTCGAAGACCGTGATCGTCGCGCCGGGGCCCGCGGTCACCCGCAGCCGGTAGGCCGCGGCCAGGCCCGAGATACCGCCGCCGACCACGCAGTAGTTCGCACTCATCGGGTGCTCACAGCGAGTGCACCAGCTCCACGGTGGCGGTGACGATCTCCGGATCCGTCGCGGGCAGCACCCCGTGGCCGAGGTTGAACACGTGCCCGGCCGCACCGGCGTCGACCGCGCGCCTGCCGTCCTCGACCACCGCGCGCACGGCGCGTTCGACGACGGGCCAGCCGGCCAGCAGCACCACCGGGTCGAGGTTGCCCTGCAGTGCGCTGCCGCGCTGCACACGGGCGGCGGCGTCGGTCAGCGAGGTGCGCCAGTCCACGCCCACCACGCCGGGCGCACCGGATGCGGCGACGGCCTCGGACATGGCGCCGAGCAGTTCGGCGGTGCCCACCCCGAAGTGGGTCATCGGCACACCGGCGGGCGCCAGCGCCTCGAAGACGCGGGCGCTGTGCGGCAGCACGTAGGCCCGGTAGTCGGCCAGCGACAGCGTGCCCGCCCACGAGTCGAACACCTGCAGCGCGTCGACCCCGGCATCCACCTGGGTCTGCAGGAACGCGATGGTCACGTCGGTCAGCGCCGACATCAGCGCATGCCAGGTCTCGGGTTCGCCGAACATCATCGCCTTGGTGCGCTCGTGGTGCTTGCTGGGCCCGCCCTCGACCAGGTAGGAGGCCAGGGTGAAGGGGGCGCCGGCGAATCCGATCAGCGCGACGTCGCCGAGTTCGGCGGTCAGCGCGCGCACCGCCCGCGCGACGGGTTCGACCGTCGCCCGTTCCAGCGGCCGGATCGCGGCGACGTCGGCGGCGGTGCGGATCGGATGGTCGATCACCGGGCCGACGTCGGGCACGATGTCGAGCGCGATCCCCGACGCCCGCAGCGGTACGACGATGTCGGAGAAGAGGATCGCCGCGTCCACCCCGTGCCTGCGGACGGGCTGCAGCGTGATCTCGGTGATCAGCTCGGCGTCGAAGCACGCCTGCATCATGGTGTTCTTGGCCCGCAGCGCCCGGTACTCGGGCAGCGACCGGCCCGCCTGGCGCATGAACCACACCGGCACCCGGTTCGGTTTGCCGCCCCGGGCGGCGGCGAGATACGGCGAGTCGGGCAGTTCACGGCGGGTGTTCATCGCCCCCAATGCTGCCACGACCGGCAACCGTGGGCGGACCCGCGGATCACCATCGGGCGTCGGTTCGGCGCGCCTGCGCGCACGTGCGGCGCAATGGTCTAGCGTCACCGGCGTGACCACCGCCGAACCGGCTCAGTTCCGTGCTGCGGTGGCGGCGATGAATGCCACCACCGTACGGCCGGAGATCGAACTCGGCCCGATACGCCCACCGCAGCGGCTCGCGCCCTTCAGCTACGCCCTCGGTGCCGAGATCCGGCATCCCGACACCGTGCCCGTGCCCGAGCGTTCCGAGGGTGACGCGTTCGGGCGCCTGATCCTCCTGCACGATCCCGAAGGCGCCGACGCGTGGGACGGGACCATGCGCCTGGTCGCCTACATCCAGGCCGACCTCGACTCCAGCGAGGCCGTCGACCCACTGCTGCCCGAGGTGGCGTGGAGCTGGCTGGTCGAAGCGCTGGACGCCAAGGCCGATCAGGTCACCGCGCTCGGCGGCACCGTCACCGCCACCACCTCGGTGCGCTACGGCGACATCTCCGGCCCGCCGCGCGCGCACCAGCTGGAGCTGCGCGCCTCGTGGACCGCCCTCTCGCTGGAACTGGGACCGCACGTGGAGGCCTTCTGCGAGGTGCTCGAGCACGCCGCGGGGCTGCCTCCCACCGGGGTGACCGACCTCAGCTCCCGCACCCGCGCGTGAGATGAGCGAGACCCAGGACCCGGACGCCCTCGACAACGAGGTTCCCGACGAGCCGACCGAATCGTCGGCCGTCCCGCTGCTCGCCCCCGCCGACGGTGTGCCCGAACTCGCGGTGACCACCGACGAGATCCTCGCCGCCGCCCAACTGCTCGCCGCGGGGCACGGCCCCTTCGCGATCGACGCCGAACGCGCGTCGGGCTTCCGCTACTCCAACCGGGCCTACCTCGTCCAGATCCGGCGGGAGGGCGCGGGCACCGTGCTGATCGACCCCGTCAACCACGGCGAGGACCCGACGATGGTGATGGCCCCGGTGGCCGACGTCCTCGACACCGACGAATGGGTGCTGCACGCCGCCGATCAGGACCTGCCGTGCCTGGCCGAACTCGGCATGCGACCGCCCAAGCTCTACGACACCGAACTCGGGGGGCGGTTGGCCGGATTCGCCCGGGTGAACCTGGCGACCATGGTGTCCGAACTGCTGGGGTTGCAGCTGATGAAGGGCCACGGCGCGGCCGACTGGTCCAAGCGGCCGCTGCCCGACGAGTGGCTCAACTACGCCGCCCTGGACGTCGAAGTACTGCTGGAACTGCGCGAGGCGGTCGCCGCGGTTCTGGAGGATCAGGGCAAAACCGATTGGGCGGCACAGGAATTCGAACACCTGCGGACCTACGAGGCGACGCCCACCCGGCGCGACCGGTGGCGCCGCACCTCCGGCATCCACAAGGTGCGCAACCCGAAGGCGCTGGCCGCGGTCCGCGAACTGTGGGTCACCCGCGACCACATCGCCCGCAGGCGCGACATCGCCCCCGGCCGGATCCTGCCCGACTCCGCGATCATCAACGCCGCCACCACCGATCCCGACAGCATCGACAAACTCACCGCGCTGCCGGTCTTCGGCGGCGCCCGGCAGCGCCGCAGCGCCCAGGTGTGGCTGGACGCGCTCGACCGGGCGCGGCAGAACCCCGATCCCCCCGATTCGGCCGAACCGCCCAACGGTCCGCCGCCGCCGTCGCGGTGGGCGCGGCGCAAACCCGAGGCCGCTGCCCGCCTCGAGGCGGCCCGCGCGGGTCTGTCCGCGCTGTCGCAGCGGGTGGCGGTGCCGTCAGAGAACCTCATCACCCCGGATGTCGTGCGCCGACTGTGCTGGGACTGGCAACCCGTGGCCGATATCGCCGCCGCGGTGGAGGAATTCCTGGTCGCGGCGGGCGTGCGCCCGTGGCAACGCGATCTGGTGGTGCCGGTGCTGACCGCCGCGCTGGCACCCACCGCCGAGTGACGGATTCGGGTTTGAGTGATTGACGAACCGGGAACCGCCGAGGGGTGAGTGACAGCCTGCTCCTCGGGCCGACTCTGCGACACGTCGGCGAAACCACCGCCGTGGTGTGGGTGCAGACCTCGGGCCCCGCGACAGTGACCGTACTCGGTTGCAGCGCACGCACTTTCCAAGTCAAGGACCATCACTACGCGTTGGTCACGGTGACGGGTCTGCAACCCGATTCGACCGTCGAGTACGAAGTGCACATCGACGGCGAACTGGTGTGGCCGCAACGCGACAGCCCGTTCCCCCCGAGCGTGATCCGCACCCGCGGCCCCGTCACCACCGAGAAGATCCGTGCGGTGTTCGGCTCGTGCCGCTACCCGAAGACCGACGTGCCGGAGATCGACGACGAACTCGGCGCCGACGCGCTGGACTGCTACGCCGCCCGGATGGCCCGGCTCCCGGTCTCGGAGTGGCCGGATCTGCTGATCCTGCTCGGCGATCAGGTCTACGCCGACGAACTGACCCCGGAAGCGCGCCGCCACCTCACCGGCCGAAGGCGGCACCGCCGCAGGCACGGTCAGCGCCCACCCGACGAGGTGGTCAGCTTCGGCGAATACGAAGGGCTGTACCGGCATTCGTGGTCGGATCCGGAGATCCGCTGGATCATGTCCACGGTCCCGACGGCGATGATCTTCGACGACCACGACATCCGCGACGACTGGAACACCTCGGCGGCCTGGCGCGCCGAGATGGACGACGAGCCGTGGTGGCGCGACCGTATCCGCGCCGGGCTGGCCTCCTACTGGGTGTACCAGCACATGGGCAACCTCAGCCCCGCCGAACTGGCCGCCGACGAGGACTACCAGCGGATGTCCGCGGTCGACGGCGACGTGTGGCCGGTGCTGGTCGAGATGGCCGACCGCGCGGACGCCGAGGTCGACGCCAACAAGGGGGTACGGTTCAGCTACCGCTGGGATTTCGGCCGAAACCGGTTCATCATGATGGACTCCCGCAACGGCCGGATCCTGGACTCCGGTGAACGGATGATGATCGGCGAACGGGAATTCGCGTGGTTGGAGGCCCAAGCCGCCGATGGACTCGACGAGATCGACCATCTGGTGCTGGGGTCCTCGGTGCCGTGGCTGATGCCGCCGGCGCTGTCGGATCTGCAGACGGTCAACGAGATCGCCGCCGACCGCCCCGGGTGGCGCGGGGTGCCGGCCGAGAAGATCCGGCAGGCAGCCGATCTCGAGCACTGGCCGGCGTTCATGAAGTCGTTCCTGCGGCTGACCGAGATGATCCGCGGGGCGGCCACCCGTCCCGACGGTCCGGCGACGGTCACGGTGCTCTCCGGCGACGTGCACCACAGCTACGCAGCCAAGGCGACCCTCGACGGTGTCGGCCAGGACGCGGCCACCGTGCACCAGCTGGTGTGCTCACCGGTGCACAACTACGTCCCGGCGTATGTGAAGCCCGCGTTCCGGCTCGGCTGGTCCCGTCGGCTCGCCCCGCTGATGCGGCGCTGGGCGCGCAGGCACGGATCGCCGGAACTGACCGTCAGCTGGACCAACACCGCTGGTCCGGTGTTCGGCAACACCATTGCGACTCTGTCGCTTTCGGGTCGCGAGGCCGAGGTGCTGTTCGAACAACCCGACGAATCGACCAACCTGCGCGAGGTGGCGCGCCTACCGCTGGGCGGCAGGCGCACCCCCAGCGTCAGTCCAGCCGCTCGCTGACCTCGGCATCGGTCGCGTTCGCGCTGAGCGCGGCGACCCATCCGGTGATCTGGCGGGCGATGTTGCGGTCGGTCAGCCCGACCTCGGCGAGCACCTCACCGCGCGAGGCGTGATCGAAGAACTGCTGCGGCAGGGCCGCGTCGCGGCACGGCACGTCGATCTCCGCGTGACGCAACGCCGCCGACACCGACGAACCGACGCCGCCGTGCCGACCGTTGTCCTCGACGGTGACGACGAGTTTGTGCGCGGCCGCCAGCTCGGTGACCACGTCCGGTACGGGGATCACCCAGCGCGGGTCGACGACGGTGACGCCGATGCCCTGTTTGCGCAGGCTCTCGGCGACGGTGAGCGCCATCGACGCGAACGGCCCGACCGCGACCAACAGCACGTCGGCCGACAGCCCTTCGGCCGGTTCGGCCAACACGTCGACACCGCGGTACCGCCGCAGCGCCGGAATGTCTTCACCCACATCGCCTTTGGGGAATCGCAGCGCGGTGGGGCCGTCGTCGACCGCCAGCGCCTCGCCGAGCTCCTCCCGCAGCCGGGCACCGTCGCGGGGTGCAGCCACCCGCATACCGGGCACGATGCCCAGGACCGAAAGATCCCACATACCGTTGTGGCTGGCACCGTCCGGACCGGTGATCCCGGAGCGGTCCAGCACCAGCGTGACGGGCAGCTTGTGCAGCGCGACGTCCATCATCAGCTGATCGAACGCGCGGTTGAGGAACGTCGAGTAGACCGCGACGACCGGGTGCAGCCCGCCCATCGCCAGACCCGCCGCCGACGTCATCGCGTGCTGTTCGGCGATGCCGACGTCGAAGAACCGGTCCGGGAAGCGGTCGCGGAACGCCGACAGCCCCGTGGGTCCTGGCATCGCGGCGGTGATCGCGACGATGTCGCGGCGCGTGCTGCCGTAGTCGATGAGGGCCTCGGAGAACGCCGACGTCCACCCGGGCGCGGCCACCTTGGTGGCGCGTCCGGTCGCGACGTCGATGACGCCGCAGGCATGCATCTGCTCGGCCTCGTCGTTCTCGGCGGGCGCATACCCCATGCCCTTGCGGGTGACGACGTGCACGATCACCGGGGCGTTGAACCCGCGGGCGTGGCGCAGCGCCGACTCGACAGCGTGCTCGTCGTGGCCGTCGATCGGCCCGACGTACTTGAGGCCGAGGTCGGTGAACATCACCTGCGGGGACAGCGCATCCTTGATGCCCGCCTTCACGCTGTGCATGCACTGGTAGCAGAACTCGCCGATCACCGGCAGCCCGCGCACGGCCTTCCGGCCCTCCTCGAGCACCCGCTCGTACCCGGGTTGCAGGCGCAGCGCGGCCAGGTGGTCGGCGAACCCGCCGATGGTGGGCGCGTAGCTGCGGCCGTTGTCGTTGACGACGATCACCACGGGCCTGCGGGCGGCGGCGATGTTGTTGAGCGCCTCCCAGCACATGCCACCGGTGAGCGCGCCGTCACCGACCACGGCGACGACGTGCCGGTTGCGGTGCCCGTTGAGCTCGAAGGCCTTGGCGAGCCCGTCGGCATACGACAGCGCGGCGCTGGCGTGGCTGGACTCCACCCAGTCGTGTTCGCTCTCGGCGCGCGACGGATAGCCCGACAGGCCGTCCTTCTTGCGCAGCGAATCGAATGCGTGGGAGCGTCCGGTCAGCATCTTGTGGACGTAGGCCTGATGGCCGGTGTCGAAGATGAGCGGATCGTGCGGTGAGTCGAAGACCCGATGCAGGGCGAGCGTCAGTTCGACGACGCCGAGGTTCGGGCCGAGATGTCCGCCGGTGGCAGCAACCTTGTGGATGAGGAACTGGCGGATCTCCCCCGCCAGCTCGGACAACTGGGACTGCGAAAGGTGCTGCAGATCGGCGGGACCGCGGATCTGTTCAAGCATCCCGTCAGTCTACGCACGGCCCACATGCTCAGTCGCGTCGAGACTGGTACACGTCGGGCACTCCGTCGTGGTCTTCGTCGGCGGTCTCCTCCCGCCAAACGGCCCGGTAGTGGCGGTTTCTGGCCCTCAGCAGGACCGCGGCGAGCAACGCCGCCACCAGGGATCCGGTGAGCACCCCCACCTTCACGAAATCGTCACGTTCTGAACCCAGACCGTAGGCGAGGTCGCCGATGAGCAGCGAGACCGTGAAGCCGATGCCGGCCAGCACCGCGACGCCGAACACGTCGATCCAGCGCAGCGCGTCGTCCAGATTGGCCCTGGTCACCGCCGCGAGCACCCTGGTGGTCAGGAAGATCCCGATCGGTTTGCCGACGACCAGGCCGACCGCGATACCGAGGGTGACCGAGTCGGACAGGGCCTGGGTGAAACCGGACACACCGCCGATGGCCACCCCGGCCGCGAAGAACGCGAACACCGGTACCGCCAGGCCGGCCGACAGCGGGCGCACCCGGTGCTCGAAGTGTTCGGCCAGTCCCGGCCCGGCCTCCGGTCCGCCCGCGGCGGCGCTGCGCACCACCGGGACGGTGAAGCCGAGCAGCACACCCGCGACGGTGGCGTGCACCCCCGACTCGTGCATCAGCACCCAGGTGGCGATGGCCAGCGGGATCAACAGCCACCACGAGCGGATGCGTCGCTGCACGCAGACCGCGAAGAGCGCGAGCGGGACGACCGCCAGCCCGAGCGCGACCAGGTTGATCTCGTCGGTGTAGAACACCGCGATCACGCAGACCGCCAGCAGATCGTCGACGACCGCGAGCGTGAGCAGGAAGGTGCGCAGCGCGGTCGGCAGGTGGGTCGAGATCACGGCCAGCACCGCGACGGCGAACGCGATGTCGGTCGCGGTGGGGATCGCCCAGCCGCGCAGGGCGCCGTCACCGGCATTGAATGTGAACGCCACGAAGATCAGGGCAGGTACCACCATCCCGCCGACGGCGGCGGCGATGGGCAGAACCGCGCGGGCCGGGTCGCGCAGGTCGCCTGCGACGAATTCGCGTTTGAGTTCGAGGCCCACCACGAAGAAGAAGATCGCCAGCAGCCCGTCGGCCGCCCAGGTGCCCAGTGTCAGGTTCAGGTGCAGACCGAACGGCTCGGCGCCGATCTCGAGGTCCCGCAATGCGAAGTAGGACTCCGCCCACGGGGAGTTGGCCCACACCAGCGCGACGGCCGCGGCCGCGAGAAGCACCGCACCCCCGACGGTCTCCTTGCGCAGGACCTCGGCGATGCGGCGCGACTCCGCCCAGGAGCCCCGCTCCAGAACGGGGCGGCGGGTGCGGCGGAGTGGTGTCACGTGAATCCTCGAATCCCGATGGGCTGACAACGCAGGGTTCACACCCTGGCCGACCAGACTTCCCGGCACACCGGGTGTCGATGCTATTCGATTGTGACCGCTACGCGCTCTTCCTGGGAGTCACCTGGGAGTGAGGTTTGCGCCGGAGCGCCGGGAAGTCTGGTCGGCATGCGGACCCGTTGTCGCCCGAAACCGTTCGGGCACAGGTCATTTCGTCGACCGGGGGCGTGCCGTGGCTACTTGGTCGCTCCGGCGGGCAATCCGACCTACGGCGACGACTTCATCCTGCGGGCCTGGCTCACCCACCTCGCGGTCCACCGGCCCGACGCCGACGTGGTGGTCGACTGCCACACCCCGGGCCAGGCCGCCGTCCTGCTGCGGCGGTGACACCCCCGCTAACGACGAGGCGGTCGCATTGGCCGCGGGTGCGAGCGGTCTGGCGCTGTGCGGCCGCAGCGACTACTACCCCGTCAAGCACCGGTCCCTGCTCGACGCCGGAAGTGCTTGGCAGATAACCGATCCGTCGACCTGCCCGCGGATCCGGCGCGGTCGGGCGGCTTAGCGGGAACCGGCCGCCGAGTTGTACCCGGTGCGTCGGCCCGCGGGGACGCTACGGCGACTGCTGCGGGCCTGACCCGGCCGCGGTCAGCCCGTCGAGGACACACGTCACGTAGAGCGCCACCGCAAGACCCGGTTCGTCGAGCGAACGGTCCAGCACGCGAGCGACTTTCTCGAGGCGGTAGATCAGCGTGTTGCGGTGCACATGCAGACGTGCCGCGGCCCGGCTGACGGTGAACGCGCAGTCCCCCCACGCGATCAGCGTCTCCCGCAACGCGGGCCAGTCCCGGTCGGCGAGCAACGGCCCGAGCAGACCCTCGGTCAGCCGGACGCGCGAGTCGATCGGCACCACCGACAGCGCCTGATGCAAGCGCACCTCGTCGATCGGGTGGATGCGCGCATCCGGGGCGGCGATCGGCCCGACCTGCAGTGCGTCGTAGGCGTCGCGCGCCGAGACGTTCAGTGCGGCCACCCCGGATGCCGGCGACCCGATCGCGATCCGCAGCGCCAACCCGCGGTCGGCGGCGCGGTCGAGCAGCTCGGTGCATTGGTCCACGTTGTCGGGCGTGCCGCCTGCGACCGCGACGACGGTCCGCGACAACGGCCCCACGAGGTCCTGCTCCGCGTCGAACACCGCCCGCACCAGCGCGGCGACCTGGTCGGAGTCGACCTCCCGCTGGGGTCGATCGTCCCACTGCACCAGCAGGATCCGGCGGGGTGACGCCAGGTCGTAGCCCAGCGTGCGGCCGCGCCGTAGCAGCCGGCCCGCCGGTGTGCGCGAGTGGTGCCATTCGCAGATGTCGACGAGCAGTTCGGTGACCGCCCGCTCGCGGGTCATCCGCAGCCCGATCCGGGCGGCCTCCTGCATGAGGATCTCGGTCTGGCGTTTGACCACCAGGCCGAACTGCTCGACCTCGGCGGGCGAGCCGGACAGCCCGACGGTGCCGACCACGGCGTCGTCGATCACCAGCGGAAGCGTCACACCGGGCAGCGTGCCCACCAGTTCGAGGGCGTCGGCGCTGGAATGCGCGATCGTGCGCCTGCTGCGGACCACCTCGACCGACGCCTCGTGGAACTGGCCGACCCGCGACGCGTCGCCGCTGCCGAGCACGATGCCCGCGGCGTCGGTGATCAGCACGTTGCGGCCGATCACATCGGTGATCTCGTCGGCGATCTGCTGGGCCAACGCCTGACCGAGCATCACCCTCCCTTCGGGCACTCTGCCCAATTTGCACCCAGAACTGCGCGAAATCGTAGCCGTTCTGCCCAGTGACCGCGGTCACCCCGCATTCCTAGCATGGGATCGTCGTCGAAAGGACACGCCATGACACCGCTCGACTGGGCCCTGCTTGCGGGGTACTTCGCGCTGCTGATCCTGATCGGGATCCAGACGATGCGCCGGGTACGCAACCCCGACGACTTCGCGGTGGCGGGCAACCGGATCATCTGGCCGGTCTTCTTCGGCAGCCTCGCCGCGGCGTTCCTCGGGGGCGGCGCGTCGATCGGCATCGCAGGCGCCACCATGCGCGACGGCTATGTCTACATGTTCGCGTTCTGCGCCTTCGGCATCCAGACGTTGCTGGTCGGCTGGTTCATCGCGCCCCGGCTCAAGCACTACCGCGGCGCGCACACCGTCGGCGACGTGATGGCCGAGCACTACGGGAGACCCACCCGGGTGGTGACCGGGGTGCTCTCGGTCGCGCTGTGCGCGGGCATCCTCGGCGCGCAGGCGCTGGCGATCGGCACGATCGTCAACGCGACCCTGGACGTACCGACGGTGCCCGCGGTGATCATCGGCATGGGCATCGTCGTGCTGTACTCGGCGTTCGGCGGCGCGTGGGCGGTGATCCAGACCGACCTGCTGCAGTTCGTGTTCCTCGGGGTCTTCCTACCGGTGGCGCTGTTGATCGGGCTCAACGCCGTGGGCGGTGCCGATTCGCTGCTGGCCGGGGTGCCCGCCGACCACCTGTCCCTGCTCGGCGATTACTCCCCGCTGACGTTCGTCACCCTGTTCGTCGCGTTCCTGCTCGGTGAGACGCTCGTGCCCCCGTACGCCCAGCGCACGTTCTCCACCCCGGATTCCCGCCACGCGCGCATCGGGTTCACCATGGCCGGGGTCTTCTCGTTCTGCTTCTACTTCGTCTCGGCGTCCATCGGGTTGATCGCACTGGTCCTCTACCCCGACATCGCCACCGACGAGGCGCTGCCCACCGTCGTGATGAACCTGATGCCGATCGGCATCCTGGGGCTCGTGGTCGCCGCGCTGCTGGCGGTCGTGATGTCCACGGCCAGTTCCTATCTCAACTCGACGGCGGTGGTGCTCACCAAGGACGTCTACCAACCGCTGCGCAAAACCCCCGTCACGCCGGCGCGGCGGCTGACGATCGAGCGCGTCACCAGCGTCGTGGTGGGGGCGGCGGCGACGACGTTCGCGCTCAGCGTCCCGTCGATCGTCGACGCGCTGCTCTACAGCTACACGCTGTGGGCGCCGACGATCATCGTGCCGCTCATCGGCGCGGTGCTGTTCGGGGTGCGGTCCGCCCCGGCCGCGCTGTCGGCGATCGCCGCGGGCGCGGTGGTCACCGCCGTCTGGCAGTGGGGACTCGACGCGCCGTTCGGCCTCGCCGACGGGCTGATCCCGGGCGTGCTCGCCAACCTCGTGGTGTTCGTCGGCGTCGCCGCGGCCACCGCCCATCGCTACCCGCCGCGGCGCCAACCCGCCCTCGTCACCCAGGGAGAATCCGCATGATCGTCAACCTGCTCTACTACGGCGTGCCGAGCCTGGTGATCGCGGTCACCGGCTGGGTCGGCTTCCTCGGCTGGCGGTTCTACCTGCGAGAAGTGGTGCGGGACGACAGCTCCGAGGAGACACGATGAAGGTCGCGATCATCGGTGCGGGCATCGTCGGCGTCGCGAGTGCCCACGCCCTGGCCGAGCGCGGCCACGAGGTCACCGTCTACGACCGCCGCTCCGAGATCGCCTCGGACGCCTCGGCGTCGACCGGCGGGCTCATCGCCCCGGGCCACTCCTACGCGTGGGCCTCGCCGAGCGCCCCGGCCATGCTGGTGCGCTCACTGCTGGGCGCCGACACCTCGATCCGGGTGGTGCCCCGCGCCGTCGACGCCGCACTGGTCCGGTGGGGTGTGCGGTTCCTGCGGGAGTGCACGCCCCAGCGGTCGCGGGCCAACACGCTGGCGAAGTTCTCCCTCGCCGCGTACAGCCAGCGCCTGACCGACGAGGTGGCCGCCCGTGAGGGCATCGAGTTCTGCCACACCGACCGCGGCGTGCTCTACCTGCACCGCGACGAGGCGGAACTGGCCGCCGCCGAACGGAAATCGGCGCTGTTGCGCGAACACGGCAGGACACAGAACGTGCTGGGCCCCGACGAGATCGCCGCCGTCGAACCCGCACTCGCCCACGGCCGCAACGGATTCGCCGGGGCGATCCACGACACCACCGACGCCAGCGGCGATCCTCAGCGGTTCGCCGCCGGGCTCGCCGAGAGCTGTCGCCGGCTCGGGGTGGAGTTCCGGCTCGGCACCGACGTCACCGGCCTGGTCACCGACGGCTCCCGGGTCACCCACGCCCAGAGCCCCGACGGGGATATCCGCGCCGAGGCGATCGTCGTCGCCGCGGGCGCGGCCAGTCCGCTGCTGACCCGCACCATGGGCGTGGCGATCCCGGTGTACCCGGCCAAGGGTTACTCGATCACCGCACCGCTCAAGGCGCCCGACCGCGCGCCGCGGCTCGGCGGTATCGACGAGCGCACCCTGGTCGCGTGGTCACCGTTCGGCGACCGCATCCGGATGTCGGCGACCGCCGAATTCGTCGGCTACGACCGCAGTTCCACACCCGCCGACTTCGCGGGCATCCTCGCCGCGGGCGAGGAATTGTTCCCCGGCGTGATCGACTGGGACAACGCCCACCACCACACCGGATTACGTCCGATGACGCCGGACGGTCCCCCGCTGATCGGCCCGGGCAGGCAGGAGAACCTGTACTTCAACACCGGGCACGGGCACATCGGCTGGACGATGGCGTGCGGATCGGCGCGGATGCTGGCCGATCTCATGGAGGGCCGCAGACCCGACCTGGACCCCACGCCGTACGCTCCGGTGCTGCGGCGGCGTCACCGCTGACCGCGCGCCAGGACGCGGTCGGACCACAGGGCGGCCGAGGCGTGTCCGGCGAGCAGTTTGACGTAGAACACCGGCCCGAACCACGGTGCGGCGCGCGACGGGCCGAGGCGCGCGTCGAGCGCGGCCCCGACCGCCGTCAGCGCCATTCCCAGCGGTCTGCGCCACGGCGCCGCCCGCCGCAGCAGCAGCGTGGCGGCCAGCAGGTAGCCGTAGTTCGCGAGGGCCCAGCGCCAGCGGTCGCGGCTGCCGCCGTCGACCCAGGCCAGCACGAACGGGTGGACGTGGAGCACCGCGAAGCGCAGGTGGTCGGCATCGGTCTGGCCCGGCCGTTCGTACCAGCGGGCGCACGCCACGGTGTTGTTCGCCCACGCACCACCCCACAGGTCGACCGCGGACACCACCAGCAGGGTGGTCTGCGCGGCGCCGCGGCCGCCGCCGGCGATCCGGGGTGCGAGCCAGCCGCCGAGCCCGGCGAGGCTCAGTATCGTGGCGGTCCCCGCCGGTGTCGTCTCCGCACCGACGAAGTCCAGCCACGCCTCCTTGATCACCGGTTGAGCACCGCCACACATTCGACGTGGTGGGTCAGCGGGAACGAGTCGAACACCCTGATCTCCTCCACCGTGTAACCGGCCCGCAGGTACAGGCCGACGTCGCGCGCGAAAGACGCTGCCTCACAACCGATGTGGATGACACGAGGCACACCGGCGGCGCTGATCGCGTCGACGATCTCGCGGCCGGCACCCGCGCGCGGCGGGTCGAGCACCGCCACGTCGGCGCGCTGCCGTTCGGCCGTCAGCGCGCGGCGCACCGAATCGGTGACGACCGATACCTGCGGCAGGTCGGCCAGGGCGGTGCGGGCCGAGCGGCCCGCCGCCCGCGACGTGTCCACCGTCAGCACCCGACCGGTGTCACCGACCTGTTCGGCCAGCGTGGCCGCGAAAACACCTGCGCCGCCGTACAGATCCCAGGCCGTCTGCCCGGGCTGCAGACCCGCCCACTGGGCGACGAGCCGGCTGTAGTGGCGCGCGGCGTCGCGGTGGGCCTGCCAGAACGCGGTGACCGGGATCCGCCACACCCGCTGCCCGATCCGCTGGGTGGCCTCGTAGCTGCCCGACACCACAGCCGTCGGCGGGGATCTGCGGCCCGCACGCGGACCGCTCTGCACGATGTGGCGGGCCCCGTCGTCGCCGAGCGCGACGTGCACGTGGGCGCCGGGCGGGAACCGCAGCAGGTCCACCTCGGCGACCAACTCGTCCGGCAACTGGGCGCAGCGCAGATCGGTCACCAGATCGGCGCTGTGGTAGCGGTGCAACCCCGGCACCCCGGCGTCGTCGGTGTCCAGCCGGACCCGGGTGCGCCATCCGGTGGCGGATCCGTCGCCGAGCGCCTCGGCGGTCGCCTCGTCCTCGTCCCGCCACCGGTGATCGCCGAGCCGCGCCAGCTGATTGGCCACCACCGCGCCCTTGAGGCTGCGCGCACCCTCGGGGGTGACGAACGCCAGATCGCAGCAGCCGGCGCCGTCGACACCGGCGATCGGGCACAGCGACGGGATGCGGTCAGGCGACGGTTCGAGCACCTCGACGACGTCGGCGTGCCAGTACGAGCCGCGGTCGGACTGCACCCGCACCCGCACCGTCTCCCCCGGCAGCGCATGCCGCACGAACACCACCCGGCCGTCGTGGCGCGCCACGCAGCTGCCGCCGTTGGCGGGTGGACCAATCTGCAGGATCAGGTTCTGATTCACGTCGTCGGTCACTCCAGGAACCCTCGCCGCGCATCGCCGGGTGCCGACTGCGGCTGCAGCGTCTTCAGCCGCTCCGACGAATTCAGTTGCCACGGAACCGAAGTCACCATCACGTTCGGCATGAACAGCAGTCGACCCTTGAGCCGCAGCGCACTCTGGTTGTGCAGCAGCTGCTCCCACCAGTGACCGACGACGTACTCGGGGATGAACACGGTGACCACCGTGCGCGGTGACTCCTTGGTGACCCGCTTGACGTAATCGAGCACCGGGCGGGTGATCTCGCGATAGGGCGAGGCGATCACCTTCAGCGGGACCGTGACGTCGCTGTCCTCCCACTGGTGCACCAGCGCCCGGGTCTCGGCGTCGTCGACGCTGACCGTGATGGCCTCGAGCACATCGGGCCGGGTGGCCCGCGCGTAGGCCAGCGCCCGCATCGTCGGCAGGTGCAGTTTGGACACCAACACGATCGCGTGATTGCGGCTCGGCAGCACGATATCGGCGCCCTCGTCGGCCTCCTGCTGTTCGAGTTCGCGCGACACCGCATCGTAGTGCTTACGGATCGACTTCATCAGCACGAACAGGAACGACATCGCCAGGATCGCGATCCACGCACCCGCGACGAACTTCGTCACCACCACGATCACCAGCACCGAACCGGTGCAGGTGAGCCCGATGCCGTTGATCACCCGGGACCGGATCATCTTGCTGCGCATGGCCGGATCGGTTTCGGTGCGCAGTAACCGCGTCCAGTGCCGCACCATGCCGATCTGGCTCAGCGTGAACGAGACGAACACCCCGACGATGTAGAGCTGGATGAGCGCGGTCACCTGCGCCTGGAACGCGACGACGAACGCGGCGGCGGTCAGCGCCAGGAACAGGATGCCGTTGGAGAACGCCAGCCGGTCGCCGCGGGTGTGCAGCTGCCGCGGGAGGTACCGGTCCTGGGCCAGAATCGAAGCCAGCACCGGGAACCCGTTGAACGCGGTGTTGGCGGCCAGCACCAGGATCAATGCGGTCACACCGGCGATCAGGTAGAGCCCGACCGGGAAGTCGTGGAAGACGGTGTCGGCGAGCTGGGCGATCAGGGTCTTCTGCTCGTATCCGGCCGGCGCGCCGATGAGCTGCTCGTCGGGGTGCTCGGCGATCTTCACGCCGGTCTCCTTGGCCAGCATGATGATCCCCATGAACAGGGTGACGGCGACCGCCCCGAGCATCAGCAGTGTGGTCGCGGCGTTGCGGGACTTGGGCTTCCGGAAGGCCGGCACCCCGTTGCTGATGGCCTCCACCCCGGTCAGCGCCGCACACCCCGACGAGAACGCGCGCGCGACCAGGAACACCATCGCGAATCCGAGGACGTCGCCGTGTTCGGCGGCGACGGTGAAGTCGGCCGACTCCGCTCGCAGCGGCTCCCCCAGCACGTGGATCTGGAACAGCCCCCAGCCCAGCATGATCGC
Source organism: Mycobacterium sp. GA-2829 (assembly GCF_001499965.1). Classification (GTDB taxonomy): domain Bacteria; phylum Actinomycetota; class Actinomycetes; order Mycobacteriales; family Mycobacteriaceae; genus Mycobacterium. Next base: position 101,550 of record NZ_LQIT01000089.1, read on the forward strand.
GATACCGACCATGAACGCGTACGTCGGGATCGCGAACGCGGTGCCCGACTCCCGGATACCGCGCAGGTTGAGCGAGGCCAGCACCAGGATGGCCACCACCGCGAACCACACCTTGTGCTGGCCGATGAACGGCACCGCCGATCCGATGTTCGACATGGCCGAGGACATCGACACCGCGACGGTCAGCACATAGTCCACCAGCAGGGCGCTGGCGACGGTGAGCCCTGCGGTGCCGCCCAGGTTGGTGGTGACGACCTCGTAGTCACCTCCGCCGGACGGATAGGCGTGCACGTTCTGCCGGTAGCTCGCGATCACGATGAGCATTACCGCGGCGACCGCGAGGCCGATCCACGGGGCGAGCGTGACCGCGCTCATCCCGGCGATGGACAGTACGAGGAAGATCTCCTCCGGCGCGTACGCGGTCGACGACAGCGCATCGGAGGCGAAGACCGGCAGCGCCACGCGTTTGGGCAACAGCGTGTGCGACAGCCGGTCGGTGCGGAACGGCCGCCCGAGGACGAGCCGCCGCGCCGCGGTGGAAAGCTTGGACACGAGGTCCAAGGGTATGCCCCGTGGCGAGTGGCTGTAGCGTTCCGGTTGCGGAGATTCGCTACTGGCTTGACAGCGGCAGAACCGGGAGGAAACCGCACGTGCGTGTAGTGGTGATGGGATGCGGTCGGGTGGGGGCGTCCCTGTCCGACAGCCTGTCGCGGATCGGCCACGACGTGGCCGTCATCGACCGGGACAGCACCGCCTTCCACCGGCTCAGCCCCGAGTTCACGGGCGAGCGGGTGCTCGGCATGGGATTCGACCGCGACGTGCTGGTGCGGGCGGGCATCGAGGAGGCCAGCGCCTTCGCGGCTGTGTCGTCGGGCGACAACTCGAACATCATCTCCGCGCGTGTGGCCCGCGAGACCTTCGGGGTCGAACGCGTGGTGGCCCGGATCTACGACGCCAAACGCGCCAAGGTCTATGAGCGCCTCGGCATCCCGACCGTCGCCACGGTGCCCTGGACGACCGACCGGCTGCTCAACGTGCTGACCCGCGAGACCGAGACGACGAAGTGGCGCGACCCCTCGGGCAATGTGGGGGTCGCCGAACTTCCGCTGCACGAGGACTGGGTGGGCCACCGGGTGACCGAACTGGAGGCGGCCACGCGCGGGCGGGTGGCGTTCCTGATCCGGTTCGGCAGCGGTCTGCTGCCGGACGCCAAGACCGTCGTCCAGGCCGGGGATCAGGTGTACATCGCCGCGATCGCCGGCCACATCGCCGAGGCGATGGCGATCAGCGCACTGCCGCCCGGTGAGGACGAATCGTGAAGGTAGCCATCGCAGGAGCAGGCGCCGTCGGCCGGTCGATCGCCAGGGAGCTCATCGACAGCAACCACGAGGTGACACTGCTCGAACGCAACCCCGACCACGTCGACGTCGATGCGATCCCCGCCGCGCACTGGCGACTCGGGGACGCCTGTGAACTCACGGTGCTGGAGTCGGTGCACCTCGAGGAGTTCGACGTGGTCATCGGGGCCACCGGCGACGACAAGGTCAACGTCGTGGTGAGCCTGCTGGCCAAGACCGAGTTCGGGGTGGCGCGGGTGGTGGCCCGGGTGAACGATCCGCGCAACGAGTGGTTGTTCGACGAGAACTGGGGCGTCGACGTCGCGGTGTCCACGCCGCGGATGCTCGCGTCGCTGGTCGAGGAGGCCGTCGCCGTCGGTGATCTCGTGCGACTCATGGCGTTTCGCAAGGGTCAGGCCAACCTGGTGGAGATCACGCTGCCCGACGACACCCCGTGGGGCGGGAAACCGGTCAAACGCCTGGAGCTGCCCAGGGATGCGGCGCTGGTGACGATCCTGCGCGGCGCGCGGGTGATCGTCCCCGAGGCGGACGAACCCCTCGAGGGCGGGGACGAGCTGCTGTTCGTGGCGTCGGCGGAGGTCGAGGACGAGCTGAGCAACCTGCTGCTGCATCCGAAGCAGCGCTGAACCGGCCCTATTCGGCGGCAGACGCGTCGGTGCGGGCGTGCAGCGCACGCTGGGCGCTGCGGATCGCCAGGTAGGTCACCAGCGCCGCGCACGCGGTCAGCGGCCAGCCCATCGCGATGCGGGCGAACCCCAGCCAGCCCGTCTGGTCGGCGTCGTACAGGTGGCGCTGCACGATGAACCGCGACAGGAACACCGCCACCCACGTCAGCGTGGCGAGGTCGAAAGCCCGCACCGCCGTGCGGATCTGGCGCCAGTCGTCGGTGTGGCCGTTGATCCAGCCCCAGATGTAACCGACCACAGGACGGCGGACCAGCACCGAGACTGCGAACACCGCGGCCCAGAACAGCGACATCCAGATGCCGAGCAGGAAATAGCCTTTGGACTCGCCGATGAGGTAGGCGATCAGCGCGCTGACGCCCACCCCGATGAAGCCGGAGATCGCCGGCTGCACGGTGTCCCGGCGCACCAGGCGCCAGATGAGGATCAGCGCCGCGACGCCGAGTGCGGCGGCGATCGCCGGGACGAGGCCCGCGATCGACGACACCGGCACGAACACCAGCACCGGCAGGGAGGAGTAGATCAGGCCGCTGACGCCGCCCATCTGGGCGAGGATCGCCTGCGCGCCGGTCGGTTTGTCCTCTTCGGCGGACTCGTCTGTTCCGGTGACGGGGTCGCTCACTTCTGGATTTCGTAGTGGGGGTTGTAGATCGCCTTCGTCCCGTTCTCGAGCTTGCCGACGCGGCCGTGCACCCGCAACGTCCTCCCGGATTCGATGCCCGGGATACGCCGCTGTCCGAGCCACACCAGCATCACCGACGCGGTGCCGTCGAACAGTTCGGCCCGCACACCGCCCGCGCAGCCCTTGGAGTTGGTCTCCACGCTGCGCAGGGTGCCGACCATCGTGACCTCCTGCCCGCGTTGACAGTCGATCGCCTTCTGCGCGCCGGTGTTGGCGGCTTCGTCACTGAGCTCCTCGACGTCGAGTTGCTCTGGGTCCTCCGTCAGACGTCGGGTGAGCCGACGCAGATACCCTTCGGCCGTGGCCATGGCCTCTCCTGACCTATCGCAGATCCACCGTGGACCCGCCTTCAATCCAACGCCACGGTAGACCTGTTGGTTCCCTTATGCCATGCGGGGTTGACCACGCCGCGCCGATCTAATCGTGCGGTGTTGACGGGCGGTGCACGATCGTGTGATGACGGTCGATCTTCGCGGTGTGACAACGGTGCTGCTGCCCGGAACGGGCTCCGACGACGACTTCGCCTACCGCGCGTTCGCGCCGGCCCTGCACGGGGCGGCGGCCGTGGTCGTCACTCCCCGTCCGCAGCCGCACCGGCTGGTCGCGGGCTACCGGGAGGCGCTCGACGAGGCTGCCGCCGCGGGTCCGGTCGCGGTCGGTGGGGTGTCGATCGGTGCGGCCGTCGCCGTGGACTGGGCGTTGGCGAATCCCGGCGCCGTCGTCGCGGTGCTGGCGGCGCTGCCCGCGTGGACGGGGTCCCCGGCGACCGCGCCCGCGGCCATGACCGCGCGCTACTCGGCGCAAGTGCTGCGGCGCGACGGGCTGGTGGCTGCGACCACGCAGATGCGGGCCTCGAGCCCGCGCTGGCTCGGCGACGAGTTGAGCCGCTCATGGGTCGCGCAATGGCCTGATTTGCCCGACGCGATGGAGGAGGCCGCCGGCTACGTCGCGCCCACGTGCGACGAACTGGAGGCGCTTGCGGCGCCGATGGGCGTCGCCTCGGCCGTCAACGATCCGGTGCACCCGCTGGATGTGGGCATGGAATGGGTGTCGGCGGCACCGTGCGCCGCGCTGCGGACCGTCACCCTCGACCAGATGGGCGCCGACCCCGCCGTGCTGGGCGCGGCGTGTCTGGCCGCGCTGGCCGAGGCATCCGGGCGCGAACCCTAGCCGCCGGTGATGGTGCGCAGCTGCTGCATCGCCGAACCCTGGGCGCTGCGCCGTGCGGCGGGTTCGGGCGGCTGCGGCGGCGCCTGCTGTTCGGGCTGCTGCGGCTGGCCCTGCTGCGCGGCCGCGGCGGCCCGCAGCTGGGCGGCCATCGGCTCCGGCAGCTGCACGGCCAGCGGGGTGCGGACCGGCATCGGGGTGTCACCGCGACGAACGACGGTGTCGCGCAGCGCTTCCCGGGCTTCCTCGGTGAGGGCGTCCATGTTCTCGGCGACGCCGTTGACCACACAGCGGATCATCCAGCGGTAGCCGTCGACCCCGATGAACCGGACCATCCCCTGCGCGGTGCCGACGACCTCGCGGCCCCATGGACCGTCCTGGACCGACACCGACGCGCCGTCGCGGCGCAGGGAGTCGGCGAGTTCACCGGCCACCTCACGCCACAGTCCCGCCGACTTCGGCGCCGCGTAGGCGGCGATGGTGAACCGGCCGTTGGGAGTGACCACCCACACGGCGCTGGGCACACCGGTCTCGTTCAGCTCGACCTGCACCTGACCGGCCGCGGGCATGGGTACCAGCACCGAACCCAGATCGAGCCGGCCCTGCGCGGCGACCTCGGGAGTGTCGAAGTCCTCGATGTCGAACGGTCCGTCGAGGTCCTCGTCGCCGACCGAATCGGCGACCGGTCCAGGTTCCGGTGCGGGCACCTGCCGCACCTCGTCGGTGTCACCGCTGCTCTTGCGTTTTCCGAATGCCATCACAAACTCGCATGTCCGCCGGAGGATCCGTGGCCGCCTTCGCCACGGGTGGTCTGTGCCAGTCCGGCTTCGTCGAACGACGTCACCTCGACCAGCTCGGGTAGTTCCACCCGCTGCACCAGCAGCTGGGCGATGCGGTCCCCGCGGCGGATGACGATCGGCGCGTGCGGATCGAGGTTGATCAGCGACACCTTGATCTCCCCCCGATAGCCGGCGTCGATCGTCCCTGGGCTGTTCACGATCGAAAGCCCAACGCGCGCAGCCAAACCCGACCGCGGATGGACCAGGCCCACCATGCCGTGCGGAATCGCCACCGCGATCCCCGTCGGCACCAACTCCCGCTCACCCGGGGCCAGTTCGACATCGCGGGCGCTGTACAGGTCGACGCCTGCGTCACCGTCGTGGGCCCGGACGGGCATCGGTAGCTCGCGGTCCAGACGCAGGACCGCCAGAGAGGTGGACACGACGTCAGAGATTACTCTGAGGCTTGTGTCCGACACGCGCGCAACCACCCAAACGGTGCGCTACCGCGAACGGCTTTCGGTGCCGTGGTGGTGGTGGCTCCCCGGACTCGGGCTGGCGGCACTGATCGCCTACGAGGTCAATCTCGGTATCGAAGGGCTGCCGGACTGGGCGCCGTACGCGGTGCTGTTGCCCGTGGCGGCGGTGGTGCTGGCGTGGTTCGGCAGGGCCGAGGTCCGCGTGACCGGCGACCCGCAGGGTGAGACGGAACTGTGGGTGGGCGATGCCCACCTCCCGGTGAGTGTCATCGCACGCTCGGCGGAGGTGCCCAAGACGGCGAAATCCGCCGCCCTGGGCCGCCAATTGGACCCGGCCGCATATGTGGTGCACCGGGCCTGGGTGGGCCCCATGGTCCTGCTGGTCCTCGACGATCCCGAGGACCCGACGCCCTACTGGCTGGTGAGCACCCGCCACCCCGACCGGGTGCTCGCCGCGCTCGGCCGCTGAGCGGCCTGTCGGCAATAGCCGCTGAGCGGCCTATCGGCGGTAGCCGCTGAGCGGCCCGTCAGGCCGCGCAGTCCGAGCAGATCATCATGCCGTTCTTCTCGCTGGCGAGACGGCTGCGGTGGTGCACGAGGAAACAGCTGGAGCAGGTGAACTCATCGGCCTGCTTCGGGATCACCCGAACGGAGAGTTCCTCGCCCGACAGGTCGGCCCCGGGCAACTCGAAGTTCTCGGCCGTCTCGGATTCGTCGACGTCGACCACAGCCGACTGCGCCTCGTTCCGCCGTGCCTTGAGTTCCTCGAGCGAGTCCTCGGAGACGTCGTCGGTCTCTGTACGCCGTGGGGCGTCGTAGTCGGTAGCCATCGTCTTGTCCCCTCCGGTGAGTGGTGCAGTCGTGCTTTGTACCAGCGTCGAACGCATTCCCCAAACGATTCGTGCCCGGAACCCCTCCTGCGATGCTGTGATTTACATCACATTCTCGCGCTGTCGGCGGGCCGACCGCAAGTGACCAGCGGCGGCGTTGCCTCTAGAGTGCACGGGTGGTCTCGAGCATCACCGAAGGCACCGCGTTCGACAGACACGGTCGCCCCTTCCGCCGGCGCAACTACCTCCCCGGCCTCCTTGCGATCGCGGCCCTCGCGGTCGTCGCGATGGTGGTCTGGGTCATCGCGCTCAACCAGCCGGTCGACGTGGTCGAGGCCGCCGTGTGCAATCCGCCGCCCCCCGCGCCTGCCACCGAGCCGCCCCCGCCGGTACTGGGCAAACAGGTCTCGCGCGCCGACATGATGGACGTCGCGCCCGCCAAACTCGCCGACACCAGGATCCGGGTACTCAACGCCAGCGGCCGGGGCGGTCAGGCCGGGGAGATGGCGAGCGAGCTGCGCGACCTCGGTTTCGCCGCACCCGAGGCCGCCAACGACGCGATCTACGCCACCGCGCGGTTGCAGTGCCAGGGCCAGATTCGGTTCGGGCCGTCGGGGCGCGCTGCGGCGGCCGCGGTGTGGCTGGTGGCGCCGTGCACCGAACTGTTCGAGGACGAACGGCCCGACCCCACCGTCGATCTGGCGATCGGCACCGACTTCGAGGGCCTGACCGCCAGCGACGACATCGACGCCGTGCTGGCGAGCCTGCGGCCGGACGCCACCGCCCCTGCGGACCCCGAACTGCTCAAGCGGATCCACACCGGCACCTGCTGACCGCTCAGCTGCGCACCCCGGCGCTGCGCAACAGCGCGTCGAGTTCATCGGCGATCCCCGGGGCGGCCGCGACGACGAGTCCGGCCCCGCCCACCGCGCCCGCGGTGGGCGGCAACGACATCACCGCGCCGGCCTCCGCGGCGACCAGCGCCCCGGCCCCCCAGTCCCACACGTTCACGCCGTCCTCGTAGTACGCGTCGAGCTGACCGGCGGCGACCATGCACAGATCCAGCGCGCACGAACCGATCCGGCGCACGTCGCGCACCCGGGGCAGCACCGCGACCAGCTGTTGGGCCTGGCGGCGCCGGCGCTCGGGGTCGTAGGCGAAGCCGGTGCCCACCAGCGCCATGGCCAGCCGGTCGGGGGTGTTGCAACGCAGCGGGCGTACCGCGCCGTCCCGGCGCAACCGCGCGCCGTGGCCGAGGGCCGCCGAGTACACCGCGTCGTGGGCGACGTCGGCGACCGCACCCGCGACCGATGCGCCGTCGCGCTGCACCGCGATCGACACCGCGTAGGCCTCGACGCCGTAGACGAAGTTGACCGTCCCGTCGATCGGGTCGAGCACCCAGGTCACCTGTCCGGCGCCGGCGTCGGCGGCGCCGCCCTCCTCCTCGCCCAGGATGTGCTCGCCCGGCCTGCGCTCGGCCAGCCGCTCCCGCAACAGCCGTTCGGTCTCGGTGTCCACGACGGTGACCGGATCGGTCGGGGTGCTCTTGGCGCTCACCGCACCCGAATTCGCGTCCCCGGACGCGGCGCCGAAGACCTCACTGCGCCGGGCCCGCACGAATGTGGCCGCCTCCGCGGCCAATTGCTCGGCCACGTCGCGCAGCACCAGCGGATCGGCATCGGATAGTTGAGCGGCGTCCATGACGACAATCGCATCATGCCGGGGTGGAAATGTCTCCGCCGGTTGCCCGGACCCCCGCCCGCCCCGACCGGACAGCCATTAGTGTGTGGAGCGCGTACCGCCGGGCCGCCACTGTGAGGAGCGCTCATGACCGCCACTGATTCGCCCGTGACGGGTCCGGGCGCCGCCGCAGGCGGTGAACGCCGCGGCTTCGGTATCGACGTGGGCGGCAGCGGCGTCAAGGGCGGCATCGTCGACCTCGACACCGGCCGGCTCATCGGCGACCGGTTCAAACTGCCCACCCCGCAGCCCGCCACGCCGGACGCGGTCGCCAAGACCATCGCCGCGGTGGTCCGCGAATTCGGCTGGACCGGCAAACTCGGCGTGACCTATCCCGGTGTCGTCACCAGCGGCGTGGTGCACACCGCCGCCAACGTCGACAAATCGTGGTTGGGCGTCAACGCACAGGAGATCTACAGCGCCGCACTCGACGGGCAGCCGGTCACCGTGCTCAACGACGCCGACGCGGCCGGGCTGGCCGAGGAGCGGTTCGGCGCGGGCCGGGACAACACCGGCGTCATCGTCCTGCTGACCTTCGGCACCGGCATCGGCTCGGCGGTCATCCACAACGGCATCCTGCTGCCCAACACCGAATTCGGGCACCTCGAGGTGGGTGGCAAGGAAGCCGAGCACCGCGCCGCGTCGTCGGTGAAGGAACGCAAGGACTGGAGTTACGAGCGCTGGACCCAGGAGGTCACCAAGGTGCTCGTGGCGATCGAGAACGCGATCTGGCCCGACCTGTTCATCGCCGGCGGCGGCATCAGCCGCAAGGCCGACAAGTGGATACCGTTGCTCAAGAACCGGACTCCGGTGGTGGCCGCCGCGCTGCAGAACTCCGCCGGGATCGTCGGCGCGGCCATGGCCGCTGAGGTCGACGTCACAGCTACCAACCGGTGACCAGGCGGTTCGCGGCTCGCCCGGACGCCGCTTTTCGCCGCTCGGCGCGGCGTGGTTCCACAGTGTCGTTACAATGGACGTCGGCGGCCGCCAACCGAATAAGCGGCAGATATCTGAGTTGAGATCACGCCGACATTCGACATAGCCGACATTTCGCGTTGGTGCCTGCTCCCCCGATGTCTCGGGGCTCCGGGTGCCCACCGGAATCAGTAAGACCGAAAGGGTGTACGTGGCAGCGACAAAGGCAAGCCCGGCAACCGAAGAGCCGGTGAAGCGCACCGCTACCAAGACCCCCGCGAAGAAAGCCGCCGCGGCGAAGGCCCCGGCCAAACGGGCGGCCAAGGGCACGGCGACGAAGACGCGCGGCCCGGCGAAGAAGGACGGCACCGCCGCCCGCGGTCGCGGCAAGAAGTCCACCGCCCCCGAGGCCGGCGCGGCCGACGCACTCGCCGACGACGATCTCGACAACACCGACGCGCTCGACGGCGAACCCGACATCGACGTCGACGACGCAGACCTCGAACTCGACGACGACCTCGAGACCGACGACGCCGACGATTCGGATGACGACACCGACGCCGCCGAGGACACCGCGGAAGCCAAACCCGCCGCCAAGGGTGGCGCGGTCACCCCGGCGCCCGCCACCGAGGACGAGGAGATCGCCGAGCCGTCCGAGAAGGACAAGGCCTCCGGCGACTTCGTCTGGGACGAGGAGGAGTCCGAGGCGCTGCGGCAGGCCCGCAAGGACGCCGAACTCACCGCCTCGGCCGACTCGGTACGCGCCTACCTCAAGCAGATCGGCAAGGTCGCGCTGCTCAACGCCGAGGAAGAGGTCGAACTCGCCAAGCGCATCGAGGCCGGGCTGTTCGCCACCCAGAAGCTCGCCGAACTCGCCGAGAAGGGTGAGAAGCTGCCGGTGCAGCAGCGCCGCGACATGCAGTGGATCTGCCGCGACGGCGACCGCGCCAAGAACCACCTGCTCGAGGCCAACCTCCGCCTCGTGGTGTCGCTGGCCAAGCGCTACACCGGTCGCGGGATGGCGTTCCTGGACCTCATCCAGGAGGGCAACCTCGGTCTGATCCGCGCGGTCGAGAAGTTCGACTACACCAAGGGGTACAAGTTCTCCACGTACGCCACGTGGTGGATCCGGCAGGCCATCACCCGCGCCATGGCCGATCAGGCCCGCACCATCCGCATCCCGGTGCACATGGTCGAGGTCATCAACAAGCTCGGCCGCATCCAGCGCGAGCTGCTTCAGGACCTGGGTCGCGAACCCACGCCCGAAGAGCTGGCCAAGGAGATGGACATCACGCCGGAGAAGGTGCTGGAGATCCAGCAGTACGCGCGTGAGCCGATCTCGCTGGACCAGACCATCGGCGACGAGGGCGACAGCCAGCTCGGCGACTTCATCGAGGACAGCGAGGCCGTGGTCGCGGTCGACGCCGTCAGCTTCACCCTGCTGCAGGATCAGCTGCAGTCGGTGCTCGAGACGCTCTCCGAGCGCGAGGCGGGCGTGGTGCGGCTGCGGTTCGGCCTCACCGACGGCCAGCCCCGCACCCTCGACGAGATCGGTCAGGTCTACGGCGTCACCCGTGAGCGCATCCGTCAGATCGAATCGAAGACGATGAGCAAGCTGCGCCACCCCAGCCGGTCCCAGGTTCTGCGCGACTACCTCGACTAGAACGACGCCAAGCGCCGTCCAAGAATTGTTCAAGGCGGATCCCCTACTGTCGCTGTCATGGGACGACCACTTCCACCGGTGCCGGTGATACGGGCAGTCGACAAGATCCGTGCGGGTCTGCAGCGATTGCACCGCGAGACCGCACCGGGCAACATCGCCCTCCTTGAACTCGCCACCGGCGCCTGGACCACCGCGGCGCTGTACACCGCCGCCCGGCTGGGCATCGCCGATCAGTTGGCCGCAGGGCCGAAGCACTCCACCGAGGTGGCGGCCCTGGTGGGCGCGAACGCCGACGGAGTGCACCGGCTGATGCGGGCGCTCGCCAGCCGCGGGGTACTCACCCAGCGCGCGGACGGGCGGTTTGCCCTCACCCGGGTCGGAGATGCGCTGCGCTCGGACACCGACGGTTCGCTGCGCGACATGGTGCTGTTCATCGGTCACCCGGTCCGCTGGGCGGACTGGGGCAACCTCGAACACTCCGTGCGCACCGGTGAGACGGCGTTCAGCCATCTGCACGGCAGCCCCTTCTTCGAATACCTCGACAAGGACCCGGAATTCGCGGCGGTCTTCAACAAGGCGATGACGGCGAGCAGCGGGCTGGCCGACGAGGTCGCGCTCGGCGCCTACGACTTCACCGGGTTCAAACTCATCGTCGACGTCGGCGGCGGCCACGGTTCGGTGCTCACCACGATCCTGCGCGGCGCCCCCGACGCGCGCGGGGTGCTCTACGACCTGCCGTCGGTGGTCGCCGACGCCGGGCCGACGTTCGAGGCCGCCGGCGTGGCGGGCCGGGTGTCGATCACCGGTGGGTCGTTCATGGATTCGGTGCCCGCAGGCGGCGACGCCTATGTGATGAAGAACATCATCCACGACTGGACCGACGACGACGCGGTGACGATCCTGCGCAACATCCGCACGGCCATGGCGCCGGGTGGCAAACTGCTGCTGTTCGAGATGGTGCTCCCCGAACACGCCAACCCGTTCATCGGACTGCTCCTCGACCTCGAGATGCTCGTCACCGCCGGCGGCCGTGAACGCACCCGCGCCGAGTACGCAAACCTGCTCGCGCGTACGGGTTTTCGACTCACCAGTGTGACCGCTACGGTGACCCCGCTGTCGATCGTCGAAGCCGAGCCCGTCTGATGGCAGGTGACCGGACCGTCATCGGATCCGGTTCGGAGTTCGAAGCGCTGGTCGGGTATTCGCGTGCGGTCCGGATCGGTGACCGCGTCCTGGTGGCCGGCACCACCGGCGCGGGCGACGACATCGTCGACCAGACGCGAGATGCGTTGCGCCGCATCGAATCCGCGCTCAACCAGGCCGGCGCCGCACTGGCCGACGTGGTGCGCACCCGCATCTACGTCACCGACATCACGCGCTGGCGCGACGTGGGCGCCGTGCACGCGGAGGTGTTCGGCGACATCCGTCCGGTGGCCACCATGGTCGAGGTGTCCGCGCTGATCTCCCCCGGCTTGTACGTCGAGATCGAGGCCGAGGCTCACGTACCCGGTTGAGCGAACGGGGCGAAGGAGCCGTCGGGTGCAGGCGTGTACGGCGTGACATCGGTCACCGCCGCCGCGGGCAGCGGACCGTACAGATGCGGGAACACCATGGCCTCGGGATCCGTTGTCACACCAGGCTCCCAACGCACCGGGTCGGTCAACCGGTCCGGGTCGATGTGGAGCAGCACCAGATCGGTGCGGCCGGCGAAGAGCCGGTTGGCCGGCAGGTGCACCTGTTCGGGTGTCGACAGATGGACGTAGCCGACACTCCCGAGCGAGTCCGGACGGTGTTCGCCCTGAGCGGAAATCGCCTGCCACTCCGCGGTACTGCACAAGTGCAGAAGGACAGGTGGTTTCGGGGCCGAATGTGGGTACATACGTCTAGCCTGCCTCGCCGGCAACCCGGGTTGACGTGAGACACGACACACCGGTGAACCCCAAGGGAACAAGGCCGGAACCGAATACGTCTGACAGAGTGGATATACGCGAGCGGGCGAAGCGCCCAACCGCAGAAGAGGAAACGGAGGAGCCATGACCGCAACTCTGACCAGCCCCGAGCTCACCCGGGCTGATCGCTGCGATCGCTGTGGTGCCGCGGCGCGTGTGCGCGCCAAGCTGCCCTCCGGCGCGGAATTGCTGTTCTGCCAGCACCATGCCAACGAGCACGAGGCGAAGCTGGTCGAACTCGCAGCCGTTCTCGAGGTCAGCCCCGTCGAGGCGTGAGTTCTCACCAAGCCGCCCCAACACGGCGTTAGCCAATCTGGGGCAACGCGCCCGACGTCAGTAATGCTGGTCTGGTAATGAACGACCAGCCCCCGCCGGTAAGACCGAACCGACACCACCTTCGCCACACACTCGTCCGGACTCTGTCGAAGAGTTGGGACGACTCGATCTTCTCCGAGTCGGCCCAAGCCGCCTTCTGGTGTGCGCTGTCGCTGCCCCCGCTGCTGCTGGGGATGCTCGGCAGCCTCGCTTACATCGCACCGCTGTTCGGCCCCGATGTACTCCCGACGATCGAGAACCAGCTGATCAGCACCGCCGACAGCTTCTTCTCGGCCAACGTCGTCAACGAGATCATCGAGCCGACGGTGCGCGACATCGTCAAGGGCGCCCGTGGCGAGGTGGTGTCGCTCGGTTTCGTGATCTCCCTGTGGGCCGGCTCGTCGGCGATCTCGGCGTTCGTCGACTCGATCGTGGAGGCCCACGATCAGACCGAACTGCGGCACCCGGTCCGGCAGCGCTTCTACGCGCTGGGCCTCTACGTCGTCATGCTGGTGTTCGCGGTCGGCACCGCACCCCTGCTGGTGCTCGGCCCGCGCAAGGTCGCCGAACTCATCCCCTACGACTGGGACGGGATCCTGCGGTACGGCTACTGGCCTGCCCTGTTCATCAGCCTGATGATCGCGGTGAACGTCCTCTACCGGGTGTCACTGCCCAAACCGCTGCCGACCCACCGCCTGATCATCGGATCGGCTCTGGCCACGGTCGTGTTCCTGGTCACCACGCTGGGATTGCGGGTGTATCTGACCTGGATCACCAGCACCGGATACACCTACGGCGCACTGGCGACGCCCATCGCGTTCCTGCTGTTCGCGTTCTTCCTGGGCTTCGCGATCATGATCGGCGCCGAGCTCAACGCCGCGATCGAGGAACAGTGGCCCGCGCCCACCACCCACACCCACCGGGTGCGGGGCTGGCTGGAGGGACGGACGGCATCCGAGCGGTCCGCGCCGTCGGTCACCCCGCCCGTCACCCCGGACGGGCCCGCTACTTCTTGAGCGACTCGTAGATCCGCTTGCAGTCCGGGCACACCGGCGATCCGGGCTTCGCCGATTTCGTGACCGGGAACACCTCACCGCACAGCGCGACGACATGGGTGCCCATCACGGCGCTCTCGGCGATCTTGTCCTTCTTCACGTAGTGGAAGAACTTGGGGGTGTCGTCGCCCGTCCCGTCGTCGAGGCGTTCGTCGGTGTCCGGGCGCTCGATGGTCTGCGTCTGCATAGGAACATTGTGCCCGGCAAGCATTCGGTAAGAAATGCGACGGGCACCGTCGCCCGACGATGTGGAACAGTGGAGGTATGAAACACGGCCCCGAGCTGAGTTTCGACGATGAGGGTCGGCCAGTTCTGATCACTCGTGCCGCACCCGCGTACGAGGAGCAGCACCGTGCCCGCGTGCGGAAGTACCTGACCCTGATGTCGTTCCGCATCCCCGCGCTCATCCTCGCGGCCGTCGCCTACAGCATCTGGGAGAACGGCCTGATCTCGCTCGGCATCGTGGTGCTGTCGATCCCGCTGCCCTGGATGGCGGTGCTGATCGCCAACGACCGGCCGCCACGCAGGGCCGAAGAGCCTCGCCGCTTCGACACCCCGCGACGGATTCCGTTGTTCCCCACCGCCGAACGGCCCGCACTCGACTACCACGCCCCCGCCGCCCCGCAACCGGACGTCGACGGGGACGACCCGGAGCGGGCCCGCTGAGCGGCCGGACCGGCCATTCTCAGCGCATTCTCAGGTCCTCCCGGAAAAACCGCTGATCAACACGTGTGAAGCACGCGATACCCGGGAACTACAGACGGCACTTGAACGTTGAAGCTCATGACAGACCGAGCTGATCAGGAGGCCGTCATGGCAAATGCCACCACAAGCCGCGTCGATAGCGATCTGGACGCCCAGAGCCCGGCCGCTGACCTCGTGCGCGTGTATCTCAACGGCATCGGCAAAACGGCCCTGCTCAACGCCGCGGACGAAGTCGAGCTGGCGAAGCGCATCGAGGCAGGGCTCTACGCGCAGCATCTGCTGAACACCAAGAAGCGTCTCGGCGATGCCCGCAAGCGTGACCTGGCCGCGATCGTGCGCGACGGGGAGGCCGCCCGGCGTCATCTGCTGGAGGCCAACCTGCGCCTGGTGGTGTCGCTGGCCAAGCGCTACACCGGCCGCGGCATGCCGCTGCTGGACCTCATCCAGGAGGGCAACCTGGGCCTCATCCGCGCGATGGAGAAGTTCGACTACACCAAGGGCTTCAAGTTCTCCACGTACGCGACCTGGTGGATCCGCCAGGCCATCACGCGAGGCATGGCCGACCAGAGCCGCACCATCCGGCTGCCGGTCCACCTCGTCGAACAGGTCAACAAGCTGGCGCGGATCAAGCGCGAGATGCACCAGAACCTCGGCCGCGAGGCCACCGACGAGGAGCTGGCCGAGGAGTCGGGCATCCCCGCCGAGAAGATCGCCGACCTGCTCGAGCACAGCCGCGACCCGGTGAGCCTGGACATGCCGGTCGGCAGCGACGAAGAGGCCCCGCTGGGCGACTTCATCGAGGACGCCGAGGCGATGTCGGCCGAGAACGCGGTGATCTCCGAGCTGCTGCACACCGACATCCGCCACGTGCTCGCCACCCTCGACGAGCGCGAGCAGCAGGTGATCCGCCTGCGCTTCGGCCTCGACGACGGGCAGCCCCGCACGCTCGACCAGATCGGCAAGCTCTTCGGGCTCTCGCGTGAGCGGGTCCGCCAGATCGAGCGCGAGGTCATGGCCAAGCTCCGCAACGGCGAACGCGCCGACCGACTGCGCTCCTACGCGAGCTGAACCCAGCACCACCGACCACCGTGCCCGTCGGCTCACCCCGGCGGGCACGGTGTCGTCAACCCCACACCGCACGCGTGTGTCGTCGCCGATGAAGGCCGCAGATCAGACGCGCCAACCGGTAGACTCGACCGCGACAGAGGTCTTGAGAGGCGCCAAATGAACGATCTGGTCGATACCACCGAGATGTACCTGCGGACCATTTACGACCTCGAGGAAGAGGGCGTGGTTCCGCTGCGTGCACGCATCGCCGAACGCCTCGACCAGAGCGGTCCGACGGTCAGCCAGACCGTCTCGCGCATGGAGCGCGACGGGCTCCTCCAGGTCGCGGGCGACCGGCATCTCGAACTCACCGAGAAGGGCCGCGCACTGGCCGTCGCCGTGATGCGCAAGCACCGGCTCGCCGAGCGGCTGCTGGTCGACGTCATCGGCCTGCCGTGGGAGGAAGTCCACGCCGAGGCCTGCCGCTGGGAGCACGTGATGAGCGAGGACGTCGAACGCCGCCTCGTGCAGGTGCTCGACAACCCCACCACCTCGCCGTTCGGAAACCCGATCCCGGGACTGTCCGAACTGGGACTGGATTCGCTCATCCGGACCGAGGACGTCAACCTGGTCCGGCTCACCGAACTGCCCGCAGGCATGCCCGTCGCGGTCGTCGTGCGCCAGCTGACCGAACACGTCCAGGGCGACGCCGACCTCATCGCGCGACTCAAGGAAGCCGGTGTCGTGCCCAACGCGCGCGTCACCGTCGAATCCGCGGCGCACGGCGGGGTGAACATCGTCATCCCCGGCCACGAGCAGGTCGAACTGCCGCACCACATGGCCCACGCCGTCAAGGTCGAGAAGGTCTAACCCGCGCGGCGCCGCGGGTGCTGCACCGGTGGAAGAGTCACCCCCAGCTGCTCGGCCAGCCGGTATCCGGTGACCGCGAGTTCGCGGATGCGTTCCGGCCGCAACCCCGACTGCAACGCCTGGTCGAGCATGCCCGCCATCCGGTGGAGCGGATCGAGCCGCAGCGCCGCGTCCAGCGCCACCCCGGCGAGCGGACCGTCGCCGCGGGCGTACGCCGAGAAGGCCAGCAGCACCAGCGCCTCGGTGCGCCACGGCGCGGGCAGCAGGCGCGACAGCGCCACCCACAGCGCCTCGGCGTGGTCGGCGTCGGCCCCGACCGCCAGCGCGAACAGCGTGTCCCGCACCCGCACGTCGCCCAGCGCGACGCCCAGCCGAGCCGCCGCCTCGTCGGACACTGTGCCGCCGGCGCCGACATGTGCGGCCACCGCGCGCGTTTCGTCGATCGCCGCACCGGCCTCGCCGTCGGACATCTCGGTGAGGTGCCCGGTGACAGAGGAGATCGCCTCGGCGACCGCGGCGCCGCGCACCGCGTCGGGGGCGACGACGGCCTGCAGGTCCGAGCGGCGGGTGTAGAGCCGGCGACCGTCGAGTACGGCGGCCACCGCCAGCGGTGACGCCGACGGGTCCTCGATCTCCCCGCCGCGGCCGCAGCCGTCTGCGCAGTGCCACCGGCCGCCGGCGGCGATGCGATCGACGACCAACGCGTCGAGCAGCTCGATGCCCCACCCGGCCAGCTCCTCCCCCAGCAGGTCGGCGAGCCCGCGGTGTTCGTCGTTGCAGGGGTGGCAACCCGCGCCGTGCTCGTCGACGATCACCGCGACCGCGCCGTCGGGTCGCGCGGCCGCCGCCACCTCGGCCAGGTGGACGATCTGACCGTCCATGTCGGCGTGCAGGTCGACCCGCAGCACACAGCCGAGATCGCCGCGGTCCACGGTCAGCAGCACCAGGGACGTTTCGGGGACGAAGCCCAGCACGGCGGGAACGGCGGCGATCAGCGTGCCGGGACGGTCGAGGTCGGATCCGGGGGTATGCGATGTGGTCATGCCTCGAACACTGGCCGCAGGCGCCGTCACACCGGCCGCCCCGACGCCTCCGCCGGCCCCATCTGGGGATGGATTCGCCGCTGGGGATAGCTCAGCGGGCTCCGCGCATCGCGGACAGCGCCTCGCCGAAGACGTGATCGAGCGCGGCCGAATCCGGCTCGAACCCCGGGTCGTCGTTGCGCCACGCGGCGGTCAGCCGCACCTCGTCGAGCTGGGCGGTGAGCACGAGCGTCCGCACGGGCGGGCCGTCGGCGCGGCGGATCGTGGACTCGGCGGCGAGGGTGTCGTCGGCGTCCGCCGGCGGCGGGGGCAGCAGCACGGTGTCGACCGTGGTGACCACCTCGCCGGCGGTGGCGGTGAACGACGGGCAGCGCTCGAGTTCCTCGCGGCGGACCGACAGCGCGTCGTAGGTGCGGGTCAGGATGACCGTGAGGGCGGCACCGGTCGCCGGATCGACGCCCTGGGCGGCGACGGCGTCGCGGGGACCTGAACCCGTCGGCGGAGGCGCACAATCCGGCGGCTTTACCGTGGCGCCTGCCGGGACGCCGGCCACGCCGGTGACGGCCTCGGCGGTGCCCTGTTCGTCGAGGACGGCCGCGGGGTAGGCCGCCGGGAATCGCGACGGGTCGAGCAGGGCGTCGGCGAGGACGACCGGCTTCGCGGCGGCGGCCAGCCCGGCGGTGCCGTCGGTGAGCCGCACGCACCCCGACGACAGCACGCAGACCAGGCCCAGCGCAGCCGTCGCACCGACACCCCGCACGAGCATGCCGTCCATCGTGGTCATCGTCTCACCGCAGCCCCGCGGGCCCGGTCAGGCGCGCTGGCCGCAGGCAGTGTTCACGCGTTGTTGACGCGCGTCGGCATGCGGGAACGCCGGGGGCGGCGTAGACCTTGTTGCCATGGGTGCGATGCAGGAGTTCGACCTCGTCGTGATCGGCTCCGGACCGGGCGGGCAGAAGGCGGCGATCGCCGCGGCCAAGCTCGGCAAGACCGTCGCGGTGATCGAACGCGGCCGCATGCTCGGCGGTGTGTGCGTCAACACCGGCACCATCCCGTCGAAGACCCTGCGCGAGGCCGTGGTGTACCTCACCGGCATGAGCCAGCGGGAGCTGTACGGCGCGAGCTACCGGGTGAAGGAGAAGATCACCCCGGCCGATCTGCTCGCCCGCACCCAGCACGTCATCAACAAGGAGATCGACGTCGTGCGGTCCCAGCTGATGCGCAACCGCGTCGAGCTCTACATCGGCCACGCCCGCTTCGTCGATCCGCGCACCGTCCTGGTCGAGGACCCCAACCGCGCGGAACGCATCACCGTCTGCGGCCGCAACATCGTGATCGCCACCGGCACGAAACCGGCCAGGCCCGTGGGCATCGAATTCGACGAGGACCGGGTGCTGGACTCCGACGGAATCCTCGACCTGAAGTTCATCCCGTCGTCGATGGTGGTCGTCGGCGCCGGGGTGATCGGCATCGAGTACGCGTCGATGTTCGCCGCGCTCGGCACGAAGGTCACCGTCGTGGAGAAGCGCGACGCGATGCTGGAGTTCTGCGACCCCGAGATCGTCGAGGCGCTGCGGTTCCACCTGCGCGATCTGGCGGTCACGTTCCGCTTCGGGGAGGAGGTCACCGCCGTCGACGTCGGCTCGGCGGGCACGGTCACCACCCTGGCCAGCGGCAAGCAGATCCCCGCCGAGACGGTGATGTACTCGGCGGGCAGGCAGGGCCAGACCGACCACCTCGACCTGGAGAACGCCGGGCTCGAGGCCGACGCCCGCGGCCGCATCTTCGTCGACGAGAACTACCGCACCAAGGCCGACCACATCTACGCCGTCGGCGACGTGATCGGGTTCCCGGCGCTGGCCGCGACGTCGATGGACCAGGGCAGGCTGGCGGCCTACCACGCCTTCGGCGAGGCCGCCAAGGGAATGACCGAGCTGCAGCCGATCGGCATCTACTCGATCCCCGAGGTGTCGTACGTGGGCGCCACGGAGGTCGAGCTGACCCGCGACGCGGTGCCCTACGAGGTGGGGGTGTCGCGCTACCGGGAGCTCGCCCGCGGGCAGATCGCCGGCGACTCGTACGGCATGCTCAAACTGCTGGTCTCCACCGAGGATCTGCGGCTGCTCGGCGTGCACATCTTCGGCTCCAACGCCACCGAGATGGTGCACATCGGCCAGGCCGTGATGGGGTGCGGCGGCACGGTCGAGTACCTCGTCGACGCGGTCTTCAACTATCCGACCTTCTCGGAGGCCTACAAGGTCGCCGCCCTCGACGTGGTGAACAAGCTGCGCGCGCTGAGCCGATTCCGCTCCTAGCAAACCTGGTTCGACCGACAGCGATCAGGGCATTCTGCCTGGAATGCGGTACGACCCGTGCCGTGTTGACCCGGTGAGCCGGTACCCGCGGCGGCGGGGGCCGCAAAATGCGCGACACTTATGGCCACGGCGCGACGTGGGAGACGTCGACACCGCGGCGAGGAGGCGAACCGAGATGGCAGACCAGCCAGACATTCCCGAGCAGCGTTACCAGCCCGAACCGAACGGCATGTACGAGTTGGAGTTCCCGGCTCCGCAGCTGTCGTCGGCCGACGGGCGTGGACCGGTGTTACTCCATGCGCTGGAGGGCTTCTCGGATGCGGGCCACGTGGTGAAGTTGGCGACGGCCCACCTGAAGAGCAGTCTCGACACCGAACTGGTCGCGTCGTTCGCGATCGACGAACTGCTCGACTACCGGTCGCGGCGGCCGCTGATGACGTTCAAGACCGACCACTTCTCCTCCTACGAGGAGCCCGAACTCAACCTGTACGCGATGCACGACACCGCGGGCACACCGTTCCTGCTGCTGGCCGGGATGGAGCCGGATCTGCGCTGGGAACGGTTCATCTCGGCCGTGCGGCTGTTGGCCGAACGGCTCGGGGTGCGCCAGACGATCGGGCTGGGGTCGATCCCGATGGCGGTCCCCCACACCCGGCCGGTCACCATGACCGCGCATTCGAACAACAAGGAACTCATCGCCGAACACACCCCGTGGGTCGGCGAGGTGCAGGTGCCGGCCAGCGTGTCGAGCCTGCTGGAGTTCCGGATGGCCCAGCACGGCCACGAGGTGGTCGGCTACACCGTCTACGTCCCGCACTACCTGTCGCAGACGGCCTATCCGCCCGCGGCCGAGGCGCTGCTCGCCGAGGTGGCCAAGACCGCGGCGCTGCAGATCCCGCTCGCGGCGATGTCGGAGGCGGGCGCCGAGGTGTACACCAAGATCAACGAGCAGGTCGAGGCCAGCGTCGAGGTTGCCCAAGTGGTGACCGCACTGGAGCGACAGTACGATGCGTTCGTCGCCGCTCAAGAGAATCGGTCGCTGCTCGCGCACGACGAAGATCTGCCCAGCGGAGACGAACTCGGCGCCGAATTCGAACGGTTCCTCGCCCAGCAGACGGGCGAGAAGGACAAAGAGGACCGGTACCGGGACGGGTTCTCCGATGGCGAGGACCGTAGCTGAACGGACTGCACGCCCGCCGGGCACCCCGGCCCGACGACGAGGTTGGCGACATGACGGACCGCACGCCCAACCTGCGCCCGGTCCGGGACGTCACGCCGACGCTGCAGTACCGCACGATCCACGGGTACCGCCGCGCCTTCCGCATCGCCGGTGAGGGTCCGGCGATCCTGCTCATCCACGGGATCGGCGACAACTCCACGACGTGGAGCACGGTGCAGTCCAAACTCGCACAGCGGTTCACCGTCATCGCACCGGACCTGCTCGGGCACGGCAAGTCCGACAAACCCCGCGCGGACTATTCGGTCGCGGCCTACGCCAACGGTATGCGGGATCTGCTCAGCGTCCTCGACATCGACCGGGTGACCGTGGTCGGCCATTCGCTCGGCGGCGGCGTGGCGATGCAGTTCGCCTACCAGTTCCCGCAGTTCGTGGATCGCCTCATCCTCGTCGGGGCGGGCGGGGTCACCAAGGACGTCAACATCGCGCTGCGGGTGGCGTCGCTGCCGTTGGGCAGTGAGGCGCTCGCGCTGCTGCGCCTGCCGCTGGTGTTGCCGACGCTGCAGGCCGCAGGGCGGATCGCGGGCACCGCGCTGGGCACCACGAAGGTCGGTCGCGACATCGCCGAGATGATGCGCATCCTCGCCGACCTACCCGAACCCACCGCCTCGTCGGCATTCGCCAGGACCCTGCGCGCCGTGGTCGACTGGCGCGGCCAGGTGGTCACCATGCTCGACCGCTGCTACCTCACCGAATCGGTTCCGGTGCAGCTGATCTGGGGAACCCACGATTCGGTCATCCCGGTGAGCCACGCCCGCCTGGCGCACGCCGCGATGCCCGGCTCGCGGCTCGAGGTCTTCGAGGGCGCCGGGCACTTCCCGTTCCACGACGATCCGGACCGGTTCGTCGAAACCGTCCTGCGTTTCATCGATTCCACCGAACCGGCGACCCACGACCAGGAACTGCTGCGGGAGTTGTTGCGCACCGGTCTGAGCGAATCGGCCATCAGCGGTTCGGTCGACACCCGCGTCGCCGTGCTCGACGCGATGGGCAGCGACGAGCGCAGCGCGACCTGACCGCCCCGTCGTCGCCGACCACGTAGCATCGCCGCATGGCCATCGATGTCCAGGTGTTGCGGGTGTTCACCGACCCCGACGGGAATCACGGCAATCCGCTCGGCGTCGTCGACGCTGCCGCCGTCGACCCTGCCGACCGGCAGCGGATCGCCCGCGAACTCAATTACAGCGAAACGATTTTCGTCGACATCCCGGATTCCGGTGCGACGAGTGCACACATCAGGATCTTCACCCCGGCGACCGAACTGCCCTTCGCCGGGCACCCCACCGTCGGCGCGGCGTGGTGGCTGCGCGCGAACGGTCTGCCGGTGCGCACACTGCAGGTGCCTGCCGGGATCGTCCAGGTGGGCGAGGACGGCGACCTCACCACAGTCCGGGCCCGCTCCGAATGGGCGCCGGAGTTCGCGTTCCACGACCTCGCCTCGACCGAGGAACTGGCTGCCGCCGACCCGTCGGACTTCTCCGACGACACCCATCACTACCTGTGGACATGGACCGACCGCGAGGCCGGGCACATCCGCGCGCGGATGTTCGCCCCGGACCTCGGCGTCCCCGAGGACGAGGCCACCGGTGCCGCCGCGATCCGCGTGACCGACTACCTCAGCCGAGATCTGACGATCGTGCAGGGCAAGGGGTCGGTGATCCAGACGGTCTGGAGCCCGGACGGCTGGGTTCGCATCGCGGGCCGCGTGGTCGCCGACAGCGACCGGCGCCTGGACTGAGCCGGGTCAGCCCGACCGGGCGCCCTGGTGGGCGCGCAGCGCCTCGATCTCGCGTTCGAAATCCGCGGCCGACTCGAAGGACCGGTACACCGACGCGAACCGCAGGTAGGCGACCTCGTCGAGGTCGCGCAGCGGCCCAAGGATGGCCAGACCCACTTCGTGGCTGGGCACCTCCGGTGACCCGGTGGCCCGGACCGCGTCCTCGACCTGCTGGGCGAGCTTGTTGAGGGCGTCGTCGTCGACCTGGCGGCCCTGACAGGCCCGGCGGACGCCCTTGATGACCTTCTCGCGGCTGAACGGTTCGGTCACGCCGCTGCGTTTGACGACGGCGAGCACCGCGGTCTCGACGGTGGTGAAGCGTCGACCGCATTCCGGGCAGGACCGACGTCGCCGGATCGCCTGTCCCTCATCGGTCTCCCGCGAGTCGACCACGCGGGAGTCGGGGTGACGGCAGAACGGACAGTGCATCACCGCTCCTTCGCCAGACCGCCGGGTGAGTGTCTCGAACCTCCCCGAGCCTACCCGGGCGGCACCACCACCGCCGACGGCCCGTGGCCACACCCACCCGATACTCGGGTGGGTGAGTGGCGCGAACGGCACCGCTGCACCACACCGCGATTCGCCGGCCACGACACCGTCAGCCGACGGGTGCGATCAGGGTCTGACCCGCGTCGAGCGCCGCGGACTCCAATTGGTTGAGCTCCCGGATACGTTCGACCACCGCACCGACGGGGGCGTCCGGCGCGACCCGCTGCGCCACCTGATGCAGGCTCTCCCCGGACTGCACCTGGACCACGGCCAGTTCGGCGGGCACCGAGGCGTGCTCCCCCGCCAGGCCACCCAGGTTGGCGACCAGCCCGAGCCACACGGTGATCCCGCCGGCGAGCAGCGCCAACAGCACGGTTGTCGCGGGCGTGATGGGGCGGCGGCGGTGCGAGGCCCGCGACACCAGTACCCCGTTGCCCCGGTGCCGGACCGCCGCACCGGCGGGCCGCCCGGCTCGCGGGCGCCGCGTGGCGGTCGGTCGGCGGACGCCGCCTGCGGCGGGGATGTGCTGGCTCTGCCGCGCTTCGAGGATCGTCATGTCCTGCCCTTTCCCTGTGGCTGTTCGCTCTTGTGTTCGAATGTAGTCGATCAGGTGTTCGATGGATAGAACGTGTGATCGAACTGTTGCGAACGATAAGCGAAGGGTCTGACAAGCCGGTCGGGCCGCGACACGCGTCGAACACATGTTTGATCATCGGCGCCCGGGCGACTAGATTCAGCGCCATGAGCGACGACAGCAGCGACACCCGGACCGGCGGCGGACGTCGCGCGGACGCCGGTCTCACGGAACGACAGCGCACCATTCTCGAGGTCATCCGCACCTCGGTGACCAGCCGCGGGTACCCGCCGAGCATCCGGGAGATCGGCGACGCGGTCGGCCTCAACTCGACCTCGTCGGTGGCCCATCAGCTACGCACCCTCGAACGCAAGGGTTATCTCCGCCGCGATCCCAACCGGCCGCGCGCGGTCGACGTCCGGTTGTCCGACGAACCGGCGGCACCGGTGGTCACCACCGACGTCGCGGGAAGCGACGCGCTACCGGAGCCGACGTTCGTCCCGGTCCTCGGGCGCATCGCCGCCGGTGGGCCGATCCTGGCCGAAGAGGCCGTCGAGGACGTGTTCCCGCTCCCCCGCGAACTCGTCGGCGAGGGGTCGCTGTTCCTGCTCAAGGTCGTCGGCGAGTCGATGGTCGACGCCGCCATCTGCGACGGCGACTGGGTCGTCGTACGCCAGCAGGCCGTCGCCGACAACGGCGACATCGTCGCGGCCATGATCGACGGCGAGGCCACGGTCAAGACCTTCAAGCGGACCCGCGGTCAGGTGTGGCTGATGCCCCACAACCCGGCGTTCGAACCGATCCCGGGCAACGACGCCGCGATCCTCGGCAAGGTCGTCACCGTCATCCGCAAGATCTGATCCGGCGGGCGTCAGTCGCCGCGGACGAAACCGTTCGTCCGCGCGAATTCCTCACTCGCGAAATAGATCTCGGCGGCCGCCTGGTCGTAGCCGGGGCTGCCCGGCGCCCAGTACAGACCCGACCGGGTGTCGGCCTTGACCGGGTAACCTTCGGGGGCGGTACCGGAATCGACCGGCAGGTGGATCGCGGTGCGGCCCGGGCTGGGTTCGTCGATGTCGATCGCCGCGTGGCGTCCGCTGGGGGCATCCTCGACGTACGGCGCCGGTGCGAACAGTTGCGGCTCGGGCTCCGGTTCCGGCTCAGGCTCAGGTTCGGGTTCGAACCGGAGTTCTGGTTCGGGCGAGGGTTCGGAGACCGGCAGCGACGGCTCCTCCAGCGCGGACTGCGCCGCGATCTGATCCGCGGTGCCCGCCGGTTCCTCGATGCGGGTGGGCGCGGTGTCGACGGAATCGGGGTCCTCCTGACCGCCGAAGAGCTCGTCGGCGGTCGGCTCCGGCCGTGCGCTCTCGACGCCGTCGGCCGGCTCGTCACGCGGATTCCACGGATCGGCGTAGGGGTGCGGCTGGTCCTCGTGCTCGTCGGGACGCGGCTCCGGGTGGTAGCGGGCCGCGTCGGAGAACACGTCCCCCTCGTCGGCGAAGGGGTCCTCGCGGTAGCCGTCGCGGGCATTGCGGCGGCGCCACAGCACCGCACCGGCCACCAGGGCGACCACGAGCAGCACCGGGATCAGCGCCAGCAGCCACCACCAGTTCCAGTGCCAGTTCAGCCACTTGCCCTCGTCGTCGGCGGCGGTGGCCGGTGGCGCCTCGGGCGTCTGGGGCGCCTGCTCGCCGGGGACTTCCACATTGGCCAGCTGGGCGGCCAGATTGCCCGGTTCGATGGTGAACTTCCGGTTCGCGCGGTCGTAGGACAGCACACCGTCGCTGAAGCGTTGGGTGATGATGTCGCCGTTCTCGGTCTGATCGGCCACCGGCGCGCCGAGCGGCCCCTTTGCACCGTCGAGCTTCGACCAGCCGGCGTTCATCGCGCCGCGCACGATCACGGCGCCGTAGTCGGGGGTCCAGAAGATGACCGGCTGGTCCTCGGCGGCGAAGGTGCTGATCCGGCTGTTCGAGCCGAGGCCGCCGTCGGCTTCGCTGGCGGTCGGGAAGCCGAGATCGCCCTCGGGTCCGCCCACGCTCTCGTACTTCTCGAGCACCTGACCGGTGACGACGTTGGCGCCCGTCTCGGGGGTGTAGAAGATCTTGCCGCCCGCGTAGTTCTGGCCGACCCCGTCCTCGCCGATCTCGTACTGCGGCCCGTCCTTGGCGCCGAGCGGTCCCAGGGCGCCGCCCGCGGCGCGGCGTGCGGCCGCGATGGCCGAGGACGCATCCTCGGGGATCGACAGGTCCGTGAGCTGGTCTGCCAGTTCCGGCGGCGTCGTGGTGAACGTCTTGGTCTTGCGGTTCCAGGACACCTCACCGCCGGTGAACTTCTGGGACGCGACGTCGCCCCGGTACACCTCGTCCTCGGCAGGCACGCCGAGGACCCCGGCTGAACCGCCGAGCTTGTCCCACGCGGCGTTGACCGCACCGCGGGCGACATGCGCACCGGTCGCCGGGGTCCAGAAGATCACCGGCTTGTCGGCGGCCGAGAAGGTGACGTTGCGGCTGTCCGGTCCGACCCGGCCCGGACCCTCGCCGATCGTGGGAAAGCCCAGGTCACTGTCGGCGGGCCCGCCAAGCGACTCATACTTCTCGAGGACCGCGCCCTGCATCCAGTGGGCGCCGGTGGCCGGGGTGAAGAACATCTTGCCCGCGGCGAAGTTCTGGCCGAAGCCGTCGCCGACGGGGTACACGCCGCCTTCGCGCACGCCGAGCGGACCGGTGGGCCCGCCGCTGGCGTCGTAGGCCGCGGTGATCGCGCCGTCGGCGTCGGTGGCCGGATCCGCAGCCGCGGTGGGTACGAACAACAGACCCGCCGCAGCCACCGCCAGCCCGACCGCCACGCGCACCAACGCCGTGTGCAGCAGGGGTCGCCGCCCGCTCATCGAACCTCCCGTATTCGGCGCGTGAGTGTGTCGAAAGTATCGCGCCAGCCAATCTTGTGTCAGCCGACGTCATTTTCCGGGACACGACAGGCAATTCTGGGCAAGATACTTGCAAATCGGGCCGATGTGAACGCAAATCCTGGTACGGGGACCCAATTCGAGCGGCTCTAGACTCTGCGCCATGGCCATCCTGCCGACCAGCCTCACGCACTGGGGAGGCTTCTCCGCGGAGGTCGCATCCGGTGACATCGCGTCCGTCACCCCGCTTCCCGGCGACCGCGATCCCTCACCCCTGCTGGGCAATCTGCCCGGTTCGGTGCGTCACCGCTCACGTATCGCGGGGCCCGCGGTCCGGCGGGGCTGGCTCGACGACGGCCCCGGCCCGAGCGATCGTCGCGGCGCCGACGAGTTCGTCGCGGTGTCGTGGGACGAGTTGACCGAACTGCTCGCCGGCGAACTGCGCCGCGTGGTCGACACCCACGGCAACGAGGCGATTTACGGCGGCTCCTACGGCTGGGCCAGCGCGGGCCGCTTTCACCACGCCCAGAGCCAGGTGCACCGCTTCCTGAAATTGCTTGGCGGATACACCTTTTCGCGGCACTCCTACAGCCTCGGCGCCACCGGCGTCATCATGCCGCACGTCGTGGGCACCCACGACGATCTGTTCAAGCGGTCCACCGACTGGGACGTGATCGCCGCCCACACCGAACTGCTCGTGTGTTTCGGCGGGCTGGCTCTGAAGAACACCGGCACCAATCACGGTGGCACGACGGCACACCCGGCCCGCGATGCGCTGCGCCGCTTCCGCGATCGCGGCGGTGCGATCGTGTCGTTCTCGCCACTGCGCGACGACGTCGACGGTGAGTGCGAATGGCACGCACCGGTACCCGGCACCGATGTCGCGATCATGCTGGGGTTGGCGTACGTGCTGGCCACCGAGGATCTCGTCGACCGCGAGTTCCTGCAGAGCCACTGTGTGGGCTATGACCGGTTCGAACGCTATCTGCTCGGTGCCGACGACGGTGCGCCGAAGAGCCCGCAGTGGGCGGCGGAGCGCAGCGGGCTGGCCGCCGACGAGATCGCCGCACTGGCACGGCGGATGGCCGCACACCGCACCATCGTCACGGTCAGCTGGTCGTTGCAGCGGGTGCGCCACGGTGAGCAGGCGCCGTGGATGGGGCTGACGCTGGCGGCGATGCTCGGCCAGATCGGGCTACCGGGCGGCGGATTCGGACACGGCTACGGGTCGATGAACGAACCCGGACTGCCGCCGCTGCGCTGCGGCCTGCCCCGGCTGCCGCAGGGCATCAACCCCGTGACCACCTTCATCCCGGTCGCCGCGGTCAGCGACATGCTGCTGCACCCCGGGGAAGAGTTCGACTACAACGGGATGCGCTTGACCTACCCCGACATCCGGTGCGTGTACTGGGCCGGCGGCAACCCGTTCCACCACCACCAGAACATCCCGCGGCTGCGGCGCGCACTGGGGCGCGTCGACACCGTGGTGGTGCACGACCCGTACTGGACGGCGATGGCCAAACACGCCGACATCGTGGTGCCGTCCACGACGGCGTTCGAACGCGACGACTTCTCGGGGTCGAAGAACGATCCGCTGCTCATGGCGATGCCGAAACTCGTCGACCCGTACGCCGACAGCCGCGACGACTACACGACGTTCGCCGCGCTGGCCGACCGGCTCGGGTTCGGCGATCAGTTCACCGAGGGGCGCACCGCGCGGCAGTGGCTGGCCCACCTCTACGAGAAGTGGGCCGCCGAACTGGATTTCGTGGTGCCGTCGTTCGACCAGTTCTGGGCCGACGGCAAGCTGCGGCTGCCGGTCGAGCCGGGACTGACCCTGCTCGGTGACTTCCGCGCCGATCCGGTGGCACACCGCCTTGGCACCCCGAGCGGGCGCATCGAGATCTTCTCTGACGACATCGCCGGTTACGGCTACGACGACTGCATCGGTCACCCGGCGTGGTTCGAACCCACCGAATGGCTCGGCGGCACAAGGGCCGAGCGGTATCCGCTGCATCTCATCGCCAACCAGCCCGCCACCCGGTTACACGGTCAGCTCGACGGCGGCGCCACCAGCCAGGCAGCGAAAGTCGCTGGGCGCGAAGCGATCCGGATGCATCCCGACGATGCGTCCGCCCGCGGGCTGAGCGCCGGCGACGTGGTGCGGGTGTTCAACGACCGCGGGGCGTGCCTGGCCGGTGTGGTGGTCGACGACCGCGTCCGGCGCGACGTCGTCCACCTGCCGACCGGCGCCTGGTTCGATCCGGAGGATCCCGCCGACTACGACGCCATGTGCGTGCACGGCAACCCGAACGTGCTCACCGACGACGTCGGGACGTCGAAGCTGGCGCGCGGCAGCACCGGCGCCCATGTGCTCGTGCAGGTGGAGAAGTTCGCGGGCCCGCTCCCTCCGGTGCGGGCCCACGAACCGCCGGTGATCCGGCAGCGTTAGCGCGCCGCCTGGGGCCGCCGGCGCGGACGGCGGGTGCGGGAGGCGTCACCGGCGCCCTGGGGGCGTCCCTGCCGCTCGCCGTGTGCGGGCCGCCGGCGCCGCGGATTGGCGGCCGCGCGGGGCTGTTCGACGGGCTTCGGCGCGGGCGCCTGGTACGGGGCGATCTCCCCGACCAGCGCGGTGACCGACGGCGAATCCGCCGCGACCTGCTGCGGGGCGACCTTGATGCCGGCGCGGCGCAGCAGCGCCGCGGTGTCCCTGCGCTCCTCGGGCAGCACGACGGTGACCACGTCACCGGCGCTGCCGGCGCGAGCGGTGCGGCCCGACCGGTGCAGGTAGGCCTTGTGCTCGACGGGCGGGTCCACGTGGACGACGAGTTCGACCTCGTCGACGTGCACGCCGCGGGCGGCGATGTCGGTGGCGACCAGCACCTTGGCCTCACCGCTGGAGAACGCCGCGAGGTTGCGCTCGCGCGCGTTCTGGGAGAGGTTGCCGTGCAGATCGACCGACGGCACCCCGGATTCGGTGAGCAGGCGGGCCAGCTTGCGGGCCTGGTGCTTGGTGCGCATGAACAGGATCCGGCGTCCGGTCCCGGACGCGAGCGTCTGCACCAGCGCCTTCTTCTCCTGGGTGCCGGCCACGTGGAACACGTGGTGGGTCATCGCCGGGGGCGGCGCGTTGACCTCGTCGACCGAGTGGGTGACGGGTTCCCGCAGGAAGCGACGGACCAGCTTGTCGACGCCGTTGTCCAGGGTCGCCGAGAACAGCAGTCGCTGACCGCCCGCGGGCGTCGCGGACAGGATGCGGGTGACGCCGGGCAGGAAGCCGAGATCGGCCATGTGGTCGGCCTCGTCGAGCACGGTGATCTCCACCGCGTCGAGCTGGATCAGCTTCTGCCGCATCAGGTCTTCGAGCCGTCCCGGGCACGCGACGACGATGTCGACCCCGGCGCGCAACGCGGCGGCCTGCGGGTTCTGTGAGACACCACCGAAGATGGTGGCGACCTTGAGATCGTATGCGGCAGCGAGGGGTTCGAGCGTGGCGGTGATCTGGGAGGCCAGCTCACGGGTGGGTGCGAGCACCAGGCCGCTCGGGTGGCCCGGGCGACGCTTCGCGTCGGCCAGCCGGCTCACCAGCGGCAGCGAGAACGCCAGCGTCTTACCGCTGCCGGTCTTTCCGCGACCCAGCACGTCCCGACCGGCCAGGCTGTCGGGCAGCGTCGCGGCCTGGATCGGGAACGGGCTGTCGATGCCACGGTTCTCCAGGACACGGCGCAGCGGTCCGCGCACACCGAGGTCGGCGAAAGTGGGGGTGGTCGTCATGCAGGTAATGCCTTTCAGGGCAGTGTCGTGCATCCTGGGGCAGCACCGGACACGGTGCGCATGAGGGATACACAGGTGGCGAGATTGCCGGTCGGCAACATCGATCGCCGCGAGAAGAGCTTGAGCCGGACGCGATGGGTAAGCGTTCCACGACGAGCCGTCGTCAGGGACGTCGGCGTTGAGAACAGTCTAGCGCATCAAAATGTCGCGAACTCACGCAGTCCCGCCGCCAGGGCCGCGGGCACCCGCGCCTTGATCCGGGTGCCGTGCGCGGTGTGCTCGGTCGCGTCGATGCGGCCCTCGCTGTGCACGCGGGCCACCAGATCCCCACGGTCGTAGGGAACGGTGATGTCGACGGTCAGATCGGTGGACTCCACCATCTCCGACATCCGGGCCGAAAGCCGTTCCAGCCCTTCGCCTGTGCGGGCGGAGACGAACACCGCGTCGGGCAGCGCGCCGCGCAGGTGCGCCAGCGACAACCCGTCGGCCGCGTCGATCTTGTTGACCACCAACAACTCCGGAACCGGCTTGGCGTTCTGCTCGGCGACCACCTCGTTGATGACCTCACGCACCGCGCTGATCTGTGCCAGCGGGTTGACGTCCGAACCGTCGACGACGTGCACCAGCAGGTCGGCGTCGGCGACCTCCTCGAGGGTGGAGCGGAACGCCTCGACCAGCTGGGTCGGCAGGTGGCGGACGAAGCCGACGGTGTCGGTCAACACGAACGGCCTGCCGTCGACGAATTCGCCTCGCCGCGTTGTGGGTTCGAGGGTGGCGAACAGCGCATTCTCGACCAGCACACCCGCGCCGGTGAGCGCGTTGAGCAGGCTGGACTTCCCGGCGTTGGTGTAGCCGACGATCGCGACGGACGGCACCTCGGTGCGACGGCGGCCGCTGCGCTGGGTGTCGCGGATCTTCTTCATGTCCTTGATCTCGCGGCGCAGCTTGCTCATCCGCTCACGGATGCGGCGGCGGTCGGTCTCGATCTTCGTCTCACCGGGTCCACGGGTGCCCACACCGCCACCGGCGCCACCGGCGCGGCCACCGGCCTGCCGGGACATGGATTCACCCCAGCCGCGCAGCCGCGGCAGCATGTACTCCATCTGGGCCAGCGACACCTGGGCCTTGCCTTCGCGGCTGGTGGCGTGCTGGGCGAAGATGTCGAGGATCAGCGCGGTCCGGTCGATCACCTTGACCTTGACGATCTTCTCCAGCGCGGTGAGCTGGGCGGGGCTGAGTTCACCGTCGCAGATGACGGTGTCGGCGCCGGTCGCGAGCACGATCTCGCGCAGTTCGTTGGCCTTGCCGGAGCCGATGTAGGTCGACGCGTCGGGTTTGTCGCGACGCTGGACGACGCCTTCGAGGACCTCGGAGCCCGCGGTCTCGGCGAGGGCGGCGAGTTCGGCGAGGCTGGCTTCGGCGTCGGCCGCGCTGCCGTCGGTCCACACCCCGACCAGCACCACGCGCTCGAGGCGCAGCTGGCGGTACTCGACCTCGGAGATGTCGGTGAGTTCGGTGGACAGCCCGGCGACGCGGCGCAGGGCCGAACGGTCCTCGAGGGCCAGTTCACCGGCGCTCGGGGCGTTGTGGGAGGGGAATTCGGGAAATGTCATGAGCGAATCAAGGTTCGCACGGAGATCACTTTTCATGCACCTCGATTAACGCTGATGGGACACCCACCATTCCTCGGCGAGCTCTCCGGTGGCGACCAATTCCGACGGACCCCGCAGGAAACTGGTGGTCTCGGTGACCGTGACGGTGACCACACCGCCGGGGATGCGCACGTCGAGGGTCCCGACGGCCGCACCCGTGCGGCCCAGCGCCGCGACGGCCGCCGCCACCGTTCCCGTCCCGCACGACCGCGTTTCTCCGACACCCCGTTCGTGTACCCGCATCGCGACCGCCCCATCGCGCGGTGCGGTGAGGACTTCGACGTTGACGCCATCGGGGAACTGCGTGGTGTTGAACTCCACCGGGGCCGCCACGTCGAGGGCGGCGAGGTCGGCCTCGGTCAGCGTGTCGTCGACGCAGGCCAGGTGCGGGTTTCCGACGTCGACGCCGAGTCCGCTGAACCGGCGGCCGCCGACCACCGCCGATCCGGCACCGAGGAGGTTGACCTTGCCCATGTCGACGGTGACCTCGGAGCGGTGGCGGTGCGCCGGGTCGAAGCCGTGCACGACGACGGGCCGCGGTCCGGCCAGTGAGCCGACCACGAACTCGTCGCGCGTTTCGAGGCCCGCCGCCCGCAGGTAGTGCGCGAAGACGCGGACCCCGTTGCCGCACATCTGGGCGATCGAGCCGTCGGCGTTGCGGTAGTCCATGTACCAGTCGTCCGCCGCGACGCCTTCGGGCAGCCGGTCGAACACCCCGGCGGCCCCGGCCGCGCCGGCGGTGGTGACCCGCAGGACGCCGTCGGCGCCGAGCCCGTCGCGGCGGTCGCACAGCGCGGCGACCACCGAGGGGGTCAGCGTCAGCCGGGCGTCGAGGTCGGGCAGCACGACGAAGTCGTTCTGCGTCCCGTGACCCTTGGCGAACTGCACCAGGTCAGGATACGGCCCGCCATACCCGCAACGCGTGGTCCACGTTGTCGGGCGCCGCGCCGTCCAGCCAGCACACGCGGTGGTCGCGGCGGAACCAGGAGCGCTGGCGGCGCACGTAGCGGCGGGTGCCGATGAAGGTGGGTTCGCGCGCCGCGGACCCGTCACCGCCGGCGTCCAGGTCGGCCAGCACCTGGGCGTACCCGAGCGCCCGCGACGCCGTCACCCCTTCGCGCAGGCCCCGTCCGATCAGCCCGGTCACCTCGTCGACCAGGCCCTCGTCGAACATGGTGTCGGTGCGGGTCGCCAGCCGTTCGTCGAGAACGCTTGTCTCCCAATCCAACCCGACGATCACGGTGTCCCAGCGCGGGGTGCCGATGGTGGGCGCGGACGCGGCGAACGGCGCCCCGGTGAGCTCGACGACCTCGAGGGCGCGCACGATCCGGCGGCCGTCGGTGGGCAGGATCGACGCCGCCGCGTCCGGGTCGACCGCCGCGAGCTCACGGTGCAGCGCCGCCACCCCGATCTCGGCGAGCCGCTGCTCCCATCTGGCCCGCACCGCGGGATCGGTGGCGGGGAACGCCCAATCGTCGAGCAGGGCCTGCACGTACATCATCGACCCGCCGACGATGATCGGCAGCGCTCCACGGGCGGCGATGGCCTCGACGTCGCGGGCGGCGTCGGCCTGGTAGCGCGCGACCGATGCGGTGTCGGTGACCTCGAGCACGTCGAGTTGGTGGTGTGGAATGCCGTAGCGCTGCGCGACGGGCAGTTTCGCGGTGCCGATGTCCATCCCCCGGTAGAGCTGCATGGCGTCGGCGTTGACGATCTCCACGCCGGTCGCGCCGCCGATCCGCTCGGCCACCTGCAGCGCCAGCGCGGATTTCCCCGTCCCGGTCGGCCCGATGATCGCCAGCGGTCTCATGGCGTCCAACGGCCGGCGAAGTACCCGACGCCGTAGGGGGCGTCCCGGTAGAGCTGCCGCGCATCCGCCGGCCGGGGTTCGGTGAGCCCGGCCAGCACCTGGTAGGCGACGCGGCCGACCACCGAGTTCGGCAGCCGGGTCAGCGCCGCGGCGTCGCCCGTGGCCAGCGCGTCGTCCAGCGTCGCCTGGACGGGCACGGATGCGGGGTCGTGCCCGCCGGGCGCGGACGGGGTGAGGGTGTGGCAGCCGTCGGCGACCACCAGCACACCGATCGGGTCGGCGGCGTCCTCGATCAGCGCGCGCAGGTCGCGGCCGCGGGCCACCGCGGCGTCGGCGTCGTGGCCGGCGGCGAAGACCCGCACCTCGGCCGCGGCGTGGGCGGCGAACGCGCCGCGCACCCAGCCGGCGATCAGCGCGCACAGCGGCATCGGTTCGGGCGCAGCGGAAGCGTCCGCGGACAGCGTCACCGGCACGTCGGCGCCGTAGCCTGCGAACGTGCCGGTCCGGGGTGGGGTCAGCACCTCGTCGTTGGCGCCGACGCCGATCGCGATCCAGCGGTCGGGCAGCGGCTCGACCGCGGCCGCCACCGCGGCGCGCAGATCGGTGAGCTCACCGGCCGCACCGCCGGCCAGTTCGGGCACGATCACCGGCGCAGACGGGACGAGGGCGATCGCGGTCAGCACGTGACCAAACTAGTGGTCGAGCGCGGCATCGGTGTCGGCCGCCACGGTGCCCGCCGCCTCCCCGCGCGCCAACGCCGCCGTGGCGACGACCATCACCGCGGCCGCGACGATCAGCGTCAGCCATCCGGCGTCTCCCGGTCGCATGGTCTCCCCCAGCACCACCACCCCGAGCACCGAACCGACCACCGGTTCGGCCACGGTCATGGTGGGCAGCGACGCGGTGAGCGCCCCCGACCGGAACGACGCCTGCTGCCACGCCGTCCCGGCGACGGCGACCACACCCAGGACGTACAGCTCGGGCATCTGCAACAGCGCCACCAGACCGTCGTCGAGCCGGTCGACCACACCTTTGAGCAGCACCGCGAACACCCCCCACAGGGCTCCGGAGACCAGTGCGAGCAGCACCGCACCGGCGGTCTTCGACACCACCCGGGCGGCGACGACGCAGACCACCAGGGCGGGTACCAGTACCGCGGCCACCGCCGCCCAGGTCTCCCACGACGCGCGCGCCTGACCCGCGGTCGGATTGCCGACCGTCACGATCACCGCGACCGCGCCGGCCAGCAGCGCCGCCCACAGCCACTCCCACCGCGTGACGCGCCGCCCGGTCAGCCGCGCGTTGATCGGCAGCGCGAACAGCAGCGACGTCACCAGCAGCGCCTGCACCAGCAGGACCGAGCCGAGGCCGAGGGCGGCGGCCTGCAGACCGAACCCCGCGGCGGCCACGGTGCTGCCGAGCCACCACTGCCGATCGCGCAGCAACCGCAGGAACAGCTCGAGGTGGCCGACCGACTCATCGGTGACCTCGTGCGCGGTGCGCTGGTGGATGACGTCGCCGATCGCGATGAAGAAGGCGGCGCCCAACGCGAGCAGCGCGGCGATATCCGCCTTGGCCATGGCATCTCCTCGTCGTCGTCACGGGCGCGAATCCGGCCCGGGCGGTGTACCGGGGTGCCCAAGGTGTGCGCACACCCCGGGCCGACCTGTTTCAATGGTTCCCAGACAGCTCAGAGATTCATATCAACAGGTGAAAGGCGCCGCGTTGCGCGGCAGTGCGCGGTCCACCGCGCGGAGGGTGCGAGGTACGAGAGATGACGACCAGCGAGCCGGGTGCCACGTCCGAGGCGACCCCCGAGGTGACACCACGTCCGGTGCCGGGGCCGGGGCCCCGACCGGGACCGCCGAGGCCGGTCCCCCGGCCGGGCCGCCCCGTACCCGCCGCGGCGGTGGCCGCGCCACCGACCAGCGATCCGCACCGGTTCGGCCGGGTCGACCCCGACGGCACGGTGTGGTTGATCACCGGCGCGGGCGAACGCGTCATCGGCTCCTGGCAGGCCGGTGAGCCCGAGGCGGCGTACGCGCATTTCGGGCGCCGTTTCGACGATCTGCAGACCGAGGTCGTGCTGCTCGAACAGCGGCTGGTCACCCACGCCGGGGACGCCCGCAAGATCAAGTCCGCCGCCGCCGCGCTGGCCGAGAGCCTGCCCGAGGCGCACGTGCTCGGTGACGTCGACTCGCTGGCGGCGCGGCTGACCGCGATCCTCGAACACGCCGACGAAGAAGCCCAGGCCGAACGCGCCCGCCGCGACGAACTGCGCGCCGCGCAGCTGGCGCGCAAGGAGACGCTGGCCGCCGAGGCCGAGGACATCGCCGCCAACGCCACGCAGTGGAAGGCCGCAGGCGACCGGCTGCGCGAGATTCTCGACGAGTGGCGCACGATCACCGGGCTGGACCGCAAGACCGACGATGCGCTGTGGAAGCGCTACTCGGCGGCGCGGGAGACGTTCAACCGGCGGCGCGGATCGCACTTCGCCGAACTGGACCGCGGCCGGGCGGGCGCCCGGCAGGCCAAGGAGGCGCTGTGCGAACGCGCCGAGGAGTTGTCGGGTTCGCGGGAGTGGGGCGCGACCAGCGCCGCGTTCCGGGACCTGCTGGCCGAGTGGAAGGCCGCGGGCCGGGCCGCCAAGGACGTCGACGACGCCCTGTGGCAGCGGTTCAAGGCCGCCCAGGACACGTTCTTCTCCGCCCGTAACGCCGCGACCGCCGAACGCGACGCGGAGTTCAAGGCCAACGCCGTGGCCAAGGAGGCACTGCTGGCGCAGGCCGAGCAGATCGACACCTCGAACCCTGATGCGGCGCGCTCAGCGTTCCGCGCGATCGGCGACAAGTGGGATGCGATCGGCAAGGTGCCGCGAGAGCGGGCCGCCGAGTTCGAACGACGGCTGCGGGCGGTCGAGAAGAAGGTCCGTGACGCCGCGACGTCGAACTGGACCGACCCCGAGGCCCAGGCCCGCGCCGATCAGTTCCGGGTGCGCGCCGAGCAATACGAGCGTCAGGCGGAGAAGGCCGAGGCCGCGGGCCGCGCCAAGGACGCCGAACAGGCCCGCGCGAACGCCGCCCAGTGGCGACAGTGGGCCGACGCGGCGGCCGAAGCGGTGAGCAAGCGGCGCTAGGCGCGGGCGATCCACGTCGCGGTCTGCGTGCCGGTCGGTACCGGGCACGTCAATCCGACGCTCGGGGTGGCCGAGGAACTGGTCCGCCGCGGGCACCGTGTCACGTACGCGGCGACGGCGGCCCACGCCGCGCGGATCGCGGACGTGGGTGCGGGTCTGGTCCCCTACCGCACCACCCTGTCCGGCCGCCCGGGTCCGCCGCCGCAGTTCACCGCACGCGATTTCCACCGCGCCGCCGAGGCCGCGCTCGTGGAGTCCGAAGACGTTGCGCCGCAGGTGCTCTCGGGCTTTCGCGGCGACGAGCCCGACGTCGTCGTCCACGATGCGACCATGGCGTGGTGGGGACGGCTGGTGGCCGCCCGCTGGGGCGTGCCCGCGGTCGCGTGCTGGCCCAACTTCGTCGGTAATCGGCACTGGTCGCTGAACCGCTACGTCAAGGCCAACCCGCTGCGCCCGGCGATGGTGCGGGCGCTGTGGCGGGTGCACCGGTCGGCCCGGCGCCACGGCCTCACCGGGCTCGACCTGCTGCAGTCCTCGGGCGCCGCCGCGCAGCTGGTCCTCCTGCCGCGCGAGTTCCAGTACGCCGGGGAGACGTTCGGACCGCCGTACACGTTCATCGGACCCTGCCTGACCGACCGCCCGTCCGACGGCGATTGGCGCCCGCCACCGGGACGCGAGGTCGTGCTGGTCTCGCTGGGCACCGCCTACCACGACCGGCCCGACTTCTTCCGCGCCTGCCTGACCGCATTCGCCGGCACGCCGTGGCACGTCGTGCTGGCCGTCGGTGACCGGGTGGACCGGGCGACGCTGGGTCCGGTGCCGCCGAACGTGGAGGTGCACTCCACGGTGCCGCAACTGCGCGTACTGCGGTCTGCAGCGGCCTTCGTCAGCCATGCCGGGATGGGCAGCACCATGGAGGCGCTGGCGCTGGGCGTGCCCATCGTGGCGGTTCCGCAGATGACCGAACAGCAGGCCAACGCCGACCGCATCGCCGAACTCGGGCTGGGGATGCGGCTCACGCCCGCAGAGGCCGGCGCCGAACGGTTGCGCGCGGCGGTGCAGGAGGTCGCCACCGACGAGCGCATCCGGGTGGCGTTGCGCGACATGCGCGACCACATCGCGGCCGCGGGCGGCGCGACCGCCGCCGCCGATGTCGTCGAGCGGGTGCTCGGGGACTAACGGGTCGTGTCGTCGCCGTCTGGCTCGTCGCCGCGGTCGTCGCCGAAGTCGAGCAGCCCCTTGCCCTGGTTCTCCCTGGCCTGGCGGCGGCGCTCCTCCTCGGCGGCCAGCTGAACGGCGGTGCGCGTCCACACCACGCGCGCCCAGTGGAAGGTCAGCACGATCACCGCGAGCCAGCCGATGACCAGCCCGATGCCCGGACCGGGGTAGGGCTCCGCGACGGTCTGACGCGACCAGACCGCGAGCATCCCGAGCACGCTGGCGACGGCGGATCCGGCCAGTGCCACCCAGGCCACCGCCCAGCGCCGGGTCAGCAGCGCGATGATCGAGAACCCGACGGAGAACACGATGGCCAGGGCGGTGAACACCCGCGACGGCAGCGACACGCCTTCGTCGGAGGCGACGTCGGTGCCCGCCAGCACGTCGAAACCGCGGGCGGCGCCGGTGTGCGGCAGCACGAACGACAGCAGCACCACGAACACCAGGATCGCGACGACGAGTGCCCGGGTACCCGGGTCGAACTCGCCGGCCACCCGCTTCTCGACGTCGTCGATGTCGTCGCGGTAGGAGTCGAATCCGTTCGAGTTGTCGGATCCGGTCACAGTGCGCAACCGCTCGTGACCGGGGCGGGCGGCGGTGCGCCGACACCCGGCATGCCCAGCCCGACGCCGGTCCGCGGACGCACGCCCGCGGCGTGGGCGTCGCCGGCGCGGGTGCGCCGGTGCGAGAGCAGGACGCCGTCGGCGATCAGATGGTGCGGCGCGGCCCCGGTCACGGTGGTGGTGACGATGTCGCCGGGCCGCAGATCGGTGCCGCCGGGAGCGAAGTGCACGAGCCGCCCGTCGCGGGCGCGTCCGCTCATCCGTGCGGTGGCGGCGTCCTTACGCCCCTCCCCCGTGGCGACCAGCAACTCGACCGTGCGGCCGACCTGCGCCAGGTTCTCGTCGAGCGAGATCTTCTCCTGCAGGTCGATGAGCCGTTGATAACGTTCGCTCACAACGCTTTTCGGCAGCTGATCGGGCATGTCGGCCGCGGGGGTGCCGGGCCGCTTGGAGTACTGGAACGTGAACGCACTGGAGAAGCGCGACGCCGCGACCACGTCGAGGGTGGCCTGGAAATCCTCTTCGGTCTCGCCGGGGAAACCGACGATGAGGTCGGTGGTGATCGCCGCGTCCGGGATCGCCGCACGCACGCGGTCGATGATGCCGAGGAACTTCTCGGCGCGGTAGGAGCGGCGCATGGCCCGCAGGATCCGGTCGGAGCCCGATTGCAGCGGCATGTGCAGCGCCGGGCAGACGTTCGGCGTCTCGGCCATCGCCTCGATCACGTCGTCGGTGAACTCGGCCGGATGCGGTGAGGTGAACCGCACCCGCTCGAGGCCGTCGATCTTCCCGCAGGCGCGCAGCAGTTCGGCGAAAGCGCCGCGGTCGCGGGGCAGTGTTGGGTCGGCGAACGACACCCCGTAGGCGTTGACGTTCTGGCCCAGCAGCGTCACCTCGAGCACGCCCTGGTCGACCAGGGTCTGGATCTCGGCCAGCACGTCACCGGGACGGCGGTCGACCTCCTTGCCGCGCAGCGACGGCACGATGCAGAACGTGCAGGTGTTGTTGCAGCCCACCGAGATCGACACCCGCCCGGCGTAGGCGGATTCGCGCGCGGCGGGCAGCGTCGACGGGAACTCCTGCAGCGCCTCGGCGATCTCGACCTGGGCGGTGCGGTTGTGCCTGGCGCGTTCGAGCAGCGTCGGCAGCGCGCCGATGTTGTGGGTGCCGAACACCACGTCCACCCAGGGCGCGCGGCGCAGCACGGCGTCGCGGTCCTTCTGTGCGAGGCAACCGCCGACGGCGATCTGCATGTGCGGTTCGGACTGTTTGCGCGGCGCGAGGTGCGACAGGTTGCCGTAGAGCTTGTTGTCCGCGTTCTCGCGAACCGCGCAGGTGTTGAACACCACGACGTCGGCGTCGGCGGCGTCGGCGGCGCGCCGGTAACCGGCGGCCTCGAGCAGACCGGAGAGCCGCTCGGAGTCGTGCACGTTCATCTGGCAGCCGTAGGTGCGGACCTGGTAGGTGCGCGTCACCGGCGGCAGCGCGTCCGCCGCATGCTGCGTCACCGTCGAAGTCACGGGCACCATCGTACGGGGCGTCGGATTGGCCACTTCCGGGCAGAGCAGGCGTTCCGTGGGTAAGGTCTGCACCCATGGAAACGGCCGGGCACGCCAGTCGGGCAGTACCGATGATCTTGATGGAGGAGGTCAACAAGCACTTCGGCGATCTTCACGTGCTCAAGGACATCAACCTCCGGGTCGAGCGCGGTCAGGTCGTCGTGGTGATCGGTCCGTCGGGGTCGGGCAAATCCACCCTGTGCCGCACCATCAACCGCCTGGAGACCATCGATTCGGGCACCATCGCCGTCGACGGGCACGAACTGCCCGCGGAGGGACGCAAACTCGCGCAGCTGCGCTCCGATGTGGGCATGGTGTTCCAGTCGTTCAACCTGTTCGCGCACAAGACGATCCTCGAGAACGTGACACTGGCGCCGATGAAGGTGCGCGGGCTCGGCAAGGACGCCGCCCGCACCTCGGCGATGGAGCTGCTCGAGCGCGTCGGGGTGGCCAACCAGGCCGACAAGTACCCCGCCCAACTGTCGGGCGGCCAGCAGCAACGCGTCGCCATCGCCCGGTCGCTGGCGATGAACCCCAAGGTGATGCTGTTCGACGAACCGACCAGCGCCCTGGACCCCGAGATGATCAACGAGGTGCTGGCCGTGATGGCGTCACTGGCCGGTGAGGGGATGACGATGCTCGTCGTCACCCACGAGATGGGTTTCGCGCGCCGCGCGTCGGACCGTGTGGTCTTCATGGCCGACGGGGCGATCGTCGAGGACGCCGAACCCGCCCAGTTCTTCGACAACCCGCAGTCCGACCGCGCCAAAGACTTCCTCGGCAAGATCCTCCACCACTAACGCCCGGCGAAAGGAAAACCCACCCATGCCGTCCTTCTCGATGCCGTCTCGTAGGCGCGTCGCGGCAGCCATCGCGCTGGCCGTCGCAGTGCCGTTCGCCGCAACCGCGTGCGGCGGTGGTGGCGGCGGTGGTGACGAGAACACCATCGTCATCGGCACGAAGTTCGACCAGCCGGGTCTCGGTCTGCGCAACCCCGACGGGTCGATGAGCGGTTTCGACGTCGACGTCGCCACCTACGTGGCCGGCGAACTGGGCTACACCCCCGAGCAGATCGAGTGGAAGGAATCGCCGTCCGGACAGCGCGAGACGCTGATCCAGAACGGTCAGGTCGACTACATCGTCGCGACCTACTCGATCACCGACTCCCGCAAGGAGAAGGTGGATTTCGCCGGGCCGTACCTGGTGACCGGCCAGAGCCTGCTGGTGCGTTCGGACAACACCGACATCACCGGCGCCGCGTCGCTGGAGAACAACAAGCGGCTGTGCTCGGTGTCCGGGTCGACACCCGCGCAGAAGATCAAGGACGAGTACCCGGGTGTGCAGCTGCAGCAGTACGACACCTACTCGGCGTGCATCGAGGCGCTGAAGAACGGCGCGATCGACGCGGTCACCACCGACGAGGTCATCCTCGCCGGGTACGCCGCCCAGACTCCGGGTGCGTTC
Organism: Mycobacterium sp. GA-2829; assembly: GCF_001499965.1. Taxonomy (GTDB): domain Bacteria; phylum Actinomycetota; class Actinomycetes; order Mycobacteriales; family Mycobacteriaceae; genus Mycobacterium. Next base: position 143,306 of record NZ_LQIT01000089.1, read on the forward strand.
AAGATCGTCGGCGACACCTTCTCCGAGGAGCGCTACGGCGTCGGTCTGAAGAAGGACGACAGCGAACTGCGCGCCAAGATCAACGCCGCCATCGAGAAGATGGAGTCCAGCGGCGAGTGGAAGAAGGCCTTCGACAAGAACCTCGGCCCGGCGGGCATCACCGCGCCCACCCCGCCGAAGATCGACAGCTAAGCCGGGGGTCTGGCTCCGGCCGTGGACATCTTCACCGAGTACCGCGCGCAGATCTTCGAGGCGTTCTGGACCACCATCCAGCTCACGGTCTACTCCGCGGTCGGAGCACTCATCCTGGGCACGGTGCTGGCCGCGATGCGGTTGTCACCGGTGCCGATGCTGACCTGGCTCGGCACCGCCTATGTCAACGTCGTCCGCAACACCCCGCTCACGCTCATCATCTTGTTCTGTTCGTTCGGGGTGTCCCAGACGCTGGGGATCACGCTGGTCGATCCGCAGTCGAGCACCTCGATCGAGGACAGCAACTTCCGGTTGGCGGTGCTCGGGTTGACGGTGTACACCGCGTCGTTCGTGTGTGAGACGGTGCGCTCGGGGGTCAACACGGTGCCGCTGGGTCAGGCCGAGGCCGCCAGGTCACTCGGGCTGACGTTCGGCCAGAACCTGCGAATGATTCTGTTGCCGCAGGCCTTTCGCGCGGTGATCATTCCCCTGGGTTCGGTGCTGATCGCGCTGACCAAGAACACCACGATCGCCTCGGCGATCGGTGTGGCGGAGGCGGCGTTGCTGATGAAGGAGATGATCGAGAACACCGCGGCGCTGCTGGTGGTCGGCTCGATCTTCGCGCTCGGGTTCATCATCCTGACGCTGCCGCTGGGGCTGCTGTTCGGGTGGATGGGACGACGGATGGCGGTGGCTAGGTGATGAGCGCTTGCGCGAAGAACGGACAAGCATGAGCGGAACCGTTCTTTTCGACGCGCCGGGTCCGCGCGCCCGGCGGCGTAACGCCGTTGTCAGCGCCGCGTCGATCGTGGTGGTCGCGCTCATCGGGTGGGTGGTGTACTCACGCCTGCAGGCCAAGGGTCAGCTCACCGCCGCCAAGTGGGAGCCGTTCCTGACGTCGAATCTGTGGACGACGTACGTACTGCCCGGCGTGGAGGGCACGCTGACCGCGGCCGCGGTGTCGATCGTGCTCGCACTGATCCTGGGGTTCCTGCTCGGGGTGGGCCGGCTGTCGGTGATCACCCCGATCCGCTGGGTGTGTGCGGTGATCGTGGAGTTCTTCCGCGCGGTTCCGGTGCTGATCATGATGATCTTCGCGTACTTCCTGTACGCGCTCTACGACGTGTTCCCCTCCAAGTACCTGGCGCTGGCCGGTGTCATCACCGGGCTCACGCTCTACAACGGCGCGGTGATCGCCGAGATCGTGCGCGCCGGGGTGAACGCACTGCCACGCGGACAGGCCGAGGCCGCGTCGGCGCTCGGGCTGCGGTGGGGGCAGACCATGCGCTCGATCCTGCTGCCGCAGGCGATCACCTCGATGCTGCCGGTGCTGGTGTCGCAGCTCGTGGTCGTGCTCAAAGACACCGCGATCGGCTACCAGATCACCTTCGTGGAGATGGTGCGTCAGGGCACCGTCGTCGGATCGTCCTACGGCAACTACATCCCCGCGCTCATCGTGATCGCGCTGCTGATGATCAGCGTGAACTTCGCGTTGTCGGCGTTGGCCACCCGGCTCGAACGCCGGATGCGCCGGTCGCGGCGCGGTCCCGCACCGCTGGGCACCGAGGCCGTCGAGCAGGAGGGCGCACCCGGCGCGAAAGCCGTGTAATCGGCCCCTACCGGACCGGTGCCACGAGACACTGACCGGGTGATCGAGACCCTGTCCGCACTGGACCTGCTGCCGGAGTCGACGCTGCGCACCGTCGTCGACGTCATGGTGCGGCTGGTGGAGGCGTGCGGCGCCATCGTCATCGTGATCGGCGCATTGGTCGCGATCGTGAAGTTCGCCCTGTCGCTGGTGCGTCGCGACATCGGCGAATTCACGTCGGTGCGGCTGACATTGGGCCGGTTCCTCGCACTCGGCCTGGAGTTCCAGCTCGCCAGCGATGTGCTGCGCACCGCGATCTCACCGTCGTTCGAGGAGATCGGGAAACTCGCGGCGATCGCGGCCATCCGGACCGCGCTGAACTACTTCCTGGCCCGCGAAATCGCCGACGAGCAGCGCGCCGTCGAGGAGGCCGAGGCCCGCCGCGCGGCCCCCGGCGCCGCACCGTGACGAGCGTCGCCGCTGACCTGTCGTGGGTGATCGCGGCGGCAGGAGTCCTGCTGGGCACCGCAACGCTGTTCGTGTTCCGGCGGCCGGCACCGGCCGTGCACGTCCTGCTCGACCTGTTGCTCGCGGCCGGACTGCTCCGCCTGAGCGCCGACCTGGGATGGTCGGCGATCGCCGTGACTGCCGCCGTGGTGCTCCTGCGCCGACTCCTCAGCCGCGGCCTGGTGGCTACACGCGGCGGCGCTCCCGCTCGTTCGCCAACTCGACCGTGACCACGTCGAGCGCCATCGACTGGTTGTAGCCGCGGCGGGCCAACATCCCGGCCAGCCGTCGCTTGACCTTCAGATCGGTATCCGGCTCGTCGTCGAGCTTCTCGCGGCGCAGCCGGTCCCGGACCAGCTGTTCGGCCCGGTTCCGCTCGGCCCCGGCGTCGATATCGGCCAGCGACGAGGCGATCACCTCGTCGTCGACACCCTTGCGGCGCAGCTCGGCGGCCAACGCGCGCTTGCCTTTTCCGGCGTACCGGTGGCGTGACCGCACCCACTGCTCGGCGAAGTCCTCGTCGTCGACGAGCCCCACCTTCGCCAACCGGTCGAGCACCCGCTGCGCGACCGGTTCGGTGTAGCCGCGCTCGCCCAGCTTGCCGGCCAGCTCCGCCCGGGTGCGCGCCCGCGCGGTGAGCAGACGCAGACAGTACGCGTGCGCCTGCTCCTCGCGATCGGGCTGCTCGTCGGACTCAGAAGTCGACGGGTGCGGGGAGCGCATCGTCGGTCACCACGGCGCCGATGTTGAGCTTCTCTTTGATCTTCTTCTCGATCTCGTTGGCCACATCGGCGTTCTCCAGCAGAAACTTCCGGGCGTTCTCCTTACCCTGGCCCAACTGCTCCCCCTCGTAGGTGAACCAGGACCCGGACTTGCGGATGAAGCCGTGCTCCACGCCCATGTCGATCAGCGAGCCTTCCTTGCTGATGCCCTTGCCGTAGAGGATGTCGAACTCGGCCTGCTTGAACGGCGGCGACACCTTGTTCTTGACGATCTTGACCCGGGTGCGGTTGCCCACCGCATCGGTGCCGTCCTTGAGCGTCTCGATACGGCGCACGTCCATGCGAACCGAGGCGTAGAACTTCAGCGCCTTACCACCGGTGGTGGTCTCGGGCGAACCGAACATCACACCGATCTTCTCGCGCAGCTGGTTGATGAAGATCGCGGTGGTGCCCGAGTTGTTCAGCGCGCCGGTGATCTTGCGCAGCGCCTGGCTCATCAGGCGGGCCTGCAGACCGACGTGGCTGTCGCCCATCTCGCCCTCGATCTCGGCACGCGGCACCAGGGCGGCGACGGAGTCGATGACCAGGATGTCCAGCGCACCGGAACGGATCAGCATGTCGGCGATCTCGAGGGCCTGCTCACCGGTGTCGGGCTGGGAGACCAGCAGCGAATCGGTGTCCACCCCGAGTTTCTTGGCGTAGTCGGGATCGAGCGCGTGCTCGGCGTCGATGAACGCCGCGATACCGCCCGCGGCCTGCGCGTTGGCCACCGCGTGCAGCGCCACGGTGGTCTTACCGGAGGATTCCGGACCGTAGATCTCGATGACGCGGCCGCGCGGCAGGCCGCCGATGCCCAGCGCCACGTCCAGTGCGATGGAGCCGGTCGGGATGACCGAGATCGGCGCGCGGACCTCGTCGCCGAGCCGCATCACCGAACCTTTGCCGTGACTCTTCTCGATCTGCGCGAGCGCCAGCTCGAGGGCCTTCTCGCGATCGGGGGCCTGCGGTGCCATGTCTGTCTCCGTCCTCGTGGTGTTCGGTTGATCGGTGCCGATCAGTTGGCCATGACGGTAGAGGCACCCACCGACAAGTCCCGACAAGTCGGCTTGACCAGCACCTGAGCCGTCGAACACCACCCACCATAGACGAACATCTGTTCGACTCAAGTCAACACGCCGACGATCTTCGCAAACGAGTGGCCCGTGACGACCGCCGGAGGCCTATCGTGAGGACATCCCCCACCGGGACGGCACCGATGCACGAGATGGCGATCACCCAGAGTGTTGTCGACGCGGTCTGCGACCACGCCGCCGGGCGGCGTGTCCACAGTGTGCGGGTGGAGGTCGGCGCGCTGTGCGCCATCGTGCCCGACGCCATGCGGTTCTGCTTCGACCTGGTCACCGAGGGCACCGTCGCCGACGGCGCCCGCCTCGAACTCGACGTGCTGCCCGCACACGCGCGCTGCCGGACCTGTGCCGTCGACTTCGAACTACCCGATCCGATCCTGTTGTGCCCCTGCGGAAGTGCCGATGTCGAACTACTCGACGGCCGCAGCATGCGCATCCTGTCGATGGAAGTGAGCTGACCATGTGTGCCACCTGCGGCTGCGGCGCCGACGGCGCCGCCATCACCCTGGCCGGCGCCCCACACGAGCACCCCCACCCCCACGAGCACGACCACGAGCACGTCCACGGGCACGTCCACCTCGAGACCGTCACCCTCGAACAGAAGGTCCTGCACAAGAACGACGTCATCGCCGAGCGCAACCGGCAGCGCCTGGCCGACCTCGGCGTCCTCGCGCTCAACCTGACCAGCTCCCCCGGCGCGGGTAAGACCACCCTGCTCGAACGCACGATCCGCGACCTGAGCCCGCACCGCGCGGTCAGCGTCATCGAAGGCGACCAGGAGACGCGCTATGACGCCGAACGCATCCGGGCCGCAGGCGCCCGCGCGGTCCAGGTCAACACCGGCGCCGGCTGCCATCTCGATGCGGACATGGTGCGGCGCGCGCTCGACACCCTCGGCCCCGACCCCGGCTCGCTGCTGTTCATCGAGAACGTCGGGAACCTGGTCTGTCCCGCGCTGTTCGACCTCGGCGAGCGCAGCAAAGTCGTGGTCATCTCCGTCACCGAGGGCGCCGACAAACCGCGCAAGTATCCCCACATGTTTGCTGCCGCAACGCTTGTGGTGCTCAACAAGATCGACCTGCTGCCCTACGTCGACTTCGACGTCGAGGACTTCGCCGCCCATACCCGCGCGGTCAATCCCGCGGCCGAGATCGTGGCTGTGTCGGCGACCCGCGGTGACGGGATGGACACGTGGTACGCGTGGATCGACCGGTTCGCCGCTTCCTCTGCGCGATCCGTTGACAAGGCGTTGCCACCGGAGTAGACCCAGAATTTAGCGCCACGCAAGTGGGCCGAGGGTCGACTCCGGTGGTGCAGGGGTCGTCAGCCCCGACCCCGGAAAGCTGTGGCAATGCCCACTGAGGCAGCAGTCAAAGCGGAAGAGGCACTGATCCACGTGTTGTGGATCAACGCCGGATTGAGTTGTGACGGCGATTCTGTGGCGCTGACTGCCGCCACCCAACCGAGCATCGAGGAGATCGCGCTCGGCGCGCTCCCCGGCCTGCCGAAGATCGCCGTCCACTGGCCCCTGATCGACTTCGAATGCGGACCGAACGGGGGCGCCGACGACTTCCTCGAATGGTTCTTCAAGGCCGACAGGGGCCAACTGGAACCCTTCGTGCTGGTCGTGGAGGGTTCGATCCCGAACGAGGCGATCAAGGACGAGGGGTACTGGTGCGGCTTCGGCAACGACCCGGCCACCGGACAGCCGATGACCACCAGTGAATGGCTCGATCGACTGGCGCCCAAGGCCACCGCGATCGTCGCGGCCGGCACCTGCGCCACCTACGGCGGCATCCACGCGATGGCGGGCAACCCCACCGGAGCCATGGGCGTCCCCGACTATCTCGGCTGGGACTGGAAGAGCAAGGCCGGCATCCCCATCGTGTGCGTGCCCGGGTGTCCCATCCATCCGGACAACATGGCGGAGACGCTGACGTATCTGCTCTACATGGCGACCGATCAGGCGCCGATGATCCCGCTGGACGACGCGCTGCGCCCGCAGTGGCTGTTCGGCCAGTCGGTGCACGAGGGGTGCGACCGCGCCGGATACTACGAGCAGGGCGATTTCGCGACCGAGTACGGGTCACCGAAATGCATCGTGAAACTGGGCTGTTGGGGTCCGGTGGTGAAGTGCAACGTGCCCAAGCGCGGGTGGATCAACGGCATCGGCGGCTGCCCGAACGTCGGCGGCATCTGCATCGGCTGCACCATGCCCGGTTTCCCGGACAAGTTCATGCCGTTCATGGACGAACCACCGGGCGGCAAGGTGTCCACCACCGCATCCACCCTCTACGGCTCGGTCATCCGCAGTCTGCGACACGTCACCGGGCGCACGGTCGACAAAGAACCCAAGTGGCGCCACACCGGCACCAAACTCGAGACGGGCGCCGCACGCACCTGGTAGGTGCACCGCCCCCGCCCGCCCGCATGCGTGAAACACGCACGGGCGCAGCACCGTACGAGAGAAGTATCCGATGACCACCATCATCCCCAAGCCGTCGCACGTCTCCTCAGAACCCGGTCAGTTGGTGGAGATGGCGTGGGATCCCATCACCCGCATCGTCGGCAGCCTCGGCATCTACACCAAGGTCGACTTCGACAACCGCGAGGTCGTCGAATGCCACAGCACCTCGTCGATCTTCCGTGGCTACTCGATCTTCATGAAGGGCAAGGACCCCCGCGACGCCCACTTCATCACCAGCCGCATCTGCGGTATCTGCGGTGACAACCACGCCACCTGCTCCTGCTACACGCAGAACATGGCCTACGGGGTGCGACCACCGCACCTGGCGGAATGGCTGGTCAACCTCGGTGAAGCCGCGGAATACATGTTCGACCACAACATCTTCCAGGAGAATCTGGTCGGGGTGGACTACTGCGAGAAGATGGTCGCCGAGACCAATCCGTCGGTACTGGCGAAGGCCGAGAACACCCAGGCGCCGCACGCCGACATGCACGGACACCGCACGATCGCCGACATCATGCGCGCGCTCAACCCGTTCACCGGCGAGTTCTACCGCGAGGCGCTTCAGGTCAGCCGCTGGACGCGAGAGATGTTCTGCCTCATGGAGGGCCGCCACGTCCACCCGTCGACGCTGTACCCCGGCGGTATCGGGGTGAGCGCCACCGTGCAGTTGATGACCGACTACATGACCCGGTTGATGCGCTACGTCGAGTTCATGAAGAAGGTCGTGCCGATGCACGACGACCTGTTCGACTTCTTCTACGAGGCGCTACCCGGCTACGACCAGGTCGGGTTGCGGCGCACGCTGCTCGGCTGCTGGGGCTCCTTCCAGGATCCCGAACACTGCAACTTCTCCTACCGCGACATGGAGGACTGGGGGCGCAAGATGTTCGTGACCCCGGGCGTGGTGGTGGACGGCAAGCTCGTCACCACCTCACTGGTGGACATCAACCTCGGTATCCGGATCCTGTTGGGGCACAGTTACTACGACGACTGGACCGACCAGGAGATGTTCGTCAACACCGATCCGCTGGGTAATCCGGTCGACCGGCGCCACCCCTGGAACCAGCACACCAACCCCAAACCGCAGAAACGCGACTTCGACGAGAACTACAGCTGGGTGATGTCACCGCGGTGGTTCGACGGTCAGGACCACCTGGCGCTCGACACCGGCGGCGGGCCGCTGGCACGGCTGTGGTCCACGGCGCTGGCCGAACTCGTCGACATCGGCTACGTGAAGTCGACCGGGCACAGCGTCCAGATCAACCTGCCCAAGACCGCGTTGAAGGGTCCGGTCGAATTCGAGTGGAAGATCCCGCGACACGGCAGCAACACCCTCGAACGAAATCGCGCCAGAACCTACTTCCAGGCCTACGCGGCGGCGTGCGCGCTGCACTTCGCGGAGAAGGCGCTCACCGAGATCCGTGCGGGCCGCACGAAGACGTGGGAGCCCTTCGAGGTGCCCGACGAGGGCATCGGCTGCGGGTTCACCGAGGCGGTGCGCGGGGTGCTCAGCCACCACATGGTGATCCGCGACGGCAAGATCGCCAACTACCACCCGTATCCGCCGACACCGTGGAACGCCAATCCCCGTGACAGCTACGGCACCCCGGGCCCGTACGAGGACGCCGTCCAGGGTCAGCCGATCTTCGAGGAGAACGACCGGGAGCACTTCAAGGGCATCGACATCATGCGCACCGTGCGCAGTTTCGACCCGTGCCTGCCCTGCGGGGTGCACATGTACCTCGGCGGCGGGAAATCGTTGGAGCTGTTGCACTCCCCCACCCAGTCCGTCACCGGGGAGTAGGGCATGGGCGCGTCACCGGACCGCGAGGACGCGCAGTGGGCGACTGCCGGCGAGCGCATCCAGACGCTGCTGGACGCCAGTTCGGTCGGCGGCGGCGCCGCCCGTGAGCGTGCCGAACGACTCGTCGGCGAGGTCACCGATCTCTACGGTGCGGCGCTGGCCCGGCTGCTGAGGTTGGCGCTGGACGCCCAGCCGTCACTCGCCGAGGCCGTCGCCGCGGACCGGTTGATCGCCAGCCTGCTGCTGGTGCACGGTCTGCATCCGCACAGCGTCGAACGGCGGATCGGCGACGCGCTGGACACCGTGCGCCCCTACCTCGGGTCACACGGCGGCGACGTGCACCTGCTCGAGGTCGACGGCGCGACGGTGCGGCTCCGGTTCTCCGGGAACTGCCGTGGTTGCCCGTCGTCGGCGAAGACGCTCGAACTGGCCGTGGAGGATGCGGTCCGGGCGGCGGCCCCGGAGATCGACATGATCGAAGTCGTTGCCGCCGCGCCTGATTCGACGCTGATCCCGGCCGAATCGCTGTTCACCCGGGTGCGCGGCCCGGTCCGGTGGGTGTCGGTGCCCCCGCTCGACGAGTTGGCGCCCGGGGAGATCGGCGGCTTCGCGGTGGCGGGCACCGTGGTGCTGGCCTGTCGGCTCGGGGATGTGGTCTATGCCTACCGCGACCGGTGCCCGACGTGCACACGCTCGCTCGCAGGGGCCCGGCTCGACGGCGGGACGCTGGGCTGTCCGCGCTGCGGTGCGGAGTTCGACGTGGTCGCGGCCGGCACGGGTGTCGGGGTCTCCCAACATCTCGACCCCGTGCCGGTCCTCCAGCGCGCAGGCGTGTGGTCCATGGCGATCGCCGAGGAGGTGGCCTGATGACGCTGCCCGCCCACGACGTGCTGGCGCGCATCCGCGCCGCCAGATCGGCGCCACCGCCGGCGGGCGAACGCTGCGAGATGTGCGCCGAACCGATCGCCGCCGACCACGGGCACGTGGTCGGCGTCGAGGACCGCAGGCTGATGTGCGTGTGCCGTGGGTGCTATCTGCTGTTCACCGACGCCCATGCGGCGTTGCGCTACCGTGCGGTGCCGCAACGGTATTCCACGTTCACCGACCTGGCGATCGACCGGCGCCGGTGGGAGGCGCTGCAGATCCCCGTCGGGCTCGCGTTCTTCTTCCACAACTCGGCGCTGCAGCGCACGGTCGCGTTCTACCCCGGGCCTGCGGGCGCGACGGAGTCCGAACTCGACCTCGCGGCCTGGCAGGACGTGCGTACCGCGGACCCGCGCGTCGACCTGCCCGCCCCGGACACCGAGGCGCTCCTGGTGCGCATGCCCACCGACGAGCGCGGCGCGACCGGCTACCTGCTGCCGATCGACGCCTGTTACGAACTCGTGGGCCGGATGCGCATGCTGTGGCGGGGTTTCGACGGCGGCGCGGAGGTGCGCGAGTACCTGGCCGGGTTCTTCGCCTCGGTCGAGGCCCGCAGCGCAGGCGTGACGCGATGACCGGCGATTTGACGTTCCGGGTGCGCGATGTGGTGGCCGAACAGTATTCGGTCACTCCGGTCCTCACCGCGCGTATCGAGATCGGCGGTGCGGGCGACGATCCCGTCCACGCGCTCGCGGTCCGCGCGCAGGTGCGCATCGACCCGCTGCGCCGCACCTACACCGACGCCGAAGCCGATGCCCTGCGCGATCTGTTCGGCCCGCGTGAGCGGTGGTCGGCCACCCAGCACACGTTCCTGTGGCAGCACGCCGCGACGGTCGTGCCCGGGTTCACCGCAACCACGACCGTCGACCTGCCGCTGGAGTGCACCTACGACGTGGAGGTGGCGTCGGCGAAGTACCTGCACGCTCTGCGCGACGGCACGATCCCGACCCAGTTCCTGTTCAGCGGCACCGTGTTCCGCGCGGGTGCGCGGGGTCTGGCGGTCACCCAGATCCCCTGGGACCGCGAGGACCGGTACGACCTGCCCGTCGCGGTGTGGCGGGAGATGATCGCGCTGCACTATCCCGGCACCGGGTGGCTGCGGGTGCGGCACGAGACCGTCGACGCCCTGTGCGCGTACCGGTCGGCGCACGGTTGGCTGTCCTGCGACGAAGCGCTCACGGCGCTGCTGGCCGGAGCCGAACAGGGGGTGCCATGACCGCCGCATGGGATCGGGCCCGCGCCGTCGCCGACGCGGTGCTCTACGAGGGGTACCTGCTCTACCCGTACCGGGCCACTTCGGCGAAGAACCAGGCGCGCTGGCAGTTCGGCGTGCTGAGCCCGCCCGGCGCGGCGGAGGCGGGTGTCGGGGAGGACGACACGATGTCGGCGCAACTGCTCGTCGAGCCGGCCGGCCGGGCGACGCTGTCGGTGGTGGTGCGGTTCCTGCAGTTACAGCACCGCTGCGTCGAGAAGCTCTCGGCGCGAGGCGGATTCGCCCCGGTCGACGAGCTGGTCACGACCGGCGGGTGCTGGGTGACGTGGGATGAGGCCGTCGCCGTCGAGGTCCCGGTGGACACCGTCCCGCTGGAGACCGTGACGCTGCACGCGCCGCTGGATGTCGGGTCCGGGTGCGCGGTCGAACCGGTCGGTGGCGGGCGGCTGGTGCGCACCCGGTGTGCGCTGCGCGCTGAGCTGATCGTCCACACCGAGCCCGACGGGGCGTTCATCCGGGTGACCGTGACGGTCCGCAACACCGGCCCGACCGCGGCCGACAAGGTCGATGCGACCGCCCGTTCACTGATCGGTACGCACGTACTCGCCGAGGTCCGCGACGGCGCATTCGTCTCGCTGCTCGACCCGCCTGCGGCCGCGGCGGGCGCCGCCGCCCGGTGCACCCACCACCGGTGCTTCCCGGTGCTGGCCGGACCGCCGGGCGCCCGGGATCTGATGCTGGTGTCGCCGATCATCCTCTATGACCATCCCGAGATCGCCGAACAGAGCGACGGCCCGCTCTACGATTCGACCGAGATCGACGAGATCCTCACCCTGCGTGTGATGACCATGACCGACGAGGAGAAGGCGCAGGCCCGCGCCACCGATCCGCGTGCCGCGGCGATCATCGACCGGTGCGACGGGATGTCGCCGGAGGCCATGCTCACCCTGCACGGGGTGCTGCGCGACCCGCACGCCGCCGATCCCCCGCTGATCCCGGAGGTCCCCGAGGGCGTCGACTGGTGGGATCCGGTGGCCGACACCGCCGTCGCACCCGACCACGATGCCGTGCTGGTCGACGGGATCCGGGTGAGCCGAGGGAGCCGGGTGCGGCTACACCCGTCGCGGCGCGCCGACGCCCAGGACCTGTTCTACGCGGGCCGGGTCGCGCGCGTCGCGTCGGTGCACGAGACCGTCGACGGTGACGCGCAGATCGGTGTCGTCCTGGAGGACGATCCCGCCGCGGACGTGCACGACGCGTACGGGCGCTACCTGTACTTCGCACCCGACGAGGTGGAACCGCTCAACGAAGGGAGCCCGTCATGGAGGTAGTCGGCTGGATCGCCGTGGTCCTCGCGGCGATGGTCGCGGTGTTCGCGGTCCTGCTGGGGGTGCGGTCGATACCGGATGCCCGGCGCTACATGAAGATACGCCGGATGTGAGTGGGTGACCCCACGTCCCGCACCCTGATCGCCGGCATCGGCAACATCTTCCTCGGCGACGACGGATTCGGTCCCGAGGTGATCCGCCACGTCGCACCCGTGGTCGTCGACCCGCGGATCCGGGTGGTCGACTACGGGATCCGCGGTATGCACCTGGCCTACGATCTGCTCGACGGGTGGGATCTGCTGGTGCTGGTCGACGCCGTCCCCAACCGCGGCGCCCCGGGCACCCTGCACGTCTTCGAGGCGGACACCGGAACCGTCGGCGGCACAACTGGTGTCGACGCCCACGCGATGGATCCGGGCGCGGTGTTCGCGAGCCTGGCCACTCTCGGCGGCCGCCCGCCCCGCACGCTGGTGATCGGATGCGAGGTGGCCGATGTGACCGAGGGCATCGGGCTGAGCGACCCGGTCGCCGCCGCGGTGCCCGATGCGGTGTGGGCGGTCGCGACGGTCGTGGCGGAGACCGGGTGAGCCATGTGCCTCGGGATCCCCGGCCGGGTGGTGCGGATGGTCGACGGTTACGGCGATCAGCTCGCGCTGGTCGACGTCGCCGGTGAGCATCGCCGGGTCAACGTCGGCATGTTGCCCGACGAGACGTTCCGCCCCGGCGACTGGGTGATCATCCACATGGGGTTCGTGGTCGAGAAGACCGATGCGGCCGGCGCCGCCGCCGCGATGGCGGGTCTGGAACTCATGGGGCGCGGAGCGGTGACGGAGGACGGGCCGTGACGCGCCGGCGGGTGCGGGTGTGCGTACGCGGCGTGGTGCAGGGCGTCGGGTTCCGCCCGTTCGTGTACACGACGGCCACCGCGCTCGGGCTGTCCGGCTCGGTGCGCAACGACAGCGCGGGCGCGGTCATCGAGGTGGAGGGCGCCGCGGCTGCGGTCGCGGACTTCCTCGACCGGGTGCGTGACCACCCGCCGCCGCTCGCGGTCGTCGAGGGTGTCGACACCGTCGAGCTCCCGCCCGCCGGCGGTACCGATTTCGTCATCGCGGGCACCTCCCGCGGCGGCGGCCGCACGCTGACCTCGCCCGACGTCGCGATGTGTGCGGAATGTGCCGCCGAACAACGTGATCCGCGCAACCGGCGCTATCGCCACCCGTTCGTCAACTGCACCAACTGCGGCCCGCGGTTCACCATCATCGCCGCCCTGCCCTACGACCGCGCCGCCACGTCGATGGCCGGGTTCGCGATGTGCGCCGACTGCGCCCGCGAATACGTCGACCCCGGCGACCGCCGCTTCCACGCCCAGCCGGTGTGCTGTCCGCGGTGCGGTCCCACGTTGACCTTCCACACCGGTGGCACCCCGGCGCGGTCCGGCGAGGCGGCGCTGGCGCAGGCCCGGCGGCTCCTGCGCGACGGCGGCGTCGTGGCGGTCAAGGGCATCGGCGGCTACCACCTGGCCTGCGACGCCGCCGACGCATCGGCGGTGACGGAACTGCGACGGCGCAAACGCCGCGGCGACAAACCGTTCGCGGTCATGGTGCCCGACCTCCCCACCGCACACCGGATCGCCGTGCTCGACGATGCCGCCGCGCGCGTGCTCACCGGGCCGCAACGCCCGATCGTGCTGGCGCCGCGCCGGCCCGGGGCGCCCGTCGCGGTGGCGGTGGCACCCGCCATCCCCGATCTCGGTGTGCTGCTGGCCTATTCACCGCTGCACACCCTGCTGTTCGGGCTGCCCGGCGACGAACCGGGCCCGCAGGTGCTGGTGATGACGTCGGGGAACCTCGCCGGTGAACCGCTGTGCTACCGCGACGACGACGCCCTCGAGCGGTTGGCGGGTCTGGCCGACGGGTGGCTGTGCCACGACCGGCCGATCCTCGTCCCGTGTGACGACTCGGTGGTGCGGGTCGTCGACGGCAGGGAACTGCCCGTGCGGCGGTCCCGCGGATACGCGCCGCTGCCGGTGGCGCTGCCCGTCCCGGTCGCGCCGACGCTGGCGGTCGGGGCCGACCTCAAGAACACGATGGCCGTCGCCGACGGCCGCTACGCCTGGCTGAGCCAGCACATCGGTGACATGGACGATCTGGCGACGCTGTCGGCGTTCACCGCGGCCGAAGAGCACCTGCGCCTGCTCACCGGCGTGGCACCCACCATCGTGGCCGCCGACGCCCACCCCCGGTACCGCTCCACCGACTGGGCGCACCGGCATGCGCGCGGTAGGCCGGTGCGCACCGTCCAGCACCACCACGCCCACATCGCGGCGGTGATGGCCGAACACGGCCTCGACGAGCCGGTACTCGGATTCGCCTTCGACGGAACCGGTTACGGGCCGGACGGCGCGGTCTGGGGTGGCGAGGTGATGGTCGCCGACTACAAGGGATACCGCCGGACCGCCGCGCTGCGCTACGTCCCGCTGCCCGGCGGCGACGTCAGCGTGCGACGGCCCTACCGGATGGCGCTCGCGCATCTGTTGGCGGCCGGACTCCCCTGGGACGACGGGTTACCGCCGGTGCGCGCATGCCCCGACGACGAGCGACGGGTGCTGCGCCACCAACTCGGGACCGGACTGCACTGCGTACCGACGTCGAGCATGGGCCGGCTCTTCGACGCCGTCGCCGCCCTGGCGGGAGTCCGGCAGCGCGTGGACTACGAGGCGCAGGCGGCGATCGAGTTGGAGGGGCTGGCCCGCATGGTCACCGATCCGCCTGCGCCGTATGCGTTCTCCGTCGACGAGACCGCCGCGCCGGCGCTGATCGAGCCCGCCCCTGTGCTGCGCGCGATCGTCGCCGACGTCGCTCGCGGGGTGTCCGCGGCCGTGGTCGGGTGGCGGTTCCACCGCGCCGTCGCCGACCTCGTCCTGCGACTCGCCGACGGGACCGGATCGGTGGTGGCGCTCTCGGGCGGCGTCTTCCAGAACGCGCTGCTGCTGCGGATGGTGCTCGAGGGCTTCGCCGCACGTGGCACCCCGGTGCTGACCCACCACCGGGTGCCGCCGAACGACGGCGGTATCGCGCTGGGCCAACTGATGGTCGCGAACATGGGATCGTAGAAGGGAGAACGCCGATGTGTCTGGCGGTTCCGGGGAAGATCGAGAGCGTGTCCGACCGCGACGGCACGCTGATGGCCGTCGTCGACTTCGGCGGCATCAAGAAAGACGTGTGCCTGCAATACATTCCCGATGCGCGCGAGGGCCAGTACGTGGTGGTGCACGTCGGATTCGCGATCCAGCGCCTCGACGAGGAGTCGGCGATGCGCACCCTGCGCGAATTCGAACATCTCGGCGTCCTGGCCGAGGAGTTCGGTGACGGATTCGAACTGGCCGCCCGCCAAGCCGGTGTGGCCAACCCCGACAGCGGGAGGTGACGGGATGAAGTACCTCGACGAGTTCAGTGACCCCGAGTTGGCGGCCCGGCTCGTGGCACAGATCAAGGCCGTCACGACCCGGCGCTGGTCGATCATGGAAGTCTGTGGCGGCCAGACGCATTCGATCATCCGCCACGGTATCGACCAGCTGCTGCCCGATCAGATCGAGATGATCCACGGCCCGGGGTGCCCGGTGTGCGTCACGCCGCTGGAGATCATCGACAAGGCGTTGGAGATCGCGTCCAGGCCCGAGGTGATCTTCTGCTCGTTCGGCGACATGCTGCGCGTACCGGGCAGCGAGAAGGACCTGTTCCGGGTCAAGAGCGAGGGCGGTGACGTGCGCGTGGTGTACTCGCCGCTGGATGCGCTGACCGTGGCCCGCCAGAACCCGGACCGGCAGGTGGTGTTCTTCGGCATCGGATTCGAGACCACCGCCCCGGCCAACGCGATGACCGTCTACCAGGCCCGGCGTCTCGGCATCACCAACTTCTCACTGCTGGTGTCGCATGTGCTGGTGCCGCCAGCGATCTCGGCGATCATGGAATCCCCCACCTGCCGCGTGCAGGCGTTCCTCGCCGCCGGCCACGTCTGCTCGGTGATGGGCACCGACGAGTATCCGCCGCTGTGCGACAAGTACGGCATCCCGATCGTGGTCACCGGTTTCGAACCACTCGACATCCTCGAGGGCATCCGGCGCACCGTCGTGCAACTCGAAGCCGGCCGCCACGAACTGGAGAACGCCTACCCGCGCGCGGTCCGCGCCGAGGGCAATCCGGCGGCCAAGGCGATGCTGACCGACGTCTTCGAGCCCACCGACCGCAGTTGGCGCGGCATCGGGATGATCCCGGCCAGCGGGTGGCGGCTCTCCCCCGCCTACCGGGAGTTCGACGCCGAGTACCGGTTCGCGGTGACCGACATCCACACCGAGGAGTCCACGCTGTGCCGGTCGGGTGAGGTGCTGCAGGGGTTGATCAAACCGCACGAGTGCGCGGCGTTCGGCACGGTGTGCACACCACGGAATCCGCTCGGCGCGACCATGGTGTCGTCGGAGGGCGCGTGCGCAGCGTACTACCTGTATCGGCGGCTCGAGGTGAGCCATGCGTGAGGACAGCGCGGCCATCGATATGGACAGCTGGGTGTGCCCTGCCCCACTGCGCGATTCGCCGAACATCGTGATGGGCCACGGCGGCGGCGGTGCGATGTCCGGTGAACTCATCGAGCACCTGTTCCTGCCCGCATACGGCCCGGCCGCCGACGCCGCGCTGGGCGACGCCGCCGTCGTCGAGGTCGACGGCACCCGGCTCGCCTTCTCCACGGACTCCTTCGTCGTCAAACCGATGGTGTTCCCGGGCGGCACGATCGGCGACCTCGCGGTCAACGGCACCGTGAACGACCTCGCCATGGCCGGTGCGACGCCGACGGTGCTGTCGACGGCGTTCATCCTCGAGGAGGGCACGCCGCTCGACGAGTTGGCCCGCGTCGCCCAGGCGGTCGGCACCGCGGCGCTGGCCGCGGGCGTGAAACTGGTGACCGGCGACACCAAGGTCGTCGACTCCGGCCACGGTGACGGCGTCTACATCAACACCAGCGGCATCGGGCTCATCGATCCGCGAGTCGACATCCGGCCGCAGCGCGCGAGCGTGGGCGACGCCGTCATCGTCAGCGGCGACATCGGGGTCCACGGGGTCGCGGTGATGAGTTGCCGCGAGGGGTTGGAGTTCGCGACGACCGTCGCCAGCGACACGGCGCCGCTGCACGGACTGGTCGCCGCGATGATCGACACCGGCGCCGACATCCACACGCTGCGTGACCCCACCCGGGGCGGTATGGCGGCCACGCTCAACGAGATCGCCAGGGCCGCGTCGGTCGGCATCGCCCTCGACGAGCGGGCGCTGCCGATACCGCCGCAGGTGCGCGACGCGTGCGGGCTGCTCGGCCTGGACCCGATGTACGTGGCCAACGAGGGCAAGCTGGTGGCGTTCGTGCCCGCCGCGGGCGCCGAGCGGGTGCTGACGGCGATGCGGGACCACCCGCTGGGCGCCCGCGCCGCGCTCATCGGCACGTGCGTGGCCGACCATCCGGGCATGGTCGTGGCGCGCACCGCGCTCGGCGGCACCCGGGTGGTGGATCTGCCGGTGGGCGAACAACTTCCGCGGATCTGCTGACATGGCACTGCGGACCCGGCGGGACGGCCGCACCCTCTTCGCGCAGTACGCGTTCCCGCCCAACGAACTCGGGTACTGCGGCCCGCCCGGCGTCGCGGGCGCCGGGTTGGCGGGCCGGGCCCGGGAGTTCGACGGCGCCTGGCCGTACCTGGAGGCATTGGCCGCCGCCGGGAATGCGGACGTGCTCGACGACGAGGTGGTGCACAGCTATTGGATCGGCGGGGCGCTGCTGGCGGCGGTGGACCCGTCGGATCTGCTGACGCGGTTGCGGTGCGCGTTCGCCGGTCAGGTGACGGGTCTGCTCGACGCGGTGGCCGAACACGGGGTGTCGGCGCACCACAGTTTCCACGTTCTCGTCGTGTACCCCTGGATCCGTTTCCTCGACCGCGACCCCGCGACACCGCTGCGAATCATGCAGATGTGCCGGATCCGTTGGGGCACGGTCGAATACGTCGACGACGACCACGTCGTGCTGAGCAGCCGGCCGCTGACGGTGACGGACCGGGCGCTGGGACTGGGCGCCCCCCGCTGCGAGCGGGTGCGGTGGCGCAGGGACGGGACCGCACTGTCGGACACACCCCGACCGGGCGACCTGGTCGCCGCGCACTGGGACTGGGTGTGCGGGGCCCTGACCGAGGGCGACGTCACGGCGCTGCAGACCGCCACGTCGGTGACCCTCGCCCTCGTCAACGACGTTCTGGAGAGGAGTTGAGATGAGTAGCACGAACGAACGGCTGTCGGAGGAACCGCAGGAGCGACGCGGGGCGCCGGGCTCCCGGGACACCGGGTCGGATGCGCCGTCGGGCGGGCCCGCCGACCGGCCGTCGGGCACCTATCGCGGTGACGAGACGGTGCCCTCGCATCCCGAACAGGGCGACCCCGAGCAGACCGGGAGCGAGAAGACCGAGGCGCCGCCCTCGGACGCCGAACCCGCCGTACCGCCCTACGGGGGCAGGCAGACGTCGGCGAAACCGGACACCGGCGGGCCGACCGGAGCGGTGAAACCGGTCACCGACACGGGCTGACGCCCCTCACCACTGATCGCGCGGGACGTCGAAATCGGCGCACAGCGCCCGCCACACGTCGCGGGGCTCGACGCCCTCCTCGATGGCCTGGGCGGCGGTGCGCCCACCGAAGCCACTGAGCACATGGTCGACGAGCAGCGACCGGCCGCGGATCGAGCCGAACTGGCCGTCGACGAGTTCGTGGAATTCCGTCAGTCGCACGCCACCAAATTACGCGAGCGTGCGGCGGCACACCTGTACCGGATCGGTGACCTGTCCCGCAGTCTCCGCCGCCAGGCGTGCCGCGGCCCGGTAACCGGGGGTGTCGAGCACCTCCCGCACGGCCGCCGCGAGCGCCGGTCCGCTCAACGGTCGCACCAGCTGCGCACTGCCTTGCCGGACAACACGATTGGCGATCTCCCACTGGTCGCCGCCGCCGGGTACCACCACCATCGGCACCCCGGCCAGCAGTGTCTTGGCCACCATACCGTGGCCGCCACCGCAGATCACCACGTCGGCGTGGGTGAGCAGTTCGTCCTGACGGCCCAGCCCGACCGCCGCCCAGGGCGGCACCGGACCGTCGGGCCCCGACAACCGGGACACCACCACCCGCGCGCCGGCGGGCAATACGCTACCGGGCGTCAAAACCTCGAGCGCCACCTCGGCGACCCCACGTTCGCCCGTCGTGGCCGTCGACGGGGCGACCAGTACGACCGGGCCGTCGCCGGCGGGAACGTCGAGCACCTGCGCGGTGGGCTCGAAGTGCAGCGGGCCGACGAGGACCGCCTCGGCGGGCCAGTCCGGACGGGGCACCTCCAGGGCGGGCAGCGTGGCGATCAGCCGCCGCAGCGGGCCGGGATCCTCGGCGGGCAGTCCAATCCCGGTTCGGGCCTCGGCGCGCTGAGCCAGCCCCTGCCGCCATGACCGCGCGGTGAGCGCCCGCATCACCGCATCCCGCAGCCTGCCCCGTACGCCCACGCCGGGCGCCAGTCCGCTGCCGATGGGCGGCAACCCCCTCGACGGCCGGTACAGCGGATGCGGGTTGAGCTCCACCCAGGGGCGGCCGAGCAGTTCGGCGGCCAGCCCCCCGCATGCGGTGATGACGTCGGACACTACGAGGTCTGGGTTCAGGGCCTCGAGCACCGGCGCGTTGAGCACCGCCATCCGGGCGGCGCGGCGGTGGATCTTGGCGCCGGCGTCGGCGTCGTCATCGTCCTCGGTGGGGTCGAGTCCGAGGAGTTCCTCGGCGTTCACACCGGCCGCTCGGGCAGTGTCGAGCCATTCGACCCCGGTCAGCAGCGTGGGCTCGTCGCCCGCGGCGGCGAATTTCCGGCACAGGGCGATCGCGGGGAACGCGTGCCCCGGATCCGGACCGGCGACGACGGCGACACGCACCCGCTCACCCTGCCACAGCAACAACCGTCCAGTGCCCGCGGGCGCGGACTACCCTGAGCCCATGACCGACTCGAGCAACGGCTCCACGTCAGCCCTGCAGAGCACGACCAACGCCCGCACGGTGGAGACCTTCCTCTTCGGCCTCCAGGACGAGGACTTCGACGCCGCGGAGTCCTTGATGGCCGACCACATCGCCTGGCACAACGTCGGCTTCCCGATCATCCGCGGGCGCACCCGCATCTCCAAGCTCTTCCGCAGCGGCCAGGGGCGGATGCGGTTCGAGGTGAAGTTCCACAACATCGCCGCCGAGGGCGACACCGTGCTCACCGAACGCACCGACGCGCTCATCTTCGGTCCGGTGCGGTTGCAGTTCTGGGTGTGCGGCGTCTTCGAGGTGCACGCGGGCAAGGTCACGGTGTGGCGGGACTACTTCGACAAGCTCGGCTTCCTCACCTCGACGGTGCGCGGTCTGCTGGCCGTACCGTTCCCCGCGCTCCGCCCGACGATGTAGCGGTCTAAGCGCGGCGCAGGTGACCCAGTTCGTCGAACGCCTGCGCCCAGCCCTGCAGCCGGTCGGTGGCCGCGACGAGTTCCTCGCGGTGGCGCCGGCCGTACATGGGTGAGCTGGACATCGGGCCGTTGTTGGCCGCCGCCACGAGTTGCGCTGCTGCATCGACCATTTCGTGATACTGGCGCACACCCTGGTCCATCTGCGCGGTGAACGCGCGCACCGTCGACTGCAGGTGGTTGCGCGACATCGGCGCCGAGGACATGGCGCGTTCCATCGACGCCACCTCCGCGGCGGTCGCGGCCATGGTGGCCGCGCTCTGCTGCGCCGCGGTGGTCAACTCGCGCAGTTCGTCGTGCGGCAGCATGCGCCCGCGTTCCATCACCCCGAGTAGGGAGAACAACGCGCGTTCGGCGTTCTGCAGCGCCGCCATCGGCGGGCGGGCAGCCGAAGTCCACGGCGGGAGCCGGCGCGAACCCCTGGTGCGGGCGGGCGGCAGCGGTTCGGCGCGCAGCCAGCGGTAGCGCAGCAACAGCAGGGTGGCGGGGAACATCGCCCCCGCGGCGATCGCCCCGGTGATGATGAAGACCCAGAACGGTGTGCTCCACGCGGCCAGTACCGCAGTGACGAGGATCCAGAACACGCTGGTGACGGCGAAGAACAACCCCAGCCGCAGCGCCCACCGCCGCTTGCGCAGCAGTTTCGCCCGCGGATCGGCAGCGGCGTGCAGCTTGTCGGCGACCACGTCGGACAGCTCTGCGGCGGTGTCGACCCCGCGTTGCACCATCGAACGCCACATCGTCGGGGCCGGCCTGCTCTGCGTCTTCACTGCCTCACCTCACGGGAACTATTGCGACAACGGGTTTTCCGGCGTCGGCGCAGCCGGGTTGGCGGCCGGAGTCGCGGGATTGGCCGCCGGGGTGGCGCCACCGGACGGCAGGGCGTCGCCCCGCATCGAGGCGCGGATCTGCTCGAGCCGGGAGTGGCCGGCCATCTGCACACTGGCCTGCTGCACCTCGAGCATGCGGCCCTGTACAGAGTTCTGCGCGAGTTCGGCCTCGCCCATCGCGTTGGCGTAGCGCCGCTCGATCTTCTGGCGCACCTCGTCGAGGCTGGGCGTGGTGCCCGGTGCGGCGAGCTCGCTCATCGACCGCAGCGAGGAACTGACCTGCTCCTGCATCTTGGCCTGTTCGAGCTGGCTGAGCAGTTTGGTGCGCTCGGCGATCTTCTGCTGCAGCATCATCGCGTTCTGCTCGACGGCCTTCTTGGCCTGTCCCGCGGCCTGCAGCGCCTGGTCATGCAGGGTCTTGAGGTCTTCGACGCTCTGCTCGGCGGTGACCAGCTGCGCGGCGAACGCCTCGGCGGCGTTGTTGTACTCGGTCGCCTTGGCGGTGTCGCCGTTCGCGACCGCCTGGTCGGCCAGCGTGAGCGCCTGGCGGACGTTGACCTGCAGCTTCTCGATGTCGGCGAGCTGGCGGTTGAGCCGCATCTCCAGCTGACGCTGGTTGCCGATGACCTGGGCTGCCTGCTGGGTGAGGGCCTGGTGCTGGCGCTGCGCCTCTTCGATCGCCTGCTGGATCTGCACCTTCGGATCGGCGTACTCGTCGACCTTGGAGCTGAACAGCGCCATCATGTACTTCCACGCCTTGACGAACGGGTTGGCCATCGCTTCACTCCGCCTTCGGGTCTAGTCGACTAAGTCCTGTTGCCAACTTATCGGTTCTGTACACGTCACCACACCCCCGCAGAGGGTTCGGGGGCGTCAGGCCGGGTCACGCAACGGCCATCGACACCGACTGCGGGATCACGACCTTCGTGCTGACGTCGATCGACGAGGTCGCGCCGATGTGCTCCTGATGGGCGAGTTCCTCACCCGCGTCGGCGAGCACCCGCGACAGCGGGACGTCCAGCGCGCCGCAGATGGCACTCAGCAACTCGCTCGAGGCCTCTTTGCGGCCGCGTTCCACCTCGGAGAGATAACCCAGGCTGACCCGGGCGGTATCGGAGACCTCACGCAGGGTCCGGCCCTGTTCGGTGCGGGCACGGCGCAGCACGTCGCCGATAACCTCGCGCAGCAATGCCGCCATCGTGCCCTCCTTCGTTGGCTGGGTTGCTACCTGCACAACGCCCTCGGCGCCGACGCGGTTCCCAGGATTCGAAGAGTTTCAGATCACTGCTGCGCGACGAGTGCGCGCAGGTGGCTGATCGCCGCGTCGACCGCGGCCCTGCGGATCTCCCACCGCGACCCGGCCAGGCGCAGTTCG
Organism: Mycobacterium sp. GA-2829; assembly: GCF_001499965.1. Classification (GTDB taxonomy): domain Bacteria; phylum Actinomycetota; class Actinomycetes; order Mycobacteriales; family Mycobacteriaceae; genus Mycobacterium. Next base: position 165,943 of record NZ_LQIT01000089.1, read on the forward strand.
ACCACCTCGGTGTGCACCGGGCCGGCCAGGCCGAGGAAGACGGTGCCCACCGGATGGCCGCCGTGCGGTTCGGGCCCGGCGACGCCGGTCAACCCGACACCCCAGGTGGCCGCGCAGCGCTGCCGCGCCCCGACCGCCAGCGCCCGCGCGGTCGGGGCGGCGACGGGTCCGACGGCATCGAGAACCTGCGGCGCCACCCCGGCCAGTGCGATCTTGGTGTCCTCGGTGTAGGTGACCAACCCGCCGCGCAGCACCGCGCTCGCGCCGGGCACGCCGGCCAGCGTGGCGGTCAGCAGGCCCGCGGTCAGCGATTCGGCGGTCGCGACGCTCTGGTGGCGCACGGTCAGGTCGGCGACCAGTGCGCGGGCGTCGTCAGTGAGCAGCGGGTCGGTCACGGGAGTCCCGGATCGCAGAGAGGACGTAGTCCAGACCGGTGAGCACAGTCAGGACCACGGCGGCCACCATGATCACCCACGCCACCGCCAGCCAGGGCCCCGGCCAGGCCGCCAGCGGCAGCACGAACAGCCCGATCGCGACGGCCTGCACCAGAGTCTTGAGCTTGCCGCCGCGACTGGCCGGGATCACCCCGTGCCGCAGCACCGCGAAGCGCAGCACGGTCACGGCGAGCTCACGGGCCAGGATGACCGACGTCACCCACCACGGCAGGTCGCCGAGTACCGACAGACCGACCAGCGCCGAACCGATCAGTGCCTTGTCGGCGATGGGGTCGGCCAGCGCGCCGAATTCAGTGACCATGCCGTAGCTGCGGGCCAGCGCACCGTCGAACCGGTCGGTGATCACCGCCACGGCGAACACCACGAATGCGACCACGCGCCAATACGTTTCATGGCCGTCGCCGACGAACAGCGCGGCGAGGAAGACCGGCACGAGGATGAAGCGCACACCGGTGAGGACGTTGGCGATGTTGGCCACTCGGGCGCGCGGCACCACCGGATCAGTAGGAGACGGGCCCGACACCGCCACAGAATATCGGTTGGCTCTGCCGATATTCTCGCAGCGTGAGCGCAGCCGATGAGAACACGGGCCCAAGCGTCGCCGACGGGGTCATCGTGCGCCGGGCGCGCACGTCCGACGTCCCGGCGATCAAAGCGCTCGTCGACATCTATGCCGGCAAGATCCTGCTCGAGAAGAACCTCGTCAACATCTACGAGGCCGTACAGGAGTTCTGGGTCGCCGAGGAGGACGACGAGCTCATCGGGTGTGGCGCATTGCACGTGCTGTGGGCCGACCTCGGCGAGGTGCGCACGGTCGCGGTGCATCCGAAGGTCCGGGGCCGCGGCGTGGGGCACCGCATCGTGTCGCGATTGCTCGACGTGGCGCGCGAGTTGCGGCTCGAGCGGATCTTCGTGCTCACCTTCGAGGTGGAGTTCTTCGGCAGGCACGGCTTCGCCGAGATCGACGGCACCCCGGTGACGGCGGAGGTCTACGAGGAGATGTGCCGCTCGTACGACACCGGTGTCGCGGAATTCCTCGACCTGTCCTACGTCAAGCCGAACATCCTCGGCAACACCCGAATGCTGCTCACCCTCTAGCGATTTCGGCGCGCTCGCATACGCTGCGCGCACGCGAGCGCGCCGAAACCGCTACTCGTCGTCGTCGGCGTCGGCGCCGTTGGCATCGGCCCCGCCGCGGATCAGCATCAGGGTGCCCGCCAGCTCGTCGGGTTTGACCAGCACCTCCCGGGCCTTGGACCCCTCCGACGGGCCCACGATGCCGCGGGTCTCCATCAGGTCCATCAACCGGCCGGCCTTGGCGAAGCCGACCCGCAGCTTGCGCTGCAGCATCGAGGTGGACCCGAACTGGCTGGACACCACGAGTTCGACGGCCTGCAGGAACACGTCCATGTCATCGCCGATGTCGGGGTCGACGTCCTTCTTCTCACCCGCCTTGACCGCGGTGACGCCCTCGATGAACTCGGGTTCGGCCTGATCCTTGGTCGCGTTGACGACGGCCTGGATCTCCTCGTCGGTGATGAAGGCGCCCTGCAGGCGGATCGGCTTACCGGCACCCATCGGCAGGAACAGCCCGTCGCCCATACCGATGAGCTTCTCGGCGCCGGGCTGGTCGAGGATGACGCGGCTGTCGGTCAGCGACGAGGTCGCGAACGCCAACCGGGACGGCACGTTGGTCTTGATCAGACCGGTGACGACGTCGACCGAGGGCCGCTGGGTGGCCAGCACGAGATGGATACCGGCGGCACGGGCCTTCTGGGTGATCCGCACGATCGCGTCCTCGACGTCGCGCGGCGCGGTCATCATGAGGTCGGCGAGCTCGTCCACGATCGCGAGGATGTACGGGTAGGGCTTGTAGACGCGCTCGCTGCCCAGCGGTGCGGTGATCTCGCCGCTGCGCACCTTCTCGTTGAACACGTCGATGTGGCGCACCCGGGAGGCCTGCATGTCCTGGTAGCGCTGCTCCATCTCCTCGACCAGCCAGGCCAGCGCCGCGGCGGCCTTCTTCGGTTCGGTGATGATCGGCGTGATCAGGTGCGGGATGCCCTCGTACGGCGTCAGCTCCACCATCTTCGGATCGATGAGGATCATCCGGACCTCGTCCGGTGTCGCGCGGGCGAGCAGCGACACCAGCATCGAGTTGACGAAGCTCGACTTACCGGAGCCGGTCGACCCGGCGACCAGCAGGTGCGGCATCTTCGCGAGGTTGGCCGAGATGAAGTCGCCCTCGATGTCCTTGCCGAGCCCGATCACCAGCGGGTGGTGGTCGCGGCGGGTGGTGGGCGCGGTGAGCACGTCGGCGAGGCGCACCATCTCGCGGTCGGTGTTGGGCACCTCGATGCCGACGGCCGACTTGCCCGGGATGGGCGCCAGCATGCGGACGCTCTCGGTGGCGACCGCGTAGGCGATGTTGCGGTGCAGTGCGGTGATCTTCTCGACCTTCACACCGGGGCCGAGTTCGACCTCGTAGCGGGTGACGGTCGGGCCGCGGGTGCAGCCGGTGACGGCGGCGTCGACCTTGAACTGCTGCAGCACCGAGGTGATGGCCTCTTCCATCTTCTCGTTGGCGGCGCTGCGCAGCTTCGGCGGATCGCCGGCGACGAGCAGGTCCAGTGACGGCAGCGTGTAGGGCCCCTCGACGACCCGGTCGAGCGACAGCGTGTCCTGTTCGTCGACCGGCTTCTTCTCGACCGGTGCCTTCTTGCGCTTCGGTTTGGCCTCGGCGACGGGCGCCGCGGGCAGTGCGGGTACCTCGGGCAGGGTCGGCGGTTCGCTGTCCTGCGGGTCAAGGGGGTAGTTGTCCATGGGCGACCCCGACGGCCAGAGCCTGTCGTCGCGCGAGGTCGCGGGGTCGTCGTAGTAGCCGTCCGAGAAGTCGTCGCGCGCAGCGGCTTCCGGCGCCTCGTCGTCGTAATACTCTTCGGCGGCCTCGTCGTCGTACTCGTAATACTCGTCGTCGTACTCGTCGTCGTAGCGCGTGGAGAACATGGCCCGCACCGTCTCGGGCACCTCGCGGATGGTCGTGCCGGTGATCAGCAGCAGCCCGAAGAGGACCCCGATGAACAGCAGCGGGGCGGCGATCCAGGGGGTGAGGCCGTCGGCGAGCGGACCTCCGATCGCGAATCCGGCGAACCCGCCCGCCTGCTGCCGCTCCCCCGGCGCATGCGGCGAGCCCGACCACAGGTGCCAGAGCCCCAGCGCGGGCAGCGCGATCATCGCGCCGCCGAGAAGCAGGCGGGGCCGCGCCTCGGGATCGGGTTCGCTGCGCATGAGCACCACGGCGATCGCGGTGAGCACGATCGGCACGAGCATCACCGCATCGCCGACGAGCGAGCGAAACACCGTGTCGATCCACGCGCCGACGGGACGGGCGGCGTCGAACCACGACGCGGCGGCCACCACGACCGCGATGCCCAGCAGGGCCAGCGCGATCCCGTCGCGCCGATGTCCGGGTTCGATCTCGCGGGCGCGACCGACCGAACGCGCGGTGCTGCCTGCTCCGCGCGCCAGCATCAGCCACCCGGCGCGGGCCCCGCGGCCGACCGCGGCCCCGGCGGCGCCGACGGGCGACGCGGTACGCCGCGGTGCGGGTTTGCGACGGGCCGCCGCGGACTTCGCGGGCCGGCCCGGCCGCGCCCCACTCCGCGTTCCGGCCTTTGACCTGCTCGTACGGGCGCCAGAGCGGGCGACGGTCTTACCAGCCATGGGGTCCAGCCTAGTCGCTTGCGTCCCACATGCACCATCAGCCACACGGGTCACAGATTGGTTTCAGCCCCGTCTCCGAGCGGTTGCCGATGAGTAGGGTGGACACCTGTCCGACCAACCCGCCGAACTCACCGAGGAGCAGTCGCGCATGCCCGTGACCGTCGTCGCCACCCTGCCCGTCAAACCGGAATCCGTCGAGACGGTGCGCGGCATCCTGACCAGGACCATCGAGGCGGTCCACGGCGAACCCGGCTGCGACCTGTACTCGCTGCACGAGGCCGACGGCGGCCTCTTCATCTTCGTCGAGCAGTGGGCCGACGCCGACGCGCTGAACACCCACAGCAAGGCCCCCGCTGTCACGCAGATGTTCGCCGACCTGGGCGACCACCTCGCCGGGGCCCCGGACATCAAGGTGGCCCAGGCCGTTCCCGCCGGTGATCCGGCCAAGGGTCAGCTGCGGCCCTGACGCCGATGCGTCCACTCGAGGGCAAGGTCGCCTTCATCACCGGCGCGGCGCGCGGGCAGGGGCGCGCGCACGCGGTCCGGCTCGCCTCCGACGGCGCGGACATCATCGCGGTCGACCTGTGCGACCAGATCGCCTCCGTGCCGTATCCGCTCGCCACACCCGACGATCTGGCGGCGACGGTCAAACTCGTCGAGGACACCGGCGCCCGCATCGTGGCAGCCCAGGCCGACGTCCGTGACCGCGCCGCGCTGAAGTCGGCGCTGATCGCCGGCGTCGACCGACTCGGCGGGCGGCTCGACGTGGTGGTCGCCAACGCCGGTATCGCACCCATGGCGGGTGAGGATGCCTGGCAGGACGTCATCGACGTCAACCTGACCGGGGTCTACCACACCGTCGACGTCGCGATGCGGCCGATGATCAAGGCGGGTAACGGCGGTTCGATCGTGCTGACCAGTTCGGTGGCGGGTCTGGTCGGCCTGTCCTCGCCGATGGCCGGCTCCATCGGGTACGCCGCCGCCAAACACGGCATCGTCGGCATCATGCGGGTGTACGCGAATCTGCTTGCCGGCCACAGCATCCGGGTCAACTCCGTGCACCCTGCCGGGGTGAACACGCCGATGATCGACAACGAGTTCACCCGCAGCTGGCTCAAAGGGCTGGCCCAGGAGTCCCAAGGGGGACCCGATATGGGGAACGCGCTGCCCGTCCAGACGCTCGACCCCGAGGACATCGCGGCCGCGGTGGCGTTCCTGGCCTCCGACGAGGCGCGCTACATCACCGGGGTCACGCTGCCGGTGGACGCCGGGTTCGTCAACAAGCGCTGACACACCCTAGAGGCGGTCCATCATCCGGGACAGTTCCGAGGACTCCAGGTACACGCACCGCGACGGGTAGTAGTGCGACCGGCTCTCGGGCAGGGTATGGGGATTCCACCAGTGCGCGCCCGGCGTCGTCACACTCGGTGCGTTGACGTCCAGCACCACGTCGCGACGCCGATGCGCCTGCTTCCACGCCGCCGCCAGATGCCAGGGGTGAACGAGCTGGTGAGCATTCATGGCGATCCTTCCGCTAACGCCTCAACCAGGGAAGACGTGTTATTGACGCTTCCGGCTAATGGAACCATCGCGGTGTCGGATCGCGCCTCGTCCGAACGGTTGAAATTCTGTCAGGGACCGGCAGATGTCAGATCTCGATCACTGTCGGCACGATCATCGGCTGCCGCCGGTAGGTCTCGCCCACCCACTTGCCGACGGCGCGCCGCACGGCCTGGGCGATCCGCGCCGGATCGGTGACGGTGTCCGCGGCCAGCCGCTCGAGTTCCTGCTCCACCTTGCGGGCGGCGGGTTCGAGTGCCTTGGGATCCTCGGAGAATCCGCGCGAGTGCAGGTGCGCCGGCCCCGCGGGCTTCCCGGTCCCGCGATGCACCACGACGGTGACCGCGACGAAACCCGAGGACAGCACCAGGCGTTCGCCCAGCGTGGTCTCCCCCACGTCGCCGGTGATGAGTCCGTCGACGAACATCTTCCCCACCGGCACCGCACCCGCGATGCTCGCCTTACCGGCGACCAGGTCGACGCTGACACCGTTCTCCGCCACCACGATCCGCTCGGGGTCGACCCCGGTGCTCGCGGCCAGCGCCGCGTTGGCGCGCAGGTGACGCCACGTCCCGTGGACCGGCATCACGTTGCGCGGCCGGACCCCGTTGTAGAGGAACAGCAGTTCGCCGGCATAGGCATGGCCCGAGACGTGAACGCGCGCATGAGCGTTCGTCACCACCCGGGCGCCGATCTTGGCCAGCGAGTCGATGACGCCGTAGACGGCCTCCTCGTTACCCGGGATCAGCGATGAGGACAGGATGATCAGATCGCCCGCGGTCAGCGTGATGCTGCGGTGCTCACCGCGCGACATCCGCGACAGCGCCGCCATCGGCTCGCCCTGGGTTCCGGTGGTGATCAACACGACCCGGTCGGCGGGCATCATCTCCGCGGCGGCGATGTCGAGCACATCGGAGTCGTCGACCTTGAGGTAGCCGAGCTCCCGCGCGATGCCCATGTTGCGCACCATGGAGCGGCCGACGAACGCCACCCGGCGACCCAAAGCGACTGCGGCATCGATGATCTGCTGGACGCGGTCGACGTTGGACGCGAAGCACGCGACGATCACCCGGCCGTCGGCACCGCGCATCAACCGGTGCAGCGTCGGGCCGATCTCGCTCTCCGACGGGCCCACGCCGGGGCGGTCGGCGTTGGTGCTGTCACACAGGAACAGGTCGACACCCGCGTCGCCGAGACGCGACATCCCGGGCAGGTCGGTGGGTCTGCCGTCGAGCGGCAGCTGGTCGAGTTTGATGTCGCCGGTGTGCAGGACGGTGCCCGCGCCGGTGTGCAGCGCCACGGCCAGACAGCCCGGGATCGAATGGTTGACCGCGAAGTACTCACATTCGAAGACGCCGTGGCTGCTGCTCTCCCCCTCGGCCACCTCGACGAACACCGGTTTGATGCGGTGTTCGCGGCACTTCTCGCGTACCAGCGCGAGCGTGAACTTCGAACCCACGACGGGGATGTCGGGACGCAGTTTGAGCAGATGCGGGATGGCGCCGATGTGGTCCTCGTGGGCGTGGGTGACCACCAGCGCCTCGACGTCGTCGAGGCGGTCCTCGACGTGGCGCAGGTCCGGCAGGATCAGGTCGACCCCGGGTTCGTCGTGCCCGGGGAAGAGCACCCCGCAGTCGATGATGAGCAGCCGGCCCAGATGCTCGAAAACGGTCATGTTGCGGCCGATTTCGCTGATCCCGCCCAGCGCGGTCACGCGGAGTCCGCCGACCGCGAGCGGGCCGGGGGGACGCAGTTCTGCGGTCACGGCGTCACCGCAGCACCGCCGCGGCGCGCATGTCCGCCGCGAGCGCCGTCAGATCCTCGGGGGTGGGCGGGATCTGCGGCAGACGCGGGCAACCGACGTCGAAGCCGAGCAGGCCGAGCCCCGCCTTGGCCATCGTGACACCGCCGAGCCGGGCCTGGGCGTCGGCCAGCGGCGCGAGGGTCGCGTTGATCTTGCGGGCGGTCGCGACGTCGCCGGAGTTGAAGGCGTGCATCATCTCTCGGATCTGACCGGCGGCGAGGTGGCCCCATACGCTGATGAACCCGACCGCACCCATGGCCAGCCACGGAAGGTTGAGCGCATCGTCGCCGGAGTAGTACGCCAGCCCCGTCTCGGCGATGATCCGGCTGCCGCCGTGCAGGTCGGCCTTGGCGTCCTTGATCGCGACGATGTTCGGGTGTTCGGCCAGTTTCCGGATGGTGCGCCACTCGATGGGGACCACCGAGCGCGGCGGGATGTCGTAGAGCACGACGGGCAGGTCGGTGGCGTCGGCGACCGTGGTGAAGTGCGCCAGCAGCCCGGCCTGGGGTGGCCGCGAGTAGTAGGGCGTGACGACCAGCAGGCCGTGGGCGCCCTCGGCGGCGGCGGCCTTGGCGCCCGCCACGCTGTGGGCGGTGTCGTAGGTGCCGACACCGGCGATGATCCGCGCCCGGTCCCCCACCGCTTCGAGCACGGTGCGCAGCAGGATCTGCTTCTCGGCGTCGGTGGTGGTCGGCGACTCGCCGGTGGTGCCGGAGACGACCAGGCCGTCGCAGCCGGAGTCCACCAGGTGGGTGGCCAGGCGCGCGGCGGTCGCGGTGTCGAGGGAGCCGTCGGACTTGAACGGGGTGACCATCGCGGTGAGCACGGTGCCCAATCGGGCCGTCACATCGAATCCGCTGGTACTCACGGACGCCAAGATTACCCGCTTGACCTCACGCCTCGGTGACGAGCGGGGTGGTCGCGACCTCCGTGCCGTCCGCCAGGGCGTAGATCTCGAAGTCAGCGAACACCGCGGGGGCCACGACCACCAGTTCCCGCAGGCAGGCGATGGCCAGTCGGCGGATCTCGACGTCGGCGTGCTCGCTGGCCCGCATCGCGATGAAGTGCCGCCAGGCCCGGTAGTTACCGCTGACGACGATGCGTGTCTCGGTGGCGTTGGGCAACACCGCACGCGCGGCCTGCCGGGCCTGTTTGCGGCGCAGCGTCGCCCGTCTTCCCCCGGGCTCATCGCCCATGAGCTTGTCCTCGAGTCGCGCCAGCAGCTCGGTGTAGGCGGCGCGGCTCGCATCGGCCGCCGTGGTGAACAACTCCTCCAGGTCGGGGTCGCCCTCGATGCCCGGCGGGACGACGACCTGGGAGTCGTGTTCGGGAACGTAGCGCTGCGAGAGCTGCGAATAGGAGAAGTGGCGATGCCGGATCAACTCGTGGGTGCAGGAGCGCGAGATGCCGGTGATGTAGAACGTCACCGAGGCGTGCTCGAGCACCGAAAGATGCCCGACGTCGATGATGTGCCGCAGGTAGGCGGCGTTGGTCGCGGTCCGCGGGTTGGGTTTGGACCAGCTCTGGTAGCAGGCCCGGCCGGCGAACTCGACGAGTGCGGACCCGCCGTCGGCGTCGGTCTCCCACGGCACGTCCGGTGGCGCCACGAACTCGGTCTTGGCGATCAGCTGTACGCGCAGCGGCGCGGTCTCGGCCACGGCGCCACCCTAGTCAGTCAGCACGCCCGCGCGGCGCATGGCCGCGGCGATGAGCTCGAAATCGATGGCGACGTGGGCGCGGGCGATCGCGTCGGCGTCGTCGGGCCGGCCGTCGACGATCGCGTCGACGAGGTGTTCGTGGTCGTGCAGGGCCCGCCGCTCCATCGCGGCCATCGTGTCGTTCTCCCCCCACGGGTGGGCCGGTGCGGCGATGCTCACCGACGCCTCGAGGTCGAGCAGCAGTTTCTTGAGCACGGGATTGTGGGCGGCGTCCATGATGGTCAAATGCAGCCGACTGTCGGCCTGCTGCGCCTCGACGCCGCTGTTCGCGGCGCGGAAACCCTCGAGCGCCCCGCGCAGGGCGGCCACGTCGTCGGCGGTGCGGCTCTCGGCCGCCGCGCGGCAGATCGCACCGTGCAGCCGGCACACCGCGTCGCACCGGTCGCGCAATTCGCCCAACCGCATCGCCAGCGTGCGCCCGACCGATTCGGGGGACGTCTCCCGCCACTGTTCGAGCACGTAGGAGCCGCCGCCGCGGCCGCGTCTGGTCTCCAGCAGACCCCGGTCGACCAACCGCGCCAGTGCGGCGCGCACGGTCATCCGGCCGACGCCGAGTGAGGCGGCCAGTTCCCGTTCGACGGGCAGGCGGGTGCCGGGCAGGTACTCGCCGAGCGCGATCGCGGTGACCAGCCGGTCGGTGATCTCGTCGACGCGCGACGGCATGTCGAGCTGCTGTTGCAGCAGGCCCGACGTCACCGCGGCACCACTCCCAGCCATCTCCCAGCCTTCCCGTGAATACGGGAATGTTAACGATTCCGATTGGTCTTGCGGCGAGACCATTATGGGTTCATTCTGATCGCCATGCTTGTCGAGACCCGCACCGTGCCGTTCCGAGACCACCAGACCTGGGTGCGGATCGCCGAACCGGACAAGCCCCGCGACGGCCTGCGGCCGTTGTTCGTGCTCCACGGCGGGCCGGGGATGGCGCACAACTACGTCCGCAACATCGCCGAACTGGCCGACGAGACGGGCAGGCGCGTCGTCCACTACGACCAGATCGGCTGCGGCAACAGCACTCATCTGCCCGACGCGCCGGCCGAGTTCTGGACCCCGGAGCTGTTCGTCGAGGAGTTCCACGCCGTGCGCACGGCGCTGGGGATCGAGCACTACCACGTGCTCGGCCAGTCCTGGGGCGGCATGCTCGGCGCCGAGATCGCGGTACGGCGCCCGGCCGGGCTGGCCTCGCTCGCGATCTGCAACTCGCCGGCCTCGATGGCGCTGTGGATGGCCGCGGCCGCCGAACTGCGCGCCGAACTGCCGCTCCAGACCCAGGCGGCGCTCGACCGGCACGAGGCCGACGGAACGGTCACCGACCCCGAGTACCTCGCGGCGACCGAGGAGTTCTACGTCCGGCACGTATGCCGTGTGGTGCCCACCCCGAAGGACTTCGTCGAGACCGTCGAACAGATGGAGGCCGAGCCGACGGTGTACCACACGATGAACGGCCCCAACGAGTTCCACGTGCTGGGCACGCTGCGCGACTGGAACATCGTCGACCGCCTGGGTTCGATCGCCGCGCCGACCCTGGTGGTCGCCGGCGAGTTCGACGAGGCGACCCCGGCCACCTGGGCGCCGTTCGTCGAGCACATCCCCGACGTCCGCAGCCACGTCTTCCCCGACACCAGCCACTGCAGCCACCTCGAGAAGCCCGACGAGTTCCGGTCCGTCATCGCCGGATTCCTCGCCGCCCACGACGCCTGACCCTCTACCGACTCACCGACAGGAACATCCATGGCAAGTTCTGAGACCGCCGCCGACAGCGCACACACGCTGGAATCGTTCGGGTACAAACAGGAACTCAACCGGTCGGTGGCCACGGCGGACCTCGTCGTCTACGGGCTGGTGTTCATGGTCCCGATCGCACCGTGGGCGATCTTCGGGACCGTCTACAACAGCGCGTCGGGCATGGTGCCGCTGGTCTACCTGATCGGTCTCGTGGCGATGGTGTTCACCGCATTGGCCTACGCGCAGATGGCGAAGTCCTTCCCGCTGGCCGGTTCGGTGTTCTCCTACGTCGGGCGCGGAATCCATCCCGCCGCAGGGTTTTTCGCGGGCTGGGCGATCCTGCTGGACTACCTGCTGGTGCCGACCCTGCTGTACGTCTTCGCCGCCGAGTCGATGATCGGCCTGTTCCCCGGCACCCCACGCTGGTTGTGGGCGGTGATCTTCGTGCTGGTGAACACCGTCATCAACCTCGCGGGCATCAGCTCGCTGAAACTGGCCAACCGCGTGTTCCTGGTCATCGAGCTGGTGTTCGTGGTGGCGTTCATCGTGATCGCGGTGCGCGCGATCAACGGTCAGTCCCTGCCCGACGTCGGGTGGAGCATCTCGCCGATCTGGGATCCCAGTGTGATCAGCGCACCGCTGCTCGCGACGGCGCTTTCCATCGCGGTGCTGAGTTTCCTCGGCTTCGACGGCATCTCGACGCTCGCGGAGGAGTCCACCGGAGAACGCAACCCGGCGGGCCGGGCCATGCTGATCGCGCTGTTCGTGGTCGCGACGCTGTTCGTGGTGCAGACCTGGCTGGCCAGCCTGCTCGCGGGCGGGCGGGAGTCGTTCAGCGAGGACGAGGCCGGTAACGCCTTCTTCACGCTGGTGCAGGCCGCGGCGAGCACCGGCTGGATGAACGCGTTCTTCGTCGTCAACGTGCTCGCCGTCGGGTTCGCCAACGCCATGGCCGCCCAGGCCGCGACCAGCCGGCTGCTGTTCTCGATGAGCCGCGACCGCCAGCTGCCCGGCTTCCTGTCCCGGATCAGCCGCAGGCAGGTGCCGATGGCGGCCCTGCTCACCGTCAGCGCGCTGAGCCTGGTCCTGGTGCTGTTCTTCGTCGGGCAGATCGGGCTGATCTCGTCACTGGTCAACTTCGGCGCGCTGTTCGGCTTCTGCCTGCTGCACGTGTCGGTGGTCTGGTACTACCTGGGCCGCAGGAAGTCGAAGAACTACCTGCTGCACCTCGTCGTGCCGACACTGGGTTTCCTGATCATCGCCTACGTGCTGGTCAACGCCGACGCGCTGGCCAAGATCGGCGGCATCGTGTGGCTGGCGATCGGGGCGATCGTGTTCGCGTTCAACAAGATTCGTGGGCGCGGCATCCCCGTGTTGCCTGCCGAACACGAGCTGGACACCGTGGGTGAAGGGTCGGTGGGGCAGCTCAGCGAACCGAGGTAGCTCCGCCGCACCGGACAGTCCATTAGTCCGGGATCACCTGATCGAGATGCTGGTGGTGAAGCCGGTTTCCCCCTTCGCGTTTCGATCGGTACATCGCGGAATCGGCCACCCGGATGAGGTGTTCGACGAATTCGGGGCGATCGCGGGCCATACCGGGGTCCGCGGGCACGGTGCAGATGCCGAAGCTAGCGGTGACACGGTAGGGGACGGTGGCGATCTCGCACCGCAGGCGCTCCATGGTGGCCACATGCTGGCCGGGCTCGTCGCTGTCTGCCACCACGAACTCCTCCCCGCCGAGCCGGCACAGCAGGGCATCGGTGCGGCACGTCCGGCGCAGCACCGCGCCGACGTTCACCAGCACCTCGTCGCCGGCGGCATGGCCGTGGGTGTCGTTGACCTTCTTGAAATCGTCGAGGTCGATCATCGTGACGTTCAGGTGTCCGCCACCGGCGTGGCGAGTCACGGCCAGCTCGTGCAGGGCGTTGTAGAAGCCGCGGCGGTCGAGCAGCCCGGTGAGCGGATCGCGGTCGGAGTTGCGCAGATCGGTGCGCAAGGTGTGCACCAGCGATTCGATGCCGAATGGTACGCCGACGTTGAGTGCCACCACCGTCAACAGCGCGGCGACGGTCAGCGACACGTCTCCGGTGTCGGAGAGCAGCCGGACTGCGGTGATCGCCGAACACAGCATCGCGACGGCGAGGTTGACCAGCATGTGGCTGAGGGCGTGGAAGTACGCCAGGAACCCGCCGACCGCCGCGAACAGCGTGCAGCCCATCAGCCCGTTGTAGGGGTTCGACATCGCCAGGCACGTGGCGGCGATGCCCAGCGAGCAGACGATGTTGAAGATCAGCGACTGGTTGCGCGTCGGCCACCGCCGCAGCCACAGCACCGACGCGCTCGCCCCGCACACCGCGCAGGTGACCGCCACGGCTCGGGTCAGGGCGTGATCGGGGCCGACGGGGCTGCCCAGCAACACGATTGGCAGCGCAGCGAGTATCGCGGTGAAACCGAAGGTGGCCAGCCGCCACCGCAGCTGGAGCTCGCGGTCGCGCAGGTAGACGGTGAACCAGTCGAACTGGTCCTGCTGGCGCCACCATCGTCGAACCGGCTCCGCCACACCGCCGGGTTGACGGGCCGGGTTCGAGCGATCATCAATTGGCCTGTTCGACACTCCGATTTCTTACACCCTCCCTCATGCCACCGCACGACCGAGCGTCGCGGCCAGATCGCCCCGCTCGCCCACCGTGACCGCGGCCAGCCCGAGCCACTGCGCCATCGTCTTGAGCTCGTCGGCCAGCGCGGTGGCCACCCGCACCGGGTCCTCCCCCGCTTCGAGGAACGCACCGACCACGTGCAGCGCGTCGCGGGTGCGCTCGGCCTTGAGGTCGACGCGCCCGACGAGGCGCCCGTCGAGCAGGAACGGCCACACGTAGTAGCCGTACTGCCGCTTGGCCGCCGGGGTGTAGATCTCGATGCGGTAGTGGAAGCCGAACAGCCGCTCCACGCGCGGGCGGAAGAAGATCAGCGGATCGAACGGACACAGCAGCGCGGTGCCGCGTGCGGTGCGGGGCACGATCTGCCCGGCCCGCAGGTACGCCGGCGCCGCCCAACCGTCGACGTCCACCGGCTCGAGCTCTCCACTGGCGACTAGGGCGGCGAGCGCCGGCTTGACCTGTTTGGCCGAGAGCCGGAAGTAGTCGCGGATGTCGGCCTCGGTGCCCACGCCCAGCGCACCGGCCGCCCGCAGGCACAGCTCCTTCACCGCCTCGGCGTCGTCGACGTGGCGGGCGACCACGTCGGCGGGCAGCACCCGCTCGGTGAGGTCGTAGTGACGGGCGAACCCGACCCGCGTCGCGGTGGTGAGCACACCGGAGGCGAACAGCGCCTCGGTCACCCACTTGGTGTCGCTGCGGTCCCACCAGGGGCCCTTGCGCCCGCGCTGAGCGGCGCCGAGGTACTCCTCGATCTGTCCCGCGGTGGCCGGCCCGAGTTCGGTGACCGCGGCGATCACGTCCTCGACCAGCTGCGGGTTGGCCTTGACGATGTGCGTGCCCCACCGGCCGTGGGTGTACTCGCGCATGCGCCAGCGCAGCAGCGGCCAGTCGTCGACGGCCATCAGCGCCGCCTCGTGCGCCCAGTACTCGACGAGCAGCCGCGGCGCCCGCGCGGAATGTGACCAGGCGGCGCCGTCGAGCACCGCGCGGTCGTAGGCGCCCAGGCGGCTGAACACCGGCGCGTAGTGCGCCCGCACCGCCACCGACACCGAATCCAGCTGCAGCACCTGGATGCGGTTGATCAGCCTGCGCAGGTGCGCACGGGTGACGGCGCCGCGAGGCTTCGGTTCGGCGAACCCCTGGGCCGCGACGGCGATCCGACGCGCCTGGGCTCCGGTCAACGATGCGGCCATCAGCACATCGTCGCCTACCGCACCGACAGGATGCGGTCGAAGACGAGCGTGGTGACGTTGTCGATCGGAGTGCTGTCGCCGACGGTCTTCGCGCGCAGCGCCGCACCCTCCCATGCGTCGACGATGAGGTAGGCGGCGGCCTCGGCGTCGATGTCGCCGCCGATGCCGCCCTCCCGCTGACCGTCGCGGATCGCCGCGGCGAGCCGTTCGGCCCACGTCCCCAGCGCCGTCCGCACCGCCGCGGTGACCTCGGGCGCGTGGGCGGGTGCCTCGGCGGCGAAGTTGCCGTACATGCACCCCCGCCGGAACCCGTGGGCGGCGAGATCGGCGCGGAGATGGTCCAGATGATCGCGGATGCGTTGAAGCGCAGGCATACCGGGCTGGTCGAGCAGGTCCAGCCGTCGGCTTTGCCCGTACCGGGCGAGGACTTCGACGGCGAGCGCCTCCTTGCTGCGAAAGTGGTTGTAGAACGACCCTTTCGGCGCGTGCGCGGCCGCCGCGATCGTCGCGACGCCGGTCGCGGCGTATCCGCCGGCGTGGAGCTCTTCGAACCCGGCGTCCAGCAATGCATCTCGCAGACTCGGCCTCGCCATGCGCTCAGCCGATCCTGACGTCGTCGATGTCGACGGATACGGTGACGACGTCACGGTCGGGCAGTCCGTCGTCGGTGCGGGGATGGACGATCCGCCGCAGTGGCACCACGACCCCCTCGAAGAAGTGGTGATCGTCCATGTAGTGCGCCGCGGGCGATCCACCGGCGATGTCGACCTGATAGTCCCGGCGCCGCAACAGGCCGTCGGTGTCGACGTAGAGCACTTGATCGGCACTGTGGGTGGTGATGTGGCCGGGGTAGCGCACACCCAGCCGGCGCCACTTCTGCCCATCCTCGAGCCACGGGCCCAGTTCCTCGGTCTGCACACCGGGGAAGGTGAGCTGGTAGGGCTCCGTGAGGTAGGTCCACATCGCGTATCCGGAGAAGTACGCCAATTGCGAGGGTGTCCACAGGGATTCAAGCGTGTGTCCGGCGAACGACGCGCGCGGCTCACGCAGCACCTCGACGGACCGGTGCTCGGTGTCGTCGTGTTCGATCACCACCACGTCCGGACTGTAATGGGACCGGAGTCCCGGTGTCGGGAGCGGGCTGTGCCACGCGTGTTGCTCCTGGACCGAGATGCGCACGGTCGAGTCGTCGAGGATGCCGCCCACACCCTTGAGCGGCCACAGCACACCGCCGACCGTCTGGTGGATGGCGATCGTGTCCACATCTCGCCAGCGGTCGACGCCGCCGTAGGTCGCCAGTATTTCGTCGAGAAGGGCCATTGCCGCCTCCTGGGTCGAGTGCCACGACCGCGAATATGACCGGTCGTCTTACGCAACACAGGCGCATCGTGACCCATTCCGCGTGCGCCCTCAGGTGTCGATGCGCTGGTAGCTGTGGAAGCGGTACCGCAGCCCGTTCGCGCTGGTCAGCCAGTCTCCGGTGGTGCCGGCCCACGCCTCACCGAGCACCGGGGCCACCGCATCGGAGTCCTGCCGGTGCAGGTCGATCTCCACCTCGGTCACCTCGCACCGTGTCGCACGCCCGAGCGCCAGCGTGTAGACGCGCTCACCGCCGATCACCCACGTCTCCTCATCGTCGCGTAGCGCGTCGTCGAGGCTTGTCACCACCTCTGCGCCGTCGGCCAAGTAGTCGGCGTGGGTGGTGAGCACGATGTTCTTCCGGCCGGGCAGCGGACGGACCCTGGGCGGCAGCGACTCCCAGGTGAGCCGGCCCATCACGACCGGATGGCCGAGGGTGATCTCCTTGAACCGGGCGAGGTCCTCAGGCAGGTGCCAGGGGATGCCGCCATTGCGGCCGATCACCCCCGAGGTGGACTGCGCCCAGATCAGACCGAGCGTCGTCGTCATCGACATTCGGCCCTGCAAGCAGACCTCATACCGCCACCGGGGCTTTGATCGCCGGATGCGGGTCGTAGTTCTTGACGATGACGTCCTCGTAGGTGTAGTCGAAGATCGAATCCCGTTTCGCCAGAACCAGTTCCGGATAGGGTCGGGGGTCGCGCGAGAGTTGCTCGGTGACCTGCTCGACGTGGTTGTCGTAGATGTGGCAGTCCCCGCCGGTCCAGATGAACTCGCCGACACCGAGGCCGGCCTGGGCGGCCATCATGTGCGTGAGCAGCGCGTAGCTGGCGATGTTGAACGGCACCCCGAGGAACAGGTCGGCACTGCGCTGGTACAGCTGACACGACAGCTTCCCGTCGGCGACGTAGAACTGGAAGAACGCATGGCACGGCGGCAGCGCCATCTGCGGGATCTCCCCCACGTTCCACGCCGAGACGATGTTGCGGCGCGAATCCGGATCGCTGCGCAGCAGGTCGATGGCCGCGCTGATCTGGTCGACGTGCCCGCCCGACGGTGTCGGCCACGACCGCCACTGCACGCCGTAGACGGGGCCGAGTTCACCGTCCTCGCTGGCCCACTCGTCCCAGATCGTCACGCCGTGCTCCTGCAGCCATGCCACGTTCGAGTCGCCGCGCAGGAACCACAGCAGCTCGTAGACGACCGACTTGAGGTGCACCTTCTTGGTGGTGATCAGCGGGAAGCCCGCGGCCAGGTCGTAGCGCATCTGATGGCCGAACAGGCTGCGGGTACCGGTGCCGGTGCGGTCGGATTTGGGTGTACCGCGCTCAAACACCTCACGCAGCAGATCTTCGTAGGGCGTGGGGATAGGCACGTCGGTCAGCTTACTTCCAGATGCGGCGAGTAGAACGGATGGCATGCCGAGTATCAGCGCGACCGTGACGACGCCCGACGGCGACTGCCCCGTGACCCTGCACACCCCCAACGGGCCCGGTCCGTGGTCGGGCGTGGTGATGTATCCCGACGCCGGGGGTGTCCGTCCGACGTTCCACGAGATGGCCGACCGGTTGGCCGCGTTCGGCCACGCGGTGCTGCTACCGGATGTGTACTACCGCACCGCGGATTGGCAGCCGTTCGACATGGGCACCGTGTTCAGCGATCCGGTCGAGCGCAGGCGGCTGTTCGGGATGATCGGCTCGGTGACGCCGGACAAGATGGCTCTCGACGCGGGCGCGTTCTTCGACTTCCTGGCCGGGCGGCCCGAGGTGCGCGGCGACCGGTTCGGCGTCTGCGGATACTGCATGGGTGGGCGGACGTCGCTGATCGTGGCGGGCCGGGTATCCGAGCGGGTCGCCGCCGCGGGGTCCTTCCACGGCGGCGGGTTGGTCACCGACGACGAGATGAGTCCCCATCTGCTGGCCGATCGGATCACCGCGACGGTGTACGTGGCGGGTGCGAAGGACGACAACTCCTTCACTCCCGCGCAGGCCGAGACGCTGGACAAGGCGCTCACGGCAGCGGGGGTCGAGCACACGGTCGAGATCTACCCCGCCGGACACGGTTTCGCCGTCCCGGACAACGCGCCGTACGACGAGGAGGCGGCCCAGCGGCACTGGATCGCGCTGCAGGAGTTGTTCGCGAGCGCGCTGGGTTAGGCGGTTCGGCGGCGCAGCGTCTTGCCCAGCGCGCGCAGGATCCCCCGCGCCGCATATGCGCCGGCCACGACCGACAGCAGGATGAGCACGATGAACATCACCATCCAGTTGGTGCGGTCGTGGCTGACGTTCCACCAGACGACGGTGAAGAGCACGGCGCAGATGAACACGACGATGTCGCGCCAGTTGCCTTCGTAGGAGACCGCGGCCATCCGGAGTTCGCGGCTGCGTTCGGTGGTGGTGATCAGGTCCTCGATGCGCTGATCGATGCTGCGCTTGAGCCGGTCACGCAGTTCGGTCTGCTCGGGCGGGATGCGCTCGAGCAGGTCCATGTCCTTGACGATCATCCCGCGGAAGTCGGGCCCCCGCAGGTTCCCCGCGGCGATACCGAGCAGTGCGCCACCGGCGACGGGCGCTGCGCCCAGGGCGATCTCGGCGATTCCCGGCATACGTTCAGTCCCTTCACTCGGCCAACTGCTGTCGCGAGTCTTTCTACCGCGTCGGCGGGTGCGAGTCGCTACTGCGCCAGGAATCCGCCGTCGACGGGCAGCACGGCTCCGGTGACGAACGACGCGTCGTCAGACGCCAGGAAGGCGATGGCGGCGGCGACCTCCGCGGGTTCGCCGAGGCGGCCCATCGGGTGCATGCGCTCGACGCCGTCGAGGTAGTCCGCGCCGCCCGGTTCCTCCCGGATCGCGGCGACCCGCTCAGTCGAAATCGTCCCCGGCGCAACGGCGTTCACCCTGATGCCGCGGTCGGCCCATTCGACCGCCAGGTGCTTGGCCAGTCCGGTGGCGACGAACTTGGCCGGGCCGTATGCGGCCTGGCGTTTCTGCCCGGCGAGGCCCGAGATCGACGACAGGCACACGATCGAACCGCCACCGGCCGACGTCATCGCTTCGATCGCGAATTTGCAGGTGAGGAACATGCCGCGGCCGTCGATCGCCATCACTTCGTCCCAGTCGGCGGCCGTCATCTCCGTCGCGTCGCCGAGCGGGATGATGCCCGCGTTGGCGACGAGCACGTCGAGTCGTCCGAAGCGGTCGACGGCGGCGGTGATCATCCGCCGCGCGTCTTCCTCGACCGCGACGTCGCCGACGACCGTCTCGACGTCAGTACCGCGACCGCGCAGGTCGTCGGCCAGTTCGAGCAGCGGTTCGCGCTGGATGTCCGTCAGGGTCAGACGCGCACCCTCGCGGGCGAAGAGCTCCGCGGTCGCCCGCCCGATGCCCATCGCCGCGCCGGTGATCACCGCCGATTTGCCGAGGAGACGGCCAGATCCATTGGTCACGGGTGAACAGTGCCAGGTGTCTGCACTTCGCGGGCCCTAATCGGTCGACCGGTGGCCCGAGGCTCCGGCGCATCCCGGACGTTCGGCGTCAATCTGTATGACCACAGCGGACGAACGGCTTGTTTTACGCAGGAGTTTTGCCGTATCCGCTGACGATCGCCGAGGACAGTCATACAGTTGCGGCATATGTGTCCGACCGGCCACCTGTCGACCGCCAGCGGAAGTTGAGACATCGATGAACGCCCGAAGCCCAGCCCCCAGCGTCTTCGAAGCCGATCTCCCCACGTTCGGCTACGGCCTCGACGCCACCCCGCACGACATTCTCGAGGACGTCCGGAAGGCGCAAGCGTGCGCGCCCATCGCGATGGGACCCCTCGGACCGGAGATCCTGTCGTACCGTATGGTTCGGGAAATTCTGCGCGACAACAGATTTCGACTGCCGCCCGGTATCACCCTCGCGGCGCAGGGCATCACCTCGGGCCCGTTGTACGACAAGCTGGCGAACAGCCTCCTGGGTATGGACGGCGCACCACATGTCCGGTTACGCAAGCTGGTGTCCAAGGCCTTCACTCCGCGCGCGACATCACGTCTGCGAGACACGATCCACGAGGTGCTGAACGGGCTGATCGACCGGGTGGTGGACGCCGGCCGGTGCGACGTCGTGACCGACATCGCGCGTCCCTACCCCACCCCGATCATCTGCGCACTGCTCGGTGCGCCCGGTGAGGACTGGCAGCTGTTCGCGGACTGGACTGAGGAGATCTTCAAGGCCTTCAATTTTCAGCCTGATGCCACCTTCGATGAGCCCGCGATCATGCGCGCATGGGGGGAACTCGACGCCTACGTCGACGACATGGTCGCCGCCCGCCGAAACAGTCTGACCGATGATTTGCTCTCCGAACTTATACGCGCCGAAAGCGACGGTGACCGTCTCGATCTCGACGAACTCCGCATGCTGGCGGCCGGTTTCCTGATGGCGGGAACGGATACGACGCGGAACCAGCTGGCCGCGTCGGTGCAAGTGCTCTGCGAGCATCCAGATCAATGGGCGAAGCTGCGCGACCAACCGGAACTCGCCATGCAGGCGGTCGAGGAGAGCATGCGCCACTCACCCGCGGCTTGCATCGTCCCGCGAGTCGCCGTCGAAGATGTCCAGTTCGGTGGCTACCTGTTTCCCGCGGGGACCTTCGTACTCGCGAACACCTTTGCAGCCAATCGCGATCCATCGATCTATGACGACGCCGACCGGTTCGACATCGCGCGCACGGACGTACCCCCGATCCTGACCTTCGGCGGCGGCGCGCACTACTGTCTCGGAGCGAACCTCGCACGCCGGGAACTGGCGGAAGCACTCACCGTCCTCACCCGCCGCTTACCCTCCGCCGATCGCATCGGTCCGGCGCCGTGGAGATCGCTACTGGGAATGACCGGTCCCACAACGCTTCCGATCGAATTCACCAGCGAAAGCCTTGTGACCGCGGATGCGTAGCCGTGGCTGGGCAGGTTCGACACCCTCATCCGACGAGGAGGCGATCTCGCGGATTCTGACGGCGGTCGACGACGAGGTCGCCAAGCATGGCTCGGCCATCCGCCTTGCCGACGTCGCCCGCAGACTCGGTGTCACTCGCCAGACGGTGTACCGGTACTTCCCCAATGCTGACGCGATGCTCATCGCCAGCTCCATGCGCGCGGCCAACGGGTTCATCGACCAACTCGCAGCACACGCCAGAGGGCGGAACGACCCCGTCACCGCAGTGGTCGAATGCGTATGTTTCGGAATCGAGCGCCTCTCCGGCGATCCCCAGCTGGAGAGCCTGCTGACCCGGAGACATGAGGGCGAAGCCGTAACCTCGCTGACCTCCGACACGGCGATCACCTTCTGCTTGTCGGTCTTCCACCGCCTCGACGTCGATTGGAAGCTTCACGGCTTCGACGCCACCGCGCTCCGCGAACTCGCCGAAATGACCCTGCGCACCGTGCAGTCCCTCCTGACCGATCCAGGGCAGCCGGTGCGCGACAACGCCGCACTGTGCCGCTTCGTTGCCCGGTGGCTGGGCCCGGCGATCCTCTACCCGCGGATGGCGTCGCTGTCGATCTACGAACACACATACCCTGCCGGTCACCTGGCCGATGAAGCGAGGTCTCAGAGTTCCATCAGCTGAGCGGCGACCGTTGCGCCGAGGTTCCAGCATGCTTCGATGTCGGCCTTGGCCGGTTTGCCGGATACGACGACGGTCTCGGCGACGCGCTCCCACCCCAGGCCCGCGGTGATTCCGGCCAGGGCACGTTCGGCTCCTTCGGTGCCCTCGTTGCCGTGGAGATAGACGCCGAACGGTCGGCCGGCGGCGGCATCGAGCAGTGGGTAGTACGCCTGATCGAATGCGTGCTTGAGAGCGCCCGAGATGTACCCCAGGTTGGCCGGGGTGCCCAGCACATAACCGTCGGCCTCCAGCATCTCGACCGGAGAGACCGTGAGCGCCGGTCGCCGAAGCACCTCGACGCCTTCGATCTCGGAATCGGTCGCACCGACCACCACCGCCTCGAGCATCTCCTGGCAATGCGGCGACGGGGTGTGGTGGACGATCAGCAAACGGGGCACCAGTCAGGACTACACCACGCTGCAGCGCGGCCTGTCACTGGTAGGCGATCGAGACCCCGTACGCGGCCTGGCTCGGCGTGAAGCCCTCGTATTCGAGCTGTTCGACCAGACCCTGGGGTGAGAACGCCGAGATGCTGAGGTACTCCTGCGCCTTCTCCACCGCCTGCTCGTTCCAGTCGACGGTGATGCTGTCGACCGCGAACGTCGCGTCCGCGGTCGAGAAACCTTCGTACTCCAGTTGGCCGATCAGACCCGAGCGGGAGAAGGCGGAGATGGCGAGGTACTCCTGCGCCTTGCGTACGGCGTTCTGTTGGCTCGCCGGCGACATGGGCATATGCATATCGACGCTGTGGCGCGGCCCGCTCGAGGCGGGACCGAATGCGTGCGGTGCGGCCGACACGGCCGGAGCCAATCCCACGACGATTGCGCCGATAGCTGCTGTGACGATGAAGGAACGAGGCATGGGAACTCCTGTTGTTTAGCTGCCTAGTTCTTGTCCATCGTACGGAGAATCCGCAGTGTTACGTGCTCAGGGGCCTTCAAGATCGTCAACTCCGGTGTGGATTCGGATTTGCTGTTATCGATCTTGCTCGGGCAGTTTCTCCTGAGCCGACACGTCGGCGACGTTTGCGGGCCGCTTAGACCGGCTAGTCGTTTGCTCCGCCGCTCAGGCGGACTCTTCGAGCTCGACGGCCTTGCGCATCGCGGCGCGGGCGCGGCTGCGATCACCGGCGTAGTCGTACGCCCGGGCGAGGCGGTACCAGCGCACCCAGTTGTCCGGATCCTCGTTGAGTTCGTCGCGCACGGTCTCGAACAGCGCGTCGGCGGCGTCGCGTTCGATCCGGCCGGACGGGCGGCGTGGCAGATCGCTCACGTCGAGGTCCATCCCCTGTTCCCGCGCCCGCCGCACCAGTCGCTGGTGGGCGAAACCCGCCCGCAGGGTGCTGACCATGACCCAGACGCCGATCAGCGGAAGCGCCAGCAGTGCGATGCCGAGCCCGACGGCCGCGAGCTCACCTGTCTTGATGAACGCGTACGCGATCCGCCCGAGCAGCAGGAAGTACACGACCAGCGCCACGCACATTAGGCCGATGAGCACCTGGGTGCGCAACGCGCGGCGGTCGTCGGTCATGTCAGATCGAGGAGCGGTTCGATGCCGATGGTCAGGCCCGGCCGCTCGGCGATCTTACGAACGGCCAGCAGCACGCCCGGGACGAACGACGTGCGATCGATGCTGTCGTGCCGGATCGTCAGCGTCTCGCCCTGGGTGCCGAAGAGCACCTCCTGATGCGCGACGAGGCCGGCCAACCGGACCGAGTGGACGGGCACGCCGTCGACGTCGGCACCGCGGGCGCCGTCGAGGCCGGTGCTGGTGGCATCGGGGTTGGGCGGCAAGCCTTTTCGGGCTTCGGCGATGAGCTTCGCGGTGCGGGCTGCGGTGCCCGACGGCGCGTCGGCCTTGTGTGGGTGGTGCAGTTCGATCACCTCGACCGACTCGAAGAACCGTGCCGCCCGCTGCGCGAAATGCATGGACAGCACGGCACCGATCGCGAAGTTCGGCGCAATGAGCACGGCCGATCCGGGCTTGTCCGCCAACCACTCCCGCACCTGGGCGATGCGCTCGTCGGTGAAGCCGGTGGTGCCGACGACGGCGTGAATGCCGTTGTCGATGAGGAACTTCAGGTTGTCCATCACCACGCTCGGGTGGGTGAAGTCGATGACGACCTCGGTCTGCGTGTCGACCAGTGCGCTCAACGAATCGCCCGCGTCGACGCCGGCGGTGAACGTGAGGTCGTCGGCGGCCTCGACCGCCTGCACCATCGTCGTCCCGACCTTGCCCTTCGCGCCCAGCACCCCTACTCGCATGGGCTCACCCTAGTGGTGCGCTCGTGAGGAGAACTTGTCAGACCCTCGCACTAGTGTTCGAACTATGGATGGAGGGTTCGATACCGCGGTCGACGACCTGGTGTCGGCCGTGGCCGAACTGCAGGCCGCGTCCATAGACGCCCTGACCCCCGCCGAGGCGCTCGCCGAACTCGATCGCATCAAGACCGCCCTGTGGGCGGTCCCGGCCGTCGAGCACCGATTGACCACCCGGGTCATGGAAGCCGCCCCCAACGACTTCGGCGCCACCTCGCACAAACAACTGCTCGCGAACGCGCTGCGGCTGACATTGAAGGAGGCCGGCGAACGCCTCGCCGATACCCGGCAGCTGGGCCCGCGGCAGACGTTGACCGGCGAACCAGTGCGCCCCGAACTGCCCCACACCGCGGCCGCGGTCGCCGAAGGCGCCATCGGCTCTGCCCACGTGCGGATCATCCAGGACTTCATCAAGAACCTACCCATCTGGGTGTCGTTTGCCCGCCGCGACGACTACGAACGCGACCTCGTCGGCCACGCCCGTGCGCTGCGGCCCGA
>NZ_LQIT01000090.1 GCF_001499965.1 Mycobacterium sp. GA-2829
GGGAAGTCGGAGAACGAGCGGCCGGTGGCGCCGGGCCCGCCGGAGAACAGGGTGTCCCCGGAGAAGACCGCCGCCAAGTCGGGGGCGTACCAGCACACCGAACCCGGTGAGTGCCCGGGCGTGTGCAGGGCGCGCAGTTCGATCCCGCCGGCCTGGAACGTCGCGCCGTCCTCGACGGTGTGGAAGGTCTTGTCCGCGTGAGTCATTCGCCACAGCATGTCGTCGGCCGGGTGCAGGAGCACCGGGGCGTCGAGGGCGGCGCCGAGTTCGGGGGCCACGGTGATGTGGTCGTTGTGGCCGTGGGTGCAGATGACCGCGACCACGTTGCGCCCGCCGACGGCCATCACGATGGGTTCGGCGGTGTGGGCGGCGTCGAAGACGACGACCTCGTTGTCGTCCCCGACGATCCAGATGTTGTTGTCCACCTCCCAGGAGCCGCCGTCGAGTTCGAAAGTGCCCGAGGTGACGATCCGCTCGATGTTGGTCATTTGAGGACCACCACCGAACGCAGCACCTCACCGTTGTGCATCTTGTCGAACGCGGTCTCGATGTCGTCGAGGCCGATGCGTTCGGAGACGAACTTCTCCAGCGGGAGCCGGCCCTGCTGGTAGAGGCTGATCAGGGTGGGGAAGTCGCGTTCGGGAAGGCAGTCGCCGTACCAGGACGACTTCAGCGATCCGCCGCGGGAGAAGAAGTCGATCAGCGGCATCTCCAGGCGCATGTCCGGGGTCGGCACCCCGACCAGCACCACGGTGCCGGCCAGATCGCGGGCGTAGAACGCCTGCTTCCAGGTCTCGGGGCGGCCGACGGCGTCGATGACCACGTCGGTGCCGAATCCGTCGGTCAGCTCCCCGATGGCCTCGACCACGTCGTCGACGGTGCGCGCGTTGATGGTGTGGGTGGCGCCGAACTCCTTGGCCCAGGCGAGTTTCTTGTCGTCGGTGTCGACGGCGATGATCTTCTTCGCCCCGACCAGTGCGGCCCCGGCGATCGCGGCGTCGCCGACGCCGCCGCAGCCGATGACCGCCACCGAATCGTCGCGGGTGACCGCGCCGGTGTTGATCGCCGCACCGATGCCGGCCATCACCCCGCACCCGAGCAGCCCGGCCACCGCCGGATCGGCGTCCGGGTCGACCTTGGTGCACTGTCCCTCGTGGACGAGGGTCTTGTCGGCGAACGCCCCGATCCCCAGTGCCGGGGTCAGCTCGGTGCCGTCGGTCAGCGTCATCTTCTGCGCGGCGTTGTGGGT
>NZ_LQIT01000091.1 GCF_001499965.1 Mycobacterium sp. GA-2829
GCCCCGGACGGACGGTGCAAGACCTTCGACGCCGGCGCTGACGGGTATGTGCGCAGTGAGGGTTGCGGTGTGGTCGTGCTCAAACGGTTGAGCGATGCGCTGCGTGACGGTGACCGGGTGTTGGCGGTGGTGCGGGGTTCGGCGGTCAATCAGGACGGTGCCAGCAGTGGGCAGACGGTGCCCAATGGTCCGGCGCAGCAGGCGTTGTTGCGGCAGGCGTTGGCGGCGTCGCGGCTCGGGCCTGCCGATATCGATTACATCGAGGCGCACGGCACCGGTACCGCGCTGGGTGATCCGATCGAACTCGACGCGTTGAGTGCGGTGTTCGGTGAGCGCGGCGATGCGGCTCCGCTGGTGTTGGGGTCGGTGAAGACGAATCTCGGGCACCTCGAATCCGGTGCGGGGATCACCGGTTTCATCAAGACCGTGCTCAGCGTGCGGCACGGCTACATCCCCAAACACCTGCACTTCCAGGAGCTCACCCCGCACGCGGGGCCATGCGCACGGGATTTCCGGATCGCCGCCGACGGGATGAACTGGCCGGCCGTGGACCGGCCGCGGCGGGCGGGAGTGTCTTCGTTCGGGGTCAGTGGCACCAACGCCCACATCGTCATCGAACAGGCGCCGGATCCCGAACCTGTGCTGGCGCAGCCGGATCCCGCGGTGAGCACGCTGGTGGTCTCCGGGAAGTCCGGCGAGCGGATCGCCGCCACCGCGGGTGCGCTCGCGGACTGGATGAGTGTCACCGATGTCCCGTTGGCCGACATCGCCCACACCCTCAACCACCACCGGACCAGGCACGCCAAGTTCGCGACCGTGTGCGCGCGGGACCGTGATCAGGCGGTCACAGGACTGCGCGCCCTGTCGGCCGGACACGCCGCGGTGGGCGTGGTGGATCCCCATGACGGTCCGTGTGGTTCGGGGACGGTGTTCGTGTTCTCGGGTCAGGGGTCGCAGTGGGCTGGGATGGGTCGCCGGCTGCTGGCGGACGAGCCGGTGTTCGCGGCGGCGGTGGCGGAGTTGGAGCCGGTGTTCGTCGAGGAGGTCGGGTTTTCGCTGGCGCAGGTGCTCACCGACGGGGAGCCGGTCAGCGGGGATGCCCGGGTGCAGCCGGTCATCATGGGCCTGCAGTTGGCGCTGACCGAGCTGTGGCGCTCCTACGGGGTGACCCCGGACGCGGTGATCGGGCACTCGATGGGTGAGGTCACCGCCGCCGTCGTCGCCGGTGCG
>NZ_LQIT01000092.1 GCF_001499965.1 Mycobacterium sp. GA-2829
ACCCGCCGAAACACTCGACGCACTACTGTGCGACCCACTCAATCCACCCGCTGTTGCATAGACGCCTTGAACCCAAGCGCCGCACGCGTGACACAGCCCGACACTCACGGCGCCAGACGTGCGTCGAGGTTGATCTTCGCGTGGTCCGGCCAGCCCGCACCCCGCATCGCATCGCGGACACGCGCGAGGAAGACGCTCGACCGATACCGCAGGATGTCCCTGGTGACGCGGACGATCACCCAACCCTGGGCTTCGAGCTCTGCGATTCGTTCGACGTCACGGGCGTGATCGGCCGGGCTCGCCCAGTGTTGAGGTCCGTCGTACTCGACACCGACCTTCCACTCGAGCCAACCCATGTCGATCCGCGCGATGAAGGACCCGAACTCATCGCACACTATGATCTGGGTTTTGGGCCGCGGGAAACCCGCAGCGATCAGCAGTAGTCGAGTGCGGGTTTCCTGAGGTGATTCGGCGCCGCCGTCCATCAATGTAACGGCCTTCCGCAGCGTTTCGAGTCCGCGAACACCGCGATGGCGGTCGACCAGGGCACTGATTTTCGCGGGCTTCAGATCGGTGGCGTTGGCCAGAGCGTCGAGGCGCATCACCGCCTTGGTCAACGTGGCGCGACGGCCGATGTCGAAGCCGGTCCGCGCGGGGGTCGTAAGGCGGATGCCGCTCAGGATTCTCGCCTCGTCCTCTTCGAGTGTGTCGCGGTGGATGACGATTCCGTCGGTGGCGCACGGCACCGAGCGGATCAGTTCGGCGGGCAACGCCGGGTCGATCCACTTCGCTCCCTGCAAGGCCGCCGCGGAGAGCCCGGCGACCGTCGCGTCGCGCCGGGCCCATAGCCAGGCGGACTCGGCTCGGGTGGCGGCCGTCAGCTCGTGACCATTCGGCACGTACACGTTGCGGTAGATCATCTGGTGCCGGCTGGCCAGCGTGCGGCGCGTGACGACACCGGCCGCCAACGCCTCGGTACCCATGAACGGTCGCGTGATCATGCCATCACGGTCTCCGCAGGCACCGACACCCTTCGTCCAGTGTCGGGTTGTGTCACGCGATTCATCGGCGGTTTCAAGGCGTCGTTGCAATAGCAGCTGATTCTGATGGGAAGTGCTGCTATGCCACGTCCACCGTTGTCGA
>NZ_LQIT01000093.1 GCF_001499965.1 Mycobacterium sp. GA-2829
TGCCGCTAGAAGGGCGGGGGTCGGTTGCGTTCGGCGACGAAGTCGTCGTTGAGTTTGCGTTGTTCGTCGATGTAGCGGGCGCGGTTCTGGGCGCGCGTTCGGCGGCGTTTGGGCATCTTGAGGCCGCGGTTCTCTGTGGCCTGCGGGTTTTCCCGTACCGGCGCCTCGGCGGTGGGTTCGGCCAGGGTGGGGAAGAACTGTGCGCTGCCGGGGTGGGTGGTGTAGGTGTCTCCGGACGGTGAGGTCCACACGACGGTGCCGTCGGCGAATTGCTCGTCGCGCCAACCGGTCTTACCGGTCCAGAAGGTCTTGAGCAAGTGGTGTTTTCGGCACAGGCATTTGAGATTGGAACCGCAGGTCGGGCCGGCGGGCCAGGGGATCGTGTGGTCGATGTCGCAGCGGGTGGCGGGGACGTCGCAGTGGGGGAAGCGACAGGTCAGGTCGCGGCAGCGGATGAACTCGGACAGGGCGGCCGAGGGGCGGTACTGCGGTTCGGGCGGCGCGTCGCCGGGGTGGGTGACGGTGCGGATGGTGGCCCGGTCGAGGAAGGCCGCCAGCAGCGCGGAGTTGGCAATGCCGGCGCCGAACACGAACGCCGGTGCCGGGCACTCCGGCTTCTGCGGACGTGCGGGTTCGCCAGCGTCCCTGACGCTCTCGTCCGCATCCCCCTCGGTGGTGTGGGGAGCGGTCGCGTCCTGGCCCTCCGCGGCAGGCTCGGCGGCCTCAGCAACGATCTCGGGCTCGTCCACCGACTCACCGTCGGTCTCGGGTTGCGGCGTGCGCGCCTGCTGCGCCTTTCTGCGGGCCTCGTTGAGGGTGTCCTCGCTGGCGATGAGGTGGACGACGACATCTTTGGCGGGCTTGTCCCCGGTGGCGCCGGGGCAGTCGGCGTTGCCGCACTCACACCGCAATACCCGCCCGGCACCGACGGCGGCGAGCGCATCGTTGAGCCGATCCTCCCCCGAGCGGGGATCGTCGGGACACAACCGGCGCGCCATATCCAGCACGCGTTGTTCGAAGGCGTTGCCGTCGGCGGCGTACATCCGCGCGTACAACGTCATGAACCCGGCCGGGTCGGAGATGAACCCGAACTGCACGTCGCGCTCTTTGCCGGAGTCTTTGACCCGCTTGCGCGCCCC
>NZ_LQIT01000094.1 GCF_001499965.1 Mycobacterium sp. GA-2829
TGTACCCGGCAGGGACGTTGTTGACGGTTTGGCTGTGAGAAGGGAGGACCTCCGGGCTTAGTGGAGATGTCTGACGTCTCTACTCACACACGGAGGTCCTCGTGCCCCACGCTAATGCCCGGTTGACCGTTCATGGTCGGCAACTGTTGGTCGATCGGATCCTCAAGGGCGGGCGCAAGCCTGCGCACGTCGCCGCCGAACTTGGTGTGTCGCGCCAATGCGCCTATCGGTGGGTGCGCCGATTTCTCGACGAAGGTCCGGCCGGACTGCGTGACCGCTCCTCACGGCCGCACCGCTGTCCGACCCGCACCGCCCCGGAGGTGGAAGCATCCATCGTGGCGCTGCGCCAGTCGGCGCGGCGAGGTCAGCAGTTCATCGCCGACGAACTCGGCGTGCCGGCCCGCACTGTCAGTGCTGTCCTGCGCCGCCATCAGCTGCCCTACCTCCGCGAGTGCGACCCTCTGACCGGCCAGGTCATCCGCTCGTCGAAGGCCACTGCCATCCGCTACGAACGTGAGCATCCCGGCGAGCTAATCCACATGGACGTCAAGAAGATTGGCCGGATCCCCGACGGCGGAGGCTGGAAGGCCCACGGCCGCAGCGAAGAGGTCCGCGGCCGCGGCATCGGCTATGACTACGTGCACTCAGCAATCGACGACCATTCCCGGCTGGCCTACTCAGAAATCCTCCCTGACGAGAAAGGCCGCACCTGCGCCGGATTCTTAACCCGCGCAGCGGCCTACTTCACCGCCGCAGGTATCGAGCGCATCGAACGCGTCATGACCGACAACGCGTTGGCCTACCGCCGCAGCACCGACATGCAGAAGGCGGTGGCCCGGTTGGAAGCCCGCCAGGTGTTCATCCGTCCCCATTGCCCGTGGCAGAACGGCAAGGCTGAGCGGTTCAACCGCACACTGCAGACCGAATGGGCCTATCACCAAGTCTTCACCACCAACGACGCCCGCTGCGCTGCGCTTGCCCCGTGGCTTGAGCACTACAACAATCAACGCCGCCACTCAGCCATCGGAGG
>NZ_LQIT01000095.1 GCF_001499965.1 Mycobacterium sp. GA-2829
GCTCGAAGGCGTCGGCGGGGCGGGTCACCGCGATCTGCACGGTGGTGGTGCGCCCGACGAACACCGGATCGGTGCCGCGGCGGGCGGCGTTCTCCTCGCCGACGCCTTCGAGCGGTTCGGCCTCGTACCAGGGGCCCCAGGAGCCGTCGTCCTTCTTGGCGCGCACCCGTGCGGTGGTCCCGGTGAGGTCCTCGGCGGTCAGCGCGACCATCGAGAACGGGGTGTCCTGGTGGATCTCGCGGATCGTCTCGCCGCCGCCGAGCCCGGCGAGCGGCTGTTCGATCAGGGTGGGGGCATCGGCCGCCGCGGAGTCGTCGTCGCCGGGCAGCCCGGTGATCGCCCACGGCATCAGCACGAGCGTCGCCGCGATCGCGGTGAAGATGAGCGATGGCGCAGGTCGGCGGGACAGCACGGACTGATGTTACGTATGTGTCAGTTGTTACTGATGTTTCGACACGGCCGGAAACGGCAACATTTCACAACTGCAACGGCACCGCAGAGCCGCCGTTGGCTTCTGCGGTGCCGTTTCGGTGCAGGACTGGCTACATCCCCGGGGCCGCCGGCCTCGGTGACCCCGGCCTGACCAATCCGGCGCTCACCAACCCGGCACTGACCAGCCCCGCGGGCGACCTGCCCGGGCTCACCACACCCGGTCTGGACACCCCGGGACTGACCACCCCCGGTCTGGACACCCCCGGCCTGACCACGCCGCCCGCACTGGGCCTCGATCCGGCGCTGACGCCGATCTCCACCGGCGGTCTGCCCGCGCCCGGTGAGATCCCGATCTCGGCGCCGCTGGCCACAGACCCCACGCTGGGCACCTACCCGATCCTCGGCGATCCGCTGATGGCGTCGATGCCGGTCGCCCCGCAGAGCGGCGGTCTGCTGAGCGATCTGTCCAGCGCGGCCAACCAGCTGGGCGCCGGTCAGGCGATCGACCTGCTCAAGGGAGTCGTGGTGCCCGCGATCACCGGCGCCATCAAGTCGGCGGCCCCGCCCGCAGGCCCACCGGTGCCGCA
>NZ_LQIT01000096.1 GCF_001499965.1 Mycobacterium sp. GA-2829
GGTCGCCGATGAGGTTGAGCACCGATGCGGCCAGCGACACGTCGAGCGCGCTGGTCGGTTCGTCGCAGAGCAGCACCTCCGGCGGGACCACCGTGGCGCGGGCCAGCGACACCCGTTGCCGCTGACCGCCGGAGAGCTGGCCGGCCCGCGATTTCGCGACCTCGGCGGGCAGCCCGACCCGTTCGAGCACCTCGGCGACCCGCTCGCGCCGGCCCGCCCGCGACAGTCCCGCGCCGCGCAACCGTTCACCGATGAGCTCACCCACCGACAGCCAGGGGGTGAGCGAGGCGCCGGCGTCCTGGAACACCATCTGCGGGCGCCGGTCCCCCGCCAGGTCGACCGAACCGCCCGACGGTGACTCCAGGCCCGCGATCACCCGCAGCAGTGTCGACTTACCCGAACCGCTCTCACCGACCAGTGCCACCGACTCGCCGTGGCCGACCCGCAATGACACTCCGCGCAGGGCATGCAGTTTCCCGTCCCCGTCGACCGAACGGTCGAACCACCGACGGGCCACCGTGAACGTCTTGGTGACATCACGCAGTACCACCGACGGCGGCATGTGCGCCCGGTCGCCGGACACGGCTGGGAACGTGTCGTCGGCGTTGGTGGTCGCCGCACCCAATCGCTCGGCGACCTCGGCGGGCGGGCGGATGCAGGCGCTCACCCGGTCCGGTCCGATGGCGAGCGGATCCGGTGGCGCCGCGGTGCATTCGTCGCCCGCCAGCGTGCAGCGCGGCACGAACGCGCACCCGGGCAGCGGTGTGACGGGGTTGGGCACCGATCCCGCGAGTGCGGCCAGGTGCCGGTCTCGGGCGGTGTCGAGTGTCAGCCGGGAGCGCAGCAGCCCATGGGTGTACGGGTGGGCGGGTTGGGCGAGGACGTGGGTG
>NZ_LQIT01000097.1 GCF_001499965.1 Mycobacterium sp. GA-2829
CCCATCTGGGTGTCGTTTGCCCGCCGCGACGACTACGAACGCGACCTCGTCGGCCACGCCCGTGCGCTGCGGCCCGACCAGTTCCGCAAAGTCGCCGAGGCACTGATGGGGTTCATCGACCAGGACGGCACCGAACCCGACCACGAGACCATGCAGCGCCGCCGCGAGTTCACCCTCGGCCGCCAACAAGCCGACGGGATGAGCCGCATCTCCGGCTACATCACCCCCGAAGCCCGCGCCTACCTCGAAGTCGCCCTCGAGAAATACGGCGCCCCCGGGGTGAACCTGCCCCACGACGACGCCGTGGTCGCTGAGGTCTCCGGCCGTGACCAACGCACCACCGGCCAGCGCCACCACGACGCGTTGACCACCGCGCTGCGCCTGGCCATCGAATCCGGCGCCATGGGCCAGCTGGCCGGCGTGCCGGCGACGATCGTGGCCAACGCCAACCTCGCCGACCTCGAACGCGGCACCGGGTGGGCGTTCACCGGCGGCGGCAGCCGCCTACCGATCCGTGACCTCATCCGCATGGCCGGTCGCAGTCGGCATTATTTGGCGATCTTCGACGACCACCACGAAGAGGTCCTCTACTTCGGCCGCGCCCGCCGCTGTGCCACTACCGCGCAGCGGTTGGCGATGTTCGCCCGCGATCGGGGCTGCACCCATCCCCAGTGCACGGTGCCGTTCTACGGCACCGAAGCCCACCACACCGACGACTTCGCCGCCGGCAACGGCCAAACCAACATCAACACCATGGCGCTGGCCTGCCCGCCCGGCAACCTCATGATCGAGAACACCGGTTACACCACCGAACGCCCCGGCGACGGCCGCACCTACTGGATCCCACCGGCCGACCAGGACACCGGCCAACCCCG
>NZ_LQIT01000098.1 GCF_001499965.1 Mycobacterium sp. GA-2829
CCTCGGCTATCGTCGGGCTCGACGCGGGGGGTGCGCTCCTCCGTTGACCCGGGTCTTATCACCAGTTTGGTCACTTCTGCCGCCCCTTGCCCGCATCCCTAACTCTCGGCCGCCGCGCGGGCGCCGCCCGCGCGGCGGCCGTGAGTTCGGCATGCGCGGAAGTGGCCGCTGAAGTAACCATCGTGTTCATCTCGCTCGGATCAACGGTAGAGCGGACCACCCGGTTCGATCCGGCGTTTCGCCGAGGCCGACTCCGATTCCTCCGGACACCGGAGGCACTAGGTTGTAGGCCATGAGTCAGACAGTGCGTGGGGTGATCTCCCGGTCGAAGAAGCAGCCGGTGGAAGTGGTCGACATCGTGATCCCGGATCCGGGGCCCGGTGAGGTCGTGGTCGACATCATCGCCTGCGGTGTCTGCCACACGGATCTGACCTACCGCGAGGGTGGGATCAACGACGAGTACCCGTTCCTGCTGGGCCATGAGGCCGCGGGCACGGTCGAATCAGTCGGGGCGGGTGTGACCAACGTCGAACCCGGCGACTTCGTGATCCTGAACTGGCGCGCGGTGTGCGGACAGTGCCGGGCGTGCAAACGCGGCCGCCCGCATCTGTGTTTCGACACCCACAACGCCGCGCAGAAGATGACGCTGACCGACGGCACCGAGCTGACCCCGGCACTGGGGATCGGGGCGTTCGC
>NZ_LQIT01000099.1 GCF_001499965.1 Mycobacterium sp. GA-2829
GCGGCCGTTGCGGCTCTGTTCACGAGCACGGGCACCTCCAACGCGGGTCTGGACAACGAGCTCAGCCTCCTCGACGGTCAGGGCCGCACCTTGACCGTGCAGCAGTGGGACACCTTCCTCAACGGCGTGTTCCCGCTGGACCGCAACCGGTTGACCCGTGAGTGGTTCCACTCGGGCCGCGCCAAGTACATCGTCGCCGGCGAGGGTGCCGAGGACTTCGAGGGCTCGCTGGAGCTGGGTTACCAGATCGGCTTCCCCTGGTCGCTGGGCGTGGGCATCAACTTCAGCTACACCACCCCGAACATCGCCTTCGACAGCCCCGACTTCGGTGTCATCAACCCGATCGGTGGTGGCGACCGTATCGATCTGCTGCCTGAGGTCGTGACCCCGCCGCTGTTCCCGGGTGTGTCGATCAGCGCGGACCTGGGCAACGGCCCCGGCATCCAGGAAGTCGCCACCTTCGCCGTCGACGTCAGCGGCGCCGAAGGAACCGTGGCGGTGTCCAACGCTCACGGCACCGTGACCGGTGCGGCCGGTGGTGTGCTGCTGCGTCCGTACGCCCGGCTGATCGCCTCGACCGGTGACAGCGTCACCACCTACGGCGAGCCGTGGAACATGAACTGACGATCACCTGATCGC